>CANMMM010000010.1 GCA_947498935.1 uncultured Aquimarina sp. | reverse complement strand
TATTCAAAAAGAAAACCAAAACAATTTGATCATCAATTTGAAAATCAATGAAGGCCGAGTTTCTCAGCAGACCCTAATTACTAATAATCTCATAAAAAAGCTTATTTTAGTGCAAAAATAAGTTATGAACATTTTCAGTTTTACAGCCCATTTTGATAGTGAAGAAGCTTGTCGTAATCATTTTAAACAAGAGAGAGACAAGATAGGAGTTAAATGTCAACGTTGTGGTCATACTCATCATTATTGGATCAAATCTGTTTGGAGCTACGAATGTAAATCTTGTCGCGCCCGTACTTCTTTACGAAGTGGTTAAATAATTACATTAATTTGCGTTAGGGATAGTAGCGGCATCCTTTTTGTTTTCTTTTCAAAACAAAAAGATACAGCGGATAGCCCGACCCTTGGGGAACGCCCAAAAAATAATAGGCTGTATTAGAGTGCTGAAGCTGTAAAAATGGGAATTTGTACAGTTGTTTGTGTAAGTAATGATGTACAATCGCGTCTGATAGAGGAATGGTTTACACCATTTCAGAAAGATACAACCCAAAATAAGCTAAAGGAAACATGAAGGATACGATACCTACGAATCAGGTGCAGGAATTAATAGAAAGAGGAATTGCAGAAGGCTATACATACGAAGCCTACAGAGCGTTGGTGAGTGATTTACTCCAAGAAGGAAAATCCACAGGTCATGAACAATCAGAGGCACTCACTAATTATAGTATGCTCAATGATCGTAGGATGAAACGATGGGATAAAACGCTAAAAATAGATCCTGCGATACAAGAAGCATATATCAATGCCTCTGCCAATGTTACTTGGTTGGTGCTTACAGAAGGGTGGTGTGGAGATGCAGCGCATATACTACCAGTGTTACATAAATTAGCCAGTATGAATGATGGGATTACACTCAAGATTATTTCTAGAGATACCCATGATGATTTGATGTCTCATTTTCTAACCAATGGAGGTAAGGCGATACCGAAACTAATCGTATACAATCAGCAAACCAAAGAAGTAGTAAATACATGGGGACCAAGACCCTCCATTGCTACTGCTATGGTACAAGAATACAAAGCGACACACGGTGCATTAGATGCCACGTTTAAAGAAAGCCTGCAAGGGTGGTATAATAAGGATAAAGGAAAAAACATAGCCCAAGATTTACTGAGCATGCTGTAACAAGGGTTACCCTCCGTAATTAAAATAGTAGGTAATACTTCCTTTTTGGTTTTTTAATTCAGCAGCAGAAAACAAAGCTTGCTCGGCATAGGTCATAGCGTTTTCGAATAGGCACTCATTACGAGTGGTGGAGTTACGTTTGTCGATTTTAGAATCGATCACATATCCATTTTCATTGACCTCTATCTTTACCACTACCTTACCACTTCCATTACAGGTGTATACAGGGTTGGGTAGTAGTCCTACGAGCTTTCGGTCTTTTAGTTCAAAGGTAGAGGTACTATTTCTATCATTCGTTTCGGTATCCGTAGGAGTGGTTTCTTCCTTGTTTTCAGAAACGATCTCTTCTTCCTCAGTGATACTTTCATTGATTTCTCCGTCCCCTTGTACCAATTGATCCATATCAGTGGGTGTGGCTTCATCGGTGGTAGTGGGTTCGGTAAGGGATTTAAAACGTTGTTCGAAATCGTCTATATCTTCAAAATCTTCATTAAAAGCTCTGTGTGTAGTCTTGGCAGCGGCAATCAGTTGATTTTGCTCTTCAGGGATAGGAAGTTCTTCTTCTTCGGAATTCAACAGTTCTTCCATGATTTCTTCTGGAATTTCCATCATGATTTCAGCCTGTTCCCGCTTCTTTTTCACCATATTAATGTTGTACAGCGTTAGTACAAAAATACTCATCAGCATGGATGTGATAATGAAGGCTTTATGTTTGTCTATGAATTCCATTAATTACTATAACTACTTTTTGCTAATTATATTTTATAACCCTCTTATTTACTTGCTTTTAATTGTGTTTCGAACTCCGCGGGGGTCATCGCATTACTTACTTCAAATTCCCCTATTTTAGTTCTTCTCAATGCACTGAGGTGTCCACCACATTCTAGTACTTTTCCAAAATCATGCGCTAATGATCTGATATAGGTGCCTTTGCCGCACACAACTCTAAAATCTACTTCGGGTAAGGCGATTCGTGTAATTTCGAAAGTATCTATCGTAATCTCTCGGGGCGTTATTGTTACGGCTTCTCCTTGGCGTGCATACTCATACAATCGTTTCCCATCTTTTTTGAGTGCCGAAAAAACTGGGGGATATTGAGAGATAGTGCCGATAAACTGCTGCGTGGCCGATTGGATCAATGTTTCAGTCAGATGCGATGTATCGTAGGTCTGGTCTATCGCTGTTTCTAGGTCGTATGAAGGTGTCGTAGCGCCTAGTGTAATTGTACCCGTATACTCCTTGGTCTGTCCCATGAGTTCTTGTATCCGTTTGGTAAACTTACCCGTGCAGATAATGAGCAATCCAGAAGCTAATGGGTCTAATGTACCCGCATGACCTACTTTTATTTTTTTGATAGCGAATTGTTTTCGAATCAGCCAACGAAGTTTGTTGACTACCTGAAAGGAAGTCCATTCTAGCGGTTTATCGATCAATAGTATTTGACCGTCTTTATACATTTGTTCAGTAATCATTAGGGGCTATTTGATCAGACCAAAACAGATGGCGATGATACCAACTACGACGCAATATAGAGCAAAATACGATAACTTACTTTTTTTAACCAAAGAAATCATCCATGTACAGGCGAAAAGTCCAGAAATAAAGGCTGCTGCAAATCCAAGTGCCAAGGGTAGGCTATGTGCAGCCGAAAAAGACAGGTCACCTCCTAGAATGTCCTTTGCGATTTTACCAAAGATTAGTGGAATCACCATTAAGAATGAAAACCGAGCCGCTTTGGTTTTGTCATTACCCAGTAATACCGAGGTAGAAATAGTAGCACCACTACGGGAGATACCAGGCAGCATAGCGATAGCTTGCGCAATACCAATGACCAACGCATTGGAAGTGCTTACGGCTTTGGCGGTGTCCTTAGCCTTGTCTGCAAGCCATAAGAGAACCGCAGTAATCAGCAGCATACTGCCTACCAGAATGATATTACCGCTAAACAATTGTTCAAGCTGTTCCTCAAAAAACAACCCTACCAATACAGCAGGGATCATAGATACAATAATGTTTATAGAAAACAGGGTTTCTTCGTTTTTTTGGAATTGAAACAATCCTTTTAGAATCGCGATGATATCTTTTCTAAAAATAACAATTGTACTCAATGCAGTCGCAAAATGCAGTACTACGGTAAATAATAAAGATTCTTCGGGTATGCTATCATCGCCCAAAATTGCTTTGCCAAGTTCTAAGTGACCACTAGAGGATACAGGAAGAAATTCGGTAAGCCCTTGGATGATGCCGAGAATAATAGCGTCCATCGTTTCCATGAAGAAAAGTTTCTAAAAGTTTGCGCAAAGATATAATTACCCAATAGATAAATATCAGGAGGAGTGTTATTTTTTCTTCTTATCAGGATTTACTAGAATGGCATATACTTCGATACCAAAACCGATAAGAACTACGGTGGGCGCGAGTCTAATTCTACGGAAGTTGTAGATCGCAGGATTAAACACATTCGGATCATCGCTACCACCGCCAGCCATGAGTATAAACCCTAGGGCGATGACACCAATCCCAATAGCCATCATTACATAATTCTTTTTTCCAAACACAAAATCAGGTTGGTATGACTTATTTTTAGTAGGCTTGTTGCTCATCAGTTCTTAGTGTTTATCGTCTTGTAGTTCATTAAAAAGGACACGGTCTCCTACCATCAGTTTAGAGATATGACCCATGATCTTATCTCGGGTAAATAGCGTCCATCTTTTTACGGAGTACAAAGTAATGGTTTTATTCAGAATATCGGATCGTAATTGATCTAAATTTAACGGAGTTTGTAATCCGCGATTGATATAGTAATAATGAGCGTCATTCTCTAATGAGATCGCAATATCATAGCCCGGAGCCGTATCTACCGCAGTAACCATGCCTGTAATCGGGATCACATCCTCTATGGTCACATTTCTTACAGGTTTAAACGTCTGAATGGCGATCCAAAAAAAAGGAACCGACAAAACGATGGTAATGATCAAAAAAGTGATTTTAGCAGCGCGCATAGGTAGTAACTGAGATTAATGTGCAATGCGGTTAATAATATAACTCATCTGTTCGCAGGTTTAGAAAACGTTGGGTAGCAAAAAAAGTACTGATCCATGTAATCAACACGCCGATCCCAAACACCCCTACAAATAGAATGATGAGTAGCATAGGATCACTCAATAACGCTAGTTCAGGAAACGCCTTATCTAAATAATACAATACGATCGCCACCCCTATCATTGCTACCACGGCACCAATCATACCCAAGCGGACACTTTTCCAAACAAAAGGTTTGCGAATAAACTTTTTAGTCGCCCCTACCATCTGCATCGTTTTAATGATAAAACGCTTCGAGTATACAGAAAGTCGTATAGAACTATTGATAAGCAATACAGCGATAAAGGTAAAGATGGCACTGATGAGTAGTACCCAAAAACTAATCTTCTTTATATTGTCATTTAGTAATGAAATCAGCGGCTTATCATACGCTACTTCATCTACAAAATCTTTTTTGGCAATCGCAGTAGAAATCTCATCAATTCGCACAGGATCTACAAAATCAGCCTTCAGAAAAATATCAATGGCATTTTGTAGCGGATTATACCCTAGGAACTCCATAAAATTCTCTCCTATATCCTTACTATGCGCTTCAGCAGCATCCTCTTTAGAGATGTAATTCGTGTATTTGGTATATTCTGCTAGCGCTAAGCTTTTTTCCAGTTGTTTGATCTCTACCTCCTTGGAAGTATCTTTGAGATAGACGGTTAATGCCACTTTTTCTTTAAAATGATCCGCTACTTTTTTGGTGTTTAAAACCAATAGTCCCAGTAACCCTAATAAAAAAAGTACCAGCGAAATACTGATCACTACAGAAAAGTAAGAAGATATCAATCTGCGTTTTTGATATTTTTCAAACGAAGAACTCATAAAAAAACATTTGCAGTAAAAGTAATAAATTGAGCACGGTATCAAAAGGAAACTCGCTGACTATTTGTATAGTGGTTCCAATACTCAGAAAATAACACATCAAATTATAGTAGATTTCAGTAATTTTGAGGGCGTTCCCCAAGGGTCGGGCTATCCGCTATATCTTTTTGTTTTGAAAAGAAAACAAAAAGGATGCCGCTGCTATCCCTAACGCAGTTTAAAACCAACATCAGTTTATTGTATAGAAGGTATAAGTAAATAGTACTATGTGTAATGCAGCAATGTATACTGTAAAAAAGGTCAAATAGAAAGAACAATGCATATAGTTATAGTAGGAATCGGAGGAGTAGGGGGCTATTTTGGAGGTAAAATAGCGCAATCAGGACAGAAAGTTACCATGATTGCTAGGGGGCAACACCTAGCAGCTATCCGAGCAAAGGGATTGCAAGTGCGTAGTATCGAAGGAGATTTTACAGTACATCCGCATCACGTCACTGATACCATAGCCGATGTAGTGCCAGCCGATCTTCTGTTTATATGTACCAAATCATGGCAAGTCGCTGAAGCAGCAGCAAGTGTGCGGTCACTCGTGCATCAAGATACGATAGTCATTCCATTGCAAAACGGAGCAGATAACGCAGAGCGCATCGCCACCATAGTACCAACAGAAAATGTGATAGGCGGACTATGCAAATTGTATAGCAAGATCGAAGCACCTGGGGTGATCTCTCACTTTGGGTATACGCCAGAAATCATTGTTGGAGCATTAGAGGCGAGTCAAAAAGAACGATTATCAGTTGTGCAAGAAGTGTTGACCCTCGCAGGGATCAAACATCACGTATCCGATACCATACAAATAGCCATCTGGAGCAAGTTTATGTTTATCGCTACCGTGAGTGGGTTAGGCGCATTAACCAGAGCCACTATAGGGGCGATGTATGCATCTCCAGTATTACAAAAGATGCTCAGAGAAACGGCTACAGAAATGCATGCTGTTGCGATCGCTAGAGGCGTGCCACTACCTGATACCTTGGTGGATAGAACACTGGCATTTATAGCCAAACAGCCCTATGAAGCCACCGCTTCTACCCAACGAGATATTATGGAAGGGCGTCCTTCTGAGCTAGAAAATTTTAATGGATTTATCGTACAAGAAGGTAAAAAACTAGGAATCCCCACGCCTATGAATGAGCTAATTTACCACTGTTTACTACCTATGGAAACAAAAGCGCGTAAATAAACTCGCTAGGTTTCCGAAACCTTAACGGTTTTAGTAAATTTGCGATCTTAAATTTAGGTCGATGAGTTACGATTTTAATACTATTGAAGCCAAATGGCAAGCCTATTGGGCAGAACATCAAACATTCAAAGCACAGCATAACAGCGAGCTTCCCAAATATTATGTCTTAGATATGTTTCCCTATCCATCAGGAGCAGGATTACATGTAGGGCATCCATTAGGCTATATAGCCAGTGATATTTATGCTCGTTATAAAAGGCACAAAGGATTCAATGTATTGCATCCACAAGGATATGACTCATTCGGATTACCAGCCGAGCAGTATGCTATCCAAACAGGGCAGCATCCAGCGATTACCACACAAGAAAACATAGCGCGCTATCGCCAGCAATTAGATAAAATAGGATTCTCCTTTGATTGGAGTAGAGAACTGCGTACCAGTGATCCTAATTATTATAAATGGACACAATGGATTTTTATCCAATTGTTCAATTCATGGTATGATACAGATGCCGATAAAGCACGTGCCATTACCGACCTAGAAGCGGTATTTGCCAGTCAAGGAAATGCCAGAGTACAGGCAGTGTGTGACGAAGATGTTTCGGTGTTTACCGCAGCCGAATGGAATGCGATGTCTTCTAAAGAACAGCAAGAAATATTATTGCAATACAGACTCACCTATTTAGCGGAGACCGAAGTAAACTGGTGTCCGCAATTAGGAACTGTATTGGCCAATGACGAAATTGTCAATGGAGTGTCTGAACGTGGAGGGTATCCTGTAGTGCGTAAGAAGATGACACAATGGAGTATGCGTATCTCTGCCTATGCAGAGCGCCTGCTACAAGGATTAACCACCATAGATTGGACAGACGCTCTAAAAGAATCGCAGCGCAACTGGATAGGAAAATCAGTAGGAGCACAAGTAACTTTTAGTGTAAAAGATGCAGATGCTACCATCGAGGTGTTTACAACACGTCCTGATACCATATTTGGAGTTAGTTTTATGACACTAGCCCCAGAACATGAGTTAGTAGCGCAGATTACCACAGCAGCACAAAAAGAAGAAGTAGCAGCCTATATAGAAGCCACTGCCAAGCGTAGTGAGCGAGAGCGTATGGCAGATGTAAAAACCATTAGTGGTGTTTTTACGGGAGCCTATGCCGAACATCCATTTACCAAAGAACCCATACCTATCTGGATCGGGGATTACGTATTAGCGGGTTATGGAACAGGAGCTGTGATGGCAGTACCTTGCGGAGATCAACGTGATTACGATTTTGCAAAGCACTTCGGAATTGCAATCCCAAATGTTTTTGAAGGCGTAGATGTTGCAGAAGCAGCATTTACAGACAAGGAAAAAACAGTCATTGCCAATTCAGATTTCTTAAATGGATTGCGCTATAAGAAAGCCGTGAAAACAGCTATCTACGAACTAGAGAAACAAGGATTCGGAAAAGGAAAAACCAATTACAGGTTGCGTGATGCAGTATTTAGTCGTCAGCGGTATTGGGGCGAGCCATTTCCTGTATACTATGTAGAGGGAATGCCACAGATGATAGATGCAGCGCATTTGCCTATCGAATTACCAGCTATAGAAAAATACCTACCTACAGAAACAGGCGAGCCACCTCTAGGGAGAGCAGACCAATGGGCATGGGATACCAAGCAGCATAAGGTAGTAGGTAATGATCAGATAGACCACCAAACCGTATTTCCATTAGAATTAAATACCATGCCAGGATGGGCAGGGAGCTCTTTCTACTTTAATAGATATATGGACCCGTCTAATACAGCAGCAGCATTTTCTAAAGAAGCTGTGAATTATTGGAAAGAGGTAGATCTATATATAGGAGGAAGTGAGCATGCCACAGGACATTTATTATATGCACGTTTCTGGCAGCACTTTTTATACGATACAGGATATGTGCCTGTACCAGAATTTGCGAAAAAACTGATCAACCAAGGGATGATCTTAGGTACTAGTGCTATCGTATACAGAGTAAGTGGTACCAATACGTATGTGTCTAAAGGACTGAAAGCAGACTATGAAGTAGAAGAACTACGAGTGGATGTAAATATGGTCAATGCTTCTGATGAACTAGTACTAGCAGACTTACAGCAATGGCAGCCACAATTTAAAGATGCCGAATTCATACTCGAAGACGGAAAATATATCGTAGGCAGAGAAGTAGAAAAAATGTCTAAACGATGGTTTAATGTAGTGAATCCAGATGGGGTGTGCGAGCAATACGGGGCAGACAGTTTGCGATTGTACGAGATGTTTTTAGGGCCGCTAGAACAAGCAAAACCATGGAATACAGCGGGAATCACAGGAGTACATAATTTCCTGAAGAGACTGTGGAAGCTCTATCATAATGGAGAGGCATTTGCCGTGACCGATGCAGCGCCTACGAAAGACGATCTAAAAACATTGCATAAAACCATTAAGAAGGTAGAAGAGGATATAGAAAACTTCTCCTTTAATACATCGGTGAGTACCTTTATGATAGCAGTGAATGAATTAACAGCTCAAAAATGTACAAGTAAAGCAGTGTTAGAGCCTTTATTGGTGTTGATTTCGCCTTATGCGCCGCATATCGCCGAAGAATTGTGGAGTAAATTAGGGTATACCACTTCTATTGCCAATGTAGACTTCCCAATCTTTGAAGCCTCGCACTTAGTAGAGAGTTCTAAAGAGTATCCGATATCTTTTAATGGCAAAACGAAATTTACCATAGAGTTACCATTAGATATGACTAAAGATGCTATCGAAGAAACAGTAATGGCACACGAAAAAACACAGAAGCAACTTGCAGGGCGTACGCCTAAAAAAGTAATCGTAGTACTAGGAAGAATTATAAATATTGTAGGCTAAGACAGCTGTCACTTTACCAATAAAAAAAAGCTCCTTTGATTGAATGTTATGGTCAATCAAAGGAGCTTTTATAGTTAAGGAGTGATTTTTCGTTAGTTTACGTGATCATAAAGCAGTAATAAAAAGGAGTTAATGAGGGTTGCGTACCTTTGTAGTTTCGTAAAAAGGATAGAATATGATAGATCCCATAGAAGTATTAGGGTTTATAGCAGCGACATTAACCACCAGTGCATTTTTGCCACAAGTATATAAGACTTGGAAGACCAAATGTGCAGATAGTTTATCGATGTCGATGTTGGTGATTTTTGAAATAGGAGTGCTCTGTTGGCTCGTATATGGCTTTTTTATAGATAGTTTTCCTGTTATTATTTCTAATTTAATAACGGCAGTTTCGGGCTTCTTACTGATCTATTTTAAGTTTCGGTATAAAGAATAACAAAAAAATTAGAATACTGTTTCTTTTTTAACAATTTGTCAAAGAAATCCTTAGTTTAGGTATTAGCAATTTTTAACTCTTATTTAATAGAATTGTTTTAGAAAAACTTCTATTTTCGGCCAAAAAATAAGAATATGATAATTGGTGTTCCTAAGGAGATCAAAAATAATGAAAATAGAGTAGGACTTACCCCAGCCGGAGTGATGGCTTTTGTACGTCAAGGGCATACTGTTTTTATTCAGCATCAAGCTGGGCATCAAAGCGGTTTTAGTGACGAAGAATACCAAGAAGCAGGAGCTACCATCTTGCAAACTATAGAAGAGGTTTATAAAAAGGCAGAGATGATCGTAAAGGTTAAAGAACCGATCGCTGCTGAATATGCTTTCGTTAAGAAAGATCAATTGGTGTTTACGTATTTTCACTTTGCCTCTAGTGAAGCGTTAACTAAGGCTATGATCGATAGTGGTGCGGTATGTATCTCGTATGAGACCGTAGAAGAATCCGATCGTAGTTTGCCATTGCTGACTCCTATGAGTGAAGTAGCGGGTCGTATGTCGATCCAGCAAGGAGCTAAATATCTAGAAAAACCGCTTTTGGGCAGAGGAATTCTACTCGGTGGAGTGCCGGGAGTAGCACCAGCAAAAGTAGTGATACTTGGAGGGGGTGTTGTAGGAACACAGGCAGCAAAAATGGCAGCAGGTATGGGTGCAGATGTAACCATCTTAGATATTAGTATGAAGCGATTACGTTACTTAGATGATGTAATGCCTGCTAATGTGACTACGGAATATTCTAATGAATATACGATTCGTAAGCATATTAAAACTGCTGATTTAATTATAGGAGGCGTGCTTATCCCAGGGGCCAAAGCGCCGAAGCTTATCACCAAAGCGATGCTGAAAGAGATGCGCCCGGGAACTGTTTTGGTAGACGTAGCAGTAGATCAGGGTGGTTGTTTCGAGACGACAAAACCGACTACACACGAAGATCCTGTGTATATCATTGATGATGTGGTGCATTATTCTGTGGCTAATATGCCGGGGGCAGTACCGTATACTTCTACACAGGCATTGACGAATGTCACCCTTTCATATGCTTTGCAACTAGCTAACAAAGGTTGGAAAAAAGCATGTAAAGACAATACTTCCCTGAAAAAAGGGTTAAATATCATTCATGGATCTGTTGTGTATCCAGCAATATCAGAAGCATTTGATCTTCCTTTAGAAGATGTATCAACTTATATAACCTAAACTCGATTATTGGCTAACTCAAGTTTATTTTAACTGAAAACCTCGCTCTTGTAGCGAGGTTTTCGCATTTATTAGTATTTTAGTAATTGTGAGTCTACGCTGTGTACTAGTATTCTGTGATGAGGTTTTGAAATACTATATGTAGCAGTAGTTTTTTGATACAGGCATTGCTATCGTGAAAGTAAACTGCTAATAAATCGATATTATTGGTAGTAGATCGAAGAAATACTAGATTTTATAGTACATGTAGTAAGGTTAAAAGATGTTAATTAAGTATTTTTAGGAGATAGTTACTGTTTCCTTTCTTTGTAAAAGCAGAGACAGTCTATTTCTATATTCATAGGTAAGAAAAACTAAAAAAAACAGAAATATGTTTTCAGGATATATGGGGTACTACGTAATTACGGGTATCATAGCTTTGGTGAGTGGTTTGGTAAGCTCTAGATTAAAAAGTAAGTTCAATCATTATTCTAAGCTGCAATTGCGTAATGGAATGACAGGAGCAGAGATCGCACAAAAGATGCTTATAGATAATGGGATCAGAGATGTAAAAGTGATTTCTACACCTGGGATGCTTACGGATCATTATAATCCACGAAATAAAACAGTAAATCTTAGTGAGGGCGTATATCATCAGCGAAATGCAGCTGCGGCTGCGGTTGCAGCGCATGAGTGTGGACATGCTGTGCAGCATGCTACTGCTTACAGCTGGTTAACGATGCGCTCTAAATTAGTGCCGTTAGTCAATATTTCTTCTAAGATGTCTATGTGGGCAATTATGGGAGGAGTAGCGTTAATGGCGAGTATGAAATTAGGGCAAACGATCGCCATGATAGGATTGGCTTTGTATGCTGTGAGTACCTTGTTTAGCTTTATTACCCTGCCTGTAGAATATGATGCTAGTAAGCGTGCATTGGTTTGGTTAGAGCAAGCGAATATGGTGACAAGCCAAGAATACGATGGTGCTAAAGATGCGCTTAAATGGGCTGCAAGAACTTATGTGGTTGCTGCATTAGGTTCGCTAGCTACATTACTCTATTTTGCGATACAGATTTTGGGTAGAAGAAGGTAGTCGGTAATGCATGATATCGCTGTAATTTTATGTATCTTTTGCCACTAAATTAGTTAATAGCAGTTAGTGTCTAAGAAAGTAATAATTATAGGAGCAGGGCCTGCGGGCATCAGTGCGGCACATACATTGTGTAAAAACGGAGTAGAGGTTATCATTTTTGAGGCGTCTCCTTATATAGGAGGAATGTCTAGAAGCTTCGATTTATGGGGGCAAAGAGTTGACCTAGGACCTCACCGTTTTTTTTCAAAAGAACCTAAAATTAATAATTTCTTTGATGAGGTGGTGAAAGATGAATACACGCTAGTTAATAGATTGACAAGAATTTATTACAAAAAAAGATTCTTTGATTACCCACTAAAGTTATTTAATGTACTGCGCAATCTAGAGCTTTCTACGATTGTAGGCATTTTATTCCACTATGCAAAACAGCAGTTATTCCCAATACCTAACCCAGAAACCTTTGAGCAATGGGTGACCAATAGATTTGGTAAAAAGTTATACACCATATTTTTTAAATACTACACAGAGAAACTCTGGGGAATTCCGTGTTCAAAAATTGATGCAGATTGGGCGGCACAGCGTATCAAAGGGCTATCCTTGTTAGAGGCGGTGCTAAGTGCTGTAAAAGGGAATAGAGGTAATACGCATAAAACATTAGTAGATCAGTTTGCTTATCCGCATCACGGTACAGGAAGTTTGTATGAAAAAGCAGCAGCGTTTATAGAAGCTAATGGTGGTGTGATCTACAAAGAGATGCCTGTACAGCAAGTGGTGGTAGAGGATAATGAATGCAAAGGAGTCATTACTGTCGATGGGGTGCTACACGAAGCGACGCATGTGATTTCATCGATGCCGCTGACAGCACTTATCAAAGGAATGAAGCAAACGCCACAATATGTAATCGACGCAGGGCATCAATTGTATTTTAGAAATACGATTTTGGTATATCTCTCGATTGATAAAGATGACTTGTTTGAAGATAATTGGATATATGTACATTCTCCAGAAGTGCGACATGGTAGGATTACCAATTTTAGGAATTGGTGTCCAACGATTACCAAGGATAGTCGTCATACCATTCTCTGTTTAGAGTTTTGGGCATTTGATACCGATGAAATTTGGAGTGCAGATGACGCATACCTTAGTGATTTAGCGATTAAAGAGCTAAAAATGATTCAGTTGATTGATCAGGATCAAGCAGTGACTGCTAGCAAAATTGTAAGAGTGCCTAAGTGCTACCCTGTGTATGAGATAGGGTACAAAAAACACTTAGAGGTATTAGAAAACTACCTTTCGGGGATTGATAAATTAACGCCTATAGGGCGTTATGGGGCATTTAAGTACAATAATCAAGATCATTCGATTTTGATGGGTATTCTAGCGGCAGAGCAAATTGTGCATGGTACTAACGTAGACTTATGGAGTATTAATACAGATACAGACTATCAGGAAGATGGTGCTGTTAAAGATGTTTTGGTGCAATAGGGTTTCTTGAAGTGGTTTAAACTTTTTTCAATTTGCTATAAAAACGATCTTTTGCACTCAAATTTTGCAATTTTTGAGTTCCGTAGCGCTGCTATGCAACTAAAAAATCACTGTATTTGATCACAAAATCTTACGATGTTCGCTGAAATCAAAAAAGTTTAAGCCACTTCGTGTGCTTTTGTTGCGCGCAGTTTAAATTACTTTTTTAAAAGTAGTATATCATGTAATCATGTTGTTCTGAATCGATAGCGTTTAAATTTTTGATAGGCATGGCTAAAACCATAAATAGCAAAAAACAGGTATAGTGGTAAAATAGGGATGACAAACCTAGCAGCACCCAAAGGACCTGTGATGACTGCCATGTAGAGAATGAGCAATCCCATGATCCAATGTGTAAAAGAAGCAGTCTTGTAATTGTATAGCCAGAACCATACAAACCCAAAAAATTTACAACTATTAAAAATCAATGTGATGAATAGGAGTGCAATGATAAATAGAGGTTGTGTGCCTAAGAAATGTAGCGCTCCCGTTATTCCACCTTCATTTAAGTGTCTTAAGAAACCGACTTCACTCATTCTTTTAGGTTGTTCTTGAAAAAAAGAGAAGAAGTCGTATCTGCCGGGGTCTATAAAAAACTTAAGCATGCCTATAGTGTGAAATGGGATAAAGGATGTCCAGTCTTTTAGCATATGATCAAGCGCTACTTGTTTGGTGATTTGTACTTTTTCGGCATATGTGCTTTGTGCTGCTCCTTGTGTTTTAATAGCTACATTGATTTCTCGGGCGTGTTCGGCTCCGTATTTATAGGTATGGAAGTAATTTAAGTTATAGTCTCTGAGATTGATATGTTGTATGCTTGAGTAGTCGTATGACCCTGTTCGTTGGTGATTCCAGTTTACATAGAATATGATGGCTAATAGTGGGAGTATGGCGGTTAGTGTTCCGAATCGAATATTGGTTTTACGTGCGAATAGGTAAGTGAGTATGAGGTTAGGTAGGGCTAAAAGGTAGAAAACAGGTTTGGTGAGTAGTAATAGGATAAAAACAGTTTGGTAGCTAATAAGTGTAGTGCGCTTATGATGTGTAAGAAGTTGGTGGGCGCAATACATTAATAGCGTGACTAAAAATTGAAATAAAATCTCGCTCATCAGTAGATTCGCATAGATGAAATTACTCATCGAGGTCAGGGTAAAGGCATATGTTACCCACTTATTAGTTTGCCCATAGTGTTGCTCAAACATGCGTTTAGTGATGCAGATACTTGCGATGGAAAGAATGTTTTGAAGTATTAAAACGAGTGCTTTGGAGTGTAGGAAGAGGGATGCAATGAGTATGAATATGGAGTATAAAGGAGGGCGCTTGGTGTAAAATTCTGGATTGATCGGTATAGATAGGTCGCCTATATAAAAACTAAAATGCTGATAAATATTTTCAGCCATCTGCATGTATTCAATGCTATCTACAGCTACGAAATAAGATCCGAAAATTAGTTTGTAACCAAAGAAGATAAGGTGTGGGATGCTTATAAGTAGGAGAAATCTATCTTGTAGATATTTCATAAAGCGATTTGTTAGCAGGAGCATTTTAGATTTTGATTTGTCTATTGATTTGTTGGTCTAGAGAGATAAAGGTTTCGGTACGAGAGACGCCTTCGATGGCTTGTATCTCTTTGTTTAGTACGTTCATTAAATGCTCGTTGTCTTTGCAAAGGATTTTAATAAAAATAGACCAATTTCCTGTGGTGTAGTGGCATTCGATTACTTCTGGGATTTCTTGGAGTTGTCGTACGGCTTTAGGGTTGCTGACTGCTTTGTCTAGGTAGACGCCTACGAATGCCATAGTTTTATAACCGAGTACTTTAGGGTCGATAACGAATTTAGAACCTGCAATAAGACCAGAGGCTTCAAGTTTTCGTAGTCGTTGGTGAATCGCTGCGCCAGAAATGCCTACTTTTCTGCCGATTTCTAAGATAGGGGTTCTGGCATCTTCCATGAGATTGCGCAAGATTTCTTTGTCAATTCCGTCGATCTTCAGTTGAGGATTAGGATTTTTCACTACAGCAGTATTTCGGTTACTTTCCAAAAGTACAAAAAGTACTAAAGACTAGCTAACGGTGTCGTGTGTTGCTGCGTTAGGGATAGGAGCGGCATCCTTTTTTGGTTTTCTGCAAAACCAAAAAAGATACAGCGGATAGCCCGACCCTTGGGGAACGCCCTTATCCTTTTACTCCATCTGGATTATACCCTAGATAAGGTCGCTCTTTTTCATGGAATACGATGTCGTAGGCTTCTAATTCTTGGAGAATAGGTTCGTATACTTCTTTATGGATAGGGATTTGCACGCCCGTGGTGGTAATCTCCTTGTTTAGAATACGAAGCGTAGCCATGGCTACAGGGAGTCCTACGGTTTTGGCCATAGCGGTGTATTTTTGGTTGGTGCCGATACTGACCATGGTAGCGTCTATTTGCTGGCGTTTTCCATTCAGTTCGTATCCAAACTTATGATACATGACTAGCATGTCTTTGTCGCCCTCGTCTAATGACCATGCATCTAGTAGGATTTTTTGAAGCATCTGCGCAGGAGTGGCATTGGGGATACCGATTTTTTTGTGCGGATTAAAGATGTCAAGCTCTACTAGCTTGTCCCAGATACTATCATCTTGATCTATTTTTAGATAATGTCTTAGCTTGAGTTCTACGGAGTCGTTAGGGGAGTATGCTAAAAAGGAATTGGTAAAGGCTCTGTAGCTCATGTGTTCGGAGTTTTCGATGGTATAATCATCTGCGGTCATTCCGAGTTGTACAAAAATATTCCAAGCCTTGGAGAAGCCTACACGCCTGATGGTGCCTCGGTAAAGTGTTTTGATGTCTTTGAGCCCGTAAATGTCTTGGTATTTTAGCGAATTCCTGTTGGCATACGCTTCAAACCTCCCGTATCCGTCTACTTCTAGGAATTCGGTTCTGCGAAATAATTTATGGTATGGGATGTATTTATAAGTACCTTCTTGTAGAAATTCAGCAGCGCCTCCTTGTCCTGCAACGACTACATTTCGGGGGTTCCAAGTGAATTTATAATTCCATAAATTGGTGTCGCTTTCTGGAGCGATTAATCCGCCAGTAAAGGATTCGAATAAGAGAATATTGCCGCCTTGCTCGCGTATACGATCTAATACTTGCATGGCACTCATGTGATCGATGCCTGGGTCTACACCAATTTCATTCATAAAGATCAGCCCTTTTTTCTTTACTTCTTTATTAAGTGCTTGCATTTCTGGACTGATATAGGATGCGGTTACTAGACATTTGTTATAAGCTAGGCAATCTTTGGCAACTTCTATATGGAATCGTGCGGGGAGCATGGAAACTACGATGTCTGCTGCTTGTACAGCGGCCTGTCTAGCTGTGGTGTCGAAGACATCTAGGGGTATGGCGGTAGTGTGTGGATGGTGGCCAGCAAGATCCTGTGCGTGTGTAATATCTCTATCGCCAATAGTGATGTGTAGGTTTTCGGAAGTGGATTTATCCTGAAAATACTGGATCAAAACCGCAGTGGATTTTCCAGCACCAATGACTAGTATCTTGCGCATAGTTGGTGTTATTTTGATAACTTTGATACGAATGTAATAAATACCCTATAGAATTAGTGATTTTCTGTGGTCGAATTAGAAGAATTGAGGAGTAAAAATTCAGAAAATCGTAATCTTGATGGTGTGTAAAAATAAGATATGGAATTAAATAAGGGAATGCGTAAAGCGATTTTGATTACGGGTGCTATGGCAGGACTGCTAGCGGTATTGTTGGGGGCTTTTGGGGCACATGGGTTAAAGCAGCTAGTGGCAGCAGAAGCGGTGGCTTCTTTCGAGACAGGAGTGCGCTATCAGATGTATCATGCGATCATGTGTATAGTGATAGGAGGACTGTCTTTTTTGACAGAGAAACAACAACGACAAATTTTTTACTTGTTTCTAATAGGTACGATTTTGTTTTCGGGGTCGATTTATCTGTTGGTATTGGATGAGGTAATGGGAGTGTCGCTGTCTGGGATCGCTTTTGTAACTCCCATGGGAGGACTGTTCTTGATTGTAGGTTGGGTGCGAATGTTGGTAGCTTTTATGCGTGCTGCAAAATAAAAGGATGACACTACTTTGATAAAAAAAAGACTGTCCGAAAAATATTTTTCGGACAGTCTTTTTTTGTGATGTTATAAGGGTGAGGTGGTTTACTTTTTGTTCACCTCTTTGATGTATTTCTGTAGTGCCATCGTCATGGATGGAGTTTCTGGAGTTGGTGCTTGGATATTCACTACTAAATTGTGCTCTTCAGCGGCACGAATGGTAGAGTTTCCAAAAACAGCAATTCTGGTATTATTTTGTTTGAAATCTGGAAAGTTTTCGAATAATGATTTAATACCTGATGGACTGAAAAATACGAGTACATCGTAGAATACGTTTCGTAGGTCAGAAAGATCACTTACTACTGTTCTGTAAAACACGCCTTGTTTCCAATCCACTTTTAATCCATCTAGAGTATCAGGAATTAGTGGTTTTAGTTTGTCGGAAGAAGGGAGTAAGAATTTTTCGTTTTTGTATTTTTTAATCAGTGGCGTCAATTCTTGGAACGTACGCTTTCCTACATATATTTTTCTTTTTCTATAGACTACATATTTTTGCAGGTAGTATGCTACTGCTTCACTCTGGCAGAAATATTTTAATGTATCTGGTACTTTAAAGCGCATCTCTTCGGCAATTCTAAAAAAATGATCTACAGAATTTCTACTTGTAAGTATAATCGCTGTAAAATTTGATAGATCTACCTTTTGCTGTCTCACCTCTTTAGCGTCTACACCTTCTACATGAATAAACGGAATAAAGTCAATCTTAACCTTTTCTTTCTCTTCCAGCTCAAAATAAGGTGAATTCTCTACTTTAGGTTCTGGTTGCGATACCAAAATCGTTTTCACTTTCATATATAGTCGTTTTTTATGAAATACTACTTTTATACCTACTACATAATTACCTTATATAGTATAAAGTAGGGAGCAATTTCAAGAGTGCAAAGATACAAAATAAAATAAAATAAGTGGCTTAAAATAATGTTTTCATTTTTCTTGTAAATAGCGGCTAGTATGAAAACATTAAGAATTATGATAAGTATAAGCAGTATGCTGATCGCAGTTTGCGAAGGTTTTGCGGTATATATAAAGAAAAAATTAAGAGGAAGTAATAGTAATCCTAGAAAGTTGCGGTAGGAGATTTTATAGAATAAGTAGTGTTCGATAACGGATTCTATCGAAAAAATGGCAGCAATTATTTTTTCGACAAAAATTTTAAAAAGTAATAAAACTGCATAAAAGCCAGCTATTTTAAAAAACAGTAGCTGATCTACTGCTATGTCTTCAAATCGAAAGGTATCTGCTGTTATATAGATAAATAAGGAAACAGATAAAATTTGTACAAGTACTAAAAGACTATTGAAGAAAGAGGATAGCTTATTTTCTTTGTGATAGAAGGCTAAATATTTATTGCTATTGAATAGCATTATAAAATCTGCAAATAATGTGGCATTCATTAATTTGGCAGCAGCTAATGTAGCTGTACAAATAAATAGTACTATTGTTATCCAATCATTGGTAGGAGCTTCCCTGAGAATTATTTCCATGTGTTTGTCACCTCTTACTTGCTTAGTTTTTTGCTTTTCGATGGTAGAATAGTACAAAAATAAGTTATTACCAGCGATTTTAGGATATTTTATATGGAGAGTGTATGCGTAGATTATATAGGGGGATACAAAGACCTTTCGCTTTTTTGGGTAGGGACGTTGCAACACTTGTGGTATAGATACAGTTCAGTAAAGAGGTAATATGTACTTTTTATAAGTTGCTAAAAAGCTAGTTTTTGAGTTCTAGAATACTGCTACGCACTAAAATAAATATTTTTTTTAGGTATAAAACCTTCGCTTTTCGCTAAAATCAAAAATGTTTAAACCATTTCAAAATCAAAAAAGTAACGAAATACAGGTGAATTTCAGTCATTTTTTAGAGAAAAGAAACAGTCAAGATGAGTTCCATAATAAACAGGGCAAAAACTAAAATTGAACTAGTGATTATTTAGTTATATTTGCCACAAATTGGCTAATATGGTAGATGCTTTAGTAATTATACCTACCTATAATGAAATTGAAAATGTTGAGCGCATTGTGAAAAATGTATTTTCGCTACAGCGAGATTTTGATATTCTGATTGTAGATGACAATTCTCCAGATGGCACAGCGGCTAAGGTAAAAGAATTACAAACTATATATAAAGACCGTCTTTTTTTAGTAGAAAGAGCGGGTAAATTGGGACTTGGTACAGCGTATATCTGTGGGTTCAAGTGGGCTTTAGAACGATCCTATGCATACGTTTTTGAAATGGATGCTGATTTTTCTCACAATCCTAATGATCTGATACGGCTGTACAATGCATGTGCCAAAGGAAATGCAGATATAGCTATTGGGTCTAGATATGTTACAGGTGTAAATGTTGTGAATTGGCCCATGAGTAGAGTATTACTTTCTTGGGTGGCGTCTAGATATGTACGTTTTATCACGGGTATGGATATCCATGATACAACTGCTGGATTTATATGCTACAGAAGAAAAGTGTTAGAGACCATCGCATTGGACAAGATTAAATTTATGGGGTATGCTTTTCAGATAGAAATGAAGTTTAAAGCTTACTTAAGAAAATTTGAAATCCAAGAAATCCCTGTCATTTTTACAGATAGAACCAGAGGGAATTCCAAAATGAGCAAAGGAATTATTTCTGAAGCTGTTTTTGGAGTGATTACTATGAAATTAAAAAGTTTATTTAGTCGTTACGAAATATGAGTATGAATAGTGTATTGATTAAGAATGCCAATATCGTGAATGAAGGAAAGATCATGAATGGCGATGTGTATATCGAGAATGGTTTTTTTAAAGAAATTGCACCGCAGATTAGTGCAAAGTCTCCTAATGTAAATGTATTTGATGCAGAAGGTAAGTATTTATTACCAGGAGTAATCGATGATCAGGTACATTTTAGAGAGCCAGGATTGACACATAAAGCTACGATCGAAACGGAATCTAGAGCTGCAATAGCAGGAGGGATTACTTCTTTTATAGAGATGCCCAACACCAATCCGCAAACGACCACCATCGAAAAATTAGAAGAAAAATTCGAAATTGCTGCTAAAACGAGTTATGCCAACTATTCGTTTATGTTCGGGGGAACCAATGATAACTTAGAAGAAATTCTGAAAGTAGATCCTAAAAAAGTGGCGGCATTAAAATTGTTTTTAGGTTCGTCTACAGGGAATATGTTGGTGGATAATCCAGAGGTATTAGAAAAAATATTTGCATCTACAGATCTTCTGATAGCGGTACATTGCGAGGATGAAAGTACAATTAGAAATAATACGGCTACTTATAAAGTACAATATGGAGATGATATTCCTATAGAAATGCACCCAGTCATCCGGAATGAAGAGGCGTGTTATTTGTCTTCTTCTAGAGCGGTAGCACTAGCCAAAAAAACAGGAGCTAGATTGCATGTATTCCATTTATCGACTGCCAAGGAATTGGAATTGTTTACCAATAAAATTCCGTTAAAGGATAAGAAGATAACGGCAGAAGTGTGTATTCATCATTTATGGTTTTCTGATGAAGATTATAAGGAGAAAGGAACATTGATCAAATGGAATCCAGCAGTAAAAACAGCGAAGGATAGAGATGCTTTGTTTAAGGCTTTGCTGAATGATAAATTAGATGTGATTGCTACGGATCATGCACCACATACCAAAGAAGAAAAGGACAATGTGTACACCAAAGCTCCTTCTGGTGGGCCATTAGTGCAGCATGCCTTACCAGCGATGTTGGAGTTTTATCACAGAGAGCAAATTTCATTAGAGAAGATTGTAGAAAAAATGTGTCATAATCCTGCAATTCTATTCCAAGTAGAAAAACGAGGATATATCAAAGAAGGATATCATGCTGATGCAGTGTTGGTAGATCTCAATGCACCTTGGACCGTAAACAAAGACAATATCGCCTATAAGTGTGGTTGGTCTCCGTTTGAGGGTACTACATTTACTTCTAGAATCACGCATACGTTTGTGAATGGAAGCTTAGTGTATAAGAACTTTAAGTTTTATGATGTAAAGAATGCACAACGATTAACTTTTGACCGATGATGATCCGTAAGCTATTTTTTTGGGGGGTCTTATTGGGAGCAGTAGCTTGCCAAAGCCTAGAAACTCCCGAAAAGCCAGAGAATTTTATCACCGAAGAACAGATGGTAACGATCCTTACTGATATAGCATTTGTAAAGGCAGCGAAAAGTTCGTTCAAGAAAAACTTTGATAAACATAAGATCAATCCCGAAAAGTATATTTTAGAAAAATATGAGATTGATAGTTTGGTATTTGCAGAGAACAATCGATGGTATGTGAGCCAGATGGATACGTATAAAAAAGTATTCGATAAGGTGAAACAGAATCTAAAGGCATCAAAGGATACTTATGAAAAGCTAAAGAAACAAGAGGATTCTTTAAAAAGAGTAGAAGATTCTATTGCAAAGGCTAAAATCAAACTCGCTAAAGAGGATACGCTGTCGGTAGCTAAAGAGGAAAAAAAAACTATTACAGCAGCAGAAAAGCTACAGTCGATAAGTGATAAACTGACTAAGAATGCTGCTGCAAGAAAAAAGAAGCCGTCTCGGCAATAGCTTGATCAATAGGCATAAAATCATAATTTAGTGCTTTTCGTACCTTTTGGTTTTCATAACTATGGGTGCTAAAAGCACTTTTTATAGAAGCACGTACGATCGTGCGTTTGGTGCCGAATAATTGGTATCGAAACCATTGTAGGTAATATACCGTTTTCATAGCCATAGGAGTTATTTTATAAGAAGGCGCTTTTTTGCCTAACTGGCGGGCAATTTTACTAAGTGATTGTTGGTAGCTCATGTTTTCTGAAACGACGATAAAACGTTCGTTTACGATAGTGCTGCTCATCAACGCAGTCATAATTTGGATCACATCCTTGATGCCTACATATCCACTACTACCTGTGGTATAAAATCGCATGCCTTGATACATTTTTTTAAACATAAAACCACTCCCCGATTCAAAAAAGCCACTACCTATAATAATTCCAGGATTTACAATCACAGCGTTTAGTCCTTCTTGTGTGCCTCGCCACACTTCCATTTCTGCACCATATTTAGAAATCGCATATACAGAGTGTGTGGTTTCGGGATTCCACTCATTGGTCTCGTCGATCACTTTTTTTTCTATAGCCTCATCGATCGCTGAAATAGAACTTACATGGCATAATTTCTCTACATGATGCGTTAGACACAGGTTTACAATATTAGCCGTACCTTCGATATTTGTTTTTCTAATTAGTTTATGCTCGTATGGCTCGAATGAAATCATAGCAGCACAATGGTATACATGCGTTACCTTATCAAAAGCGCTGGTCAATGCAGGAATATCATTTACTGTAGCTTGTACCCATTCGATGCGATCGAAAGCAGTAGGGCTATTGGGTAATAAAGCAGTAAAAAGCTGCTGGACATATTTTTTTTTAGCGTCAGTTCTGTATAGTGCTCGTATAGGTTGCTCTTCCTGTACGAGTTGTAATAATAAATGACTACCTACGAGTCCCGTGGCTCCAGTAACTAAAATCATGATATAAATGTAATGGATACGAATGTAAACAATTATACGTTATTCTCATTTTAAATACGGGATTTAAAAGATCAGTTTGCTAGTAATAGATAGTTGTTCGTGCAACAATTGGTGTTTTTCACTAGTTTATAGTAGATGTGCTAGCAAGGAAGTTTCTAGAAAAGAAAGAATGAAATATTCTTCTTAAGGGTATAAAAAAGGTAGTGCGACGTGATTTTATTTTTTTATAATTCCATACGATTTAAAATCAGGGAGCTATTGATACATAAAATAAAGCTTAGTGCTATATAATTCAAGAGATAAGCAATAATTGAACAACAAAAAATTGTTATTTTTGTATGCTGCAATTTGTCGAAAAAAGAAACTTTTTTCGACAAATTGTAAAAAAAAAGGAAAAAATAGGGTAACAATTAGTGGTTGGATTACATTATAAGATGAGTAACATTGATGATCGTAAAATTATAGAGGGTATAATTGCAGATGATGACGCGGTGATAGAGAAGTTCTACAGGGATCATCTTCCACACGTCCGCAATTATATTTTGCAAAATTCCGGAAGTGAAGATGATGTAGGTGATGTGTTTCATGACGCGTTGATGGTTATCTACCAAAAGATTGGGGATAATTCCTTGGAGATTACCTCTTCGTTGAAAACGTATTTTTTTGCAATTTGTAGGAATATGTGGTTATCTAGATTGCGTGTAAATAAACGCTACGTAATGGATGATACTGTACTGACAAACATAGAGGGAGAAGATGTGTCGATACAAGAAACTATTGAAAATAGTGAAAAGGAACATATTTATAGAAAATATTTTCTTACATTGAGCGACGCGTGTCAGAAAGTACTTTCGATGGTATTTTTAGACAAAACAATGCGGGAAATTGCAGCGGAAACGGGGTATTCAGAAGGCTACGCGCGAAAGAAAAAATATGAGTGCAAACAAGCACTAATGGAGCGTATAGAAAAAGATCCAATGTATAAAGAATTAAAAAAAACGACGGAGGATTGAGTAGGTGGTATTAATGCGATAAGCATACGACCTGTATAATAAAAAATACGATCAATGGTTATGGATAAAAATAACAGCTTAAATAACTTCTCGGTCTAAGATGACCTAGAGAAGAAAAAATGAAACAAAATGGAAAGAACTCAAGAATTATTTGAAAAAATAGAAGAGTATCTTGCAGAGGCATTACCGCCAGAGGAGATGGAGGCGTTTGAAAATGAGATGGCGATCGACCCAGCATTAGCGCTGGAAGTAAGTAAGCAACGCGAGTTACATCGTGTATTAAGTGATACAAAAGCATTAGAATTTAGAAAAAAAATAGAGAATATCTATCAGGATATTCGAGCTGAAGAAGAAGCCGAAAAAGAAGTTGAAGAAGCCACAACGAAAAAGCGTACTTCGTTTTCGATACAACACAATTCCTCTTCATTCTCCTATTGGAAAATCGCAGCGGCTTTTATCGTATTACTTGGGATAGGAAATCTATTATGGAATAACCTACAGCAGGCAGGAAAGAATTCTGATTTATACCTGTCACACTACGTACCTTATCCAGCCGAAGATGTAACAAGAGGGCACGTCGTAACAAAATTGGATATAGTGATGAAACAATATGCTAATGGTGAGTACCAAGCAGTTATTGGAGAGTTAGAACAGTTAACTGCTATGTCTAAAATAGAACAGTTGCGATTATACTTAGGTAATAGTTACCTAAACACAGGAAAAGAAAAAGAAGCCATCCAGCAGTTTGAAAATGTAAGTGATACGAGCAAGTTCTATGAAGATGCTACTTGGTATAGAGCACTGAGTTATCTTAAACTAGGACAGTCCGATAAAAGTATTCCCATCCTAAAAGAAATTATCTCCTATAACGGATTGTACAGAGAAAAAGCGATACAATTAATGAACAAATTAGAAAATTAGCACAGGAACCTTAAATTCCGCACACAAACAACTAAAAAATAACAAAACAGCTCGTTTATGCCTATGCCATAGACGAGCTGTTCTGTTTGTACTCGAATCTGATTTTAAAAATAACCGTTTCTAATGTATTGTCTAAACCCAGTTACAAGAGTGCACCAAAAAATGAGATGTTTGGTCATAACACCGTTACTTTTTACAGGGATCAAAAAAGTGTAAACCACTTTAATTATTAAATGATTTCATAGGGCGATCTCCTGCATATTCCTATATTTGTTGCGCTTTAATACAAACACGTTTATAGAATGGCGACTAATTTTATAGAAGAACTTCGATGGAGAGGAATGTTACACGATGCAATGCCCGGTACCGAAGCGTATCTAATGGAGCAAATGCGTGCTGCTTATGTGGGATTTGACCCTACGGCAGACTCATTACATATCGGTAATTTAGTACCGATCATGCTCTTAGCACATTATCAGCGAGCAGGGCATAAACCTGTAGCATTAGTAGGTGGCGCTACAGGAATGATTGGAGATCCTTCTGGAAAATCTGCAGAGCGTAATCTATTAGACGAAGCTACGCTACGCCATAATCAAGAAGCGATTAAAGCACAATTAGCACAATTTCTGGATTTCGAAAGTAAGGAAGAAAATGCAGCTGTATTGGTGAATAATTATGATTGGATGAAGGAGTTTTCGTTTCTAGAATTCATCAGAGACGTAGGAAAGCATATCACCGTTAATTATATGATGGCTAAGGATTCTGTAAAGAACCGAATCTCTTCAGAATCCTCTGATGGGATGTCATTCACAGAATTTACCTATCAATTGGTGCAGGGATATGATTTCTTGCATTTATACAGAGCGCATGATTGTACGCTACAGATGGGAGGAAGCGATCAGTGGGGTAATATTACTACAGGTACAGAGCTCATCAGACGCGTCGGAGGTGGTAAGGGATATGCCCTGACCTGCCCGCTGATTACTAAATCAGATGGTTCTAAGTTTGGGAAATCCGAAGGAGGAAATGTATGGCTAGACCCTAAAAGAACCTCTCCGTATAAATTCTACCAGTATTGGTTAAATACTAGCGACGAAGACGCAGAGAAATACATCAAGATTTTTACATTTCTTACGCAAGCAGAAATCGAAGCACTCATAGCAGCACATGCAGAAGCACCACATATGCGTATTTTACAAAAGCGACTGGCAGATGAAATAACAGTGATGGTGCATTCTCAGGAAGAGTTGGATAATGCTATCAAGGCTTCGAATATATTATTCGGAAAATCTACCTCAGAGGATTTAAAACAATTAGATGCCGCTACTTTTTTAGACGTATTTGATGGTGTGCCACAAGCATCTATCCCTAAATCAGAGATTGAAAGCGGGCTAGATATCATAGGAGTGTTAGCAGAAAAAACAGGCTTTTTAAAATCCAATGGAGAAGCCAGACGTGCGTTAAAAGAAAATTCTATCGCTGTTAATAAAGAAAAAGTAAAGGATGGATATTCTATTACAGCTCAGGATCTGATCAATGATATGTTTGTGCTATTGCAGCGTGGTAAGAGAAACTATTTTGTGATTAGAGCAGTGTAGTAGTATAAGGGCGTTACCCACAAGGGGTCGGGCTATCCGCTACAATTCCTCGCCCTCCTAAGGTCGGGCTGTGGGATTTTCACTACTATCCCTAACGCAAAAAAAATGCACATCAGTTGTGTATATAGTTTAGAGGTGTAGTCAATAAAAAGCTGCCTTCAATTCATCAACATTCCATCGGAGGGGTCTGATAGAACAGAGATATATACTAAGAATACTAAAAAAATAAAGCCTGTCAGGATTACTCCTGTACAGGCTTTACTACTAACCAATCAATTATTGAAAAAAAACTTAGTCTTATATATTTTTCCTTTTTGTAAGGTATGTTTATTTCTTATAGATACGTTCCCAATTAGTATCTGCTTGCTCTTTTAATTTTGCGGGGCCTTCTTCATTCCATTTTGTTAAGGTGTTGATTCCCCAAGCATTGTAGAATAAATATAGTTTTCCGTCTCTAATTTCGAAGGTTTTAGGATCGATATCCACCTTCTCGGCATTAGCAGCTACAGCATATGCACAATAACCGCCATACTGTGGTACGTATTTGTCAGGGTTTTTAGAGAATTTCTCTAAGTTGGCCTTGCTGGCAAATTTATACTGAGCCTGATGGTGTGTGGTTACATAATCATCAGATCCCTTTACCGCTTTTTGATTAAAATATTCCGTTACATCATAGCCTTCAGCTATAAATCCTTTTTTGGTATTGTAATCAGTTTGCTGTGCAACACTGCTACTAACGATGGCAATCAGCAATAGGGTAAAAAAATGTTTCATGAGTATATCTTTTGGTTACATCTACTCTGTCGTATAAAAAATAGAACATTACAAATTTTATGGAAATTATAACATTTTGAGAATCAGACGTCAAAATTATTACATAATACAAAGCCTGCTGTAGTAAACTACAAGCAGGCTTTGTCAACTAACCAATCAATTATTGAAAATAAACGCTTTATTTTTCTAAATAAAAACGCTAACTCACGATAAGTAAGTCGTATTAATTTTACGTCCTTACAGTAAGGTGTAAAATAATGTATACCATAATTATGAATGCTGAATGGAAGCAAGTAGTTGTTTGGGGGTCAAAAGCGGGAATTATGCTATTAGCGTATAAAAAAATAAGACCTACTTGTAATTTCCTACAAGAGGTCTTATTGAAGTGGTTTGCACTTTTTTGATTTCAGCGAAAAACCAAGATTTTGTGATCAAATACAGTGATTTTTTAGTTGCATAGCAGCGCTACGAAACTCAAAAATTACAAAATTTGAGTGCAAAAGATCGTTTTTATAGCAAATTGAAAAAAGTTTAAACCACTTCATTAATTAACCAATTAAATATTGACAAAAATGAACTCTAATTTTTTAATATTGAGCATTTTATGAGACAATGGGTTGGTCGAAGGGTATTTTTTTTACTTACAAAAAATTACAATAAAAAATTTGCTCCCTCTGTATATGGAACCAATGCAGTGATGATTAATCCGATACTACTCTTGGCAATAAGGGTGATGGAAATCAATGCTGAAGTCACTATGATAGCGGTTGCCACGTTATTTTGTTGAATTTCTTTGAATTCATTAATTCCCTTAGTCAGTGCAGAGAATAAAAAGAACACCACTGCATTAATGAGTACAGAAAAAATAAATCCAATAAAGAGATAAAGACTTGCATATTGTGCAATGGTACCCAGTGGTATTTCTTGTTTGCCAGAAAGCGATAGGCGTATGATATTAGTGATCGAAGGAATGATTTCTCCTAGAATAAATCCAATCGACAGCATAATCCCACCTGTAAAGATAGAGAAGGCAATGTTATTTTCTCTAAACGTCACTTTTCTAAAAAAGAGTCGTTGTAGGATCCTAAATGAGATGTATAGAATCCATACGGATACGACGATGGAAAGTGTGATTTCGATAATGGCGAGCGTAAATAGTTTCGTTTGCATGTATTAGATATTAGTAAGGACTACGTTCCAATGATTCATATTAGTTACATGTCTAGGCAGTTTGCCTAGTGTATAGTTTTTATTCGTGGTTTCCCAAGTGTAATAGCGTTTACCGCTATGTTTTTTATAATAGCCACTACCTGGCATGTTTAGCCCCAGAATGGAATGTAGGTAGTATTGGCTATTAAGAATGACTACATCGTACCCAAAATAATTGAGTAGGGTGTAGATCAATACGGTACGTGTGTCGCAATCTCCTTTGAGATTGCCCATAAAGGCTACAGGGTTTTGGATGCCGTAGGGTACATTGCCGATACAGCATTCGGGGCAGCTTTCTAGAATGACTCTAATGCCTTCTTCATATTCTTCTGCCGATTTGCAGCGATCCCCTAGTACGAGTGCATAGGGAATGTCTTGGATAAGGGTCACGACCATTTCTGCAAACTCAAATTTGTTGAGTCGTCGCTTGGTTTTGATACGCTCTAGCTCTTTGATAAATAAATCTAGTCTAGGGGTGTCAGCCTTAGAAAGGTACTTGTACAATGTGCCCCATTCGATATGTTGTTGTTGTTGGGTATATCTAAAATAAGATTGTTTAGAATTGTAATAATCATGTTCGCGTATGGAGAATGTGCCTTTATAGCGGTGGCCATAATTATCCTTCCATGCTCTGTCTTGATTGAGTAGTACAATAGAATCTCCTGCTTCTACCGTTTTGGTTTTGTAAATGTCTTCGGAGAGTTCTGTAGATGGCTCACTAAATGTAAAGGAGGATAACCAACCTCTATTGATGATGTATAACATAGAAATAAGTGTGGCACTGTAGAGTAGATGCTTAAAGGAAGTATTGGTGTCTTTGGCAATTTTACCGAACCCCCATGAACAACAGAGGAGTAGTATCGAAAAGAGTGAAAAACGGCTTACAGGAATCGCGAATTGAATAAGATTGCTGCCCATAAATGCGATGGCTAGCAGTGTGGGAAAGGTGAATGCGCGTATTTTAGTACGTTTTTTTGCTTCCATACTTAGGAGAGTGCCATCAGATTGCAGCCTCGGATATCGCTATGGTCGAACCTGCCTAGAATCTCGAAATCTCCAGTAGGATGTATTTTTCCGAGATCTTGTGTAGCGATAAAAGCACACGAATTGATATTTGCCAGATCGATGATATTGATACCTCCTGTTTTTCCTATCGGAGTGGGACTCAATGCATCTTCTGGGTCTCTGGTGGTGATTTTCATCCACGGAGGGGTTTTAAAAATACCGTTGCCTAGAGAGTAGGCTTGCGATAGTAATTCGGTCATTCCGTATTCGCTATGGATGTGGGTGTTTCCAAAACCACTGGCTAGTATGTCGTGCAGTTCGGTACGTATGATTTCTTTTTTTCTTCCCTTCATACCTCCTGTTTCCATCACGATCAAGTTGGGATTCGCATCTAATGTATAGCGTTGTACAAGGTCTACTAGGGCAAATGAAACACCTATGAGTAGTATTTTCTTATCTGTGGTGGCTAGCTGTGCTAATTTTTGTACCAATGCTTGGGTGTCGTGTAGGTAGAATCCACTATCAGGGTGTTTACTATCGGTAATGAGCTGCTGTGCCATGTATACCAATGAAGAACCCTCACGCTCTAAATAAGAGGGCAATAATGCGAGTATTACATAGTCTGTAATGGCACCGTAGAAGTGCTGGAAGGTGTTTGAGAAACTCTGCTCATAGATACTTAGATCTGTGACATAATGTTTGCTTACTTGGCTGCCAGTAGTACCACTGCTGGTAAACACTTGTTGTACGGGCGCATGTGTGCTGAGTAGCGTATGGGTTTTAAAGAATTGTATGGGTAGGTAGGGAATGGCTGCTACTGTGGTTACTGCGGTTTTGGGGATGCCTAAAAGGTTACAAAAACGCTGGTAAATGGGATTATGAGTATACTGGTGTCTAAATACTGCTAAGGCTGCTGATTCGAAATCCTGATCATTTTGGATAGAAAATATGGTGTTAGACAGCATGGTATATCAAAATCATATATGAGTATGCACAAATGTATAAAAAAACGCCACTAGTATGGTGACGTTTTTTTGGTTTTAAACCTCTTCTATGCGTTAGGGATAGGAGCGGCATCCTTTTGGTAGCGCCTTAGTGCTACCAAAAGATATAGCGGATAGCCCGACCCTTGTGGTAACGCCCTAATTAATTGAAACTCCTTTAGTGTATCATGAGTTTTTGGATGCTGCTATTTTTTTGGTGTTCTGTGATTTTTAGTAGGTACATTCCTGTAGGGAGTCCGCTGATGTCTAGTTGGTTATTTACTATGTGTTGCTGGCGTATATATGCACCACTGATAGATAGGATGTCCGCTGTTGCTTCGGGATCAATCGTAGTGATGGTTACTGTGCTTTGTGTCGATGGATTGGGATAGATCGTAATTTTAGTTGTAGGGATACCGACATCTGCTGTGCTCAGAATGGTGGTTTTTAGGTCGGCATTGCTTCTAGGTAGGAGTTGAGAAACACCATCAAATTCTCCTGCGATGCCTATAATATCGATGCTATGGGTAGGGATAGGTTGTCCTATATAATCGATAGTCGAGTCGGAAAAGGTGCGTAGGGTAAGGTTTTTTTCGAGATCATTAATAGTGTAGTCAGTACTGGTATTGAACACCTCGTTTTCTTCGATATTTATAAACTGTACACCAAGAACCTGTACTAACTGAGACTCATAGCTGTCTAGGGTATCGATCAGCTCTGATAGGGTGACAATGGTGGGAGTACTCGTATTTCCTGTAGAGGATGCAGCTCCTGGGTCAGCGCTTGGAATGAATTGTAGGGTGCCTCTAAATTCGGAGAGTCGGCCTGTGATGCCTGTAATACCATCGCCGATAGCGTATGGAGTCGTAATAGTAGCCGCGGCATCGTCGATTAGGATAGCAGCTGTGGCGTCTTGGATATATTTTTGATTGCGTACTGATCGCTGAAAGGTAAGGATGGCTTCGCTGGTAAGTGTGGCGATCTCTCCGATGGCTAGATTTCTAAGACTAGCGATATCGGGTACACGGGTGATGCCTTGGATGCTAAAGCTGACTGTTTCGATAACAGCAGGGGTGAGGGATCCATTACTGTCTTGGAGTTCTAGCGTGATGGTATACTGCTGGCCACTTTCTGTAGGGATGGTGATAGGGCTACTAGTAGTGGTTTGTGCGGTGCTTCCATTGATGGTATAGGCTACTACATTGCCATTGGTGAGTTCGAAATCTTGGGTGGTAAAATGGATCGTTACGCTGGTCGTAGTGGGGTCGAATTCTTCTTCGATGGTGGGTCTGGTGATGGTAAGTGTAGGCATGCTGATCACTGTACCGAAGCTTTGTCCGTCGTTGATACTCCCTGCTGAGGCGCTGCTGGGCGCATTCCAAGCAAAATCTGTATAGGTGGTTCCTGTGCCTTGGAGCTGTAAGGAGTGGCCTACTGGTGTAGATTTGGGTTCGGATACACCGATGTCTATAGAGGACATGCCTGCGGCGGGGCCATCGACGGCTGTAAAACTGCCTTCGTAACTGAGGAATTGCACTACTGTAGTGTCATTGATCAGGGCGACTCCGTCTGGTGCTCCGTTTTGAATGCCTTCTATCGGGAAATTCAGAACTCCATATCCGTTTTGTATATCGGTGATACTGCCACTAAGGGCAACGGTTTTGTAAGTGGATTGGTTTTTTCCATTATAGAATACAAGGCTGTAACTAGATAGGTCTGTATTGGCGGGTCCTGCAATTTCTACAGCTTCGTTGGTGTCTGTACTGTTATTATCATAATGGATTTCATTGATAAAAACAGTTTGTGCAACAATGGTGTGTGCGCAAAAAAATAAAAGAATACTGGTAATTTGTTTCATGTCTGACAGGTTTGTTGTAGTACTGATATACAACAAACATAAGTATTGTTTGAAACAACTGTATTGTGTGGTTAGTATAGTTAACTAAATGATAATCTACAAGTAGTATACTGATACGGGGTATGCGTATTTTTTATAAATTAAGTGGTTTAAACGACTTACATACGTGATTACCGCTACAGGACTTAAAAAAGAGTATAAAAAAATAACCTAAAGCTTACTATATGTAGTAGCTGTGGTGTCTGTGCGGTTAATTTCTAATTAATTTTTTAGAAAAAGTTTCTTTCCCTACTTTGATTCTTAAGATATATACTCCTACAGGTAATGAAGAAATGTCTAACTCTTTAGTGGTTAGTACTTCAAACATGACGCGTTCTCCGAGTACATTATAGGCAGAAATCATTTTGGTTCTACCAGATTTGGAGGTAATGTATAATTTGTTACTTTTAGCGGGATTGGGGAATATATCTACGCTTTCTACAAATTCCTTAGTATCTCCATCTTCTACAGGCTGCGCCTGCATCGCTGATAGCGAAAGGCATAGTAGAGAAGTACATAAAAACGATAAGTAAATTTTTCTCATAGGGTGTAGCTATTTTGGGATGATAAAAGTACAATTTTAATGCTAAAAACAATAGTTTTTATCGTTAATTATTTAAGAAATTAAGGTTATTCCGTAATATTTTGGCTTTTTTCATCCATTTTTAGTGAAAGTTTTTTCTTTCATCTGTAAGGAATATAACTACTTCATTAACAGTGTTTATTAAGATTATCGGTTATTATTGTAGGTTTTTGGGTGTTTTTTTGTAAATGATACGGGGAATTAGAGTAGGAATAGTATGCCTAAGTGTACTGATGATATATCGACACAATTTTTTTAAAAATCAGCACTTATTTTTACACATAGTGGTTCGTTTGGTTATGTTTTTTAAGGGTGTTTTTAAAAAAGAGGATATCACTAACAAAAAAGACTGCCTATGTAGACAGTCTTTTTTTGATTGGTAAAATATTAATCATTATAAGTTGATGTTACCATCAAAACTTACATTCTCTGTATCTAGTTTTATATTTTTGAATATTGTAGTTCCATCTTGTATTTTTAAAGCAGTAGATAGATCATCAATTTCAAAGTTAGCATTGCTAGTTCCATCTATGTTTATAACAATGTTTTCTAAAATTACAGAAGCTCCTCTTCTTAATTTGATAGCATCGTCAGCACCAACAGAATTAAAAGTTGCATTTTTAACAGTAGGTCTTGATCTTGGAGTAGCGTCGTTATTTGATTTTAAGTTGTCAAATTCTATACAGTGGTCAGCACCTTCAGGCTGATTTGCAAGTACATTGTCAAGAGTTCCAACAAATCCTTCTGCACAATCAATAGCATCATCAAAATTTTCTGTAACTAAGTTTGTTGCATTTACAGTTCCTCCAAACCATTCAAATCCATCATCTTTTCCTTGTACAACTTCCAAGTTAGTTAAAGTAGTTCCAGAACCAACAGCGTAGAATGAGAATCCATTATATTCAGAGTCTGTATTAATTTGAGTACCAGGGTATGCTAAAATAACATAGTTTAAAGTACCAGAGTTATCACTTGCATTACTTCCTCCATAAGGGAGGTCTTCTCCAACATTATCAGCAATTTCTGCATTACCACTTGCTATATTTATAGGAGCATCACCAAGTAATACAATTCCTCCCCAAGAACCAGAAGTACCTTGTGCAGAAGTAAAAATAATAGGATTACTACCAGTTCCGTTGGCAATAATCTTTCCACCTTTATTAGCAATAAGAACATCTGCTGCTGTAACATCTGATATATCTGTATTGGCATTATTAGATGCATCAGCAACAATTACTGTACCAGCAGGTATTGTTAAAGTAGCTCCCGATTTAACAAAAACAGCACCTCTTAATTCATATACAATAGATGCATCAAGTTCGAGATCAGTAGTTATTTCACCTTCAAGAATTTCTGTTGTTGAAATGTCATTCCCTATAGGTAATGTCGTACCACCTTTTGCTACAGTCCAAGCAAATGCATCTTCGTTAGCTCCAGTTCCATTGTTTCCATCAATTTTAGAGCTAAAAATTTCAACAGCTTTAGTATTCCAATTACCTTCAGCATCTATTTCACTACTAAGTTCTGTAGAAGGTATAGGTTCAGTTGTTGTATCATCATCACTACAACTTACAAATGCGCTTACAGCAGCAAAAGTTGTCAACGTTAAAAAAAGACGATTCATTTTCATTGTTTTCAAGTTTAATTTATAAAAATATTATGTTGGTTATTTTAGAATTTATAGCTGGCAGATAGAGAAATTGATCTCCCAATAGTATACTTTATATTACTTACATCTTCAGACCCTATGTTAGATTTAATCACTCTTTCATAAGTGTCATCTAGTATATTATTTACTTTTAGATTAATGCCTAGTTTTTCATTGATTTTGTTTTTCCATAAAAATGAAAGATTATTAAAAGGCTTTTCAAATTCATCATCATAGGTAACAGTTGAAGCACCAGATCCCACGGCACTAATCCTTTCACTAAAAGTATTAAACACAATTGTGAATTCACTTTTCAGTTTATCATTGAAATCAGCGTTATATGTTATATCTGCATTTAATAAAAAATCAGAGGCTCCTTGTAATCTTCTACTACTATTAGTTAAATTTAGTTGATTTTGTAATTTCGATGATATATTACTCTCAGAACTCATTAGTGTTATATTAGAGCCAAGTATTATGTTATTAAGTTTGTCACTTCGGAGTATAAATCCAAGTGGTGTTCTTATTTCAAATTCAGCACCATATACAATTGCTTCGTCGGTATTTCTAAAAACTGTTTGTATAAAAGATTCATTATCCGCAACCAATCTTTCTATTGGTTTGTCGATATATTTACCAAATAAATTTACACTGAAAACACTTTTACTATTCGGAAAAACTTCATATTTTAAGTCTAAGTTGAAGTTGTCTGAATTTTTTAAATTAGGGTTTCCAGTAATTAAATCCCCAATAGAATTTTGCCTTGTAATACTTGCAATTTCAATGTTTTTTGGTCTAGTATATGTTTTACTACCAGCCAATCTTAAATTAGATTTGTTATTAATGATATACCGTAAATTAAAGCTTGGTAGAATAAATAATTCATCAAATCTAAATTCTGGTGTAGATTGAGATTCTTCACCTACTGTTCTGGTAAAATTTTCTACTCTAACTCCTAATTGAAAACTAAAATTATCACTAAAATTATGATTGTAATTTGAATAACCAGCAATTATATCTGTAGTTACATCAAGAAATCTAGTATCTACTAATTCATTATAACTTGCGATCCCATTAATGAATAAATTATCTATAGAATTATCTATATCATTTATATCTATAATTGATTGCCCAACGTTAGTATTTACTAAAATAAACCTATTAAAAATATCAAGATTTTCTGAATTATAATCTGCTCCAATTTTAAAAGTGTTTTCATTTTCACTTTTAGCTGTAATAAAGTTTAGATCATAAGAAAGTGTTGCGGCAAAATTATTACTTTCATTATCTAAGTAATATTTGTAAAGCCGTCCAGAATTTACAGAAAAAACCAAGTCGTCAGATTCTATTTCCTCTAGTGTGATTACTGAATTATCAGGTTGTGCAAAATTTGAATTGCCGTAAGTAGCCCCATAATTTAGATTACTAGACGAAAATTTATATTTACCTACCACTTGTAGTTGATTTAGTGTAGTTTGTTGGTATTTAGCATCTATACCTTGTAAATTAGCAGCAACTTCACTATATCTTCCAAAATTATCATTAACATTATTTGAAGTTGTTTTCAAAAATAAATAGTTTAATGCAATTGAATTTTTTTCACTTTTATCGAAAGCAGATAATAACAAACTAGAATTTGTTTGAAAATCAAAGCTATTAGCTCTATTAATTCTTCTGATAAGCGCACCGCTTGGATTTCTTAAGAAGCTTTCTCCTATTTTAGAATTGAAAGAGTTGCCATAGTTAGCGCTAATGAAGTAAGCAGTTCTTCGTTTATCATTTTTCTGTAAAAACCCTGCATTTTCAATTGTAGTGCTAAAAGAGATAGGTGTGTCTATAGTTTCAGTGTTCCAGTCTGCTTCAAATGCATTTACTGCACTTTGACCAGATGCATTGTAAACTTCAGGAGAGTTAATATTTTCATTACTTAATGCATTAGGTATTCTTCTAGAATCTGCTCCGCCAAATCCAAAATAATGTAAATTTCCATTTTCTTTATCTGTTTTAAAAATATTGTCTGCCGATTGTAAATTAATACCAGCACCCATACTAATCTTTGTGTAAGATTTTGTAGGAATAGCTTTTGTGTTAACATTTATAGTAGCTCCCGCGAAATCTCCATATAAAGAAGAGTAGAATATTTTGTTTATATCAATATTTTGAATAATTGAAGAATCAAAAAGATCTAAAGAAGGAGTTTTTGTTTCCCAATTAACAGGAGATGTAGGTAAATTGTTTATAGTTAAATAATTATACCTTTCATCTAATCCGCGAACAAATATACCTCTTGAAGCTACTTTTGTAATACCTGATGCTTTAGTAACTGCTTGTTCGGCATTACTAATACCTTTTCTAGAAAGTTCTTCAGCTCCAATAGCTTGTTTGATTTCTATAGCATTTTTTTGAGCAAGTAGTAATGCTTCCTCACGTTCTTTACTTGTTTGTACTTTGATAATTACCTCATCTAAAGTAGCAGCAGTGGCACCTATGGCAGCATCAATGACAGTAACTTTGTCTGGAGCTACTACCACATCAGGGATCCGTAAATTTTGATACCCTGTAAAACTAAACTCTAAGGTATAGGTTCCTACAGGGACATTGGGGATTTCATAGTTACCATCGAAATCGGAGGAAGTTCCTAAAGTAGTTCCTACTATTACAATATTGGCAAAGGGAAGGGGTTGGTTTCCACTCTCTTTGTCTGAGAGTCTTCCGGCTATAGTTCCGGTGTCTTGTGCATATCCTACTCCAAGAATAAGTAGTGCAACTGCAATCAATAATTTTTTCATTTCGTATTCGTAAAATTCTGGTACAAATAAATACGGTTTTACAGTAGAATGAATTACCCTATTATTATGCTTTTTTTATGGGATTGTAATGGAAGGTGGTGTTGTTTTTTTTTAGTAAGAAGTCTCTTAAGTAGTAGAATTTTTTTAGGTAAGGTATTGTTATATAGGGGGTTTTTGGTTTTTGAATGCTATGGAATTACAGATAGATGTATAGGGTATGGAAATACTAATGTTATGAGTTTTTTAAGTAGAAGTTAAATCCAAGAAGATGATCGTTAGTGGCTTAACATTCGGATAATTTAAGTTAGTGATACATCTATGATTTTATGTTTTTTTAGGAGTTTTTTATCGTTTTTTTGCAAAGATTTGTTGTAAGTGATAAGGGAATTAGAGTAGTAAGTAGATGTGCCATTGTGCAAATTAGCCGTGTTGATCCGTAATTGTAAAAAGGATGAAGTGCTCTAAAAAAAGAGAAGACCGAAAAGGGGCATTAATGTTGTTGGATATTAATGATTTTTCAGTCTTCTACGAACACGTATCGTTATATGGTACTACTTTTTTAGTAGTGCAAAAGTGTATGTGGTATCGTCTATAAATTCGAATACAAATAACAAAGGTTTTGGGATAATTTTCTTTATGTCAGTGTTATTCTTGGATTAAATAAATGTGATTTAAAATCGGTCTAGTATGCGTGTTTTTTTAAGGTAGTTTTAATAAAGTATGTGTAATGTATTGTTTGTCTTGTGGTTGTGTTTGGAATTGTTTTTGACGTCATTTTTAGTGTCCTATTATTTTCATAATACTAGCAGTGGATATTATCTCAAAGTTAACTAGGAGTCATGGTACTGGTTGAGGTTTGTAACTATGGTTATTGGTTACGACTTTTATGGGTGGTATAAAAAAAACACCTTGGCAGACATGCCAAGGTGCTTTTTTGCATATTATGGGAGGTGGGTTCGATTATAAACGAGTCCAACCATTAGTCCAAGTATCGTCTTTTTGTAATGCTCCAGCATAGTTAGCAGCCGTAAAGAATGCTCCTAAGGTAGATGGATCGAAGTTATCTACCCCGTCAGCAGCAGCTGTGTAGCTATAGGTTCCTACGATACCATTGATTTCGAATGCATCAGGGATTTCAGTTCCACCAGTTGTATAGTTATAGAAAGCACTAAAATCTGATAGGTCTACTGTAGCAGTACCGCTACTAACATCAAATGCGTTCTCATTTTGGATGATAGAGTTGTTAATAACGATTTCATTGGCATTTAGGTTTGTAAATGTTTGCGCATCGTTTAATTCTACCCCTTTGCTTGGGAATCCTTTTACAATAGCATTGTGTAGCGTTAGCTTAGTTCCTCTTCTTAATAAGATTCCTTTGTTTTTTCCATCACCATCATCTGCACCTATTAATGTGATGTTAGCTAGTGTAGGGTTAGAAAATGGTGCAGCCGCATTGTTAGACTTTAGATTGTCTGCTTCGATTCCTCTGTCTCCAGCATTAGTGGTTTGTTGTGCAATCCAGAACTGTCCATTTCCATTCCAGCCATCAGTCCAGTCAAAAGAGTCATCACCAGCACCAGTAACAACACCATACTTTAGATTCGCAGTACCTCCAAAAAACTCGATACCATCATCATTTCCATTAAATGCTTGGATGAATTCTAAGGTAGTTCCACTACCTACTCCGTATAGAGAAAGTCCGTTATATTCTGCATCAGCGTTGATTTTTCCACCAGTGTATTCTAAACGTACATATCTTACGATACCAGAATTGTCTGCTGGATTTTCCCCTCCATAGGTAAGGCTAGCTACTTCTGTAGTCGCTACAGAACCGGGTCTGTTTATAGGAGCTCTACCAGCGATTAATAATCCTCCCCAGTCTCCTGGATTAGGAGTAGCTTTGCTAGAGGTAAATACGATAGGTTGGCTAGCAGTACCTTCTGCCATTATTTTAGCTCCTTGTTCGATGGCTAAGTACGAGAATACTCCTCCTACATCGCCAGCAATAATTCTAGTACCTGCTTCGATAGTTAATACAGCACCTTCTTTTACAGAAACCCCTCCTTGTAACTCATATACTTTAGAAGCTACCAGTGTTGTATTTTCTGTAATCTCTCCTTGCAATACTACTGTTTCATTAGCAGTATTCCCTCCTTGGTTGATAATAATATCTCCAATATTATCTTCTTGTATTGTACATGCACTAAATAAGATAGATGCACTACATAAGATTCCTGTAATTAAATTTCTAGTTTTCATTTGTATATAAAATTGTGTTCGCTGTTTCTTTTGTCATTATAATTTGTAGGTAATACCTAAGCTGATATTGATACCATTATCATAGTTATAGGTAGTAAATTCTCTATCTAAATCTTCTTGATCTTGATATCTACGCACAGATGGATTTAGTAGGTTTTTGGCTTTAAAGCTGATTTCGAAATGGTCTCCTATCTGATCTTTAACATTAAAGTTGAGGGTACCATATCCATCTTCAAAAATATCTCCTGCGCCAATTCCTCCAGCAGCATAAATACGGTCTCCAAAGATGTTAAAGTCTACCGTAGCGATGAGCGAGTGTGCTGCTATTTCTTTGGCATAACTAAGATCTGTATTGATCAAAAACGGAGAAGCTCCCTGCAGTCTTCTTTTTAAGTTGGTTGGGGCAATACTAGATCCGTTAAAAGTCACGATATTAGGATCGATCGTCACTTCGGAGTGCATCAGTGTAGCATTGATACCAAAGTTGAGGTTGTTCCAAGTAGTTTCCTCTACCTTAAAAAGGTTACCAAGATTCTTTTTGTATTCTACTTCTACTCCTAAAACAGTAGCATTGTCGGAGTTGATAAATGTATTCACGTTAGCAGCAGAGGATACAAACAATTTTTCTATAGGGTTTTCTATATATTTTGCAAAAAGTGTAGCAGTGATCAACTCACCAGCTTGTTCAGGGAAATGTTCCCATTTTACATCTACATTATAGTTGTCTGAATTCGTGACAATAGGGTTTCCTAAAGTTACCTCTGTTATATCTTCCTCTAAGAAAGGTGCAATTTCTGTAAATTTTGGAACGGTTACTGTTTTACTAGCAGCAAAACGTAAATTGGATTGCTCGTTTAACTCATATTTTAGACTGATACTGGGTAGTAGAAATGTTTCCTCTATAGTTCTTTGTCTAAAAGGAGCTGTTTCTAAGTCTTGAATCTCTCTGTAGAAGATATTTTGTTCGAATAATTCTGCGCGTAGCCCTCCATTAAATATCAGTTTATCTGAAAATTGGTATTGTAGATTTGCATAGGCAGCTAATGTATGTAGGTCAGCCTCATAAATACGCGTATTATTTAAGTTTTCTAGTACGAGATAGGTTCCGTTGCTAAAATTAGCCTCGTTGATAAGCGCGTCTGGGTTGTCAAACGCTACAGGGGTGTTTACAAAGTTGTTTAGATTGTAGTTTAATTGATTGGCTTCAAATTCTCTTTCTTTGAAACGTTCAGCAATTCCAACCGTTAGTTTATGTTTAAAGTTATCATCCTCGTCGATTCCAAAGTTATAGTCAAAATCCACTCTTCCGGAATAATCATTTTCAATCAGTTCTTGGTAGAAGCGCTGATTGTTTGCGAAGTCAGGACTTGTTCTATCTCCTAATATCAATCTACCAGGCGCTGTTTCTGTAAAAAATAACTGCCTTCTGTCTGGGATGAGTCCTTCTGCTCTGTTATAAGCCAATCCCCAAGATACTTTGTATACACCTTCGTTAAATCTGTGTTCTCCGGTTAATTGCTGAGTGAATAAGCTGTTTTGCTGATAGGTTCCTCTTCTAATGAAGATTCTAGTATCTACTGCTTCAGAACCGATACCAATCATTTCTCTCAATTCGTCTTGTGTATCATTCACAAATAATGATGTCGCTAAAATCTTGTTATCACTATTCCAGCGATATCCTAAACTTCCTAGTAGCGTCGTATTGGTTTTGTATCGATACCTGCTAGCGTCAGGAAGATTAAAAATAGTTCCTCCTTGTGCGTTAAAAGAAGCTTCACTACCACCTAAGGCAGTTTGGTGCCCTTGATCAAAAGAAGCAGATACCAATACATCTAATTTTTGTGAAGTATTTTCTCCTAGTTGGATACTTTTTCCGCCCGAAATGCTAAACCCACCATCAGGAGCATTGAATCGTTCTCTTGGGTTAAAGGAAGTGTCAAAAGGAAAATAGTCAATATCAGTACTACGGTAATTGTATTCAGGAATATCTAAGAAAATAGGGACTCTTCTAGACCCATCATCTAATCCCCATTGGTCATATCGGCCACCATCTAATAAATAGAATTTGTTACCTACAGCATTGGTATTGATCCCTGATTTAAAACCAATTTTAAGAAATCCTTTTCCAGGACGATCCTTGGTATCGATATTTACACTAGCTCCCGCAAAATCTCCATAAATATCAGGAGCATATGTTTTGTATATCCCTAGGTTCTCTACAATATCAGTAGGGAAGATCCCAAGGTCAATTAATTTTAATTTAGGATTTAAAGAAGGGATGGGTAATCCATTTAGGTATGCAGTATTATAGCGGTCTCCTAAGCCTCGTACGTATAACTTATCACTCTGTTTAGAGATCCCAGTTGCTTTTGTTAAACCAGTCGCTACATCACTAACCCCTTTTTTGGAGAGTTCTTGTGCACCAATTTTTTGTTGAATGTTTACTGCATTTTTTTGCTCTAATAAGATAGCAGCTTCAGACTCTTTCTTAACAGTGGTTTTAATGATTACTTCGTCTAACGCAGCAGCACTAGCACCAATAGCAGCATTCACTGTAATCGTTTCGTCAGCAATGATTACAACCTCTTTTTCAAGTGATTCATACCCGACGAAACTAAATTCTATAGTATACGTTCCAGAAGGGATGTTTTCTATAGTGTATATACCATCGAAATCTGTAGTGGTACCTTTAGAGGTTCCTTTAATTAATACATTCGCAAAGGGAAGTGGTTGATCACCTGCCTCTTTGTCTACTAATGTACCTGTAACAGTACCCGTTTCTTGTGCACTTGTAATTCCAACAACAAGAAGTGCACAGAAAATCAAAATTTTTTTCATGTAACGTGTTCTAAATTCGGTGCAAATAACGACAGCAATTGTTACCTGTGTGTTATTTACGAATTAAAAAAGGATGATGATAATGTTACTTAAATGTTAATAAAATTAAGACTTTTTGCAGGGTTGATTGTTGATCAGTGATAGGTTATTTAGTGCTTAAGTTCTTTTTTAACAGGGGTTTTTAAGTAGTTTGTGTGCGGATAAAACCAATGTTAAATAAATGTTTTCGGGTGTTATGGGAGTGTTACAAATACGTATATTGTTAAAAAAGGAGGGTGTTAATTTTCTAGAAAAAGGAATACGAACTGCAATTTTTTATGAAATTGTGTAATATTACTCTGTTAGTTTAGGGCGTTACCACAAGGGTCGGGCTTTCCGCTACAATTCCTCGCCCCTCCTATGGTCGGGGCTGTGGGATTTCCACTGCAATCCCTAACGCAAATCAACAATACTGGCCAAGATAGTACAGTAGGATAAGCTAATTCCATAAAAAAAGTGCTTATTTGATAATAAGCACTTTATAGTATTGATAGTTCATTGAAGTGGTTTATACTTTTTCAACCTTATAACAAATTAATTGAAAAGAGTGTAAACCACTTCTGAGTATACTGTTTATTGTAAGTTCATTACAACATCATTTTTATTAGACCAAGTAGTTACGGATGCAATCGTATTGTTGGTATAGTTTACTTCAGAAAGTTTTTCACCTTCCCAGAAAAACCACTTTCCAGTTTTTTGTCCATTTTCATACTGACCCATAGCTATTTTCTTTCCTGTAGTGTCATATGATTTCCATTCGCCATGAAGCTTTCCTTTTTTATTATAAAATCCTTGTTGACTTACAGTTCCATTATCATGAAAAAAAGTCCCTTTTATAGTATTTCCTTCTTTCTCAAAGGTAGGTTTAGCTTCCTGTGCCATCATAATTCCCGAAAAAAGAACAGCGGCTATCATTAAAATCGTCTTCATATGTATATATTTTTATTGGGGTGTTATTAATAATTACATTACAAATGTAACATTAATTTTACTCTTAAGCAACTTTTTGGTAACATTGAATTAACATTGAGGTTTCAATTTATTGAAATTGAGGTTTTTACGTAAGTAAAGCGTTGTGTTGTTGTGGGGGTAACTGTATGGTTTATAGTTATTTGTTGTTTGTTAGAGCCGGATTACAACTGTGTATGAGTGCGAATTTAAAAAAATGTTAAAGTGGGTTTAGTTTCTTTGTTTTTTTAGAAGTTGGGTTGTAATAAGCTGTGTATAAGTGTTAGGGAGTGGGTAGGAGAGTTTGTGGGGAGGGAATTAATAGTGAGGGGCAGTGTAAAGAAGAGGAGGGGGCAAAAAAGAAAAAATCCAATACAGGTGTTTTTTATGTTATACTTGGTTTGTTTTTTGAATCGATACAGGGGGTTTGGTGGATTAAAAAGATAACATTTCAATAACATAGGACTAGAATTTTAATAACATTTTTGTGCCTTATAAGAATTTTAAACCTATGGATGATATTTACATTTGGATGATTGTAGCATTGGCATTGTTAGCCATTGCAGATTTGATAGTGGGAGTGAGTAATGATGCAGTGAATTTTCTGAATTCTGCTATAGGTTCTAAGGCGATTTCTTTTCGAACCATCATGATCGTAGCAAGCGTAGGGATTGCAGCGGGAGCTATTTTTTCTAGTGGATTAATGGAAGTCGCTCGAAAAGGAATTTTTGTACCTAGTGAGTTTTATTTCGATGAGATTATGATCATTTTTATGGCGGTCATGATCACAGATATTCTACTATTAGACTTCTTTAATACACTAGGGATGCCTACTTCTACTACGGTGTCTATTGTTTTTGAGTTGTTAGGAGCTGCAGTATGTGTTGCATTATTAAAAATAGGAGCAGATGCAGAGTTGTCAATTGCAGATTTAGGAGACTATATAAATACCAAAAAGGCAGGAGAGATTATTCTAGGAATCTTATTATCTGTCGTGGTAGCTTTTTCGGTCGGAGCCTTTGTACAATATATATCTAGATTATTACTGTCTTTCAATTTTCAGAAAAAGGCAAAATGGGTTGGAGCGCTATTCGGAGGAGTTGCACTCACTGCGATATTGTACTTTATTTTTATCAAAGGAATAAAAGGTACGAATTACGCCAAAGAAATCGTGACCTTAGTTTCTAAAGATGCTGGGTTGTCTTTCTTAGATTGGGCAAATATCTATTTTAAGAGTAATTATGAGACTGTAGAAGCACTTATAAAAGCTAAAAAGGATTTATTTAAGATAGATGCAGCAGCAGGAACCATAGCGATGACACTTCGAGGCTTCTTAGAAACCAATGTGCTTTCTATAGTAGCAGCTGGTTTTGTAGTGATGTCATTACTATCTTATCTACTCATGATGGTGTTTAAAACCAACATTTATAGATTGATCATTATTGTAGGTACATTTGCATTGGCATTGGCTTTTGCAGGGAATGATTTAGTAAATTTTATAGGTGTTCCTATCGCAGCTTGGGAAGGATATCAAATGTGGATGAAATCTGGAGCAGCTGCTAATGAATTTTTGATGAGTTCATTAAGTGGTAAAGCAGAAACGCCGACTTCCTTATTATTGTTTGCTGGCTTGGTGATGGTATTGACACTTTGGTTTTCTACCAAAGCGCGAAATGTAGTCAAAACATCCATTGATTTGTCTAGACAAGGAGAAGGAGATGAAAAATTCCATCCTAATTTTTTGTCTAGGGGGGTCGTAAGAGGAACCGTTGTATTGTCAGAGTATGTATCTGCAATCACTCCTGATAGTTTTAAGCGTTTTGTAGGGAAACAATTTACAGAAGTACCAGCTTCAATAGCGGTACGTAAAGAAGATATGCCTGCTTTTGATATGGTACGAGCAGCTGTGAATCTAATGATAGCTGGAGTGTTGATTTCTATAGCTACTTCTATGAAATTACCACTGTCTACTACTTATGTTACCTTTATGGTAGCGATGGGTACTTCATTGGCAGATAGAGCATGGGGAACAGAAAGTGCGGTATACCGAGTGGCAGGAGTATTAAATGTAATTGGAGGATGGTTTTTTACAGCCTTCAGTGCATTCGTCGCAGCAGCATTGATTGCATTTTTAATCAATCTGCATCAGCCTATAATGACAGGGGTACTGTTATTAGTAGCTGTGTTCTTATTGGTGCGCAATACGATTAAGTACAGAAATAAGACCAGAGCAGATAAAGAAGAGCACAGTCTCAAAAAATCAGAGAGTAGCTCTATTCAAGGAGTCATTGAAGAGAGTGCAGATAATATTAATTCTTTCGTAAACAGAGGGAATAAGATCTACGCAAATACAATCGATAGTTTAGCGAAATACGATCTGGCAGCACTAAAAAAGAGTAGAAAAGGAATTGCTAAATTAGAAGCAGAAGTCGAGGAGTTAAGAGATAGTATCTTTTATTTTATCAAGAATCTTGATGAATCGAGTGTAGGGGCGAGTAATTTTTATATATCTATTTTAGGGTATTTAGAAGATATTACGCAGTCTTTAGAATATATCGCCAAAGCAGGACATAAGCATGTAAATAATAACCACAAGAAATTACGCTTTAATCAAATCAAGGATTTAAAAGAGATTGAAGATCATTTAACAGATTTCTTCGTAAATATCAAAGATATCTTTGATAAGAGAGAGTTCCATAAGTTAAATATGCTGATTGAAGAAAAACAGCAGTTATTTACGATCGTAAATGACAAAATAAGCAAGCAAGTTGCTAGAACTCGAACAGAAGAAAACAGTCCTAAAAATACGACTTTGTATTTTAGTTTGTTAACAGAGACGAAAGACCTAATCACCGCCACGATGAATTTATTGACCACGTATAGGGATCATAAGGCATAGGAGTAACGATGTTAAGGAAATGTTATCCTTTTAAAATTTTTGAGTTAGGTTATTGTTTCTAGGTTTAAAAGGTAGTGATTACTTCGGCTGAACATAGTATATTTACCATAGTAGTGATATAATTTACAGAACAATGAACAAAAAGGATATTACAATTTTACTGGTAGATGATGAGCCAGATATTTTAGAAATTGTAGGGTATAATCTGACCTCAGAAGGTTATAATGTGATAACAGCAGAGAATGGTATGGAGGCAGTAAAAGCTGCTAAAAAGAAAAAACCACATTTGATTATACTCGATGTAATGATGCCTGAGATGGATGGTATAGAAGCGTGTGAACAAATTAGAAGAGTTCCTGATCTGCAAAATACCATTATTACTTTTTTGACTGCTAGAGGAGAAGACTATTCACAGGTAGCAGGTTTCGATGCAGGAGCAGATGATTATATCACCAAGCCTATCAGACCCAAAGTATTGGTGAGTAAAGTAAAAGCGTTATTACGTCGTCTAAAAGAAGATGATACCTCCGAAAATGTAGTGAAAATAGGTAATTTAGTGATCAATAGAGATGAATATAAAATTATAAAGGACAAGAAAGAGATCGTATTGCCTAGAAAAGAGTTCGAATTATTAGCATTATTGGCATCTAAACCTGGAAAAGTATTTAAGCGCGAAGACATCTTGGATAAAGTTTGGGGAAATGAGGTGATCGTAGGAGGGCGTACCATCGATGTGCATATTCGTAAGCTTAGAGAAAAGATCGGAAATACTAGTTTTAAAACTATCAAAGGAGTCGGCTATAAGTTTGTAATATAATGGCGGAAAATTTTAAAAAATCATATAGGTTCGCATACCTGTCCTCTATGTATATAACTATGATATTAACGCTCGTACTGAGCGTTTTTTTATATGCGCAATCATTGTTTAGTATATTTTTTGTGCTAGGGTTTGCATTCATATGCTATTTAGTGTGCTTTTTTATCGTACAATACCGGGTGCAAAAGTTTATCTATCGTAGGGTTCGAAAAATCTATGATGATATCGAAATGTTAGATATGGATACTGTAGATGAAGGTCCTGTAACTACAGATATGCGTACACTGATTAAGGAGGTAGAAAAATTTGCAAAAAAGCGAAAAACAGAAATCGAAACACTAAAAGTAAGGGAGAACTACAGAAAAGAATTTATGGGCAATGTTTCTCATGAGTTAAAGACCCCTTTGTTTACGGTACAAGGGTATATTCTAACCTTATTGGATGGAGCTATGAAAGATCCTAACATCTTAGAGAAATACCTGAATAGAGCTAATAAAGGAGTGGAGCGATTGATATATATCGTAAAGGATTTGGATATGATTACCAAGCTAGAAGTAGGGGATCTGAATCTGAATTATACTAGTTTCGATATTATCGAACTGGTGCAAAGTGTGTTTGATTTGTATGAGATGAAAGCATCTAAAAAGAATATAGCACTCACTTTTGATATGAATTATGATGAGCCTATAGAAGTGCATGCAGATAAAGAACGGATACAGCAGGTGCTATCTAATTTGATCGTAAACTCTATTAAGTATGGAAAGGAAGATGGAACTACTGAGGTAAGTATAGAAAACCTGATACGAAATAAAGTAATAGTACGAGTTACAGATAATGGCGAAGGGATAGCACAAGCGCATATCCCTAGATTGTTTGAGCGTTTTTATCGAGTAGACAAAAGTGGTTCTCGAAAAGAAGGGGGTTCTGGATTAGGATTAGCGATTGTAAAACATATCATCGAGGCACACCATGAACGCATTTATATAGAAAGTGACTATAGAATAGGGAGTGAATTCTCATTTACTCTGGAAAAAGTGAAAAAGTTCCCCATAGTCGATGTCGGTGCTAAAACTACTTAATCCTTTGTAAGTATTCAGATCATAGAGTTGTTTGAGTGTAAATTCATGTTGTTTACAACTCGGAACTAACTTTTTGGTAGTAAGACGTTCTGCTAAGTATTCTTGTTCGAATTGACCAGGAGTAGGAATGAAAAAAGCTTTTTTCTTTAGCTTAGCCAGATCCATTACAGTGGTATATCCTGATCTAGAAATGATGATGTTACTACTGTTAATAGTGTTTTCTAGTGCAGTACCTGTAAGATAATTGTGGATGGTGATATTGTCTTTTACGTAGGTCTTGTGTGACGCTTCAATCACTCCGCGAACAAATACAATTTCTTTGTCGCTTTTTTCGAATTCTTGGAGGAGCTTTTCTTCTAGCATGGTGCGTTGCGGTTCAGGTCCTGATAGCAATACCATAATATCGTATTTTTTAGGTAGGTTCTGGTAGTTGAATCTACTCAATGGTCCTAAATACGTTACAGGAATCGTAGGTTTTTTTGGGTGTCCTAGTTCTCCACTTAGATTAGGATCGTCTGCCATATCAGGTACCCAGCAAACATCAAATTTTTTGATATACTTATTGTGTAGCTTAGTGCTAATAGAAGTTGTTTTACCACTAAGTACTGTTAGTTGGTGCGTGATAAACACCGATGGTACTCGTTTATTACGTACCCCCATACGATTATCAGAGATAATACCGTAAAAATCATCAGATGCTAAAATCTTTTTAGTAGCTTTTTTTTCTGCAGAAATAGCATGCGCTATTTTAGGACTGTTCAGCAGCATCTTTAACTTAAAGTTGCTTCCCTTTTTTGCATATTCTATATTGTAAGAAGGTAATTCTTCTGTTTGTAATGTTGGGAATTCTTTTCGTAATAACGAAAGCGCAGCTCCATCCGATGCAATTACGGGGTCAAAACCTTGTCCGATAAGTGCGTTGATGATAGGAATACAGCGTGTCGCATGTCCTAGACCCCAATTCAGTGGGGCGATTAATACCTTTTTATTCAAATCAATTAATTTTTAATGTATTACAGAGCAAATTGTTGACTATCAATAATTTTAAAATTAATAGTATTCTTTAAAGCAGATATTTCCTTAATTTTACCAAAAAATTATTTTATAACGAAAGCAGTTAACATGTTGGTAATATGATCCAAGTTTTGCTGTAGGTGCTTGATTGGTAGTTATAAATAAGGGATAGTTAATAAGGTAAACAAAGAAATAGATTCGTGGGAAGCAAGAATAAGTTAAAGCGTTTTAATGAAAATAAAACCTTTACAAACGTAGTAGAACCAACGCGAGAAGAGGTGTTGACTAATGCACTTGGATATAAAGGAAACTGGAAGCAACAATTTTTTAAAAATGAGCAACCTATTGTATTGGAATTAGGTTGTGGAAAAGGGGAGTATACCGTAGGGCTAGCAGAGCAATATCCAGAAAAAAACTTTATAGGGATCGATATCAAAGGAGCGCGTTTTTGGCGTGGTGCTAAAACTGCAATAGAGTCGGAAATGACCAATGTCGGATTTATTCGTACCCAAATAGAACTTATTGAACACTTATTTGCAGAAAATGAAATAGACGAAATATGGATCACCTTTCCAGATCCACAAATTAAGTATAAGCGTACAAAGCATAGAATGACCAATCACGATTTTTTACAGCGCTATAAAAAGGTGTTGAAACCCGATGGTATTATGCATCTAAAAACGGATAGTGAATTTATGCATGGGTATACATTAGGGTTGTTGCATGGAGAGGGGCACGAGGTATTGTATGCAAATCATAATATATATCACCAAGAAGGATCGCCAGAAGAGGTGACATCTATTCAAACTTTTTACGAAAAACAATACTTAGAAGAAAATAAACCTATAACTTACATTCAGTTTAAAATTGTTTAATCACCTTCATTAATTTGGAAACTACACGCCTGTTTATAGTTACATTTTTTGCATCATTCGTAGGAGTGATTCCGCCAGGTTTGGTGAATATGAGTGTGGCTAAAACCTGTTTAGAGCGCGGGAAGAAAAATGGGATATTAGTAGCTATAGGCGCTTCTGTGGTCGTTTTTTTTCAGGCATTATTAGCTGTTTTGCTAGCGAAATATATTTTTTACAATCCTTATGTACGGATCATGTTATTGCGTACTGGGGCTGTGCTATTCTTATTCATGGCGATCTATTTTTTTGTAAAAGGTAAAAAGAATAATACCAAAATTAAGGTGTACAAACATGGGGGTTCTCGTAGCTTCTTTAAAGGGGTTATGATGTCGGTGATCAATGTATTGCCTATACCCTATTTTTGTGCTGTAGCAGCAGCATTAAGTGTGAGTGGAAAAATAGCATATGATGCTGTTCATATTTTTATTTTTGGGATTGCAGCAGCAACAGGAACATTTGCTACCTTATATCTGTATGTGGTGTCATTTCTAAAGATCGAAAAGAAAACGGTAGTAGTTGCTAAGTATACCAATTATTTTATGGGCGCATTAATGCTAGTATTGGTATGTGTTACCGTAGCCAGAATAATCTACACCTGGGATGAAATATAGTGACAAAACCACCAACTTTTTTGAGCGAGTATATGAAGTGGTCAGACAAGTTCCTTATGGGAGAGTTACTTCTTATGGCGCTATAGCTAACTATCTTGGGGCTGCACGTAGCGCTAGAATGGTAGGTTGGGCTATGAATGCTTCGCATACACAACTAGAAGAAGTTCCTGCGCATCGTGTGCTCAATAGAAAAGGAGTGCTTACAGGAAAGCATCATTTTCAGGGGACAAACCTTATGCAACAATTGCTCGAAAATGAAGGTATAACGGTGGAGGATGATCAGGTACAAGAATTCACCGCACTATTTTGGGACCCTACGCTCGAACTGGGACTGTAATCAATAGCATAGATAGTGATTATATCAATAGGTTGTGTAGTTGTTTGTATAGGTAAAATTCATAGTCGTAATTCGATAAACAAGGTTTTAGATTGTTAACTTTTCAGCCTATCTTTGCAATGAAGTAATCGCATATTCGACTACTTGGCTGGAAAAAGAAATTATATACATGAAGTTAGAAAAAACTGAAATTATCAAAGCGTTGGAAACCATCACTGTAGCAGGTGAAGGGAAAAATATGGTAGAGAGTGGTGCTGTGACCAATGTAATCACTTTTGGAGACGAAGTTATTGTAGATTTAGTAGTTGCTACACCTGCATTGAACATTCGCAAAAGAGCAGAGGTAGATATAATGAAAGTGATTCATGAAAAAGTATATGAAAAAGCAAAAGTAAAGGTGAATATCAAAGTAGAAGCACCAGCTGCTACAGCACCTAATAAGCCTCCGGTAATCAAAGGAAAACCTATTCCTGGGATTAAAAATATCATCGCCGTTGCCTCTGGTAAGGGAGGTGTAGGGAAATCTACAGTAACTTCTAATCTAGCGGTAACCTTGGCTAAAATGGGCTTTAGTGTGGGATTGTTAGATGCAGACATTTATGGGCCTTCTGCACCGATTATGTTTGATGTAGAAAGAGAACGTCCTTTATCGGTACGTGTAGGTGACAAGTCTAAGATGAAGCCTGTAGAAAATTACGGAGTAAAAATACTATCCATAGGATTTTTTACACAACCCAATCAGGCAGTTGTGTGGAGAGGGCCGATGGCTGCCAAAGCGTTAAATCAAATGATTTTTGATGCTGCTTGGGGGGAATTAGATTTTATGCTTATAGATCTACCTCCAGGTACAGGAGATATTCATTTGTCTATCATGCAATCATTGCCTATTACAGGAGCGGTAGTCGTAAGTACACCACAGAATGTAGCATTAGCAGATGCTAAGAAAGGGGTGGCAATGTTCCAGCAAGAAAGCATTAACGTACCCGTATTAGGAATTATAGAAAATATGGCTTACTTTACACCAGAGGAGTTGCCAGATAATAAGTATTATATTTTTGGGAAAGAAGGTGCTAAGCATCTAGCAGAAGATATAGCAGTTCCTTTCTTAGGAGAAATCCCATTAGTGCAAAGCGTTAGAGAAGCAGGAGATGTAGGTAGACCCGCTGCTTTGCAAACCGATACACCGATCGAAAAAGCATTTGATGAATTGACAAAAAATGTGGTGAGAGAGGTCGTCGCTAGAAATGAGAATTTACCACCTACAGAAGCAATAGAGATAACAACAATGGCAGGCTGTGCCGCTGTAAAAAAATAAGAGATGACATCTAAAGAAATAAGAAGTAATGTAGAAAAAGCTCTCGAAGAAATTCGCCCTTTTCTAAAAAGTGATGGTGGAGATATTTCTTTGGTGGCTATCGAAGATGATAAGCGTGTGAAGGTGCAATTACAAGGTGCCTGTGTAGGGTGTAGTGTAAATCAGATGACACTAAAATCTGGTGTAGAAATGACCATCAAAAAATACGCGCCTCAGATAGAAGAGGTAATCAATATAGAATAAGGTGTTTACACTTTAAGCTCACCTTGACTTTTTGTGTGCCTAACAAAAAAAGTCAAGGTGCGTTTTTTTAGCTATTTTACAAACGATCTTGTATCGTTTAACTTGATTTTTTGAGATTCATAGTGCTACTTTCTAAAATCACTAAGTGCTTGTGGCCCTTCTAGTGGTACACGGATAATCTTTAAAGCACCATCTCTATTCGTATCAATTTGCCATTTGATTAGTGAAATACGACCTTCTGCGATTTCGATACCTGTTATCGATCTAGGATGTACGCAACTACCCGCATTGAATAAAGGTAGCGCATTCGCGTCTGGAAATCGAGGTCGGTGGGTGTGACCTACGATCGTCATTTGGTGTTCATGATCAGCAATCCATTTTTTAAGTCTACGTTCTACTTTGATCGTTTCTCTGTAATTCTTTGCAGGGCTGGTAGGATCTGCAATCCCTACAATTTGTAGTGGTTTCCATAATACACGTACTAGAAAACGATTCAGTCGCCATCCCACATAGTTCATAAAATCGGCCTGATGTCCATGTAATAAAAAGATAGATTGCGCTGTGTTTTTGTGTTGTAGTAGTACCGCTTCATGATAGTGGATATCGGGAAACAGTGGAATGTCTTTACCAGTTTTAGGGTCAAAGAAAGTACTGAGGTGTTTTTGTACATATGCAGGATTACGATATACCATATCGTGATTTCCCCAGATCATCTGTAATCGGTTTTCTAGATGAAATTTTCGAAGCAATCGATATACATTCTTATGTGCATTGAGTAAAGTGCTGAAATGTAAATTCTCCCATAGCTCATCTCCATCTCCTAACTCGCAATACGTATAGCCTTCTTGATAATAGTGCTGCAAAGCATGAAAATAGATATTGCGGTTATTAGCAAAATCATCTGCAAAACTATTGTCTCCACGGTGGCAATCACTGAATAAAATAAATTTAGATTGATCATCAAACGGAATCACATGTGCATTGGCATAAGCACGATCCAAACGAGACTGAGAAGACATATGACTTTTTTAGCTAAAGATACAATGAAAAAGCGTTGCCTGTTATTGACCTCATCTCTACTTTTTATATTCTCTAAAAAAATGACTGCAATTTATCTGTATTTCGTCTTGTCGCATTTCTTCTCTGGTGAATATTTGTTGCTAATACAATACTATAGCTATCAAAAAATTAGTGATTTTTAATAAAATAGATTTAGAAATTTGATTATAAGTAGTTTATGTAATTATAGATGTTGTTTATATGTAAATTAGAACGTTTTATACAAAACGGGCTATAGGAATTAAGGATTATTATAATTTTACAACAATAAATAAGATACTCGCACGTTTTTTTCTTAAAAAATAGAGAGATCTATTTAGCCAATAATCTTTAGTCTGAATTGTGAATAGGTACAGACGAAAAGTATTTGCCCGAATGCTAGTGCATTCGGGCTTTTTTATTGATATAGCAGCACTACGGAACTCAAAAACTACAAAGTTTGGGAGCAAACGATCATTTTTACAGCTAATTGCATAAAGTTTGAATCACTTCTTTTACAACTCTTCTGCCAGCAAAAGGAATTCTACCTAAAAAGAATTAATTTTGGAACTCATTTACTGAGCAATGGCAATGAAAAAAACACGACCTATCATGTTTGTAGGCACAGGGTCTGATGTAGGCAAGAGTATATTGGTTACTGGGATCTGTAGATTACTCAAACAAAAAGGGTATGCACCGGCACCTTTTAAGGCACAGAACATGTCTCTTAATAGTTTTGCGACTCCCGATGGTCTAGAAATCGGTAGGGCACAAGCGGTACAGGCAGAGGCGAGTAAGATACCTTGTCATACGGATATGAATCCAATTTTGCTCAAGCCTTCTAGTACGCATAGTTCACAGATCGTATTGCATGGTAAGCCTGTGGGGAGTCAAACAGCCAAAGAGTATTTTCTAGGCAATCACAAGGCGCAATTGTTTGAAGAAGCCAAAAAAGCATTTTTTCGATTAGCCACTAAGTACAGTCCTATCGTATTAGAGGGGGCAGGCAGTATTAGTGAATTAAACCTAAAACATAGAGATATTGTAAACATGCGTATGGCGGCGGCGGCTGGAGCGGTAGTATATCTGGTAGCAGATATAGACAAAGGAGGCGTGTTTGCCAGTGTATACGGATCGATAGCATTATTAGAGCCTTGGGAGAAAGCACTGGTTAAAGGAGTTATTATCAATAAATTTAGAGGAGATGCAGCGCTGTTCGAAGCAGGAAAAACCATCTTAGAAGAATTGACAGGAATTCCAGTAATAGGAGTACTGCCATATGCCACAGATATTTATATAGAAGAAGAGGACTCGGTAGGCTTATTGCAGAAACAACAAACAGCTGTGGAAGGAGCTATCAATATAGCAGTGGTATTAGTACCTTATATTTCCAATTATACCGATTTTAATGTACTAGAAAAGGACCCGAGAACTCATTTGTTTTATTCAGACGACCCCGAACGCATTGCAGCAGCAGATATTATTATTCTACCGGGAAGTAAAAATACGATTCAAGACCTGATCTACTTGAGAGAAAAAGGAATAGCGAGTGTGGTGCTACAGGCGCATGCAGCCCAAAAACACATTATAGGTATTTGTGGAGGGTATCAAATGCTAGGAACGATGATTCAAGACCCTCATGGAGTAGAAGGCACTGTGAAATCCATTCCGGGTTTAGGGATACTACCTATTACCACTGTACTGGCTAGGACTAAGAAAACAGTGCAATGCGAATTTAGATTCAAAAATCACACACAGCCCTGTAAAGGATATGAAATCCACATGGGGGTGACGCAGTATGCTACTACTGCTACACCATTAAATACGATAGGAACCGAAGGAGAAGGATACTTGGAGGACAACTGCTGGGGTACGTATATCCATGGGATTTTAGACAATTCTGTGGTAATCGAAGAATTATTGAGCGATGCCAACGTGACTGAAAAAGTAGCTACTCCATTTGATTACCAGCAGTACAAAGAAGAAAATTATGATAAATTAGCGGCTTTATTGGATGCGCATCTAGATATAGAAGCTATTATTACAGAAATGGAACATACAGTATGATCTACGGACACGGAGACGACGCCTATCGGTACGAGGTAGTATTCAAAGCTAATTTTAGTTCTAATGTATGGTATCAGCGTACTGCTCCAGTATTGCTACAGCACCTTCAGGAGCAATTACCTACCATCGCTAATTATCCCACGCCCAATGCAGACGAATTAGCAGCGCGTATTACAGCGCATCATCAGTTAAGGGCTACGCAAGTGGTGGTGACTAATGGGGCGACAGAAGCCTTTTATCTGATCACAAAACTGTTTGCAGGGCAAACGGCAGCGATCGGAACACCTACTTTTTCTGAGTATGAAGATGCATGTCAGTGCCACGGCGTACAGCCTGTATATTACGACAGAGCAGCGGTACTCGATACACATTTTGATGCAGAAGTGGTATTTATCTGCAACCCTAATAATCCCGATGGGTATTGCAATACTGTGGCAGAGATTCGGCAGTTAGTCACAGCACATCCACACACTACCTTTGTGATCGATGAAGCGTATATCGATTTTACATCACAGATTCGTTCTAGTGTTGTTTTGCTACAGGAATTCGATAACCTGATCATAGTTCGTTCGCTTACCAAATTGTTTTCTATTCCAGGACTTCGATTGGGATATATACTGTGTAGTGAGCAATGGCAAAAAAAATTACAACAAGCCTCCATGCCGTGGAGTGTGAATGCGATGGCGATAGCAGCGGGGAACTATATTTATGACCATTACACTGCTTTAGTGCCTACTATGGAGACCTTACTTCGCTATAGTGCAGCATTCCAAAAAGCGATAGATGCATTAGAAGGGTATACTGTTGTACCTTCGCCTACGAATTATTTTTTAGTACGGTTGGCACAGCCTGTGGCGACGCAGTTAAAAGAGTATCTAGTGCATACACATCAATTGCTTATTAGAGATGCATCAAATTTTAGAGGATTGGATGGGCATTATATCCGTATAGCAAGTCAAGACAGTGCGCAAAATCAATTGTTAGTTAATGCTTTAGCAGAATGGAATACCAGCGAATAATCATTCCCTTACTTATAGGATACGTATTAGATCTGTTGCTAGGAGATCCTCGGAAATTACCACATCCCATACGTTTTTTTGGGAACTGTATTGCTAGAGGAGAGCGCTGGTTGAATAAAAACTCGCATCGTCTTCTAAAGGGAATACTGCTTACAGTAGTATTGGTGATGGCTACCGCTGCGTTTTTCGGGATGCTTACGCAGTTAACGCTGCCGTATCCTATCTTACATGATCTCATAGCATCGGTAGTTGTGTTTTATGCATTGGCGAATAAAAGCCTGATAGATGAAGGAAAGGCCGTATTCGAAGCATTGGCACAGGGATTAGAAGCAGGTAGAAAACGCCTTTCGTGGATTGTAGGGAGAGAAACCAAAATGCTGGATGCACAGCAAATCCAAAAAGCAGTATTCGAAACCATGTCCGAGAATCTAAGTGACGGGGTGATTGCTCCACTTTTTTATTACGCACTATTTGGGATTGCAGGCGCCATGGGGTATAAGATGATCAATACCTTAGACTCTATGATCGGATATAAAAATGATCGTTACCTGTACTTTGGTAAGTTTGCCGCTAAGCTAGATGATGTAGCCAACTATATCCCTGCCCGAATTACCGCGCTACTGATGTTGGTAGTGAGTGGTAAGTTGCATAAGATTCCTTTTGTACTGCGCTATGGCAAGCAACATGCTAGTCCTAATGCAGGGTATCCAGAAGCAGCCTTGGCAGCTATTTTGGAGTGTACCTTTGGTGGACCGAACTACTATCATGGAAAGTTGGTACCCAAACCCTTTATAGGGGATCGAGATAGAGCGCTAGCCCCAGAGGAATTACGAACTGTAATACAGATCAATCATAGGGTCACAGCTGTTTTTGTATTCCTGATTGCGCTAGGATATTATTTGTATTATGATGCCTAAACGATACATCATTACAGGTGCGCCTGGAACAGGAAAAACTACTTTGCTAGCAGCGTTGGCTTCAGCGGGGCATGCTTGCGAAGCAGAAGTAGCGCGAGCAGTGATTCACCAGCAGCAAACTACTGGGGGAACATGTACTCCATGGGAGGATGTAGTGGGTTTTGCTGCATTAGTGAGTCGTGAAATTACAACCCAATTAGATGAGGTGATTGTACAGGATACTTTTGTAGATAGAGGATTGCCAGATGTGATAGCCTATCTACGTGCTAGTGCAGCTAAGATACCTAGTGGGTTGCTCGATTTTCCATACACAGATTATTATCATACTACAGTATGGGTTGCTCCTTTGTGGAGTGCTATTTATACCAGAGATCCACAGCGATTACAAACCTATGCAGACGCTTGTGCTATCCAATCGCAGTTACTGGATTTATATCGTCAATTAGGATTTAGCATACAGGTATTGCCTAGGGGAACTGTTGCAGAACGCGTGGCATATATTCAATCGATGCTTGTAGAAGATAATATGGTGTGATTGTGTAATAACGAATCACTGCGTTAGGGATAGGAGCGGCATCCTTTTTTGGCTTCTTAAAAAGCCAAAAAAGATACAGCGGATAGCCCGACCCTTGGGGAACGCCCAACATAGAATTAAGTAAACTTTGGGAAGGTGGCAATAGGTTATTGTCAGGAAATCAAGTACATTCGTTCCTACGTTATGGTTCTTAGTAACTACCTAAGATGAAAAGGGAATTTGGTGTAATCCCAAAGCTGTTCCCGCAACTGTAATGCGCAATAAGAGATCGTATCTATATATACCACTGTAGTGAGACTATGGGAAGGTGATGCGATTGCGTAAGTCAGGAGACCTGCCATATCGAATGTATGTGTAACTCTCGGGTAAAGAGTTGGATATATCGAATAGTATGCGTGTATGACGATCTGCAGATGTATAAGAGGAGTATACCGTATTATTTGTATTTCTATACTTTTCCCCCATGAAGTGGCTTAAACCACTTCTAAATACTACTAAATTGTATGGGAAAAAACCTATCTAAAGTAACGACCACGTTTCAATTCTGTGACGGCGGTTCCTGCCAGAAAGCCAATAGCGAAATCGCAGTGCGCGAAGCCAGAGCTTATTTGCGAAATCAAGGATTATGGGATAGCACCCATACCATAAAAACAAGGTGTAATGGACGCTGCGAAAATGCGCCCACATGTATCGTACAGCCAGGTAATTATTGGTATAAAGAGCTTACCCCCGAAAAAGCAGTCGCCGTTGTAGCCTCGCATGTAGAACAGCAACAACCAGTAGAGGACTATTTATTGTACCGAGAAGGTTGGTCTGATATGGTTACCGATCAAGAAAGAACCTTGGCACTGCCCGTGTTTAAACTACAGACAGAAGCACCTCATGGCGAGGTGTTGGTAGCGAGAGCTTTTGCATCGGATCAGCATTTATATCCCTTGTTTCAATACTTGTTTACAGCGCCAAGACCCATCGCTGTACAGCTAGACGAAGGCGTAGACTTACTACCGATTACAGAACCGCACCAAGTACTCTATACAGATACGTATCAGGCAACGATTACGGGACCCAATCTCGATACGCAATTGACTATTGCAGGGATTCCAAAGGATATTGATGCAGCTATAGCCGATAGAAAAGTGAGTGTGGCAGAGGTTATTTGGCTTCGAAAAAGCACTATCTTTACCAAGGCAATACGCCTAAAAAATAAAAAAGGCAAGCATCTGATGACCTGCTGGATACGCGAAACAGATACGACTACATGGGAGCATGTGTTACGCATCTATCTGTCTATGGAACCCACAGCATTGCGCATCCAAGATGCCGAGTCGATTAAATTATAATTACGTGACACTACAAAAAATCAGTATACTGGGTTGTGGTTGGCTAGGACTACCCCTTGCCAAGCACTACATTGCCCAAGGCATAGCAGTCCATGGCACAACGACCACTGCGAGTAAGATAGAGACCTTACAGCAAGCAGGTATCACCCCCTATCTACTAACGTTAGGGTCAGAAACAGTTACACCAGCAATGTATACAGACTTTCTAGCCGATAGCGAGGTATTGGTGATTAACTTTCCGCCTAAGCGGATTCCTAATATCATCGCCATCTATCAGCAGCAAATCCAGGAGCTTATTCCATATATTCCTGCTCATCAGAAAGTCATTTTTATCAGTTCTACTTCGGTATATCAGAATACCAATGCCGTCGTATCCGAGTCGCTAGCGATTGCCCCCGAAAAAGAATCGGGAAAAGCCGTGGCAGCTGTAGAGCAGTTGTTACGCACCGCACTCCAAGACCGCCTTACGATCATTAGGCTATCAGGACTGATAGGCGATGATCGATTGCCAGGGCGATTTTTGGCCAATAAAAAGGAGGTAAAGAATGGTGATGCACCTATAAATGTAATTCATAGAGAGGATTGCATAGGAGTCATAGACGCTGTGATTACCCAAGAGGCGTGGGGGCATATCATAAATGGCAGTGCTGATGAACATCCATTGCGCAAAGATTTTTATACCTTAGCAGCCCAAAAAATAGGATTGACACCTCCTGCCTTTGCAGTAACACCCACTGTAGCGTATAAGATCATATCCAATACCAAAAGCAAGGAGTTATTAGGATATACCTACGTACATCCCGATCCTTTAAAATTGATATAAGTATGCACCCTGTAGCAATTATAGGCGCTGGACCTGGAGATCCAGATTTATTGACCATCAAAGCGCATCGATTGATAGCCGCAGCCGAAATAATTCTGCACGATAATCTGGTTTCGGATCGTGTTTTAGCGATCAATACACAAGGAGAAAAAATATATGTAGGCCGTAAATTCGGGGATACCTTTGATCAGATCGAACGACAGCAAAAAATCAATTCCTTATTACAGCAGTACTACGAGCAAGGCAAAAAAGTGGTACGCCTTAAATCAGGAGACCCTTATATATATGGAAGAGCCGCTGAGGAAGCTCGGTATCTGACAGCCGCCGAAGTGCCTTTTGAGGTCATTCCGGGTATATCGGCAGCACTGGCCGCTGCTACGATTTTTAATATACCGATCACAGAACGCAATAAATCCAATGCCATGCTCATTTGCACGGCACATACTGCCGATTATTCTTTTGAGCAGCTAAATGGTATCGCGCACATGCTCAAGGCAGGTAATACCATATCTATCTATATGGGATTAAAGAGTTTGCATCGCATCATCCCCAAGTTATTAGAGGTGTGTAAAGATCCCGAAATACCCGTGACTATTGCCTCTAGAGTGTCTAGAGAAGACCAAGCAATTCTCAATGGTACATTGGGTACGATACAAGCATTAGTAGCAGAAAGTTTATTACAAATGCCCGCAGTAGTGATAGTAGGAGCAGCACCGATAGCATAAGGATGAGTAGGGCGTTACCACAAGGGTCGGGCTTTCCGCTGTATCTTTTGGCAGCGCTAAGACGCCACCAAAAGGATGCCGCTGCAATCCCTAACGCAAAAAAATAAAAAAGAAACAGATGAAAGAAGGAATTTTACTTTGTGGACATGGAAGCCGTAGAAAAGCTGCCATTACTTCGTTTAAAAAACTGGTAACCATCCTACAAGAGCGCTACCAAGATGACTACGAGGTAGATTATGGTTTTTTAGAATTTAATCACCCTACCTATGAGGCTGCTGTAGAACGAATGTACCTCAGTGGAATCCGAAAAATATATGCCCTTCCCGTTATTTTATTTGCAGGATCACATGCTAAGAATGACATCCCGTATGAGCTCAATACCATTCAGGGTTATCATGAGGATCTAACCATACAGATGGGAAAACATATCGGGGTTAATTCCTTTTTATTAGACCTAGCAGTCAAACGTATCGAGGAAGCCTTAGCGCCCTTACCCGAAATCTCTAGAAAAGAAACCTGTCTCGTGGTGGTAGGTAGAGGAACTACAGATCCAGATGCCAATAGCGATGTGTGTAAACTAACCAGTATGTTATGGGAAGGCATGGGGTTTGGATTTGCCACTACAGCCTACAGTGGTACTGCGTATCCTATGGTAGATGAATCCCTACAGATGGTAGAAAAACTAGGATTTAAGCGTACCGTAGTGATTCCGTTTTTCTTTTTTACAGGCGTATTGCTAGAACGTATTTATGGGCATGTGAGTGATAGAAACGCACAATCAGCACAAGAATTTATATACACAGCCCCCTTTGGTACAGACGAATTATTGCTCAAGGCCTTTGACGAACGATTAGAAGAAGCCAAAACAGGTACTGCATATATGAATTGCCAATTGTGTAAATACCGAAAACAAGTAGTTGGTTTTGAGCAGGACTACGGAAAAGAACAGGTAGGACACCACCTGAATGTAAAAGGAATCCTGTTTGAAGAAGATGAGAAACCTGGGCAAAATAGTACCTCTTTAGGGAGTAAAATCAAAAAAGTATTAGGTATCTAAATGAGTACTGCTATGGATGATTGTATTTTTTGTCGTATCGTTAGCGGAGAAGCACCCTCATGGAAAGTCTATGAAACTGAAACTACCTACGCTTTTTTGGATATCCATCCTGCAAGTCGCTATCATGCGCTCGTCATTCCGAAACAGCATTATACATCCATGTTCGATATTCCAGAAACTGTATTGCAAGACGTAATCACGACCGTAAAACGTGTCTGTAAGTTATACGAAGAAAAACTAGGTATACGAGATATTCAGGTCATTAGCAATTCAGGGGCACAGGCGCAGCAGGAGGTATTCCACTTACATTTTCATATCGTTCCTAGAACGTACGGAGATGGACAGCAATTGCGCTGGCATACACATCCCGAATGGACACGGGATTTTGATGCCATGCTATCCAAATTGCATAAAGATTGATAACTACCATAAGGAATAAAAAATAGAGGATGCCTGCAAGCAGTGCACCCTCTATAGTTGTAATCAAAAAAAATAATCAAATTGTTGGTTTGTGTATAGTAGTTATTTGCTGAAGTGGTTGACACCACATCGTTGCTTAGCAATGCTAACTCATAGGCTAGGGACGAAATGCGATAGCATTGTTCTCAAAGAAGTGATGTAGTAGATCACTTGATCGAATGCCTGAATAACCAGTGCCTATATGATGCAACATTGCATACTACCACAATTTATAAGGTATGTACAAACACTCCGATATTATCGATAAGGCGTCCAGATCTACCAAAGAAACCAAGTATTTGGAATCCTGTAGGAGGAATGGGTACTACGAATGGTTTTCCTCCATTTCCTCCGTGAGAGAAACTTTTCTTATTAGTAGTGATCGTTAAACGATCTAATAAGCTTCCACTTCTTCCTGCTACTTTTTTGATATACTCACCAGTTTGGAAAAAGTAGATATAATACGTTCCTCCATTACCTCCTGTGCTTAGTGGCGTATATATCGTACCATTAGGTCTTCTGTAATACACAACTAGATTGTCTATTTTAGACCCAGCTCTCAGTGCGATGGCATGAATTTTATGCGTAGTAGGCGGGTTAAAACCAAAAGGTTTTCCACCATTACCACCATAGGGACCTGCTTGGTATGAAAAGGCTTTACTATATACTCCATCATTTTCGATACGCTCTGCATTTTTTAATTCATCAGGGAAGTTTTCCCAAGCAGTAAGTTCTTTGTTGGTTTCATCGAATTGAGGCACAGTAGCTGTATCTGCTGCATTTTCGATAAATGTGTCATTAGTAGCTTCTTCTTTTTGACAAGAAGTAACCAATACGGAAAGCATAATGAATGCTAAAATAAAAAGTTTTTTCATGATTAATGATTGAATGATTTGTAAATAATTTGTGTGTGTTACTCGCGAAATAACATCTCAAAATTAGGGAATAATCCCTTGTATAAAGATGTTAATTAACAGATGTCTAGTAGTTGTAAGGGATTAACTATTAACATATTTCCCCCCTATAAATAGGAATGCTTTTATGAGATAAAATACGTATATGTTATCAAGGAATTATAAAAGGGTATTGTATGTAGTAAACCAAAAAAATCATTAAAATTCGATGGTTTTACAGCATTTTTGGGCTAAAAAAACTAGAAACAAGTCATTTTTAGCTATTTTATGTTACTGTGTTTTTTTTGGCGAATTGTAGCGAAATAGCCAGGAAATAGTAATTGATGCAATCCTGCTCTTGCGTAGCTATAGTGATGTAGTTTTTTACGTCGATAAAATCCTACAGTTAATCGTAGGAAAATTACAGTAAATTGTGGTGAAAATAAAAAATATGTACGCCTTCTAGACGCACACATTTTAGTTTTGTTATCAAAATGACTAGATAAGTGATTTGTGCTCTGATACACCTGCTACTAAAACAGTAATACTAGCAGGCGTTTTTCGGTACAAAGTGATTTGTGTTATATGGATCGTTAAATGAGAAACACGTTTATTAATAGATGTTTATTCTGTTATTTTTTCCCCTTCTAGATATAGCTTTTCCAATTCTTTTTTGATAGTTTCAGAAGGATTAGCCCACATGCCCCGTTGTATGGCTTCGAGCAATCGTTCGCTCATATCTTTTAATGCCCATGGGTTGTGCTGTTGGATAAAATCTTTGTTGGCTTGATTGAGCAAATAGTGTTCGGTAATGCCTTCATACATAAAATCATCGATCAGTTGTGTCGTAGCATCGTATGCAAATAGATAATCTAAGGTAGCCGCCATTTCAAAAGCGCCTTTGTAGCCATGTCGCTGTACTCCTTGTATCCATTTAGGATTGATCACACGCGATCGATATACTTTTAGCAATTCTTCTTTCAGTGTTTTAACCTTGGGTGTTTCGGGACGGGAGTGGTCTCCAAAATACATAGAGGGAGCGCTGCCCTTTATAGTTTGTACTGCATTGGCCAAGCCTCCATGAAACTGATAGTAATCATCACTATCTAAAATGTCATGCTCTCGATTGTCTTGGTTTTGGAGTACGATTTGCATGGCTTGTAAGCGGTACTGAAAGGATTCGTGCGCAGAGACCCCTTTTTTAGAACTGCCATAGGCATATCCACTCCAGTTGATATATACATTGGCAAGGTCTTCTGTAGATTTCCAGTTCTTTTCGTCGATAACGGCTTGTAATCCTGCTCCATAGGCTCCAGGTTTAGAGCCAAAAACGCGGTATAAAGAGCGTTCGCTAGCAGTGGATTGTGGCAGGCCTTGATCCATCCAGTGTTGCTGTTCTTCGAGGTGTCTTTTGCGAATAGGATTTTCTGTTATTGGTTCATCTAATTGAGCGATGCGTTGTACTACAGCATTGAATAGGTTGATCACATCAGGAAATGCATCTCTAAAGAATCCAGAGATCCGCAGGGTAACATCGATTCTAGGTCTGCCGAGCGTCATTAGCGGTATGATTTCAAAATCAGTAACCCGTCGGTTGGCATTTTTCCATACTGGTCGTATGCCCATCAGTGCAAATGCTTGTGCGATATCATCGCCTCCAGTACGCATAGTAGCCGTTCCCCACACAGAGATACCAATGGTTTCTGGGTAGTCTCCATTTTCTTGTAGGTAACGATCTATGATGAGTTGTGCGCTTTTCTGTCCTAATCGATACGCGGTTTCGGTGGGAATGGTGCGTACATCTACACTATAGAAATTACGTCCTGTAGGCAGTACATCTAAGCGTCCGCGTGTAGGCGCACCAGAAGGTCCCGAAGGTACATATGCACCTTCTAACCCTTGTAGTAGTAGGGCTAGCTCATCCGTAGTTTGTTGTATACGTGGTAATGTATAGGTCTGGATATAAATGAGCATCTCTGCCAGTAAGGGATAGTGTGTAGGTAAGTGTCCATCGCTTAGAAAATGCATCAAAGCATTTTTAGCAATGTGTTCTAATTGCGCGACGACTTGCCCTGCTGTTTTGCAGAATACACCTGCGATGTCTCTTTCCATCACAGTGGTGTAGGGCGTATCTAGTATGTTTTCTTGGATACCGATGTCTTGTGCCAGCACTTGTGTGATCCCTGCTTGTCCGCTAGCTGGAACGCGGTGTAAGGCAATGATTAAATCGATTAATTGTTCTTGTTCGGGCACAGTGCCTAAAATGTGTAACCCATCTCGTATCTGTGCTTCTTTGAGTTCGCATAAATAGCCGTCTAGTTTGACCAATAGCTCATCGACATCGTCTGAGATGAGGCCAAGGTCTATATCTAATTGCGTCTTTTTTACCAAAGCAGCGATTTCCTTTTCTAATACGGCGGCTCTTTTAGGATCTAGGGAAGCAGCTTCGTAATATTCTTCGACCAGTTGTTCTAGTTTGAGCAAGTTTCCGTGGTTTTCTGCTCGTGTCATCGGAGGAATCAGGTGATCGATAATGACAGCCTGATTACGACGTTTGGCTTGCGTGCCTTCTCCTGGATCATTGATGATAAATGGATAAAAATGTGGCAATGCGCCAAATAAGGTCGCTGGGAAACAAGATTCAGGATCTAGTGCTACACTTTTTCCGGGCAACCATTCTAGATTACCATGCTTACCCAGATGAATGACTGCATCTGCATTGAATTCCTGTTGTAACCAGCAGTAGTATGCTAGGTATTGATAGGTAGGCGGCAAGTCAGGGGAGTGATAAATGGCTTGTGGATCTTGATTGTATCCTCTAGACGGTTGAATACTCACAAAGGTATTACTGAGTACAAATCCCGGAATGATAAATCCATTTGCAGTATAGTAGGGATCCGTATCGGGAGTTCCCCATTGTTTGATGATTTTTTGTTGTAGCTCAGGGGCTATGGTGTCGAAAAAACGATTAAATATATCATGTGTTAGTACCAATGCATGAGGTCTGGTCACGGTAGTACTAGGATCATTGGTAGTGATTTGCGTGAGCCAATGCATTAAAGCTGTACCACTACTGGGTAGTTGTGTGCCGACATTGTAGCCTGCGCCTTGTAATGCATGTATTAATGTAATACAACTTGCAGGAGTATCTAATCCTACCCCATTCGCCAAACGACTGTCTTTGTTTGGGTAATTAGGCAGTATGATGGCTATTTTTTTGTTGCTGTTTTTTTTCGTTTGTAGTGCTGTCCATCGCTGTGCCAATGTAGCCATGAATGCGCAGGCTGGGGTGTATGCTTCGTAAGTAAGGATGCTACTATCTGTAAGGGTATCTTTGGTCATTTCTTTTTTAAACGAAATGGCACGCCCTATGATTCGCCCGTCGATTTCTGGTAATGCGATATTCATAGCAATATCTGTAGGAGGTAACCCAAAAAGTCCTTGTTCCCACACCTCTTTTGTCGCCGAGGCACAAATAGCCTGTAGTACGGGTATACCGAGTGTTTCGAATATAAATGTTTGCCCATCGGTAGGTTTGATCGTAAATCCAGTGGTGTTTATGATGCAGTGTATCGCTCGTTTTCCACTATCTGTGAGTTGTGCCTCTACTTGCTGTACGAGTTTCGGGTCTCTAAGATTGGTAACGAAGATCACAAAAGCATTTAGCTGCTTAGCCTTTAATTCCTCGAAGAGCGCATGCATAGGAGCTACATTGTTGGCCACGTAGTGTGTACGATAGGCCAGTATGGCTACTGTAGGTCGCTCTGGATCTAGTGTGTCTGATAGGACTTCTTGTTGGAGTACACCTGTACTAGGTGTGTAGAGTAGTATATCGGATATAGTAGTTACGGGAGCTATCGGTAGTTGCGCATCAAAGTAAGTGGTGCGTATGTAATTGAATAGTGCGGTCGTATTGGCGATACCTCCTTCTTGTAAGTACTGCCTACACTGATGTACGACAGCGATAGGAGCCGATGATAATTGCATGAGAGCTACATCGGGTTCATGCGCGGGGATAAAAAGTACGGTATTACCGATACGTGCTTGTAATTCTACTAATGACTCTACCAAATACTTATAATAACTCAATCCTCCAAGCATGCTACAGATCACAACTTTGGCTTTTTCGATCACCTCTTCTAAATAGGTATCGATCGTCAGCTCTTGTTTTAGGTATACCAGATTGGTCATCCGCAGGCTAGGGAGTGTGTCGCCTTCTACGGAGTGTAATTGTTCATAGGCTTTGTGGAGCGTATGGATTTCTGTATCTGCGGCACTGAGAAACACTACGTCTCCGGGTTGCTGATCGATATAGAAAATTTCATCGTCATTAGGATTCCACCCACCAGGAATTGTAGCTACTAAATGCATATGTCTTCTTTTTTATGTGCAGCCCAGTAGGTATGAATGTAAGTGGCACATACATTATTATACGTATAGATTTTTGTAGGGACTTGTTGTGCTCTTGCAGAGTATACGGTGCCTAGTGTAGGGATGTCATCGTCTTCTATGATGTTTGAATAATGAAATTCATGCCCCCATATTTCTAGCTCTTTGTACACTATTTTGCGATACCCAAGAGTGAGTTTTGGATGCTCCATAGAGGTACTAAAGTCAAATACTGCTGCCATCGGAAAGGGAGTTCCTGTGGCATCAATGATCGTTTTGCCTAGGTACATCATGCCCCCACATTCTGCATAGATGGAAATTCCGTTATCTGCCGCTTCTTTGAGTTGCTGACGCATCACGCTATTAGCACTTAATGCTTCTAGGTGTAGTTCCGGATAGCCTCCTACAAGGTATATGTAATCGCATGTAGGTAATTGTGTGTCGTGTATGGGACTGAAATAAACAATCTGTGCGTGTTGGGCGATCCATTGTAAATTTTCTTCATAAAAGAAACGAAAGGCTTCGTCTCTAGCGATGGCAATAGTTTTTGTAGGCTTGGGCAGTGTTAGGGTAGTTTCCTGCTCTATTGCTACAGGTTCGATATACTTGGTGTGTTCTAAAAGATGGAGTAAGGAAATATTACTAGCGATATGTGCAGCTGCTTTTTCGATAGTGGTTTCGAAGGTACTATCGATATGTAATCCCAGATGTCTCGAAGGAATTTCTACCCCTTCATTAGGTGGTATATATCCTAAAGAGGGAATGCCTACCGTGTCGCATGCTTCTTTGAGAAAGGTGTAATGCGATTCGGTTTTGACAAAATTAAATATCACGCCTGCTATTTTTAGGTCGGGGTCAAAGGTTTTAAACCCATGTAATACAGCGGCTATGGTATAGGCCATGCTGCTCGCATTGATCACTAGAATAACAGGAATGTCTAATAACTTGGCAATAGCAGCGGAGCTTCCTTGGTCTTTAACAGCTCCGTCAAACAGTCCCATTACGCCTTCTACAATGCTAATGTCTGCGGTTTGCTGGTATTTCTGAAAGAGGGAGGTGACATGTGCTTCTGGCATCATCACCGTGTCTAGATTAATGGCTGTTCTTCTAGCGGCAGTGGTATGATGTAATGTATCTATGTAGTCGGGACCACACTTAAAAGGTTGTACGCTAAATCCTTGGTTGCTAAACCAACGAGAGACACCAAGTGTAAGGGTTGTTTTTCCTGAATTACTCCACGGAGCGGCGATTAAAAATGCTTTGGACATAGAAAGGGATGTGTATGAGAACTGGTATAAACCTGCACCAAAGATAGTGTAGTAGATGGTATCTGATGTTATGTATGCATAAAATTAAAGACTCCGTATAAATCTGGATAGGTGTTTAGGAGTTATCCTACTTGTATAGGAATATACGCTGCTTGTAATTGCTGGGCTAATTGTTTGGCTTTGCCTAATTTGATAAACCCCATTTCAGTATCGATGATGGTGGTATGACTAATTTTTCGTAAGTATTGCCAATAAGTAGTAATTGCATGTCTAAATGGATTGGGGGCTCCTGTATTGATACGTCCGTCTGTAAATACAAACAGTTGTACGGTGGTGGTAGCCATCGTGCCTAGTAATTCTGCTACTTTGATAAAAGCAGCGGCTAGGTTGGTTTTTCCTCTGGTAGTCAGTTGATAATTTAGCGCTGTGACTTTCGCTACATCGGTGGTGAAATCTTGGAGAATCTGCGCGGTATCTTTATACAATCCTACGATGGCATAGTGTATTTTTTTAGAGGTTTGGGAGGCAATGGTTTGCTGTATCATCCCTTTTAGATATCCCATTTGCTGATCGATCGCCATAGAAGCACTGGTATCGACTAGAAATACGATACGCGCACTGGTTTTATGGGTTCGCTGCTTATATGTTTTACGAAATACTCCTGTTTTTAGATAGGTACGTACGGCAGTAGTTACTGCAATTTCGGTAGTTTTCGTAGCAGGATAGGGTGTGGGGGCTAGGGGTGGTGCAGTAACTAGCTCCAATTCTTGCTGTTGGCTCTTTTTGGGAGCGGCAAATTGCAATCCTTCTTGGAGTTGTTTGGGTAATTGAAACTCAGGAGCGGAATTAGCAGATGTATCGGTAGTGTGTTCTTGTTCGGGAGCAGTAGTGGGTGGTGGTGTGGTAGTATCTTCATTATTAGAAGTTGTAGGCGGTGTATCCTCTTTGCTTCTATGCTGTAGTACAAAGGGGGCGATTTTATGTACCATGGCTACAGTTACTATCGACTGATCTAAATACGCAGCATAGGCGCGTGCGGTTTTGAGCAGTAGAATATCAGCGCGCATTCCTTCTACCTTATGTTGGATAGCCAATGCTGTACAGCATTCTTGTACATTTATAGGAATTTGTATGGTATGTACTTTTCCTTTGGCCGTATGTATTTGTGCTTTAGTAGCTTCTTCTTTTGCTAGAAAACGCTGGTAAAAAGCAGCGGGATCGCTATCAAAATCGAGTCGCTGCATCGCTATTTTACTACGTGTTTTGGGGTCTGTAGGGCTGTGGATCGTTACACTTAATCCAAAACGATCTAGTAATTGCGGACGCAGTCTTCCTTCTTCGGGATTCATGGTGCCTACGAGGCAAAAACGACTGTCCATCCATTGGGAAATGCCTTCACGCTCTAGGGGATAGCCTCCTGTGGCAGCAGCATCGAGTAGTATATCGATGAGGTAATCATTGAGCAAGTTTACCTCATCGATGTACAAAAATCCTAGATGTGCCTGTGCCAAGAGTCCTTGATCAATGACCGTAGTTTTTTGATTGATCAAAGCTTCGAGATTGATACTGCCCAGTACGCGATCTTCCGTAGCACCTATCGGGAGATTGACAAAAGGGACTGCACCCCCCATTAACTGACTTAATCCACGTGCGGTAGTGGTTTTGGCAGTTCCCTTGTCTCCTGTAGCCAGTACCCCTCCGATACTAGGGTCTATAAGATTGAGTACGAGACATAATTGTAAATCTTCTTGCCCTAAAATGGCAGTAAAAGGATAGCGGTATTTTGGTTGCATGGTGTGTCTTTCTCTAATCTGGGTAAAAATACGTATTTATTGATTTGTGTACTATATCTGTCGTGATGATTAAAGAAAACAAAATGGCTATCCAATATAATACCATCCCTTGTTGAATATATGTTTTTTTAATTTCATGTTGTTAATTTTATTTTTGTTACGCTATTAAACCCTTTGATTTTTGAGAATTTCATGGCATGCACAAAGTTTTGCATACTGTCTGAAGGGTCTAAAGTGTCCATATTTAGTGTTTCAATTGTTTTTTTGGGAATAATGACAGATACAATAGGTTGTTTTTCCAAATGTCCGGTCCGACCATTTACTAATTCAGTCATGGCATTAATTCTCACATGTTCTACAGGAAGATATGAGAAAATTTCTCTAGCGATTCTAAGTATGCAGCTACAAATATGATCTTGGTATAATTCATTGAATTTAGATTTAGCCATATTTTTCTTTGATAACTTTCCTGTACTTGTCTGTTTTAATTCATAAGTAGGAATTATATCTAAACTGTTTATATGTAGGTTTATGTCTATCCGATCGGTTTCGAAGATGCAATTTATCTGTGTGCCTAATTCTCCTATATCAGAAAAAGGTTCAAAATAGGATAAGGCATTTTTATAGGATGCGATTTGTTTTTTCTCTATTCCTATACTTATTGCTTGTAATTCTTTCCAATTGTTAAGTTCTTGTAGGTATTTATCATATTTAATTTTGTTGTGTTTGGTATCCTTTTGTATTGCTTTTTCTAAAAAATGTTTTAATTGGTTGATCTTCTTTTGTTTTAAACCGAAAATTCTATCTATGAAAGAAGGTTTGAAACTAAGTAGTCTATTTTTAGCTCTTGTTTCATGAGTGGATTTTAGTACTGGAGGTATAGGCTCTGTGCTATTTCTAATTTGATCCCAATCGATAGGTGTTGTACATTTTTTATGTAGTGATTGGATAGTTTCGACATAATTACTCCAATTAAACACAGCTTGTTGCGCATCTTCTATTTCTTGTAATTTTTGCTGTTCTTTAAATTGTTTAGCAGCTTCGCGAGCTTGTCTTTGTTGTTCTCTTTCTATTCGACGAACCGTGGCACCGTAGGAACGAATTGCACCTTTTAATGTAGTCATTGCTTGTTGTGTTTATTCTGGAAATCATTAATCTTCCCATCCGCATAAGGTTCTCCCTGCGCGTTTGGCTTCAGACTCTGTTGTTTTATAAATATGTGTAGAACATCGGTTGAGACCCCTACAATTTTTGGAATAATGATATTTAGTACTTTTTGGCCCTTTACAGATATAGGCCTTGGTTTCTTGAGTAGCCTGTACTACTGGGTATACCGTAAGTGCCAGTAGTGCAATGCAAATTTGTTTTTTAATCATTGGTGTAGTATTTAGAGAAGGTTAATTACATCTACAGCCTTTGCCTTTTACCCATTTGCAACAAGGATTTTGTTGGCAAACGACTTTTCTTTTTCCAGCACATCCACAATTGGCAGTAGTAGCACAATTATAGCTTACAGGGGCTTGTTTGTAGCTAAAAGATTCGCATGCGATTCCGTCATTATCGCGATCTAGGTCATTTCTGCATACGGGATTTGCATCAAAAGCTCTTTGTGCTGCTTCCTGTGAACTATAATCAGCACAATTGGTATCGACACAACCTGTCGCACTATTAGTAGGTGTATCACAATCATCACAGATAGCACTAGCACTATCAGGAGTTGTACAGGCGGTATAGGTACAGCATAGCAGAGTTAGTATGTATAGGTATGATTTTTTCATATGTTTTTATGTAATAGGGTTTATAAGGTAATGATCATGAGTACAGAAAGTACAGTTATCGGAATGTTAAGGAGTAGTATGAGTAGGAGTAAGCATCCTTTGCTTTTTTGGAATGATTTTTTGTATGATATTCCAGGGATTCCTGTTCGTAGGCTATATCCCTTGGAGCTAATCGATCCTATTTTAGAACGATAACTTGGGGTAATACCCGAACGACTGATATTAATACCTAATCCTTTGCTAATTTTGATACGTTTGTAAAATCTGAAACTCATTTTTTTTTGGGAAATTTTAGATAGCGGTTGTCTTGTAAATTAAGACAACCGCAAGATGTATTCGCAATTAAATTATACAGTTACAGAGGTGTCTTCTATGATAGCAATAGGTGCATTTTTTTGTACAGAAGCGATACCATTTTCTCTGGCAGCTTTAGAAGTGTATAATTCACTTTTGCCTATAGGTTCTCCATTGCTAGCTTTTAGGATAAAAAAGAATTGTCCATTGGTAGCTTGTTTACGTTCGAATCGGGCATCATTAGGCGCATTTTTTTGTACAGAAGCAATCCCATTTTTACACCCTTGTTTAGTGGTATATTGTTCGCTAGACAGAATGATTTGTCCATTTGTAGCATGTAAGTTGAACATGAATTGATCGTTTTGGGTTTCTTTGATTTTGAACTTTGGTGTGCTCATAGTTATGATATTTAGGTGTTAATTAATAATTTCGATTACAAATTTCGGGTAAGATAGTAGGGAGTACAATCCTTATATATTGGGATATTACATCCTCAGAATTGGGGATTTTTTGTTTTTTAAAGCAGCTTGTTTGTAACGTTAATGCTGCGTTAGGGATAGGAGTGGAAATCCCACAGCGCGACGGTAGGAGTGCGAGGAATTGCAACGTATAGCCCGACCCAAAGGGTAACGCCCTGATGAGAATACTACAAATGCTAGATATACACTAACTGACAATCTGAGCTGACAGCGGTAGCGTTATTGGGCGAAAGATGTGGTTTATTATAAGCATCAATAAAGCCTAAAAAGGTTTTGTCTAATTCTATAAATCGCTGTTTGATTTGTTTAATCGTACAGGGATTGTCTATCGCAATCTCGGTAAGAGAGGTGGTCTGAATACGAGGATGAGTGGTGCCAAAAAGTTCGTAGAATAGGTTGGATATATTCGGATTTTTTATACAGGTATGAATGATTTTTGCATCGATGAGTTCTTTGTATATAATTTCATCTCCATTGATCTTGTCTTGTATGATTTCTGCATTTTGGGAATCGTTAATTTCGGCAATTGTATGTACATGAGGGGCTGTTTTTTCTATATGAAATACAGTCATTACTGTTCTAAGGTCTACATCTCTGAGCGTATCTGTGGCTTTGGTCTCTGCAAATACAATAGCGTTTTTGGCTTTAGAAATATTTACTTTTTCTAGGCTTTTGTACTCCGTATAATCCGCATTTACATAGATTAATCCTGCGATATCTTCTACAGCTTGAGTGGTGAGCAATACGATTTGATTATGATTTTTTTTATCAGCCAGTAGTTCATTGATTACTGTACGAGCAGACTTGGTGTATCCACAAATAATAGTATGGTTAGTGAGGTTTAATCGTTGAATTTTTCCAGAGGTAATTGTATCCATAAGTAGTTGAATTTTGTTGCTAATGATTGAAATAAAGAAGCCAAAAATGGCAATGTTAGAAAGGAGTAAAAAACTAGAAAGTATTTTGCCGATAAAGGTGGCAGGTGTATCATCTAATAGTTCGATGGTTTTTAGTGCGTATAATAAACTATCAGAATAGGAACTAAAATCATTACTGGCAGTATTTTCTACAAGGTATAACCCGAATGCAGTGATAAAAATCAGTAACATAGTTATACTAAAAAAGATGTAGAAAACTCTGTTTTCTTCTTTCATTCCTTTGAGAATGATGATCAGTTTATGCATGTCGCGTATGATTTTAAAGGCTTTGATAAGTCGTATGAGCCTAATAAGTCTTAGGTACCGGAGCATTCTAAAAGTTTTGAAATAATTTAAAGCAGGTATAATGGCTAAAAAATCGAAGATAGAAGACCACTGTAGCATCCAAGAGAGTTTTTGTTTGCATGCATGTAGGATACCTCGTTCTTTATAATCAACCCTAAAATTACTACAGATATAGAATCGTGCACAGTACTCTACAATAAATAAGAAGAGGGTCACCTCATCGATCAATTGCATCATATGCGGTAGTGTACCTAGTATACTTTCTAAGCATACCGATAGAATGGATATACAGATGAGAAATGTGATAAAAAGGTCTACGAGATAGCGTTTCGGATTTTCATCATTGATAAGCCAGTAGTGTAAAAATGTTTTCATAGGCTAAAAGAGTATTTAGAGGTAGTTTATTGGTTAAATCGTATAAAATCAGTGATGACTTCGCTTAAGTATGCGGGGGCATCTGCAGGTCTGATGACATAATGGGTAATACCCATTTCGGCAAACCATTGCTCCCAGTAATAGGTAATGATTTCTTGTGCATTGGGATTTTTATGCTCATTTTGATCAATACCGATGACGATGATTTCTAGATCTTGTAACTGTTGTGTTCGATCCCATAAGATTCCCATGTTTTTTTCTTGTACATATTTTTTCCAGTCATAAGAAAAAAGTGCAGGCGTATTGAGTAGCTGTCGATTGATGTAAGTTGTTCTATTTTTTACTTTTAGAAAATCTCCTTTGTGATATAAATATCCATCGGTAAAGATGATTAGGATATTGCGGTGACATTTTTTGACACAATGATTTTGTGCTTTATTTTTTAGAAAACGCCAAAGGGCAGCTCCTTTTTTAGTATCGGGGTTTTGCTGCGCTAATGCATATAGTTTTGGAGGATAATGAGCATACTGTTTTGTGATCGCCTGTATATTGGTGCTAGTGGCTTGTCGGGTAATCGTAAATTTTAATTTATCGATTACTTCTTGTGTTTGTGTTACAGAGGGATCAGGTTCAAAAAATAGACTGATACGATCTTCTAATTGTAAGATGCGTTTTTGTTGTACATGATTGCTGAATAGCTGGGCAATATCTTTAAGAAGATGGAGATCATTTTCTTGTTGACTAGGGCGATCGATTCGATCCGATAGGTCTAATAAGATACTGATATTAAGATTGTTTTTTTGATTCTTGCAGATATACGGAGGATAGTGTGTTTGGGCTTGTACAGTATATAGTGATAGCATACTATATGTAAGAGCGATGTATAAAGTAGTCGTTAGATGTTTCATTAGTTATGTTTTTAGTGTTTATAGTATAATAGGCATGGGATACTATATGTCTACCGTATTGGAGACTATAGGAATTAGTGATTTTTCGTAAATACTTTGTTTTGATACTCATCAGCTACTAAATCTAGTTTTTGCAAGTGATCTTGATAGGTGGTTGCACAGGCATTGAGTAAGGTGGTTTTTTCATCTTGTCCGATTGGAAGCTCTGCTGCGATATATTGTTGCCATCCTTTTAGATAGGTAATGGCGGTGACCTTGTAATTTTGTATCGGTAGTATAAAACCATCGATGATGCACTCTAGTTCTTTTTGGCGTACTTTATACTGCGTATTTTCTTCTTCGATAGCATCATGCTTTTCTTGTAGTTTTTCTAGTTCCTTGTATTTGAGGCGTAATTTTTCTTGATGATTTTTTCTAAAAAAAGTGAGGGTATCTCTTTTTGCATGTTCAATCATCACCATATCGAATACGAGTCCCCAGACGATGTAGGACACAAAACCTGCAAAGATAATGAGCCAAAAAGTAGGATCTTGGAAGGCATGTGATATAGAAAATTCTGGTGAATTAAAACTTTTATTAAAATTGTATTCTTTTTCATCGATCAGGTATGCTAGAATTGCATCAAATGTAAATGTGACGATAAAGAGGATCGCTACTTTGATATAACCGCTCCATTTTTTGCGGCTCCAGAACATATGGATTAAATATCCTAACGAAAAGAATACGAATGGGATAAGCGCTACAAACCCTGCTTCTAGCCATCCTGCCTCTAAGGCTTTGTTGAGTGCTTTTGCCTCGAAAATGGTATGAAATAAACTGACATTGGGATCAAACTCTTTAAAAAAAGCAGAGTAGGCCGTAGAGATGTAAAATATGAAAATATAGAAACTTAGCGGAACCAGAAATACCAATCCTATCCAAAATTTAGCTTTGGATTGTGGTTTTAGTTTTTCTAAGACACTGGGGTTGTCCATGAGTTGTATGCCTTCTTGTTTTAGGGTATTGATTTCGGTTTGTAAAGCTTCTTTTTGCGAGAGTACTTTGTTTTCTTCTTCGATCCCATTCATTGATTTTACAGATAGGCTTTCTTTCTCTATGATATAAGGTTGTTTGAGTTGGTGTTGTGTGCGATCATCTTGTTTCGTTTTGGTAAAAAACTGTTCGTATAATGTTTCTAAAGATGCTTTTAGGTTTGGGGTTCTTCCGCTACACAGCTTTGCATCTTCATAGGCCACTTGCGTCTGATCATCGATAGTGATCGTGGGTAGGGTGTTGGGTAGCTGTTCTGTTTCATTTTTTCGGGTTAATTGTTGTAGTAGAGACATGATTAGTTTTTTTTAGGTGTTTATGATATATTTCGCGTGTTTTGTGGGGACATAGGATTAGTATATTCGATCTCTTTGGTATGTTTGAGTAGCTCGTTTCCACAATTTTTTTCGCTTTTTTTTGCGAGCAGGTATCCGTATGTGGAGTAAGAAGAGTAGGATCACTAGTAGCGCCATCCATATAGACATGGGTTCATGGCTTTCTACATAGGGCATCCACATACCAAACCGAATGCTAACGAGTGTAAAAATTGCAGCCCATAGGTACTGTTTAGTTAGCATACTGTATAGTAGCATCATTACAGCTCCTAGTGCAATCAATATAGGCAGTAAGGTATACAGCATTATCGGCAGATAAGCGACTCCTATACCTACTAAAGAAATACACATAGCCGTATTGTATGCCATGATATGCGGTATTGTATTTTTCATTGAGATTGATTATTTAATGTTTGTAGCGATCTATCGATCTGGCGTTCCCATCGTAGCATAGAAGTACGTTTTTGGATGGTAAAGTCTTTTTCTAAGCGTTGCCTGAGCAAGATCAATTGTTCTTTTTTATTCAGGGTAATGCCTTGCACATTTGGAAATACGCCTTGTACATCTTCACCTTTAAATGGAGGGATATAGATTGGAATTTGTTCTTGTGATAAAATCCATACTGCTCCCATTTCGCAGAGACAGGTTCTACTATCAAAAAAATTTTTGGATAATAAAAATAACACAAGTGTATTGCCTTGTAATTCTTCTTTTAATTGGTCTAGGTAGTTAGACCCTAGAGGATTTCCATAGCCTTCATAGGAGCTGCAAAAAATAGATTCACTCTGGATACCAATAACTTCTAAAATATGAATCAATTCCTGTACGTATACGAGATCTTTTTTAGAATGACTGATAAAAATTCTCTTGGGCGTTTGAGGAGTAGTAATAGCAGGGGTATTTGTGGGGATGGATGGAGCAAGTGTACTGATAGAAGGTCTCACTTGTTCGGTCTTCTGTATCTGCCGTAAGGTTGTCGTGTCCAATGTAGCTAAAATAGCGGTGAGTTGCGCTCTTTTGAGAGGCTTGTTAGTGGGGAGTGTTACTTGATAACTGTTCATTTTCTGTAACACTTCATTCTGGGGATACTTTGCAAAAAGAAATAATGAAATTTCTTGGGCTAGAATGTTTTTTTCGGTAGTGTTCATAGGTTATAAATAATAGGTTTTTAATTTTCTTTTGAGTAGAGTCGGAATGTTATAGTTGTCTATTAAATCCATTGTATTGAGTAGATTACTTATTTTTTTATGAGCGATGTCTTTTTCTATTTTAGCTCTGTAATACTGAATAATACTCCATTCAGAGAGCATAAAAGAAAGTACACCTATGACTAAGAGTGATTTAATACCAATTTCCATATGTAGGTTAAACCCTAGTAATTTTAGCGTATGTGTTATGGCCGGAGCTCCTGTAAAACCAGTACTTTCTTTTACTCCATAGAATATGAGTTGAGGTACCGTAATAGCAATCAAAAAACAACTGAACTTATAGATATAGTTGGTATGTTTCATAATAGTAGGGTAGTTAGTTACGCACTGTTGTATGCGTGGCAGAGATATTTACAATTGCTTTTTGTAGACTAAATCCCAATAGAACATGCCTAATGGAGTGAGTTTACAGTGTTTACTTTCTTTAGCGGCATCATACATAGATGTAGTACCTACAGGAGTCAGTAATCCATTGGTTTGGAACAGTCGTAGATGTGCCATGATCTTCTCAAACACTTCATGCTTAGGTGCAATACTGATTTCATACAGTGGATTGAGCTGTAGCATTTGTTCTTTAGTTTCGAAATAGATGATGAGTCTTCTTAGAATGGCTACAGGAACTTTGGGTGTACACTGCCTGAGTGAAAACATCTTGGAAACATGTGTTTTAAACACTGGACGTTGTTCCCAGGAATTGAGTAGCTGATCTGCAAAATAATACATCCCTGCTACGGTGATATTCCCTAATAGATCCGAGGCGCCTCCGCTCATGGCTTCATAGACAATAGCCGTAAACAGTCCCGATCCGTTCCGTTCTACAGAATATTGAGTATCTCGACTAGAGGCTAGTATCGATACGCCTTCTCTTAAAATCACTTTTCGGTTACCTAACTCCAGAGGATTGCCCATATGACCGCTATGACAAGCATCGAGGATAATAATTGCCTCTTTTACTTTGGAATTATTAGCCATAGTGATGATTTCTTGTAGCGATACCCCTTCGTTATAGCGTTCTGCATTTTGGGTAACTAGGTAACTGCCGATGGAGTTTGTAGCTCCATGTCCAGAAAAATAGAGTACTGCAATGTCTGCTTCTTGGAGAAATAGGTTAGAGATATTTTTTTTGAGTTTTGCTGTAGTAATGGGATATTTTGCCTGTTCACTACTAGTCATTAATTTACAATCAAAGTTGGGAGATCCATCTTGATGGTTAGCTAGTACATTATTTATTTTTTCAGCATCTTTGATACACCCTTTCAAAGGGGCTTTTGTATAATGATTGATGCCTACGATGAGTGCTCTTTTCATAGTATTAATGGTTTGTATCGTTGACAGAGTTATATGTGTTATGAAGCATACTATCCGATACGATTACTGGGGTTAATCGATATTGGTGTTTGTTTAAGGTGGTGGTTGGGAATGCCAGTTGTTTAGGGGTTTCCTTGTAAGTACTATCAAAAGTTTCTTTTTCAAACTTCATCAACTCCATGAAGACAGTCACTTGATCCGACCAATCCTTAATGAATAAGTCTCCCTGCTGCTTTTTAATATGAATCTGATGTTTCGTTCCCAGATGCATGAGCTGATTGGATTGCAGCCCTTGTACATTTCCACCCAGTGTAATTGCAGACTGATTACTTTTGGACTGTATGATCAATGCTTTTTGTGCAACAGTGACTGCGGTAACTAAAAACGTATCGTCCCATACCATGCGTTTACCACGGCTATTGATCTCGTTTTCGAGCATTGCTATATTATTTAGGGATGTTTTGTAGCAATTGATAGCACAGAAATAGATGGCTCCAGTGGCAGACAATCGAATTTCTAGTTCGGTATTAGCCGACGGTAATGCTTCGTAGTCAAAGCGCATATCTGTAGCAGAAGTAAGTTGAAAATCTACCGCTTGTTTACTGCAAAATCGGTAACTATCGGGAGTGTCTGATTGTTGCATAGGAATGTTTTGTATTCCTAGGTTATTGAGATCTGTAATTTTTTGAAAACTACCTAGCGGTGCTACCTTTTGTAAGAAGCCTCTTTTTCCAAAAGGAAATCGGATAATATCTCCGACAGTTACTTTTTCTCCAGGAAGATACACCGCAATTTTGCCTAACTCTCTGGCAATCTCTGTGCTGTATTGTAGTTGCAAACTTTTCATTTCTAGGTGTGTTAGTTATTTATAGCTACAAAATTGAGGGTATAAAATCTGTTGTAAAACCATAGTATTATGGAAATTTTATCCTCAGAATTGAGGATATTTGCCAATAACTAACGGGGAAATAAAACTATAGGGATATGAAAAACACTCTGCTAGAGATGCACAGAGTGTTTTAATTATAGATTCTTATGGGGTATTATTAGGGCGTTACCTCCTTCTTAGGTCGGAGGTCGGGCTATCCGTTGCAATTCCTCGCACCTCCTCACGTCGGGCTGTGGGATTTCCACTACTATCCCTAACGCGAATTAAGGGGGTGTCTTTGTGTAATGTATACTGTGCTGTCGCTACTGTAATAAGTACCAATGTAGATCAATCGATAAATGACCGTACTAGTTATACATATTGGTTTTCTATAGCGAATTTGATCAGTCCTTTCGAGGCATTTTTAACCTGTGTTTTTTCGATCAGATTGCGTCTGTGGGTTTCTACAGTACTATGTGCTATGCATAATATATCTGCAATCTGAGGAGTTGTTTTTCCTTCGGCAATGAGTTTTAGTACATCGATTTCTCGTTTTGTCAATTGTATTTTGGAGGCATCGGTTTGTTTTTTTTTGCGTATTGCCGATCGTAGTGTTTTATGAATTTCGTTACCAAAATATTCCTCGCCATTGGTCAAAGCCGTTAATGCTGCTTCTAGTTCTTCGGACCCTCTGTTCTTTAGAATATAGCCATCAGCTTCTATTTCTATGGCTTGTTGTACAAAGCTTGGAGTGTCATACATCGTGAGTATCAATATCTTGATGTCAGGATATTTTTGTTTTACGATGTGAGTTAGTTCGATTCCATTCATTATAGGCATTTCTATATCTAGTATGATAATATCTACTGGTTTTTGAGTAAGTATTGCCCATGCTTCTTTGCCATTGAGGGCTTCGCCAATCACATGAATGCCCTCAATATTTTTTAGTAATGAACGGATGCCATCAATAACGATCTGATGATCATCTACGATGAGTACGCGTGTAGGATTGCTATGTGTCATAATGTTTGTAGTTGATTAATAGGAATGTCTATCGTAATGGTTGTACCATTGCCTTTGCCAGAGTCAAAAAATACCTCGCCCCCTAGATTTTCTACTCTAGATTGTATGCCTTTAATACCGATACCTGTGTATTGTGTCGTATCTGAGGTGTCAAACCCTATTCCATTATCGATAACGGTTAGGTTGAGCATTGTTTCTTTTTTGAGCAGTTGGATACTAATCTCACTAGCAGCGGCATGTTTTAGAGTATTCCCTATCAGCTCTTGTAGCATGCGATAGATGGTAATTTCTAATTCATTAGCTATACGCTCGTCAAAACCGTAGGTTACTAGCTCTATTTCGATCTGAGTAGCACTTTCTATATTACTTTTTAGTTCCTGTAATGCTGGGATTAATCCAAATTTGGTCAATACACCTGATACCATATTATGCGAAATTTCGCGTACTGCTACGCAGGCTTCATCCAATAATTTGTTGGCTTGTTCGTATTGTGCACTAGCTTCGGTTTGTATTTTGGCTAAGTTTTCGGTAACTGATTTATAATGAATTTTAACTACAGAAAGCATACTACCCAGTCGGTCGTGTAAGTCCTGTGCGATGCGTTTTCGCTCTTGTTCTTGGCCTTCTATCATCGCATGGATTGATTTTAGCTCTTGTGCTTTTAATAATTCTTCGATTTCGGCTTGTTTTACTTTTTCTTTTTGGAGTGCCAGTTGGTTTTGTTGCTGAAGGCGGTAGGCTCTAAACAGTGCAAAAAATAATATGGCTATCAAAATACACCCTACAGTAAGCGCTACTAATTGTGTCGTTTTTCGTTTTACTTGTGCTGTTGCGGTAGCTTTTTCTGCCAGTAATATTTTATTTTGGTATCGTTCTTCTGTAAGTAATTGCATTGCTGCTCGCTGTTGTCGAGCGGTATCTTCTAATTGGTTTCTGAGTACGATATGCGCTTCGTTATAAAAATTAGCTTTTTCATAGCCGTTTTGTAATTCATAGACCTTGCCGACACCTGTCAGAATCCCTAATTCTTTATACCCTTTATTATGTTTTTTGGCAAGTTTTAATGCTTTTAGGTAGTATGCCAGTGCAGTAGTATAGTCTTTCTTTTTTTTATATACTTTGGCAGTATTGCTATAGGTATCGATGAGCTGTAGGTCATCTTTATATGTTGTAGCAGTAGCAATACTTTTGGTATAATAAACTAAGGCAGTATCTAGTTGATTTTTCTTTTCTGCAATCATGCCTAGATTGTTGTATACAGGAGCTATATTTTTTACCCCTAATTGTTGTTTGATAGCAAGACTTTGGCTAAAATAAGTGGCAGCTGTATCGAGTTTTTGTAGGTAATTATAGGCATTACCTATATTTAGTAAGATACCTGCTAATTGTATAGAGTCTTGTAATTGGATACTCAATGTTTTTCCTTTTTGTAGAACACCAATTGCTTTTTGATACGCTTTTTGGTCATTATAGAATGCTCCTATATTTTTATAGGTTTTGATTAAGCCTTCTGTATCTCGTATTTCCTCTCTGAGTTGAATGCTTTTTTGGTAATATGCCAATGCATTTACAGGATCGTTATTTACCTTATACAATAAGGCAATGTTGTTATATAATTGTGCTACTTTTTTTGAGTTATTGAGTTGTTGTTGGATTTCTAGAGCTTCTCTATATAGTCCTATTGCTGTCTTGTAAGCATATTGCTTTTTATATAAGACAGCCAATTGAGTTTTTACTCTAGCAATACCAAATAGATTGTTTTCTTTTTCTTCTATGATTAGTGCTTTTGATAATAGTTTTTTAGCAGCGGTATATTGGTGTTGAAATAAATATGCTGTCCCTTGTCTGATATAGCTCGTTGCTAATACTGTATTATCTCCTGCTTGTTTGGCAAGCTGTTCTGCTTTTATTGCGTAGCTGATGGCTAATGAATCATTGGTATATCGATATTCCCATGCGAGCTCATTATAGGTGTTGGCCAATGTAATTCCTTGTTGTGTAGAGATGAGTGTTATAAGACTATCGATCGTAGTGGCTCGCTGACTGCGCACAATACCACTGGATATAATACAAAGAAGGAGGCTGTAAAGTGTTTTTTTTATCATATACTAGAATACCATTTAGAAATTGTACGATATATGCATAGGCTTTCTATATTTTTAAAGATATAGAAAGCCATACGTTTTTTGGATGATTACTCGAAGATATTTCCCCCAGGTTTAACTACTTCGTCCTCTTCTTCATTAGAACCTACCGTTTCAGGATCGGGTTTTGGAGTATCGATGTTTTGAGGAGCTTTCCAAGTTTGTTCGTTTTTAGGAACGGCTAATTCTTGTTTGTCGATGTTAGTTTGTCGATTGTTCATAATATATTGTTTTAAATAATTAATAGTACAAAGCTCCGCTATATAAGCAGTATGCACAATCGTTAGAAATAGCTGTATTGTATCCTCAGTTCTATGGATTTTTGGATATTTGAGTGTAAATCACTCCTATGTAATAGGATTATTGCCTCGTATTTACGTAGTCCTCTTAATGAAACGCGAACAGTAGTCGAGGGGTTGGTAGATACCTATAAATAGTAGGATCATCAGCATCCTTCTGGGGCTATATGCGATGGGAAGGGATTTGATGATTTTGAGGGCTTTTTTTTGATGCTTTGGGTCGTTGAGGCGGTAAAAAACGGATAGATGTGCTCCAAAGGCGAATCGCAGGGATAGGGATAGGTCTTTACTCCACAATGTTTTGGGGGTACAGCCGATGAGTTGTCCCATGTCGTGCATAAAATGATGGTAGTTGACTAGGGATTTGATATTGCTACTTTCTGAGAAGTAGTGTTTGTAAAAGCGTTGGTCTGTATCAATGCTAGTTTGCATGTGTTCTTTGCTGGGCAATTGTTTGTGTCCTGCAATTAATAGGGCGATATAGCGGGCTTGCATCTCGGAGCAAGCAGGTAGTCCTCCTTGTGTGGGGCGTGCCCAACCTACGGTACATACTTTGGTGCCGTAATCGGGATGTAGCATATGCTTAAAAAGCTGTCGTGGGTTTTCGAAATCTGTACCAAAGGCAAAGTTGTCAAAAGAAGTGGTATAGCCTGTATTACATAGTAGCACATCGGCTTCGATTTTAGTACCTTTTTTAGTCGTGATGCTACGTGCTGTGATCTGATCGATCTCATCTCTGAGCAGTTCGAGCTTTCCTGTGATGATGTCTTGAATAAAGATATCACTTTTGGTTAGGAACTTGCCCATAAAACTTTTTCGGGCTATAATCCATTGTTGGATCAGTCGATCGCCCGCACTGATTTTTTTGTCAAAATTGAGATAGAACCATGCCTTTAGTTTCATAAAATGGTCAATCCCTCGTTTGCCCATTAGGTTAAATGCTTTGGCGGTATAGGCATCGCTGGTATGTCCTTTGATCCATCGCGGTACTACATTGGGGTATTCTCTGACTAGTACTGTGCAGTCGGTTACTTGACTTACCTGATGTGTGATGTCTGCTCCTGATTCTCCGAGTCCGATACAGACTACTTTTTTATTGGCAAAGGTCGTTGCTTCTTTGTATTCGCTGGCATGAATGACCTGTCCTTGGAAATTAGAGAGTCCTTTAAAGGCAGGGGTAAAGGGTTGGTAATTGCTTCCTGCGCATATAATCACATGGTCAAAATACTGGGTTTGTGTGGTGCCATCGGTAGTACTAGTGATGGCTACTGTTTCGTCGCTTTGTATGGCTGCATGTGTGACATGATGATTGTACTGGATGTGGGGAGCAAGCTGAAAGGCTGTTATGTAATCTTGTAAATACGCTTGGTAGGTATCTACATCCCAGAATGTTCTTTTTTCTGTAGGGTCGGGCATAAAATCGGAGTATGCCATAAAGTAATTCGATACAGTGAGTTGTAGCGAAGCGTAGGCTCTGCCTCCTTGTTTTGTACTTCTAAACGCACCTCCATATCCTGCTTGTGCTTCGTAGCATACGGCGGTTATGTTTTGTGCTAATAATTCTTTGAGCACTACGAGTCCCGATGCTCCTGCTCCAATCACACATACTTTTGTACCCATCATTACGATTAAAATTAGTGCTTCCCTTTATTGAAAAACGTGTGTTTTTCTGTATTCTTTTGTGTGGTTTGTAATTTATTAAAAAAAAGTTAAAAAGATGCTGTTTTGTAGTTGGTTTGTGTGGTATGAACGTGTTTTTAGCAAGTAAGTGTGCAAGTTTTCTTTTTTAATGCTTTTTTTGTGCATCAAATTATATGGTATGAGTTTTAAGATGCTGATTGTTTTCTTTGTCGTGTTATTATCAGCTTTTTTATTTGGCGATCGGTCGGTCTGGTTCAATATTCACGAGAATTACTATGTCTTTAGTTATATGCAAGTATCTGTAGAGGCATTGCTCATTTTTTCCTTGGTATTGCTCGTTAGGTATTTGGTGATGGTGTATAAAAACAAAAAATCTAAATACTAGATGTTTGAGCTAAATAAAAGTAATATTATAATGCTCTACTTAATTAAATGGCTCTTGTATTTTGAAGCTTGACACTGTTTATTTCATAAAAGTTGATTTGTAATGTGTAGATAAATAGAAAATCAGGGTAACATTTGATTGAGTTATGACACATAATAGTAGACAAAAACAAGTTTCACCAAAATTTATTTAAAAAAACAAATCAACTTTTATGAAAACAAGTATTTTGAAAATTTGTAAATCAGTAGTTTTCCTTTTATTAGGGTTACTTATTTTTTCATGTAATAAAGATGAGTTTGTTGACCAAAAATCAACAACCCTTGATGTGCCAACAGTACAATTTCTTTCTAAAGAGTATGTTGTAAATTCGAAAAACACAAACAATGATGAGATCTCATTTTCACCATCAATTGGAGAATTAGGTACTTCTAATTTAACAATTAATGCAGGGAATCAATATTGGATAGGATGGTATTTAACTTTATGTTGTGTAGATAGTGGAGATTGTTGTACATGGTCATCTGCAATGATTGATATAAAATTGTATAAAGATGATTCTTTTGTAAGCGATATAGCACTAAAAGTTCCGTTTAATAATTCGATTACTGAGTCACAAGATGAACCCTTTTTATCTGGGGCTACAGGAGCATATCTTTGGGCAGTTTCTCCAACACTTTTAGGTTCTAATTATTCCATTAGAATTTCTGATTCTGATTATAATGATGGAGATGTTACTAGTCCTTTAGGAAGTATTCCTGTATCATTTACAGAATCTTTTTCAATAGAATCAGGAGTTGGTATACCAAAGAATATTAAAGCAGAATTTAAAGATATTTCTAATTATACTGATTATGTAAATATTACATGGGAGGATAACACAACTGATGAAATAGGTTTTGAAGTACAGCGTTCTGTATCTCTAGGGTCTGGTTTTACTACTGTAAAGAATGTTGGAGCAGGAATAACGCGTACAACACATCCTACTCACTCTGGAAATTCTGTTTATGGAAGAACTTATTATTACAGAGTTCGAGCAAAGCTGTCGAATGGTGATTTTTCTGGATGGTCTAGTGTAGTTCAAACATCATATAAGTATAATTCACCAAGTAATTTAGCTGTTGAATTTGTGAATTCAACTAATTTTAGTGATTTATTTCGTTTGAAATGGGATGATAACTCTGCGAATGAACAAAATTTTGAAATTCAAAAATCTACAAATCCAAAGTTTGGTTTTGTTACCATATCACCATTTGCAGGAGGGGGAGCTAATTCTGAATTAGCATCACATTTAGTAAATTCGAGTAATTCGATTCCTGGACAGAGATATTATTTTAGAGTAAGAGCTTCTTATTTTAATGGGGCAAATAAAACAGATTGGTCTAATGTAGCTAGTGCGGTATATAATCCATAATATGCAATTGTAACGTTATTTTAGGACATTAAATATAGAAGAAAAGAACCAGTTACATTGATTTGTAGCTGGTTTTTTTGTCTGCAAATGTTATTCGCGTTAGGGATAGGAGCGGCATCCTTTTTTGTTTTTTTTCTAAACAAAAAAGATACAGCGGATAGCCCGACCCTTGTGGTAACGCCCCAATTATTTTTGTACTACTTACCTTTTTAAGCTGTAAGTACGCTGCGTAGTACGAGGAGTCCGATGATGATAGAAAGGATACCGATGATGCCGTTTAGCCACTTAAATATAGAGACGTTGCGTTCTATAAAACGACTCATGGCAAATATGAGAACATAGCTGTATACGGCCATAGAGATGATGACGCCTACGGATTCTACGACGAGGATTAGGATGGCATCGGAGATGGTACTGGCACCAATGATAAGGGCTGAGGTCAATGCGCCTCCTGTGCCTGCGAGTCCGTGTAGCATACCGATCCAAAAGGAACGATTGATGGGATTCATGGCGATTTCTTCTCCTGTTTTGCCATGTAGGTGGATGGGATTGCTGGCAGTGTGTTCGTGGGGTTCGATTTTTTTGTGATCTGCCATCATCGCATTGATCTTGTGATTTCTACGAATGGCCATGATGCCTAACCATATCATAATAGGCCCTACCGAGAATTCTGCCCAAAAGGAGATGTCTTCTACAAGGCTATGCAGTGCTGCACGAAATAATAGCGCGATGCCTCCGAATAGTAATAAGGTTACCGAATGCCCAAACGCCCATTGGGATGCCATTAATACACTTTTGAAGGAGATTTTCTTCTGCTTGATGGCATTTTCTGCGGCTAGTACGGATACGGCAGACATGTGGTCGGGCTCGAAGGAATGTAGTACGCCTGCGATGAGAGGACGGGTGAGATTGATTATATTCATAACTAATGTGTTATATAGGTGCCATCATTATTAAGCAGATAAAGACGCAATGTGACTTGTGGTGCGATGCGCTGACAGTGATAGTGGCATTGTGCGATTAGGTGTTGATAGAATTTTTCTGTGGGTGCAAATGTAAAGATTTCTCGGAGACGCCCTGCCATGTTGAGTGCTAAAACTTGTTGTGCAGTGGCTTCGGGATAGCCTGCTTTAAGGGCTAGATGGTAGATAAATTCTTTGTCCCAGGTGGTTTTGCCACTATGGGTATTGGTATTGCCTTGTGCGAGTTTGGTGGCTTTGCCGAGCATAATGCCCATGGATACGTGTGTGATCTGAGGGGATTCCTGTATTTTTTCGAAGGTTTCTTGTATCCAATTGCCATAATGAATGCAGGCTACGTCTGGGATGGTAGGAAAAATGGATTTGAGCATTTTTTCGCTACGGGCGCCAGAATTGATAAGTAGTTGTGTATGGCTATTGGCAATGGCTACATCGATTCCCTGACGTATACTGGCGATATAGGAGGCTGCCGAGAATGGGGTAACGATGCCTGTGGTGCCGAGTATGGAGATGCCGTGTAGGATGCCTAAACGACTGTTTAGGGTGCGTTTGGCGAGTTGTGCGCCATTGGTGACACCGACGGTAATGGTGACTCCATGATGTTGCAGTTGATGATCGGATAGGATTTTATGACATACGGTGGTCATCATAGCTCTGGGCATGGGATTGATAGCAGGTTCTCCTACTGGAATTTCTAAGCCGGGTAGGGTGACGAGTCCGACGCCTTCTCCACGCTTAAATACGATCTGGCGGGTACTATTTAGTGCAACGGTGACATGAATCTCTGCTTGGTGCGTGACATCGGGGTCATCGCCTGCGTCTTTAATGGTACTGTAGGTAGCCTGTGATGCGATGCGTGTGCGTTCGGTGACAGTAAATGTAGCGGTACTACCGATGGGTAATTGTATCTGTACCGAATCGAGCGGTTGTTGGGTAACTAGACTCCATAGGGCTGCTTTGGTGCATGCTGTGGCACAGGCTCCTGTGGTATAACCACTGCGTAGTGGTTTGTCTGGGATGTCTTGTAGTTCTGCCAATGGTACTTATTGAGTGAGTATTGTGGTCAAGGTGTCTACTGTATCAATACAAAGATACTGATTAGAAATTTTGGGTTGTTGTAGAATAAGTATGGGGATGCTCAGGGATAGTGCGGCTTGTATTTTTTGATCTAGTTTTCCGTGGCGTCCACTTTCTTTGGTCATAATGGCTTGGGGCTGTAACTGCTGGTATAATTCGATTTCTTCTTCGGTGGATTGTGGATAGCCAAATAGGAGTTGCTCCATCGGAAATGTTGCTGCTCGGGCAATAGCTCTAGAGCTGTCTCGATCTAAAATCCGAAACCAAGTAGGATATTGCTGCCAATAGGGCTGTAGGTGTGTAATGGTTTGTACCCCCGATAATGCGAGTAAGGAAGTGTATTGTTGTTTGGCTAAGATGGCTAGGGCTTCGGTATATGTAGCTACATAGGATACTAGTGGGTGCTGGGTTCTGGGGAGCACGGCGCGCTGGTAGCGTATGAGTGGGCATGGCACACCTGCTGCGATAATGGTTTGGTGCAATTGTATCGCAAAGGGGTGTGCTGCATTGATAAGGTGCGTAACCTGATGTGTACTACAAAAGTCTTGTATCATGGGGGCGGTCATCGCTCCTGTTATAGGGATACCTGTACCTTGATACTGCACAGGAGTTTTGGTGGAATAGTAGTAGGCAACGCCTTGCTCATCGAGCCATTGTGCTACTTGTTTGCCTTCGGTAGTACCGCCAAAAACGAGTATCATGTGGTGGTGTTTTTTTCTTTTTTTCTAAAGATATGATGCCATTTATCATCGTATAACCATGAGCGGTTTTGACGAGCACCAATGGCTTCGCCTACTACAATCATTACGGTACGGGTGAGTTTTTGCTCTTTGATAATACTGGCTAGGTTTTCTAAAGTGCCTGTCCATACTTGCTGATCGGGCCAACTGACGCGGTATAAAATAGCTACAGGCGTGTCGGCAGGATAATGGACTAGCAGTTGTGCTTGTATTTTTTTGGCAATGCCTGCACTTAGAAAGATACACATGGTGGCTTGTAGTTTGGCCATGTCTTCTATCTTTTCGTTAGGCGGCATAGGGGTATTGCCTTCTCCTCGGGTAAGCACAATGGTTTGTGCTACTTCGGGGATGGTAAATTCTGATTTTAGATAGGCGGCGGCGGCCTGAAAAGAGGAAATACCAGGTACGATATGATAGCTGTATCCTTTTTGATCAAAAAGGGTCATCTGCTCTTGTACGGCTCCGTAGATAGAGGGATCGCCTGAGTGTAGACGTACAATGGCTTTTCCTGCGGTATAGTATTGCGCTATGATATCCATTTGTGCTTCGAGTGTCATAGAGGCGGAGTTGCGTACGAGTGCTCCTTCTTTGGCCATATGAGTCAGTGCCTCGGGTACTAAACTACCTGCATATAGTATGCAGTCTGCTTCGGCTAGAAGTGATTGCCCTTTGAGCGTGAGTAGTTCTGGGTCTCCAGATCCTGCGCCTACAATGGCGATGCTAGCCTTACGCTCATAGGATTGTAGTAGGCTAAGGGCGTAGGTAAGCTTTTTGCCAGAGGGTGGTGCGATTTTGGTTTTGGTGGCGATCCAGTGGTTGTGTCCTGCGATTAGTGCTGCTGCTGCTTCGGACACTCCGTATACTCCTACTTTTTTGAAAACAGTTTCGGAGGGCGTGGCTACAGGAATGCGATTCAACGCATCGACTGTATAGGTATGAAATGGAATCTGATACTTACTAGCAAAATCTAGATAAGCCTGTTCTTCTTTTTTAATAATAGCAGACCCTATGGCACAAATACTTTCTATAGCGATTTGCTCTTGTATGAGTGCAGTTTCTAGTGCTGCAATGAGCACTTGCGGTGCAATATCTTTGGCACAGCCGCTACCGAGCGCGATACACGGTGGGTAGAAACTGATCGTGGGGATGCTACTGTCTATGCGTTCGTAACCTACGTATAGTACAAGCTCATAGTTGTCTATCGGACAGGCTTCAATACTGTAGTAGATGGTTACGAAATCGGGACATGTTTTTTCTAAATAATCAGTGCCTTTGTCCTTGGTTTTGAGAATAAGAGCGGTTGGTTTTCTATGTATAAAAAGCGATAGGATTTGCGGTAGCGAATGACTGTTTTTCATCTTCCAGTCATAGGTAGCTGCTAGTGTGTCCAACGCCCATAGGGCTTGTACATCACTGGCGGTAGAAAGTACAGGCTGAGCGGTAAGGATGCGACCGATCTGTTGGGTCATAGCATTAGCACCTCCGATATGCCCACTGAGTACGGACTGGGCAAATTTTCCTTGTTCATCTACATTGATAACAGCAGGATCGGTGGTCTTATCTACGATATAGGGTGCTATACTGCGTACGCAAATACCAAGTGCTCCTATAAATATCCATGCGTCGTACTTGTGAAATTGTTGTTGCATCAGTTCACTAACAGCAGTGATCTGTTGGGTTTGCTTATCTTCTACGACAGTGCGTGTGGTGAATAGCTTGGATCGATAGTATTCTTTCTGAAGGGTTTGGGCGATGGATAGCCCTGAATCTGTAAAGCAAAGAATTGCCACTTTTGGTGTATGAGATGCCATAGCGCTAATTAGAAGGAGGTGATACTCAATTTAGAGCGCAAAGATACCAGAAGTTAGCTGTAAACTGTAGTAGTTTGTGTACTTTTTGCGCTGAGTAAGGTAATAGGGTTGTGAGGCGCTATGGTGAGTAGCATTTCATTGGTAATGGTGTATTGGATAGCGGTACACCCTTTTTTAAAGGCTTGGATAGTGTTGTCTTGTACGGCATTGATCACGATAGTGGTGGTGGATTTTAGATAGGGGGCAATTTTTTGGAGCATTTCGATTAAGCGACCACCGTGTCCTCCAATAAAAATACTATCGGGTTTCGGGTATTGTGAGAGGTCTTGCTCAAAGAAATCTCCGATTACAGTTTCAATACCGGGGGTACCAAAGCGTTTTTGATTGGTGGCTATGATATCTGCACAGATCGCTCTTTTTTCAAAAGCGATGATAGTGAGGTGTGGGTTTTTTAGTTTCGCTTCTATGCTGATCGCTCCGGTGCAAAACCCGATGTCCCATACTACTTGCTGGTTTTGGATATCCAGTAGATGTAAGGTGGTCAATCGAATGGGCATTTTGGTAATCATATTGGGCCTATTGGGTAGTCCTAGAAAGTCGGTATCAGGAATCCCAAAATTGATGGTGCGATGGGATTTTTTTTTGAGCAATACGCAATTCAGTGAGTGAAATTGCATGGTAGCTGCGGTGCTCAATGCTAGTGTATGGAATTTTTCGTTTGTTCCTTCTATATCTTCACCTACGATCATCTCGTAATTGGTATATCCATAGGAGAGCATACGCTGTGCAATGGTTGCAGGATTTTTTGAGCGATCGGTTAGGATACCGATGCATTCTTTTTGCTGGATGAGTGCTGCGTCTAATGCATGCCATGTTCTGCCATGTACACTTACTGTTTGTAGTTGGTTGGTGTTCGTATTCGTAGCTGTGGCTAGTAATTGTATGGAACTAAAGTACGGACTGGTAATGATACGAGCAGTGGGATAGGCAGTGCGCAATGTATTGGCAAACCCATAGTATAGCGGATTGCCAGAAGCAAACACTACGATGGGGGTCGATAGTGTGTTGTAGGCTTCAAAAACAGCTTCCATGGGTGACTGAATAGGAATCCATTGGTGTGGAGTAGGAAGGTGCTTTTTTACGAGTTCGTAATGGCGTTTTCCACCGCTAAAGACATGACTATTTTGTATGTACTGTAATTGTTGGGGCGTAAAAATAGGTGCCTTGTTACCTATACCGATGATATAGAAAGTAGCAGTGTGCATATACGTATCGCGTGCTTTTTGGTTTACAGTTCTTGTTGCTGTGGTGTAGGGTATTTTTCATGGATCACTACTTCGCTATGTAATTTTTTACGTTCCCATTTACGTAGCTCCAATTCAGGTTGGTTATAAAACATATCCGTATATCCAAAGCATAGGTAGCCTATTAATTGATTTTCTTCTGGTGCATGGAGTACTTGCTTTACTTTTTCAGGATCTAAGATGCTTACCCATCCCATTCCGATATTTAGTGATCGCGCCATGAGCCACATGTTTTGGATGGCGCAGACTACACTGTATTTTCCCATATTAGGCATGCTGGTTTGTCCGAGTACTGGGCCTTCTTTGGGTTTGTAGAATACAGCCATATTTAGTGGGGCTTCTGTAATACCCTCTAATTTGAGTTGGATGTATTCTTTTTGTTTTTCATCTGCAAAAAGAGTGGCTGCGCGTGCAGTTTCTTCAGAAAACGTAGCTTTTACAGCTTTTTTGGTAGTAGCATCATGTATCACGACAAACTCCCACGGCTGAGAAAATCCTACAGAAGGAGCGACTAATGCAGCTTGGAGAATTTTGTCTATAGCATCGGGTTGGATAGGGATTTGTAAAAAGCGATTGCCTCTTACATCTCTTCGATGTGTTAAAATCTCTTCGAGCAGTTCTTGCTCTTGTGAGCTAAATACGCGTTGTGGATGTTCTTCTTTCATAGTTGTTTTTAGGTTCTAAGCTTCATCTAAGGTAAAGGCAGCATTGACAATCGCCGCTGCAAAATTGCTACCGCCTCGTTTTCCTTTGATCAAGGTGTATGGTATTGTTTGTATTGTTTTTAATCGTTCTTTGGATTCGATGACATTGATAAATCCTACGGGAGCTCCAATAACACCAGCTGGCGCTAGGGTGCCTTCATGGATTTGGTCTGTAATCTCTATAAGTGCAGTAGGGGCATTACCAATGACAAATAATGCGGTGGGGTATTTTTTGGCGGCTAACTTGATACCAGCTTGTGATCTAGTCAATCCTTCTGCGGTGGCTAATGCTAGAGCTTCGGGATCATTGAGTAGGCACACAACCTGATTGTTATATTGGGTTGTATATGCTTTGGTGATACCCGCTTGTACCATAGTTACATCTGTTACTATCGTACCGCCATTGCGTAAGTATTCATGCCATTGATGGATTGCATTTGTAGAGGTTTCGATATGGTTAATATACTCGAAATCTCCAGAAGTATGTATACATCGAATCGCAGCCCATAATGCATCGGGTGCTAATGAGTGCGGAGGAAGGTTGGTCGTAATTTCTCTAAAACTAGCGTGTTGTATTTCATTGCCTGTTTCGGGTTTTCTGTCTAAATACCCTCTAGGGGTAATAAGGTGTTCTTTATAACGAAACGTTTGGCTATTACCGATGAGTACGACACAAAACATATCTACATCGTCGGTATTAAGTGCAGAGAGTGTAGTAATCTGTATCTGTTCTTCGCTGCGTCCTAGTTGTTTACAAATGGCGACAGGAGTATCGGGTGACCGATGTTCTAGATAGATATTTTTTAATGTTTGCAATTGCCAGTATCTTTTGTTGCTTTTAGGATTGTATAATCCTGTCACAAAATCTCCTGCAGCAGCGGCTCGTATCCGTTTTTCTATAGTCGTCCATGGCGTCATTAAATCAGATAGTGATATACAACAGAAATCATGTCCTAGAATCGCGCCTAGTTTGCTTCCTGCTGTGATAAAAGCTGAGATACCGGGCACTGTTTCTACAGGAATATCCAGTGCTTGTTCGGCTATTTTTTGGTATACGATAGCAGCCATAGCATAGATACTGGCATCTCCAGAACCAATGACTACCACTTTTTCGCCTTCTAAGGCGTGTTGTATAGCGATGTCTGCTCTTTTTTCTTCTTGGCTAAGTTCTTTGCCGATACATAGCACATCGGGTTGGAGTAGGTGTTGGATAAACTGAAAATAGTAGTGATACCCAATAACCACAGTAGCTTCTGAGATGGCCTTTGCTGCCATAGGGATTATATAGTCTGCATGGCCAGGGCCAAATCCTACAACTTTGATCATTTGAATTCTATTTTACACAACCTTGTTTACCGAAGCGACTAAAAGTAAGTTAGTCAGAGTGCTTCTGAGGTAGCTAGTTGCAAATTAAGGTTTTATTATAATATTTCAATGTGTTTTACGCATTGAAATGATACCATTTTATGTTAATTACGAAAGAGGTTTTATACTACTGTATCGTTTTGTTTTCCTTTTTAATAATAAGTAGCGAAAAATAAGGGATTTCTTTTTCTACGATCGTATGAATATCAGTAGTAACATGTGCTGCTGATGTCCCTAGCTTTTCACAATAGTAAAAGTGCCAGTCTTTGGTGACTAATTGTGTTTTTAATTGATTCCATCCACTTCGTATTTTCATGAGAATTAAGGTATCGAAATTCGTAAAGTAGTGTTCTATTTCTGCTATAGTTTGTACACGCGGAATGATGGCTATTTTATCATCAAGTACACTAAGAGGTATCTGATGCTGTGCAGCACCCAAAGAAAAAGAGGTAATGCCCGGAATTAGTGTCACGGGGAGTTGTAATGTATTGAGTCGTGCTAGTATATACGAAAAAGAAGCATACAGGCTTAGATCTCCCTCACATACGATAGCAATTTTTTTGCCCGCTCGATAAGCAGTACTGATGTTTTGGGCTACAGTATCGTATGTTTCGGTCGCTTGTATTCTATCAGCAGTCATTTCTAAAAAGAATCCTTTTAGTTCTTTGTGTAGCAATCCATGATGCTCCAATATAGGGTATACATAACTTTTCTGAACTCCCTGTTGGATAGATCCAGGATAGAAAATAAGGTCAGCTTCTTTTAAAATCCGTAATGCTTTTAGAGTAAGTAGTTCTGGATCCCCTGGTCCTAGCGCTACTCCGTAAATGGTATGCAATGTTATGTCGTTTTTTTCTTTTTGCGTTTGTATAAAAAGAGTTGCCATTTTTCTTCAGCGACTCCGGCTTTGTCCATTTCTGCTCTGGCCATCGTAAAGAATAGGTCAGACAGTCGATTGATATAGGCTACTACGTAGGTTTCTACACTCTCTGGATCTTCGTGCATGAGGGTGATGAGTCTACGTTCACCGCGTCTGATTTGTGTACGACATACATGGCATAGTGCCGAGATTTCATTACCCCCTGGGAGTAAAAAATAATCTGATGGTGAGCTGATGGCAGCTTCTAGCGCATCCATCCATTGCTCACAAAAATCAGGGCCATCTGTCGGTTTAGGATTTGGGTTTTCTTTTTTAGAATCAGAAGGGCGTGCTAAGTGCGACATCATATCCATAAGATCTTTTTGTATCTTATGCAGATTAGGCTGCCACTCATGATCAGCTCCTAATTTAGCTCTTAGTAATCCTATCGTAGAATTTGCTTCGTCCAGTGCACCATTACATTCTATTCTAGCAGAATCCTTAAATTCTCTTTTACCTCCAAAGACACCAGTCATACCAGTATCCCCTTTTCGTGTATATATTTTCATAATTTAATTGATCGCTTTAGCCATTAGTTGTTCATTCAATGCAGTTTGTAATTTCACCTCATCTATTTGTGCACCAATAATCACTAGGCGCGTAGCTTTGAGTTCCCCGTCTTTCCATTTTCTGTCAAAATAGTTTTCGAATCGACTGGCAACCCCCTGTACAATCATACGCATAGGTTTATTCGGTACATAAATGATTCCCTTGATTCTATAAATCTGATGTGCCACCACTAGCAATTTTAGAGCGCTAATTAAGGACTGTGGTGTATGGGGCGTTTCTACTGTAATCACTATAGAATTAATTGCATCATCATGCTCGTGGTCGTGTGCATGCGTATGATCATGATCATGATCGTGCGTGTGATGATGATGTTCATGATGCGAATGGATACGGTCTACATGTTCCTCTGCTTTGGCATCAATGCCTAGTAGTATATCTGGGGGAATGGCCCCTTTTACAGCACTAACCAATTTAATAGCTTTTCCTACCCGTTGTTGTATGATCGTATGTATAGCATCATATGTTTTTGTGTCGACTAAATCGGATTTGGAGAGTACTATTAAATCTGCACATGCTAATTGATCTTCGAATAATTCTTCTATAGAAGATTCATGATCTAAGTTTTCATCATTTAATCGTTGTGCCTGTACGCGATCTCTATCACAGATCTCTCCTGTGGCTTGTCCTACACAGTCTACAACAGTGATTACAGCATCTACAGTGATTTGAGGTTTTAGGTCAGGCCAATTAAATGCTTTTAATAGTGGTTTAGGCAGTGCCAATCCAGAGGTTTCTATAATAATATGGTCAATGTCTTGTTTGCGTTCCATGAGTTGTAACATGGTCGGTAGAAATTCTTCTTGTACCGTACAGCACAAACACCCGTTGCTTAGCTCTAAAATGTTTTCTTCTTCGCATCCACAATCATTACCTTTTAGGATTTCTCCGTCCATTCCTAATTCTCCGAATTCATTAACGATAATGGCTAAACGTCTACCATTAGCATTCTTAGCAATTTGATGAATTAAAGTTGTTTTTCCAGATCCTAGAAATCCTGTAATTATCGTTACGGGGATTTTTTGTGTTGTAGTACTCATATGTAAAATTTCTGTGTGGCTAAAGGTAACAAAACTATCGATTACCCTGTAGGGCAAATACGAAATTATAGTCTTGCGAATTATTTTTGGTAGTACTATAAAACATGGCAGCTAATGGGGAGAATTCTATTCTTTAGTAGCTGTTGTTTTTGATGTAAAAAACGAGCTCTAGCAATCCAGATATAAAAAGCACGGTTTATGTAGAAAACAATACAGTTTATACAATGGATACATTACTTTGTGTAATAGTAGGCTTACAAACAAGTGTAAGTGCTTATTTTTACAGATCCAAAATAAGTAACGGAAATATGTATTTAAAATCACAAGTAGCAAAGTATGCTGTCGGAATACTATGCTTTTTGATAGCTAGCATCTCAATCACAGCACAAGAGTCTAACCCCATCACGGGACATGCACTGTACAAGCGTACCAAAATCAGAGACAAACAACAAGGAAGATACAGGCCTATCGATAAGGTAGAAGAACGCCTAAAGTATGATCAAGAGCAATCCTGTGATCCAGTTACAGGTAAAGTTCCCAAAAATATGAGGGCGAAAGAGGTAGCGTTTAGTAAATCGATAGAAGAAGGGTCTAGTATGCCAATTACTAAGAGAGCTTCTAGAGGGTTTAGTTATTGGAAAAGCAGAGGGCCCTATAATGTAGGAGGAAGAACCAGAGCATTAGCGATCGATATTACTAATGAAAATGTACTTCTAGCAGGAGGGGTGTCTAGTGGTGTCTGGAGATCAGAAAACGGAGGGGCTTCATGGAGAAAAACAACCAGTAAACGACAGCAGCCTAATGTGACAACGATAGCACAGGATCCTAGACCTGGAAAACAACATATCTGGTACTATGGAACAGGAGAGCTGCGAGGAAATAGTGCTTCGTCTAGAGATGAGGTAGATTTTATAGGAACAGGAATTTATAAATCTATAAATGGAGGTAGATCTTGGGAAAATATAGAGATTACAAATGACCAAGATCTAACTATGAAAGGTGCTTTTGATATCGTAAACAGGATACAAGTACAGCCAACTACAGGGCATGTATTTATCGCCACTGGTAATGGGATATATAGAAGTACTGATGAAGGAGAAACTTTTACGAAGGTATTTAATTCTTCTTTCAAAAAATTTCATGAGTTAATGATTGTGCCAAGTGGAAGGATTTACATCACTTTAGGCGAAAGAGGAGTTAGGTTAAAAGATCAAGTTTTCTATACCTCATTAGATGGAGAAGAATGGGATAATATAACACCTAATTTATTAGATAACTATAAGTTTCCCCCTGCTAGAACTGTAATGGCTTACAATCCACAAAATGAGAACGAAATATACTTTTTTGGAGTAAATATTGTGTTTGATCTATTATTTTTTAAATATACTAGGAATGAAAATACTACAGTAAATGATTCATTTATAGATCTAACGACTAATTTGCCTACTCGTATAGGAGGGGTTGTAGGTAATTTAAATACACAAATAGGAGGATATAACATGCTCGTAAAAGTGCATCCTACAAATTCTAATATTGTCATTATAGGAGGGACTAACTTATACAGATCCATGGACGGGTTTACCACTCCTACAGGAATTGAAAGCTGGATTGGTGGATATTCACATAAAAATGATACCAGCTTATACCCAGATCATCATGTAGATCAGCACAATTTAGCATTCTTCCCATCCAACCCTAATAAAGTCTTGTCAGCCAATGATGGAGGAATATTTGTGACAGAAGACATTACTGCTAGTATTAAAAAAGACGAACCAGTAGATTGGGAGTCTTTAAACAATGGATATTTGACTACACAGCCTTATACAGTCTCTTTTGATCCTGAAGGTACAGGTGATGACATCATAGCAGGCTTGCAAGATAATGGTACTTGGACTACAGCTACTAGAGATTCTAAAGCCATATGGAAAAATTTATTAGGAGCAGATGGATCTTTCAATGCCATCGCAGATGGAGGAAGAACTAAATACGTATCCTATCAAGAAGGAGCATTATTTCGATTAAATTTTGATGATAATGGAGTACAGCAATCTGAAACTAGAGTACAGCCTATCGCCCAAAAAAAAGATGATGGGTTTAGTTTTATCAATCCTTTTATATTAGATCCTAATGATGATAATATAATGTATATGCCTTTGAATAAAGTTATATACAGGAATGATAACTTAGATGAAATTCCAGTAGATACAAAAGATCCAACAGATGTGAATTGGGTTCGAATGGAGGAGACAGATTTGTCGCTACAACCAGATGATATCACGATACAGAAAATAACATCTATGGGAGTATCTAAATATCCAGTAGCTCATAGGTTATACTACGGTACGAATTTAGGTGGAATTTACAGAATAGATGCTGCTAATGCACCCTTAGGACAAAAATCAGTGAACATATCTGCTGGAAAAGGATTGCCACAAAGAAGTTATGTGTCTGATATTAATGTAGACCCTACGAATTCTGATAGAGTAATTGTGAGTTTTTCAAACTACAATATTCCTAGTCTCTTTTTAACAGAAGATGGGGGAGAAACTTGGGTGAATATTAGTGGTAATTTAGAAGAAAACGAAGATGGAACAGGTAATGGTCCTTCAGTAAAAGGGACAGCATTCCATGGGAGTTCACACACAATACATGGTAAAAACGTACAAAGAGTGTATGTGGCTACTAGTACAGGATTATATTATACTCGTTCACTTAGAGGAAAAAACACTCATTGGAGGCATGAACGGATCAAAATAGGAAATAAATTAACTGTAGAGGTTAAAACTAGAAAAGATGGTCTTATCGTAGTGGCCTCCCATGGAAGCGGTATTTATAGCGCAAAATTACCTGTATTTACAGAATTTCCGGAAAATAAACTACAGCTAGTTAAAAAATTAGAAGATATCATCGTTCCCAAAGAGGATGCTCCAGCTACCCAAGATATTTATATAGGAGATGTATTTCAGTCTAGCGGAAGTCATCCTGTAGAAATCGCCACAGCTTTAAAGGATCCTCATCAGCAAATTATAAAAACTGAGATTATCGGTGATACCCTACGTTTATCATATAATAATGATCGTTTTCCATTGGCACACACGGTACAAGTAGGATTAATTGCTACTGCTGGAGAAGAGCAAAAAAGTACTTCATTTGCAGTGCACTTCGAGGAGTCATTGCGACTGTTTCTAGACCGAGACATAGCAGATATTACTGTGCCTGTCATAGGCGCACCTGCTCACCAAGATATCTATATAAGAGATGTATTTCGTGTAGAAGGGATCAATGAGGAGATCATATTTTCTGAAAATATAGAAGATCCTCATAAGCAATTAATATCCAATACCATCAATAGAGACACGTTAAGTTTTGTTTATAACCCGAATCGATTCCCATTAGCCCATACAGTAGCCATAAAAATAATAGCTACACTAGGGGCCGAAAGTGTTGAAACCACATTTAATGTACATTTCGAGGAGATACCTTTATTATATAAACAAGATGAAGAAGTAACAACACCTGTAGGCATTCCCTCTGTAGATGCATTTTTAGTAGATGAAGATGTATTTACACTTTCAGAAGCTATAGATGATATTGTAGTGGCTTCAGGAGAACAATGGACGATCAATAGGGTCAAAGCCATAGGAGTACAGTCTATTACGAGTGGGATTGAAAATGTATTCCTTCAAATTTATGAGAATACTAATGGACAGCCAGGCAAAATATTATACGAGATACCTATCACATTACTATCTGATCCAGCAGAAAGTGATATCGACCTAGCTCTGTCTGAACCCCTGACACTAACAGAAGGTACTTATTGGATTTCTGTAATAGCCTCAAATGGTGAAGCGCGTAACCAAGAAATATGGCACTGGCAATTAATCAATCAAGGGAATCCTACTGGTTTTGGAGCACGATTTCAGGATTTTGAAGGGTATTTCAATTTAGGCATAACAGATGGATGGGTTTCTACAGGTACGTTTCTAGGAGATGAACAACGTACAGGAGATTTGGCATTTGAGTTGTACGGTACGCTACAGTCTACAAATACGAATCCAGTAGTTAGAAAAGATGATGTGTCACTAGTAGCAACGAATACCAATTTAGTATGGCCTAATCCCTCTGCAGACCAATTTCATATAGATCTCACGACTACATGTGGGATGCAACAACAGCGTCCTGTATTATTATTAGAAATCTATTCTATGACAGGAGATTTGATAGTTTCGGATACTCAAATTAATACACAAAACACCTATGTGTGGGATGCTACAGGAGTAGCTCCAGGTATCTATTTTGTAAACATTCATTGCGATGACGAAAAAAAGATGATCAAGCTGATGAAATTATAAAGGAGGTTGCTTCTATGCTGTAAGGAATAACTTAGAAAGCCCTAATTCTGAAGATTTCTTACGATCCCCCCAGGACTAGTAAGGGTGAAAAGCAATGCAATGTGTACTAGGTGATTAAATTATTGTATTCTAGTTCACTCGATAGTCTAATTTAGAAGGTAGCTCTTTGCGCAGCGCATCTTATACGAATCCAATAAGGTACATATACGGTATCTTATTGGATTTTTTTATTTCTATGTAGGGCGTTCCCCAAGGGTCGGGCTATCCATTCCAATTCCTCGCACCTCCTGCGTCGGGCTGTGGGATTTCCATTGCTATCCCTAACGCAAATCAAAATACTTTATCGTACAATAAGTAAGATTAGTTTTTAAAACCGTTGTATACACTTGAAAATCTATGACTGCTGTAAAACCTCATACCCGTTCTATTCTTATATGTACCCTCAGCCTATGTTACCATTTAGAAAATAGCAGGCTGATACTCCTCATAGCGAAGTTCTATTACATAAAAACAGCTGAAATATAAGATCTATATCACGTAGTATAAAGTGCGAGATCTACTAATTTTTAAGAGGGCGAGTAGTTGTATTTCGCTGCTGTTATAGTAGATGATAAGCGATTAGTAGTGTTGTTGTAAAAACGTGTAATGTGTATATATACAGGGTTTTAGTGTGTTTTTGTGTGGTTTCTATCATTAGGGGATTTTAGGGACTTGTGTTTTTGCTACTTCCCCAAAAGCAATTATATCAGTACATAGAACACTTATTTCTTAATTCATACCACTTGTTGCATAGCCTCCTAATTTTCTTTGGTTTCGCTGTAGTTTTGAAGTGTAAACAAAAAGGAAAAAAGATGGAAATGAAATATATAAGCGCGTTGATTGTAGTACTTGCATTATGGCCCGCTATCAACTGGGGGCAGCAAGTAAAACACAACCAAGAGTTCAAGACACAACGGATGGATGTATCTGATATTAAAGTAACGCATCTGATCTTTGGCGAAAAAATTACATACCTCGATATAGGGTCTCGATATTTTATAGCAGATACTATAGGATCTATGGCCAAAATCAAGCACACAGGAGAAGCATTATCAGAATCCATTAGCAAAGAATCTAACCTTACAGTAGTTACAGAAAATGGCGATTACTACTCGATATTACTTCATTATAATCGCAATCCTTCTTTACTGACACACAGAATGTATAAGGATGAAGCAAGTCCAAGCCCCCTAAAAACCAAAGCGCAGAAGAAGCAGGAAGCATTAAAATTGTTGAACACCTTTTGTGGGAGTATCTCTTCGATGCCTAGTATGCCTAAAATCACCAGTAAGAAAGACGATATACGTCTTAAAGTGACAGGGTTGTTTTATCATAATAATTATCTGGCAATCCGTCTCACGATCGAAAACCAAGCCACCATACACTTAGATTTTGCCAGAATCTTATTACGCCTCAAATTGAATAAAAAGTTTAGTGCAGACTACGTATACCAAGAGCGAATCATCGAGCCGAGGTATGTATGTAATGATATAACTAGAGTAGAAGGTGGAAGGCAAGAGACCATCACTCTTATCTTCGATAAGTTTACCCCTAATGATAAGGAAAAGTTGTTTATCGATGTCTCTGAGATCAATGGCGGAAGATCCTGTTCTGTAGACATTCCAAGAAAGAAATTATTAACCCCAAAGCAGTTGTAAGATGAAGCAATGGATCAACATTTGCATACTGCTGGCTACGATCACCACACAAGCACAGTTTGATTATAATGATTACGTAACAGGTGTGATCACAGAAGGAGAGCGATTAGCGGCAGAGGAAGTACTATCTGAGTCTAAAAAAATAGCAGCAGATCATGCAAAGGTGGCTGCGGTCAGTGCACTGATCAAAGCTGGAAGATCGCGACTAGATGCCATAGGTATCATTCCGATAGACGTGTTAGCGTACAGAAAACACTGTGGCTCTTATTTTTTTCCGCACAAAAAAAGAAGGTGTAATGATCAGGTAAACCTCTTACACGAAGCCTATACTATAGCCTATCGATTAGCTACAGTACCCACATTTTATAACATGGATATAGGTGTGCAAGAACATGTAATAGAGAAATATATCAGTATTGCCAATACCGTAGAGAAAGAGCTAGCTACGATAAAAAGAGATGCTGCTAAAAGAAGTTTACTCTCTAAGCTGACCAACTAAATGAGTGTTCGTGTAATAGATCAGTAATTCTAAAAAAAGTCCCCAAATGAAACCACAAATTATCATAGCTACAATGGTCACATTGTTATCCATAAGCATGAGTCATGCGCAATTCGTTACGATCGATGTTAGAAATAAAGATCGGGATACGAGAAGAAAAATGGGAGCAATCAATGCAGCTGTTGCTACGCGAATAGCAGGAAATTTAGCGGCCAATTCTTTTATGAGAAATACGATCCGCCATTATAAGCAGCAGTTAGATAGGAATTACAGGCGTTACAGTAACGATGGATTATTTACCAATGAGATAAAAAAACTTAATACAGGAGTTACCGCCATTGCTGCAGAAGCAGTAGCAGCAAACGAATTGCCTTATATGACCAATAATAAAAGAGAGTATATCAGGCAAATGACACTAGACAAGGCAGTGTTGTTATTTCTAACTCGTATTGATCATAGAGTGATTAAAAATGGAGACCGTCTAGAGATTTATAGACTGCGCAATCGGCTGATCAGACAATATTCTAAGAATGATAAGATAGCCAGACAATTGGCCTCATTACCCGCAGTAGCATTTGCGGTAGAGAATAAAACAGAATTATTAAAACTATTACAAGCCATAAAAATATTTCTATAGCTATGAAAAAGACTAGTGTATTTAAAAAAATAAGACAGTTAGGAATCTGTTGTTGGTTGCTGAGTAGTAGTGTATTAATGGCTCAAGATTTAGGAGGTCTTACAGAAAGGCAACTGGATCAAGAAAGGGAGCGACGTAAAGATGACTTAAAAGACAACAAAAAGGAGCATCAAAAAAAAATCGATGAACTGATCAAAGACGCAAAAGAAGGAGGGAATATCAATGAGACCATTCTCGATAAAGGTCAGGAGCAATTAGTTAATGATAAACTAGAAAGGCAAAGTAAAAAGAAAGGGATTGATACCCAAAAGTTTTCAAACGTAGGAGTGCCTTTAATAGATAAAAACTCAGGTGTAGGCTCTGCATTTACCACCGCAGCGTATGTAGGAGCATTATTGGTAGAGCGAGGGATTAGAAAACCTGTAGATGATTTTATGGAAGCGTACACAGAGCGAGGAATACACCACGGAGGTGCTTTGATGATCAACAGGGTTTTGGGGAGTATTCGACAAGCCAAAGAGCGACAAGAAATCCTCTCAGAAGCGAATAAAGAACTAAGTTTTATCCGCTATTCTAGAAAAAAAGATAATGAAGCTACACTAGCAGTAATCGAGCAATCTATCACGCGATTATTGGTAGAGCTTCGCAAGCAAGCAGGAAGTGTATCGGTTATATTAGGAGATCGAATCAATTTATACCATAGTATACAGATTACCCTCAAAAAAATACATGGGCAAATGGATGAGGTAGCCGCCAATTTAGAACGAAGTAACCGACTTAAGAAGATAGATGAAAAATTAAAATAATGAAATGATGCAAACACGATTGAAATTATTCTTAGTACTAGCAGGTATTGTATGTCAAGCACATGCTCAGATTGTAATACCTGTGCCAGCGTTTCTAAAAGACGGAATCTCTAGCCCTACCTATGATAGACTGTTAAAAATTAATGGAGAATTATCAGTGTTTACAGCTAGTAATCTCGCAGCACTCAAAGCAGTAGAGTTGATCGTGTCAGAAGAGAATTTACGACTAGGAATGGTCGCTGCAATTGCACCACAACACCAAGCGATCAAAGAATTTATTCAATCAGATTGTACCAATTATATCAATAAAAGGTACCCTATCAGTAATCCTATAACAGGGAATTCGCTAAAGAATTTGGCCATTCGTAATAGGTTCAGACGCAAGTTTAGCCTATCCATAGAGCAGGCAGATCATTATTTTAGTAAAGAGGTGTATGTATCCGAGGGACAACGAATTTTATTGTCGCTGATGCTGGTAGAAGATGTACTGAACTTAACCTTGCGTAATGAAACCTATTAATCAAACATATGGTTTGCTGCTACTAGTACTGAGTATGCTACAGCTAGTGCAGGCACAGAAAGTTAGGTTTGGAGATAAAGTTGTTGCCAGACAAAAACAAACTACAGCAGTAGAGCTAGGAGTAGAGACACTGATCAAAACTAGACAAAGAGGGCTGTATCGTGAGATGGGAACGTTAGAAGATGAATTGTCTGATAAACGAAATGCACTAGCTAATATCAGGCAGTCGCCACTAGTAGCCGCTACTATAGCCATTATCGAATTTACGGACAGTAAGATTCGTACTGTGCTACTCAATGGAAATTTGATAGGAGAGACTCCTAAAAAATTGCGACATGGCTTACGGAGGTATATGGGAGATCTACGCAAGGCAGCAGATGAAATAGATGCGATACGCTCCGATTACGATACACTGATCGCTAGTACATTGGTCAGTGGAGGGGCAGGACAGAATTATAAAACATTCTTAAAGGTATTGTTGCGTGCCATGGAAGTAAGAAGCGAAGTACTAAAGTTAGAAACCAATATAAAGAATTTAGGCAGTATAAATAAGATACTAGTACCTAATATAAAACAATAGATAAATGGATGGAGTAATTAATAGTTTTGACAGTGTACTGAGGCCTAAGCTAGAAGTGTTTCTAGAAACCGTAACAGGACCACTACAAGCATTTGCAGCAGTAATAGCGATTATCTATGTAGGGTATAAGGTGATGCTGTATATGAGTAATCCGCAGGAGAATTTAGATCCTTATGTACTAATTAAACCCATATTAGTACTAGCAGCAGTCGGTTTGTATGTAGAGCTGACAGACATTTTAGTATTTAAACCGATGGGCCTGCTAGCCGATTTGATTGCAGAGACCACTAAACAAATTTCAGGCTTCTCAGGAGTGGGATTTGATAAAGCCTTTAGAGATGGTATTACGCATGTTCAGACAGAAGGAGGAGAAGGAGCAGGAGTATATGATGTGATACAAATTAATCCAGCATTAGAAACCTTACACTTAGTTATTTATTTTATTGCTTCAGTATCTGGTTTTTATATCATATTTAGGCAATTTATGACTAAGTATATTTATTACCTCCTAGGCATTTTTGTACTTCCTTTTTCACTCATTATCGGAAATCAAAGAGCGTTAAGTAATTGGTTTTTTGGATTCGTATCAGTGCTTTTATGGACACCTATATTGAATATCATTAAAATGATCATCATCATTTTACCTGTAAAAGAGCAAACTTTTGGAAATGTACTCTTATCCGTAGCGCTACAAGTAGTATTGATCTTTACGATTTTAAAGATACCAAGATTGGCTAATATACTAGTTACACAAGGAAGTGAAATGGGTAAAGGGATTGGTAGTCAACTTAGGGGTGGAATGGGCTCTACAGCACTTGGGCTTACAAAAGGTGCAGCTTCTGGAGCATTGAAAGGTGTAGGCTGGGTCGTTAAACAACCTTTTAAAAGATCAAGAAAATAAAATTTAAAAAAATAGTCAGATGAAATTTTATACCCCCAAAGTATTCGAAAAGAAGCCTATTATCATGGGATTTGATTTAGGAGCAGTGGTAGTCATTGTCGGAGCCGTCTTAGCCTTTTTATTTACAGTATTTGTACATTTTTGGGTTTCGCTATTGTTTCCAATCATAGCCATTGTATATGTGTCTATCCAAAACAAATTCCCTGAAGAGGGCGCGATGATCCGATTTATCAAATATCAGTTCGAAGAGAAAAGTTTTTCTTTTAGAAAGCTGCCCAAAGACATGATTATAAAGAAGTAACATAGCAGATTGCTATCTCTTAATATAAGATAGGCTGAAAAGCGTATCAAACTTAAATTTTTTAAATAACTAAAATAATAACATCTAAAAATTAGAATTATGGAAAATTGTAATGTAACAGTAACGAAAAACAGAAAAAAATCATTTACTAAGTTAGCATTGTTTATCAGTGCATTGTTCTTAAACGCTCCTGCTATCTTTGCTCAGGAAGTATCTGCTAAAATTGAAGAATGGAAGGAAGTTGTACAAACCTCATTAAATGCGGGGGTAGCAGTATTCGCCATTGTAGGTGGTTTTTTGATCTTTATTCAGTATATGCAAGGAAATGATCAGGCACAGAAAAACTTTATCAAGTTTGTGATTGGTTTAGCCATCTTTGCCTTAATCGACTTAATTGTTGGCGTATTCTTAACTGCCTAATTTTGTAGTGCGCAACCAAAGCATGCTGCTATTGTATATTCTCTTTATTGCGCAGTTCATTCCCCTCTTTATCGTTTTATTTTATAGAACAGAGTTACAGTCTGCTGTAGTCTCAGAGGGATCGTATGTCGTATATGTAAGAGCGTATTTAGAAAATGAAATGGCAGTTTGTTTGGTAATGCGTTAGGGATAGCAGTGTAAATCCCGCAGCCCGACCTTAGGAGGGTGAGGAATTGCAACGGATAGCCCGACCCTTGTGGTAACGCCCAACGCACACAAAAGCCCCAAAAAGCAATGGTCTAAAAAGGAAGTGTATCCGCTATTTGATACATTCCTTTTTGGGCAGATTGCACTATTAATACATGTTTAATTCATGCGTACTTACGGAGGTGTTTGTACTATTCTGTGAGTAACGCATATAAAATAAATCTTATGAACTTACAATCATTAAAAGATATACCTTCTAGTTTTTTTGTGGTCAAAATGTCATTGATAGTTAGTCTGTTAACTACTGTAGTTGCAGTGGTCGGCTCTTTATTCTGGGCGTATACTATTAACGAAGAACTAGCAGGAACAGGTTTTATCCTTACAGAAGACGGTAAAGCAGCGATGCTAAAGGGAGTAAAAGCTAGTGAAATAGATCAATACAGGGTTCCTGAAATTATTAATCATGCTAAGACATTTCACAAATTATTTTGGAATATAGATCAGTTTAATTATGAGCGTAGTATTAATGAGGCGCTCTATTTGATAGGAGATTCAGGAAAGCAAATGTACCTTTCTTTAAAAGCGCAAGGTCATTTCTCTAAGATAGATACTCAAAACCTTACTCAAGAAATCGCCATTGATTCGATCGCAGTTAATGATCGTGCAATCCCATATCAGTGTGAATTATACGGTATGCTAAAGGTAAAGCGTACAGATCAAGATAAAGAAAGTGTAGATCCTATTGTAGCTACTTTTGAACTGCATAATGTATCTCGAACAGAAAAAAATCCACATGGATTATTAATAGAAAATTATTTGATAAAATCAAACACTGTGCCTAAATAATAGGCTGTTTGTAGACTGTTATACAGTAGTGTAGGATCGCAGTATTAGCATTATTCACATCATAAATATGTAGCAATATGACAACAATTATTTGGAAGGGACATGCGTCTCAATGGGTAAATAGTACATTTTATATAGTATGTATTCCATTAACAGCTGTTTTTGGATTAGGCGTACTACTGGCGTTTTGGAAATATTATGAAACGGTTTGTCATACGGTAGAAATTAACGACGAACGGATCATAGAATATAAGGGAATCTTTTCTAAAGAGATTCAGGAATTAGAATTATACAGGGTCAAAGATCTAAAAATTAGGCAGCCTTTTATATTTCGATTAGTAGGACTGTCTAATATTATTTTGTACACCACAGATCATACAGATCCTATATGGATACTTCGAGGAATCGAAAACGGAGAGTCGATCAAAGAAGCCTTGAGGGCGGCAATTGATCAGAGACGTGACGCAAAGAAAATTCAAGAATTAGATATCAATAATCTATAAGTAGTAATTGGATGTTTTCAGCTGTTACAGAATGCCATCCAGTTGTTACTTAGCTCGTATAAAACTAGTATAACGTATTTATTTTTGAGATGTATATATAGTACTATAAGCGCAACATAATATGAAAGAATAAACGAGCGATGTAAAATATATAAAAGAGTGATGTTAGTATTGTTTACTCCTAAAAACAGAAGAACCTATACAGTTACAGTCTAAATCACACCAAAAAATTATAGTTGTCCTATCCCTAGTATGTATTCATCATCAAAAAAAGAGTTTATGAAGTAAAATAAAATAAAAGTTTTATACCAGATCAGCAGTAGCCAAGTGTATGAAAAAAAGCGCCATCACTTTTTTAATTCAATAAGCTACCTAAGAGTAGGTGTTACCGTAAAATGTATCAAAGTTTACAGTGTGTAAATTAATGATACGAACAAAATAAACGTAGTGCTATAGATTAAAAAAATAAAACATAAAATTAGTGGCTATGAATAACGAAGAGCAAGATTATAAAAATGCAAAAGCGAAGCAGCAAAAGGCAGGACGGAAGAAGAACGTGATGACAGTTATTTCTTTTTCATTAAAAGGAGTAACATTGGCTGTGGCAGTCATCCGTAAATTGTTGAAAAAAATACGACAGAAAGCAACTGCTGCTACGATTACAGCTGGGAAATATACCAAAGCACAATATATGGGTGCTAAACAAAAGGAGGGAAAAGGAAAAGCAAAAGACAATGCCAAGGCAGTCGCGACAGCTACGGCTACAGCTACTGTAGCTAGTACAACTGCAGCTTTGTACTCTCTAGAAAAATTTACATTGGGTATGGAAAAATTGGTAGAAGGAGCCCAAAAAAGAGCTAATGAATCTAAAATGAAGGCAGATCATAAACAAAAAATGCATAGAGAGGTAAAAAGAGAATTTAAAAGACAATTAGGACGTTGATTACATGCTGTACTATGATTTGCAGAATAGCACTGTAATAGATGCTAGCTATGTCCATACACATTATACATATGTTACTCTAAAAATAGTGTAATAAGTAGTAATAGTATGAAAAGAATGAGCCTGAAAAATCACACTCAATTATAAGTGTTTTTTGTCAGGCTTTTTGTTTTTTAAGAAATCGTTAATCAGTTGACTATTTTTTTGATAAATCAACAAGGCTAATGCTTGTTAAGCTGTATGTAATCAAGTGTTTATATGTTTAGGCTGGGGATATTTTAGTTAAAAAATGTTAAATTTTGTTATTTTATACAAGCAAAAAAATAACAAAATCTACTTCGTATTTTTCTTTTATGTTGTTTATCGAAGAAATATGCACTAAACCAATAGTTTGGGAAGTACCTATAAGTTTTACTAATAGTGATGTTGTTTTATCTAATAATAAATGAAAGATCACAGTGAAACAAATAGGTAAGTTTGTAACTGAAGATACGTACTAAAATAGGCATAACTGTTTGATAAACAAATAGCATTGTGAGATTCTTGTAAGGGAAAATAAATCATATAAAAAATTTAATTTTTTAAGTTTTGAAAAAAGAATATTACAGCTAATTTGTTAAAATAAGCACAAAAAAGTAGGGAAATAGCCCGAATAATTGGTTTTAAGTAAAAAGAATATTTTTTGGATTATAAGGGAAATAATTGAATAGTATACAGGTGAAATTTCATCATTCTAAAAAGCTGTTTTTTTTAGGTATACAATTAGACAACAGTGATACTTTATTAAAATAAAAGACCACGTCGGTTTCGATGAAGTATCCACATCAAAAAAAGAAGGAATATGTACAATTGGGAAACACACACTTCAGTAAAGTTTATATATAGAGTATTCATGTATAGTTTACTATGTATGCATTTGAGTTATGGAAAAAGCGCTTCTGTGGATTCTTTTTTTGATAAGAAAGAGCGGCTTACAGAAGCATTAGAAAATGTAGCCAGAAATCATGATAGAATTAACCTATTGTTAGAATTATCTAAGCATTATTTATGGCGTTATACAGAAAGTAATCAGGAACAAGAAGAACAGTTTGTTACTCAAACGGCAGCAGATTCTGCAGTACATTATGCAGATACCGCCTTGCGATTGGCGTTACAGCAGTGTGATACCAATTTGATTATTAAGACATCTGAGCAAATCGTTTTTGATTTTAGAACGCATAATCTGTATCAATATCCTTTGGTTTTAGAAGCATTAACAAGTGTAGTACCCTACTATGATCCTGCATTAGTGCCTAATCAAGTAGCAACTATCTATGCTAATATAGGGTTGTATTACTTTTATCAAAATGATTTCGAACGTAGTGCGAATTATTATGAGCAAGCTATCAGTACGTATACCCAAGATGCCGTGACATCATCATTAATACATGCATATCATTTTGGAGGTAAATCCTATGCAAAGTTAAATAGAGGGGTGCAAGCCCTACAGCATTATCTCTATGCAAAAAAGGTGAGTGAAGAATACCATTTCTCAAAAGAATTAGTAGCCATTGGTTTAGATATTAGTTATCTGTACATGCGAATGGAGGAATTGGATAAAAGTATTGCTAATATCAAAGAAGTGCTTGCTACGGTCAAAGATAGTACCATAGATAAGACATTACTATATGCCAATTTAGCCTTTAACTATGGACAGAAATATGATTTGGATAAATCTCTTTTTTATAATCAATTAGGATTGAGGGAAGTAAAGAAAATAGGAGATATCGAAAAGGAATATGTGTTATATCTGAATATGGGGTGTGATTATGTAAAGAATAAAATGGCTAAAAAAGGGCTGCATACATTATTAAAAGCACTAGAGATTGAAAAATCGCATGCAATACAAGTTGTACATCGAATTATGCTTAGAATACATTTATCTAAATATTATTTAGGTGCTAAAGATTATAAAACATCATTAGCGTATGCACTAGCAGCTTTAGCGATGAGTGACTCCTTACAAGGAGAGCGAGTAGCCTATTATGATGCATTACACAAAATTAATAGTGTATTGCATACAGTTTATGTACAAACAGGGGATCATCAAAAAGCATTAAAGCACTATGAGGCTAAGATACGTAATAGAGATAGTATCCGGAATCCAAATGAGCTTGATCGCATTAATGCTTTAGAATTAAAATACCACATCGAGAAAAAAGAAAAGGAAAATATCGTACTGAAGAAGAATAACGAAATACAAGAATTACTTCTCAAACAAGAAGTAACCAAAGGAAACTTACTTAGTGGTATGTTGTTCGTGCTTTTTGGAGCAGTAGTATCGATATACTATTTCTTGTATCGTAAGCGTAAACTGAATGCAGAATTGAAGTTAAAAAATGAGATTATTAAAAAGCAAACCAACAAAATCAAACAGTCATTACAGGTGCATAAGCGTACAAATGATCAGTTGAATAAGTTCAATCATTCTTTAAAGAAATTCTTTTCGCTGATAGCACATGATCTGAAGTCGCCATTTAATGTTACACTAGGCTATACAGAAATCTTAGTCAATGATTTTGAAGCGTTAGAGCGTTCGGATATAAAAAGACATTTAAAAGTGATTCGTAAATCTACTGTAAAAAATTACCAATTAGCACAGAATTTACTATCATGGGGAATGAGTCAGTTTGATGGAGTACGTATTTACAAGACCCAAGAATGCTTAGAACGAATTTTACAAGGAGTCCTTGCTAACTATGAAGAAATAGCTGCCGAAAAAGAAATCAGTTTACAGTATGAGTTGTCGACTGGTATACAGGTGTCTATAGATAAAAATATAGCTACAATTATATTGGGTAATTTGATTAATAACGCGATAAAGTTTACTCCAGAACACGGTACTGTGACTATCGGAGCTACCCAAGAAGACGAGCAAGTACACTTTTTTGTAAAAGATACAGGAATAGGTATCAGTGATGATGTAAAAGAAAAACTATTCCAATTAGAAACCATGCAATCCAAAAAAGGAACGAATAATGAAGCAGGAACAGGATTAGGATTGATACTATGTAAAGAATTAGCAGAAAAACACGCAGGAGGTCTACAAATTCATAGCCAGCAAGGAAAAGGAACAACCGTAGATTTCTACCTACAATAAGAGAAGTAAAACAATGTAAAACACACACAGTAATTTATTTAAAAAAAAGATTAATATGCATACCTACGCCCCAACACACCAACCCCTACAAGCATTGATCATAGAAGATGATCAAGATCACAGAGACTTATTAGTATTATTACTTAAAAAGAATTGCCCGAATGTACATGTTACCGATTGGGCTCGAAATATCAAAGAAGCTATAGACTTGCTTTCTACAGGTACATATGATTTAGTATTTATGGATGTCAATCTAGGAGAGGAATATGCTTTTGATATTATCAAAAACACGCCTTTTTTATCAGAAAAACAAGTGGTTATTGTAAGTTCTCATAGAGAATACGCATTAGAGGCATTTAAATTTGTAGCCACAGATTATATACTAAAACCTGTTACATCAGATAGTTTGGTAGATTCGGTAACCAAGGTGCAAAACAATATTTACCTACAACGCATCGCTTCCGAAAAAAATAATACCATTGTCAATGGAAAGCCTTTAAAAAGAATTGCGATCCCTTCATTATCAGATGTGAGTATTATAGCAGTTGATGATCTGTTGTATTTGCAATCAGAAGGGAGGTATACAAAATTTTACCTGACAGATGGTACGACCAAATTAGCTAGTAAAAACTTAGGAGAATACGAAAAGTTGTTTGCACACAATAACTTCTACAGAGTACATCATTCTTATTTAGTAAATATGGATTTTGCGTTAAACATCCATAAAACCGATGGGAATTATATGGAACTACCCAATAGAGTGCATATACCTATTTCTAAGCGAAAACTGGATGGATTATATCAGTTCCTAAATATAAAGTAAAACGTTTTGCCCCAAGACGTTTCTATTACTTCTCATGATCAAAAACGCTCAATTGATATTGGGCGTTTTTGTGTTGTATAATTCTACTTTTTAGGGCGTTACCACAAGGGTCGGGCTTTCCGCTACAATTCCTCGCTACTCCTATGGTCGTAGCTGTGGGATTTTCACTGCAATCCCTAACGCAAATCAATAGTACTCGCTAAGATGATAAAGTAGGTATAAGCAGGGAATTCTCTTTTGTTGATTGCAGATTTTTTGGATATTTTTGTGAGTCATTGTTTTTGATTGTATTCATAGTAAGTGTTTTGTGAGTGTCTGTTATGTTTTATAGCAGTAAACTGTGTCGCACTTGGGTTATAAACGAACAAACTAAGGTCTCTTGAAGTATAAAGAAATAATAGCAAGCTTAGAAAGACTATTTTCTTTACTAAATGGAGTCTATACCAATAGTATTGTATATGTATTATTAGGGGTGGTGATTTTTTCGTGTTCGACTCCTCAAAAACATATAGATACTTCACCGATACGTATTCAGAGTGCTAATGATGCCATAGCTATTTTTCCTAGGCTAGCATTTTTTATAGAGGTAGGGAATCGAGAGTTTGACTACAAAAGATTAAAAAGCGCTAATTTTAGATACCCCGATACACTACGGTATTATGTGCCAGAAGGAACTTTTAAATCAAAAACCATCTGGATGCGTTGTGTTTTAAAAAATGACACACCAGATGATCTGTCGTATTATTATGTCTTAAAGCATGCCTATCTTTATAAAGGAACTGTTTTTTTAGTAACCGATGATGAGGTGCAACAATTGCATACATATAGCTATCATCATATAGATAGGACACATCGATATTCTAATTTCCCTACTTGGAAAATCCCTATTGCCAAAAATTCTAAAGTAGCAGTATATATAAAAGTGCATGAAACAGGAGGTAGAACACGAGTGTCTAGTGTGCTGAAAGGAGAAAGGGATTTTTTAGACTATTTGATTACTACTTTTGGGATGCATGCAGCTTTTGTATTATTCGTATTGCTTATTGTTTGTATAGCGATATATGTTTCGCAATATACAAAGCAGCGATATGTTTTGTTTTATGCACTATATATGTTGAGTCTGTGTATCGATTATCTATCAGTACATGGAATAGGACAGTCCTATTTATGGACAGACAGCTATTTTCTGCTACGTAATGCTAGGAGTATGAGCAATGCAGCTAGTGGCTTATTTTTATGTCTATTCTTTGCATCATTTTATAATTTTCATCAGTATTCTGTATGGGTAAGAAGAGTTTTTCAGGCTACGGCACTTGTATTTGGGATTTTTATAGGATTGTATGTAGTTAAATTTTTTGCAGGAGGACTCAGTTCTTTATTCTTATATGTATGGAAAACAATCTCGTTTTTTTCTGTAGTACTAATCACTGTACATTCTTATCTAGCGATAAAGAAGTTAATTCCTCTATATCTGCCGATTGTTTTTATAATGCATTTAGGAGTCGCTTATGTCAATGCTAATTATATATTTTCGTATAGTAGTAATGTCATATGGGATTGGGTATTGATGAATATCCTTTACATTAGTTTTAGTATCGAAGTGCTCGTATGGACCTATTTTATTTTCCATCGACTCAAAAAAGAAAAAGCATATTTGCAAGAATTAGAAGCAGAGGTCATCCAGTTGCAAGAAAAATTGGATGCTTTAAAAAATAAAAAGCAAGATATGGTTTTGGTTAATGAGCTGATTCATCTAAAGAGCAAAGCGATCCTTAATAGTGCGGATATTTTATATGTAAAATCTGACGGCCACTATGTAGAGTACCATTTAGATACGAAAGAGAAGCCAGAGATAGATAGAAACTCCTTGACCGAAGTGTTACAACAATTACCTTCCTCCTCATTTGTCCGCACACACAAATCGTATATTGTAAATATCTACAGGATAAAAATTATTAATTCTACCAAGCTAATGCTAGATAATGGCATTTGGCTCAATCTCTCTAGAACCTATAAGCAGCAACTAAAAGATAGGTTGCATCATGGGGAATAAATGGCCACGCACTAGAGTGTAAAATAGTGTTGCTTGTGTAAAGCTTTGTGTCATTCAGGACATAAATTATAGATATACCCTTTGTTTTCATTGATTTGTATTGCTAATTATCAATTTTCACATCTCTAAAAATTCATGTCAAGGATTGTGTTAAGAAAGATGATGCAGCACCTCTCAGGTAGGGAAAAGTAAATGCTAATTTTAAAAAATCAATCAAAATGAAATTTTTCACACTCATCGTTTTATCTCTAGTCTTTGTAGATTGTATCGCACAGATACCCAACGTAAGAAAAAAGTACAAAGAAATCCAAATCGAAACACCATCTCTAATGATCGATCGAGCACAATTAGAGGAATATTTAAAGCAATTTCAGGATTCGCTAGCGATTAATTCTAGTAGAGATCTACAGGAACATATAGCAATGCTATTGAGTATTCCTGATGCGTTAGATAAACAGGAGGCAGAACAGCTTAGGGATCTTTATGTGTTAAATAATTTAGTGACCTTTAATGAAGAAGGAGCATTTTTGAATGTAGAAAATGATATTTCTGTAAAACAAATAGAAGCATTGGCGAATGCGTATCAAAGTGATTTTTCGTTTTGGGCCACTAAAGCAGTGCGTAGTGATCCAGTGCTTATCAATTCGCTAGCGATCCCCTATTACGAACAAGAAGTAGAGGAACTAAAGTCCCAGCTTACACTACTAGAACAAGAAAAGAACAATGTAACTACATTAGCTGAATTAGAGGGGCTATCCGAAAATATTGAGATTAAAAGAGAAGCGATCAAAGATGCTAAAGCTAGTTTATGGAAGGTAAAAAAGAGTCATTTTTTTAAAGAATCGTTCTTTCCTACCACAGGCGCAGGTAGAGCATTGGCTTTTGAATCCATCTATAGCAAGGAGAGTGATAAGCACTTGTATACAGGAAACGAGGCCACGATTCAATTCAGTGACGATGATGGCGGCGCTACTATAGAGACAGAATTGGTATCTGCTTATTTAGGAGCTTTTAGGTTATCTTTTGGTTCTGTTTTATCTAGCGGTGGTGACCAACTTAATCCCTCCGAGACTTCTGAAGAAACCGCTGAGGAAGTGGATGATACCGATGCCTTTCAGCGTTTGCTTTCTAAGGGAGGGAATACCTATTTAGAAGTCGTATACCCATTGCATTATTACCAGAGCAAGCGTGCATTTACTTATGTTTATGTAGGAGCAAAAGCAGCCGTAGAAATTGCAGAATTTAATAGCGATGTAGATACGTCTAATGGGAATGCCAGTATTTTTGGAGATCTGTATTACGGACTTTCTACAGATGATGAAAAGTTTGAACTCTTTGCCAATCTCAATTATGGGATATACCTAGGAGGCGGTGATTTCTATAAACGATTGGCGGTAGCGGATGAAAAAGCATTTGGATTTGGAAGTTTAACAGCTGGAGTAACTATACTTAAGGATTTTCGATTTGCCATTACCTTTAATACATTTAGTTCAGAAGAGCATCTAAGAAGTGGTAATATCGTAATAGGAGCTCAGATTCTATCCAGTATGTTTGAGGATAAAAAATAGTCTTTTGCAGTGTAAGTGTACGTGAAGCGACAGTTGTCGAACTTTTTGACGGAAAGTCATCAGCTAATTGTCAGTAATTCAGAATGTTTATAGAAATTCTGTTTTACATAATTTAGAGTGTCTGGACTACCTCCTTCGTAGGTTTGGGTTAGTTTATCAATGTTTAAATGATCGATAATCGTATTTACAATACGAACTGGATGATTCTTAGGAACTAAATCATCATAACTGGGTGGTAACAGACTTAATTGATCTTGATCATACCTCTTGAAGACAACGTTGCGACTCATACCTAAAGATAAAAAGTCAAAAGCTTTTAGCAAAAAAAAGAGGCTACCTTTTCAGAAAGCCTCTTTTTGCAGTGCGGGCGGGGAGACTCGAACTCCCACACCTCGCGGCACTAGATCCTAAGTCTAGCGTGTCTACCAATTCCACCACGCCCGCATTACTAACTTTTACACTACTTAGGACTCTTTGTAAAAGCGAGTGCAAATATAAACATTAGTTTTAGTTATCCAACAAGGAATTTGCTTTTTTTATAAAAAAAATAATGTGTGGATTGCTAATCGTTTTTCTGATAGTGAGTTGGGCGTTACCCTATCGGGTCGGGCTTTCCGCTCCAATTCCTCGCACCTCCTATCGTCGGGCTGTGGGATTTCCACTGCAATCCCTAACGCAGAATAAGTTTAGGTAATAAGCCCTGTTGTAAGTTTTAGAAATCCATTATCAGTTACTAGATGAATTCGTATTCGATTTTTAGATCCGCATAGGTATTAGTACATTTAGCCTCCAAACATGTAAATACATCCTAATTATATGCAAGACATACCTTCTTATATACAAGAGCACAAAGATCGCTTTATCAATGAATTATTCGAGTTGCTTAAGATTCCTTCCATAAGTGCAGATGCAGCCTATGCCTCTCACATTACAGCAGCGACAGAATTAATAAAAAAACGTTTAACAGCGGCAGGATGTGATGGGGTAGAGATCTGCGAAACCAAAGGATACCCTATAGTATATGCACATAAAATTATAGACCCTCAATTACCCACCGTATTAGTATACGGGCACTATGATGTACAACCCCCAGACCCTATAGATTTATGGGATTCTCCCCCTTTTGAGCCAGTGATTAAGCCCACAGAATTACACCCCGAAGGCGCTATTTTTGCCAGAGGAGCATCGGATGATAAAGGACAATTATACATGCATGTAAAAGCAGTAGAATATATGATTGCTACAGATCAGCTGCCTTGCAATGTAAAATTTATGATCGAGGGAGAAGAAGAAATAGGAAGTGTTAATTTAGACAGTTTCCTAGCTACAAATAAAGAAAAACTAGCTAATGATGTTATCTTAATCAGTGATACAGGAATGATCGCTAAAGATGTTCCTTCTATCACTACAGGACTCAGAGGACTCAGCTATGTAGAAGTATCCGTTACAGGACCTAATAGAGATTTACATAGCGGCTTGTACGGAGGAGCAGTAGCCAACCCCATTAATATACTAACCAAAATGATTGCATCACTACACGATGCAGATAATCGTATAACCATTCCTGGGTTTTATGATCGAGTTACACCACTCACTACAGAAGAAAGAGCAGCGATGGCAGCAGCACCTTTTTCTGAAGAAGCCTATAAAGAAGCATTGGGCATTGATGCCATATATGGAGAAACAGGATATACCACCAATGAACGGAATTCGATCCGACCTACACTCGATGTAAATGGGATATGGGGAGGTTATATTGGCGAAGGGGCTAAAACAGTCATTCCTAGTAAGGCGTATGCTAAGATTTCGATGCGTCTAGTGCCCGATCAAGATTGGGAAGAAATCACATCCCTTTTTGCCACACATTTTAAGGCAATAGCCCCCGCAGGAGTTACTGTCACAGTTACACCACATCACGGGGGACAAGGGTATGTAACCCCAACAACCCATATAGGCTATCAAGCAGCTAGTAAAGCCTACTTAGAAACCTTTGGAAAAGCACCTATTCCGCAACACAGTGGTGGAAGTATTCCGATCATCGCATTATTCGAAAAAGAATTACAAAGTAAATCTATTCTTATGGGCTTTGGATTGGCTAGTGATGCCATTCATTCGCCTAACGAGCATTTTGGAGTATGGAATTACCTAAAGGGTATCGAAACCATCCCATGGTTTTACCAATATTTTACAAAATTAGCGAAGCAATAAAAGTAGCTAGTTACTGTCATTTGTGAACTTTTTTTTTGAAAAATAACAAAATTTCTTACACACGGAGTAATGGGGGATATTGCAGCTGCATATTCCCCATTTTTTTTGTTTTTTATATTGGTGATGTAAAGTAAATGATTATAATTTTTAAAAACATCACTGTCCTATTCTTTACTAAAAAGAATCAAGTGAGCTTTATGTTGTTTTAGGTGTCAAAAATTAGGAAATTACCCAAAATGAGTAGTAATAGAGTAGTCGTTGTGTGATGATAAGTTGTTTTGTTATAGTGAGTTGGGTTTTGAATGGTTACTTTTAACATAACGAAAAGTGGTATAAACAAAAGTTGCTTTTGGGATTGTTTTTCTAGATAATCAAGACTGATTATGATAACTATAGAAAGACAAAATAACACCCCAAAAAAGACAATTAGATCCCTTTTTTGACTATTAATATTTAACACAAACTCAATTTTTATTATGAAAAAAAATGTAAGAACATACCTTACTAAAAGGAATGTAATACTTGCGATTTGTAACAGCGTAACTAGCTGTTTACAATATGTGTCTGAAAACATGGATGTTTTAGAGCAATTTCCACAAACTTTAGAACCAGTGTATACGCAACAAAAGACACGCAGTTTTTGCAAGTTTAGATAAACACATTTAGTACCAATCTACATATTGAAGTGATTCAAACTTTTTTGATTTCAGCGAAAAACTAAGATTTTGTGATCAAATACAGTGATTTTTTAGTTGCATAGCAGCGCTACGGAACTCAAAAATTACAAAATTTGAGTGCAAAAGATCGTTTTTATAGCAAATTGAAAAAAGTTTAAACCACTTCATTATATAATTATCAAAATAGGTCTAAAACTAAGATGTATTTTGATAGCTAAGGATATGCTATGTCTATAATTTATGTAATACTAGCTGTATGGATAGGTGCAGTATAGTATTGAAGTAAGCCCCAAATGTATCTTTTGTAACTAGAATTACAGCCATTATTCCCTCCCTTTTGCTGATTTCTTTTACACGAAGGTTTCATTTCCTGTCGTCCCATTATAATTACAGCTTTTTAACTGAAAGCTACTAACACAAACACCAATGAACTCAATAAAATTATTGATAAATAGGATATGTATCTTATTTATAAAGAATGCGATAGTTATGAGCATGATTTTGATATCTCATGCCGTAATCGCGCAGCAAATCCCTGTAAGAAGTGCACATGATCATACTACTCACAATTGTTCGAGAGTAACTGCAAAACCCACAATGATTCCAGCGGCAACACCTTCAATAGCTACGGCAGTGCAGAAGAAGAGTAGCTGCAAATACACAACGAATGAGCAATGGGCTAATTTATCTACTACTGCGCTGCTCACAGAAATGAAACAAAATGCAACCTATGATTGCTATCGTATTATGTTTAGGAGTGACGCATATTCTCCAGCCTTATTTACCAATCAAAAAATACAAAGTGTCGCGAATGAGCTGAAACGATTGGCTCCAACATATGATGGCACCGCAGATTCGCAAGTGTATGGGCTCACCATTTATTTGCATGTTGCATTATATATAGATTTTGTAAATAAAGATGTAACTATCAATACAGCCAGTTATGACGCAATGAGAGCTGCAACAGCTGCATTGGCTAATAATTCTAATTTATTTGCCATCAACACATATGCTCTGAATGTTTTTAGAGAATATGCGATTATAGCTTCCGATATGCAAGTGAGGTATGATGCAAATGTGTTAAAAGCATTGGAAACAACGATCCGAGAGATTGTAGAGGATCGAAAATGGAAAACCATTAAAGATCCAGCGCTTTTAAAGCAGTATTTAGCAGTTCGTAATCAGATCTATGATGCTATATTTTTTCCAGTAGATGCTCCTTATGAAGCGGCATTGAGTGCACGTCCTATTAGTATTGAATTGCTAGGAACACTAGCAGTAGACCAAGAGATTATTGCACAAGGGGGTAACTTTAAGTTTTTATGGAGTAACGCTATAGGGGGACTGAGTAGATTAGCTACATCTGATGTACTTATAGGAGAGATACAAGAAGAGCTTGCTAGAATTATTCGTCATTTTGATAGACTTAGCCCTAGTTGGGTAGTAGCAATGGTAGCACTCAATGAACATGGAGATTGTAAAGCATATAACCTTTGTGAGAACCCATTGTCCGTCAAACAAGAATTAGAAGCATTTTTATTTCCAAAAACAGTTACGTATGATGATGATGCAATGCGTATCAGAACAGGAATTAGTGATGAAAAAATACAAGGGTTATATCACGCTGCAAAACAAGTCCAAGCACAGTTCTTTAGATTATTACAAACAGACGAACCTGTAGCAGGAGACACCAATGATACGATTAATATGGTCATATTTAAATCGAAACAAGATTACGATGATTATGCTCCTTTTTTGTATGGAATCCTTACGAATAATGGAGGTATTTATATAGAAACTAGAGCTACATTTTATACATGGGATCGTACAGTGGGGGTAGAAAGCTCACTCTCATTAGAATCATTGTTTAGACATGAGTACTGTCATTATTTGCAAGGTAGGTACTTGGTGCCAGGTAGCTGGGGAGGATCTAATCCTATGTATGCTAATAGTAGACTGGTATGGTATGAAGAAGGAATGGCTGATTTTTTTGCAGGAGCTACTGATGTTAATGGTATTCAATTTTTAGCACAAAATGCGACTAACATAATTAATAGAAATGGAGATTGGCCTTCGCTAAATACAGTATTTGATTCTAATTATGCGAGCGGCAATAACTATCATTATACCTATGGAAATGCGACATGGTATAATTGGTATTTAAACGATTTTCAGCTGTTAAAACGCTTTTTTGAGTATACAAGGAACAATGATATAGCAGGTTTTGATGCGTTGGTAGCTTCTTTGCGCACTACAGGAGAGGCATCTTACACTAATTTTTTAAGAAGTGTAAAGGATCAAGAAGTAGTAGGATGGCAGCCCCAGACAAGCTGGGCAGATGATAATCAGATTACTTTAGGAGCTATTTCGGATATACAACAGCAGCTCGGTACAGTAGCTCAGTTGTCGGACATCTCTGTAGCATTGGACGCAGCAGCATCGTATAGAAGATTTAGAATAGAAGGGAAACTACGAGGAACGACCCCAACAGGAAATTCAAATGCGCAAGCAGTTCTACAGCTTCATGAAGCTGCAAATTCGGTACTGAAAGCGTTAAGAGAAAACGAACGGATTAATAATTTTAACTACACAGTAGGGTATTTTAAAAATGTAACTACTGATGGAGTGCCTACAGCAGAGATGGTCATAACAGGCCCTCTAAAAGATGCAGGTATTAGTGATGCTCCTAGTGCGAATTTTACAGTTTCTAATACAGAGACAATAGCGGGGGGTGTCGTAGAATTTACCAATACTTCATTAGGATATGCAGATGAATTAGATTGGGAATTTCCTGCCAGTACATCTCCCACGATTAGCAATCAGCAAAATCCAAGGGTGACCTACCCTACAGCGGGCGTATATGATGTTTCGCTTACGGCTAAGGGAGTCAAAGGAGAAAATAAACGAACCAAAGAAGGATACATTAAGGTATATAAAGCAGCTGATCAATCCTATTGTGCAGCATCAAATAGAGATAGCTCTAATGATATATATATTACCAATGTAGCACTAGGGAGATTAGCACATGCATCAGGAATAAATTTGTATGCAGATTACACCTCGCAAGTTGCTGTAATAAGTCGCCAACAAGAAGAAACATTACAAATTAAGGTACGCAACCCAAGCTGGAATTATAATGCAGTAGGTGCGTGGATCGATTGGAATCAGGATGGAGATTTTACAGATCCAGGAGAGGAAGTACTACATGTATATGGAGCAACGACAGCTGCATATACTGCTACAATAAAAGTACCATCGCAGGCAATATCGGGAACTACCAGAATGCGTGTGCGTCTAGCTTATGGAGCAGAACGCTATATCGTGCCCTGTGATGAAGTATCGAGTTCTGGAGAGGTAGAAGATTATAGTGTAGTAGTGGTTGATGGTGCAGGATCTGTAAATAAACCACCACAAATTACTTTCTTGAGCCCTAATGAAGGAGCTTCCTTTGTGCAGCGAGAACAGTTAAAAGTAGAAACGATGGTAGAAGATGATGGCCGTGTCGTAAAAACGACTTTAGCAGTAGATGGAGAGGTGATTGCAGAAGATAAGGTAGCTCCTTATCAATGGTCTCATATAGATGCCTTAAATTTTTTAGCCCCAGGAAAAAGAGAACTTACTGTTACAGCCTATGATGATGAAGGGGCTAGTACGAGTGCATCCGTATTCGTGCTGATCGAAAAAGCGCCTATTGTATATTGTGATGCTTCGAATCAGAAACCTAAAGATTTGCATATTACCAAAGTAGATTTTAAGGACATAGCGAATGCTTCTACATATTCAGAAAAGGGATATAGCGATTATACGACCATGAACACTGTAGTAGCTATTGGTGATGAAGTGCCTCTTTCTGTAGCTATTAAAAATGCACATTGGATTTATAATGACGTAACGGTTTGGATCGATTGGAATCAGGATGGGGATTTTATCGATCAGCAAGAAGAAGTATTTACAAAATTCGGAGCAGGCCCGTATGCAGCAAATATTACAGTTCCAGCGATCGCTAAAACAGATGTTCCGCTGAGGATGCGGGTAAGGATCTCTTATGGTAGAAAAGGAGCTGCACTACCATGTGGGTTGAAAAAAGATATAGGAGAAGTAGAAGATTATACGGTGTATGTAACTACGACTGAGACAAAACCTATTGCCGATTTTATGACGAAAACAACGTCTGTTAACCTAGCAGCTACTGTAGCATTTGAAGATAGATCCTCTGCCAATGTTACTACTTGGTTTTGGGAATTCGAAGGAGGTACCCCTGCAACTAGTACGGACACGAATCCGCAGATTAAGTATACGACTTCTGGGCAATTTGCGGTAAAACTAACAGTAACCAATGCGCAGGGAGAGGATATAAAAGAGGAAAAAGAATATATAGAGGTAGTGGATACTGATCCAATACCTAGTTGTACGGATGGGATACAGAATGGAGATGAAACGGGTATCGACTGTGGTGGTTCGTGTACACCTTGTGCTACACCACTGCCGAACCCTACATCGTATTGTGAGGCAGGGAAGCAGTCTACGAATTATATAGAAAGAGTAACTTTTGGTTCGATTGATCATACGAGTGGAAATAGTGCATATTCAGATGTTACAGAGCAGTCTACGACATTGCAAAAAGGGGCTACACAGGTATTGGTGGTAGACCCACATTATACCACGTCGAATTGGCATGCTAATGTTGTAGGTGCATGGATTGATTGGAATCAGGATGGAGATTTTACAGATGCAGGAGAAGAAGTACTGATGAAACCAAGAGGTGAAGGTAATGCTACTACTGATGTAGTGGTACCTGCTGCGGCTAAAACTGGGGAGACTCGATTGAGAGTTCGATACCGTTGGTGGAATGCTCCAGCACCTTGTGGTAGTGAAGAAGGGGATGAGGTAGAGGATTATACGGTGCTCATAGAAGATGGAGATACGCCCCCTATTGATACTAGTGGAACGATCTATGTAGATGTTGTAGATACTGAGGTTAGTGCTTCGGATACATGGAAGTTTTTTAGAATAGAAGTAGGAGATAATCGCGATTATGGGCTGTGGTATTCTAATGGAGCAATTCGACTAGTAAGCTATGGAAAAGGTGTGGTATGTGAGAATGCTACTAGTAATGTACGTTTTATAGAAAGTGGTCAGTGGATCAATGAAACGAGTGGTTTTGTAGAAAACCCTAATAGTTACGTAGTGAGCAAGGACTCGTATACTGCATGGAAGGGTAAGACTGGTTTTATAGGCTTTAGGTTCGAGATTGATGGGCATACACATTATGGATGGTTTCGTGTAGCGGTAGCTGCGGATGGATTGTCTTATACACTATTAGATTATGCGTATCAATCCAACGCCAATACACCTATATATACGGTGATTCATAGAGATGCTGGTACTGTGATTACAAAGTCAGAGGAAATAACGGTATGGCCGAATCCATTTAGGAAGGAGTTTCAAGTAGTGATGAATGGTATTCAACAGGGAATGATACAGGTAGAGGTGATCGATGTTCATGGAAAAAAGATTGTATCAGAGACGTATCAAACGCCTCCTGCAATAGTACAGATTGGTCAGGGATTGTCTTCTTCGGGTATTTATTTTGTGAAAATTAAAACACTAGATACTGTGTATATCAAGCGTCTATTAAAATTATGATGAATGCTGTATAGCAGCAGTACTGAGATTGTATAAGGTACATGTATTGATACCATTTTCTATCCATAAAGAGATATTATGGATAGAAAATGGTATTTTTTATGCTGTTTTGTCAAAAAAATGGAAACTATTTCATCGCGTTAGGGATAGGAGCGGCATCCTTTTTTGGTTTCCTTTAAAAAACCAAAAAAGATACAGCGGATAGCCCGACCCTTGTGGTAACGCCCTACTGATGATACAACTACTAAAAAGAAAAATAGCTAACTATAGAGTATGTTTAGAATTTTCTGTCTGGGTGGTATAGGTCGATGGGTAGTGTTATTTTTTGATCGGTAATTATCTCGGAGACTAGTTTACCTGTAGCGGGGCCTAAGCTCCAGCCCATCATGGCATGTCCTGTAGCGATGGTAAGATTGGTGCATGCGGCAGATCTACCTATGTATGGCATTCCATCTGGCGATACGGGGCGCAGTCCACAAGAGGCTTGCTCTTGTTCTGTAGTGGATAGTTGAATGTCTGGGTAGTAGCGCTGAGCGGCACGAGCAATGGCTTGTACTCTAGTAGGGTTAATGCTGTGATTGATGCCTGCTATTTCCATCGTACCTGCAAAACGGGTGTGTCCTATCATAGGCGTAACTGCTACTTTGGCTTCGCAGAGGATGGTAGGGATGCTGATGCCTGTGGTGCGAGATGTATTAATCGCGTAACCCTTGCCTGCTTCTAATAGTAGTTTGATTCCTAGTTTTTTGCTAAGGTGGTGTGACCATGATCCTGCCGCAAGAATGTATTCATCTGCGGTATAGGTATTCGTACTGCTTTGGATAGCGGTAATGCGCCCTTGGCGAGTGGTTAGGTCGGTAATTTTTTCGTTTTTGATAAAAGTGATTCCTACTTTGGTTAGAAACGCTTTCATTTGTTGCATAAAAATATGCGGGGTGGTGTGCGAATCACAGTCATAGTGCAGTGCACCAATGGTAGTCATTGCTACATTAGGTTCTATAGAGCGAAGCTCAGCAGGGGTAAGCGTTTGTACGCCTAAGCCTTCAGTACGCGCTAGGGTAGCGGTATGTAGTTCTTCTTCGAATAGCTGCTCGGTCTGACAGACCATCAATAATCCTTTCTTTTCTAAATGAAAGGAAAATTCTTCTTGTTGCAAGAGTGCATGGTATAGCTCGCTACTAAAAAGATTGATGTCTTTAATAGCCGTGCTACAGCGTGCCACATTGCGGGCTGTACAGGATTTATTGAATGCCCATGCCCATTGTATAAAATGCTGTTCTAAACGGGGCTTGATGTACAGAGGACTGGCTTTGTCGAACATCCACTTAATCCCTTGTTTTACAGCTCCAGGGGCAGCTAGGGGAATGATATGACTAGGGGTGAGGTAGCCTGCATTTACATACGAAGCGCCTGCATCCATGGAGGATTGATCGATAATGGTTACTTTATGTCCTTCTAGGTGTAGGTAATATGCTGTACATAAACCTACAATTCCTCCTCCGATGATGATGCACTCTTTCAATTAATTCTTGCTAAATATATTGGTGTGTAATAAAGCTAACATAGGGCTTGCTTTTTTCTCTATGTTATTGCTTACTTCTAAAATTTCTTCTGCTTCAAAAAGCAACGGTTCTACTATATCCTGTGCAATCAGTCCTGATTCATTAAGAATCGATAACCAAAAGATGGTGGCATCTGTTTGTGATACGGTCTCTTGCATTTTGGTCTGAAATTCTTTTTTGGTAGTAGCAATACAGGCAGCACTGTAATGCACACCAGCTAGTGTAGCACTTTTAATGATCTCGCTACCGATGATCGCAAGGGTATCATTTTTATCGATTTGCTCTAGCATTTTGATGATTCTTACGGATAGTGTTTTTACTTTCTTTTTAAACTGTATGTAGGTGATTTCTGTATTCATAATATATATAGATTTACTAGTATAACACCATAAGAATTATCTTATTTTAAGAGCTTGTTTTTTTAGCAAAAACGTAGTTTTGTTGCTTTATTTCGTTGTTTTGTCTATTATTTTAACATAAAATACGTTAGTTTTACAATGTTTGTGTCGTCTGTGTATTAGGGAAATATTAACAATTATTTGAGTTTTCCTGTTAGTTAAATGACTTGAAATCCATAGGCGTATGGATCGTCTTCTTCATCTATAGTTATGGTGTTATGACCATATATTTTAGCCCATCCCTTGATACTCGGTACGATAGCTTGGTATCCGTGAAATGTAGTGGTAGTTTCTATGCGACCAATAAATTTCGAACCAATATAACTTTCGTGTATAAAATCAGTTTTGGGAGCTAGTTTCCCTTTGGCATACAATTGTGCCATACGCGCAGAAGTACCTGTACCACAGGGAGAGCGGTCTATGGCTTTGTCTCCATAAAAAACTGCATTTCTGCCTGATGATGTTGGGGCTATCGGTGTTCCTGTCCACAGGATATGACTTACATCTCTAATCGTCTCATTGGCTGGATGAATGAATTGATTCGGATAGGTAGCGTTGATCCGTTTTCTGATTTCTTGCGAATAGTGTACAATTTTTGCGGCTGTGAAGGCCTGTATGCCTTCAAAATTATCTTGTGGGTCTATGATGGCGTAAAAATTACCTCCATAGGCAACATCGAAATGCAATAGGCCTAGCTCGGGGCATTCGATAGTGAGATCGCTGGCGGCTAGGTATGAGGGTACATTTTTGAGTTGTACCCAATCTACTTTTTTACCTGTTTGCTGGTATTCAATTTCTACGAGTCCTGCTGGCGCTTCCATACGGATATGCCCAGGTGTTTTGGGCGTGATTAATCCTTCTTCTATGGCGATGGTGATCGTACCGATGGTACCATGCCCGCACATGGGTAAGCATCCAGAGGTTTCTATAAATAGAATGGCTAAGTCATTTTGTGGATCATGTGGCGGAAATAAAAAACTGCCACTCATCATATCATGACCACGAGGTTCGAACATCAATCCTTTTCTGATCCAATCATAGGTGTCTAGAAAATGCTGCCGTTTTTCGCTCATAGAATTACCGCTAAGTGCGGGATGCCCTGTAGTAACCACTCTAACGGGATTACCACAGGTATGTGCGTCGATACATTTATAGGTGTGCTTCATGATTATACATGGCTGGCTTCGTGTTGTACAATACGCTCTTGTGTTGTAGCTCCGTTCAAGATCCTATTTAATTGTAAAGGGTTTTCGTTTTTAAGTGCATCTGGGAGCAAGTCATTGGGCCAATCCTGATAACTAAATGGACGTACCCATCTCTTAATAGCATCGATTCCTACTGCTGTAAAACGACTGTCGGTTGATGCAGGGTAGGGGCCTCCGTGCAGCATAGAAGGACAGACTTCTACGCCTGTAGGGACGCCATTAAAAATAATACGTCCTACTCTGTTTTGTAAAGCAGTGACAATATGTGCGTACTGTGCCAACTCATCTTCAGCAGCTATAATCGTACCTGTTAATTGCCCTTCGAGCTGTGTAATAATGGTGTGTAGTTGTGCGATGTCATCACAGACTACAACTAAAGAGAAGGGACCAAAAACCTCTTGATGTAATTTCGTGTTTTCTAGGAATGCTTGCCCATCTACTGTAGCGATTACTTGTGGTGCGTGATTAGGGGTTACGGGCTTGTCATATGCAGCCGCAATAGTCACACCGTCTTGCTGTGTAAGTGTTGTTTTATTGTGTTCATAAGCCTTTTTGATAGCAGGATGTAGCATGCATGAAGGGCTGATGTCTAGTATCTGATGTGATAGGTTTTTTAGAAATTGATCTAATGCAGTTCCCTTGACGGTTAGCAATAGGCCAGGATTGGTACAAAATTGTCCAGTGCCTAGTGTAATTGAGCTAGCATAGGTAGTGGCAATTTCTTCATTTCTATTTTTAAGTGCTTCGGGTAGGATTACTACAGGATTGATACTTCCCATTTCTGCAAATACAGGGATCGGTTCTGGTCGGCTAGCTGCCATATCGAATAAGGCTCTTCCTCCCTTAATACTTCCTGTAAATCCTACTGCCTTCACTGCAGGGTGCTGTACGAGGGCTTGGCCTACTTCAATACCAGCACTATTTAGATTCGAAAATACACCTACTGGCATTCCTGTTTTTTCTGCTGCGATACTGATCGCATTGGCTACTAACTCTCCAGTACCTGCATGCATAGGGTGTGATTTTACAATCACAGGGCAACCTGCTGCGAGTGCTGCGGCGGTATCTCCTCCTGCGGTAGAATAAGCTAATGGAAAGTTACTGGCTCCAAAAACAACTACAGGACCTAGTGGTACTAACATTTTGCGGATATCAGGCTTAGGGATAGGCGTGCGCTCTGGCAATGCTGTATCGATGGTAGCTGTTACCCAGTTACCTTCGGCTACCAGTTGGGCAAAGCTGCGTAATTGTCCTACAGTTCTACCACGTTCTCCAATAGCTCTCCCTTCTGGTAATCCTGTTTCAGATATATAGGTGTGTATCAGGAGTTCTCCGAGCGCTAGGATTTCATCTGCAATGGTATTCAGAAACGCTGCCTTTGCGGTATTAGAAATTTCTTTATACGAATCAAATGCTTTAGAGGCCAGTGTTACCGCTTCATCGATTTCTGAGGTAGAAGCTTCGTAAAAAAGCGTCTCATTAGCTTGATTTGTCTTTGGGTTAAATGTCGTGTACGTGTTGGTTCCATTTGCAGATCGCGAGAATCCAATATGATTTTTGCCAGTGATTTTCATTTTTTTGAGTGTGAGATTAGAGGTTAGAATGTGGATTAAGATACAACATCTTCTGGAATTACAGCTGTCGGTATTTGTGGTCTATTGTCCAAACCATTTTCTATGATTTGAAGCACTTTTTTTCGCTCTTCTCCTACTAATGGGAGTCTCGGCGCTCTTACAGTTTCAGTACCAATACCTGTAGCTACTTCTGCGAGTTTGATATTTTGTACGAGTTTAGGATTGATGTCTAATTCTAATAATGGTAAGAACCAGCGATAGATGGCGATAGCTTCCTGTATTCTTCCTGCTTTTTGGAGTTCGTAGATGGCTACAGTTTCTTTGGGGAATGCACATACGAGTCCTGCAACCCAACCATCGGCGCCCATCAAGAGACTTTCTAGTGCTAGGGTGTCTACGCCAGAAAGAATTTTTAATCGATCTCCGAATCGGTTTTTAATACGTGTTACATTAGAGATGTCTCGGGTCGATTCTTTTACCGCTTGTATGTTATCTAACGTCAGCAACTCCTCGAACATGTCTAGTGTCACTTCTATTTTATAGTCTACAGGATTGTTGTAGATCATGATGGGTAAGTCAGTACTTTGGGCAATTTCTTTAAAATAAGTGACGGTTTCTCGATCCCCTGCTTTATAGCGCATCGGTGGCAAAATCATAAGACCGCGAGCGCCATCTTCTGCTGCGATAGCCGCAGCACGAATCGCTCCTTTAGTTGTCTGCTCTGCAATGTTCATAATCACAGGGATGTGACTCGGTACATTGGCTACTGTAGTACTGACTAATGTTCTTTTTTCAGTATCAGAGAGGGTGCTGGCTTCGCCTAAAGTACCTCCTAGGATAATTCCGTGAACGCCAGCAGCTACCTGCGCTGCTAGGTTGGTGGTAAACATTGCTAAATCTAGTGTGTCGTCTTTTGTAAACTTAGTGGTTACTGCGGGCATAACCCCTTTCCAATCAATAGTGCTCATATGTCGTCTTAGGTATTTGATTCAAAGGTATTATGAATTTAAAACAACAGATATTGGGAAATTAGCAGATGCTGATACTATATTACCTCAAATAAAGCGATTTCCTGTTTTTATTACTAATATTGTGTAATACATAGCCAACTTTATGAAGATATTACCATTTAAAATACCTAAATCAGCGACTGATACGCTGATCGTACAAGAAGACAGAGGTCGATTCTTGTATGATAAATTCCATCAGCACGAAGAATTACAACTATCCATTATTATTGCTGGAGAGGGGAGTTTGATTGTTGGAGATCGGATCATTGATTATAAGGCGGATGATATTTTAGTATTTGGGAGTCATGTACCACATGTATTAAAGAGTACACCTTCGAGCGGAAAATCACATATGATTTCTTTGTTTTTTACCAAAGATTCGTTTGGGCATTCGTTTTTCGAATTGCCAGAATTCGATGAGTTATCGGTATTTCTCAAGAATTCGGTATACGGGCTGCGAGTACTCTCTAGGGTTGAAGAGCTAAGAACCTATTTTGTAGAGCTAACTCAGATTACGGATCGATTAGAACGTTTCATTGTTTTTATGAGGATGTTAAAGGTACTTCGTGGTGCTTCTATAGAAACGATCGCTACTTTTGCTACCAAAAAAGCGTATTCCGATCATGAGGGAAAACGAATGGCACGTATATTAGAAATAGTAATGAATCAATACCAAAGAGATTTTTCATTAAAAGAAGTAGCGAATTTAGCCAATATGAGTCCTAATGCATTTTGCAGGTATTTTAAACAGCGCACGAATAAGACTTTTTTTCAGTTTCTGATAGAGGTGCGTATAGAAAATGCGTGTCGCTTGCTTTCTAAAGAAATAGACATGACGATTTCGGATGTGTGTTTTAATAGTGGTTTTAAAAATCTATCAAATTTTAATAGAAAGTTTAAAGACATCAAAGGGATGACACCATCAGATTTTAAAAACAAGCTATACAATCCCCATTTTGTTTAATAAAAAAGAAGCATTCATATTCTGGCAGATACCGTTTTTAAAGGTGTAATCAAAGTATAATTCATCATCAACGATTTGCGCATCAAAGAACTTGTTGTGCACTTGTGGTACTACCGATGCGATTTCGCAGAGGCTCAGATCGTGCGTAGCAATGATACCGGTCGCTTGTGCAGTCACTAATTTTTCGACGAATTTGCGCGAACCTTCTGCTTTATCCTTGCTATTTGTTCCTTTTAGAATTTCGTCTAGGATGATAAAGTAATTTTCATCTACTAGGGCATTCACAATCTTTTTGAGTTGCGTAAGCTCTGAAAAGAAATACGAAGCATCGTCACTGAGCGAATCCGAGGTGCGCATACTCGTAATTAGCTTTGTAGGGCTGTAGGTACATTTTGTAGCACATACAGGCAGTCCGATATTACTCATTACCATTTGTAGCGCAACTGTACGTAAGAAGGTGCTTTTCCCAGCCATATTGGCCCCGGTAATGATAAAGAAATCCTGTTGATCTATACGGATGGTATTGGTTACACACTTCGTAGGATCGAGCATAGGGTGTCCTAAATCTGTAGCATCGATCACCGTATCTTTTGCGGTCGCTATGATAGGATAGGTATACTTATCGTGATTAAAGGCAAAATTACCTAGTGAGTTATACGCATCAAAAAATGCAATAGTTTCGAACCACTGCGTTACAGCACCTCGATGGGTGATGATCCATTGTTCTGCACGATAGCTCTGGATCAAGTCCCAAAGGAGTAATCCATTTCCAAAAATACCATACATCATATTATTACGTTGGTCAAAGGCATCTAAAATACGCGCAAAAGCCGCCAATGCCGTAGAAGCTTTGCTATTATTAGCCAAGAGTTGCTGTTGTTTTTCTTTTAGTAAAGGAGCTGTAAATTCTAGCTGTTCGATTTGAGCTACTAGTTTATAGTATTGCTCAAAAGTATCTTTTACTTTATGCGCTTGATGATAGATCGTATTAATTTTTTTGAGTTGTGTACCGATGATACCGAGTCCTATAAAAAACCAAATCAAAAACACAGAAAAAGGAATCATAGTAGTGAATAATAGTATTACAAATACCACTGAAATCCCAGAAAAAATAGTAGGTAGTGTTTTAAAAATGCTAGGAATAGAAGGAGTGTATTGATGTAGCCATTTTTCTATTTGTAGTATAGGAATGGATGTCTTTACCAAAGCAGCAATGGCGCTAAATTCTTGTCGCCATTCGGGCATTGCAGCTAAGGCTTTGATCGCTTCTTGTTTTTGTGGGATGTTACTAATATCATTACTCGTTAGTATATTAGCAAGCGCTTGTTTACCCGCTAGCGTAGTGGTTCTGTTACTGTATTGAAAGAAAGAACGCTCCCCAAAAAGATCGATGTCATGGCTGTAGAAGTGTGTAGGGTCTATAAATTCACTACCAGTATCTAATGCGTCATACGCTCCATTCGCAACAGCGATCTCTTGTTTATTGATAGCGATCAGTTGTAGCATTTTTTTCTTGGCATACACCAAATTACTATGCCTTCGGATCAATATCAGAAACAGTGCAATACTGACTAAGATCGTTCCAATGATGATTTTGGTAGAAGGATAACCAGCGTATATAATCCCAATAGCACTTATGAATAGTAGTAAGCGAGTACTGCTAGAGATCGCTAATTGTCGTTTTATATGTTGGAGCGCTTGGGTGTGTTTTTCTAGTTGGTTTTTATAAAACGCGATATGGGTATTCATGTAAATATTCTTTTTTGGGTAGCAGTACAGTTATACATACGATTTCTAATGAAGTAGTGTAAACCACCTCAATAACCACGGTTACAAATCGCGAAGTTGCTGCTGTATTTTTTTAGGCAGTCCCTTTACGACCAATGCATAGGAGTGATCAATCAGTTCATATAGCATATCAGTCGCTAAAAACTCCGAAAAGTTAACAGTATTCCAATGTTTTTTATTCATATGATACCCTGGTGTAATTTCGGGATAGTGTTCTCGCAATTCTATGGAACGATCAGGGTCGCATTTTAGATTTACAGCAAATGGAATTTTAGAGATACTAGTCACTGCAAACATTTTTCCCATTACCTTAAAAACGAGCGTCGTTTCATCAAACGGAAACCCTTCGGTAACTCCTTTTTTAGCCAAGCAGTAGTTTCTAAAAGTTTCTATATCCATCGGTTGATCGTATTAGTCGTTAGGAGTTTCGGAAGTGGGAGGTAATACATCACTAGCAATACTTATTTTTTTAGGAGTAGAGGATGCGGCGTTTATTTTTAAAGCACTATAATCTACCGTCCATCCAATCGTAGAGGCTACTGTTTCCATGAGTGAGATGGCCGTTATTAGTTCTTTGTTAGCTGCCTGTAAAAGTCCACTGTCAGGTATTTTGTCGATAATGAATTGCTTTGCTTCTTGGTTGATTTCCGTAAGGTCGCTAGAAGTCATCGGGTTAAACCAACCCTCTTTTTTATCGTAGTATTTAAAATCCGTTTCGATACTCAGTAATTTAGGTTCGGGGAATTGAGTCATTACGATCCGTTTGTTTCTCAGGTCACTTTCTAATACGATCTGAGATAAATCAAATCCTACATGCGCTTTGGCATTGATCAGAATGAGTGCTTTCTTCTTACCCGTAAACAAGCTAAAAAACTTTTCCTTGATATTCTCATAATGATATATTTCTGCAAAATCCCCTTCTACAGTTACCAGTTTACAGACACTTCTGATTTTATCCATCAGAATAGTAGATTGTGTTTCGATACCGACTTTGTTCTGAGTGGCGTGAAATTTTCTAAAAATAAAATAGGCAATACTCGTTCCTACAATCAGTCCTATAAATATCAATTCCATAATTTGTTCGTTATTTTCATGGTGGCTTTAGGGGTGTTGGCCATTTCTTTTTTTAATGCTGTTAGTTGTTTTCTATTCTTTTTTGATTGAATTCATTGCGTACAAGACAGGTTTACTAGGGGAAGCATCGTTTTCAAACGATGCGATTTGTAGGTTTAATAGGTATATACCATCTAGAATGGTTGTTGCTACATAAATCATTTCTGTGATTGTAGCATCATGGCGTGTGGCGGCAGGGTAATTCCAGAATGCTTTATGCGCCAATAATTTGCCGTCATCTTTTTCTTTGTCTACAGAAGGGAGGTCGATTAATAAGTGTTGCACTCCCAATTCTCTGATATATATCGCCGCAGCTTCGGTAAGATATGCCCAGTTGGTATGTGCGTATTGCGCACTTAGTTTTTGTGTGGTATTGGGTAGCGTACGAATGATCAATGCCTCTGGGCGTGTTTGTATAGCTTCTTGTAGTTGTGCTTTGGTAATCACCAGATCGCCTTGCTGCGCGATAGGTGTAATGGAGATTACTTCTGCTATAAAAAAGAATCTTTGTAGGGCTTTATTAATACTATACGTTTCTGGGGTGATGTGCCCTACACATTCCGTATGTGTTCCATGCCCGTGTGGGTTAAAGGTAATGGTATTAAAATTAGTAGAAGCTCCCTCAGTAACCTTACCCACCCAGTTACCATCCCGTACCGCTTCAATGGTGGGGGCATCGATATACCATGCATTTACATTATCTGCAGCTGCACGCAGTGGGATAGAAATATCTATAGGACTAGACATATCTACAGTATACATGGTATCTAGATGCTGTATAGAGGCGATCATAAGGTTATAATTGATAGATTTATTTTAAATTTAATAAGAAAAGATCACTTGCGATCCCATCACTCAAAAATTTTCCTTTTTTAGAAACCTTCAGGATGTCTCCTTCTAGCACCAGTAAGTCCTCATCAAGATGTTTTTGGGCTTGCTGACGCGCATAGGTTTCAAAGGTTTTTCCAAAGCTGTGGGCTATTTTCTGTAGGGACACTCCCCATTTGGTACGCAAGCCCGTCATCACATATTCATTATACTTATCCGTAGTAGACAAGGTTTCTACCTCTCTTGGAATTTCGTTTTTTTGGATAGCCGCTAGATATAGAGTATTATTATTGATATTCCAGCTGCGTGTTACTCCGTTATAGGAGTGTGCAGAAGGTCCGATACCTAGATAGTGTTTGCCCTGCCAGTAGGCAGTATTATTTCTACTCAGATACCCTTTTTTTCCAAAATTAGAAAACTCATAATGTTCGAAATGGTGGCGTTCCATAGTAGCTAGTAAGATCTCAAAATGTTGTTCTGCCACCGCATCATCTACAGGCTTGATCAGCTCTTTTTCTATAAACGAAGCCAATGCAGTACGCGGTTCTACCGTCAGGGCATAACTAGAGATATGCGGTACATCGAGCGCCAGAGCAATTGCTAGGTTTTCTTTCCATTGCTCCATCGTCATATCAGGAATGCCATAGATCAGATCGATGGATATATTATCGAAATAAGAGCGTGCCATTTCAATACACTTTGTCGCCTCTGTAGCAGTATGAGCACGGTTCATCAGCAATAAATCTTTTTCAAAAAAAGACTGTACCCCGATACTCAATCTATTGACATCGCTTTGTGCGAGTTCCTTAATCTTAGTAGTAGTCAAGTCATCTGGATTGGCCTCTACCGTTATTTCTACAGTGTCAGCCATACGATATTGCTGTTGTATCGTATCAATGATGCTTTGTAGCTCAGTTACAGAAAGCAAACTCGGCGTACCCCCACCAAAGTAAATCGTTTCTATGAGTGTATCTGCTGCGATTTCAGAGCGTCGTAATTCAATTTCCTTGCGTAATGCGCTTACCATTGCCTCTTTTTTTTGGACACTAGTAGAAAAATGAAAATCGCAGTAATGGCAGGCCTGCTTGCAAAAAGGAATATGAATATAGATTCCCGACATATTATATGTGTTTTATGGTAGCGAAATGAGGGCTAAATTTTCTTCTGCATACCCATTTGCGTTTATGAGTTAAAAATACAGCATATCCCATAAAAGGAAATAGAAGCACGGTCAGAAAGCATACGATTTTAGCGTATTGTTTACGAAACCGAGTTTGGTATACTTCTTCGTAAAACAGGTGTATGGGTAGTGCTTTTAAGAGTAATAATCTGTTGTGTAGATGTGCCGTCATCCTTTTTTTACTCTTTTTTCATTCTGTTTTACAAATGAAGCCCATCCCGAATAGCTTTTGCCTCCCAGATCCGATTTGCCCATATTATAGAAATGGCAAACCGCAGCTGCCAATCCATCGGTAGAATCCAGATTTTTAGGCAGTGTTTTGATCTGTAGTAAACTCTGTAGCATCTTGGCTACCTGTTCTTTGGTTGCATTTCCATTGCCTGTAATTGCCATTTTTATTTTCTTAGGCGAATATTCCGTAATAGGTACTTCTCTACTTAATCCCGCAGCCATCGCTACCCCTTGGGCTCTACCCAGTTTGAGCATGGACTGTACATTTTTTCCAAAAAAAGGCGCTTCGATAGCGATTTCATCTGGGTGATACGTATCGATCAGTTCTATGGTACGCTCAAAAATCAGTTTCAGCTTCAGATAGTGGTCACTGTATTTATTCAGTTGCAATTCATTTAATTGCACCAAGCTCATTTTTTTACTTACGATTTTGATCAATCCAAATCCCATAATCGTAGTTCCGGGATCAATACCTAATATAATTTTTTCCTGTTCCAAGTAGTAATAGCAGTTTAATGTATGGTGATCACCAAAGGTAGTTTATATTTTGTAGTCACTGGAATCCCTCGTGTATGTGCCGCCTTTACACTCGGTAACTTCGAGATACTCTCTTGGATCAATTGACCGAAATCGGGGATTTGATCCGTAATTATCTTTGGGATTGTGTAGGTTTCTAAGTAGATGCTATCCTGTTTGGTAATCACGATCGGAATCCAAATCGTATCATTAATTGCCTCCGTAACCACGATGGTTTGATCCTGCACATGCTGCATGATATGTCGAGTCAGCGTTTTTTGGAAACAAGATTCCATCGTAGCTTCCGTTTCGAATCTACACGTCTTAAACATAGGCGGTTTCGCCACAGAAGTCGTATCGATCGTAGCCCATTTCTCTTTTAGTATTGTATCGGGATTATCCTTAGAAACTAGTGTAAAGTTGTCACAAGCACACAGCAATAGACAACTAAGTAATAGGCAACTTCTTTTGAGCATAACGGATTAAACAATTAATACATCTTATCGATACGCTACAAAAATACAATAATTACCACTATACTGTTATAAGTCGGTCAATTCCTTTTGGATTTCGAATTTGATGAGTACCGTGTATGTATTATCAGCCTCACTGATCTGCCCAGGGATCGTCGTAATCCCTGTAAACGATTGCAGTGTACGTATGGCTTCCTGTTCTAAGGTATAAGAACTTCCCTTGACCTGTATATCGCTAATCTGCCCATTGGTAATCCTAAAACGGGTATAAATTTTATTAACTCCTTGTTTACCGAACATAGCTACTCGTTGCACATCATAATGTGTATTGGCATATTTTTCAATATCCTTACAGATGCATTGTTTGCGCAGGCGCTCTATTTTTTTATCCTTACAATCGTTTGTTGTAGGGATCTGTTGGGAATAAACGTGCATCCCCAAGATCATAAAAGATAAGATCAGTATATATTTCATTAGTGTGGGGGGATAAAAGGTTTATGGCTCATGTATAGACGTGTCAAAAATATAGAATTACGGTTTCATGTGTGTTAAAAGAAGTTTAAGCCTTTGTGAGAAAATGTAACAATTTTAGCCTTTATGCGTCTAATACAGTGTATGGATATAATTTTAGTAAGCATAGGATTTTTAGCATGTATCATCGGTATAATAGGTAGTTTTCTGCCCGTTTTGCCAGGCCCTTTTACCTCGTGGATTGGGTTATTGCTATTGTATTTTACCTCAGTGATTCCACATGATTGGGTATTTATAGGCATTACCTTTGGCGTAGCCATTGCAGTATGGGTATTAGACTATTTAGTACCCGTGTGGGGTACCAAGCGGTTTGGAGGCACTAAGTATGGGATGATCGGCAGTTCAGTAGGACTCATCATAGGACTATTATTCTTAGGCCCTTTTGGCATCATCATAGGCCCCTTTGCAGGTGCGTTTATTGGCGAATTGTTACAAAACAGTGAAGACGTATCCAAAGCCTTAAAAGCAGCCTTTGGTTCGTTCTTAGGGTTTCTAGCAGGTACGTTTATCAAGTTTGTCGTTTCCATCATCTTTATGGTGTTCTATATAACCAAGCTAGCAGCACATTGGACAGCGATTTTTTAAAGCAGTATATTGTAGGTAACGCCCTCATTATTCTTAGTAGTAGAGCAATAAAATATTGTAAATCATAGAGTGCATGGTTTTCCAGCGGGAACGTATCGTTAGGATTTTAATGCTGTAGAATTTGTATACCTTTACGATTCTAAAGGGTGGTGAGTAAGGTGTATGTACCCTATACGAACGATCAATTTTAATATAGAAAACAAAGAGATGTCACCAATCAAAATAGGAGTGATCACCGTTAGTGATCGGGCAAGTGCTGGTGTTTACGAAGATATCAGCGGAAAGGCGATTATAAGTACGCTACATGAATATTTAACATCTAGCTGGGAAGAGGTGTATACGATTATACCAGATGAGCAAGAAATCATAGAACAAACCATCATCGATATGGTAGATGAGCAACACTGCTGTTTAGTGGTTACTACAGGAGGTACGGGACCTGCCAAACGCGATGTAACACCAGAGGCTACAGAGGCGGTATGCGATCGTATGATGCCAGGTTTTGGAGAACTGATGAGAGCGGAATCTCTGAAATACGTACCTACTGCGATTCTTTCTAGACAGACGGCAGGACTGCGCAAAGAGAGTTTGATCGTAAACTTACCCGGAAAACCAAAATCCATACGCGAGTGTCTGGATGCGGTGTTTCCAGCGATTCCATACTGTATAGATCTGATGGGAGGACCTTATTTAGAATGTGATATGGCGGTGATACAGCCTTTTAGGCCTAAAAGCAAATAGCAGTAATGTATTCTAACGAATTTGCAAAGAGGTTGCTTGTAGCGTAACAGCACCTCTTTGTATGCGTATGTATTATAGATTTCGTTCTTTTAATACGGTTTCTAAGGCTTTGTCTTTCTTAGAGTTTTTGACAATGTGATAGATAAAGTATATGGGGAATAATAAGGGGAGTAAAAAAGCAATATGATTTTTTTCGGAACCTAAGCTCCCAGCGGAAACGCCTACCATGACAATACTGGCTAAAAACCCAATGACTAAAGCATTGATCAGTTTCCTTTTCTTAAGTTTCTTTTTTTCGATGCGTAAAGCCTCGTCCGTGAGTGCTGCGTATGCTGTTGCGTCCATATCGTTTATCGTATTGATGTAGGTATAAACATACTAAAATTGTAAGATAGGTATAGAACTCATCTTTACTTTTTTTATTCGTAGCTCTATTATGAATTTCAAAAAGTAAAGATGAGTTTGTTTTTTAAAAAGCAATTTTTAATGTGTTGACACCTTCTAAAAAGACGCCTTGTGATTCAGTGACTTTTACTTGCTGTTCTGCAGAAAACCCTACAGTTTCATTATGTCTTAGTGTAATATTTTGTCCGATCACGTAATGCACTAAATGAAGCATTATTTGATACGTTTCCTTTATTGAATAATTAGCATCAATAATTTCCATTTCCTTTTTGCCAAAATCTGTAAGACCGTAGGTAAATATAGAGCTTGCTTCATTTTGAGTTGATAAACCAAAATAAATCCAGTTGAGTACAGGAAGTTTATTTTCATTTATAGGTTCCTCCATATTTGCTAGGTAAAAGTTCGTATCTAGAATTAATGTTCTATTGGGCATATGGAATCCTATTGATTTGCTATTGTTTAACATTGCCGCAATGACTTTGGAGTACAGTAGATTTTCTTGTACTACATCTCTTCCGCTACTTAAAGTAGAAACTATAATGTGTCCTTGGTGTTTAGAGACTTCTTCAATACCGTTTTTCCAAAAATAGTTATAGCTTGCATGTGTTTTGGCTTCATCTCCTGGAATTTTATAATCCATTACCATGATGGCAAAAAAATAGTCATCAACTCCTAAAACACCATTTATAGTATCGGCTTCACTATCATTGACAGATAAGTTCCATTTGGTTCTTAATTCATTAGCAGTCCCTTTCATGTCAAAAGAGTTAGCATCTTCTAGAAGGATCATCCCGAAAATATTAGTATCAGAAGGGGGAGTTTCTTTTTTTGCTTGTTCTTTTTTCTTTTTCTTAAAAATATTGAATATTCCCATAGGTGCGTTTTAAGTAATTATGGTTATTAGTTGTATTGCATACCGATTCGACCTTTTTCGAACAAATTGGCATTTGTGTTAACAAAAGCATAATACTTGTATAAATTTAGTCTTTTTTTAACAGGAAATGCAAGGATATTCGGAATTTATTGGTTTTTGATGATTACTAGGGCTTGGGGGATTGCTAGGTGTTGAACTCATCTTGCCTTTTTGTTTTTGACCGAAAATGAGAGGTAATTTGACAGGAAAAGGCATTTTTTGAAATTTATAGCAGCGCTACGGATAAAGCGAACCGCCGTATACGAGCAGTGTACGTACAGTGGTTACTCATTTGTTTTTAGAGGTATTCGTGAATATAAATATTTGAGAGGTGCAGAGGCGATAAGAGATAGTTACCCGTCTGCTCGATGTGTGCTTGTTTTATTTCCGTTTCGTTATCACAATTGCAGGGTATTCTCCAAATTTACTCATGAATCTACTGTGTTTATCTTCAATTTTAATCAGCCTATCAAGAATTTTTTTCCCAAATATCCATTTGTGAATATAAAAATCTAAGAAATACTTATTTGTACTTCTCCAGCAAAAAAATTCAATATCATTGCTAAACTCAAAAGTTTTCTTAAACCATCTTGGGCTATGTGGATAAAAGTACAATCTTGGTTTAGATTTCACTAATCTAACATACATCTTACCAGCAAAATGTCTTAAAATCCTGTAAAGCTGTATGACATTTAATGACAAGTTCATAAACCAACTATGATAAAACCAACTATAAATGATTACAATTTTAGAATCTTGGCTAGCAACTCTATACATCTCATTTACTGCTGTTTCTTGGTCGTTTTTTGGAATATGATATAATGTGTGCTGAGATAATACTGTGTCAACAGAGTTATCCTGAAGAGGTATATTCGTAATATCCCCACAGATATAAATACCTTTTTTACCCGCATTCTCTATGTTAATCTTTGCTTGAATCAAAGCGTTTATTGATATATCAACACAAATTCGATAAGTATACCCATCTGATAATGACATATATTCAGGCAATCCAATCGGGCCAGAAGCAATATCCAGAATGTAATCACCTGCCGTTGGGTAATAACAAGATGACTTTGTGAATGAGTTTTTAATATATGTTGAGGAAACTTCTCTAAAATCAACCCATTTTGAACTATCCTCATATATTTTAAGAGAATCTTTGATTTTATAATCTACCTCATTGTAGTAGTCGAAAACTCTTTTTTTATCAAAAGATAAGTTCTCTCTATTATCCTGTTGCTTGCCAATATAAATGGCATAATGCTCATGCAATACAACTATACCGCCAAATATTGGAAAAAAGTATTGTTTGCTACTATCTACCAATCCCAATGTAAGATTACCAAACTTTTCATAGTCTTTTGGTAAATCATAGTTTGTGAATTTTTCCTTTTCAATCAGTTCAAGGCCATTTTTGGTTATCGGACATCTGAGCTTATTTATAAAATCCATATTTTAATATTTGTTTAAATCTAGGTAGTAATGCTGGCGAAAATAAGCAATTACTTATAGCTATTGCGTGTGCCTTGGATGGACAAATATAGTTCTTTTTAAAGGACGTCCCAAAGGGTTAGCGCCCCATATACGCGGAGTCTTGTTCCGTAAGCAAAGTAAGTGGCTATACAGGATGGATCAACAACTTTAGACTAGCAAAAGACCGTAAGTGAAAAAACTTAATCAAATTAGAAGTCAAGCCGAATCAAGCCTATGCTTGGAGTCGTAACCTAATGGGTGATTGTTGAGTTGCACCAAGTCCGCTACTAGGAACTACCTGCTGAGTTATCCAAAGGGGTTTTAATAGTTTGTAATGCTCCTAAAAAGAGTTTTTGCTTACCCAAACCTCTCCAAAAATACTTTACAGATGAAAAAGTGATGTCAACAGCTGTTACCTCACTTGAGATATTCGGCTAAAAAGGGTCTCAAAAATGAAAAAACCCTGCTGTGCGCCAAAATAGAGCAAAAACACAGTAACTTTCTTAAAACCATACAAATACATAAAGAGTTGATACTAAAAACCGTAGACGCCAAAAAACGAAAAAGAGCGTCTCCACGCTCTTTTTCTTCACACAAATCATCTTAACTTGTGTGCTATTTTGTAACCCCTTGAATTCAAGGGGTTACAAATTTTAATCACTAAAAAAAGTAGTAATTTCTACACAAAACCCTGCTGTGAAACCCTGCTGTGATTTTGCATAAAAAGTCACTTTTTTTAGGCTATTACTCAGGAAGTTTTTTCTTACATTTCATACTAATGACTTGTGGCATCTAAAAGAATACACAAATTTGGTGATGTTTTTAGCATTATTTTGTTTTAAAGTTTGTACCAAACTCATCACAAAAAATATATACCTTTTCTAGATCTATAATAATTCTTCGTCTATAGGTTTTATATTTTTCTTAATATACCAAGTTGGTTCATCTCCTTTGATAACATCATAATCAATACCAAGAGCTATAAAGTGCTTTTGTGCTACTTTTACTTTGTTTATCTCATGTACAAATCTTAGTTTGGAAACTTCAGCAGTTCCTTTAGTTTCTCTTACTAACTGTACTTTTACACCGTCTTTATATTTTCTTATTACTCCCCAGTCAGGGTTATAGTTTCCTATGATTTTCGGGAAATCTATTTTGTATTTAGAAGGAAACT
>CANMMM010000009.1 GCA_947498935.1 uncultured Aquimarina sp. | reverse complement strand
AAAAAATACCCACGTCATTGCTTATAAGAAAAACTTACGTGTCATCACTATAGAAAAAATACCCGTGTCATTGCTTATAAGAAAAACTTACGTGTCATCACTATAGAAAAAATACCCACGTCATTGCTTATAAGAAAAACTTACGTGTCATCACTATAGAAAAAATACCCGTGTCATTGCTTACTTCAAATAACTATTCTCTCGAATTTCAAAATGTGTACATGAATCTCCTTGTAGCGGGAGTGAAAATGTAGATAACGTAAAACGATCTTACGATCAATATGAATTTCGGAACTCTCCTTGTAGCGGGAGTCATTCCTGTATCAAAACAGCTATAATCACTATTTTGTATACTTTCATTTTGCCTAATTAGAGACAAAACGATGTTTCAAATATAATTAGCTTTTTTTTATTTTCATCTTAGTGTCATTTGCTATCGTTGGCAAAAAAAACTATTTCAAAATAGAAAAAAATCACTGAATCCACTATTTATGGGGCTTCCCAATTTATCCCCCCTATTAATTACCTTTCTAAAACTGTAGTAAAAATAATTTTTTGATGTGTTCTAAAAACAATAAAATCAACATTATTTTTCTAATTGACACTGTGAATGTTTGTATCCTTTTCTATACTATTACCCTCTATCTGTAATCAAAATATGAAGCATAATAGAATCATCTTTATAATCCCATTTTAAATTTTCTACTTCCCATCCCGTAGTACTTTCAATCCAGTCAAACACATTAGTGACCGTATTATTATGCATAAAAATTTCGTTAGAACTATACTCACCTTCAATAAATGTTGAAACATCAACAGTTTCTCCTTTTCTTGGTATTGCTTGTCCTTCGTTCCATACCATAGTAAAATCTCGTTGACCTGCGTTAAATAGTCCGTTCTTAGCCCATGTAACATTAAAATATATTTTCATCCCTATAATGATTTATTAGTAATCGTATCCCCTTTTTTTAATCTAAAAAATAATGCTTGTCTTACTGAGCAGTAAGATTGTTACAATAATTGTAACGGGTATCATTATCTAACTCCCAAGCACCATATGCTGATGGTTCCCATTCTCCAGCTTCTTGATGCATCGCAATATGAGCTTGCAATTCTTCTAAGGTCTTGAAAGATGCTTGACACTCTGGGCAAACAAACGGTTCTGGTGTAAAACGAATCCCTGCCTCTATTGCTCCTTGTATCTCCAAAGAAGCCTCGGAAAGTTTAGATTCTGTGAGTGGTGTGTCTTTTGCTGATTCTTTACCCTTAAAAAATAAATGACAAAAACTAAACAGTGTGGTAGATTGTACCACGCTAATCAATATACTACTGACCAGACCTTGTGGCATAAATTGATAAGCCAAATTATGAGATAGTGTCGCAAATAAATAAATGAATGCAGTGCGTAACCACCCTTTTACAGTAAATATCAAAATGGCAAGATCAACTCCTAAAGCATAGCACCATGAGAACCAAGGATGCTCATAGTGACTATTTGCCTCGAATACATACACTGTATGTGCAATTTGTGGAATTAAAAGAATAGTCATTGCTAAAATTCCAAATACTTCTCTTTCTATTATTTTTTTCATGCTGTTTCCCTTTAGCATTCATAAATGTAAAATGATACCTACTCCCCAGTAGGTATCATTAAAAATAGTCCCAATTTTTTGATTGTTTTTTTAAAAAAATGGGTTACAAAAAATAGGGTAGGCTTGGTAAAGATAAATACACATCTCACCTAAAAAAAAATCAGATTTTCCACTTTTCTTGAAAAAAGATACCTTAATTCTTGAATTATGATCTTTTTTTACTTGTTTAATCTAGTCTCATCTTTTGAAAACGTTAATTTATAGTTAAAAAACTTAATAAAATGAAAAAGTTAATTTTTGAGGGGTAACATTTTCTTTGGTTATAGCACTTACATGTAAGGGACAAATTTTACACATATATTAATTATTAACTTTAAATTCATTATGCTAATGGGGATAGCAAGGAATACACATAAAGAAAGAGTGATTGAAATTATCACATCTTCTTTTAAAGACAACCAATCCGTAAACTACATCGTTAAACAAGACTACAAGAAAATCCAACGCATTAAAACATTAATAGCATATTCTTTTTTTCAAGGAATTAACTTTGGAAAAATTTTTATTTCTGATGATCATAATGCTGCCTGTATCGTAGTATTTCCACATCTAAAAAAGACTTCGCTCAAAACTATCCTATGGGATTTGAAACTCATTATAAAAACCATAGGAATTAAAAAAGTTAGCGCTACACTTAAACGTGAAGCGCTACTAAAAAAGAATTATCCAGATACTCCGTATGCACACCTATGGTACATTGGAGTTGATCCATTTCACCAAAAAAAAGGAATTGGCAGTAAACTATTAGAAGAGGTGATCACCTATTGTGGAGAGCTACCTATTTATCTTGAAACTTCAGTGCCACATAATATACCCTGGTATGAAAAATTTGGTTTTATCCGTTTTAAAACCTTAAACCTTACTACATACACGTTACACTTATTTAAAAAAAAGTAACGTATGTTTGGAACTGAAATAATGCCAGTTACTTTTTGGATACTGGTCATTCAAATAGCCTTGCTACCTGCTCAAGTTGTGATTTTTTTATCGCGTCCAGAGGATAAGCAGCGATTACGTTTTTTATGGTTAATCCTTACCTATATAGCTTATAATTTATTCTCAGGACTTTTCCCTGATAAAAACATTCCAATAAACCTACTGCTACAAACCATTATTGCCTATGGTAGTGGAAGCATTGTAGCTATTTATTTCATATACTATATCTATATGGAATTTAATATAAAACCATTTCGCCTTTTCAAGGTTAAGTATCTAATCTACATTTTAACAGGGTCTTTTCTCATGCTATTTATAGTTCCTTATAGTATCACAGGAGAACTCCAAATTGCACGGAAAATGTATTTAGGGGTTCCATTATGTATCGCAGTTGCTTATCTCATACGTGTAAGCAAAGACCTTTATAGGGTCTATAAAAAAGGTAAAGGAGAATCAAGACTGTTTAAATTCCGACTATTTGCAGGAAATCTAGGGTTATTGAATTTATCCTTTATGCCTATGATCGTAATAGCAGGAGATTATCAAACTCTAGAACAATCCGTTGTGAATTTTGGCTTTTTATTAATGATGATCACCTACATTGTAAACTTTGTAGACAAAGCAAAGAAAGAAACGCTAATGCTGAAACAAATTAATAAGAAAACTAAAAAAGCAACGAATTATGAAATGCAAATAACGGATCAAATTATCAGTGATGTTATTCAAAAACTCAAAGAATTTGAAGATAATCAAGACTATCTAAAAGGTAAAGTAACCCTAAATATACTTGCTAATGAATTTAATACTAATTCTAGATACCTATCTCAAATTGTAAATATGCATAAAGGAAAATCGTTTATCGATTACATCAATCACCTAAAAGTAGATTATGCTAAAAACCGACTAGAGGTAGATGAGAAATTTAGAAATTATACCTTATCTGCAATCGCAAAAGAATTAGGCTACAAAAGAGCAGAAGCATTTCAACGAGTGTTTTTCAAAAAAGAGAACATACAGCTAAAAGAGTTCATTAAAAATCTGCGTAACAAAAAGTAATTGAATGGATATGAATGTGCTGAGAACCTATTTTCTATTCTAATGTTGGTTTGTCATCTTAGCGAGTAGTATTGATTTGCGTTAGGGATTGCAGTGAAAATCCCACAGCTACGACCATAGGAGTAGCGAGGAATTGTAACGGAAAGCCCGACCCTTGTGGTAACGCCCTAAGATAACAAAAGCCCTTTTCGCATAATACTTTCACGAAAAGGGCTTTTGAATTCCAAATTAAGGAAGAATTTATACCATCTATCAAATAAAAATATCACAAAACATTTGAAGTGTTTGTGTATTGTAACTGTGCGCTTCCCACACTATTTTTTTGGCATTAGCTCCCAATCTTTTTCTCATTTCAGGGGATTCAATCAATTCTTCTAAGTTAGCTGTCCAGTCCTTAAAATTTTTCACAAGTATCCCCGTTTCCCTATTCTTGATCACCTCTGCATAAGAAGAAGCCAATGGTGCAATGACAGGTAAGCCGATGGCTGCTCCTTCCAAAAATCGAGTCGTACTAGCTAGTTCTTGGTTAAATTGAGGAGATAAAGGAATCATTAAAATATCAAGAGATAAACTTTGCAAAGTCTGGAAATATGCTAAAAAACTAACCGTTTTATGATGAGTAATCTGTAAATCATATGCCTCTTGGGATTCTCCCAAAAGAGTGACCCCTTTAGACCCTAAAAAAATAAGCTCTAAAGTATCCTTATATTTTTCTTTTAATTTCCTGAATACAGGAAACATAAAATCATAAAAATCAAAATAAGGTTCTTCACAGATAACACCTAAGCGTACTACAGTATCCTTGCTTTTTGAGTCTTGGGATAGTCCTTCATATCCTATCTTCGAAATTAAGGAAGGTAATACACACATTTCTAAATCACTACACTCCTCATACATTAATAACTTATCCTGATAAATTGCTAATAAATTTTCTGAAGAAACTGTAATCAAATCCATAAGACAAATATTGTGAAATAAGTGATCTTCATTCGCATTGGCATTAGTGCCTGCATCAAAATCTTTAACAATATCCATAACAAGCTGAACATTTGGATTTAAGCCTTTAATCGCCTTTAGCAAATATGTGAAATCTGACCATAGCATAGGAAAAATTATATAATCTGCCCATAGTACTTCTTCTTCTTGAAATAGCCCAGAAGTCATGGTCATAGAACGCTGCCTAAAATCCCATTTTTTTACCGAGATAATACGAGTTTCAAAGTATGCTGTCTTTCCTAATTCTAATGAAGGAAGGATCATTCTATAGTACCCCTTGGAATTGATCGATGCCTCTACATATAATAATCGAACAGCATTTGATGTTGAGTGCTGCTTGGGCACAGTACTCCGTATCGCTGTACTTTTTAATAATGCATGTACTTGTTTCATTGCTTTATATCTTTATAATGCTACAGGATCACCTTCAAAGTACTTTTCGATCAAAGTATTAGTACGACGATCATAAATCAAAATATAGTTCGCTTTTTCACCATATAGTTGAACCTTTTTATGAAGCCCTGCTAACCCTTTTTCTGGATCAAGATTTCTAGAATATCCACTTTTCCAATCAAAAGAATAGAAATTGGAAGGCTCGTCTTTTCCATCAGCTCTTTTGCCCTTTTTGTCTTTAAAATACACTACCATCTTATATCTAGAATGTTTATATATATTCCACCGCTTTCTTTTCTTTTTTAATGTCATCCCATGAAATGTTTGATTAATTTTCGTAAAGGAACATCCTCAATGTAATCTATGCCACGATATGCTTTTACCACTACCTGTGAGTCTCTAGAAAAAATACAAATCTGTAATTGTGCAGTGTTCATCTTTTGGGTTGTGGCTAACTCTTGTAGAAAAGATGTAATCTTGTTTGAAACCTTAACCTCTACATCAAAAATATCAGAAGCTTCTATATCGGTAAATAAACCAATCAATGCAGTTACAGGAATCTTTTTGACCAATCGCCCTTGATAATAAATTCCTACATGAATCATATCTTGATCCTTGAATATTCTAAGAAATAAACAGGGTTGAGAAATTCCCGTTTCTTGTGACAACCTTGTAAAATAACTGGAGATGTTTTGGGTAACTTTGGCTTCATAGCCAAATACATCTACATGTAAATGTTGTACTGCTTGCTTTAGTTTTGTTGCTAAACGTCGACTTTTTCTCTTGGTTTTTCTTTCCATGATTTATGATATATTAATTTAACATTCATTTTCTAATAGTGGTGAACAACTAGCATAGAAGCGGTCTAAAAGGCTAGAAACTCCTAGTTTACTGATACGTTCTTCACATTTTCGGTAGCATTCCAATCTAGGAATACCCACCCCTGTATCTTTTAGCTCATTCTTCTTGAATTTTTCGATTTCCTTAACAGCAATGCGTTGTAATTCTAGAAAATTTTGATGTTTCTGATCTTTGTGGTACCAGGCTTTCGACTTTCTAAAACCATTTTCATTTTCTATATCGAAGAACTGATCTGGCAATAGAACAAAACGATTATCAGGGTCTCTATTGATATAATTTTTTACCAAACAAATCCGCTTTTTATACTGCTCATGAGCTTTTTCTAACGCATGGGGCTTTACTGATTCATACCAGTGATACACTAAGCTCGATCCAACATCTAATTGTCGCTTATTGAGCCATACCCCCTTGTAAAGAGATTTTCGGGCAAGCTCCCAAAGCTCTGTAGCATATTGCGATAGGAAAGCGTGACGGGGGGCTTTATTCTGAAGATATTTATCCTCTTTAGCCCTTGGGTCGACTTCAAAATTTTGCGCGCCAGTTTGCTTTTTTTGCGCATTTTTTTTGGCATCTACCCGATCTTCCCGCCAAGCATCTTTCCTTCGTGCTTCTTCAACAAGGTCTTTCCTTCGTGTTTTTTTTGTTACTTTTTTTGTTACTTTTTTTGTTTTTTTATCAGTAAATAGAAGCGACATGAGCGATAGCGAATTCCTTACTTCTATTTTTTCTGTCTTTTTATCAGTTTTCCCTAAATCTTGGCAAGTACTCAATAGACCTTCGTTTTCAACAATATCATGCCCTATTAGTATATTATTTCTTTTATAAGTTTTTTTATTAGTATCTGTATGAGGACATTTTGCACCCTTATTAATCATAACCTCTTGATTATCAACACTACTTTTATTTCTTGATTTATCGGTTATTGTAGGCTTTTCAACATGCCCAATACCCTTTATCCACAATATTTTAGGATTTATAAATAACTCATAAGGAGCATTCGTTCCGTGCCATACCTTCTTAACAAGAATACCTGATTCTAAAAGCCTTTTGATATGTCTTTTTATTGTACGTGTACTAGCATGGGTTCGTTTAGATAACTGTACATTATTCGTAGGTAAAGCAGGTAATTGAGAAAGGTCAATAGGGCGAACCTTATTTGCTTTTAGCAAAAAAGCTCCATAAATTCTGATGATTTGTTGCATGGTCGATACCATTGACTGACGTACTTGCGTACACATCGTTGTCTGAACTCCATTAAATTCAACTACATAATTATCTAACGATTTAAAGGAAGACGAATAATTGATAATCATATGATACTATTTTAGTGTATATGCACATCAAGACATACCATAGCTAATAATGGCATAACAAATAACTTTAAAATGATGTGGTATTTGGATTCATCTACACGGACGGATCGTCCTGCTTGAAAACTATCTTTGTACAATAAATAGGTGTACTTGTTGGGCGTTTTTTACGCTTAAATACGGTACGTATTTTGCGAAGGTGTATTTCCTGCTGTGATTTTTGGATATCTATAATTTTCATAAGTCTCCCATTCTTCTTGATCGCATCAATTTTCTTTTTCTAAGTTCTCTTCGATTGAGTTGAAACTCTAATCGAGCCACTTCTTTTCTGCGTATTTCTAACGATTTTCTTTTTTCCAATGCTTCCTCATTGATCTTGATGACCGCTTCTATAAGTTTGTCCTGATTATAACTTCTAAGCTGATGACCATCTAAAAATTTCTGAACGGTTGGTCTACTAAAACCTGTACGTTCCATAAGCAGTTGAGTAGGTGCATCATTATACTTGTCTAGCATTTTCAATTGCTCGGTAAATTCCGATTTTACATACATCCCCAATGACTTTTTAAAATTAATTTAAAATTTGTTTAAATTTTATATATTATCGCCTTAAATTTGTCTTGTATTACAACCAATTAATGAACAACAAGAGCTTCCTATAAAGGCTTATATATTTATTTTCAAATCTATATAATATTTATATATTATTTACACATTAGCTTTTGTTTGATTTCGATATTACAATTTAACAAACTGTAAATCAGCAATATAATATTTATATAAAATGTAAATATTAACAGATATTTAACATGACATCACTAACAACAGTAGATAAACAGACCTTAAAATTGATTGATTACCTAATCAAACTACACAAGGAAACAGCAACCAATCTTGATTTAGTAACCGATTATGCATTCGGGGTAAAGTACTACCCACACAACAAATACATAGTTACACACATGAGAGGAAAAGAAGTAGAAGGCGGCAAAGAAAAACATGCCCCACATTTATTGATTATAAATTTAGCAGAAGCTTTTAACCTAGACTACAACTACTTTTACAATGAGTCAATAGAAGCTAAAGACGCTTTTCTATCTAAAAACAAAAGCGCTTACAAGCCAAACAATAAATCCCTAGACGAAATATCTAAAGAGATCAACAAACGTTTTGAATATTTCGCCAAGAAAAATAGATCACTAAACAACATAGAAGAAAAAGAATGCTATAGAAAAGCAGAAAACGACCTACACACTATCAAAGAACAACTTAACGAGTTATTATCTTCAGAAACCATACTCAATAAAAAGAACAAAGCTATCGACCTTTTTGACACAACAATCTCATTAAGCGAAAAACAACTCAATACAGCCTTATCTAGAATACGGTTAGAAGAAAGCAAAGAAACGACTCCCAACACAAAAGACAAGATGCAGCAATTAGAACAAAAAATAGAACACCTCACTAAAGAACTCATCGAATCTAACAAAATGGCTTTTGAAGCTCAAAAAGGACAAACAGAAACTCTTAAAGAGTTATTAGCCCTGAAAGACAAGCTATAAACAAAAAGAACTTTAAAATTTATGTAATTTTTGTGTAAACATTAATGTAACGTAACATTACATTACTTAAAAAGATAATTATAACTTGCCATCAATTATTTATAAAAACCTTAGGAAATGAAAAAAAATAAAGAAGACTTTTCAAAACACAGCGAAGCATTGAATGAGCTATGCTTTGAAACTAAAGCCTTGATTGGGGTCAATAGAATGACTCTACACACTTGGCGACTAAAAGGAGTACTGGAAGACAAAAGAAACCCTAACATAAAGGATAAATACAACTATTATAGCGCATTAGATGTTATTCTTATCGGAGTACTACACCACATGAAACAATTTAGCTTCTCTTTTGCAGAGTTAAAAGCATGTAAAGACGCATTACTAGCACCTGTTACAGCAACTGACGGTAAGAAGTACCCTGCACTTGAATTCTATTCGTTCTTAGCACTCCTATACAACCAACCCATCTTCATCATCATTACCTACAATAAAAACATCGAAAATGTATGGATGCTTGATGAAAAAGATTACTTCTCTAAACTTAAATCAGGTGAGATCGAAAACCATATCACTATCTGCCTACATAAAGTAGTCAAAACAAATCTCGACCCCGTGTACAACATCCCACATTTTTGCAAATTAGCAGGTCTCTCGAAAGATGAATTAAAAATAATTGAAGCCATCAGAAATGACGAATACAAAACCATAAGAATCATTAAAAGAGATGGAGAGATGTATTGTCTAGAAAAAACCGAAAGAACAGAAGATGAAAAAAGAATACAGGAACTACTAGACAACAAGGACTACCAAAACATTGAAGTAAAAAATCAAAACGGAAAATTAGTTTGCGCACACAGAACAGTCAGAATAAACTTCAAAAAATAAACAACGTTAAGCAAGATGGCCGCCACAAGTCATGCACATTTATAAATCACCACTTTGACCGACGCTACAATCGGAGAAGTGACCAATAAATGAAAAAATGAAAGTTAATGAAAATGATAAAAGTATATATATCGAAATGAGAGAACTAGCTAGCCTAATAAACGCTAAAGACATTAGAACAGCCCAAAAATGGTGTCAAGAATTAAACCTTCCTATTATCAATATCGGAAAAAGCAAAATGACATTCAGAATTATGGCTACAAGCGAAATAGACAAACAAGCCCTTAATGCAATAAAACTAAAACATCCTCATAATTGGGAAACCCTATTCAAACATTTTAAAAACAAAGATTACCTAGAATATGTTTTAGCCATTTGTAATGAAAACACTTCATCATTTAGATCAGTTAAAAAATCTACTGCAAAATCAAAATTTGCAAAAGCTTTTGCCAAAGACTAAAACTAATGAAGGTTTTTCAACTTTTCAACCTGACAAGCAATTACAAAAAGCTCAAAACACTTAAACATTAAAACAACAATTTATGAACCGAAGAAAAAAATTACCCCCCAACAAACACGAAAACATTTGTATTTACTGCAACAAATGCAAAAAATACTTTTTTTGGACTCAAAAGAAAAAAAAACTACCTGATGGACAAATAAAAACACTAGAACCTAAATGCGGAGAAACTTCTAACAACTTCTCAAAATGCCCAAGCTTTGAAAAACATAAATTTAGATCAAGGTTCCATATACCAGGCAGCAATATGAGTAAAGTCAGCAAAACCTTCGATACAACATCCTACCAAGAAGCTGTTATAAAAGCAATTGAATTCAAAAAGAATTTCACCAAAGACACCTTTACAACAACAGAATCAAATCACATAAAAAAAACAGGATTCCTTTTTGATACTCAAATTGAATACTTAAATTTTTTAGACAACGTAGATGTACCCGAACACCAAAAAGTTCAACGCTCAGACAAACACATCAATGAACAATCTAAAAGCTTAGAACAATTTAATGAGGCTCTACAAAAAAACGGAATAAACAAAAAAATACTTCCTATCCACAAAATAACAGACACCCACGTTGGCTATTTCCATTCTTACCTAACAAAAGACCATGAGTATGCCAATAAAACATACAACAAAAAAATATCTGCACTTAAAAGCTTTTACCAATGGGCTATCGACACCTACGAGTTACCTAACAAAAACCCATTTCTAAAAGTAAAACAAAGATCAACCAAAAAAAATAACGCAACAATAACCAAAAAAGAATTTTATAATCTTATCAACTCAAAGAATATGTGCAAAGAAAATGGCGAAGTTACAATAGGAATAAAAAGAAAATTAAAAAGAAATCTATATCGCGATTATTTAAAAGACGGAATTGAACTTTGCCTACACACTGGCGGAAGAAGAGAAGAAGTTGTTGAACTAAAATGGAATATGATTCATACTTTAAATAAAGAAATGTATTACATCGAATTTAACAATCTTAAAGTAGAAAGAATATTAGGAGACGGCTTTAATGACAATGTAAAAACAAACATAATCCCTATAACAAAAGACTTAAAAGAGCTATTATTAAGACTAGGCTACAACCAATACAAGAACTCCGACAATTATATATTATGCCCTGATCGAAGCAATCAATCCACAGAAACTATCATGGACAACCTGTCTAAAGGATTTACTCATTTTTACAAAAGACTTAACACAGGAAAACAACTACAACTTAAGTGCCTTAGAAAAACATATCTAACATACCTCAAACTTGCCACCAATGAAGATATGAAAAAACTAGATTCTCACACCACGGACGAAATACTAAATAAACATTATTTAGACACTAGTGTAATCAATAAAGCCATCTCTGAGATGCGTATTTTCAGCAGATAATTTCACCAAAATAGGTACTCCAAATAGGTACTCCAATGATATTTCAACCCAAAACAGCTCATAATAACTCCCTCATAAACCAAAACAACCCCTTGAATAACAAGAGGTTGCATTTAGTAGCGGGAACAGGACTCGAACCAGTGACCTTCGGGTTATGAGCTAATACTATATAAAACAACACTTTAAAGTATTTAAAAAGTAAACTGTTACCTTTTTTAAATAATACTACACCTATTTCTGTGCCTTTTCTTATTTTGTCCATTATATAGTAATATGGACATTGGACATCTAAATGATGTGTTCAATGCTTCTTATTTAATCTATTTGATAATGGCTAAAAAAGACACTAATAATTTGGATTCTGCATTTGGTGATTTTGTAATTCCTGATGATAATGATTTTATAACGTTTTCTTCTAAAACCAATACATCTGTTGATTCTCCTTTTGGTGAAATTATAACACCAGATGAATCTGACTTTAATTTAAATGAAACACCAAAAACATTGAATACTGCTTTTGGAGATGTAATAATTCCTTCAGAGGATGAAATAAGAGAAAATCTTAAATTCATTAAACCTATAGCTAAGAAGAACAAAACCAACACACCTGACTTTAGTGATTCTAAATATTCAGCTCTAAATCTTTTTAAAACTGACTTTGAAGAAATCCCTACCCTACTTGACCCTGTTTTTCCTAAACAAGGTTTAGTTTCATTAATTGGTTCTTCTGATACTGGTAAAAGTACTTTCCTTAGACAATTTGCTCTTTCTATTGCATTGGGTTTAGATGAATTTATTGGTTACAAATTAAACCCAAAAACACAGAATGTCATTTTTATCAGTACCGAAGATGACCCCAATTCTGTAAGTAGTTCTATTAAGAAACCTCTAAAGAAATTATTAAGTCAACATAAAGTAGATGAATCCTTGTTAAATCACTTAAAATTTGTTTTTGATGTGGATTTAACTGAAAATAGCGAAAACAATATTATTAAACTTCTCAACAAAGATTTATCTGAAAAAGGAGTTGATTTAATTATTGTAGATGCCTTTACTGATATTTTTAGTGGAGATATTAATTCTAGCACTAAAGTTAGAGAGTTCCTAAACCTCTTCAGTAAAATTTCTAAGGAATATGAATGCCTTATCCTCTTTTTGCATCATACAGGTAAAAAAACAGATAAATTTTCTGCATCTAAAAATAATGCTTTAGGCTCACAAGCCTTTGAAGCCAAAATGAGAGTTATGCTTGAATTAAAGCACCATCCTCATAATAACATGCAGAGAACACTTACCATTACTAAAGGAAATTACATTTCTACTGAAATTAAAAAGTACTCAAAAGTCTTAGATTTTAATGAAGAAAATCTATTATTTGCAGATACAGGTAACTCTTTACTTTCTGAAAGTTTATATGCTTTGAGCAAGACAAACCCCAAGAAAAACAACTTATTACCTGAAATAGAAAAACTTCACAATGAAGGCAATTCTGTAAGAAAAATTGAAACTATTCTTAAAAGTCAAGGTCATAAAATTGGCAAATCATCTATTTCTAATTACTTAAAAGAAATCAAGGAACAGTCTGCTAACATAATAGGGAATAATCAGGAAAGTAAGGAATTATGATATTTAGGACTTCTTATTGAAATCCCTGTATTTCCATCTTTCTTGACTAACAACTCTAAAACTGTATTTGATTCTAAATTATAAGTAGCTCTGTAAACTATAAATGGGTCTATTTCCATTTTATTGTTAGATGGTAATCTTTTATTTATTTGCTTCAATAAATATTCAAAATGATTTCCTTGAAACCTGTAGTAAACAGCACTCAAAATATCAGCATTAAATAGTAACAAAATTCCTCTGGAAATAGGTAAATCAAAAAGTATTTTAAAATCATCCTTTTCATATAGGTAAATTTCATAACAGATGCCTTTTATTGTTTTTTCTCCTTTGGATTTTAAAACAAATTCATAATTTTCATATTGCTCTCCAATATTAAAACCAAGTGTTTTTAAAAGTTTTCTTTCACTTCTAAAAATGCTTTTAACTAAAAAAAGCCACCCTTTTAGATGGCTTTTAATACGATGCTTATATTGTAGAATCATAATTTACTCATTAAATAAAGCTTGAACTGCTATCTTAGTTATTTGATTATTATTAGCTGTTTGATTCTTAACATTATAGGCAGAGAAATTATCTTCTTTAATAGTAGAAAATGCTATTGACTTAACATCATTTTTTTTAAGTTTTTCAACCTCTGATTTAGTCAAAAAATACATAGCAGAACTAATATCATCAGTATAGCCAATAATTTTTCTATCAAGGCACTTAATGACATCACCATTGTCTAAATATAAATAAATATTACCCTTAAACAGGGTTTTAGTTGTTTGATTTATTTTATTATTATCATAAATGCTTAAATAAATAATTCCAGTATTATCCTTTTGCTTTGCAAAGGAGACTAACATATTACCATTATCATTAGAGGCATTATAGTTTATGCTAGAATTAAGATTAAATAGTATGTTTCTCGTGCAAGGATATCCAAGTTTTCCCCTGTACAGTATACTTTGATTTTTTAATTCAAAATTATATTTGTCATAATATTCTTTTTTTTCTTTTTCATATTTGTCTCCAAGTTCCATTATTTTTTTTAAGTCTTTTTCAAAACTTGTTTGTTGAGCAAAAGTCAAAAAATGTACAATACAAATAAAACTTATAGTCGATAGGTATTTCATAATGTTATTGGTTTATGGTAAATGTTCATGTTTAAAGCAATGTCCATTGCATACAAATAAACCATCAATTGCAATTCCTCTAGGTTCATTTCTCCATAGTTTATATCTAACAACCAATCCATGTGTATCATAACCATGTACTATAAATGATTCTCCTAACATTCGACTAATGTTAAGATTGACTATTAATGAATCAGTATTACTTAAACTGTATGTTTCTATTGGATTAAGATGTTCATCCAATTTTTCTACTTTAATACTGTCTATTACTTGAGTTGATTTTACTTCTAAAGTGTAATCAAATTCAGTTTGCTGTAACTCTTCTTCAATACTATCATTTTTTGAACATGATAATATTGATAAAAAAGCTATTAATATTAAATAAAATTGTTTCATTGTTTTGATTGTTTGTAATGAGCATCAAGATTAGCTTGATTTTCTTCGTTTAAATAATTTTCTAATTCTGAGTAATAGTAATCTCTACCTTCTGAAAATATATTTTGATGTATTTCTTTAAAATTTTCATTCCTAAATCCATTGCTTAACCATCCTATTTTAAGTGAATCAAAAAGGTAATTAGCAGTTGAGATTCCTTTCAATCTTATGCAATCTTTTATCAGGTCAACAAATGTTGGGTGCTTACTGTATTGTTTAAAATACTCATCAACAAGCTGTTTTACTATATGTTTTTCTTTAGTGTTAACCATTATACAAAACTCTATTTTATCATTTATGATAACTGGTCAAATATAATAAACTTCATCTTTGTATTTATCATAAAAGATAACTTAATAATTAAGTATGACAGATAAAGATGATTTACAAAGAGCTATTGGTAAGCGAATTAAAGAATTAAGAGAGTCCAAGAATATAGCTCAACAAGATTTAGCAGCTGCTTGTAATTTTGAAAAATCTAACATGGCAAGATTAGAAGCAGGAAATACAAATCCTACTATTTACACACTTAAAACTATTGCTGAAAACTTAAAAGTTGAGTTAACAGATTTAGTTAAAGATTTATAAAATCGCTATTAATACATATCCTTAAAATATTTACCGTTTTAAATTAATCTTTAAATCATAGGTATTTAAATAAGTTCACAAATACATCTACTTAGTATTCATTTAAACCTGTAGTAAATGGAATGATTAAACAATACTTCATCTTTATACAGGTACTACATAATCCCTTTTATCATTAAAACTGTAAAATCCATTTTTTGTAATAATTAAGTGGTCTAATACAGCTATATCTAAATATTCTCCTGCCTTTTTAAGTTTCTGTGTAATCGTTTTATCTGCTTCACTTGGCTTTAAATTTCCACTTGGATGATTATGAGCTAAAATGATACCTTTTGCATTGCATTTTAAAGCTACTGAAAACACCAATTTAGCATCTACATTTACACCAGAACTTCCTCCTTTGGCTAATGGATAAATACCTAATACTTGATTGCTGTTATTTAATAACAGTACTTTAAATTCTTCTTGTAATTCAATAAGGTGTTTATTCCAACAAGCTAATAGTAAATCATAAGACATTTTACTATTGGTTATTTTAAAACGTTTCTTGTTATTGTTGGCATAAGAAACTTTGATTTCTGCTATTTCCATAAGATTATTAAAATTTAAAAGGGCATCACTTTAGTAGTGATGCCTTTGTTGTAGGATTTGTTAAGAAGCATATTGTAAAGCCCCATTTTGACTGAACTGCTCTACATTTGGTTGAAGAGTTTCAGCCTGTAAAGAAGTATTTTCTGCTACAGGTTCTTTTACATCTTCTGGTACATAAGCCCATCTATGATGCATTATAATTTCCTCTCCAGTTTCTTTAACAATGTACTCATAAGGTGCACATTCTTCTTTGATGATGCTACCCTGCATTTCAGTACCTGTTAAAGCAATACAAGTTTGCTCATCAAAAGTTGAAGGGATATAAGCCTTTTTTGCAGTTGCATAAAAATTGCCAGTAGATTTTGACCTAATCAATTCTACTCCACCTTGAAGTTCCAGAACATAGAATAGTTCTCCATCTTCTTTTTGTCTTTGTTTGTAACCAATAATTCTTACCATTTTAAAAAGTTTTTGAGTTGTACAATACCACCAAGAAAAACAATGCTTCTACCATAAAAAACTACAACTATCACCTTGAGTTTTTACTGGCTGGAAAAAATTGTTCTCTATATAAAAGTGGTGGGGGAATCTTCATTCCTAAAGATGGGTGGGGGCTATTTATGGAGGTAATTCAAACACTCACTATTCCTTTGTAATTTTTTTAATAAAAAATTTTTTGAGCAAAAAAAATAATTTATTTTAGACATTTAATGTCAAGTGTAACAAAAGCAAGACAAAATGTATTTATCTGAACTGCTTAAATATCATAGAGAAAAGAAAGAATTACTAATGCGAGAACTTGCCTATAAGGTAGATGTTGATACAGCAGTAATTAGTAAAATTGAGAAAGGAGATAGAAAACCAACTAAAGAACAATTACATAAATATGCTATTGCTTTAGATATTGATTATACACAATTACACCTTTTATGGCTTAGTGAAAAAGTGTACCAAGAGATTAAAGAAGAAGCAACTGCCTTAGAGGTTTTAAAAGTAGTTGCAAAAAGAATTAAGGAAGGTAGAAGATAAAAATTTTATGGATTTAAAAGAGAAATTAAAAACTATTAAACCTAGAGAAAATGCAGGCTCAACTGCATCAAATAGATTTGATTATCAAAAAAACTGGGCAATTTGTAAATTGATAGAATTATCAAAAAGTAATTCAGATTTTCTACTAGCTTTTGAATTTCATGATGATATTATCCTTTTCAATTCTTCTTCCAATCCAAGCTCCATAGACTTTTTTCAAGTTAAAACTAAAAAAACAGGAAAGCACACCTTAAACTCATTACTTAAAATACCTAAAAAATCTAAAAATTCAATCTTAGGGAAATTATTGACGAATAAAATTAATTTTGATTCAGAAACATCTAGTTTAAATATTATTAGTAATTCTCATTTCAACTTTAAACCACTATCAAAAGCAAAAATATGCTGTAATGAATTAACAGATACTGAGAAAACAAAAATTCAATCATCTCTAACAAGTGAGCTAGGAGTAAAATGGCTAAATGATTTTTTAGATATTATATTTTTTGACACCTCTGATTTATCAATAGAGCATCATGGAGAATTAGCCAAAAGTAGATTATCTGATTTTATAGAAAATAAATACTCAACAGATATAAAATTTAACCCATCATTAGCATACAGAACTATATTCGATGAGGTAAACAGGAGAAATAATATAGAAAAAGAAGTTGTTACATTTGATGAAGTAATACAGTATAAAGCTATTTCTAAAGAAGACTTTGAATTAATGCTAAAAAGGGTAACTATTGAACCTGATATCTTAACCAAAATAAAAGACAAAATATTTCATGCTTTAGATGCTACTGGAATAGCAATCAGCCATAGAAAAAAATTGACTTCTGCATGGAAAGATATGGAAATTGAATATCTAAAAATTGACAATGCTTTTTTTAAAAAATGTACTTCTATAGTACAAAAAACAATTGATGATAATTTAGATGCTCTTGATAAAGATGTTCTAAAAAGTACAAATTTTATTCTTGATAAGATATCTAAAAACAAAGTCATAGGAACACAAAAACTATACTCTAAGTATTTTTTGGAAGTATTGATATTAAAGGAGCTATATGATGAATAACGAAAACTACAAAACCTTAATAAGAAACCTAAGAACTAATAAATATGAAAAGATTAGTCTTCGAAGAAATAATGATATTGTCTCATGGGGAGAAAAAAGCAATAAAAATAAAATTCAACCCAAAAAGGACAGTTATAAAGGGAAATAATCAAGTTGGTAAATCCAGCTTGATGAAAAGTATTTATTATACATTAGGAGCTTCTCCTTCTGTTATCAATAAAAATTGGTTAAATGCTGAACCCATTACATTTTTGAAAATGAAAATTGATGATGTTCAGGTTTCTGTTTTAAGATTTGATAAAAAGCGATTTATTATTGTAGATGAAAAAAAAACCATTGTACCTGTTGATTTTAAAGGTCTTTCATCTTATTTAAATGAATTATTTGATTTTAATATCATTTTACCAAATAGAAAAGGAGAAGCAGATAACCCTCCTCCAACTTATTTATTTCTACCTTTCTATGTTGACCAAGATAAAGGATGGAATGATAACTGGAATGCATTTTCTGGTCTTGGACAATTTAAAAACTGGAAGAAACCACTATTAGACTACCATTCTGGTATCAAGGGAAATAAATACTATAAAACCAAATCTGAAATTGAAAAAGTAAAAATAGAATTAGAAGAAACAAAAATAGAAATTGATACCTTAAACAAGATACTACGAAATATAAAAGAAAAACTAAAAAATGAAGAGTTTGATGTTAGTATTGAAGATTTTAGTAATGAAATATCAGAACTTTTAACAGAATGTGAAGCACTAAAATCAGAACAAAATAAATTAAAAAAGCACCTTACTGAACTATATGACCAAAAATCTATTATCGTATCCAGAATTTCAATAGTTGAAAAAGCCATCAAGGAAGTTCAATCTGATTACAAATACGCTTTAAATTACATAGATGATGAAATTGATTGTCCTATGTGTGGTGCTCATTATGAAAATAATTTTAATGAAAGGTTTTCTTTAGCAGAAGATGACGAAAAACTAACTGAGCTACTTGAAGAACTAAGAATAGAATTAATCAAAGTAAACGATAAAATAGCCGAATATGACAAATCTTTCATAGAAAGAAAAAAAGACTTTGAGCAAATTCAAGAATTATTAAGTGAAAGAAAAAATCAAGTAAAACTGATTGATATCATTGAAAATGAAGGAAAAAAACGAGTAAAAGAAATATTCCAAAATGAGCAAACTGAAATTTATTCTAAAATAGGGAAAGCTAAAACTAAATTTGACACTTTAGAAAAAGCAATAAAGCAGATAAATAAAGACTCTGAAAGCAGGAAACAAAATATAATGACGCTTTACAGGTCTAAACTTAATAGTTTCTTTAAAAGTTTGAATCTTGATATAGAAAAAATATCTACTACTATTTTTGAAAGAACTGATGCTAAAATAAATGAACAAGGGAGCAGTTTACCTAGAGCATTATTAGCTTATTATTTTGCTTTTTGGGAAGTGATGGATAGATATTCTACTTCAACCTTTTGCCCAATAATTATTGATTCTCCAAATCAACAAGAACAGGACAAAGAAAACCTAGAAGCTATTATGAACTTTATTATAAAAAATCAACCAAATAACTCCCAACTAATACTAAGCTTAGTCGATGACTTAAATGACACATTTGATAAGGATATTATTGTCTTAGAAGATGATAAATATTCATTATTGAAAAAAGCACATTATGATGATGTTTACGAAGAGCTAAAACCAATAATTGACAAAGGTATTTTTGATGAGGGGCAATTTCCTTTTTAAATTATGAAGAATATAAATTGTTATGGAAATAATAATAAAAAAGCATTAGTCAAAGAGTACTATTTAAAACCTGTTCTTTATGTTGGCTTGTTACCAAACCAAGAAAAGCAAGGTTGTTGTGGGAAGCTAACCGATAGATATTACATATTTAAAGCTACAAATAAATTAACAAAAAAAGAGTTCTCATTTTTTGTTGGTAAACATTGTGCTGAAAAACTATTAGAGCTTATAAATGTAAAACCTTTAAAATTCTTTAATCCTTTAAAATTAGATAGTGATAATTTACCTGGTAATTCCACCTCAAATAATCACCATAATAAATTAAAGAAAAAGATTCATCCCATCAACAAAGAATTGATTCAAGTTATTTCAATTATTTCTATGGCATGGGATTATCCTCCTCCAGTTTTTGTTTTAGATATAATCGAATATACTAATAGTCTTGATGAATTTAGAGTAAATAACAAAGGAGTTTTATGGGTAAATAGAAATTTAGCTAAAGACAAACAAAATAGAGATTTAACACAAATAATAAGTGAGTTAAGAGAGGTCTCACCAAATTTCAAACAAATGGATTTTAAAAACATCAGAAATTATTTAGATAAAGAATATCCTGATGAAATTAATAAGTATTAAGAATTATATTCTCTTATAAAAATAAGTATAGTCTTGATAAAAAAGCAATTAATCCAAAATATATTTATCGCATTAGCACCAATACTTTTCATAGTATTTATAAACGAATACTCAAGATTTAACAACTCAAATAAAGGTTTTGTTAGAAAAGGAATAACAGCTATCAATCCAAGTATAAAAACACCTGAAAAGTGTAGTTGGTATTGCCATGCAGATACTGGTTACTGTAAAAAGCATCATACCAACTTACTAAAAAATCATACTTCTAAAATAGACCCTTTATATTTTGGCATTATAAAGTCATTACATAATGTAGGGGATTATGGTTTAGCCAATATTATTTTTTTAGTGATTCTATTCCCTGCTTTAATCTATTTGCTTTTAATAAAAAGCATAAGTATTCAAAGAAAAATCAAAGAGCTAAAGAATGGATAGATTGATGGATATAGTGAATTTTGTTTATGCTTATTGTACAGATTTTGTAATCAATATAGCTAACATTTTAGGGTTCTCATATTATGAAATAAACACTTTCATTTTTGTTTTTCTATATCCCATACTGGTAGTTGGTTTAACTTGCTTATTTGTAATCCAAATTTTAAGATTGAGGTACTGGAAAAAAGAAACCCAACCTCTAAAATAGAGATTGGGTATCACTCAACTCAAAAACCAATGATAAGAACCATCATTGACAGCTTTTGAGATACTTTTAGTAAAATCAAAAGCATTTACATTCCTATCTAAAAAAGTGTCAATGTAGCTACTCTTATTGGCTGAGGTAAACAAATTGTACATATTCCAAAGGTTGATGTTTCCATCTTCATTTTTACAAAACCTTTCATCTTGGTAGTAATCCTTAGCAATGGTGGAAATTTGACCATCATTAATAAGCAATTGGGGTATTTCTAACTTCTCTTTTTTTGGTAAGAATTGATACAATTTAGCTCTACCAACTAATTGAGCAAATTGTTTTTCTGAAAGTTGGTGTTGGGTTAAATTTTGCATTGACTTAAAATGATACTCCATTTTGTAAGACAGCAATAACTCTAAAATTTTGGCTTTCAATTCTGCATAGCTAGATACTTTTATTTCAGCAGAAAAACCATCTGTAGAAATACACAAATTACAGCATACCATATTTTGAAAACCTATAAACACTTGAAACTTTTCAAATGACTTTTTACTGTAAAGGTTTTCTCTGTTATAGGCTCTAACTCCACCAACAATTAAGGATAGCGTATTCCCGTTAATGGTTTCAGTTATACTTGGTATTCGGATAATAAAAGCCATTCTTTCAAAATATTGTGTTCTTTCATGGTCTAATAAATCTTTAGCGGATTTATGTATAGCTTCAGGAGTTCTACCTTTGATTTGATGGCTAATTCTAATTTCAGGTTTACTAATTTGATGCCTATTAAATGTTGAGTGTACACACTCATTTGTAATATCAATAAACTCTTGGTGTGCTATGGTTTTTTCATTGTCTTTTGCAAAGACTGGTATTACACAATCCTGCTTTAAACAAGAAAGGCTAACCTCTTTTGTGTTAGCCTCTATAAATGGGTTTTGTTGAATTTGTTTTGGGTTATTTGATACCTGTAATAAAGAGGAACTATTATTAATAATTCCTTTATCTACAGGTACTTTGTTAAGGATAGGTAAATCCTTAGATACTGGTACAAGTTCCATGATGTTAAAATTTAAAAATTGTAAAACGGCAGCAGAATGCTACTTAAAGAAAGTGATGATTTTTTGAGCAAGTTCTTTGTCCAAACCTATATCAGAATTGGTTTGAAAGAAGTAAGGTTTTTGGCTCTCTAAAAAATCATCCTCGTCATCTAAAATGACATATTGAATAGGAGTTTTGAAATGCTTTTGGTTATCAGCTAACCAATTTTTTATTTCATTACCTCTCAGCATAGGAGTATCAGGTTCAAAGGTTGATAGAACTTCTGTTTTACCATATATTTTACCTGTAAATCCAATAGACATAAATAAATCTTGTAAGTCCTGTAAACTTCTTAAAATTCTCCAAGACGAAGAGATAATAACTCTTGCTCTTGTTTCAGAAATTATACTATTCAAATACTCTACACAAACAGGGTCAAAATAGCGTTTAACAGAATTACCAAGAGTTTTACAGCTATCAGAACTATGCCATTGCTTACTATTCAATACACCATCTATGTCAAGAAATAGAATATTCACAGGGCTAAAAATAACAAATTAATGTGCATTATGATTGTTAACCCCATTTGAACTAAAGTTTTGTGGTTTCACCAAACTTTCAAGCTGTTGCTTTTTACTCATAAATTGTTCCTTATGTGAATGTTGAAACTGTGGATTTTGTTTATACAGTTCCATTAATTGACTAACTGAAAGGCATTCTTGAATCCTATCCGATATAGGTTTATCATTTACAGGTTCAACAGTACTCCATTGCAATAGTTTTTTACCTGTAGCAGAAGATATTACAAACTCTGGTTTCCCATTAAATAAGCCTGTCCTATCCTTTGAAACTTTTACAAGGTGTTTGTCATTAATCAATTCAAAATTAACAGTCAGCTCATACTCAAAACCCTCTCTGGTTATTTCTTTAGTTCCATGTTTTACAACTTTAGTTCTACCATTAGAACCTACATCTAAAGAATAATCAATCTTTCTTCTTGTAGTGGTAATAATGTGGCAATTAGATTGTAATATTTTATCAATAAATGCTTGATGTCTTGGAGTTACCTTTGCCCAATCTTGGAATCTCCCTCCTAATTGTTCATGTATTTGTAAACAACCACCTGTACCAGACCACTCATGAGTTATTGAATCTATCACAATTACAGAAATCCCTGCCTTTTCACAAACTTCAATAGCTTCAATATATCTTTCAGGAGAAAATGGAGCTTGTAAATCCAGTACATTATAATTTCCAAGATGACTGTATAAACTAGCTGAACTGTTTTCTGTATCAACAACTGCTATTTTAGACCAGTCATTTGTTAAACCATGTGCCAATAATAAGGCACTTGTTGTTTTTCCAAACCCACTTGGTCCAGAAATTCCTATGCGTAGTTTTACATTACTACGCTTACTTTGTTTTAGTTGCATAATTTTTATGTTTAAAAAAGTTAATATTTTTATTAAGTATTTAAGTTTAATATTAACACCTTAAAAAACAGGTGTTTGACATAAATAATAGATGGTATTTCAGTAAGAATTTTGTATATTTGTATTGTTAGTTTTTCCAGCTAAAACATGAAATGAGGATTCATTTTTAGGGTGTAGGTGGCTCTACCTAAATATTTAATCCCATCTAACTTCAAAGAGTTAGCCTCTCTATTTCAGAGAGGGTTATGTTGAATGAAAACTCAACATTTGATGCCACCAAGAGCCATCTTGGAAATGTAAACAGTCCAAATCCTGATAGGGTATCTCAGGTAAAAGAACTCCCAAAGCATTTAACCGCTTTTATTCCTAGTAATTTAAACTTAGATGAATTATTACTAAATAATGCACCTAATTTTAAGTATGATAAAGACAACTTCATCTATTTGATGGATTTGATATACAAAATGTCTGGGAAACAAAAAAAAGACGATTACAGCTTTTATTCTACTCCATATTCAAGGTTAATGCAAAATCGTGTAAGATTATACGATAAACATTTAGCTTATCTTGTTAATCATGGAATACTAGATACGGATAGCCAATATATTGTTGGTAAAAAAAGTATTGGTTTCGCTTTTTCAGTTAATTATTCTACTGAATTAAAAGAAACTAGAATAACAAACCCAAAACTCATCAAGAAAATACTAAAGTTCTACAAATCTGACACAAAGGAAAAACCCATACTTGATAATGAAGATATAGAACTGAATTACCTTTATAAATGGCTGGAAAATGGTAAGCTGAGAATTGATTATAAACTTGCAAAACAATACTTAAAGGATTTATTTTTAATTGAGCGTAACACCTTTACTGAGACAAAGGAATACAAGAAACTTTCAAAATCAAAAGATTTCAATTTTCAACAGTATAAAAGGATGGTTGCTTATCAAAAATACAATAGCAGATTAAGAGTTCTAAAACTGTTTCACAAAGGAACTTTTAATGCAAGACTAGATAAAACTGCTGGAAGATTACATTCTACATTAACCCAATTAAAAAGCGATTTAAGGCAATTTATCACTTATGATGGTTTATCCTTGGTTGCCACAGATATTACAAACTCACAACCTTATTTACTTTCAACTATTATCTCTTCAAAAAATTTGGAAAAAAATAATATTGTAAATATTATCAAACTATATAATCCTAAATTCAATAATCAGGCATCTTTCCCTATTATGTTAGCAAAAATGGTAAAACAGATAGAAGACAAAGAAGATGTTGCTAAATACCTTAATACAATAAGCAATGGTAATTTTTATGAAGAATTTGGAAAGCTCATAGATATAGAGAATAGAAAAGTTGTAAAAAACTGTCTTTTTAGCTCTATTTTCAGTCCTAACCAACTTAATTCGCATATTGAGGGCATTCAGCATTTTAAAAAGGAATTTCCTAATGTATTTAAAGTCATTACAAAAATCAAACATGGAAAGGGATATCATAGAGCATTAGCCTGTACCTTACAGCATTTTGAAGCTAATTTAATACTACATAAAGCTTGTAAAAAAATCTATGATATTAATCCTGAAATTCCAATGTTTACTTTACATGATTCCATTATTACTACATCTCAATATCAATCCATAGTAAATTGTATTATGTCAGAAGTTTTAACTGAAGCTATTGGGTTTCCTCCAAAATTTAAAATAGAAAAATGGGAAAGGGTAGCTTAAACACTACCCTTTAACTTAATTTTTAATTTCTCAATGGATTCCCCCACTTTTTTCTGCACCACTTTAGCATAATGGTCTTGGGTAATTGTAATTTTAGAATGCCCCAATAATTCACTCACAATTTCCATAGGAACATCATTATAAAGCAATACTGTAGTAGCAAAAGTTTTTCTAGCAATGTGATGAGTTAAACGTTTTTCAATCCCTATAATCTCTGCTATTTCTTTGATGTAAGAATTAAATTTTTGGTTTGAAATTATGGGGAGTAAAGACGTTTCAGATTTGTATTTGTTTAAAATCCTTTCAGCTACAGGTAGTAAAGGAATAGAAAGGCTTGTTTTTGTCTTCTTTCTCATCATTTCTATCCAAATATTACCATCATAACCTTTTATAAGATGCTTTGGCTTTAAATCTGACATTTCTCGGTATGCTAATCCTGTGTAGCAACAAAACACAAACATATCCCTTACTTGCTCCAATCTTTGCTGTGCAAATTGATATTCTTCTAACTGTTTTAATTCTGCTTGGGTAAGGTAAACTACCTTTTTTTCATACCTTTTAGATTGATATAATATAAAAGGGTCTTTTAGCAAATAACCTTCCGCTAAAGCCAGTTTAATAATTTTCCGCACCCTTTGAATACTCTTATTAATGGTAATCTGCTTATGGTTTAATTCTGACTTTAGATAGAAATCAAAATCTTTTAAAAAACTCATTTTTAGAGAGTCCAACAATATATCATTTTTACCATATTCAAACTTGATAAAGTTAGCCGTATGCTTTTTAGCTTCAATAAATTTATGATGAGTAGATTTACTGTATTCTTTACCAATCAGTTTTTGCATCCTTGTATTATGAAGTTGAAACACTTCCAACAAAGTTTTTCTTGCTGATGTATTATGCCCTTTATATTGCAGGTAAACATCATTAACATCAAACACTTCTTCATTGACCTGTAAAAACAAAAAAGCCTGATTAATTTTTTGTTTAATCAGGCTTAGTTCTTTATTGAGAAACGTATTTTCTTCATTGGGTGGCTTTACTAATTGTTTCTTATTATTCCAGGTATCTGGTTTAATAAAATAACCAGTTGAAAACTGTTTTCGTTTTTTATGTAAAGTCAACCTACAAAATATAGGTGCTTTACCATCTTGTCTTATTCTATTTTTAGCGATAAGAAATAGTATATTAAGTTTAGCTAAGTTCATTATAATGTGATTTTATAAATTGTAGAAAATGAAGTATTTGAATTGATACCTCGAAAATTAAAATTGATACCTTTTTTGATACCTTTTATTTGAAGAAATAGGGTTACTTTTAACTACAGGTACTATAAAGAAGAAAACAGAAATAACACAAAAACCCCACTAAACCCTTGATTTTACTCCACAAAAAAAGAGTAACCATTTCTGATTACTCTTTAGTAGTAGCGGGAACAGGACTCGAACCTGTGACCTTCGGGTTATGAGCCCGACGAGCTGCCTACTGCTCTATCCCGCGATGTATTTTTATAGAGTGATACACTCGCTTTTTTCAATATTTTTGATTACTTTTAGCAGTTGTTGCGTTGCAATCGGAGTGCAAATATACAACCATTTTTTACTTCTACAAGCTTTTTTTCAAAAAAAAGTAGATTTTTTATGCTGAACGATGTAAAAACGCACTCAAAACCTTCGAAAATCAACACCTTACCTACACCATAAACCCTTCAAAAAAAGACACTTACACAAACATTCTACACAAAAACCAAAACACTGTTTTCTCATACACAGAAGGTTGAACATCGTAGACAATTCTATATGAATACTATATTATCCAAACCATATTAAGTATCTTTGTGAGTAAAATCTTAGTTAGACATAAAAACAACAAGAAACTTGATGCTTTTTTTAGCCAATACCAAAACATTCAAGTTCTCTAATGAGTATCATAAAGAGTATTAAAATGAGTAAGACATTATTTGACAAGGTGTGGGATTCGCACGTAGTACGAAAAATAGAAAATGGACCTGATGTATTTTTCATCGACAGACATTTCATTCACGAAGTAACTAGTCCAGTTGCATTCTTAGGATTAAAAAGTAGAGACAACACAGTACTGTACCCAGAACGCACCTTTGCAACCGCAGATCATAATACTCCTACCATTAACCAACACTTACCTGTAGAAGATCCATTATCTGCCAATCAATTAAAAGCATTAGAAGAAAATGCAGCAGAATGGGGTATTTCTCACTGGGGATTAGGACACCAAAAAAATGGAATCGTACACGTAGTAGGACCAGAAAACGGAATTACCCTACCTGGGGCAACTATCGTATGTGGTGATTCGCACACCTCTACACATGGAGCATTTGGAGCTATTGCCTTTGGAATTGGTACTTCCGAGGTAGAAATGGTATTATCTACACAATGTATCATGCAGCCTAAGCCTAAAAAAATGCGTATCAACGTAAACGGTAAATTAGGTTTTGGAGTAACACCAAAAGACGTAGCCTTATACATCATTTCTAAACTTACCACTTCTGGAGCTACAGGTTATTTTGTAGAATATGCAGGAGATGTATTTAGAAACATGACTATGGAAGGTCGTATGACAGTATGTAACCTTAGTATCGAAATGGGAGCACGTGGTGGAATGATCGCACCAGATGCCAAAACATTCGAGTACATCAAAGACAAGCCACTAACACCAAAAGGAGCTGCTTGGGATACTGCTATGGAATATTGGAATACCCTAAAAACAGACGAAGATGCAGTATTCGATAAAGAACTTACCTTCGACGGAGCATCTATAGAACCTATGATTACCTACGGTACCAATCCAGGAATGGGAATCGGTATCACCAATAATATCCCAGACGCTACAGCAGTAGAAGGTGGTGTTGCTACCTACAAAAAATCATTAGGGTACATGGACTTTAACGAAGGAGACGCTATGATCGGAAAGAAAGTAGATTACGTATTCCTAGGAAGTTGTACCAATGGTAGAATCGAAGACTTCAGAGCCTTTGCTTCTATCGTAAAAGGAAAGAAAAAAGCAGATAATATCACTGCATGGCTTGTACCAGGATCTCACGAAGTAGAAGATCTTATCAAAAAAGAAGGCCTATTAGATATTATCACAGAAGCTGGATTTACACTCAGAGAACCTGGATGCTCTGCTTGTTTAGCGATGAATGCTGATAAAATCCCTGCTGGAAAATTAGCCGTAAGTACTTCAAACAGAAACTTTGAAGGAAGACAAGGACCTGGTTCTAGAACACTATTAGCCAGTCCACTTGTAGCTGCTGCCACAGCAGTAACAGGAGTTGTTACAGACCCTAGAACGCTATTAACATAATTCCAGCACCAGTATTAATCATTCAGAAAAAAAGAAAAATGGCATACGATAAATTCAATATACTTAGCAGTACCGCAGTACCATTACCAATAGAAAACGTAGATACAGACCAAATCATTCCAGCTCGATTCCTTAAAGCAACAGAAAGAAAAGGATTTGGCGACAATCTTTTTAGAGATTGGAGATACAATAATGATGATACTCCAAAAGAGGACTTCGTACTTAATAACCCTACCTACAGCGGAAAAATCTTAGTAGGAGGTAAAAATTTTGGATCAGGATCCTCTAGAGAGCACGCAGCATGGGCTGTGTACGATTACGGATTCAGATGTGTGGTCTCTAGTTTCTTTGCAGATATATTTAGAGGAAATTGCCTGAATATTGGTGTACTACCCGTACAAGTAAGTGCCGAATTTTTAGAACAAATTTTTAGCGCTATCGAAGCAGATCCTACTTCAGAAATCGAAGTAAACTTACCAGAGCAAACCATTACCATCAAAGCAACAGGAGCTTCTGAATCTTTCGATATCAACAGTTATAAGAAAGAAAACATGCTGAACGGGTACGATGATATCGATTACTTGACTAAAATGAAATCAGAAATAGAAGAATTCGCAACAAAACGTCCATTCTAAACCATAGACGTAAAGCATCTAATGTGCCGCTAGAATCAACAATATTTCTAGCATAGGGAATAAACATCACCCCCTATTGCACTAACAAAACACCAGACTGTCTAATGCGCTAAATTGCGCATTAGACAGTCTGTATCTTATAACCATAATGAGCATAACACAATGAACCAACGATCAATAGAGATCATGGACACCACACTCCGTGATGGAGAACAAACCTCTGGAATTTCCTTTTCTGCATCAGAGAAACTAACGATTGCACGTTTACTTATCGAAGAACTCGAAGTAGACCGTATCGAAATCGCTTCTGCTCGGGTATCCAAAGGAGAGTTTGAAGCTGTGCAGCAAATCATGGAATGGGCAGTACAGAATCAGTACACAGACCGTATCGAAATCCTAACCTTTGTAGACGGAGGAAAATCCATTCAGTGGATGCTAGACACAGGTGCCAAAGTACAAAATCTATTGACCAAAGGCTCATTAAACCACCTCACCTACCAACTCAAAAAAACACCAGAGCAGCATTTTAGCGATATCGCAAATGTCATCGCGCTAGCTCAGAAAGAAAACATCGCCACCAATGTATACCTAGAAGACTGGAGTAATGGCATGCGTAACTCACCAGAATACGTATACCAATTCCTAGACTTTCTAGCCACACAACCTATCAAAAGAGTATTACTGCCCGACACCTTGGGTGTACTGATTCCTTCAGAAGCCTACATGCACCTTAGTGCATTACGTGCTAAATACCCAACTATGCATTTTGATTTTCATGCACATAACGACTATGATTTAGGCGTAGCCAATGCCCTAGAAGGCATCAAAGCAGGTGTCAATGGATTGCATTTAACCATGAATGGAATGGGCGAACGTGCAGGAAACGCACCACTAGCCAGTGTTGTAGCAGTGATTAATGATTTTATGCCCGATGTGCATATCAATGTCAAAGAATCTGCACTCTACAAAGTAAGTAAACTCGTAGAAACCTTTTCAGGATTTAAAATCCCTGCCAATAAACCCGTAGTTGGGGATAATGTATTTACCCAAACAGCAGGAATCCATGCTGATGGAGACAACAAACATAACCTGTATTTTAATGACCTCATGCCCGAGCGTTTTGGCAGAAAACGAAAATACGCATTAGGCAAAACATCAGGAAAAGCCAATATCGAAAAAAACCTTCAGGAATTAGGACTAAAACTCAGTCCCGAAGACATCAAAAAAGTAACGCAAAAGATCATCAAACTGGGAGACAAAAAAGAAGTAGTTACCCAAGACGATCTACCCTATATCATCTCCGATGTACTAGACACCAAAGCGTATAGCAATGGCATAGGTATTAAAATCAAATCCTACGCACTCAATCATGCCAAAGGATTAAAACCAAGTGCCACAGTAGCCATAAAAATAGGAGATGAAGTCATCGAACAGCATGCACAAGGCGATGGACAATACGACGCCTTTGTTAATGCACTCAGAAAAGTATATCAACAAAAAAACAAAACACTTCCTTCGCTCATTGATTATGCCGTACGGATTCCTCCTGGTAGTAATTCAGACGCACTCTGTGAAACAGTAATCACATGGAAAACAGACACCAAAGAATTTACCACTAGAGGGTTAGATTCCGACCAAACTGTTTCCGCCATCAAAGCCACAGAAAAAATGCTAAACATCACTGAATTCTAAAAAATCAGTGTAGACTGTAGCAATCATAAATGAGCCACTCAAACGTTTAAAAAAACCACTAATACTATAAATAATTAGGATAAAAATGGAATTAAAGATCGCATTATTACCCGGAGACGGAATCGGTCCAGAAGTAATCGACCAAGCCGTAAAAGTCTGTGATAAAATTGCAGAAAAATACAATCACGCTATCAATTGGACTACAGCCCTTACTGGAGCAGCTGCCATTGATGCCGTAGGAGAACCTTATCCAGATGAAACACACGAAGTATGTGTAAACGCAGACGCCGTACTATTTGGAGCCATCGGACACCCAAAATTCGACAATGACCCATCTGCAAAAGTACGTCCAGAGCAAGGATTACTAAAAATGAGACAAAAACTAGGGTTATTTGCCAATGTACGTCCTACTTTTACGTTTCCTTCACTCATCGATAAATCTCCTCTAAAACAAGAGCGAATCGAAGGAACTGACCTTGTATTCCTTAGAGAACTAACGAGTGGTATCTACTTCGGAAAAAGAGGCAGAGAAGACAATGGAGATACCGCATACGATACCTGTACATACACGAGAGAAGAAGTAAAACGTCTGGCTAAAAAAGGGTTTGAAACTGCCATGGCACGTAACAAAAAGCTATGTTGCGTAGACAAAGCCAATGTATTAGAATCTTCTAGACTATGGAGAGAGACCGTACAGTCTATGGAAAAAGACTACCCAGAAGTAGAAGTAAGCTACGAATTCGTAGATGCTGTAGCCATGCGATTGGTACAATGGCCTAACTCCTATGATGTATTAATTACCGAAAACCTATTTGGAGACATCCTTACCGACGAAGCTTCTGTAATCTCTGGATCAATGGGATTAATGCCATCAGCCTCTCTAGGAGAAAAAACAGCACTATTCGAGCCTATTCACGGATCCTATCCACAAGCTGCAGGTAAAGACATCGCTAATCCATTAGCTACCGTATTATCTGCTGCCATGATGTTCGAAACTGCTTTCGGACTTACAGAAGAAGCCGCTGCTATTCGCAAGGTAGTAGATCAGTCATTAGAACAAGGAATCGTAACCGAGGACTTAGCCGCTGGTAACAAAGCATACAAAACTAGCGAAGTTGGAGATTGGTTGGCTGCTAATCTATAAGAAACACATACAGCACATTACAATAGCTATATCAAAAACAAAAGGTTGATCTGTATGATCAACCTTTTGTTCGTTTGAATACGTCGTTTAGTTTACATTAGGGGTAAAACTGCCTCATTCATATGGGGTATAAACAAGACAGTGATATGTTTATATCAGATAGCTTGTGACACTATCCTACGATGTTTTGCTTAATTCTATAAAAAATATCTACCACCACCATCCTAAGCGCTGTAAAATAACTCACCTCTTGCTCTATATATTGTGTTCGTCCGTCTTTTTGTTGCGCGATAACTACAATTAATTTCATATCTTTTTTATAATTAGTTCGTTAGTATCTGTTGTACATTACAAATATGGCACAAAAAACAAAAATTACTGTTTTACCATCGATCATCGACTCTTAAGTTTCGACGAATAGACAATAAGTATCGATAAATCGTTTTTATACTAGTGGTTTCATTCTTATCAATTCTAAAATACTAATTTAAAACCAAATAGTACTTGTAATTTGTAATTATTTACTAGTTAGATATTTGGGCGTTACCCAAGGGTCGGGCTATCCGCTACAATTCCTCGTCCTCCTAAGGTCGTCCTGTGGGATTTCCACTACTATCCCTAACGCAAATCAATTCTTAGTCTAGCACAATAGTACTATGATGTATCTTCTACTAAAATTTAGAAAGCATCAGGCTATATTGCTTTTACACACCTTATAGAAGTACCATTACATAAACAGGATGTAAAAATGAAGTGACTTACACTTTTTTGATTGCTGTGAAAAACAAAACAAGGAGTAAGAACCTATAAAAAAACAGCATCCATATACACTCATAACATATACTACATCGATCTCTACATTATACAACAACATATTCTCCCAATTAAAACACGCTATTTAGCAACTATACATCGAGTCATCCCAGTTATTACATTACTCATAACCAAACACATAAAACTCTACATATTTGTATCTATAAAAAGAAAAACGTATGGAAAATGCAGTGAAAAACACAGATGATACGCTAAACAGTATCCCTAAATCTTTTAAAGATAATCCTAAAAGCTCAGTCAACTTTATGACTAAAGAGATTTTTGAAGAAATACTACCATCTTATCTACCTAATAAACAAGATCAACTTGATGTAATGGATAAATGGGAAAAAATTCATAAATCTAAAATGGAGATCAACACAGTCCCAATGGCTATTAGAGCAGCTCTTGGACCTAAGAGAGGAGAAAAATTGAAACAGGAAGCAATCGAATTTGTAAAAAGTGAAAATGAAAAAAATGCACCAGATAACAAAGATACACAAACAAAATCAACCACTTTACATAGAGCTGACAACAGATCTCCAGAACAAATAAAACAAACAGGAGGATTTCATGGTTGGGGAGGAAGTATCTCTATAGAACATGCTAAAAAATGGGCTAAAAACTTTGAAGCAAAGCAACAAATGGATAAAAATCAGTTTTTACAAACATGGAAAGCACAAACCAGTTCTAGAAATGAAGAAATACCTTATGTAGCTACAGGCTGGGAAGCCCAAAAAGCTGGTGAAGAATATACGATAAAAGTCCCTTTCGAAATTGGAAACCCTAATGAGCCTGCTGTATTTTATAATAGTGACTCTATAGAATCATCTACTGTTTTCATTCTAGCAGGACGTGATGAAGCAGTATTCCTAACAGGTATTCCGAATAAATATATTAATAATCAATTAGAAATAGACAAAGAACAGGAAATCGGAGCACCCTCTGTATCAACTAAACAAGAAAAAACATCTGAAACAGCACAGAAACCTACAGAAGTGATAGGAACTTCTACTCATAACGAACAAAAGGCAACTGAACAAAAAAATGTCCAAGCCCCCACAAAACACAAGAGAACGCATAGTAAAAAAATGAGTGACCTGTTAAGTAGATTCGATAAGCCACAAAATCAATTCGAAAGCAGTAACCAAAAGGAGCAGCAACACCCTGATATAAACAAGAAACAAAATGAAAAAGCAAAATATGTTCCTAAACAATAAATAATACCACCTGATGATATAATATCTAACAAAAGGTTCTAAAAAAATTACCTCAGTAAGTTATATCTATTAAAGTTATCAGAGGATGTCTGAAAAATCAGATATCCTCTTTTTTATTACGAACCTATCGATAAAGCAATAGTAACAGAAAGGTTCATTGATCTAACCATATTGAAATGCATTTAACTTTTTTTGATTGCAGCAAAAAACAAAAATAAAGAGTAAAAAATCGCAAAATCCTGTAACAAAACAACCTAACTTGCTACTTATATAGTAAATAACAATACATTTTATGAAAAAAAACTATATCGCATTAGGCATTGCATTAGGAGTAGGTATCGGAACTAGCATAGGAGTAGCCACGAATCAAATCGCCATAGGACTCGCCACAGGCATAGGTATCGGTATCGCCATCGGAACAATGCTCAATAAAAAGAAAACCAATCAATAAGTAGCCATCTACTGCTCTATATCCACAGCCTCAAACGCCACCAATTTACCTGCTTCGAATCGAGGTTTGACTAGTATAGGATTACAGCATACTTCGCAGTCTTCTATATACTCTTGGTACGTCACAGAGCTATCCAAGAGCATGGAAATCGTTTCCCAGCAATACGGACATTGAAAAAAGTGTTCTTCTTGCATTGGTTCTAAAATTCTACTGAGAGCAATCGCCCCGTTAACTGCAATACTTGCAATTCTGCAAGTTTAGCATTGTACTTTGCTGTATTTTTATTCGTTTTGGCATTCTGCAAATTCAATTGTGCCTGTCTAAACGCTATAGAGGTGATCTGCCCTAGCTTAAATTGCTCCGCTGAGCGATCGAAATTATGCTGATTGGTCAGTACATTTTGCTGCTCTATGGTATAAATAGCCATACGATTCGCATACATTTCCTGTGCATTTTTCAAATCCCTATCTACTTCTAACTCTAATTGCTGCTTTGCATATTCCTGTGTACGCTCCGCGATCTTGGCATTTTTTACCGCAGTCCACGTCCGACCACTATCAAAAAAGTTCCATCTTAGCGTAATTCCCGCAGACAAAGAAGCTGCGTTAGAGATATTAGCAGGAAAAAATGCTCTCGGAGGGTTACGAGATTGATTCCAGCCATATTGCCCATTTAATCCTATTACAGGCAGATAACCTGATTTCTGTACTTTTACATCATAAGCACTTATTGCTAAATTACTACGACTTCGCAATAATGTCGCATTATATTCTTTATACGTGGCAATATAGTCCTGCAATCGTAATGGCGCTATAAAAGCAAGCGTAGTATCTACCGTATACCTCCTATCCAATGCCTGATTTAAAATCACATTCAGATCTCGCTTCGCATTGGCCAATTGCTGCTGTACATTGAGCATAGCTACACTATCATTAGCCACATCTACCTGCGCATTCAACACCCCTAATTTAGTCGTCTGTCCATATTCAAACTGATAGGTTGCTCTAGTAACTCGCTGCTTAGATATGTTCAATATTTCTTGCAGTACCTTTTTATTCTCTGCCAATCTCGCAATCTCGTAATACACCGTAAACAACTGCACAATGGTATTTTCAATCGTTTCTCTGGCTTGCAGTTCACTCAAGTTGTATTGCTCCTTAAGACGTTTATAATTATAATACCTCCCTAGTCCGTCGAATAGCACATAGTCTAGATTTAACCCTGCATTATAGCGCTGTGTCTCCTGCCCTATCTGCCGATCATCACCTCTAGGTGTACCATCTTGGGTTACAGCATCCGGAAAAGAAGTAATCGTTCTTGATCGCTGATACGTAGCTCCTGCATCTCCAGCTATACTCGGCAAATATCCCGTATTAGTAATTCGCGTATTATTATCGGCTATAGCCACTGTATTTTGAGCGATACGAATGCCAAAATTGTGTTCTAGTGCTAATCGCACAGCTTCTTCCTTAGACAAATGCTGTGCCGTAGCCGTATAGAGCGTGAGCAACAATCCCACTAGTATTCTAAAAACAGAAATTGAATTAGACTTCATGAAAATCATTTTGTTCTTTTATCGCGCGTTCTACTTCTTCTTTTGTAATCTCTTTTCCTGTTCGCAGCCATTTCAGCGTTACCTTGGTCTTATTACTAAAAGAAAGTAACAGCGGCAATACTAATAAGGTCAATACGGTGGCAAATCCTATTCCATAGGCTATCGCAATAGCCATGGGAATCAAAAATTTTGCTTGACGACTTTGCTCAAAAATCAAAGGCGCCAAACCTGCAATGGTCGTCACAGATGTCAAGAAGATCGCTCTAAAGCGTGCTCTTCCTGCATTGTATATCGCGGTATCAAATGACATTCCCTGCCTTAGATTATCATTAAACTTCCCGATCAACACCAATCCATCATTGACCATAATACCTATCAGCGCTATAATCCCTAATAGCGATAACAAATTGATCGAAAAACCATGTGCCCAATGTCCAAAAGCCACCGCGGGCAAGCTCAGCGGAATGAGTAACAGCAGTAATAATGGCTGGCTATAGCTTCTAAATGTAAATGCGATGGTCATATAAATCAACCCTAGTGTGATCAATCCTACTGGCCCCAAGGAGCCTAAAAATTTATTCGCCTCTCTATTCTGCCCTTCGTACGAAGGAGTAACCGTAGGGTACTTAGCCACTATGGCAGGCATAATATCGGTTCTGATTTCCTGCAATATATCAGGTGCACTAGCAGTAGCAGGGTTCTTTAGATCTGCCGAAATCTGTATTTCTCGTTGCCCTTCTAAGTGATTGATCGCTACATCCCCTCGTTCGATGCTGTAGGTAGCAATCTCAGATAGAGGCACACGATCACCAGAAGGCGTTAGTATACGCATCGATTCTAAATCGGCAATCGAGGCTCTATTAGTACTCGCATATCGTACCCATACTCGGATTTCATCTTGTCCACGCTGCAATCGCTGTGCTTGTACCCCAAAAAAACCAGCTCGTATCTGCCGCATGATGGCATTACTACTCAATCCCAGTAAATACGCATTATCCTTAACCACTAGTTTGATTTCTTTGATACCTGCCGGGTCATTATCCGTCACATCTTTTAATAAGGTATTGGCTAATAAAGCGGCTTTTAATTCCGTTTTAGCCGCTTTTAGCTCTTGTATATTCGATCCTAATAAGGATACTGAAACAGGTCTACCCCCAAAATTCCCCCCACTACCATACACCAAGCTTTCTACCCCGATAACGGCTCCTACTTTTTTCCGAATCAGATTGCCTACCAGCAATGAGGTAACCTGATTAGGACGTTCTTCTCCTGGCAATAAATTGACGAACAATTGCGCTGTAGCAGCTCCTGGTCCTCGATTGCTAATGATGTTTTTAAACATCATCTTTCCTTCATACTCTGGTGCTTGTAGATAGCTGTCAGTCAACTCTTGATTCACCAACACTGCTTTTTCCTCTATTAGCGAAATAATACTATCGGTAGTACGCGCATTCGTCCCATTAGGCATGGTCAGTGTAATTGTCAAACGGTCACTCGCTATTCTAGGAAAGATAGATGTCCTAACCACACCGCCCATAATTGTACCGATGGTGGTAATTAATAAGGCTACAAATACAGCAAATACAAAAAACTGATGCTGCAAACTAAATCGCAATAATGGACTGTATAGCTTGTCACGCAACCAATTCATACAGTACTCTCCTAGCGTATTGATATAACGTAGCTTTGCAAACAAACGTGCTACTACGCTTTGACGCTCTTTTGGAACTTGTTTTCGCAATGCCTTGGAATGTGCTAAATGTGCTGGAAGAATAATCAATGCCTCTATTAATGATACGACTAAAGTAAGTAGTACAATGACCGACACCTCACCAAAAAACTCACCAATCCTACCATCTAAAAATAAGAAGATACTAAATGCCAAAATCGTAGTCACAATCGCCGAAATGATCGGTGGTATTACTTCTAGCGTACCATCTATTGCGGCTTGTACAGGAGGTTTACCTTTTTCGTAGTGTTGGTAAATATTTTCTGCGATCACAATCCCATCATCTACCAAAATACCAATAACAATAATCATCCCGAACAGAGACAATACATTGATCGTAACATCGAACTGCCCTGCAAAGATAAACATCCCTAGAAAGGCTACAGGCAATCCAAAGGCGACCCAAAATGCCAAACGAGTATTGAGAAACAGTGACAAAAAGAGCAATACCAATAGCATACCTATGATCGCATTTTCTGTCAATAACTTAGTTCGCTGTACCAATGTAATAGATCGATCACTGACTACACTGAGTTGCACATGATCATGCTGTTCGTTATACGTGGCGATGTATTCCTTTACTTTTTCAGCAGAGGAGATTAAATCTTCGGTATTGGTACTGGTAATCTGCACATTTACTGCCAGATCCCCATTATAGAATGAAGCATTTGGTGTCTCTGAAAACTGATCGCGTATCGTAGCCACGTCTTGCAATCGCAATATTTGACCCGAAGGAGCTGTTTTTACAATCAGATTCGCTAATTCATCGCTATAATACGAGCGATGGTTGGCTCGGATAAGGTATTCTTCTGTATCTGTTTTAATACTTCCCCCAGTAGTGAGTATATTAGACTCACTGACTGCTTGCGCTACGTCTGTAAAACTGAGGTTATACGCTTGCAAGGTTTGTTCCTGAACAGCAATTTCTATTTCCTCTGCGGGATAACCTGTGATACTGATCTGAGAAATCCCATCCATGGCTCTCAGCTCATTTTCTACTTGCCTTGCGATGTGTTTTAGGGTGCGTAGTGGCACATTTTTTCCGCTAATTGCAAAATCTATGGTGGGCCGTACTGCTTGCAATTTAGAGACTACTAATGGCTCCATCCCTACAGGAAAGGTAGGCACGCGATCCACCGCATTCTTGACCTCTAATAACATAAAGTCTATATCTTTTCCTTTTTCGATCTCTACATTAATAGTCCCACTATTCTCCCTAGAAGTAGAGGTAACTCTTGCTACACCTTCTAAACCTTTTAGATTGTCTTCAATCTTTAGTACAATCCCTTCCTCTACTTCTAATGGAGAGGCTCCAGGATAGGTGATCGCTATAGTTACATTCTTAGAGTCACTTAATGGAAAAAAAGAAGATTTCAGTGATAAAGCCCCTACAATTCCAAAAACAAAAAAGGCAATCACCACCACATTTACTGCTACATGGTATTTAATAAAGTACGCTATAAGCTTTCGCATATCTATGATTTTGTATGAACATCCTTAACCTTCGAAGATTGCTCTGGATCAAAGACCGTCACTGGCATACCTGCATAAGCGCCAGGTATGTTTTTCTGCACGACTAGTGTATGATCTGGAATTCCTTTGACTACCACTTTCTTGGCCGAAAAATAGACAGGTGTCACTGGGATCAGATCTAATACCCCATTACGTACTATAAAAACAGTATGGTCATTCTGTAATAGATTTCTATTCATTTCTATCGCTTCGGTCACATCCCGTGTTTGGATCATAGCCGTAAGATACATTCCTTCTTGTAATTGAGGGGCTGCAGTCTCTACATAGAGCTTGATGGTTTGTGTTTCTGGATCAATACGCTTGTTGATTCTGGTTACAGTTCCTACATATTCACTAGCTGCTCCTAGCATAGACAAAGTCACCTTGGCACCTATATCAACTAAATCAACATAAGTTTGCTCTATCGCTACAGCTACTTCATATATACTCGTATCGATATAGGTTCCTAATTTCTGTCCTGATCGGATCAGCGTACCTTCGGTAATGAGGGCTTCTGTCAGTACTCCTTTAAATGGAGCTGCAATACGGTATTTAGCGAGTCGCTGCTCTAAGTTTTTTACATTATAATAGCTGGTATAAATCGAACGCCCTGTAATGAAGTATTTTTCTTTTTCGGACCCAGCTACTGGTAGTACTGGCGTGGGCTGCTCCATATCAAAATCACGGAGGTATTGCTGCCATGCGATATATGCAGTGGGATAATCCAATCGCAGATCGGGCATGGCTGCAGTAATCTGATTGTATAAGGTACTTTTAGCAGCTTGTACAGTTGCATAATGTTCCGTAGCATCGATATGAATAAGTGTCTGCCCCTTTTGATACGGGGTCCCTGGTTTAAAAAGATGTGTTCCTCCTTGAAAAACGCCTTGCACCTCGGCATAAAGCTCTAGTCTTCTTTTAGCCGTCACATTACCATTCGCTGCTATTCGGATAGGCACAGCACTATTACGTACCGTATCTACAAATACTGTTTTTATCACTTTGGCTGGCTTAGGTTTTATTTTTTGTTTATTGGCTATGATGGCCTTAGCACCAAAAAATGCCAACACTATAAGCACTACTCCTAAAACAGAAAGTATACCTTTTCTCATACACACAGTTTTGTTTACGATTTATGCAAAAGTACTAAACAAATATACCATCGCCTGCTGGGAGGTGGCGTTAAAAATGTCACAAAAGTAACATCACGAGAAAGAGACGGTTATTCATTAGATTATTACTAATATGACTTAAAAAGCATATTTACAGCAATGATTCTTTCTACCAACAGCACTTTATTGAAAGATTCGCAACAAAAAAAAGGGTGTTTGACCGTTCAAACACCCTCTCTTATATATTTTGAATTCTTAATAACTATTCTGCGATTTCTGCAATTTTAGCTTTTACTTTGGTCAAGGTATTGATTAGATTTTCGATTTCTTCTTCAGTAAGACTTTCCTGCACTGCTGGAATGAGATCGTACATAATCGGAATTACTTTTTCGATCACCTCTTTTCCATGATCGGTTAGGAAAATCCTATTGATTCTTCTATCGTTTTCGTCACTACGACGTACTACTAGATTTTTACTCTCCATAGTATTTACTAAACGAGTCATCGATGTCTTATCTCTGTGTGTGATAAAAGCTAAATCATTTTGTGGTTGGCCATCATTTACTTTTAAACGCTTTAGCACACTCCATTGCTCTTTGGATAAATCTAATCCATTCTCACTAAAAGCTTTCTGAACTAAAAATCCGAAATCATAGTGAATTTTACCTATCCAAGAAAGTGCATGTGCGTTTAAATCGATAGCTTTTACATTATCCATAAGTTGTAGTTTTAATTTGAGATGCAAAAATATCTATAAATATTTATTTTACCTTTTGTATACCCATAAAAAAACCCGAAAAATCACGAATTTTTTTTCGATAGTTTCCTAAGAAATGTTACCGACATTAAATAATTCACATCTATGTAAAGCTAATATTAAATATAGAAGATTTTATGCGTTTTTCTCAATTACATAAAGCTACACACAAAGTATTCTTGAGCGTTTAGAATCCGTTAACAATCTTATCCTTTTATTAACAAATCGATTTTTTCCGCTTCCCAATAATCAATAACTCACAACGAAACAACTATTTATCTCACAGCATTCATTCTCCAAAAGCACAAGTATATTCCTAAAGCAGGCATACGAGGATTCGTATATAAAGTTGGAAATTTCCGCTTTAATTACTCCTCATTCTTTTCTTATACTTTTCTTAGCAAGCTCTTTTTTAAGTATACAGCATCATATTTCCACATTTGTAGACTTACGTATCACATCTAACTATTACTATCGGTTTTACACCAACTATTTTGTATTAAAAAAACAGCTCTTTAAGGCATTTGTTATCCCATGCTAGATCATTATTACTAGTTTTAATAGTGCTGACTGCATAGCTGTTACACAACAACGCTAAGCTATGCGTTAGGGATAGGAGCGGCATCCTTTTTTGTTTTCCTAAAAAAACAAAAAAGATACAGCGGATAGCCCGACCCTTGGGGAACGCCCAAAATAATAGCTAACACCAAAGAATAGTCTAAGACATACTGTCTAATTCTTCTTGTAGGGTTTCCCATGATTCCATAAAGGCTGTGAGTTGCTCTTTTTTGGCTTGATAGCTGTCAAAAAAATTAGGTTGTGCGATGGTCTGATCATAATTAATTGCTAGTCCTACATCTATTTCTTTGATCTCGCGCTCTAGCTTATTGATTTTAGACTCTAGGTTACTGATTTTATTGTTTAGCGATTTGATCTTTTTCTGATCTTCGTATGATTTTTTAGCAGCTTGCTTAGGAGCAATGGGTGTTTGCTGCTCAGTGGGATCTTTTTTCTCTATATCTCTCAGGTCACTAACACTGCGCTGCTCTAAATAGAAATCAATATCCCCTAGATATTCTTTGATCTGTTTGTTTTTAAATTCGTAGACGGAATTGGTGAGCCCTTGTAAAAAATCTCTATCGTGAGATACGAGAATGAGTGTGCCTTCGAAATTTTTTAGCGCTTCTTTTAGTATATTTTTAGATTTGATATCCAAATGGTTGGTAGGCTCATCCATCACCAATACATTAAAAGGCTCTAACAGCATTTTGCACAATGCCAATCGATTACGCTCCCCCCCAGATAGTACTTTTACTTTTTTATCTACATCATCTCCTCTAAACAGGAATGCTCCTAGCATGTCTCGGACCTTGGTTCTGGTTTTTTCGTTAGCTGCATTGATCATGGTATCGTGGATCGTAAGCTCGCCGTCTAGGTACTCTGATTGGTTTTGAGCGAAGTAACCTATCTGCACATTGTGCCCTAATTTCATACTTCCCTGATAGGATAACTCATCGATAATGATTTTAGCTAAGGTAGATTTTCCTTGTCCATTCTGCCCTACAAAGGCTATTTTAGACCCGCGCTCTACTAAGAGATCAATATCTTGTAATATATGCTTTTCTCCATAGGATTTACACACGTTTTCTGCTTCTATCACTACTTTTCCAGGCTGTATACTGACTGGAAAAGTAATATTCATTACAGCATTGTCATCTTCATCTACTTCGATACGATCTATCTTGTCCAGCTTCTTGATCAGTGATTGTGCCATGGAAGCTTTAGTGGCTTTGGCTCTAAATTTTTCGATCAGTTTCTCGGTTTGCTCGATCTGCTTGGATTGATTTTTTTGAGCGGCTAGTTGCTGTTCTCGAATTTCTTTGCGCAGTACTAAATACGCTGAGTATGGTTTATTATAATCATAGATCCTACCGAGTGATATTTCGATGGTACGGTTGGTTACGTTATCCAAAAACATTTTATCATGCGATACGATAACTACTACACCTGCATAATTTTTCAGAAACTGTTCTAACCAGATAATCGATTCTATATCTAAATGGTTGGTAGGCTCATCGAGTAGGAGTATGTCGTTATTCTGTAATAATAGCTTCGCTAATTCTATACGCATTCGCCATCCTCCCGAAAAGGTATCAGTTAGCTTGTCGAAGTCTTCTCGCTGGAATCCTAATCCTTGTAACACACGTTCTGTTTCGCCTTGGTAGTTATACCCGCCTAAGATTTCGTATTGCTGGGTATGATCACTGAGGTCTGTGATGAGCTGGTTATAGGAGTCGCTTTCATAATCAGTACGCTCTGCCAACTGTGCATTGATACCTTCTATGGTGCGCTCTATCTTTTTGATTTCTGTAAAGGCTTCGTAAGATTCTTCTAAAACAGTTCTACCTAACACAAAGTCTATATCCTGCTTTAGGAATCCTATTTTCACCTCTTTATCCATAGCGATCTGACCAGAATCAGGTTCTTGTTCTTTGGATAAGATTTTGAGCATTGTAGATTTTCCTGCTCCGTTCTTTCCTACTAATCCGACACGATCTCCTGCACTGAGTCTAAAAGCTATTTCTTGGAATAGGTATTCGCCTCCAAAAGAAATAGACAAATTATGTATGTTTAACATCTGCTTCTGATAATTTTGTACAAAGATGACTAATTTTGTGATAGAATAAAACAGTATGCGCTTCTTAAAAGGAACTAAAATCTATAGTATCTTTACTGGTACCTGCCCTGTATGCCACGAAGAACACATGTACACGAAAGCCAATCCCTATTTATTAGGCTATACACTAAAAATGCATGAGCGCTGTAGTCACTGCCATACGAAATATAAAATAGAGCCTTCTTTCTTTTATGGAGCTATGTATGTCAGCTATGGTGTAGGGATTATATTTGCTGGCATCGCATTTGCGATAAGTCATTTTTTAGTGCAGTTAGACTTATTAGCTTCTTTTTTTGTAATCTGTGGTACATTGATCATTTTCATGCCCATTATTATGCGATGGTCTCGTAATATATGGATCAACCTCTTTATGAAATACGATCACAAACACAGAAAACACTGACATCTCTACTGCTGAAACCTACTGATATCAATTGCTGCGTCTAAAGGCTCTCCATGCATAATGGTGTCGTATAGCGCTTGTGATACCGATGGAGCGATCAGGATTCCTCTACTTCCTAAACCATTTAGTATATGTACATTTTTATGCTTCGGATGTGTACCTACTAGCGGACGTCTATCTCTGACCGTAGGACGAATCCCTGCTTCTTGGCCCACCACTTCATAGGGCGCAGTCATAAATGCTTCTAATTTGGTGAGTAATTGCGTTTTTGCAGCTTCAGTACATACAGGGGTTTTATCTTGGCTATTATACGTAGCCCCTATCTTATAATAATCATTGCCTAATGGGATAATAAAAATCGAAGATTTCACTGCTCGTTTTAGCTGTAATGCTGTAGACCGTATGATCAGATACTCTCCCTTATTACCCTGCAAAGGTAAGTGCTGAAAAAAGGGATTCTGTAGCACTCCATATCCTTCTGCAAATAGAATATGTCGTGCATTGATGCCTTGGTAGGATATTCCCTGCGGAGTCATCACTATATCTTCATACACAAAAGAAGCTTTCTGCAATTGCTCTTTTGCTGCCAATCTTGCTAAGGATGCTGCTAGCATCTCTTTGACTTGTACCCTGCCAGTATGCTTAACTTTTCCGAATTGATAGGGTGCTGAGATCGTAGGATTATTATTTTTTTGTAATTGCGGCGCTAAAAAATATTCTAAGATAGGTTTATCACATGCTTCGAACCAAGTGTTCTGCTCTTCTACAGAATTAAACCTTCTTACCACTTCCATTGGATGAAGGTAGTGTTCTCCTAATATTGTCTCTATATGCTTATAAAACGGCACTGCATATCCCATTTGAGCTTCTGCCTGCCATGCTGCAGTAAACCTTTTTAGGATCACAGGATTGTATAATCCACCTGCTACTCTAGAAGATTGCTGCGAGTGATTTTCGAATACGATATAGGATTTATCCTCTTTTTCTAATTGCGTAGCAAAAGCTAAACCTGCTAAACCATATCCTACAATTATAAAATCTACCATCTATTGGTTTTTATGACATAACAACAAAAACGCTCAACAATACTGTTGAGCGTTTTGATCGTATTTTAGTAATGAATGCAGCATTAATAGCTCCACATATCCATTTCGAAATTTCTAATACTTTCTTTGATACGTTCGCTTTCTAATAATTGCATTAAGGCATTATCGATGACATACTCTTTTACCGATCGGTCACCTTGTATGTTATCTTCCTTAAAAATTACTGAGTTAAAACGTCTCGCATTTAAAATATGATCATATGTAAATGGCATTGAAGTATTTCTTCTATTAAATGCCATAGCATTATGCAATACTTCTCTAGCATCTGGATACCACACCCAGAATAATGCTACTTGATCTGGTTCATCATCGTCGATAAAGTTTACATCAGGTGCTACTGGAGCAATCCCTAATAAACGGTATCTTAACTCACCTTGACGCTTATCGAAGTACCAGTATCCTCTGATTTTGTACTCAGATATATCAGCCGCAGAGATATCTCTTCTTTCGATATACTGAGGATCTACAGATTCTCCTGCATTGAACTGCTCATATCCTAAATCCAAGGTATCAATTTTAGAAAGTGTAGTTTCTAAATCTTGGAGCGTTCTTGTTTCTGTAAAATATGAATCTGAATATATAGTCTTTATTTTACCATTTTTAATATTGGTCATCAATACATCGTATAAAGCTCTTCTATCAGAACCAATATTGGCGGTATCAATTGGGTAATACAAAGGGAAATTAATACGCTCATCAAGATCAATTGTTTCCCAAGTTGTTTTCGCCCATAGTACGTCACGCTTATCTACATAACCATACTCTAATGGTTTATCGTGATCCGCATCTATCTGCTCCTTCGTTTTCTTCCCTATATCATCAGGATTCGACGCGTTCAGAATATTAGCCTGACCATAAGATGCTAGGGTCATACACAAACCAAAAGCACTTACTATTAAACTTCTCAAATTCATAATCATTACACTTTATTTTTAGTTGGTCAACTCAACGATTACAGGAGATATCTTCTTTAATTTATACTTTGCGTTGGTTGTTAACTTCGCTTTGATATCAATTACCTGTACTGAAGAACCTCGTTTTGCTTTTCTAAGCACCCCTTTGGCTCTAGAATTTAATCGACCTCCACTTACACTAACTGTTGGTTGTCCTTCTACTTTAAATTTAAAACTTGTTACTTTTAATTTAATATCAAAATCAAAATCAGGAAGGATTGCTCCGATAGAAGATTTTTCTAAACCACTTTTGGTCATTTTCACATTTCCATCTTCACCTCTTACTGTTCCTACTGGTCTAGGAATATCTTTAATTCTGAACTTCTTACTACTACTTACTGAAGAACCGTTTGGTAATTTACCACTAACCTTGATATTTACCTCACGTGCTTTTACAGTCGTTACGTTCATTACATATTTTCCTGCTCCTCCTGCTTTTCTTAATCCTGGTGCCTTTGCATTTACAGAAGGTACTCCTGGAATAGAAATAGTCATCGGGTTCTGTACTCCTCTATACACCACATTCATCTTATCAGCAGAAATTACTGCAGAATTTGGTTTAGGAATTACTGCATAGGAGCTACTAATCGGAATCGTTACAATAGAATCACCTTCTTTGAATTGAAACTCTCCTTTGATATCTCTTTCTCCTACGTTTCCTGCAGGAAAGCTTAACACTGTCTGCCCTTCTTGCATAGATTCCGGCGCTAATTCTTTACCGTTCACTACTACTTTGTGCGCTTTTAGTGTCTTATCTTTTTTACCTAAGATAATTCTTCCTTTAAAAGTCTCTCCGCTAAAGAAAGCTGTTTTGTCTGGTACTACGATCGCTTCGAAGTTAGACAAAGAAACTTCTGATTCTAATTGACCAGAAAGCATCTTAGACAACACTTTACTTTCTGTATTCTTAATATCAGATTGTATTTGTGTCAGTTTTGTAAGAGATGCTACAAGAGGATAGCCTTCGAAATTGTACTTTAACCAATTTACTTTTAGTTTATCTCTATTTTCTACATCATCCGTAGAAAACGTCTTTTTTACATCTCCTGCAATTACTGGATACTTTTCTTCTAATAATCCAGCAACTCCGCTTTTATACTCATTAATCTTGCTTACGAATTCTTCTCCTGCTGGAGTAATGTTTCCTCCTTTAAAAAACTTCTCATCTAAAGCAATTGACTTATCCATTGTTACATAGTCCTTAGGATCAGATAAATTTTCTGTCAGACCTGTTTTGATGTTTTCAATGTAAGAAACCAATTCGTTAGAAAATTTGCTCGTTTGATCAGCTTTTTCTTTAAGCGGAGTATACTTAGCAGCCTGCTCTTCTACTTTAGCCGCTAATCCGTTCATAAAAGCGGTATTACGCTCTGTGGTTGCTTGATTTGACTCTGTTAGCTTTTCGTTCATTAAACCAAAAGCTGCCAACACTTCTTTTGACATGTTTAATGCCAACATCGCGATGAATACCAAGTACATAAGATTAATCATCTTCTGCCTTGGTGATAATTTTCCTCCTGCCATATTTTATATTTTGGTAGTTATTATAAATTTAATTAAACACTATATTAACTCTTGTTCATAGCACTTAACATACCACCATATACTCCATTTAGAGAAGAAAGGTTACTTGCTAGACTTTCCATTTGATCTTTCAGTTTCTGAGCATTTTGAGCAATTGCTTGATTTGCTTCAGCCTGAGATGCAGATGATTCTAATTGTACCTTGTATAAGCTGTTTAAAGATTCTAATTGAGTAGCTGCTTTAGCCATCTCTTCACTGTATTTCTGTTGTCCTTGGATAGAGCTTGCTGTTGGTGCGATTCCTTTAGCTGCTCCTTCGAAGTTACGGATACTTTCTCCTAAGCTGCTCATTAAACCAGCATCTAATTTAGCTTCCTTAAGCATTTCATCTAATTTCTTAGATAATAATCCTTCTGGCGAAGTATCTTCTTTTTGTTTTTTATCTCTTTTTGTTCCACCTGCTAATTCTGGGTACACCAAAGACCAATCTAATTCTTCGTCTACTGGTTCGAAAGCAGAAATAGTAAATACTAATGCTTCAGTAATCAGACCTGCAATAAGCATCGCGTTTCCTCCTGGCCAGTGCATAATTTTAAATAATGCTCCAAGGATTACAACGGCCGCTCCCAGACCATATACCATGTTCATTAGTTTTTTGCTAGATTTTGAATTTGCCATAATAAATGTGTTTAGTTTTTTTAAAAAAAATTAAAAAAGGTTAGTAATAAAGTTGATAGAAAATTTTGGGACTTACTTGTTTCTAGTATTACCTTCTCCAGTTACGTCTGTACCCATGTAATCTTGTACAGTTCTGAATCCGATATAACTTCTCGCTGAATCTGCGTATTCATAATCTCTGGTACTTACTTGTAGGAAATAAGCAACATCTTTCCAGGATCCTCCACGCACGACTTTACGCTTGTTCTGATCATCGCTGACATTTGGGTTCATTGATGATACATATTCATAAGATGCAGGGTCATAAGATGATTGCACCCATTCCGAAACATTACCTGCCATGTTATACAGGTTATAATCATTAGGCTCGAATGTTTTAGCTTCTACAGTATATAGGAAGTTATCTGCTGCATAATTTCCTCTTAGAGGCTTAAAGTTTGCTAAAAAGCATCCTCTGTCATTTAATGCATACGGACCTCCCCATGGGTATGTTCCAGATTCCAAACCTCCTCTGGCTGCATACTCCCATTCTGCTTCTGTTGGTAATCTAAAGTAGTTTACAAACTCTTTGTTACGCTTCTTTTGGTACGAATTTTTTTCGATTGTTCTCCAAGTACAAAATGCTTTTGCCTGTTCCCAAGAAACACCTACTACTGGATAGTCGTCATAAGAACTATGCCAGAAATAGTCATTGTGCATTGGCTCATTGTATGAATAATTAAAATCTTTAATCCATACCGTTGTATCAGGATACACTTCGATTACAGTTTCTTTTACGAAATCTTTTCTTCTTCCTTCCTTGGCACGGGCTGCAGATTGTATGTCCATCCAAGAAAATCTGAATTTGAATTTACTCACATCGAATGTTCTTCTACCATTATATGATTCCTCTAGAGGAATATATAATGAATCCATAACTTCTGTATAGAATTCATCAGGATAATCATCAGTATCCCATTCGATATCGATGTCCTTATTAAGCTTTCTTCCTTCATAACCAGTTTCTCCTGTACCGCTGTAATTATCATATACATACTTTTCGTATACAGACATATCTTCAGTATTGGAATCTAAGAAAGCATACTCACCAATACCATCGTCTCCGGGAGTTTTTCCAAGATCATCCGCCATGATCGCTAGGCGCATTCTTACTGTAGAATCGCGTACCCAACGTACGAACTGACGATACTCACTGTTAGTAACTTCAGTTTCATCCATGTAGAACGAGCGAACAGTAACTGTTTTAGTAGGGGCATTTGCTAACGCCGCTTTGTCATCATCGGATTTTCCCATGATAAATGACCCTCCTGGGATGAGTGCCATACCGTAAGGTTTCTCCGGGTGCCATTTTTTACCCTTCACTCCTACTAGTTCTCCACGACTACCGCCGCCACAACTATAGAGCAATGCTACAATAGCAAAGAGTGATACAAATTTCTTCATAACGTGTTTTAGGTTAAGATCTTCGAGATTTAAGGTCGTAAACCTATTTATTTATTTTCAGAAAAGCAATTTTTTTCTAAAAAAAACCTTAATTCTCCCTAATAAAAATGTTAAACTTCGTTTTTACGTTTTGCTTTATACCATCTTTCAGGTATTTCCTGATTACAAGCACGCTCATAATCAAGATAGGTGCAAGGTAATAACGTATTTCTTTTTAATTTATTATTGCCAGCACTAACAAAAGGGATTTCAATCCACCATCTTCCTGTCTTATCACTTTTATAAAACGATAACACTTCATCTCCTACTGGCACACTGTAATGCAAGGTAGTAGCCTGATTTTTAACATTTAATTCATGCGAACGATAATTCAAGCCTTCTATAAAATACCATATAATCTGCGCTGTAAGCATCGCAGCAGTAGCCTCATGTTTTGCATTTTTAAATTCATAAACACCAAAACTTTTTACCTTATCACTGATCCCTGCATATCGTGCAATCGCGCATATTTCTCTACCATCAAATCCATTTGGAGAAGCGTCATAATGATTCAAACAACTTGCCTCCATGGCACCTAAATCAATCGCTACAATATCTGCATCTCTCATAATAGGCTCTACAACCGTAATGTCAGAGATCACTTCTCCCAATCGATAAGCATCAAAAAACAAACGCTCCATCAAATCAATTTCATCTTGCGAATTAAAATACGTCTGATACCCTATATTACTATAATTAAATAAATTATAGGGTTGCTCTATAATGATTTTTCCGATATAAGAAGTATTACAAATCGGCGCTGAAGTATCCCCTAAGTCGAATCTACTATCTACATTCACCAGATTCACCATCTGCTCTAAAATATCAAAAGAACGATACTGTGCATATACTAAATCCTGACTCCCTCCTAGCAAGAGAGGTATTACATTTTTTTGCAGCAATGCTCCTAAAATCTCCTGTACTAAGAAGTACGTATCTTTTACAGCCTCTCCAGGGAAAATATCTCCTAAATCTACAATATTTAGATTCCAATTTCCAGCATATAATTCATACAAAGAAGTGCGTATCGCATCAAAAGACACCTTTTCTCCTAGATGTCCATTGGCATTTCTGTTTTCTCTAATCCCAATAATAGCAACATCTACTTGATGTAGATCAGGAATACCCTCCGCTTCCGTATGCATCGCTACTTGTTTCCCAAGCTGCTGATCGGTAAGCAGATCACTGTGCTCCGTTACTAAATCGCTAACGGGCGACAAAAACTCAAAAGACATATATTATTTCTTTTTAGTAGTAGATTTCTTAGCCGTCGTCTTTTTCTTGGCAGTCGTTTTCTTTTTAGCTGCTGTTTTTTTCTTGGGAGCATTTTTTTCGATAAGGTCTTTCACCTTCTCCAAGGTCAGCTTCGTAGCATCTACCGTCTTAGGAAGTTCTATTTTCGTTTTACCCTTGATGATATTACTTCTTCCCCATCGGGCTTTTTCTACACGAATTCCTTCTTCCTCCCAGTTATGAATCACCTTATCAATTTCTTTTTGCTTTTTATCCTCTATCAATTGCACAATATCTGCATCTGATAGATTATCAAAGTCATATTTCTTATTCACATTGATAAACATGCCTTTCCACTTGATAAAAGGCCCAAAACGCCCTACTCCTTTTTGCACAGGCAAGTCTTCATACATATAAATAGGTGCATCTGCCTTCTCCTTTGCATCAATCAATTCCTTAGCTCGATCCAATGTTGTATTCAATGGATCTTCTCCTTTCTCTAATGACACAAACTTATCTCCAAATCGCACATACGGACCAAAACGTCCATTATTCACGACAATCGTTTCTCCTTTATATTCTCCTAATTCTTTTGGCAATTGGAATAAATCCATTGCCTCTTCAAACGTCACACTACTCAACGTTTGTCCAGGTGCAAGACTCGCAAATCGAGGTTTATCTTCATCCTCAGCCGTTCCTATCTGTACCATGGGTCCAAATTTACCCAATCGCACACTTACCGGCTTGCCTGTTGCAGGATCTTCGCCAAGGATTCGTTCTCCCACTTCTCGTTCTGCATTCTGCGCCACATCCTCTACTCGGGGATGAAACTCATCATAAAACTCCTTCATCACATGCGTCCAATCCTCATTACCTTCTGCAATCCCATCAAAATCTTGCTCTACCTTGGCCGTAAAATTATAATCTAATATCGATGAAAAATGATTTACCAAGAAATCATTCACTACCATTCCCACATCTGTAGGAATCAATTTTCCTTTATCGCTTCCTACTTTTTCAGTCAGTTGGGTACGTGTCACCGCTCCCTCTTTTAGCACCATACGCAGGTAGGAACGTTCTTCTCCTTCTTTCGCTCCTTTTTCTATATACTTTCTATTCTGTATAGTAGAGATCGTAGGCGCATATGTAGATGGCCTTCCGATTCCCAACTCTTCTAACTTCTTTACCAATGCTGCCTCTGAATACCTACTCGGAGGGCGCGTAAAGCGCTCTGTAGCCGAAATAAATTTATTATACAAAGCTTCCGCCACTTTCATAGCTGGCAAAATACCGCTTTGCTCTTCATCCTCATCATCATTTCCTTCTAGATACACTTTTAAAAACCCTTCGAACTTAATCACCTCTCCATTAGCCGTGAATTGCTCGTCATGCGCATCTGCAGCAATCTTTACATTAGTACGTTCTAATTTAGCATCGCTCATTTGCGAAGCAATCGCACGTTTCCAAATCAACTCATACAATCGCTGTTGATCAGGTTCTACAGGCACTGTATGCCTCGAAAAATCCGTAGGACGAATCGCCTCGTGTGCCTCCTGTGCTCCCTTGGACTTTCCTTTATATTGTTTAGGATGACTATATTCTGCTCCATATGCCGATACAATCTCAGCCTCTGCGCCTTTTTGTGCTTCTGTAGACAGATTCACACTATCCGTTCTCATGTAGGTAATCAATCCCGCTTCATACAGACGCTGTGCCATATTCATCGTCTTACTCACAGAAAAATACAATTTCCTAGACGCTTCTTGCTGCAATGTAGAAGTTGTAAATGGTGGTGCAGGTGATTTCTTAGCAGGTTTCGTAGTTAAATCTGCTACTTCAAAAGCAGCTCCTATATTTTTTTGCAAAAATTCTTCTGCTGCCTCTTTGGTACTAAAATTCTTAGGTAATTTTGCCTTAAAAGACTTCCCTGCCGCATTCGAAAACTCTGCGTCGATTCTATAAGACGCCACAGGTGTAAACCCAATAATATCACGCTCCCTTTCTACGATCAATCGTACAGAAACTGATTGTACCCGTCCTGCAGACAACCCTCCTTTTACCTTACGCCACAACACCGGAGACAGCTCATACCCTACCAATCGATCCAGCACTCTACGTGCCTGTTGCGCATTGACTAGGTTATAATCTATACCACGCGGATTTTCTATTGCTTTTAAAATTGCCTTCTTAGTAATCTCATGAAAAACAATCCTTCGCGTTCGTTCTTTCTCTAATTTTAATTCCTCTGCTAAGTGCCATGCAATCGCCTCTCCCTCTCGATCCTCATCACTTGCCAACCAAACCATTTCAGCTTTTTTTGACAAATCTTTCAACTTCTTTACGACTTCCTTTTTATCCTTAGAGACTATATATTTGGGTTTAAATCCCTCATCTACATCCACTCCTAGCTCCTTGGCAGGCAAATCCGCTATATGCCCAAAACTAGAAGCTACGGTAAATTCTTTTCCCAGAAACTTCTCTATTGTTTTCGCTTTTGCGGGTGACTCCACAATCACTAAATTCTTAGCCATAATCCTATTTTTTGATCAGTTGATAGTTGTATATACTAGCCATTGCATTCTTAGCCAGCAAACCTCTCGGTTATGCAATACATCGCACAAAAACGAGTATGTGCACAGAACAAATGTATATGATTTTTTTGATTTCAGGATTTTTTGTCTCAAAATTTATCGTTATCCATAGTAGATACACACCTCTTTTAGGCGCTATAAAACAGCTCTACAACTACATCCTTTTTTACGAAAATTGACAATATAATAACATATCTCTCATCCACATCACCCTCCTTTTTCTTATCAGGGCGTTACCCACAAGGGGTCGGGCTTTCCGCTACAATTCCTCGCTCCTCCTTAGGTCGGGCTGTGGGATTTCCACTGCAATCCCTAACGCGCTAACAACACCATGCTCGTTTTACAGAAATATCATCCTGCCACTTTGTCAGAAACAGTGGAATAAAGTATCTTTGCATACTATTTGAGTTTAATCCACCAAGGATATACAAAAAACATGGAGAAGACAATTGACGAAAGTATACAGGGACAAGCACTGACCCTAGAAGGCAAAAAAGAAAATACACGAAAGCTCTTTATAGAAAGTTACGGATGCCAGATGAATTTTAGCGATAGTGAAATCGTAGCATCCATCCTAGCCAAAGAAGGATTTAACACAACCCAAAACCTAGAAGATGCTGATCTCGTATTGGTCAATACCTGTTCTATCCGAGAAAAAGCAGAGCAAACCGTTAGAAAACGTCTAGAAAAATACAACGCTGTCAAAAGAAATAACCCTAAAATGAAAGTTGGGGTACTCGGGTGCATGGCAGAACGACTCAAAAATAAATTTTTAGAAGAAGAAAAAATCGTAGACCTCGTAGTAGGTCCCGATGCCTACAAAGACCTTCCGAATCTGATCGAAGAAGTCGATGCAGGACGTAACGCTGTGAATGTAATCCTTTCTAAAGAAGAAACCTACGCAGACATTTCTCCAGTACGTCTACAAAGCAATGGCGTCTCTGCTTTTGTATCCATTACCAGAGGATGCGACAATATGTGCACCTTCTGTGTGGTACCCTTTACCAGAGGTAGAGAGCGTAGTCGTGACCCTCAGAGCATCTTAGAAGAAATCGATGACTTAGTAAACAATAATTTTAAAGAAATTACCCTTCTAGGGCAAAACGTAGACAGTTATCTCTGGTATGGTGGAGGCCTCAAAAAAGATTTTGAGAAAGCCAGTGATTTCCAAAAAGCAACCGCTACCAACTTTGCCAAACTATTAGACATGGCAGCCACTAAGTACCCAAAAACGCGATTGCGCTTCACCACTTCTAATCCACAAGACATGACCTTAGACGTGATCGAAGTCATGGCCAAACATCCAAACATTTGCAAATACATACACCTACCTATACAAAGTGGAAGTGATCGCATCCTCAAAGAGATGAATCGATTACACACGCGACAAGAATATTTTGATCTGATCGATAATATCAAACGACTGATTCCTGATTGTGCCATATCGCAAGATATCATTACAGGATTCCCTACCGAAACCGAAGCAGATCATCAAGATACGCTCTCCCTTATGGAATATGTAAAATATGACTATGGATTCATGTTCGCCTATTCCGAGCGACCTGGCACACTTGCAGAACGAAAGATGGAAGACGATGTGCCCGAGGCTACAAAAAAACGAAGATTGGCCGAGATCATAGAACTACAACGCCAACACAGTGCCGTCCGACACCAAGCCTATATAGGGCAAACCGTAGAAGTCCTGATCGAAAAAGCATCCAAAAAATCAGATGCCCATTGGAGCGGACGAACTACCCAAAATACAGTGGCAGTATTCCCAAAAGAAAACTACAATATTGGAGATTTTGTGATGGTACGTATCGATGAATGCACCAGTGCTACATTATTAGGAGAAGCTGTAGGATATTCGAAAAACAACTAGTCTAACACAAAACCAGAAGCTCACACACTATGGAATCAGTACAAGCTACTAAACAACGATTTGGGATTATTGGGAATGACCCAAAGCTCAATCGTGCCATCGAAAAAGCTATTCAGGTAGCCCCTACCGATATTTCTGTGTTGGTTACTGGAGAGAGTGGCGTTGGAAAAGAAAGTTTACCAAAAATTATTCACTCGCTATCACACCGCAAACACGGAAAATACATCGCCGTAAACTGTGGTGCTATCCCCGAAGGAACCATAGACAGTGAACTCTTCGGACACGAAAAAGGAGCCTTTACAGGCGCTACTGCTGCGCGTAGTGGCTATTTCGAGGTAGCCGACGGAGGTACCATCTTCTTAGACGAAGTAGGTGAACTACCCCTTACTACACAAGTGCGCTTATTACGGGTATTAGAAAACGGAGAGTTTATCAAAGTAGGGTCTTCTAAAGTACAAAAAACAGATGTTCGTATTGTAGCAGCCACAAACGTAAACATGTTTGAGGCTATCAAAAAAGAAAAGTTTAGAGAGGATTTATACTACCGCCTTAGCACCGTAGAAATTTTACTCCCTCCACTTCGTGATCGCAATGAGGATATCCATCTTTTATTTAGAAAATTTGCAGCTGATTTTGCTACTAAGTACAAGATGCCCACCATTCGACTACAAGAAGATGCCGTAGTATTATTAGAAAAATACCATTGGAGTGGAAATATCAGGCAATTACGCAACATCGCCGAGCAAATATCAGTCCTTGAACAAAACAGAAGTATTTCTGCGGTTACACTCAGAGGATACCTGCCCAATATAGGTAGTAATCTACCTGCCGTAGTGGCATCGGACAAAAAAGAATCTGACTTTAGCAACGAACGGGAGATTTTATACAAAGTACTCTTCGATATGAAGAATGACCTGAATGATCTCAAGAAACTGACTATGGAATTAATGCAAAGCGGTAATTCCCAAGAAGTACAAAAAGAAAACGAAGGACTGATCCGTAAAATATATCGAGAGGACAAAGAAGAAACCATTCGTTTTGAAGAAACAGTTAGCACCCCTACTACAGAGGTACTACAAATAGAATCTCCTAGTGTCTCTATTCCTAAAGAAGAAGACAAATATCATTTTGCAGAAGAGATCGAAGAAGAAGAAACACTATCCCTCCATGACAAAGAACTGGAATTGATCAAAAAATCACTGGAACGCCATAGAGGAAAGCGCAAAGCGGCTGCCGAAGAACTAGGAATTAGCGAACGTACGCTCTATCGAAAAATCAAACAATACGATCTTTAAAAAACAATATTATACATATTATATGAAAAAAGTAACATACATCCTTATCAGCATGATCGCAATTGTAGTACTACAAGGCTGTGGTGCATACTCTTTTAGTGGTATCAATACCACTGCGACTTCTTTTCAGGTCAACTTTTTTCAGAATCAAGCACCTATTATCATCCCTGGTATTGACCAAACCTTTACCAATCAGTTACAAGATTTGATTCTAAACCAAACCAATCTGAATTTAGTTACCTCTGATGCAGACCTCATCTACGAAGGAGAGATTGTACAATACTACGTAGCACCTACCAATGCGACCGCACAAAACACCGCTGCTCAAAACCGATTAACGGTAGCGATTAATGTACGTTTTTATGACACCAAAAATCCTGATGAGGACATGGAACAACAGTTCTCTTTTTTCTTTGACTTTGGTGCTTCGCAACCAGAGACCAGTATTCGAGATCAAGCCATCGCTGTTATTTACGAGCGTATCACACAAGACATCCTAAACGCTACACTTGCCAAGTGGTAAAACCATAACATCGTGACCATTAAAGAACTCGCACATCTATTACAACATCCAGCTTCGATCAGCGAAGCTCAAACTGATGCCTTGGCCAAGATTAGCAAGGAGTTTCCGTATTTCCAGTCGATCAGACCTATACTACTCAAAGGACTCAAAGAACAAGGAAGTTTTAGATACAATCAAGAACTCAAAACAACCGCCGCCTATACTGTAGACCGCAGTGTATTGTTTGATTATATCACCTCTCCGCTATTCCAAGAGCCAACACCCACCACTAGCACTCCACCAAAAACACCAGATCAAATCGGAGTGATTGACCCAGAAGAGGTAAAAGCATTAGCTCGAATCGCTATGGATGATGCGGTGGACATGGACATACAAGAAGCTGAGAAGGTGCTTAATCCTGCCTTATTTTCTTCTAAAGAAGACATCGAAAAAGCTGTTGATGAGACAGCTATTACGCATGAAGAAGCGACTTCTATGTTGGCCATCGATACGCCACTTGAGTTTGACAAAAAAGAAACGCACTCTTTTAGCGAATGGTTAAAAATCACCTCAATCCAACCAATTGACGCTACAAACGCCACTCCCGAAGAAGCTACAGAAGAAGCTACAGAAGAAGCAATAGAGGAAACTGTAGAAACAACAGCACCCCCTACTGCTCAGCAAGAGAAGTTCGAGCTGATTGACGAGTTTATAGCCAATAATCCCAAAATAAAACCCGCAGATAAAAATAGCCCTTCACGCAATTTAGCAAACGAACATACCGTTACACCAGATGAATTGATGACCGAAACCTTAGCTAGAGTCTATCTTGCACAGAAGAAGTACAAACAAGCAATTCAGGCATATAAAATATTAATTTTGAAAAATCCCGAAAAAAGTGGTTTCTTTGCAGACCAAATTCGGGCAATAGAGAAAATACACGAAAATAAATAAAATATTATAATGACAACATTTACAATTTTTTTAGTACTGATCGTCATCGTAGCCTTTCTACTCATCGTAGTAATCATGGTTCAGAATCCAAAAGGTGGTGGATTATCTTCTTCTTTTGGTGGCGGAGGTACGCAGCAATTAGGCGGTGTAAAGAAAACAACTGACTTTCTTGATAAAAGTACATGGGCACTGGCCACACTTTTATTAGTACTTATCTTAGTATCGAATATCGATTTAATGAATGGTACTGGTAGCGAAGACACTACAGTAGATACCAATGACACAGAGGCTATTGATACTCCTGCTGCCATTCCTACTACTACCGATGACAAAGCTGCAGCACCTGCTGAGTAAGTCATTTCTAAAAATACAGCATACAATGCCGACTTGTCATACAGTCGGCATTTTTTGTTTCAATTTGTCAGTATTACAGTGCTGGCATAATTTCTGAAATATGTGCTGTATCGAAAAAGTAAATTTTTAAAAATTCATAAAAACTAATCATAATGGGAGTAAATATTAAACCTCTTTCAGATCGCGTAGTTGTAGAGCCACTTCCTGCGGAAACACAAACAGCATCAGGACTTTTCATTCCTGACTCGGCTCAAGAAAAACAACAAAAAGGGAAAGTTGCCGCTGTAGGTAATGGCAAAAAGGATTATGAGATGACCGTTAAAGTTGGTGACACCGTGCTTTACGGAAAATATTCTGGTACTGAACTAAAATTAGAAGGGAAAGATTATTTAATCATGCGCGAGGAGGATATCCTAGCGATTGTATAAGGCTGAATCAATAAGCAATCACAAATCAACTATTCTGGTATACTACTCCAGAATCATTTTAAACAAGTAAACATATTATGGCTAAAGACATAAAATTCGATATAGAAGCACGTGACGGAATTAAACGTGGTGTAGACGCATTAGCAAATGCAGTAAAAGTAACTCTAGGACCTAAAGGACGTAACGTAATTATTAGTAAAGCGTTTGGTGCTCCTTCTGTAACTAAAGATGGAGTTTCTGTAGCAAAAGAAGTAGAGCTAGAGGATGCATTAGAGAACATGGGAGCACAGATGGTAAAAGAAGTAGCTTCTAAAACTAATGACCTAGCGGGTGACGGTACTACTACTGCTACTGTATTAGCACAGGCAATCGTAAAAGAAGGATTGAAAAACGTGGCTGCTGGTGCAAACCCTATGGATTTAAAGCGCGGTATCGACAAAGCTGTAGAAGCGATCACTGCTGATCTAGAAAAGCAAACAAAAGAAGTAGGTAGCTCTTCTGACAAAATCAAGCAAGTAGCTGCTATCTCTGCCAATAATGACCAGACTATCGGTGATCTTATCGCACAAGCTTTTGGTAAGGTAGGAAAAGAAGGAGTAATTACTGTAGAAGAGGCTAAAGGAACAGATACGTATGTAGATGTGGTAGAAGGAATGCAGTTCGACAGAGGATACCTTTCTCCTTATTTCGTAACGAATAGCGAAAAAATGACAGCAGATCTTGAAACTCCTTACATCTTATTATACGATAAGAAAATCTCTGCTATGAAAGACTTATTACCAGTACTAGAGCCTGTAGCGCAAACTGGTAAGCCTTTATTAATCATCGCTGAGGATGTAGATGGAGAAGCATTGGCTACATTAGTAGTAAATAAACTAAGAGGTGCTTTAAAAATTGCTGCTGTAAAAGCACCAGGATTTGGAGACAGACGTAAAGCTATGCTAGAAGACATCGCGATCCTTACAGGAGGTACTGTGATTTCTGAGGAAAGAGGATTTACGTTAGAAAACACTACTATCGAGCACTTAGGTACTGCCGAAAAAGTAGCTATCGACAAGGATAACACAACGGTTGTAAACGGTGCTGGTGATGAAGCATTGATCCGAAACAGAGTAAATCAGATCAAATCTCAGATCGAGAGTACGACTTCTGATTACGACAAAGAAAAACTACAAGAACGCCTTGCTAAATTAGCTGGTGGTGTTGCTGTACTATACGTAGGTGCTGCTTCTGAAGTAGAAATGAAAGAAAAGAAAGACCGCGTAGATGACGCATTACACGCTACGCGTGCTGCTGTAGAAGAAGGTATCGTAGCTGGTGGTGGTGTAGCATTAGTAAGAGCAAAAGCTGTATTAGCTGATGTAACTACTGATAATGCAGATGAGGCTACTGGTATCCAGATCGTTAATAGAGCTATCGAGGCTCCATTAAGAACGATTGTAGAAAATGCTGGTGGAGAAGGATCTGTAGTGATCTCTAAGGTATTAGAAGGTAAAGATGACTTTGGATATGATGCAAAATCAGAAGCATATGTAGATATGTTAAAAGCTGGTATCATTGATCCGAAAAAAGTAACACGTGTTGCTTTAGAAAATGCTGCATCTGTATCTGGAATGATCCTTACTACAGAGTGTGCTTTAATCGATATCAAAGAGGATGCTCCTGCTGGAGGTGGAATGCCACCAATGGGCGGAGGTATGCCTGGTATGATGTAATCTCATACACCTAACAATACTACTCAAATCCCGTTTCTATATTAGAAACGGGATTTGTTTTTTTAAGACTGATGCCTGTTACTTACTCACACTCCCATCTAAAATCAGCAATAGGAAATCTAGGGGTTGTTTTATAATTATAATGCCACCATTCGGTTCTGATGATTGAAAACCCTTGTGCTTCCATGGTGCTACGCAATAGTTTTCTATTAGCCAATACTGCCGCTGGTAATTGGGTATAGGTATGATTGGCTTCTCTCCCAAAATGATCGAATGCCGTCCCCATATCGAGTTCTTGTCCTGTAAGATCGGTGAGTGTCATATCTACCGCTGCGCCTCTATTATGAATAGAACCTCCTTTAGGGTCTGCTACATAGCCAGGATTTGGGTACAGCTTCCACATCGCTTTCTGTACGCTGTATGGACGATAACAGTCAAACAACTTGATGCGATAGCCTAGTTTCATGAATTTTTTACTTACCGCGTACAATGCTTTTGCCATCTTAGCTCGCACATAACATTTGGCACAGGAATACACGGCTTCGTTTAGAAAATTATCGTTTGTAGCGTATTTTATGTCCAATATAAAATTGGTCGATATTTTTTCTACATCTACAAAGGCATCGTCACTAAGCGCTGTTAGTAATGCTGCTCCTACCTCTATCGTATCATAGGTCGCTTGATAGGATTGTACTTTTTGTTCTAATTGCAAGGCCCGTTCTTGTAGTAATTTTGATTTTTCGAGTAATGCTAGCGTACTCGTACTTAATACAGGTGTGACTTTTGCCTCCTGACAAGATACTATGGTGACCAGAAATGTAATGAAGAGTAGTTTTTTTACCATATAATGCTGTTTTTGTTGCATTAGATAGCATCGCATTGTAGCACTTCCCATTGCTTATACTTACACTAAAACAACCACCCCTAGCTGTTTTTTTGTAGTCAACAAGTACTACATGAATGTATCCAATTTTTTCCCGATAAAGTAGGCTATCACCTACTTATACTGCAAATATACGGTGTTTTTGAGGAATTTTTACCAACTAAAAACATGGAGAGAGACACCCAACCAATTGATTTACAACAAAAAACCTCTAAAAATAGTTACTGCAATACCTCTACGACACTCCCACAAGAAAGCATCTGCATACCAAAATACGAATTTCGGATTTGTTTTTCTTGGCTTATCCAACTGGCTCCTTGATCATTATTAGCCATGGGACAGTGTTGTATATACAGTGCTTTCGAATCTGCATATACTGTTTGTATCCATGGTAGCATTGCTTGATTTATGGTTACAAATTTTGCGCGCTGATCATTAATCTCTTGCAACTTGGACAGCGCTTCCACTGCTATGATCACCTCATGAAGGGGGATCTGAGACACTGCATCGGCATGAGTAACTTCTAACTGACGTAATGCCGATAACCAATGTGTCGCTTGTGTAGTAGCTACTTGTGTATCATCCGATACTAAGGCATTCTTGAGCAGGAAATAATGTGATAAACTGGCGGTAAAGGATTTTCGGAATGCTATTGGTATTGTATTAGTGACTGGTGTACTAGCAGCTACTGAATGAATCATTGATTTTTTTCCTGCTAATTGTGCTGCTGCATCAACGGTAAAAGCACCATGTGTTACGATCTCTTCTCCCACTTGGAGTCCACTGAGGATTGGATAGTAAGCACCTTGTTTCGTACCTAATAATACTTCTCTGTATGCAAAAGTGATGGGATGCGCTGCGACTTTTACATATACCAATGATTTTTTTCCTGTCCATAGTACGGCACTAGCAGGAATATGAATCTGCGTTGTATCTTTTGCTATTGCTTGAAGTAACTCCCCTTCTATAAACATACCTGGTTTTAGGCGGTTAGTAGTATTGGACACTACAGCTCTGGCTGTGGCGATCTGCGTAGCTGGATTAACTACGGGATCTACAAAAGATAGTGTGGCTGTTATATTCATATTGGGATAGGCACTAGCGGTTACTTCTATGGATTGTCCTTTTTGCACACTGACCATTTGATGTTCATACACATCGAAAGTAGCCCATACTGTAGAGAGATCCGAAACATGGTATAAGGCTTGCCCACTGCTTACATGGTCTCCTTCTTTGACCATTTGTGCTGTGACCACTCCCGAGAAATGGGCGTATATAGGAAAGGCTTCTTGTATTTTACCTGTGGTTTCTATAGCGGTTATTTGGGCTTCGGTAATTTTTTTGATTTTTAGTTTTTTGCGCACCGCATTGTACAAAGCGGGTTGGGACTGCTTGATAGCTGCCGCAGTGAGTAATTCTTGCTGAGCGGTGACCAATTCTGGCGCATATAGCATGGCTATCAGTTGTCCTTTGCGTATGGTTTCTCCGATGGATTTTACGTATAGTTTTTCGATTCTTCCTGCAAAATGACTGACAACTACGGATTGTGTTTTTTCATTTTCTCTGATCGTTCCTGATAATTGTAATCGTTGGGTAGTGGGGGTAGCCGCGCTTACTACTGATGTTTGTATATTAGCCAATGCCATGGCTGTTTTAGTCATCGTGAATTGCTCTTGGCTACTATCGCTAGCCTCCTGTTGCATCAGTGTTAATGCCATACCGCATATGGGACAATTGCCTTGGGTACTTTTTTGAATCTGTGGGTGCATGGCACATGTCCACTGTTGGTGTTCCTCTGGCGGATGATCCGTGTGTACGGCTGTAGGTGAAGGGCTAAACCACTTAGCGCCTATGAGCATCCCTATGATAAGGGTGATAAGTAGGTATGCTAACTTTTTTTTCATCTGTGGTCTATTTTAATGGGGTTCTACAATAATATTTAATGATTACACTTCATAGCATACATAGCTGATGATGTAAACTGTTTTTTTACTGCGTTAGGGATAGCAGCGGCATCCTTTTTTGTTTTCCTTTTAAAAAAACAAAAAAGATATAGCGGATAGCCCGACCCCCGATCTGAATCGGGGGAAACGCCCTGAACTACTCGTATCATATCTATATAGCGCTGTCTATACATTATATCATATTTCATATTGCTGCCATAACATGCTAATCGCCATGATGAGCATGATTGCATTTTCTATAAAGGTGGCTTGCGTCATGGGTAATCGTAGGGCTGTTCCTAAACAGGCGCATTGTATCTCTTTTTTGGCTACTAATACTCGGACAACGCCTAGTGTGGTCATCCCTAATACAACTATTGTACTGATGAGCGCTATCGTCTGGTAACTACGTAGTAAAAAGAGTACTGCCAGACTGACTTCGATAAAGGGGTATATCCATCCGTATATAGGGATTCGTTTTGCTATGGGGTCATACATACGAAAAGTCTGTACAAATCCTTTGAGATCTAGCAACTTAAAAAAACTAAATACTGCATAGAAAATCCCCATAAAGTCTAGCATCAAAGAGGCGATCTTCCAATCCCTGTAATTGAGTCCTATGGCTGCGATCGTAATGTATACAAACACGAGTGCTAATGGAAATAGGGAATGACGGTCTGCTGGCGGGTCTGTTTCGATTCGTGGGGTAGCTGTAGGCGTCACTGTATATTTAGCGGGTAATACTGCTGCTACTTCAGAAGCTGCAATGGTTGCTGAGGCTTCTATAGCGGCTACTTTAGACTCCAAATCTACTGTCACATGGGTAACTGCTGGAATGGTGGTTAGCAGGCTTTCTACTTGATGCTTGCATCCATTACAGGTCATTCCTTCTATGTGTAGGTATTGTTTCATTCTATGGTTTGTTTTACGGCACCACAGGTGAGCATTTTATCACCGTAGTAAGGATTTCTTATTTCTTTGGAATCGGATAACCAATAGCCTCCTGCTCCCTCAAATGCCATAGGACAAAACTGCTGATAGATGGCTCCAGAGGTGATCGGCGCTGCACTTACTAATTGGGTGATTTCTGCACTGAGTGTTACAAAAAAGTCACGCTGCTTGTCGATACCTTTGGTCAGTGCTATCAACTCTGCTATGGATTGTAATTGACTGGACGGTTGGATTTCTTTTAGCGCTTTTTCTAGATTGGACGCGGCTTGCTGTACCGAACTGGGATCGGTATTGACTAATCCTTTTTTGATCTCTAAATAGGCAGTATAGACACTGGTTAGTTTTGCATCTTCGAAAACAACGGTGCTACTGGTCTCGGTAGCATTGCTATTTTTTATAGGAGCTGCTTGCTCTGTGGTGGGTCTAGGCGTGTCTACAGAGCGAACGCCTTTTTTTTCTTTAGGGTCTTTGCCACAGGCTACCAAAAGACTAAGGCATACTACGGTACTATATAGGCTAGTTTTCATAGTTGTGTATTTAGGTGAATGATTCATTATAATGGGTCTATTTTTTTAACGTAAATAATTAAGCGTAGCCGTATGCAAAAAGTATTCGGCAATGGCTGCGATCTTTTTATGCTGATAGGAAAAACGCATTTCTTGGATTTCTAATAGGGATTCGAAGCCTACTTGTGAGGTTTCGTACTGTGATAAGAGCATTTTTTCTACTTGCTGGGTTTGTGTGATATTTTTTTGCTGTGTATCATAATTAATCCGTGCTGTGATTCGATTATTAATGGCTTGCTCTAAGTGTGCTGCTAATTGGGTTTGTGCTGCTTCTCGGAGTGCCAGCGCTTCTTCTTTTTCTAATTCATACCGATCTGAGCGTGCTTTATACCGCTTGGAAAACAATGGAATCGATACGGAAAGGCTGGGCATGATGATGTCTTTTCCATTGTCTGAAAATTGCATATTGGAGCGTTCTTCGACGATGGTATATGCCAATCCTATACCGATGGCGGGAGCGGCTTCCTTGGCATTGACAGCTTCCTTTTTTTCGAGTACTTCACCCCTATAATCGTAGGTAAGTAGTTCTGGATGAAAGGTGATATCATCTAGCAGCATGGTGGGTTCTTCGTCAGGCATATACAAATTATCGGGTATTAATAGCGGATCAAATCCATCTCTGTGCAATAATTGATTCATGGTACTTTCTTCTGATAACAATGTGCCTTTCAGAATTTCTTTTTGATCTAATAATGTATTTCTAGCAATGTTGATTTTGAGCACTTCTATGGCAGTTGCTTTGTTGGTTTCTACTGCTACTAGTGCTAGATCTAGGTATTGCTGTAATAATGAGTCTTGCTGTATCAGTAGTTTTTGCTTGGCTTTGAGCTCATAAATCTTATAATATTGTTTTTCGATCTGATAGGCAATCTTACGCTTTTGGATGGCGAGTGTATTTTCGTAGATTTTGTTTTCGGCCAATAGGGTATTCCTCTTTGCTTTGTTCGTTCCAAACCAAGGGAGTGATTGCTGCGCGCTGACACTTGCTTTTTGTGCACCTGTTCTCGTTTCGGGTTCACTGACGAAATAAGCGGTTGTAAGCTGTGTATTAGGAAGTGCGCCGACTTCTTTTACTTGTTTGGCATGTGCTTCTAGCCGCAGTTCCATAGCCTTGATGGCTGGGTTATTGGCCATTGCTTCTTGCTTATAGGCAGTTAAGCTCTGTCCATATACAACTTGCTGTATCGGAATTATAAGCAGTGTGATGGGTAGTATACACCGCAATAGGAGTCCTGTGATCAGGACTAAAGATGTAGGGGTTGTATTCATATGATAAGTGCTATTTTGCATTTTTTTGTTGTTTTTTTACTACATATTCAACTTTCCAGCTGTATAAAACAGGTACAATACATAGGGTAATGACTGCTACCAGCATTCCCCCAAAGGTAGGAATTGCCATGGGTATTAGAATATCGCTTCCTCTTCCTGTGGCGGTGAGTACTGGCAAAAGTGCTAATATGGTGGTGGCTGTGGTCAGTAAACACGCTCTGATGCGTTTTTTTCCTGCCTGAACGACCAAATCCTGTATTTGTGCTGTGGTAGTTGGTTGTTCCGTGGCAAATGTTTGTGTTAGATAGGTAGCCATGACTACGCCATCATCGGTAGCGATGCCGAATAAGGCTATAAATCCTACCCATACGGCTACACTGAGTCGAACGGTCTTGATCTGAAAAATGGCACTGAAATCTATCCCAAAAATGGATACATCCATAAACCAATGCTGTCCATACAACCAAATTAATAGCATACCGCCCGCTAATGCTACTGCTACTCCTACAAATACCATGCAAGTAGTACTCACGGAACGAAACTGGGCGTACAAAATGAGAAAAATACTGAGTAATGCTAATGGAATCACCCATGCTAGGGTTTTCTCTGCATTGCGCTGCTGTATATAGGTTCCTGTAAATTCGTAGTTTACATTTTGTGGTATTCTCAGTGTGCCATCGGTAATGGACTGATCGATAGTTTTCTGGGTATTCTCGACTATTGTTTCTGCGGTGTACCCTGCTACTGCGTCTAATAATACATAGGCTACCAAAAAAGTATCTTCGCTTTTAATCAATTGCGGGCCTTGCTTATAATGGATGTTTGCTAAGCTTGCTAATGGTACTAACCGACCCTCGGGCAGCGCTACTTCTATGGCTTGTATGGCTTCTGGAGTATCTCGGAAAGCTCTGGGATATCGGACACGTACTCCATAGCGCTCTCTTCCTTCTTGGGTATGCGTCAGAGTAGCTCCTCCAATAGCGACAGCAATGGTTTGCTGTATCTGATCGATCGATGCGCCGTATCGTGCCGCTTTTTTTCGGTCGATATCGATCAGTAAATAGGGTTTTCCGATTACTCTATCGGCAAAAACAGCTTCTTTTTGTACGCCTTCTACTGTTTTGACGAGTGCCTCTAACTGCATTGCTACTGAAGCAATGGTATCTAGATCTGTTCCTTTGATCTTGATCCCTATAGGGGTACGCATGCCTGTTTGTAACATCAGCAAGCGTGTTTCGATGGGTTGTAGTTTGGGTGCTGCTGTAACGCCTGGTAAACGTGTAACCGCTAGGATTTCTTGCCAGATATCATCGGGGGTTTGGATATGTGATCTCCAATTGCGGTAATACGCTCCACTGCTAGCTGGAATGAGCTGTGCTACATCGCACTGATCCGTACACACTGATCCATTTTTTAGGACAAATGCTCCTGTTTCATCTACGCTAAATAATTGTCGGTTTCCGTTTGTGTCTACTACGTACTCTGGCTTGTAATGAATGATATTTTCATACATAGATAATGGTGCTGGATCTAATGCAGAGTTGATCCTCCCTGCTTTGCCGACTACGGTTTCGACTTCGGGAATAGACGCTACTGCTCTGTCTAATTGCTGTAAGACGCGCTTATTGGCTTCGACTCCTGCATGAGGGAGCGATGTAGGCATCAGTAAAAATGAGCCTTCGTCTAATGAGGGCATGAATTCACTATCGGTATGCAGCATCGCTCCTACCCCTGCTGCAACGATGAGAAGTGGCAGTGCGAGGAATAGAACTTTATGCTGTAATGCCCATCGCAATAATGACTCGTAGTAATATCTAAATAGGGTAAATCCTCCTAATACCACAGCGCAGCATCCTGCTACGAAAAGAAAATTCCAAATCATATGCTTTTCAACCCCTAGTGGTTTCCAGAAGTAGGCCAATAAAGTAGTAATTGCACCTACTATTAATAGGTGTTGTAGCATAGCGATACGTTGGGCAGACAGTCTAGCGGATGGTCTGAGACATTCGATAGCTCCAAAGGCTATGATGAGTATTCCTATATATACATGATTCGCAATCGCTATACTCCCTATGATTAGTAAACTGATTCCTATGACATAGTACATGGTTTTGGAAAACGGTCGTTTTTTAAAGAGCATAGTTGCCAAGGGAGGCAAGATGGCTAGCGTAACCAGCAGCGCTGCTGTCAATGCAGCTGTTTTGGTAAATGCCAGGGGTCTAAACAGCTTCCCTTCTGCGCCTACCATCATAAAAATGGGTAAAAAGCTGATAATCGTGGTCAATACTGCTGTGATAATGGCTCCTGCTACTTCTTTGGTAGCTTGATATACGATCGTATTGATTGGAGATTGTCCTTGATTTTTTTCTAGGTGCCGTACTATATTTTCTGATACGATGACACCTATGTCTACCATCGTACCGATGGCGATAGCGATACCAGATAGCGCTACAATATTGGCTGTGACTCCTGCTACTTTCATGGCGATAAAGACGAGCAATACCGATATGGGAACAATCATAGTGATGAGTAGGGATGCACGTGTATTCCGTACCATCAGAATAATGACGAGTATGGTAATGAGCAATTCTAGTGTGATGGCGTCGTATAGTGTATCTAAGGTCTCATGGATCAGCTCGGATCGGTCGTAAAAAGGCACAATGGTTACTGTAGAGCGCCTACCATCTGCCAGTGTTTTAGAAGGCATTCCGCTTTGCATGGCTGCTATTTTCTCCTTGACATTGCTAATGACCTGCATTGGATTGGCCCCGTATCGAGCAATGGCGACACCTCCTACTACTTCTGCGCCTTCTTTGTCTAAAATCCCTCTTCGCGCAGCGGGACCGATACTGACCGTGGCTACATCTGCTACGGTAATGGGAGTGTATCCATCGGATCTAATGACTGTTTGTTCTATATCGATGGTGCTAGCGATACTACCTAATCCTCTGACGATGTATTCTGCTTGATTGATTTCTATCGTTTTAGCTCCTACATCTTTATTGGCTGCTCGTATGGCTGCTACTAGCTCTAGTAATGTGAGTTGGTATTTCTTAAGTGCTGCTGGATGTACATCAATCTGATATTCTTTTACATACCCACCGATAGAAGCTACTTCTGCTACTCCTTGTGCTGTAGCCAGTCCATACTTTACATAGGTATCTTGTAGGGTTCGTAATTCTTGTAAATCCCAGCCACCTGTAACTTCGCCTTTTGTATCTCTGCCTTCTAATGTATACCAAAATACCTGCCCTAAGCCTGTGGCATCGGGTCCCAGTGCTGGGCGTACTCCTTGGGGGAGGGTTTCTGGGGGTAGTGCGTTTAGTTTTTCGAGAATACGGCTACGACTCCAATAGAATTCTACTTCTTCTTCGAAGATGAGGTAAATCGTAGCCACTCCAAACATAGAGGAGCTTCTGATGGTTTTTACTCCTGGAATACCTAGCAATGCTGTAGTGAGCGGATAGGTGATTTGATCTTCTATATCTTGTGGAGAGCGCCCCTCCCATTCGGCCACTATGATTTGTTGGTTTTCTCCGAGATCGGGTATGGCATCCACGGCAATAGGTTCATTAGGCATCCATGACACTTTGGTATCTATTGGTGCGTATATCCATCCAAAACCAATACTGATCAGCAAGAGCAATAGGGCTATAATTTTATGTTTGATAAGAAATTGAATGCTTGTATTGAGCATAGTATTGATTTAGCAAATCCTTGTATAAATGAGTATGTAAGCGTGGGATATAATGATACGTACTAGCATCGCATATATCGCTACTTAAAGATACAATCCATTAGGCAAGCATACAATGGATATACTCACAGCTAATGTGTTGATTATTTGCTATATCAAATTAAAAATGTTTGGTAAAAGATAGGAATATCTATGCCAATATCAGGCGGTGCATATGTAGTATATACGACTTCCTGCGGCTCTGCGACTTCTAAAAAAGTAATCCCTGTAGAAGTAGGTATTGTGGCAGCTACCGAAACCTTGTGTATGCAATACGCTAAGGTATTTTTTAATTCGTCTTGCCCCTGTATAATGGTCAGTTCATCTTTGCAACAGGGCATTTTCTGCACAGTGGTATCGCTGTTATGCTGTGCTAGTAGCATACCACAATCCTTGGCAGGAGTTACTATAGATACATCTACCAAAAATCGCCCACAATAGTGCTTTTCTATTGTAAAAGAAAGGGTAGACATCCATACCAAGCCTGCTAATAGGACAGATAGTGTTTTGTACAAAAATCGACTCATAATACATCACAAAAATACGGAATATATTCCAATCCTTCAACCTACTATCATCGTGTACGCCCTGAATAGTGTTATAATAGTGTAAATATGCTCCACTTTTTTTGAATATTTTGAATACTTTTGCAGCCAAAAATTGCAAAACAATGTTATTCGAAACCTTAAAACCCCTAGTTATTAACTTACTAAGTGATTCTCAAACATCTGTAACTGATCGATTACAACAGGTTTGTGATTTGCTCAAAGAGCGTATCGCATATTATGATTGGGTGGGATTTTATTTTAAAAATGGAGATAAAAAAGAACTAATTTTAAAAACCTATGCAGGTGACACTACGGATCATACGGTTATTCCTTTTGGGAAGGGAATTTGTGGTCAGGTGGCACTGAGTAATGAAAATTTTGTAGTTCCTGATGTACAGGCACAAGACAATTATATCTCATGCAGCATTAATGTAAAATCAGAGATTGTAATCCCTCTGTTTAAAGATGGCGAAAATATTGGTCAGATCGATATTGATTCGAATACGCCTGACCCTTTTAGCGAAGATGATGAACGCTTCTTAGAGTTTGTAAACCAAGAAGTCGCTCGTATCTTATAAAACTCAATCGCTATTCAAAAAAAATGCTGCACAATGACATCACGCGCTATGCTGTGATGTCATTATAGCACTAGCTACCCAAATTACCATAATTACCTCCCTCTTTACAGATTACAAGTAACGTTTTGATAATCAGTATTATACAACTTTTTATATGGCAATACCACTTCTTATACTATAGCACTACTTCTAACTATGCGTTAGGGATAGGAGCGGCATCCTTTTTTGTTTTCCTTACAAAACAAAAAAGATACAGCGGATAGCCCGACCCCTGTGGTAACGCCCTACTATTCAACACGATCTCTTTTTTATTTTACGTGACAAAACGTACCTTTAGCATGACTAACAACTTGCTAACAGATGGCTACTATATTCGAAAGTATTAATACACACCGTAGTATCAATGCCTTGTCTAAACACGAACACATCGTTTTGGGCATCATTGACGCCATCGACGCAGGCATCTTAGCTGTTGGGGATCAGCTACCTTCTATCAATACCATGGCTACAGAAATTGGGTATGCGCGCAAGACTTTTGTAAAAGCGTATACGGAGTTAAAAGATCGTGGGTTGGTGATTTCTAAAAGTCAGAAAGGATATTTTATAGCTAGTACCCATACGCATCGCGTACTACGTATTGCATTAGTAGTGTCCTCTTTTAACGATGCTACAGGGATCATCTATACCTCCCTAAAACAGTCATTAGGCATACGGTATCATATCGATGTGTTTTTTCATCATCATGATGCTGCTACATTACGCACGCTGATCGAAACACATCGTGCTGGCTATGGGCTGCTTATCGTATCCCCCATAATAGATACTCATATAGCTTCTGAACTTTTACAATCCATTCCGCCTACCAAACTCGTAGTGATCCAACACCTTATCGAGCTGCCTAAAACATACACTACGATGACTGTGCAAATAGAAATTGCTATCTACCAAAAACTTGTGGAGCTTACTCACCGATTGCTACAGTATCAAAACATTGTATTGCTTTGCCCTAATCGTATCGCAATAGCAGCTCCCGTAACTACTGCTTTTAGAAGATACCTAAAAGAATACGATCTCAGCGGACAGGTGGTAAAAAATAGCACGCTTGATACGCTGCAAAAAAACACTGCCTACTTCTGTATGGACGATGCCCTGCTATGGAAGTTAGTAAAACAGGCACAGAAAAACGAATTCCGTATGGGCAAAGATATTGGTATACTAAGCTATGGCGACAGTCCTCCCAAAGCACTCATAGGCGATGGAATTACCACTATTGCTCCTCATTACGAAGCAATGGTGCAAAAGATTGCTCGATTCATTAAAGACAAGGTTGCTGCTACGGTGTATATTCCTGTACGTTTGCGAGAACGAGGTTCTCTGTGATAGAAGTTTTCAATTTTTTTTCAATTGGCTATAAAAAGTGTTGTATAACGACTCTTTATTCGTTTTTAACGTATCTTACCCTTGGTTTTTCTACTATAATTCAGATATTTATAACATACGACAGGTGTACAATAGCACACTATCCGTATACCCATAAAAAAAAGACACTGTATGCACCCCGAAGAAGCCATGAAAACTCCTCGTTTTTCGATCATAGATCGCGCACAACAACTTGCTACCGCACAAAACACCGTATATGATATGATCATTATCGGAGGCGGTGTCACAGGAGCTGGTATCGCATTAGACGCTGCTTCCAGAGGGCTACACGTATGCCTGATAGAGAAAAATGATTTTGCTTCGGGTACTAGCAATAAATCGACCAAACTGATTCATGGTGGCTTGCGGTACCTCAAACAATTCGAAATCGGACTGGTCAAAGAATCTGGTAGCGAACGTGCCATCGTACATCAATTAGCACCACACTTAGTGGTACCCGAGAAAATGTTATTGCCACTCATAGAAGGAGGCACCTACGGAAAAATGATGACGGCTATTGGACTGATGGTATATGATTTTCTGGCCAATGTAGGGGGAGATGATAAGCGAAAAATGCTCAGTGTACAAGAAACATTAGCCAAAGAACCTCTACTCGATCCCACCCTGATTACTGGTGGTGGCTATTATGCCGAATACCGCACGGATGATGCTCGATTGACCATCGAACTGCTCAAAAAAGCAGCTTCCTATGGTGCTTGTAGCATTAATTACTGCGAAATGACCTCCTTTGTATATGATACAGAAGGTTGTATACAACATCTAGCTTGTCTAGATCATAATACAGGGCAGGCCTTTCAACTAAGTGCCAAAAGTTATGTCTCTGCTACAGGGCCTTGGGTAGACCTATTACGTGCTAAGGATGATTCTATGAATAGCAAGCGATTGCACCTAACCAAAGGAGTACATATTGTATTTCCACGTTCTAAATTCCCACTTTCTCAAGCGGTGTATTTTGATGTACCAGACGGGCGTATGATTTTTGCCATTCCGCGAGGTAATACGACTTATGTAGGCACTACAGATACGAACTATAATGCCAATCTAAACCGCGTGGTAGCAACCAAAGCTGATGCCAGCTACCTACTCGATGCGGTGAATAATATGTTTCCTTCTCTAGCACTAACGCTAGCAGATATAGACTCTAACTGGGCAGGACTGAGACCCCTGATTCATGAAGACGGCAAAGATCCTTCTGAGCTATCCCGAAAAGACGAAATCTTCGTCTCAGACACGGGCTTGATTTCGATCGCAGGCGGAAAATTAACTGGCTATCGCAAAATGGCACAACGGGTGATCGATACGGTACTAAAAACCGTATCTACGCTCTCTGAAAATCAATTTGCAACTTCACACACCCATACCATTCCGCTTACCGATACTCCTTTGGCTAACTCTGAGGATGTAACAACATATCTAGAAGCAGTAAATCAGCGTCTAAAACAAAACGGAATGCTTACGGATTACTACGGTAGCTATTTGGTAAGCACTTATGGACAACAAACGGACAAAATCATCGAACAAGCTAGCCATTTTACCAATGAAACCATCGAAGAACGCCTGATCCGTGCAGAGGTATGGTACAGCGTACACTATGAAATGGCCAATGGACTTGCCGATTTTTTTGTACGCAGGACTGGACGATTGTACTTTGACATTCATAGTGTATCTCACTACCTAAACTTAGTTACTAAAGATCTAAGCATCTATCTCGATTGGAATACTGATCGCATACAACAAGAGCAGCAAGCCCTAGCACTATTACTAGAAGATGCACGTACGTTTTATGACAATGAGATACTGTAATTGTATATTCGCTTATTCTTAGGGCGTTCCCCAAGGGTCGGGCTATCCGTTCCAATTCCTCGCACCTCCTAAGGTCGGGCTGTGGGATTTCCTCTGCTATCCCTAACGCATTTTTTTTACAGCAATTGCTAAAAGACATATTGTTTTACTTATTTTTGAATAGTTGTAAAACGTATTACAATCAGCGTTTAGCAACACTAGTTGGGGTGATGTATTTCACTTCACCAAACACAAAGTATTGGATATACCCCTATAAAAGCATTCATTCTTTGTCACATAAGACAAAACAACAACACATAACACAACCTCTATACGTATGAAACATATAGTTGACGTGTGTTTATGTGACATCTAAAACAATAGTATAAACACATGAAAATTTTAGTCACTGGTGGTTTGGGGTTTATAGGATCACACACAGCCGTAGAATTACAAAACGAAGGATATGAAGTAGTAATCATAGACAACTGCTCTAATTCTTCTACAGATGTATTAAAAGGCATCACAGCTATTACTGGCAAGACTCCTATCTTCGAACAATTCGACCTTAGGGATAAACTGAAAGTACAAGATTTCTTTGAAAGACATTCTGATATAGCTGGTGTCATTCATTTTGCTGCTTCTAAAGCGGTAGGGGAAAGTGTAGAAAAACCATTATTGTACTACGAAAACAATATTAGCGTATTGGTTTACATACTCCAAGAGCTACAAAAAAAGGAAAAAACTAGTTTTATTTTTAGTTCTTCTTGTACGGTATACGGACAAGCTGATGAATTACCAATTACCGAAAATGCTCCTGTAAAACCTGCTGAGTCTCCGTATGGAAATACCAAGCAAATCGGTGAAGAGATCATACGAGATACTTGTAAGGTACAGCCTAATCTCAATGCAATAGCCCTTCGCTATTTTAACCCTATCGGAGCGCACCCTTCTGCTGCTATTGGAGAGCTTCCTATTGGCGTACCACAAAACTTAGTACCATTTATCACACAAACTGCAATCGGGCTTAGAGAACAGCTTTCTGTATTCGGTGATGATTACCCTACAGACGATGGTACGTGCATCAGAGACTATATACATGTCGTAGATCTAGCCAAAGCACATGTAGTGGCACTACAGCGCCTTATAGGAGCTAAAAACAAAACAAATTTCGAAACCTTTAATGTTGGTACTGGAACAGGAAGTTCTGTACTAGAAGTGATCAACTCTTTTGAAAAAGTAGCGGAACAAAAACTTAATTATAAAATAGTCTCTCGTAGAGCAGGAGACATTATTGCTGCCTACGCCAATACAGACAAAGCAAATAATGAATTGGGCTGGAAAGCCAAAAGTAGCCTAGATGATGCACTAGCATCTGCTTGGAAATGGGAACAAAAGGTACGTAATTAGAGAAAGCTTCTTTCCTTGAATAAGACATAGAAGCGATGTAAACTTTGCATGCTATAAAACGATCTTTTCTTGGTTAGAAAAGATTGTTTATACTTCATAAAAAAACTCCTGATGTGATAATAATCACATCAGGAGTTTTTTATTTCGTCTTCTAAATAGCGCTTACTACTAGTAGAAGTTTGCTCTTTTATCTTCGATCTCTGCAGCTTCTTTCAGTGCATTGGCAACTCTAGAGTTAGCAGCATTTACTTGCGTTTTTGTTTGCTGAGACGCATAGCTAATATAGGTATCTAATCCGTCTGCCGCCTTCTTATTCGTTACTTCGATTACATATACTCCTTTTTCACCCACGATAGGCTTAGAGATTGCTCCTTTTTCTAGTGCAAATGCTGTACCTACTACTTTTGGCTCGTTACCAGCTCCACTGATCGTAGGAGTTTTCATATTTAATGCAGATGCATTTTTAACTGTCTGAGATTGTGCTTTCGCTATTTCGTCTAAAGAACCTCCCGCAATTTTAGCCTCTAATAGAGCAGCTTTCTTTTCTTTGATCAATATAGGCTTTACTACTGGACTAGCATCTGCTACTTTTTGGATTCCTTTCTCAGCTTTTGCTGTCAATTGCACTACCGCATACCCTCCAGCTACTTCAAAACGTTTTACATCTCCGATCTTAGAATCTTCGTTAAATGCCCACTGTACGATACTTCTTTGGTTTCCGATACCTGGGATATTCTCTGTCAATTCACTTACTTTATTTACAGGACGTACTGTATACTCCTTTTCTTTTGCTTTTTCTGCAAAATCAGCATCTTTGGTCGCTATTTGGAATTTCGTAGTCTCTGTAAAAATGTCGCTAATTGTTTTTTCGCTAGGCTCTATTTCTTCTGATATAGTAGCTACTTTTACTGATTTCTGTAAGTTTTTCTGATCTTCGATCGTAATTACATGATACCCAAAAGAAGTTTCTACTACTCCCATATCACCTACTTTGTTATCTACACAGTAATCATTAAATGCAGGTACCATTCTTCCTGGAGCAAAATACCCAAGATCTCCACCTTTTTCTTTATTAGAATTATCTGCTGAGTATTCTTTAGCCAATTCAGCAAACTTAGATTTGTTTCCCTTTACTATAGCTAATATACTATCTGCTAATTTTTTTGCATCTTCTTTGCTTCTTTCTGTATCACCAGCAGTCCCTAATCCTTTCCAAGAAACTAGGATATGACTTGCTTTGATCGAGTCATGCATTTGTTTGTGCGCAACTACTCTAGAAATTTTGATAAACTTTCCATCTTTATACGGACCGTATACTTCTCCTACAGACATGTTATATAAGGTATCTGCTACTGTAGTAGGTAAGTCTTTTTTGAACACAAAACGATCATTGAATTTAGTGGTAGAATTTTGTTCTACATTTACATATTCTGCTACATTTTCTGCTGCTTTGAATTCTCCTGCTAATTTTCCGATCTTAGCGATCAGTGCATTTTCATCTTCTTGACTAGGTGCTTCTTCAAAAAACACAAATCTCATATCTCTAGCAGCTTCTGCTTCGTACTGCTCTGCATGTGCTTTTATATAGGATTGGATTTCTGCATCAGTTACTGTTACCTCTTCATCTTTGATACTAGAGAATGGTAATTGCACATACTTAATGTCTACTATATCATTTTCCATCTTGTAAGCAAGCTCTCCTTCTGTAAGCGTTACTCCAAGACCTGCCTTAATCATGTTTAGATACGTTTTCTCTAATGCTGTCTTTCCTAATGACAATTTATAATCTTTCCACTGCTGGTATGCTGCTGGGTTCGATTTGATACTCGCTACATACTCTTGCATTTTTGCTCTATCAAATACTCCTGCATCATTTTGGAACGTAGGGTTTGTAGCCAACCCTTCTTCTAATAATTGGCTTACTTCATCAGCACCAGCTCTGATACCTAATGCTTCGTATTGCTCATCAAAAACAACTTGCTTTACTTCTTGATTCCAGATATAGTTTACAGCTTGTAAGTTTGTTCCATTTGGACCAAAATTACGAGAAGCTTGTTCTACCTTTCTAGCAAAATCTGTTCGATCAATTTCTTTTCCATTGATCGTAGCAATGATATTTTGAGATTTTTGAGAGATCGCTCCCCCGTTTCTAATCAAATCTGCTAATACAAATGAGAAAAGTGCTAATGCGATAATTACGATTAGGAAAACCGAACGTTGTCTGATTTTATTTAATACTGCCATTATAAGATTAATTTTTCGAATCTAGTGGGCGAAAATACCATTTTATTAGAATAATACCAATTAAAGACCAAAAGTCTTTACAACTTTTTCTTGCTTTTTTATCTTTTAGTATACAGGTATAATCATGTATCAGTCTATATCGCTTTTTACACTACACGTTTTCCTCTAAATCTCTGCTATGAACACACTACGAAAACGATGTTAATCATCTGCTACTATGCTGATCTCTACAATTTCTATTTTGGTATTGGAAGTCTCTATAATATCGATCTGTAGATGATCGATACTCACCACATCGCCCTGCTGTGGTATCTCTTCGGTATGATTCACGATCATACCTCCTAATGTCTCGTAATATTCGCTTTCTGGAAGGTTTAATTTATACGTCTCATTGATATAATCCACTTCCATTCTGGCAGAAAATCGATATTGGTTTTCTGCGATTTTATCTTCGATAAGGTCTACCGAATCGTGTTCATCTTCTATCTCTCCAAACAATTCTTCGACGATATCTTCTACAGTAATGATCCCACTAGTACCCCCGTATTCATCTATCACTACTGCAATGCTTTTTCGTTTTTTAGTCAGCAGATTCAATACGTCTTTTACATACATAGTTTCAGGCACAAATATTACTGGTAGCAATATAGAACGTATGGACTTTGGTTTCTTAAACAACTCAAACGAATGCACATACCCGATAATATCATCGATCGTACCATTATATACCAATATTTTAGACAAGCCTGTTTCTATAAACAATTGACTTAACTCTTCCATCGTCTGTGACTTCTCTACCGTGATCAGCTCTGTTCGTGGAATCATGACCTCTCTAGATTTTACATCCGAAAAGTCTAATGCATTCTGAAAAATCTGAATTTCGCTATCTACTTCATCATGCTCTTCAATGGTTTCCATTTGCTCGGTAATGTAGTCTCCTAATTCCGTTTTACTAAATGCCAATTGCACATTATCTCCTTCTGTTTTAAAGAATTTTTTAAGCACCACATCGGATACCCAAATCACAAAAGAAGAAATAAAATAAAACAGTAAATAGAAAAAATAGGCTGGAATAGCAAAAGCCTTCAATAACGAATTGGCATAAATCTGAAAAAAAACTTTGGGCAAAAACTCTGCCGTCATCAAAATAACCCCTGTAGAGATAATCGTTTGTACTAACAAGTTAAGACTGCCGAACATCGCTGGATAATACTGCTCAACCAACTGCATGATCAAATCCCCCATGTAAAAACCATATACTACTAGCGCAATGTTATTCCCTACGAGCATCGTGGCAATAAACTTAGAGGGCTTTTTGGTCAGTCGGGTAAGAATCGTAGAAAAAAAGCCACCTTGTTTTTTCTCTATCTCTATATGAATTTTATTGGAAGATATATAGGCAATTTCCATGCCCGAAAAAAACGCAGAAAGGAGTACCGATATGACAATAATCGCTATCTCAAACTCCATTATTCTTGCTTATTATTAGCCTCTACACGCTTTCTGAAATTTCTTTTAAAGAAGTACATAAACAATGCTATTGCTGCAAAACATATATACAGAATAGCTTTATTGGTCTCTTGCTCCCAGTTACGAAAAGCCTCGTATGCAAAAAAACACATTACTACTAGGTAAGCATACTCAAAAAATTTAAAAAATTTCATCTATTGTTCGGTTAGTCATTAGAAATGTAATAAACGTCATTTCTAATTACAAAAAAATACAATATTTACACAACCAACAAATGAAATCTCCTAATTCATCAGAAAAGCGATTTATTTTTTTATGACGTGTTACAAAATATTTCTTTTTTGGTAACACAAAAAACACACGTTACTTCTTATTCCTTAATGAGCATGATCCCGTCATTGATTCTAGAATTGAGTACTGTAAAGTCTTGATTAGCATCAAAACCATCTGCTTTATTAACCCCTCCATCAGGCAGGAAACTTTGATATGGCAGGTCTGTAAACACCCAATTGGTGCGTTGATCCCAATACAATTGTTCTGCAATAAGATGCGTACTATCTGCCGTAAAAATATCTACATTCCCACGCATGTCCACCAAGTTTGTTGGCTTGTACCATATCGCATACTCCGCCTTGATCACACTGACTTTTCCTTCGTTATCGATTACATCTAGTACGACACCTTCTGGAAACTCATGATAATCAAAGTTTTTATTGGTATAGTCCAATGCTTTTGGGGTTCTAAGGATTGCCTTTAGCTTTCCTGAATCTGTATATTTCAGTGTTACATCAAACGCTTCTGCAATAGGAGCATCCAATGCCATCGCTACAGATTTCTTTTGCTCGCTCTTTGGCTGGCATGAAAAAAACAATGTCACAGCAAATGCTGTGACAAAGTTATATATGATATGTAGTGTTTTCTGTTGCATTACAATTTCGGTACATTAACCGTTTCTCCGATCCAACATCCTATTTTTACAGAACTTACTCCTGGATTGTTAAAAATATCTGTTTTAGACGGTGCTTTTGCATGATAGTTTGCCGCAGTAGCAGACGCTGTTTTCTTTAAACTAGGATCCACCTTACCTGCTTTATACGCATAGCGCTCTGCTAACCAATATACTGCTCTTTTACTAAATACATCTGATCCACAGTTGTTAGCACTTTTAGCAATCATAGCAGCAATACGCAAGTACGCTGTTCCGAAAGAAGGCTTGTTAGCCAATGCTTTCTTGTAATACGTTCTTGCTTTCCCGAAGCTTCCCTTCTTCTTCATTACCTCTGCGATCTTGAAGTATACTTTTGCCTTATCACTAGCTTTCGTCTCTAATTCTGCCGACTGATTAAAGTATTCTAAAGATTTAGCTGTATTCTTATCTTTCATCGCTAATAATCCTAAGTAGTATGCAGTTTTAGCAGATGGTTCTGCTTTATGCAATGCTTCTACTAATTTAAAGAATAACGGATCTTCTGTACATTCTTTTGCAGACATTCTACCCGCAGCTCCTCTTAACCAGCTTACATCTGTTTGCTTAGCTTCAAACTGACCATTGTATAGTGGGATAAGATTCTTACAATCTGCTAATTCTCCTAATTTTTGATTTACTCCAGCTTTTACTTTACTGTAGTTGTTCAAAATCTTACTATAGGTAGACAATTTCTTTTTCTCTTTGCTAGACAAAGTAGCACCAGATTCTTCTTTTTCTGTAAGTTCGGCTACTTTTTTAGCTTTTTTACTTTCTTCATCTTCGATCTTTTCGATTACCGAATCATATAGATTAAAGACATCTTGTAATTGCTTCTTCCCTTCAGATTGTAAATCCACTAATAAAGAGAAGTATGTATAAATCCCCTTAGGGTTTTTAAAATTCTTTTTGTCTTTCAACCATGCTTTTTCGAATTCAGAAAACTGCTCTTCTTTAGACCCAATCTTGTTATCATACATGATTTGCCCTATATCGGTATACATGTTTCCTAATTTCGTTTTTGCAGGAAAGTATTGCATTCTTTTTTCCCAAAGTGCTATTCTTTCTTTGGCCAACGCTATCTTATCGCCTCCTGTAGCTTTTTTGTATTTTGACTCTAGTACTTTTTTTGCAAACTGAAAGGTAGCTACACTGTGTGTAGGACATTCTTTCATTACCTTCCATAATGGAGCCTCGGCAGCTTCATAATTTTTTACTTTAGCATGCTCATAGGCTATTGAAGCCGTTGTAGCACAGTCTGTAGCCTGAGCACTCATAGTTGTAGTACTCATAACCAACCCTGCTGCTATCGTATATAAAACTTTAGTATTCATAGCTGTATAAATTGTGTAGTTAATTAAATTTTATTTGTCTAAACCATTTATCATTAAGTGATAGTCCTAGTGAGATGTTGAAAAACTCTTCTTTGACAAGGCCTGCATCGGTTGTCCCTCTGGTACCAAATTCAAACCCTAAGTTTGCATTAGAGAACAAATTCCCGACTGGTAACCCTACTCCAAAAGATATGCCAAACTCATTTATCGATTGTCCATTGATGTTCAATCCTGTTTCTTCATAGCGGATTCCCCCTCGGTATACAATCCTACTCAGGTAACTGGTAAGTGAGTTATAATTAGGTATGTAATATCCTCCTAATCTGTATTGAGAAGCTGGTTCGTACTTTACATCATCTACAGTAGCAAATCTATTTTCAAATACTTGCGTATCTACATAACCAAACTCTGTACCTACAAACCATTTTCTAGTAGCTCCTATTCCTAATCCAAATTTAAATTCTGATGGCAAATCTAAATCTCTATCTTCCACCGCTACATCCTGAGACTCTACAACGATCTCCCTACCATTGGCCTGTAAAATCACTGTGGCTAATTGTAAATTGTTTTCTGATTTAAGCGAAAAAGACGGTGTAGAAACAGCCGTAGCTGTCAATTGTAGCTTATCGGTAAGCATCTTTTTATAAGTTGCTCCAAAAGTAAAACTAATCCCAGATAGATCAGAATTTCTAAGCTCTCTGGTATCAAATTGTACATTTGGTTTTCTAAGAATTGCTTTGTTTTCTATGTTACCGAAATTATAATTGAAATCAATCCCTAAGCTTAGGTTTTTGGTTACCTCGATTCCTGCTGCTAAGTACACTTTATTAAGCCCTCCATTACCAGAAAACTGTGATTGCGATCCGTCTTGAGCAATACTAATTGTTCTATACCCCACAGAATTAAGAGGTACAACTCCAAAACCAAAACCAAAAATTTTAGCAGGAATTCCTATTGCTAAATAATTCAACGAGGCATTATCTTTATAAGAATCTCCTCCTGCGGCATTATCTAAGTTCAATCCTGTATAACTAGCCCCCAACGCATAGGTGGTTAATTTTAGGGCTCCGTATGCGGCCGGATTTTGCAGGTTAAGGTGAATACTATCCGTTAGTATACTTAGCCCCCCCATTGTTCTATTTTCTACCGTCCCTTTGAACTTCTGTATCCCTACTCCATAAAATGAATATGGCGAAGAAGTTCCTTCCTGAGCATAAGATATACTGGTACTTATTACCAAAACAACTACTAAAATCTTCTTTATCATTGATCGTTATTAAATGCTAAAATGTAATTTAGACCCTCTAATAAAAAATTAGAGGTGGCAAATATGCTATTTTTTAATCTTTTAGACAAAAAATGTGCATCTCCACCGGTTAAAATAACTGTTAAATCACCGTAAGTGTTGCAATATTGCTCAATAACTCCTTCTATTTCATAGATTACTCCTAGTACAACTCCTGCATGAATGGCTTGTTCTGTACTGTCACCAATAAAGTGTGTTGGTGGAGTTACATCAAGTAAAGGAAGTTTGGCAGTGTGTGCGTGTAAACTTTTATACCGCAGTTGTAGCCCCGGAGCAATCCCTCCGCCATAATAACATTCATTGGCATCTTTAAAATCATAGGTAATACAAGTTCCTGCATCTATGACTAGCACATGCTGTCTTGGATACTGCCCCACTGCTGCTGCAATTAATGCCAAACGATCGACTCCTAATGTGGTAGGGGTTTTGTATAAATTAGAGAACGGCATTGCGGTATTTGCATCGAGAATCATGAGATTTATTTTCTTTTGCAAAACTTTAACATTTTCAGATTTCAAGCTAGAAACAGACGACAAAATTCCTTGTTTCACCTCTGGAAACTGCCTTAAAATCGTTTCAATTTCCGAAGCTAACACACTATTATCCAACGCCTTTTTATACACCAACTCAACCCCCTTAAAGACCCCTATCTTTATGGCAGTATTACCTGCATCAATTACTATATTCATATCTATTTTCTATAGCTGCAAAGCTACAAAACGATTTTTTTACTTTTTTTCTTTGCACAACTGAAAAACTGTCTTATATTTGCAACCGCTTACAACAAGGTGCCTTAGCTCAGTTGGTAGAGCAAAGGACTGAAAATCCTTGTGTCCCTGGTTCGATTCCTGGAGGCACCACCTTAACGAAAAGCCCTGCATTTGCAGGGCTTTTTTATTTTTATATGTTTTTGTGATTTTATTTTTTTACTAAAACAAATGGATCAAGGGGTCAAGACCAATTATGGGGTCAACCCGAAAACTTGTGGGATTATGATCACTAAGTATATATAGGATCAAGACCAATTACCATATATAGAGACCCTCATTCTGCAATCTCTATTGCCTCCACCATAATAATTCACTATATTCCAATAGACTACACTCCCTAGAATCTATACGAATGAAATGTATCGTCAAAACAGTTAGCATACTCTGTATCATCATTGGGTTTTTAAGCTTTTATACACATGCAGACCAAGGCACCTACCGTGCTGTCCCAGTACTAAACGTGGTGGATATTGAAAAAAAGGGCATCGAACTATTAAACAACATACAAGGGCAATGGATCGGTATCAATACTGTAGCAGGTATGAAGTTCAATTGGTTTACTTGGGATTATAGGGCGATTGGGCCTTCACATGTTCACGGAATTTATGAAGGCGGATCCATGGGTAATTTATTGACTTCCTTTTTTGTTGCCAATTTTAAAGGTACTAAAACCATTATGGCTAGAAATGGTGGTGTATTAAATGGCATCTACCGAAGTAGCTATTTTGTACTAGATTCTATCCAAGAAGATACACTACAGCGGTACTATCGATTGGTAGACGCGGTAGGTGGCAAAAAAACCATGTATATGGAACTGCGTTTTACCAAAGACAGTCTGTATTGGAACTCCTATACCAGTCAACTCGGCAGCAAGCCCACACCCTCTAGACATATGACTTACAAAGGAAAAAAACATACCACTACACTCGCACAGAGGGCTGCTGATCGATTTGATTTTCCGAAAAAACATCCTACTTATCATTTTCCTAGCGGATTCGATAATGCGTATTTGTATATAAAAAACTCTGCCTCTTTTTTATGGCAGTCTGCTACTAATGATGCTATTGAAGCAATGGCTACCTCTTCACTAGACCCCATTACGATCAGTGACTACCCTCATATTGCTACACTAAACATTCAGCTACAGCGCCACCAAAAAATCAAAAACACGCCCATACTTCTCTATCTTTCTACCCAACCACTAACCGACGAAGACGGACTACTTTCTAAAGAACTTTCTCGCTATAACAGTACGGTTTTACAATCTTTTTTAACGAATAGCGAAACTGATTTTACATATACCTACCTACACCCTGGAGATTATTTTATGACTGCCATTGCTGATCTAGATCAGGATTATGCGATTTCTAAGGGGGATTTTGCAAGCAGGAGCACTGCCATTACCATAGCACCCCAAAGCAACACCTCGGCTACAATAGCCCCTATTACTCACCGAAGTGCTATGTTTATCAACCAAAGCCAAGGCGATGATTTTTACGTAGCTCCCAAAAAAGATACGCTTTCGGATATTCCCACAATTATAGACTGGACAGTAAGCTATGATCGAGATGTAAAAAGTATTATCGAGAATAACTGTGTGATTTGCCACAGTCACCCTAGTCCTAGCGCCATGCTAGACCTTACTGATTTTAAGGAATTAGTACATGCGATACGACATAAAAAATTGATCCAGCGAATCCATAGCACCAACGATCCTATGCCTCCTAAAGAACCCCTTTCTGCAAAAGATCGCAGTATACTCACGAAATGGCAACAGGATGGGCTACTAAAGAACTGACCACACACCTAGACTTCAACTAACTACACTATTCTGGTTTATTCTATCTCTTCTTACTCTTTACACAAGTATTCTTTTGCGTTAGGGATAGCAGTGGAAATCCCACAGCACGACCTTAGGAGTGCGAGGAATTGAAACGGATAGCCCGACCCTTGGGGAACGCCCAAAAAACAAAAATCAGCAACAATATGACACGTATTACACATCATTTTACAGAATTTTAATAATTTATTCTTAAAGTCCCTAAATGTTAAATTAAGATATTATTAAATTAGCAATCATAAACCCTAAGTACCGCTCCAATGAAGAAAAGAATAACATTAAAACATATTGCTAATGAATTTAATGTTTCTATTGCTACTGTATCTAAGGCTCTGAATGACAGCTATGAAATTAGCACCAAAACCAAAGCCAAAATACAGGAATATGCTAAAGAGCATCATTATAAACCCAATAGCATCGCCCTTAATCTACAGAACAGAAAGACCAAAACGATCGGGATTATTATTCCCAATATTTTGAATCACTTTTTTACCAAGGTATTTGTGGGTATCGAAAAAGTAGCTACTGAAAAAGGCTATAACATTATTACCTGCATCTCTAATGAGTCTTATGAAAAAGAGGTCAATGCCATGGAATTGATCAAAAACGGAGCGCTTGACGGCTTTATCATCTCTATTGCAGAGGAGACGCAGATTAAAGAAAACTTTTCTCATTTTAAGAATACGATCAATGAAGGGATTCCTATCGTGATGTTCGACAGGGTTTCTGACGAGATTCACTGCGATAAGGTAATTGTAAATGACCAAGAAGGGGCCTATAACGCCACTAAACACTTTATAGAAACAGGATGTACCAATATCGCACTGGTTTCTAATATCGATAATCTGAGCGTAGGGAAGCTACGTATCGAAGGCTACAAGGATGCGCTTCGGGATTATAACATACCGATTGATGATGCTTTGATCCTACGGATTGATGAATTTAATGATATTGAGACACTCCTTAAAAACCTACTTGGATCGCGTAATATCGACGCGCTACTTTGCCTAGAGGAAGACTCTGCCGTAGACTCGCTAAAACTGATTCAGTCTAAGGGACACAAAGTACCTGAGGATATTTCTATCATAGGATTTACCAATGGAAAGTTACCTAGACACGTCACTCCTGCGATCACTACTGTAAGCCAGCATGGAATCTATCTAGGAGAAACGGCTGCTCGTATTCTCATCGAAAAACTAGAACAGGACAACCCTAGCGAAGAAACAGAATATACTACCAAAGTGATTAAAACTAGTATTATAGAACGTGCTACTACCAAAAAAATCACTTATTAATCCATAAAACGAAGTATTTCTAAAACGTAGTTGTGATGATGTATTAGATGGGCGTTCCCCAAGGGTCGGGCTATCCGCTATATCTTTTGGCAGCACTAAGGTGCTACCAAAAGGATGCCGCTCCTATCCCTAACGCAATTAAAAATAGAGAGGTAGATTTTAAACTACTTTCATAAAAAAAGAGGTTACCTATAAAACAGCGTAACCTCTTTTTTATTGAACACTACTTATACCATTTATCATTTGAATTTACTGTAATAAAATGTTCTTTTTTCGCCTCAATTTCAGAATAAAAATAAACCGTAGCTCTGCTATGCTTAATTTTTCTTCTTCATTGAAACAAAAAAATCTTTATTTTCTTTTCCAGCAAATTCAAACAATAACTGGTATTAACTCCTTTTACTTACGCTCTCCGTATAAATAAGCGTATAAATCTGGTGATGATTTTATATACTTTGGTTTTGATGTTTCTGCTTTCCACTTGTTAGAGATCATCTCACTCAGCTGTAATCGAGCGTCGATTTTCTGAAACGTTGGATTCTCATCCCACATTCTGTGCGAATCCCAATGGCAATTGATGTAATGTACCGCTTTTACCACATCTGCATTTTCTTCAATCGCATTAAAGAAAGGTACAAACCACTTATCCCATGCTTCTTGTGCTTGCTCAGGATTGCTTAATTGCGTTTCCTTGGTCGTTCCATATAACTTCCCTGTATAATCTGAGATGGTAGGTGTTGCTTCTGCTATGAAAACTGGTTTTCCTTTACTACGTGCAAACTTAAACATTTGGATTTCATCCCATCGGTTAAAAAACGATACTGCACACCAATCTACGTAGTCATCGCCAGGATACCAACCTTCTAAATGCTCTAGATTAGAGATAAATCCTACCGATTGCCATACATAAGCGGTATTGGTCACTCCCTTGGCTCTCAACTTATCTACAATTCTTCTGTAAGCCTTGATAGTAGCTTCTCTTTCATAACTATTCCATGGATCTCCATCAAATTCATATGCAATACGTAGAAACACAGGACGCTTCCCTAAAGATAGTAGAAAATCACCTAGTTTGTCGATGTACTTATCATGCGTACCGTCTGCTACTTTTTCTTCGTGATTCACGAACTGTAATCCAATAGCCATCGCCATATCGGTATAGCTAGAATCCTTTAATTGCAAAGAAGCATTGTAATCGTGATCTCCCCAGTCATGTGTTTCATAAATCCCATCTAATCCTTCTTGTATACGACCAAATGAGTTTTCTCCAGGATTGATATTACTATAGGTCGTCCATCCTGCTGGCTTATCAAAATGATCTAAATACCCATCATTGTATTTCTCTAATCCTCCTACAGCTTCTAATTCTTGCCCTGCAAAAAGCAATACCTTTCCTTCTTCTGGTTCGAATTTCGCAAGCTTACGCGTTGGTTTTGCAACGGTTTCTTCTACTACAGCTGCTGGCTGTTCCGCTACTTTCTCTACTTTTTCTTGTTTACAGGCAACGAGACTTAAGATGCTCATTGCCACTACTCCCTTTTTTAACATAATTTCTAGTCTATTTCTTTGTAATCAAACCAATCAAAATCGGCATGCTTGTGCAACGTAGACAAATCCTGACAACACATCCCTACAAAACATCCTGTAAATGCAGGTCGGTATTGGTCGCCTCCTTGTTGTATATAATCATCTGACAATATACTGGCGTCTAACGCATGCCCTAGCTGTTGGTACTGCTCACCGTTATCTATACTGTAATAAAATTGTAATTGTTCTCTATTTAATATCCCTTTGAGCGCAATACGGTCGATGGCAACATCGGTGATATCGATCTCTTGCTCCTGTTCTGACATAACTGCATTATCGCAGGATATAATTTTAAGTAATTTCTGAGTGCCCTCGTAATTACTCGTGATATGCAAATAGTGATAGTGCGTGGTGTTATAATAGAACACTAATCCCGCCATTTGCATAAAACTTTCTGGATCAAATACTACACTGGTAGCTGCTTCTATATGAAAATGCTGTACACGTCGAGCTATTAGCGCTTGCTGATGAATGGAAGATAATGATTCTTTTCCTTTTAGACGCAAAAATCCTGGAGCATCGCTCAAACTCATCCAATCTTCGGTACACGGAATACGTAGTGATTGGAATGCTATCGCTAATTGCGTGGTACCAAAATCATCACGCTCTGGTGTTTTGGCAAATGGATGCGGATTCAGGTCAGGCATCGGCAGCGTTACGCGAGGGGTTTTAGATCCGCTTTTTAAATACGGCCATCCGTCTTTCCATTCGAGAGCTTCGATCGCTGTTTCCCTACCTAATATACATCGTCCTCGTTCTGTAAGCGGTCTTCCTACTAGAAATACGAAATACCAACTACCATCCTGTGTTTGTACGAAGTCGCCATGCCCTGATTTTTGCAATCCATGCGATGGTGTGTCTGCACAACTCACAATATTGACCTCGGGATGTAACTCATAAGGACCTTCGATCGTTTTTGATCGCAAGATGGTTTCTGTATGATTGTACTCCGTACCTCCTTCTGCTAGCAATAAGTAATAATAACCGTCTTTCTGCAATAAATGAGGCCCTTCTGTACATCCATGCGCTGTACCGTCATGTAGGTACTTGATGTCTCCTACTAGTTTTTGTTGGATCGGATCGTACTCCTGCATTTCTATACCACCAAAAAATTTACCGCCTCTATGATCTACCAACATATTTAGGTAATACTTCTTTCCGTTCTGGTCATGAAACAACGAAGCGTCAAAACCTCTAGAATTTAGATATACTGGTTCTGACCAGTCTCCTGTAATATCTGTAGTGGTCACCAAGTAATTGGGAGTATCTTTCCACACCCCATTAAACGAACGCACATTAGAATATACAAGATAAAAAACACCCTTATCATAAGAAAGACAAGGTGCCCATACTCCGCAGGAGTCTGGATTTCCTTTCATATCTAATTGCGAAATTCTATTAAGGGGCTGTGCAATTACTTTCCAATTTTTTAAATCTTTGGAGTGATGTATCTGCACCCCTGGAAACCACTCAAAAGTGGATGTTGCTATATAATAATCGTCTCCTACTCTAATAATAGAAGGGTCTGGATTAAAACCTCTGAGTATTGGGTTTTGAATTGTATTCATTAATGTATAGTCGTTATGCTTTTACAAGATCTCTTTCTAATTCTTCTAATGTTTTTCCTTTGGTTTCTGGCAATATTTTAAGCAAGATAAAGAAGCCTATAGAGGCTATGACTCCAAAAATCATAAAACTTACCGAGTTCCCTAAATTCGATAACTCCCAAGGGAATACTTGCTGTACCAACCAACTCGCAAAAGAGTTGACAAAACCGATAAATCCTATTGCAAGTCCTCTGTATTTATTAGGATATAACTCTGATAACATGACCCACATGACAGGCCCTAATGAAAAGGCAAAACAAGCTATAAATCCTAAGATTCCTACTAATACCATCGTAGCATTCATATCGATAGCCATTTCTAAAATATCTCCTTCTCGTTTGGTATATTCTTGATTTCCTAACGCAGCTTTCATCGCATTCTTAAAGTCTACATCATTATAATAGGTAACATCGACTACGTCTTGTAATTGCGCTGCTGTCACTCCTTCAATCTTTTCGATCTTAGAGGCTGTAAGTTGATAGGTTGCCTGTTTGAATCCATAAGCACACACCAATAAACTAATAGCTATTCCTCCAATTCCTAACAATAACAAAGGCCTTCTTCCCATTTTATCGATCAGGAACATTGCCACAATAGTAAATACTACTGTGGTAAAACTCAATAATACTCCCGATGTAAATGCAGCATCTGTACCGATCCCTGTTTGTTTAAAAATAGAGGTAGCATAGAAGTAAATGGCATTGATTCCTGTAATCTGTTGTAATACTCCTATAACGAGTCCTACAGTAATGATATAGCGCAATGCTGGCTTAAAAATTTCTGTGACTGCCACTTTTTCTTTATTCTTTTCGCTATCTATGGCTTGTTTAATAGTGCTAATTTCTTGATCTGCTACTTGCTCGCTATGCAAGGATTTTAGTACTTTTTCTGCTTCCTCAGTTCTTTGCTGTGCAAATAACCAACGAGGACTTTCTGGTACGAATAGTAAGAGTACTAAATAAGAAATTGCAGGTACTAATTCTATACCTAGCATCCATCTCCATACGGTTTCGTCATTAAAAAAAGTGCTCCCTCCACTATTTAATCCGTTTAGGTAATTGTTGCATAAAAAAGCGGCAAAAAAACCGAGTACAATATTCAATTGCTGAATCGAAACTAATTTCCCTCTACTCTTGGCCGTAGAAACCTCGGCTATGTATACTGGTGCTAAAATTAATGCGGCTCCAAAAGCGACACCTCCAATCATCCTAGCAATCCAAAGCATGTGGTATGAATTCGCATAAGCTGATAACAGCGCTGATAGTGCATACAAAAATGCTACTAACAATAGCATTTTTTTTCGCCCTACGATGTCGCTAATTCTTCCTGAAAAAAGCATGGCAAACATAGCTGCAAATGAAGGCGCACTTACGGCCCATCCTGTTTGTGCTTCCGACAGATTGAACTTTGGCCCTGCAAATTCCATAACTCCAGATATGATCCCTGCATCAAATCCGAATAAAAACCCCCCTAGAGAGACTACAAATGCGATAAAAATTGTTTTTTTAGACATTGCTTCTATTTTCTTTAATTCTTTGTGTGATATTTTTTAGACCGAAAATTTCAGTCCTGTTTGATGGCGCACTTCTTCTACTATAGTGGCTAAATCAATGCTGTTTTGGTGTGACCAAACGGTACTTTCTATTTGATGATTTCTAATACATTGATGACATTCGAGAATCTCATACGTAAAGCCTTTGCCAACTGTAGGTAATGCATATGTAACTTTGTGATTATTTCTAATCATGTCATACCCTTGGGTCTCATGCCATACAGGATGTAGATTGATTCTACCTTGTGTTCCACTAATTGTAGCAATCATATTAGAAGAAGATACAAAACTACTGTGCAATACAGCTTGTGCATTTTTATAATGCAAAATCATCGAGGTTTGCTCGTCTGCCCCTGACGAAAAGAAATTGGCACTCGCCATTATTTTTTCTGGCATCCCTAACACTACGTAGGATAAGAATAATGGATATACGCCCATATCCAATAACGAACCTCCTCCATTGTCTATGTTCGTCATTCTACCTTGCGGGTTGGGCACATGGAATGCAAAATCAGCATTGATATATCGGATGTCTCCTATATCTCCATCTGCTACTTTTTGCAAAGCTTCTTGTACAGAAGGATTAAAACGTGTCCAAAAAGCTTCCATTAAAAACTTATTGTACTTTTTGGATGCCGCTATCATGCTTTTTGCTTGCTCCAAATTAATGGCTATCGGCTTTTCGCAAAGTACATGTTTCCCCGCCGCTAACGCTTTTATACATAATTCTGCATGCGAATCGTGTGGAGTCGCTATATAAATAATATCTACTGCTGGATCTTCTAAGATGGCATCATAATCACCATACGATTTTGCAGCTTGGTATTGCGCTGCAAAGGCAGCTGCTTTTTCTGTACTTCTAGATGCTACGGCATAGATGGCTGCATCTGGCACTAAACGTAAATCTTTGGCAAATTGATGTGCTATATTACCCAATCCTATCAGCCCCCATTGTATCTTTTTTGTCGTTGTCACTAATGATGTGTGTTTTTGATATAAAAAGGAATATTAGCATTCCCTAATTTGTGTTTTTGATCGTATACATATACTAATATACGGTATGCACCTTCTTTCTTTGGTGTATAAAAAACTAGCTCTCCATTGGCATCTTTTTCGATACGAACAGGAATTCTTGGAGGTTTGATTTCTTTAGCTCCTCCATTACTACGAATCTTTACTTCTTCTGCAATTTCCCATTTATATACCAACTCGTCTCCATCAGGATCTGAAGCAAATACCTTTGCTGAGTATTTTGTATCAGGTGCTAGATAAATGCTATTTTCTGCTCGCTGATTGTCTAATAGTAATGAATCTACTCTTGGAGCTCTATTTGAGGGATATGCGCCCGTCCATAGTTTGGTAAGGTTGTCTATGTTTTCGGTCTGCCTTCCTTCTTCATCAAACATCCCAAACCAAGTAGGAGTACGCTCGTGTTTTTGCCCCCATTCAAAAGCGAAACCACCTAAACATTTCCCAGATTGATTGTTGATAATTCCTGTATGGATTCGCTGAAATATGCCATCTGCTTTTGGTCCGCTTGGCTCTTCTATTTCGCGCTTCCATGCTGTTTTAGGCATTTCCCAAAATCCTCTAGGACCATATTCCGTAATCATATACGGCTTTTCAATTCCCGCATCTACGATTAGTTCTTCTACACGTGCTAAATCCTGATATACCTGTACTGATATGATTTCTAAATCAGGACATCGAGCGACGGCTTCTTTGAGATGAGACTTATGTACTCCTGCAAATGTAGTGGTGACTGGATGGTTGGGATCTACTTCGTGTATATACGCTACAATATCGGCTACTGCATCATACACCTTTGGATTTACTTCTTTTAATGCCCCGTCTTCATCTAACAAGAGGTTTAATTCATTCCCTACCACCCAACACAATAGATTGGGATGATTTTTATAGGCGAGGATTGTTTTTTTTACCCTTTCTAGTTGTTTAGCTACAGCAGCTTCGTCATTGTAATCGAATCCATAGAGCTCTTTCTCTATTTTGATTCCCAATGCTACCATGAAACCGTATTTTTTGGCGGCAGCTAATTCTATAGCGGCATGATCTGTACCCCATGTTCTAAACGCATTACCGCCTGCCTTGTACAGCGCTTCGAAATCATGTCCATCTACATAATTAATACCCACACCTCTGAGTGCTAATGGTTGATCATTAACATAAAATTGATAGCGCCCCTCAGCGGCTTTGACCATTACCTTAGCAGGTTTCCTATCGGCCAATGTATCAAAAGATGCAGTACTCTGACTGTAAGTAAGTGTTATTGTATGTAAAGCCCCTAAAAAAAAGAATATGCTGAGTATGTGTTTCATTATATCCTCTCTTCAATCACCTCACTAGTCGAGAATTTGTACTTCATATTTCTATACACACAGATATCTGTAATATCTTCTGGCGTTCCTTTAGGAACTGCTCTAAAGTTAGAGGATATACGATCGCTTTTTACTGGCATCACGCGATGAAAACAATGCCCATGCAAGAAAATCACCGTTCCTTTCTTAGGCTTAAACACTACTTGTCCTTCGATATCTTCGTGTGGTTTTCCTACAGGTAGTATTCCTGCTTTATGTGCTTCGGGCATAATTACGATTTCGCCTCCTGTCTCGTCGGTAATATCGTGTGTATATACCAACCTATTTAGATTGTATTTTTTAGGATCATCTGGCGGACAATCTTGATGCCATGCCTGTCCTTTGCTTCCTGCTTTAGAAAACATCATCATACAATACAGATTTTCCCATCCTTCTTTAAGGATCGCATCTGTGATCTTATTAAAGCGTTCTTCCTTATCGATACCATCAAAATACGGTTTGTTTTCTCGGTATGGAAACCAAGGGATCACTTCTACAGAAGACTTAGAAATGAACTCATCGGTATGTTCCCAATTGGGATTTACGCCATAATGATCTAAAATTTTATCATTATACGTATCCATCAATTCATCACTAAAAAAATTTTCAAAAATCACATATCCTTTTTCCCAAAACTCTGCTACATATTTATCTATTTCCATAACCTATTATGCTTTTAATTCCTTGTTACACGCAATATTCATTACAACGTTTTCGTAATCGCTACCTATCCCTTACTACAAGTATGCTTTTTCCCTAACTTTAAATATCATAAAGTTACACAAAAAGCACACAATTCATTAACAATATGATAAGGATAGCGTATGTTTTTTACGTAAAATTTAAGTAGAAAGATTACTTACAATATCATAAAAGCAACAAGAGAAAATTTTCTCTTGTTGCTTTTAATAATTTAAACAAAATTGAATTTCTTATTTAAAAGACACAAAGTCTTTTACAAAAAACTCTCCTTTTGCTTTATGATTACTTCCACCAAAACGCAGTGTAATATTATCATACACATTACTGTCTGGCAATAAAATTCCTGTATCAATTGCCTCAGCATTTGTAGCATCGAACTCTATAGTGATCCATTTATCAAACTCTGCTTCTGTTACAGTATAATCCAACAAAGTCCAACGCTGCCAAAAATTACTATCTATATTATCATGAAATATCAGTTCTATCTTAGGAGTTAAACTTCCTGTAAAGTCATTACTAGAAGGCACATACACATCTAATTTAAACTTATGATATTCTGAAAAGTCGATTGGCTCATCTTTTTGTTGAAATTTAAAATCTTCAAATCCTCCAAAAGGCCCATTTTCTGGTCTATATATTCTAGCTACTCCATCCGCTGACCCTGCAGGATCAGCTACTCCGTAAGACGGCACAACACCTTGACTTGGCGTATCAACTGGCACTAAATTCGAACCAGATGAAGCATCTCCTGATTCAAATGTAAAAAAGTAAGGTACTCCGCTAGCTCTAATAGCATCTGCTCTAGGTGTCCCTGGTGCTACAAAACTTGTCGTTGGCACAAAATCCCTAACAAAAAACTCTCCTGCTTCATTATGATTACTACCTCCAATACGAATCGTAATATTATCATAGAAATCATTATTATTTGGTAATAACACCCCTGTGTCTGCAGCTGCAGCTTCTGTACCATCAAATCGCAATGTAATCCACTTATCAAAATCACTAGGATCAATAGTTTTTGATATTAATGTCCAACGTTGCCAAAAATTATCATCTACATTATCATGCAATATCAATTCTACAGTAGGCGCGAAATTACCCGCAAAATTATTACTAGAAGGAATATACACATCTAATGTAAATTTATGAAATTCTGAAAAATTGATTGGCTCATCAAACGCAGTGAATTTAAAATCCGAAAAACCTTGAGCAACATCTCCTTCTGGCCTTCTGTAACGACCTACTATACCATCACCTCCAGCAGGATCTTCTATTCCAAAATCCAAAGTAACTGTATTTCCACTAAAAGAAGTCAATTCCTTACCAGATTCCGCTAATTCAAATGAATGAAAATAAGGAAGCGCTGTCTGCAAAGACAGTTCATCAAATCTTGGAGTTGCTTCTGGACACACAGCTGTACAAGGCCCTCCACAATCTACACCTTCTTCTCCTTGGTTTTGAATACCATCGGTACAAGTAGGACAAGCTATTCCGCTACTTCCACCACAATCTACACCCGTTTCATCTAAGTTTTGGATTCCATCTCCATTAGAAGCAACCGTTGGAAAATCAAATGGATTTTCTTCTTCACAAGATACACTTACCACTGCCAATCCTGCAATTAGCAAAGCATGTTTCACTATACTTTTTATTTGAATTGTATTTTTCATAATCTATTTTTTTATTAATAACCAGGATTCTGGCTTAACATCCCCTGAGGATAGGTGTCTATTTCTTGCTGTGGGATAGGCAACAATAAATCTCTAGGCTTCTTAAAATCAGTCTTACCTGCTTCTTCCAAAGCTTCTTTGATTACTCCGCCGCCATCAGCTTTATCCCAACGAACTAAATCTGTAAATCGATTCCATCCTTCTGTAGCCAATTCTCTACGACGCTCATCTCTCACTCCTTGGATCGTATATGCAGGGGCAGCTACATTTCCTGCTCCATAAGCTCTATCAATTACCTGCTGGAAAGATTCAGAACCTGTTCCTCCACCTCCCATAAGCGAAGCTTCAGCATGCATTAACAATACATCTGCATAACGAATGATTTTTTCATTTAATGGCGACTGAAATTCACTTAATAAATCTTGTACTTGCTCAAAAGTCAAAAAGTATTTTTTAGCACCAGTACTCACTCCTATAGCATAATTAAAATCCGCAGGTGCAGGATCCCATTCTAGAGCAGCCAATCCTGGTGAGTTTAACACCTGACCTGGCAATAAAAACGTAGCTTCTTTTCGCTGATCACTATCATCAAAAAAGTCTACTAACTTTTGTCTTGGAATAAAATTATTAAAAGACCTGTATCCTGCTGGTATAAATGGAAAACTCCACTTCCATGAGCCAGACCCTTCTTGTGCTTGTCTTCCATCGTCAAAAGTTCCTGTAGAAAGCCCATCTACATAATTGATCTCAAAGATAGATTCTTTTCCAAATTCATTTTCTACAATAAAGTTGTCTCTAAAGTTTTCTTCAAGACTATACACTCCTTGCCCTATTACTTGCTCTGCCGTAGTTACAGCTTCGCTCCATTTTTCTTGGTATAAGTATACTTTTGTCAGCAAAGCCAATGCTGCACCAGAAGTTGCTGCTCCTTGAAAACGTTCTCCTCCTTTTACAGGTAGATTAGTTGCGGCGGCCTTTAAGTCTGCTTCTATAAATGCATACACTTCTTCAGCAGTTGATCGCGGCTTAAATTGATTTTGCTCTGCAGAAGTAATGGGCTTATCAAACAAAGGCACTCCACCAAATAAACGTACCAACTCGAAATAATACAATCCTCTCAAAAACTTCGCCTCTCCTAAAATCTGATCTTGCAAACCTTCTGTTTCGAAACCTCCAAAATTTTCTGCTAATTGTATCGTAAAATTAGTTCTCGCTACCCCCTGATACCATTTACTCCATACAGAAGCTACCGATGTAAGGTTAGGATCAATGGTCGTAAATTGATCGTACTGCGCTCCAATTGCCCAGAAAGCTGCTGATTGCGAATGTATGTCATCAGCTCTTACCCCTTGTTGCATTAACGGAAATGTCTGATTTCCTCCTACACTTTGCCATTGTAATGGATCGTATGCTCCATTTAGATTAAATAAAATATTATTTTCATCTTCAAAAGCCGTATCAATCAAAATTTCAGTGATTGGCTCTTTTTCTAATATCTCGTCGGAACAAGATGTGAACAAAGCAACTCCTCCTGCCAAAGTAAGCAAGAATGTTTTTGTTCTTTTTTGTGTGATATATTTAAATAGTTTCATCGATTTTTTTTAGAAATTAAAGTTGAATCCCATTAAGAAATTACGAGATTGTGGAAAAAACCCTTGATCAATCCCAATATTTAATGGCGTTTGTGTGTTATTCTGACCTATCTCTGGATCTAACCCATCGTATTTTGTAATCATAAATAAATTTTGAGCGGATAGATAAATTCTGATATCTGTTGCTCCAATAGACTTCGCTGCCACCTCTGGCAATGTATACCCTACAGTTACATTCTTTAGTTTTGCAAAACTTCCATCCTTTACATGGAAATCAGATATTAATTGCTCCCCGTTATCTGTTGCTCTAACCGCTACATTTCTTGTTCCTCCTTCAGTAACAGCATAAGATGCTGGACGATTACTTCCGATGCCATCATATCGAATGGTAGCATCAAAAATATCATTTCCTGCTGTCCCTGACATAAAAGCTGAAAAATCAAGTCCTTTGTAATTAAATCCTACATTAAGACCAAAAGTAACATCTGGATTTGGATCCCCTATGATCGTTCTATCTCCAGCATCTGGTGTTAATTTATTATTTCCACTATTATCCAAATCTGCAAATACTAAATTTCCATTCGCATCTATTCCCTCTACTTGGAATCCAAAGAAACTCGCTATTGGATCTCCTACTCTAGTTCTGGACACAAATCCTTGAAATTGTGGTTGAATTGCAGCACCATCTATAAAAGACGTTTCTCCTAAACTGGTTACTTCATTTTTATTAAATCCTAAATTCACACTTGCATTCCAAGAAAAATCTTCACTGACGCTATCCTGCCATGATACTATAAATTCAAAACCTTTATTTTCTATATCCCCCGTGTTTTCTACAGAAGGCTGTAAACCAGTTGTTAATGGCGTTGTTGCTTGCAATAAGATATCACTTGTTTCTTTGATATAATAATCAACAGTCACCCCTAATCTATTTCTAAATGCATTTAGGTCTACCCCTACGTTAAATTGCGTAATTTCTTCCCATTTTAAGTTTGGATTTGCCAATGCAGATAATACTACAGCGGGTTGATCTGCAAATCTAGCTTGGCTATTAACCGTTGCTAAATATGCTAATGCTCTGCTAGAACCGTCATTACCACTAATACCCCAGCTACCTCTTAGTTTTAGTAAGTTGATATTTTCGCTATCCTGTAAGAAAGCTTCTTCTGAAGCTACCCAACCAGCAGATACCGCAGGAAACCATCCAGAACGATTATTAGGTCCAAAATTAGAAGACCTATCATTTCGTAACACCCCGCTAAATAAATATTTTTCCTGATAGTTATAGTCTACTTTTCCAAAATAAGATTGTAAACCAATAGCTTGAGATAAACCTGGGGTTACTACTGCTTCACTTACATTTTCTACTGATAACGCAAAATTCACATCTTCAAAATTGTTGGTGAAAAATGGCCCTGGACTTATCACCGTTGCCGCACTATCAAACCTATTTTCTACTACTTCATACCCTCCAAGTACATTTACATTATGTCCTGTTTCAGCCAATGTTTCAAACGTATATTCTGCAGTACCTCCATATTGTCTATTCATTGTCCTAGCAGGACTTTCTTGATAAGACACATTAGCAGTAGTATCAAACTGTTGCTCTGGCTGAACTATTCTAGGCGTAAACACTCTAGTGAATATATCTGCTTCGAATGCCCCATAAGTACCTTTGAAAATCAAATTATCAATTGGCTCCCATGTTAATGAAGTCGATAAGTTCACAATATCCTGTGTCGTTTGTGTATTTGATAATGCCATAGAGAACAACGGATTCTGAACCGCCCCTAAACTATTTAGAGGTACTCCGTTCGCTATAGGTCTCCTACCTTGTACACCTGGATTAAAGAAATTACCATCTTCATCATATGCTGGATAGATCGGAGGCAATGCATTGATAAAACTACTAATTGCAGTTCCCGCTCCACCTTGGTTTTGAAAAATACTAAAACGTTCTTGGTTTTGGTATTGTGCCACTACGTTAAAACTCAAACGATCACTAATATCTCCTGCCAATGTTCCACGTATGTTACGTCTATTAAATTCAGCTTTGTTATCTCCACCTAGAATACCTTCTTGTCCAAAGTGCCCACCAGATACAGAGTAGCTTATCTTTTCGCCTCCACCTACTACAGATGCATAAATGTCTTGGATAGGTGCGTCATCAAACATTACATCGTACCAATCTGTATCAGGCAATGCTGCAATTTCTTCGGGCGTAAATTCACCTCTAAATCCTTGTGCAATATTTCCTTGTTGAACACCTGCATTGTAATATGCTGTATATTGCTCTTTATTCATCAAATCTGGCTTATTTGCCAAACTCTGAATTCCATAATACCCAGAAACCGTTACTTTCGGTTTTCCTAAAGACTTTTTACCACGTAATGTTTCTACCAGAATAACCCCGTTACCCCCTCTAGATCCATAAATCGCACTCGAAGCAGCATCTTTTAATACTGTTTGTGACTTAATATCATTAGGATTCAAAAAAGTTAAGTTTGGCACTTGCACCCCATCTACTATATATAAAGGATTTGATTGGTTAGGCGTACCTACCCCTCTTACACGTACTGTCTGAGGCGATCCTGGTGACCCAGAGTTTTGTTGTACCACTACCCCAGGTACTGTACCCTGTAATGCTGCCTCCGCCTGTGATATTGGCAATTGCTTAATCACATCCGTATCTACCGTAGCGATAGAAGTTGTCACAGACTTTTTGTTTTGCACCTGTCCGTACGCCAAAACGACTACTTGCTCTAGTGCCTGTGCATCTGGAAGTAATGCCACATCGATGCTTGGTTGCCCTGTATATGTAATTTCCTGTGCTTGGAAACCGATATAGCTAAACACCAAGACGGATCCCTGACTTACATTGTTTACCGTGTACAACCCGTCGAAGTCTGTTGTTGTTCCATTAGTTGTTCCCTTTACAATAACGTTTACCCCTGGAATAGGAATTCCATTTTCTGTAACCGTTCCTGATACACTTTGCGCAAAAGTGTAACTGACTGATAGAAGAATCCCCAAAAAGAAGAGTCCTCTCAATTTAATTTTCATATGACCCAAATTGTTAATTAATTAATGATTTGCTTGTTTTGTTTGAATTTTACTGCTTCTAAGTTAAATTATATGGTAATTTCATAAAAAAAAAGTACTTATACAAGGAGTTTTTTCAAACAGTCTTTTTATCAGACATTTGAATTACTAAAAGCCTGTGAAACCTTATTAAATAAAAGGAAATCAAGTATTTGAAATGTTAAAAAAAAAGCAACAAAAGCACTCCGCAAACGTTTAAGTAACTTTCAGGTAACATTAGAGCGTTTTTTGCCGAAAAGACTGAAATTTCCACAAGTACTGCATTGCCTGATGGGAAAACACACTAGCCACAAAAGCTTGCTTTATTTTCTAAAAAACAAAAAAACACCCCCTAAATCGCAATTCTATACAAAAAGAAAAAGCGCACCCAAAAAGTCGTTTTTTTACATTTTTGCATAAAAAAATGTTAATAAAAAAACACTCTCACAACAATGAGTTAACCTAACAAACGTCTTTAACCAAAAAACTCACCTAAAAAAGGTGAGTTTTTCTGCATATTATTCTTGTAATAACTCTCTATTTCGTCGAATCTCTTAGAATCAACGACGTTTTTACGACCTCTGTCTTTGCGCTATACTTCGTTTCAGACACATTTTCTAAGCGTTCTAACAACATGTCCGCGGCCTTCGCTCCTAATTCTTCTGCATGTTGCGAAACTGTAGTCAATTTAGGATATGAATGCTTCGAAAGCAACCCATCGGTAAACCCTACTACCGAAATGTCATCTGGTATACGATATCCTAATTTATTAGACATATTGATAGCTATTGCAGCAGCAGTCTCATCCAACCCTAATACAGCATCGATATTATTACTTTTAATAAACAATTCGATTTCGTCCTCTTCCTTCTCTATATTCATAATTGGAAACTCTATCAATCCTACATCTGTATTTTCTGCCACTACTTCTCTAGCCCCTTCCAAGCGCAACTTTCCTACACTCAAATCAAAAATAGTAGAAATCACCGCTATTTTCTTACATCCTGTTTCTATTAAATATTGTACCGCAGTTTTCGAAGCATATTTATCATCTACAATTACCTTATCACAATCTATTTCTTCGCTAACACGATCAAACATTACAATCGGCACATCATCTCTTTGCAATTCCTTTACATGATACAACCTATTGTACATTTGAGTTTCCTGACTCAATGCCATGATAAATCCATCTACACTACTATAATTTAGCATCTCTACATATTCCACTTCCTTTTCAAAAGACTCATTCGTAATACAGGTTACAATCTTGTATCCTTTTTCAGAAGCCTGTTGCTCGATACCATAGAGTACTTTTGCAAAAAAGTGATTTAAGATTTCTGGTAGGATCACTCCAATAGTTTTGGTCTTATTACTTTTTAGACTTACCGCAAGTGCATTAGGCTTATAATTATAAAAGTTTGCCAGTTCATGCACTCTATTAATAGTTTTTTGACTAATTTCCGAATCATTCTTTAATGATTTAGACACAGTAGAAATAGATAAATTAAGCTCTTTGGCAAGCTGTTTTAATGTCACCTTTTTTCTCATAACAGTAATGTATTACAGATTCGTTATTTAAGACTGATCAAAATATTAGTTAGATTATCTTTAGACCCTAAATTAAGCTTTTTTCTTAACCTATGCCTGCTTACATCTACACTTTGTGAACTAATTCCTAACAATGGTGCGATCTCTTTAGAAGACAAGTTCATTTTCAAGTACGCACACAGCCTCAAATCTTTAGAAGTTAGATCTGGATAATTCTTTGATAATTTTTCGTAAAACTCCTGATGAGACTTGTCAAAATTAATTTCAAACAACTTGCTCTCTTTATCAGTAATGTAATATTCTACCAATCTTACTAGCTCATTATAGCTATTCGTTGGCAGCTTCTGAGAAGACGTTTCTTGTATTTTCACAATCTTATCACGGATCTTTTTCAGAATCTTATTCTTATTCAGATTCACGTAAGCAATCTGAGTTAACTCTCTACTTTTTGCCTTGATCTCATCTTGCAATTTAGAGTTATTCAACTCTATAATTTTACGTTCCTGCTCTAATTTTTGCGCTTTGTACTCCTCCTCTTGTTTTAACAACTTTTGTGTCTTCTGTTCTAGCAATAATTTTTCTTGCTTTTTCATTTTGTAACGATTGATTGCTATCACTACAAATATCAAAATCAAAAACAACAAAAAGTAAAACAAATAAGCCCATGTAGTTCTATACATAGGAGGTTGAATCAAAAATTCAAAAGCGTTCTCTTTCACAACCCCATCATAACTTGCCCTTACATAAAAACGATACGTTCCTTCACTCAGATTGTATAACATTCGTTCTGTTTCCGAAGTCAGAGCACTCCATTCTCCATCATTTATCTTAGTTTGATACAATACCTCCTGCCCATACATTGGCAATGCATAGGTTACTTTCAGGTTGTTATCTTTATAAGGAATTTCAGAATGCTCTACATACCTTTTATCACTATTTACAGATACAAAGTCTCGTATCAACACTGCATTATCATTTGTTTTCTGAACCTTACTACTTGGCTTTGTGTACACCGAAAAACCGTTAAATACAGGAATAATTTTTTGTAGCTCATTTAATGGAAATACACTTAATACATCTGGCACAAGTTGGTCTTTTAGTTCTCGAAGCGTCACCGTATCAGTAGCCGTTTCTACCACAGCGCTATCATTCCCTAAATACCACGTCTCATCACCATCTACATAAATAGTAGGAGCAATTCCTTTTTCATACCCTAACGCCTTTTTTTCAAAAGAAGAAGTCGCTTCGGAATAGGTAAAAGCATTAAAATCCGAAGTCACTACAATAGCATCACCAACCTTAGATAAAGACAGAAAATCTCCTCCAAAATCTTTTAATGGATAAAATGTTGGATTTTGCAAAGTCTCATGTGCAGCATCCAATTCGAATCGAAACACCCCTTCTGTACGTAGCGCCAACCATATATAGTTATTTTTATCGATCTCTAGGTATCTCCCAGACTTTTCAAATCCTTTCAGTCGATATCCATTCCAAACACCATTTCTCTTGGTATACAGAGAAACACCATTATAATTCCCTGATAAAATACTGGTTTCTCCTCCCCCCTGTAACTGCATTGGTTTAAAATTCCAAACCCCTAAGTCCTCTCCAATTCTCTTCAAGCTTGTTCCATCTAATACAAAGGCACCCTTATCATGCCCTACAAACAGCTCCCCGTTTACCTTATCGATATTCCACACCTGACCATTAAGCAATAGCTCAAAATCTACACCTGCGTTACCTCCCGTACTAGACATCATATACAACCCTTGGTTGGTACCTAAATATGCTGCATTGTCTTCAACCTTAACAGCATAGGTAGTACCAATCTCTCCAAAATAATCATAGAAATAATGTAGCGGAGAATTCAGCTTTACATGATCGATTCCATAATCCAATGCCAGCCATAAGTTATCTTCATCGTCCTGATAAATAGATAAAATCGTATTGTTTTGTAGCCCTGTCTTTTTATTTAAGTTTTCTATGACACCAGTAGTGAGATCTACTAAGTACAATCCATTAGACACCGTACCTAATGCTAGCCTGTTATCCGAAAGTTTTAAGAAAGAAAAAATTTGATATTTTTTTAATTCCTCAGTTATAGGAATCGTTACCGCCTCTAGTGTCGCATCATCTGTAATTTTAAAGATTCCTTTTGTATCAGTAATAACACACAAAACTCCATTGACCTCTGTCAACCCAACGATATGTTCGTTAATTGTCTCATCACTAATTACAGGAATCAAATTCGTCTGTTGTAATTTAAAAATACCATACCGCAAGTCATTTACATACACCTGCCCATTCACCATATAGCTCCACTTAAATCGATAAGGAGCAGGAATTTTAGTAATGATATTCCCCTGATTTACATACAAATTTCGAAATGTCTGAAAAACCACCTGATCTTCTACAAAATGAGTCCTCCAGTACTCCTCTACATCTGCAGTCACCTCTTTATTACTATTCGGTAAAAAAGAAATTGCATGATCCGAGAAATTACTATTCACCAATAACCCATGATGACCATCCCCTCCAAAATAAATAGAATCGGATTTTTTCACATACATACTACGAGTTACATTCTCTGGATTGATCCCTATAGACTTCCAGTATTGCCCATCGAAAACCAAGATATTATTCCCATTAGCCACATACACAACCCCATTTTCATCTTGTTTAATATCCCATGACTGAGCACTAAACCCCATATTTTTAGTATCATAATGGGTGATGCGCGGCAATGCTTTTTGCTCTATAGATTGAGAGAAAACAGACATCCATGTAAAAAAGCAAATAATAAATAAACGATACATGATTAGAATTTTAACACGTCAATAAACACACTATCATCATTAACTAGCACATACTATATGCTATAAAAATAACACTCCTACTTCGTTGTTTATCTTGGGCGTTACCCTTTAGGTCGGGCTATCCGCTACAATTCCTCGCTCTTCCTGCGTCGGGCTGTGGGATTTCCACTACTATCCCTAACGCATAAAATCGCTTAAAACCAAGATCAACAAAGCAGGAATGTTATAAACTTACCTGTTTTTAGGTTTTTAGTTTAGCTTTATCTTCTTCACCAAATTCCCTATACTGATTTCAAAATCACCTGGCTCAGCTACCGTTTCTAAAGCAGCATTTACAAATGAAAGTGATTCTTTAGTAATTTCAAATGTTACATTTTGTGAAGCACCTTTCGCCAATTCTATCTTTTGATATCCTTTTAAGGCTCTTACTTCTGGCGTAATACTAGCATACAAATCACTTACGAACATAAGTACACTCTCTTTACCTTTACGATTCCCTGTATTGGTCACCTTCACCTTCACTTTTATCGTTTCATTTTCAGTCATCTCTTCAGCACTTACTTCTAAGTCGCTATATTGAAATGTCGTATACGATAATCCTTCACCAAACTCGTACTGCTGATCATAATCTGACTCGTAATAATTCGGTAATGAAATATTATCAGAATGCTTATGATTATAATTCACTAATGAATGCGGATACTTTGGATAGTTGATTGGTAATTTACCAGACGGGTTTTCTGCTCCGTATACCAAATCTACTAACGCATCAGCTCCATAGTTACCTGGTAAATACCCCATAAATACAGCGTCTACTAAAGGCTCTATTTCATTAAAGATTACAGGTCTTCCTTCTAGCAATACTAGTATGATCTTTTTACCTGTTTTAGCCAATGCTTTCGCTAGCGCTACATGCGTATCTGGCATCATAATAGAATGTGTATTCCCAGGAGTTTCTGTATAAGAGTTCTCTCCAAGACATAATAATACTACATCACTCTGCTTCGCAGCTCTTACTGCAGCATCTATTGCATCATTCTTTCCATCAAATGTAACTCCCTGTTGGAACACAGCATTTCCTTTTTTCATGAATGCCTCTGCCACTGTATTCATATTCTTAGCATACACATCTGCTTCACTACCCTGCCAATTGTATGACCATCCTCCATTTAGTGGACGCATAGAATTAGCCGTTGCTCCTGTTACCAATATCTTGGTACCTTCTGCAAGAGGTAGAATAGTATTCTTATTCTTCAATAATGTAATAGACTCTAAAGCAGCATTTTTACTCACCTGTGCAAATTTCGCCGAACCAAAATCAGGATAATCCTTAGGATCTGTCACAGGATTTTCGAACAATCCTAATTGCATTTTTACTTTTAGAATTCTAGAAACAGCACTATTAATACGTTCCATGGCTACGCTTCCTTCATTTACCAGTTCTACCAATAATTCAGAAAACTGAAAATCATGAGGTACCATACTCATATCGATACCTGCATTCACAGACATTCTAATTGCATCTTTGATAGTAGGTGCTACTTTATGTCTTGTATGCAAGTAGTTAATATCAGACCAATCTGTTACAGCTAGTCCTTTAAATCCTAACTCATCTCTCAATACATCTGTCAATAAAAATTTACTCGCATGCACTGGCACACCATTAATATCACCAGAATTAATCATTAATGTAATAGAACCAGCATCAATCGCTGCTTTAAAAGCTGGCAGAAAGTACTGTCTCAGCTCTCTTTCTGGTATCCAAGCTGGTGTTCTATCCTTACCTGATAATGGTACACTATATCCTAGGTAATGCTTCATACAAGAGGCTACTGTAGTCAAATCACCAACTTTTCCTTGGTATCCTTCTACCATTGCTACTCCCATTGTTTTACCTAAATACACATCTTCTCCAAAGGTTTCCCATAAACGTGGCCATAAAGGATTTCTACCTAAACCTAATACAGGCGAAAAATTCCAAGGAATAGAAGAAGCCCTAGTTTCGTATGCAGAAATTCTAGCCGCCTCTTTTACCAAAATAGGATTAAAGGTTGCCGCTAAACCTATTTGCTGCGGAAATAAGGTAGCTCCAGTAGTATAGTTTACCCCATGTATCGCATCGATACCATAGATAATAGGAATCTGTCTAGGCGTTTTTGCCGCTTCATCCTGAAACACCTTAATCGTCTTATACCAGTCTTCTTTAGACAAAGGAATCCCTGGTGTGTTCAATACAGAACCTACCTTATATGTATGAATAGCTTTGTGCACCAAAGCACTATCCAAGCGATATGGTAGCGATGAACTATACTGATCATCTCCTTTAGTCACCACATCCAATGTGATCTGCGTCATCTGTCCTACTTTTTCCTCTAGAGTCATTTCAGACAGCAGACTCGCTACTTTCTTATCTAGTTCCGAATCCTCTTTACTAGTCGTTTGACTTGCTGGTTGATTCGATGTTGTAGTTGTATTCGTTTCCGAATTACAACTCACTATTAGCAATCCTAAAATCGTAATGATATATCTACGCATAATTTATTTTTTAAATACAAAATCAGACTCCAACACATCTACAGAGTTCCCTCCTACAAATACTTTAAAATCTCCAGCTTCTGCTTCCCACTTCTTGTTAGGAGTATAGAACTGTAGCATCTTCTCATCGATCGTAAAGGTCACTTTCTTACTTTCTTTAGGATTCAATTCGATCATTTCAAAACCTTTTAATTCTTTTATAGGTCTTGTTAAACTTCCTATTAAATCTCTAACATACAATTGCACCACTTCTTTTCCTTTTCTATCTCCTGTATTCGTTACAGTTACAGTAGCAGTAATCTTACCTCCAGTTCCAAAAGAAGAAGCACTCAATACCAAGTCTTTATACTCAAAAGTAGTATAGCTCAATCCATAACCAAAAGGAAATAATGCATCATTTTTCTCATCTGTATAGTGAGACCAGAATACCATTCCATCAGGATTAGAAGGTCTTCCTGTAGTTTTAGTCGCATAGTACAATGGCATTTGACCTACATGTCTTGGGAAAGATACTGGTAATTTTCCAGAAGGGTTATAAGCCCCTGTCAGCACATCTGCAATTGCATTTCCAGATTCAGATCCTAAGTGCCAAGTCTCTACAATAGCAGGTACTTTTTCTGCAATCGTAGGAATTGCCAAAGGACGTCCATTCATCAATACAACCACTATATTTTTATTTACTTCATAAATAGCTTCGAACATTTTTTGCTGAGGAGCAGTAATGCTTAAGCTTACTTGACTTCTTGCTTCTCCCGACTGGTATGCCTCTTCTCCAATAGCCAAAATCACTAACTCTGATTTTTTTGCCGCTGCTACAGCTTCTTTAATCCCAGTAACATCATCTCTATTGATTTTTAACGCCTTGATAAAGCTTCGCTCTCCAGAACCTATAGCCACACCTTTAGCATAGTTGATCGTTGTTTTCTTTCCTAAACTCGCTTTTAACCCTTCTAATAAAGATACTGCCGAGTTAGATTCTGCAACTCCTCTCCAGCTACCGATAGGTGTATCTTTATCATCAGCCAATGCTCCGATAACCGCTACACTTTTTAATTCTTTCTTTAATGGCAATACATTATTTTCGTTTTTCAATAAAACGATTGATTTTTTTGCCACATCTCTAGAAGCTTCTAAATGTGCTTTTGTATAGATATCGTTCTTCTCACGATTTTCATCACAATATTTATATGGATCTTCAAAAAGACCTAATCTAAATTTAGTACGTAGAATTCTCTTGGCTGCATCTTCTATTAATTTTACATCTACCTTACCTTCTTTTACTAATTTTTCAAGACCTATTTCATACGCTCTTCCTTCCATATCCATATCGTTACCTGCTATGATCGCTTGTTCAGCAGCATGTACTCGATCCTTAGAATATCCATGAAAAGTCATTTCCATAATAGAAGCCCAATCAGACACTACAAATCCGTCCCATTTCCAAGTATCCTTTAAAATATCTCTTTGCAATTCTTTATGCGCAGTAGCAGGAATTCCATTTACTTCATTGAAGGCACTCATCATTGTAGCTACACCAGCATCTGCAGCCGCTTTAAACGGAGGCAATACAGTGTTGTGCAATTCGTACTCTCCGATATTCACCGTATTATAATCTCTTCCCGCTTCTGCAAATCCATACGCCGCAAAGTGCTTTGCACATGCTGCTAATGTTTCTTTAGACGCTAGATCAGTTCCTTGAAAACCTTGGATTCTAGCCACAGCAATTTTTGATCCTAAGTATGGATCTTCTCCTGCACCTTCCATGATTCTACCCCAACGCGCATCTCTAGAAATATCTACCATCGGTCCAAAAGCCCAGTTGATACCAGCCGCTGTCGCTTCTTTCGCAGCAATTGCAGCAGATTTTTTGATCGCATCTAAATCCCAGCTAGCACTTTCTGCTAATGGAATAGGAAACATCGTCTTATACCCATGAATTACATCATACCCAAACATTAATGGGATCTTTAATCGCGAATTTTCGATTACCTTTTCTTGTAACTCTTTAGCTCCCTTCACAGAAGTCACATTCAGCATAGCACCTACTTCACCATTCTTCAGCTTTTCGTATTTTTCCTTGTTCCCTACATCTGATGGAGGCCCTGTTACATCCCAACTCCCATTATACAATACTAATTGTCCTATCTTTTCCTTTAAGGTCATTAATGATAAGACTGAATCTACTTTACGCTCGATTTCGTTCGAGTCCTGTGCAAAAGAATGCTGAGACATTGCTAAAACCAATAAAAAAGTTACTACCAATCCTCTCCCTTCTAACTTGAATCTTGTTCGCTTGTTAAACATGTGTATTTAAAATTTGTTATCCGCAAATAATCATATTATCTTCAACTACAAGGTTTGATATTGTATCTAAAAATAATTCCAAAAATGTGCCTATTTATTAATATGTTGTTTGATAAAACTACGACATTATAAGACTATATGTAGCACCCCCACCATCTTAACATCTTATTAATTAAATCAAAGAATATCTTTATGAATCCCTACACAAAAACCATAATTCATTAAAAAACAAACACTTAAAACATTGATTAAAAAAATATATTTTCTCAAAAAAGAGAAACAACATGAGTTCTCTAGTATAGATCATGTATATACCCTATCAAGGCCATAAGTCATTTCTATATTCTTATTTTTTAAGCAGTAAATATACAAATATATTAAATTAAACCTCTTTTTATTAGCACTATAATAACCGCTAAATCAAATATACACATTCTTTACATTCTTAAAAGTAGAGACTTGTTTTAAGCAATAAACAAAGCATATAAAACAACACCACTTATCACATCTTTTAAGGCTTCTCAAAAGCTTGATAAAAATAGCTTTTTTCCCAAAAAAACCACTTCCATAATAGCAGAAATAATCCTTTATCCACTAAAAAAACAAGATGCATTTCAGAGATACCTACTCACCAAATTGGTCTCTCCAAAAAAATAGTCTTATTTTGCTGTAAGAAATACCAGAACACTTACGACTATTATATAATTACCTTTACTAATCAATAAAGCATGTCTAAAACATATTACGACCCAGCAGACCTAAGAAAATTTGGAAAAATCACAGAATGGAGCGAAGAGCTTGGCACTAAGTTCTTTGATTACTATGGAAAAGTATTTGAAGAAGGTGCACTCACTGCTCGCGAAAAATCACTTATAGCACTTGCTGTCTCTCATGTAGTAAAATGTCCTTATTGCATCGATGCTTATACCAAAGATGGATTACAAAGAGGAATTACCAAAGAAGAAATGATGGAAGCCGTACACGCAGGAGCTGCCATAGAAAGTGGTGCGACTTTAGTACATGGCGTACAAATGATGAATAAATACGATAAGTTATCTATGTAAGATACCATATATTATAGTATCTAATCCAAAAACAACCCGTACAATTACCTAGACACCTCCTTTTTATGGCTACAAAGTCTCTACAAAAAAGAAACAACGAACTTGCCAAGACTCAGAAACAATTAGAAATCCTGAATAGTGGTATTTTTGCCAATGGCGAGCTACCTAAATTTGCTGATAAAATTGCCGAAACAGGACACCGTCCCTTCAGACCTAAAAAATTAGAAATATTACAGATTAATTTAGGCTATATGTGTAATCAAGTCTGCGAGCACTGTCACGTAGATGCCGGACCTGACCGCAAGGAGATCATGACCAAAGAAACCATGCTACAATGCCTAGAAGTCATTAAGCAGACAGGAGCACATACGCTAGACCTTACAGGAGGCGCCCCAGAAATGAATCCAAACTTTAGATGGTTTGTAGAAGAAGCTAGCAAAGCAGGTATCAAAGACTTTATCGTTAGAAGCAATCTAACGATTATCAGAGCCAATAAAAAGTATTACGATCTTCCTGATTTTTTTAAAACACACAATGTACACGTCGTATCTTCTATGCCACACTGGACCAGAGGAAAAACTGATAAACAACGAGGTAATGGCGTATTCGATGCCTCTATCAAAGCACTACAGGAACTGAACGCTCGTGGTTACGGAATGCCCGATAGCACCCTAAAATTAGATCTTGTATACAATCCCGCAGGTGCATTTTTACCCAGTGATCAAGCCGCCATGCAAAAAGACTTTAAAAAAGCACTACTAGAAGATTTCGGCATTCATTTCCATCAATTATTTGCCATTACCAATCTACCCATTAGCAGATTTCTAGATTACTTAATTGCATCAGAGAATTACGAAGACTACATGTATGCACTTGTAGAAGCCTATAACCCTGCGGCTGTAGAAAACGTGATGTGTACCAACACCATTTCTGTAAGTTGGGATGGCTGGCTCTATGATTGTGACTTCAACCAAATGCTCGACCTTAAAGTAACTAGCAAGGTAAAACACATTAGCGCGTATAATGAGGATTTGCTAAATGACAGAAATATTGTAATTTCACAACATTGCTATGGATGTACAGCTGGCGCAGGTAGTAGCTGTCAGGGAACGGTAGCCTAATTAAGAATATCAGAATGAGTGTACAAACCGCCATATTAATTTTTGCGCATACCGCAGCAGAAGAAGTATTGCATAAGCCAATTGATGGTGGGTATCAGCTATTCTCTGCACTCAATAGCACTATAGAAAAGGTTGTACAAAGTACCAAAATCCCTTACTTCTTTTTTACCGAAGCACAACAAGAAGGGAATAATTTTGGAGAGCGTTTTACCCATGCGATACAAGCCATCTACCAGCAAGGGTATGATAATGTAATCGCTATCGGAAATGACACTCCTTTTATTACCAAAGAACACTTGCTACAAAGTGTAGATGCATTAGAACAAAACAAACAGCTAGTCATCGGACCTTCTGTAGATGGAGGTTTTTACCTCATAGGGATACACAAAACACTATTCCAATCTATTGATTTCTTAGCACTCCCTTGGCAATCTAGAAAACTTACAAAACATATCATACACCTATTAGCACATCAAACAGAAAGTACTGTTTTTAAGCTGCCCATGCTGTATGATATCGATAGCATAGAAGACCTAAAAAAAATACACTCCTATACTAAAAAACTCAGTCGTATACTCCTACAGATTATACGTAATATACTTGCAGTTGTATCCCACCAACAGTTTTCACTGCCGAAAAGATACCAAGCAGACCACCTATTTATCTCCTATAACAAGGGTTCTCCATACAGCACTGCGCGATAAACCAACCTAATTGCTTTTTATATAATCACACGATGGCTATTCTAGGCAGCTACCCGCATAGTAGTTCGTCGAATGCGCGCAATACCCTATTTACTTGTTTTCGCAAGGAAATGAATCCTATACGAAAGAACGCATCATTGTTTATTGACAAAAAGCCAAAAACAAGAAATGCAGCACATTGTGTATAACACCTAATATTAGTATGACTACAAAACATATACTCTTCTTATACAGCCTACTATATGCCATAAGTATGCATAGTCAGGAGGCGCTTGCTGAACTATTACAGCGGTATAATACCGAGGCTGTACCTTACATAACGCCCGAGGTATTACACCAAAAACAAGAGCAAGTCATCCTATTAGACGCCAGAGAGTCCAAAGAGTACACAGTAAGTCATATACAGGGAGCCATCGCAGTAGGGTACGATCACTTTACCACCAAAACCATCACCAAACAACACCGCATTCCAAAAGACACTACCATTGTAGTATATTGTAGTCTAGGGGTTCGATCAGAAGATATCGCCATCAAACTCCAAAAAAAAGGATACACCAACGTATACAACCTATACGGAGGCATTTTTGAATGGAAAAACAAACACTACACCGTAGTCAATCAACAAGAAAAAGCCACAGACTCTGTTCACACATTCTCTAAAGAATGGAGTAAATGGTTACATCACGGAATCAAAATCAATAACTAGTGCGTACAAAAAACCTCTTACTGATCTTTACTCGCAACCCAGAATTGGGCAAATGCAAAACTCGTTTAGCAGCCACCATTGGACCGCAAGCAGCACTTGACGTGTACAAAACCCTGCTAGCACACACCATGACTATTACCCGAGCACTACCCTGCGACAAACAAGTGCACTATTCTGTAAAAATCAGACCCGATGACCAATGGGACGCCACTATTTATAAGAAAAAACAGCAACAAGGCACTGACTTAGGACAACGAATGCAACATGCATTTGCACAAGGGTTTGCCGATGGTTATCAAAACATTATCATCATCGGTAGTGACATGTACGACCTATCAGCAGAAGACATTGCGACCGCTTTTACACACCTAGAAACATATCCCTATGTAATCGGCCCAGCAGAAGATGGAGGCTATTACCTATTAGGCATACAACAACTACACCCTACCATCTTTCATAACAAGGCATGGGGTACCAGTACTGTATTAAAAGACACCCTTCAGGATTTAGAAGGTAGCAACTATAAACTTTTACCAGAACGAAACGACGTGGATTACTACGAAGACATCAAGGACATCCCCGTATTTCAGCAATTCTTAAACCAACAATATGATTAAATACATCGAAGAAACCACAGAGTACCTACAAGAAAAAGGATTCATCAATCCAGAAATCGGCATCATCCTAGGTACAGGATTAGGACAGCTCCTTACCGAAATAGACATCATTAAGGAAGTAAGCTACAACCATATTCCTAATTTCCCGACAGCCACTGTAGAATTTCACAAAGGAAAACTCATCTACGGTACCCTAGCAGGAAAAACGGTGGTAGTCATGCAAGGGCGCTTTCATTTATACGAAGGCTATAGCCTACAAGACGTGACCTATCCCGTGCGCGTCATGCATCAATTAGGTATCAAAACCCTATTAGTATCCAATGCCTCTGGAGCCATTAACCTCTCTATCAAAAAAGGAGAATTAATGCTGATCGAAGACCATATTAATCTACAAGGAGGTTCTCCACTAGCTTTTAAAGGCGTAGAACAATTAGGCAGCCGATTTACCGATATGAGTGCGCCCTATGATGCCACCATCAATCAGCAATTACTCGCTATTGCCCAGGAGAATGACATCAAACTACACACAGGTGTATACGCCTCTGTTGTAGGGCCACAACTAGAAACCCGTGCCGAATACAGATACCTAAAAATCATAGGAGCAGACGCTGTAGGGATGAGTACCGTACCCGAAGTTATTGTCGCTAATCACCTCAGCCTACCAGTAGTTGCCGTCTCAGTACTCACCGATGAGTGTGACCCTGACAACCTAGCCCCCGTAGATATCGATGAAATTATAGCTATGGCTGGAAAAGCAGAACCTGATATGATCCTGTTATTCAAAAAACTGATTCAATCATTATAAACCCCATACGTAGTAAGCAGCATTGCTACTACACGAAGCATACGAAAAACAAAAAAAGACTATGAGTTATTTAGAAACCACGCACGATCTTTATAAAGATGCAGCACTTACTCCAGATGTAGGGCTGTGTTGTACCACCAATCCTATATGGGAATTACCTGGACTCACCATCCCCAAAATCATGCAAGAAATGAATTATGGCTGTGGTAGTACAGTACATGCACGCGATCTGACCAAAAGCCCAAAAATCCTATACGTAGGTGTTGGCGGAGGTATGGAACTCCTGCAATTCTCCTATTTCTCTAGACAAAAACACGGAGTGATTGGCGTAGATGTCGTGAAAGAAATGCTCGAAGCTTCTAGAAAAAACTTTAAAGAAGCCGAAGCACAAAACGATTGGTTTCGAAGTGATTTTGTAGACCTTAAATACGGAGACGCCTTGAATCTGCCCGTAGCGGATAATAGTATCGATGTAGCTGCACAAAACTGTTTATTTAATATTTTCAAGGCCGAAGAATTACAAAAAGCCATCGAAGAAATGTATCGTGTACTAAAACCACACGGACGATTGGTGATGAGTGATCCCACCTGCGAGCAACCGATGAATGACACCCTTAGAAATGATGAGCGTCTGCGAGCGCTATGCCTGAGCGGAAGCCTTCCTATCGCCGAATATATCAAAGCACTGACAGATGTAGGATTCGGTACTATCGAAATCCGAGCGCGTAAGCCCTATCGTATCCTAGACCCCGTGCACTATCCTACAGATGAGCTGATTTACATCGAATCTATCGAAGTAGCTGCCATCAAAGATCCAATGCCCGAAGATGGGCCTTGTATTTTTACAGGAAAAGCAGCAATCTACTACGGATCAGAAGATTATTTCGATGACCAAAAAGGTCATATCCTCCTTAAAAACCAACCCTTAGCCGTTTGTGACAAAACCGCTGCTGCACTGGCTAATCTAGGCAGAAATGATATTTTCATCAGTCCATCTACCTTCCATTATGATGGTGGTGGCTGCTGCTAAACATACTACAATCACCAGAGAAGTCCATATAGATATATCGTTTCTCTGGTGATTATATCATTTTGGGCGTTACCACAAGGGTCGGGCTATCCGCTGTATCTTTTTTGGTTTTTCAGAAAACCAAAAAAGGATGCCGCTCCTATCCCTAACGCACATAACATCATCAAATAGTATTTATAACATACAATGCTTTTTTAGCGATCTGAGATTCCCTACAATAGTAAATTCCATAGCACTAACCCCAGTAAAACAACGAATCAAACTACTCTTGCTGTTATTAGTTATAGAAACCATCTTCACTTTTTATTTTAACATTTTTTAAGTATTTTACTCCTTAAATATCAGTGCCTTTCCTACAGGCTTCTATTTTAATGGTATGAATCTTGTAAGATAAAGGGTACATCTTAGACTAAACCTAAAAAAACATTCAAATATGAACCCCCTAAAAGTAATCGCTACCGCACTTGTATTATTTATTACTCAGCAGCAGCATGCACAAAACCTAGACCACGCCATATGGGATCAGATCCTACTGATCAACGTATCTGACCAAGGAAAGGTAAACTACAAAGGTTTTATGCAAGATAGCGCGCAACTCTACAGGTACTTTGCCTATCTATCGGATAATCCTCCTGCCGAAAACTGGAGTAAGGAAGAAAAACTAGCCTATTGGATCAATGCCTATAATGCATATACCATCAAACTGATTATTGATAATTACCCACTAAAGAGTATTAAAGATATTAAAGACCCATGGGATCGCCAGTTCTTTAAGATCAATGGGGTACCGCATAGCTTAAACGATTTGGAACATAAAATTCTAAGAAAACTAAATGAACCTAGAATTCATTTTGCCATTAACTGTGCGTCTTTCTCCTGTCCGATCGTTTGGAATAGAGCTTTTACGGCTCGAAACGTAGACCAAACATTAGAGACACAAACCAAAAATTTTATCAATGATCCTGCTAGAAACACTATTACTTCTAATGTGGTATCCGTGTCTAAAATATTTTCGTGGTTTAAAAAAGACTTTAAAGTAAATGGTGGAGATGTAAAGGATTTTATCAATCGCTACTCCGAGGTCAAAATAGACAAACAACCTAAGAAAGGCTATAAAGACTACAATTGGAGTTTAAACGAATAGTGGTTTCTTGTACATTAGCAACACAACGAGACAGTGCGCTGATTTTATCGTAACTTTGACATCTAGTAACTGTAGCGACAGCCCTATAAAACCGCACCATTGAAAATAGCAATTATTATCCCTATACTAAACGAAGCAGCTACGATCACCGAGCTGCTTTCGCATTTGGTTACTGCATCAAAAAACGATACGATCGCAGAGATCATCGTAGTAGATGGGGGAAGCACCGATACTTCTGCTAGTCGTGTACATGCATTTGCCGCTACACAGGCAATACCTATACGTTTTGTACCCTCTAAAAAAGGAAGAGCTATACAGATGAACACGGGTGCTAAGGTAGCTACTGCGCCTATTTTATATTTTCTGCATGCAGACTCCTACCCGCCCACCAACTATGATCAAGCCATTATACAGCATGTAGCAAAAGGACATCGAGCTGGATGTTTCCGAATGAAGTTTGATTCTACACATTGGTGGTTACAGTTCGTGGGATGGCTCACCAAATTCGAGAGTAAACGCTGCCGAGGCGGGGATCAAAGCTTATTTATAGAGCGTTCGCTTTTTTATGATATCGGAGGCTATGATGAGTCCTATATTGTATATGAAGATAATGAACTGATCGATCGCTTATTTGCTATACACGAGTTTGTAGTGATCCCTGACTACATCATCACCTCAGCCAGACGCTATGAAGAAACAGGAGTATGGCGACTGCAATATCATTTCTTAAACATTCATATCCGTAAATGGCTAGGCGCTTCATCTACAGAATTATATCGCTATTACAAGGAGCATGTAAGCGCATCCAATAACGATACTGTACATCCTTAGACCTATGCTAAAAAAATGCGTTAGGGATAGAAGTGGAAATCCCACAGCTCGACCTTAGGAGAGCGAGGAATTGGAACGGATAGCCCGACCCCCGACCTAAGAAGGGGGTAACGCCCAAATAATTACTGGTATCGTACTAAAAATACTGCCCAATTCCGAATACAAATCCTCTGGTGGCATCTTCGGTGATTCCGTGTCCGTAATCTATTCTAAAAATGGCATTAAATATCTTTTTGTGCATGAATCGCACCCCGATTCCTGGGTATACTCTAAAATTCTGACTATCGGCAAAATCTCCAAAATCTCCTCCTGGCACGCGCCAGCTACCACCATCTACAAAGGCTGTACTCTGTAGTACAAACCAATCTTTATCTACAAAGGTATGACGGTATTCTGTATTGAGCACGACGACACCTGTACCTCGATCGATGGTGTTCCCTACTCCTCTTATGTTTAGATTATTATCTACTGCAAAGGGTGCAAAGGGAGAATCCTCGTTCGATGCCAATCCTAATCGCAATCGAGAGGCCCAATTGCCTTTCTTACCGACTCTATGATAGTACAAAAAATCATTCCAACCGATCAAAAAGTCGGGAAGTACATTTTCTGTGCTTCGTACGTATTGAAAATTTAGTACGCTTCTAAATCCTTCTACATATTGATAATCATAATTAAGATTATTGTATTCATAAATCAGCTTGTACAATAGTTTATTAACATCGAAATCTTGGGGCACATCGGCTGCGGTAACTCCACTTTTGTACTGATAATCTTCGTTAAAATAATTGACCCCTAGCTCGATCCGATTATGAAAATCAAATTCATAAAGCCCTAATAATTCATAGGAGGTATTGTTATATTTATATTGAGCAGTACCATTGTCCAAAAACACAGGTTCTTGTGTGGTGAGATCCTGAAAATTAAATGCCAATCCTAATTTATTGGTAAACAAATAGGGAGCACGAAGACTGGCACCAAAAGAGCTATAAATATCATCTTGGTAGAAGCCGCCTATTGTGATATTTTGCCCTAATAAATTGAACTCATAGATCCCTAATCTATAAGCAAATTCATCATCATTAGTAGTATACACATTGGCACTGGGAATGATGGTAAAATTTTCTTGTAGGGTATATAATACAGTGTATTGCCCTTCTTCTTGCTCCTTAGACACCTCATAATAGGCATGTGATATAGAAGGGAGTTTTTTAATTCTTTTGATATCCTCTGTAATGGCTATGGAATCTAAAGGCATTCCTGCTTTTACCTTAGCGATTTTATGAATAAAGGAGGTTTTGGTTTTGGTATTGCCTTGTATTTTTAGCGCTACGATGGTGGCTTCTTGGGCGATTCCGCTAAAAAACAATAAGAATAAACTTATGGTTAGTATTTTTTTGGGCATTGGGTGTTTCATAGGTTTGGGTAACAAAAGTATAGTTAATGATGATCGTAATCAAATAGTACCTATTGTGTAGACGAAAAAAACAGGGGTAGTTTACATTTTTTTAGGGGGTTATTGTAAATGATTTCTCTATCCATAGATTGACCCAATTATCTTCGCTAACTCCCATGAGTGTAAAACCATAATCGCTACCATTGACTAATGCTGGTGGGGTGCTTTCTGTAACATTAAGTACTACATTAGCTGTTTTGTAATATTGAAAATGTGTGTCTAATGTATAGGTTCCTGATAATAAATCATTATTGGCATTGGATAGTACCTGAAAATAGATAGTGTTATCTTGATAAATGCCGTCTTGCCATTCAAATCGAGGCATGGTTGGCTGCTGCTGATCTATGGTCACCGCTGTTGAGAACTCGGTAGGCCGAGTATTGTGTTTTAATCGTATGGGATTAGAAAGCTGTAATACACCTGCTTCTAAGAAAGTGATAATGACCCATTTTTCTTGGGTGAGCTGCCTTGTAAACTTTTGGAGATGCCCATTAAAAACGGCTGATGCTTCTAAGGGGATCTGAGTATAGTTCTGATAGTCATTCTTATCCACAGTTATGGAATCGGTTTCGAAATACCGTAAATCCGTTACTCCTGGTCGTGGGTATACGAATGCCTCTATTTGGTCTGTAGCTACCAGAGATGTTGCTGCACAAGCAATCACGTTATCGATCTTGGTATCGTAGTTGGCTACTAAGGTAGCTAAAGAATCATCTTGTATAGGAGTATCGTCATTTTGGCATCCAAATACTACTCCTACTAGCACTACTAGCAGTATATAATTGCAGAGTATCGAGACTGTTTTAATCATGGGCATACAATTTTTTCAGCAATGCTTCTGCGGGTTTGTTTTGTACGGTAAACCGATTATCATCAGCCCCTCCTACTGAGGTATGATTATGAAACCATTTCCATAGAAAGCCTCCTGCAAACCACGATTCATCCCAAAATACATCGTGTACTGCCTGTAAGGCATTGACTTGTGCTTGTACATTAACACTACCTTCTACATGACTAGCATCCCAAGGTGCTTTGGCAGTGTGATCTACACTTCGATATCCATATTCTGTAAATACTATAGGGCGCTGGTGTGTTTGCTGCAATTGCTGCAAACGCTGCTTATACGGCGTCCAACCTTCTGTCAGTGCAGCTATGGTAGGCGTTTGATCATCTGCTATCGGAAAATAGGCGTCGACTCCTATGTAATCGAGCTGCTGCCAAAAAGGAACTTTAGCAATCTGGTCCCAATTTTCTGCATAGGTTAATTGCCCTGTATATATCGTACGAATACGCTTAATGAGTTGCTGCCAAAAATCGGAACGCTGCTGTACAAAGGTATGCAACTCTGTACCGATACAGAGTACTGGAACTTTTAGTGTTTCGGCTAATTGGGCATAGGCTAGTATAAATTGCGCATAGGAGCTTTCTAGCTGTTGCCATTGGGTTTCGGATGCCATACGAATATCTCCTGTAAATTCGCCTCTCCAAACCCATATCTGGGGTTTGAGCATCACTTTTATTCCTTTTTTATGTAGTAGTTCAATTGTTTTCTGAGCTCCGTCTATGCGCTCTCCCCACCATTGACGCTCTGTATTATATACAATGGTAGGACTGGATAGGTCTTTGACAAAACCAAAAGGCATCACTGCCGCCCAATTGGCATGTACAGCGACTACAGGATCTATGTGCGTCGCATTAATAGGTGTGGGTGCTGCCACAAAACTAACTCCATTTATTTTAGAGGTCTGCGCAGTACATGCTGTTACTATACAACAAATCAGCAGTATAAAAAATCGTCCCATAGGTTCTTCTATTTTTATACTGCTGAAAATACGATAAATCGATATGTTTTTAAAATAAAGCTCTCAATCCTATGCTAAATGTTTGTCCTAAGCCTTGGAAATTATGCCCTCTTACTATCGATGAGAATGAGGCTTCTACATTTAATACTTCGGTTAACTGATATTTTCCTCCCAATCCAAACGCAGTGCTATTCTGAGAAAAATTATTACCCCCATTATCTGGATTGTCATATCCGATTAGAAATGCTTGCTGTGTATTGACAAACACCGTAGATTTTGATGAAGGGAAATAGCTTAAAAACGCACTTAATGGTAGGAATAAACTATTATTTGCGAAACGCTCTGATACGTTTTCTGTAGCTGGATCTGCATCTTGTCTAGACTCTCCAAAATTGAATCCAAAATCTGCTTCTGTAAAAATCTGCCACTTGTTACCACCAAAAGTTTTGTCATAGAAAAACTTGGTTTCCCAAAAGAAACTACGTTTGTCTAAATAAGGTGCATTGGGTACATCTTCGAAAACAGGAATAAAGAAGGAACTGGTAAATGAGAAATTTGCTACATTCTTAAAAGGCTGTACTCTAATCGAAGGGGCTATAGTGGTAAGGCCACTTCTAGCATCTGTGGTATTGTCTTCAAAACTTAATACATTTAATGCTCCTGCTCCTCCATACGTATTAGCACGCACTTGAAAAACAAGTCCTACATTCACTCTAGAGCTCTCGCTAACTCCTGTAAAGATTTCTGTGGTATTGGTAAAAAATGTTTCTCTATCTATTTTTTGGCTTTTAGAGTTTTCATCGGTCCTTCTGGTCTGTGTATAGATACTATTAAAAAATTTAATATCCCACTGCCCTTTTCTCAATAGCTTAGAAGGGGTAAATTCTTGTATGTTGGATCGGTTATCTGCATCTTCTTGTGCGTAAGACAATGATGTAAGCAGGATACTACCTACTAAAGTAAGTAACTTAATTTTTGTTGATTTCATTAGGTTTGATTTTTGGCTTATCAGCCATATGTAGATTTGCTATACAATTAGGGGTATGCTATTGTATTTACTTAGTGATATTTAAACTCCAGTTGTATGGATAATACGATACTTTGGCATTCGTAGGAATAGGTTCTTTTCGATACGTATTGATGTAATCGATCATTGATCCTTGTTGTGTAAAGTCTCCTTTGTACCACTCAAATATTTGAGATACTTGTACTTTTTTACCTTTTACTCTTATAAAAGAAGCATCATTTAGTGCTAGTGTTGCCTGGCGCTGTAATTGTGATTCTAAGGTATTAGGCATATAGGCTTCTGAAATAATTGGGGGACATCCTAATCCACCACATACTAATGCAAAATGGAAACGTGGCTCTGCCGGAAATTTTTTGCGCAATAATTTGTTTTCTAAATCATTAAGCGTCGTATTTACTCCTGCCAATTTATAGGTCTTTTTATCGAAAAAACCTTTGATATCTAACGGAGATTTCACTGGATAATTAGCTATAATTCCTTTAATTACTGATAGATTATACGCATTGATATAAAATGCTTGATATGTTTTTGGAGCACTTGTAGCTACCTGCACATCGGCTGCTAGCGCTAATAAGGCATCTAAGCTAGTAGCATCACCTTTAATGGCTTTGTAATTTACCCTACCATTGGTTACATGTGTTTTAAAGAAGGCGTCTGACTTGTTTAAAAAATCAGTTACATCCTGCGCAAATGTGTTATTCAATGCCAATAATAGTAAAATTATAAGTCCTTTTTTTGTCTTCATTTTTGGTGTATTTTAGGGTATCTTGAATTATAAAGAATTCGTCTTTATAATATGTGTGCTATTACACTACTTAATTGATATATCATATTTTATACCAAAAAAAATAGTATTGATGATCATCGTAATAACCTTGACTAAGTCGAGAATAATACTCACTACTTACACTTCATCTAAAAAGTTATGTAAAAAATTGCAATTTTCTCTACTATCATTGTTTAAAATCCACTTCTATGTTGTTCATCGCGTTAGGGATAGGAGCGGCATCCTTTTGGTAGCACCTTAGTGCTACCAAAAGATATAGCGGATAGCCCGACCCTTGGGGAACGCCCATATAATGCATCATTTTTATGAGTTCGATGATACTCTTATGCGACAAAAAACCACTGTATTTAATTATAAAACCTCGGATGTTCGTTGAAATCAAAAAAAGGTAAACCACTACTAGTCAAAGCATTTTTAGAGGCTTCCGCTTGATCTATTTTTTTAGATTAATTCTAAATTATTAACCGCATTTAAGTTCTTATATTTATTACGACATACTATGAGGTGATTTCATTTTTTTTTCGATCTGTTATAAAAACGATCTTTTGCACTCTAATTTTGTGATTATTGAGTTCTCTAGCGCTGCTTTTGACCATAAGATCTTTGTTTATTGCTGAAATCAAAAAAAATGTGAACCACTTCTATGCAACACTTTAATCAATACTAAAAACCAACGTATAACCATATGGAGCATATCGTAATTATAGGCAATGGGATATCTGGCGTAACTACTGCGCGTCATATTCGAAAAATGTCTGACAAACGAATCACTATTGTTTCTGGAGAAACCGACTATTTTTTTTCACGTACTGCCTTAATGTATATCTACATGGGTCATATGAAGTTTGAACACACGCAGCCTTATGAAGATTGGTTTTGGAAAAAAAATAATATCGAGCTTAAAAAAGGATTTGTTACTACGGTAGATCACACGAATAACCAATTAATCTTTGAATCTGGCGAGACGCTATCGTATGATAAACTCGTACTTGCTGTAGGTTCTAAGCCTAATAAATTTGGATGGCCTGGACAAGACTTGGATGGTGTAATGGGCATGTATCACAAGCAAGATTTAGAAAATCTAGAAAAATATGCTCCTGATAATCAAACCTGCAAACGTGCTGTAGTCGTAGGAGGTGGATTGATTGGTATTGAGCTTGCAGAAATGCTGATGTCTAGAAAAATCCCTGTTACTTTTTTAGTACGAGAGACTAGTTTCTGGAATGGTGTCTTACCTGCTGGAGAGAGTGGAATGATCAATCGCCATATCAGAAATCATCATATCGACCTACGATTAGAAACTAATCTCAAAGAGATTATTGCAGATGAAAACGGAAAAGCCAAAGCGGTGGTACTCCAAGAGACAGGAGAAGTGATCGAATGTGGTATGGTAGGACTTACTGCTGGAGTATCCCCTAACATCAGTTTTCTAAAAGACGCTGGTATTGAACTAGGTCGTGGTATCAAAGTAAATGAATATTTAGAAACCAATATCCCTAACATCTATGCGGTAGGTGATTGTGCAGAGCAACACCAAGCAATCGGATTACGACGCCCTATCGAAGCCGTTTGGTATACTGGTAGAATGATGGGTGAAACCCTGGCGCAAACAATCTGTGGTAATAGAACTGCTTATAAACCTGGACACTGGTTCAATAGCGCCAAGTTTTTAGACATCGAATACCAAACATATGGTTGGGTATTCGGTAGACCACAAGAATATGAGCAGCAGTTCCACTGGAAACACGAAGATGACACGAAATGTATTACTGTTTCTTATCATAAGGATGATAGAAAATTCCTAGGAATCAACACTTTTGGTATTCGTATGAGACATGAAATTTTTGACCGATGGCTCACCGAAGAAAGAGATGTAGATTATGTCATGCAACATCTAGCAGAGGCTAATTTCGATCCAGAGTTTTACACTACTTACGAAAAAGAAGTACTACAAGCATTTACCAACCAAAGCGTAACAGTCTAAAAAAAAGTGTTTACCACTAACAACATATTATAAAAAAACACAACACACCATGAGCAATAAAATTGATCATAGCATGTCCCTAGCTAATCCTAATGCCAAGGGGGTTTCTATCAAACAAAAAATAGCATTAGCCATTGGATTTATAGGATTCTTTATCCTAGTACTTGCATTGTTTAATACTAGTTTTCCAAATCAAGGTATCTTCCTTTCCTTATCTTTAGTACTGATTACTGTGGGTACAGTTCTTTATGCTAATGATGCATATCTCACTAAATTAAAAGGAATTAAAAACGATGGAGTATGGTTTACATCCATCTCTTCTAGAGGTGTACTCGGCTGGCTTACTGGAGTAGCTCTGACGAGTTTTTATATCGTGCTGTATTTCTACCCGCAATTACTAGGACAGGGCGTAGATGGCGCTCCTAATGGTGGATTGATTGGCTTATTTGATCCGCTAAGTATGTTATTAAGTGGTAGACCTGCTAGTCAATGGTTTGTATACGGTACGTTATACACGATAGCTATTATCGCATTTGGCTATAAATTCATCCTCAAATACAGACATAATCGATACCAACAGCTGCGCACCATTTCTGTAATGTTTTTTCAATTAGGGTTTGCTTTCTTAATCCCTGAATTTATGTATGTAATGAATGCTGATATTCCTTACTATGATCTAAAAAACATGTGGCCACTGAACTACTATAACTTTGATCAATACAGAATCGATGCATTTATCAAAACCGAAACTATAGGAATGGCTTTCTTAGCATTTGGAATACTATCTATTTTTGTCATTTCTCCATTCCTAACTTATAAGTACGGAAAACGATGGTATTGCTCTTGGGTATGCGGATGCGGAGGACTTGCAGAAACTGCTGGAGACGCGTTTAGACAACTATCTAGCAAGAAAATGAGCGCATGGAAAATCGAACGATGGTTGATCCACTCCGTTCTTGTATTCTCTGTTATTATGACTATGGCTGTTATCTACACTTATCTAGGATATGACCCTGCTAAATATTGGTTGACAAAAAATACATTTCTAATCAGTGTTGCTATTTTTCTAACACTTGTATTCGCTGTAGTGATGGCGTTCAAAAGAAAAGAATTGGGTAAAGATGCTCGATATGGAGCTATTGGATTCTTTGTAGTCATTATTGCACTAGTAGCGATGCACTTTACTGGCACTACCAACGAGGTATTTTTGATCAAAGCTGGTTCGCTAAGGTCTGCCTATGGATTGTATATCGGTTCTATTTTTTCGGGAGTAATTGGTACTGGGTTTTACCCTATATTAGGAAATCGCGCTTGGTGTAGATTTGGGTGTCCTATGGCATCGATTCTAGGATTCCAACAACGATTATTTTCTCGATTTAGAATTACCACTAATGGTGGGCAATGTATCTCCTGTGGGAACTGTTCTACATATTGCGAAATGGGGATTGATGTACGATCTTATGCCCAAAAGGGACAAAACATCGTACGATCTAGTTGTGTCGGATGTGGTATTTGCTCGGCTGTATGCCCTAGAGGTGTGCTGAAATTAGAAAACGACGCATTAGAAGGACGAATCAATCCTACTGAAATTTTGCTAGGTAATGATGTGGATTTAATGGACTTTGTAAATAAAAAATAAGTCCCTTCTTTACAACTCGAATAACACACTTATAACAAAGCCTAGTCGTATTAGATATACAACTAGGCTTTTGACATTCTGCATACAATATGACTTAAACTTTTTACAATTGACTACAAAAACAATATTTTTGCATCCAAATTTTATGATTTTGGAGTTCCGTAACGCTGCTATTCAATAAACACATTGAATTCTTCTTTAATCATTCTATTTTTTTCTGTTAATAGTGTAGGTTTTGCATTAGTGTTACGTCTAATGCGAGGAAACACATATCGTATTATGGTTTATAATTTGTTTGTTACTTTAATGGCTTGTCTCTATTTGAGTGCTGGCGGCATGCAAGAAAAGGAATACATCCGATCTTATTATGAGGATGGCACGATTGCGACCGAGGGCTGGTTGTTTCAACATCAAAAAACAGATTATTGGTTTGAATATCATCCTAATGGAACTATCGCTAGCAAAGGCCATTTTAAAAACGATGAGAAAGATGGGTATTGGTTTTTTTATACATCAGATGGCAAACTATACAAAGAAGGGCATTTTGTAAACAATAAAGCTGAGAATTGGTGGATAATTTACGATATTGCCGCTCTAAATAAAAAAACTCAGATTACGAGAAAGTTACAGTATCAAAATAATAAAAAAAACGGGTATTGTCTTTTGTACAAAAACGGTACATTGTTTAAAGCTGAAAAATATAACAATGATCAAAAAACTGGCGAATGGACAGATGTATTGAGTTTTAAACGAGACAATCCCAATGCTTCGCTATAAATGAATCATACTATAAAAGTTATTATCCCTGCTTATAACGAAGAGCATTCTATAAGCCATGTCCTACAAGAAATCCCAACTATTGTTTCAGAGGTGATCGTAGTAAGTAATAATTCTACGGATGCTACAGAAGAAGTAGCACACCAACATGGAGCAACAGTACTCAGAGAAGAAAGAATGGGATATGGATATGCCTGTCTAAAAGGGTTAGCTTATATTGCTGAGCAAGATCAAACACCAGATATTGTCGTTTTTTTAGATGGAGATTACAGTGATTACCCCGAAGAATTAACTAAAATTGTTGCTCCCATTATAGAACAGGATATTGACTTGGTTATCGGTGCACGTGATAAAAAATTAAGAGAAGATGGGTCTATGACAATTCCCCAAATTTTTGGTAATTGGTTAGCAACTAATTTAATGAAATTGTTTTTTGGTGCAACATTTACAGACCTCGGGCCGTTTAGAGCTATTAAATACGATCGACTACGCTCCCTAAACATGCAAGACAAAACGTATGGATGGACTGTAGAGATGCAGTTAAAGGTTATTAAGAAAAAGTTTACATACATGGAAGTACCCGTTCGATATAAGAAGAGAATTGGCGTCTCAAAAGTTTCAGGAACCATAAAAGGTGCTATCTTTGCAGGCATTAAGATTTTAAGTTGGATTTTTAAATATAGCTTTGCGTAATGGATATTGCTATCATTGTTATTTATACAGTAGCCTTATTAATCATTTTTTTATACAGTTTAGCGCAATTAAACCTACTGTTTAATTATCTAAAATCTAGAAAATACCCGAATCATTCTGATACTTTTGATCTTTCTAAATCAGAAGAAACTCCTTATGTGACGATACAGCTTCCTGTATATAATGAATTGTATGTAATGGAGCGTTTATTAGACAACATCGCTTTATTAGAATACCCAAAGGACAAGCTAGAAATACAGGTATTAGACGATTCTACTGATGAATCGGTGATCAGCACTGCTGCCCATATAGAAAAATTACAAGCGACAGGCTTAGATATTCAACATATCCGCCGTGAAGATCGTTCTGGTTTTAAAGCAGGTGCACTCAAAGAAGGATTAAAAATAGCCAAGGGAGAGTTTGTGGCCATTTTTGATGCCGATTTCTTACCTGGATCAAAATGGTTATTACAGACCATCCCACATTTTAAAGACCCAACTATAGGAGTCGTACAAACACGATGGGGACATATCAACAGAAATTACTCTATGCTGACTAAAATACAAGCATTTGCATTGGATTTTCATTTCACTATGGAGCAGGTAGGACGTAATTTTAAGAATCATTTTATCAATTTTAATGGTACTGCTGGGGTATGGCGTAAAAGCTGTATAGAAGATGCTGGAAACTGGCAAGGAGATACACTTACCGAAGATTTGGATTTAAGTTATAGAGCCCAGTTAAAAAAGTGGAAATTTAAGTATCTAGAGGATGTAGAAACTCCTGCAGAGTTACCTGTAGTCATTAGTGCTGCTAGGTCCCAACAATTCAGATGGAATAAAGGTGCTGCAGAAAATTTCCAAAAACTTTATTGGAAAATGCTCAAAGATAAAACGGTACCGCTTAAAACTAAATTCCATAGTTGTTTTCACCTACTTAATAGTAGTATGTTTTTATTGGTATTACTCGTCGCTATTTTAAGCGTCCCTGTTATGTATATCAAAAACAGCAACCCTATGTTTAGCTGGTATTTTAATGTCATTGCATTTTTTGCACTAAGTACTGTGATATTTTTCTTTTGCTATTGGCATACTTTTAAAAAAATACACAATGGTGGCTTTTGGAATTTTATAGAATATGTAAAACTATTTTTTACTTTTTTCTCTATTGCTATGGGATTCTCAGTACATAATTCTATGGCTGTGTTAGAAGGACATTTTGGCAAGAAAAGTGAATTTGTAAGAACTCCAAAATTTAACATCAACTCACTGAAAGATTCTTGGAAAGGTAATAAGTACATCAATAAAAATATCTCTGGTAATACAATTATAGAAGCGCTATTAATGTGCTACTTTGGATATGCATTGTACAGTGCTTTTAAACTGCAAGATTTTGGATTATTTTTATTCCATATCATGCTTTTCTTAGGATTTGGTTTTGTGTTTTTTAAATCTATTACTTCTAAACTCTAATCAATATGCTCAGGGAATGGGGTAAACATCGAACTTCGATTGTATACATCCTTATGAGTATACTTTTTTATTGGTGTTTTGCGTATGAATTAGTTCGCACTGATTTTATTAGGATGCTCAGTTTATGGGCTGCACTATTTTTTGCGTATTATAAATTGATACAACTGAATACAACTAACACTTCTATTTTGATAGGAGCTACGGTTGTATTTAGAGTCGTTTTTATACTAGCCATTCCCAATCTATCTCAGGATTTTTATCGATTTATATGGGATGGCAGAATCTTATTAGAGGGACTCAACCCCTACCTCACATTACCTAAAGATTGGGTCATGCAGGGCAATGCTCCGATTGCACAAGCAAATGAATTGTATGAAGGCATGGGAACACTGAATGGCGGCCATTATACAAATTACCCTCCCATCAGTCAGTTTTGTTACTGGATAGCTGCTGTAGTAAGCAAACAAAATATCCTCGGCGCAGTTATCGCTTTTAGGATGTTGATACTATTTGCTGACCTTGGTATCTTATATTTCGGAAAAAAACTGCTGAAAGCCTTCAATATCCCAGAAAACAGAATCTTCTGGTATCTCTTAAATCCTTTTGTCATTATAGAGCTTACAGGGAATCTTCATTTCGAAACGGTAATGATCTTTTTTCTCATATGGGCTATCTACTTACTACAACGTGGTCACTGGTACTTTGCTGCCATTGCATTGGGGTTTTCTGTATCTGTAAAATTAATTCCTCTATTATTTTTGCCATTATTTTTTCAGTGGTTTATCACACAGCAGCACACGCACTCCAAACGTATTTTTTGGATGAAAAATCTATGGAAATTGATTGGCTTTTACAGCATTACTAGCATCACAATACTGCTATTATTTCTACCTTTCGCCTCTACAGATTTCATCGCTAATTTTAGCCAAACTATAGGATTATGGTTTCAGAATTTTGAATTTAATGCTAGTATTTATTACATCATTCGCTGGATTGGGTATCAAGTTGTGGGCTGGAATATTATTGGTACCGTAGGCAAAATACTTCCTTTGATCGTCATTGCTATTTTACTTGGCCTTACTTTTTTTAGAAAAAACAATACACTGCCTGCATTACTATCAGCTATGCTTATAGGCATTTCTAGCTATTATTTCTTATCTACCACTGTACATCCTTGGTATATCGCTGTACCTCTGATATTGAGTGTTTTTTCAAACTACAAGTTTGCATTATGGTGGTCTTTTGTAATCGTATTTAGTTACACCGCCTATATCAATCCTAGTTTTAAAGAAAATCTATGGTTTGTAGCACTAGAATACTGTATTGTACTCAGTGTTTTCGGTATTGAAATCATAAAAAACACAAAAATCATTCCTTTAAAACAGTTGTATTCAACTATTCTAAAAAAAGAACGTGCAAGACAATCTACAATGTGATTCGTGCACTAAAACACTCCGAGTATTTTATTTACAACATCCTTAGATTGATCACTTCTTGCTCTGTAAGGATGCGCCAGTGACCTCTAGGCAGGTCTTTTTTGGTCAGTCCTGCAAAGATAACACGATCCAATTTAAGTACTGAATAATTCAGGTGTTCGAATAACTTAGTTACAATACCATTTTTAGAAGACATGAGCTGTATCCCTATTTCATTTTTAGGGGCTCCTTCTATATATGAAATCTCATTCACTGCAATATACCCTTCTTCTAACTTGATCCCATTCTGAATTTTTTCAAAATCTTCAAATTTAAGATTGCGATCTAAAGCCACATGAAAAATTTTACGTACTCCTGTTTTATGATGCGTGAGCTTTTTTTCTAAATCTACATCATTGGTAAACAATAATAGACCTGTCGTATTTCTTTCTAAACGGCCTACTGGTTTTAAGGGTTGCTTAGATGCATTGGCAATAAGATCCATCACAGTTCTAGATTTCTCTAAACTAGTAGTGGTCGTAAAACCTTTGGGCTTATTCAGCAATACATATTCTTTTTTATGCGGAGTAATGAGCCTTCCGTCGAACTTTACTTCATCCGTTAGTTTTACTTTATAGCCCATTTCGGTTACAGGTTTTCCATTCACCCATACACTCCCTGTTTCTATATATAAGTCAGCCTCTCTTCTAGAACAAATTCCAGAATTAGCTACATACTTATTAAGTCTAATTTCGTCTGAATTATTTATTGTTCTAGGGGAGTTGTTTGGTTTTTTCGCTGAGGCTTTTCCTCTGTTGTATGTTTTCTTACCTGATCTTGCATTCCCTTTACCTCTATTGGCGTTATCTCCACGACTCATATTCTATTTTTTTGCAAAGATAGTTATTCATAATTAGAAACCAGACAAGAAACGTGGTTAACAAGGTGTAATCCTCCTTAATAAAATGGTTTTTAATGAACTTTATAACGCACTCCTTCTTTTCAAAACATCTAGTCCTTTGTTAACAAACAAATTAGACACAAATGTTTGATATACAAAAACTTAAAACCTGCACCCGCTTTACTGGAAAACCTTTACTTAACAATTAGGTAACATTAAAACAGCCTAAAAAATTAAATATTTCTCAATCAGATTAAGGGGTTGATTGTTGATTCTTTTTCAGTAGCAAGAAATCCATTGCTAACTTCTCAGCTTTTGGTATCGAATCGTACTTTTTCTGCAACGTTCAATTATTGTTAATAAATAGGTGTTTTTACAATAACGTAATTGTCAAATCACATTCTAATAACCTGAAAAATAAAGAATAACATGTTTTCGTAAGTACATTTGCCGTGTAAAAAAAACACAAAAAATAGAATCTTAAAAACCTTAGTAATGAAAAAGTTAATCTTAGTAATTTTAGTAGCTTTCGTAGCATCCTCTTCAGTATTTGCTAACGGAAAAAAGACACCAAAAACGGAAACAGCACAACAACAGTTGCGAAATAAAATCATTGCTTTATTAAAGAAGCCACAATTCGAGATTGAAAAATCTGACATTACAGCAAACGTAGAATTCTTACTAAATGCTAAAAATGAAATTGTAATTCTTGTTATTGATTCAGAAAAAGAAATGATTGCTGAATATGTAAAAGCACGATTAAACTATCGAAAAATCAACTTAGACACGCCACAGCCTACTAATAAAACATTTAGAATGACTATAAAAGTATTGAACCCTAGAGCTTAATAGCTTACAAACGGTACACTTTCATTAAAGCAATTGTGTTTATAGCACACAGTTGCTTTTTTTAGCACTTACATATATCACCATAGCAAGCGATTGATGATCATATCGATATCTATTAGTAAAATACCAAAAACTCCTAAAACGATAATGATTTTTAAGATCGTATGTAAACGAACATAGTCTATCTTGTGCTTAGATCTCCATAAAGCAACACCAAAAAAACACAGTAACATAACTGATATATAGAAGTATAAAAACATAAATCCTATATCATACACTTCCATTAATAAATATATAGGCACTAAAGAAATGAGTACTAATACTGTAAGTATCTTTTTAGACATGCGTTCTCCATACACAATGGGTATGGTGCGATAATTCTGTGCCATATCACCTGTTAGATTTACTAAATCCTTGACCATTTCGCGCATTACCAACATCGTAAATAGAAATATTGCATGTACAAAAACGACCATGTCAAAATTCTTATAATAAATAAATACCGCAAAAAAAGGAGTTATCGATAATACCGATGCTACTATATTACCTATAAAGAGCTGCTTTTTAAGTTTATGAGAATACAACCAAATGCTAAATATATATATCGAAAAAAAGAGTACGGCCCTAAATGACACATAACTAGCTAGGATCACCGAGAGAAAATTAAGTACAAAATACCCTGTAAGTTTCGTTTGTTGACTCACTAAACGATCTAGCATTGTTTTTTGAGGCCTATTAATTAAGTCCTTTTCTTTATCGTAAAAGTTATTAATAATATACCCTCCTGCTATGACTCCCGCAGACGCCAATACGATCACGAATAAATTCGCATCTAGCAATACTAAACGCAAAGGTCGCCGAGGGGCTAGTATAAAGATAGAGGTAAGATATTGTGCAAATACAATCATTAAAATATTGTATCCTCGCACTACAGAAAACAAACTCAGTAGCTTCAGAAAAATAAGTTTGTTTTTTCTAGAAAGCATATGGGTAGGTATGCTACTTTTTTAAAAATTATATACCACTTCTAATTTGTAATCTTTCAATGCCTGTTTGGCTTTGTCTAAATCCTGAGTAAACCCTAAGATATATCCACCACCACCAGATCCGCATAATTTCAGATAATATTCATTGGTCTCAATACCTTTCTGCCACAATTCATGAAATTGTTTGGGTATCATCGGTTTAAAGTTATCCAAAACGACATGTGATAATTGCTTTATATTAGAGAATAAAGATTTTACATCGCCACGTAGAAAATCATCGATACAAGCGTCCGTATGTTTTACAAACTGGTTTTTGAGCATATTTCGAAACCCTTCTTGTTTCATGTTTTCCATAAATATACTAACCATAGGAGCTGTTTCTCCTACGATACCACTATCTAATAAAAACACTGCCCCTTTTTTATGATCTACACTTTGCGATGGGATTCCTGCTGGCTCTATATGATCTTTGGAGTTGATCAGAATCGGTAAACTTAAATAACTATTTAAAGGATCTAAGCCAGAACTGTTTCCGTGAAAAAAAGACTCCATCAATCCAAAAATCTTTTTTAGTGTGAGCAGTTTATCACGTGTTAGATTTTCTAAAACAGTTATTTTTTCGAGCGCATATTTATCATATATAGCAGCTACAAGCGCTCCACTACTTCCCACTCCATACCCCTGAGGTATACTGCTATCAAAATACATACCCGCAGCAATATCTTGGTTCATACGGTCTGTATCAAAGGATACAACACCTTGATCTTGTATTTCTGCTAAATAGCTTGCAAATTTCTGCAAACTTTGATTAGACGCTTCTGCTTCGTCTGTGGTATCAGTAGAAACTTTTAAAGCTCCTTTGTAGAAATTATATGGAATAGAAAGACCTTTGGAATCTTTGATAATTCCATATTCTCCGAATAATAATATTTTTGAGTAAAAAAGTGGTCCTTTCATGCGTACACTATTTTGTTTACAAATTCATTTTCCCTCATATTGAGACATCATTCGATCATTTTTGCACCAAAACCTATCTCATCACAAATATACTGCCCTTTCTGACAATACGCAACTAACTCTGCTACAATGAATTCTTTTACACTTTCTTTTTCATTTGCAGGATATAATAGATGCACATTGGCTCCTGCATCTAATGTAAAACATAATTTAGAGCCTGTTTCTTGGCGATATTGCCATACTTTTTGGATCACAGAAAGGGTATGCGGTTTCATGAGTATAAAATAGGGTAGCGAAGTCATCATCATCGCATGTAGTGTCAATGCTTCACTTTCTACGATAGTTATAAAAGCATCTACATCTCCTGATGTTAATATTTCTGTCAGCTTTCCTAAATTTTGTGTTGCTTGCTTAAAACGTTCTTTTGCAAAGGGATGGCCGTGCATCAAATCATGCCCTACAGAACTACTGACTTGTTTTTCGCCTTTGTCTATTAGTAGTATGGTGTCTTGATATTGTTTAAAATTAGCATGTAACTCTCCTGAAAATGGTACTGCGTATGCATCGCTACTTTCAGGAATTTGCGGATGCGCTCCCCAAATAGTTACAGGTCCTTCTATACTACGACAAGCACTACCAGAACCTAAACGTGCTAAAAAAGAGGTTTTTTGTATTCGATATGAAGCTGGTGTTGCTGGACAAAGTCGTTGTTCTAATTCCATGACACAAAATGCTAATGCACTCATACCACTCGCAGAAGAGGCAATACCGCTACTATGAGGAAATGTATTTTCTGTCTCTATGACAAAACTATATTCTTTGATAAAGGGAACATAATCCACTATTCGTTCAAAAAAGTTTTGCACCTTGGGTTTAAAAGTTGGTTTTAAGACGCCTTCAAAAAATAATTCAAACTCAAAAGTATCTGCTTGCGCTGTACGCTTTTGATAGTGTAGAGTCGTCTTTGTATGACATGTATCTAATGTAAAACTAATAGAAGGATTTTCGGGTAGTTGTACTGGTCGTTTGCCCCAATATTTTACCAAAGCAATATTACTTGGAGCGGCACAAGAGATCGTTCCTTTATCTACTATTGCTGTTTGTTTTTCGAAAATAAATTGTCGATACTCCCCCATTCTAATTAAATATTTAAGCAAAGATAAGTCCTTATACGCTTTTTGAAGTACTCTGGTAAAAAATAAATTGTTATTTTAGTGATTCACACACGAATTAATTTTAAATGAAGATTAAACTTTTGCGTATTGGCATTGCTATCTCTATATGCATACTTGTTGGTTTTCTGGGCAGTATCGCTACTCAGTCTTCAATTAAGACATGGTATATAACGTTAGAAAAGCCTACTTTCACCCCCCCTAATTGGCTCTTCGCTCCTGTGTGGACTATACTGTATATAGTCATGGGAATTTCAGCTGGAATTGTCTGGAGCAAAGGTTTTTATCATAAATGGGTAAAAACTGCGTTATATCATTTTGGATTTCAACTTTTACTCAATGCTGCGTGGTCCATTCTTTTTTTTGGAATACGCAATCCATTGTATGCACTCGTAGATATCATTGCCCTTTTGGTGCTACTCGTGTTTACCATTAAATGGTTTAAAGTTGTAAATGCTACAGCCGCTTACCTACTTATCCCCTATCTAATATGGGTTGCTTTTGCAACTGCATTGAATTTTAGCATATGGCAACTTAACTAAACCGTCTAGAATTAAGGAATACACTTTTATGAATAAGAAAGCAATAGTGCTACAAACCACGTTAGAGCTCATCACCAAGCAAGGAATTGAAGCTACTTTATTATCACAAATCATCAAAGAATCTGGTGTAGCCAATGGTACTGTATATCACCACTTTAAAAACAAAGAGGAAATCATTACGGAATTATACTTAATGCTTACACAGGATTTTGGTACTGTAGTCATGCGGAACACAGAAGATGAAAGTATCAAAAAACAATTCTCTATCATGTGGATGAATCTTTTTCATTATTTTGTCAATAACCCACTAGCATTTATTTTTTCGGAACAGATTGCGCGCTCTCCAGAGATCCCACAGTCATTAAAAGATCAAGCGCGCCAATATTTTGGCGAAATAGAAAACTTCTTTAAAAGAGGGATCCGCGAAAAAATATTTAAACCATACAACTCTATGGTGATGGAAGAATTATTTTTCGGGAATGTGGTGTCTATTGTAAAAATACATGAAAATGAAAAAGTAAAATTATTGGACAAGCACATTAACCAAGCTATTGAGATTTCTTGGAAAGGGTTTGTGAAAGAGAAATAAAAAAACCTCCGTCTTAGAAACAACGGAGGCTTTACTTTTTTCTACATAGTAGAAACCTCACCTAGCTATTTTTTTATGTTAGGTGCTCCTATACTTTGTAACTTTTCTTGTAAAGGTGCTACTGATGTTTTGATCGTTTGTAGCTTAGTCGTCATTTCTGCAAACAGCTTCTTGGCTGTATCCAAATAGGTACGATGTGCCTTTGTCGGTCCATAAGTCGCATTCATTCCTGCTGCTGACCAAATATAATCCCTGATAGTTGGGTATTCATTTTTTTCTCCCACTTCCGTACGAGCTTTACTGCCATTGAATTGCTGTTCTACATCCAATAACTGCGTACGCAGTGTCAGTAATGATGCTTGTAAACTCTCATCACTTGCACTCGCATGATCATATGCCGAAAGCATCACTTGAATGAGTTCTTTTGTCTCTGTAATATCCACGCCTAAATCATGGGTCTTTGCCATCAAATCAGATACTTTTTTCCAATGCGCTACTACCTGATCAGGAGCACTCCCTGCCAATGCACTTTTATTGATCTGTTTTACTTCAAACGAAACTTTCTCTCCAATACTGCTGTATTTCCCTTCTATTTTTTTGAAAAGTTGCGCTGTATACTTTCCAGGCGCTACCATGATTCCTTTTTTCTTATTACTACTTATATTTTTAGGAGAAATAGTAGCTTTAGAAGCGGTTAACAAATCCCAATGAATACGATTTATTCCCTTTTTATTCGTTCCCTTCAATTTTCGAAGAATGTTTCCTGCTGCATCATAAATAAACAACCATTCACCTGGTGCAATTTCTTTCTTTTCTTCTTCTAAAACAGCCCATTCAGGAACTGCTACCACTCCTTTATTTTTTTCGGTCTCTTTCTCTTTTGCTTTCCGCTGTGCTTCTTTTGATTTGTAGCTATCCTTTAGGTAGTATGTAAATGTAACTCCATACGGTGGGTTGTCTGCCACAAAAAAGCCGTCTCCCTGTGATGCTTTCTTAGCACCTCCTAATATTCTACGTTGCAAATACCATTGTCCGTCTTTAGGTTTAAACAATTGTGCTTCTTGTTTGGAATCGAGGGTTCTCAGTGCCGAGTAGTCGTCTAAGATATAAATTCCTCTTCCGAATGTTCCTACGACTAAGTCATTTTCTCTTTTTTGGATTGCAAGATCACGTACTGATATATTCGGAAATCCTCCTTTTAATTTCATCCATGTTTGTGCGCCATCTACAGTACAATACACCCCAAACTCAGTTCCTAAAAACAGCAGATCACTTTTTTGATGGTCTTGTACAATACGCCATAATAAGGTGCGATCTGGAAGATTATTCGCGATACTCTTCCACGTATTTCCTTTGTCTGTACTCTTATATAGGTATGGAGTGTAATCGCCATACTTATGATTATCGAATACTGCGTATACTACATTCTCATCATACAAATCGGCTTTAATATCATTTACAAAAGCAGTACTAGGCAATCCTTTGATGCTACCGAAATCTACTTTTCGCCAGTTTGCTCCTCCATCTTCGGTAACTTGTATGATACCATCATCTGTTCCTACGTATAATAATCCTTCTTTTTTAGGGGATTCTGATAGAGACGTAATTGTACTATAGTTAGACATCGCATAAATATCCCATGCGTTATCCCATTTTTGTTTCTTTCCGTAATATGGTGTCTGAATACGCTCTATATTATTTGTTAGGTCTCCAGAAATAACTTGCCATGAATCTCCACGATCATCGGATTTCCATACGCGCTGTGATGCATGATAAATGCGTTTTGGATTATGTGGACTCACTAAAATAGGTGCATCCCAATTGTACCGCTCTACTTTTTCTCCTAATGCAGGTTGTGGCTTGATATACACATTTTCTCCAGAGATTCGATCATGACGATTTAAATTTCCTTGCTGCCACTGGGCATACACTATATTAGGATTACCCGGTTCGGTAGCTGGCTGATGTCCATCACCTCCTAAAACAACAAACCAATCTGAGTTTCGAATCCCATGTATATTATCTGTTCTGGAAGGCGCTCCTTGGGTATTATTGTCCTGAGTTCCTCCATATACGTAGTAATAAGGGCTAGCATCATCTACAGCAATTTTGTAAAACTGTGTAATGGGCAAATTATCAATATATTTCCAATTTTTAGTTTTGTCAAAACTTTCATACAAACCACCATCGCAGCCTACTAATATATAATTAGGATCGTCTTTTTTAAAGGCTACTGCATGATTATCTACATGTTTTTCTTTTTCATTCATTTGATTGAAGGTTTTTCCTCCATCAAAAGACACTAACATATAGTTATTGGCCAAATAGAGTTCATCAAAATTATGGGGTGATGCATATAGCTCTTGGTAGTAATGTGGCCCTGTTCCTCCTGCTACGGCATCACTCATTTTGGTCCATGAAGCGCCTTTATTTTCGCTTTTATAGACCCCTCCTGTTCTTCTATCCAATTCTATTGCTGCATATAATACATCTGGTTTTAGGGGTGAGATGGCTAGCCCTATTTTACCCATATTACTAGCAGGTAATCCTTTGGTCAATTTATCCCATGTATCACCTCCATCTATTGATTTATAAATAGCTGTCCCAGGACCTCCACCCATATACCCTGCTACAGTACGATGGCGTTGCCATGTTGCTGCATACAACAGGTCTGGATTTCTAGGATCGATCAGCAAATCGGTAGCACCGACCCATGCGTCATCTCCTAGGGTGCGTTTCCATGTTTTTCCTCCATCTATGGTTTTATACACCCCTCGTTCGCCTCCTTTGCTCCAAAGTGGCCCTTGTGAAGCGACCCAAATGATGTCTGAATTCGTAGGATGGATCACAATCTTAGATAGGTGCTCTGATTTTTTGAGTCCCCTATTTTTCCATGTCTTCCCTCCGTCTTCGCTTTTATAGATACCATCTCCATATCCTATGTGTCTACCTCCTACGTTTTCTCCTGTTCCTACCCAAACTACATCTGGGTTCTGCGGATCTAGTGTCATACACCCGATCGAGTAGCTCACTTGTTTATCAAATAAGGGTGTCCAAGTCGTTCCTGCATTTTCTGTTTTCCAAACGCCACCTGATCCAACGGCGACATACCAAATGTTTTCGTTCGTGGGATGAATTACAATATCTGCAATTCTACCTGACATAAATGCCGGTCCAATACTTCTAAATTGTAAGCCATTGTACATGGCATTTTTTGTTGCTTTTTCAGTATCCGTTTTGGTGTTTGCATCTTGTGCAACACCTACAGAAACGATACTTAAAAAAATACATAGTAACCTAAGTATCTTAGTCGTCTTTCGCATGTTGAGTTTTTTTATGAATTAGCCTATTGGACCCGTTTTCTTCAATAAAGAATTTCGTACGAGTCATAGCTGAAAAGTATAAACTAAATCCTACAAGATGTGTTAAGGTTTTAGGAATTTAAGAGGAAAAAAAAGTTAAATATTTTAGCATTTGTTAGACGTTATAGCGTTCCGCACTGTTTATCCAACTACTAGCAGAGCACACTACAATTAATACGCTCCTATTTTAAGTTCCGCAGAAGGTCTGATACTGTGCATCAAAGTCTGCCGGTACTTGCTGAAACTGCAACTCATCCGGATGTTCTCCATAAGGCGTGGAGAGAATTTCTAACAATTCATTAAAGGGTTTCATATCTCCTTTTATCGCAGTTTCCAATACATTTTCTACCCAATGATTGCGCGGAATCACTTTGGGGTTTACGGTATTCATTAATGATAGATCTGGCTTGTTACCTCCTCCTCTTGTATGCGTCTCTTTCCATCGCTTCCACCAATCTTTGCAGGCTTCAGTATTTAAAAAACGGCCATGTGGCTGCTCGTACTGTTGCAAATCCAAAAACACTTGTGTATAATCTGCTTTGTGGGTCTCCATTAATTCTAGCAGTGTATCCACTACTTTTTTATCTTTATCTTCTGGATGTGCGATACCTAGCTTGGCAAACATCATACGATACCATCTTTCGGTAAACTTATATTGGAATCCATCGATTACTTCTTGTGCTAGTGCAATGGCTTGGTCTCTGTTTTCTGAAATTAACGGCAGTAATGCATTGGCTAAGACTGTCACATTCCACTGTACTATTGGAGGTTGATTCCCAAAAGCATAGCGTCCTTGTCGATCAATTGAACTAAAAACAGTTTTACGATCATACGTGTTCATAAAAGCACAGGGACCATAATCGATGGTTTCTGCTGTGATGCTCATATTATCTGTATTCAACACTCCGTGAATAAATCCTACTCGCATCCAATCTACGACCAAATCTATATGTTCATGCATCACGGCTTTTAATAGCTCAAGCGCGGGATTGGCTGCTTCTTTTTTATCGGGATAATGCCTTTCTAGTGTATAATTGGTAAGCGCTTTTAATTCTTCTATCGTACAGAAATTACGTGCATATTCAAAGGTGCCGATACGAATATGGCTCGCGGCGGTACGTGTGAGTACTGCACCGTCATGTGGTTTTTCTCGAAATACTTTTTCTCCTGTAGTGACTACCGCGAGGCTACGAGTTGTGGGTATTCCTAGATGGTACATCGCCTCGCTAATTAGGTATTCGCGCAACATGGAATACTGCGTAGCCTTGCCATCACCACGTCTGGAATAGGGGGTTTGTCCCGATCCTTTTAGTTGTATATCTATGCGATTTCCTAGTGGATCGATTTGCTCTCCTAATAGTACTGCTCTACCATCTCCTAATCGATTAAAATGTCCAAACTGATGTCCTGCATAGGCTTGGGCTAGTGGTTGTGCGCCTTTGGGCAATTGATTCCCTGATAAAAAATTGGCTGTGCTTTCTGGATCTTTTTTTAGAAACCCAAGTCCTAACGCTTCTGCTAATCCTTCATTAAAACATACGAGTTCGGGTTTGGGTACTGGCATGGGGGCTTGTGCGCTAAAAAACACGGCAGGTAATTTTGCATACGTATGTTCTAATCTCCAATCGTGTTTTTTATCGTTTGTATGCATCTCTGGTAATTCTTACGGTTATTCTATTCATGAAGTGATCTACACTACAGCAAGCACTTGTCAAAAATACAACAACCTTTTGGCATACGACATACCGTTACACTTTTATTGCTTCATCGTAGCAGTCATGTGTATATTTGCGGCAAATCCCACATAGACTAGTAACTCTATGAGCTGATATATTGTAGCTGTTTCAGCATATATATTTTCATAGAGAAGTCATTTATGTCATCGGTTTGGTTTTATTTTCCTAATGATTTTAATATCCCTTCCCAAACCAAAACCAAAGTAACACTTACCGCCCCTATAAAAGTAAAAATAGCTCCAAGGATTATAAAAAGTAAACTTGTCACAGGGGTTGATTTGGTATATTCAAAAACATCACTGCTAGGATTATATGGATCGTACACAATCTCTATAGGACTTCCTATTCTTCTTCCCACATTGGTACCTATTGTCATCTTTAAGTGTAGTTTTTCTTGTTGTTCGTTTTCAATCTCGACCATAGGAAAGAACAAGCTTCTATCATTGATGCTGCATTCTCGATTCCCTACTATCACTCCTTTTACTCTTCGACCGTGTTCTTGTAATTTTTTCTTCTTTCTTTGAATCCAGATACCTGTAAAAATCAATACGATTCCTACAATTAAAAATGCCACCATATATACTTGAAAATTAACGTTTATTATAAGTGTCATTTTTAGGGAAAATGTTACCCTGTTTTTTTAATTTTTTTATAGAACTCATCTTGATTTTTCTTTCCCCTATACTGATTTGCACTATGATAACTGCTGTACTGCTGTCCTAAGACCCTTCTTGGAAAACATTTTTTGCATCTTGTAGCACTTTACCTGTTTTACCGTGGATGATGACATCGTATATATAGATGTCTTGAATATAATCGAACCGCCAATTGCCATTTTGTTTTCTGATGGTAGTATTATCTGCATCCCTAATGTCTACATTTCGCTCCTCAAATATTTTTAATAGCTGCTCCCATGTAAACTCAAATTCCTTGTCATAATCTGTTTCCTCAATCAGATTTCCCTCTTCGTCATATTCTCGCCAAATACCCTTTTTAAAATTACTGTCAAAATAAAGTCCATTTAACTTTAGTTTTCCATTTTTATAATATCTATTGATCTCTTGAAAATATTTTTCTCTAGATTTAATCACTTCATAATATTCTTCCCTTCGTTCCCTTTGTTCAATAATGATCCCGTTTTCAAGAGTATCTGTAAACCGATTGAGGTAATTTTTATTTTTGTCAAATGTTTTTATATCAAACACCTTTCTTGGCTGAGTTTTTTGGACGCTACAGGCAGTGCAGAGGATTGCGACTACTATGGCTATTAATTTTTTCATACTAGCTCGGTGTTATCTAATGGTGTTTCTGTAGTGATTTTCTTCTCCAATGACTGCTGTACTGCTGTCCTAAGACCCTTCTTGGAAAACATTTTTTGCATCTTGTAGCACTTTACCTGTTTTTCCGTGGATGATCACATCGTATATATAGATGTCTTGAATATAATCGAACCGCCAATTGCCATTTTGTTTTCTGATGGTGGTATTATTTACATCCCTAATGTCTACATTGCGTTCCTCCAATATCTTTAATAGCTGCTCCCATGTAAACTCAAATTCCTTGTCATAATCTGTTTCTTTGATTAAATTACCCTCTTCGTCATATTCTTTTATGTATTTAACAAATCTGTTAGGAAATCTTTCTACAAACATTTTCAGATTCCCATTTTTGTAATAAGAAGTATAAATTTCAAAATAAGATTTATTGTTATATCTAATTTCATCATACTCATCTTTCCATTCTATTTGTCTTACTGTAGTGCCATCCTCTAAAATAAAATTATATTCATTATTTACCTTATTCTTATGAAACACTTCTATATCAAACACCTTTCTTGGCTCAGTTTTTTGCGCACTACAGGCAGTACATAGAACTGTAACTACTATGGCTATTAATTTTTTCATACTAGCTCGGTGTTATCTAATGGTGTTTCTGTAGTGATTTGCTTCTCCAATAACTGCTGTACTGCTGTCCTAAGACCCTTCTTGGAAAACATTTTTTGCATCTTGTAGCACTTCTCCTGTTTTTCCATGAATGATGACATCGTATATATAGATGTCTTGAATATAATCGAACCGCCAATTGCCATTTTGTTTTCTGATGGTCGTATTATTTACATCCCTAATGTCTACATTTCGTTCCGCTAATAACTTTAATAGCCGCTCCCATGTAAACTCAAATTCCTTGTCATAATCTGTTTCCTCAATCAGATTACCCTCTTTATCATATTCCCTCCAAATACCTTTCTGAAAGTCATTATACAAAAATTGTCCTTCTAGCTGTAACTTCCCATTTTTATAAAATCTACTATATTTTTCAAAAAACGATTCTTTTTCTTTTATGAATTCTTCATAAAAATTAATGGATTCTCTTCTTTCTATGATAGTACCATTTTTTAAAGTGTCAATAGTCCTATTAGATTGATTTTTATTCTTATTAAATATATCTATATCAAATGTTTTCATTGGGTTGGTTTTTTGCGCACTACAGGCAGTACATAGAACTGTAACTACTATGACTATTAATTTTTTCATACTAACTCGGTGTTATCTAATGGTGTTTCTGTAGTGATTTCCTTCTCCAATAACTGCTGTACTGCTGTCCTAAGACCCTTCTTGAAAAACATTTTTTGCATCTTGTAGCACTTCTCCCGTCTTTCCATGGATGATCACATCGTATATATAGATGTCTTGAATATAATCGAACCGCCAATTGCCATTTTGTTTTCTGATGGTAGTATTATCTGCATCCCTAATGTCTACATTGCGTTCCTCCAATAGCTTTAATAGCTGCTCCCATGTAAACTCAAATTCCTTGTCATAATCTGTTTCTTTGATCAAATTGCCCTCTTCGTCATATTCTTTATAAGTCCCATGAAAAAAATTATTAGGAAAATCTTTTACTGTTGCTTTTAACTTACCATTCAAATAGTAACGATTAATCGTTTGAAAGTATGAATTGTCGCTTTGAATTGTTTCATAATATTCATCTATATCTTTTCGTTGACTTACTTTGATCCCTCCTTCTAGATTAAAATCATATTCATCTAGATGATTTTTATTTTCATTAAAAACTTCAATATCAAATGTTCTCATTGGGTTGGTTTTTTGCGCACTACAGGCAGTGCATAGGGTTACGATAACTATTACTATTATTTTTTTCATATTATTCGGGTGTTACAAGATTATTTTTCCATAGGGCTTTCCACTGCCATAGCCAGGTTAGGATTCGTTTTTTACGTCCGTATTTTGGTTCGTGGGAGTAGTCCATAATGTTATAGGTTTCTCCTTTTTTATAGCCATAGGTCGCTTTTTTATCAAAGGTATGTCGAAGCCCCAAGGCATGCAATGCCTCGTGCGTCGTAGTCGATTTATTATGGCCTAGAAAAACCACTACAGCATCCGATCCGATCGCCATGGCTTGCCCATTGATTCTAGCGATTGGGACGCCATTTTTATCCAACACAGGACATTTATCTGGGATAAAATAGATTTTTAGGTAGTTTTTATACTTGGCAGGCATCTGCTGATTTAGGTAGGCATGAAGTCCCGTTCTGTTATCGATATATCCCTGCCCTGTACCCGAGAATCGACTGTTAAAAGTGGTGTCTGTGGTTAAATCCAAATTTTCTTCAACGACTTTTGGGGATATTAAACCTTGTTTCAGGTATTTTTCTAAAAAAAGTCGCTCGCCAGTAGTTTTTACTTTGGGCTTCTTACCTTGAATCAATTGAGTTTTAACAGCAACAAAAACCACATCTAATGTATACCGGTGTTGTTTGCTATTTTTTAGGATCATGAGCGCTCCCAGTGGTCGTTTGCCATGCAGTACTTGGATCTGCTGATCGGTGTCAAACTCCTGAAGGCATTCGAGCGTAAGGTAATCGTGGAGTCGTTTTTTTCCTTTGGATTGTGCCGGAATGGTATCGGTACTGAGTTTAAAGAGCGTCTTATCATACTCCAAGGTCAGGGGGAGCTTTTTGGGATTCTCTATGGTGTCTATTTGTAGGCTGAGCTGTACTTTTTGTTGGGGATAGAGCGTGAGCCAACTTTGTATATAGGGTACGGGATTGCCCTTGGCGTCTTTGTACCACGGAAAGGTGGTCGTGGTATACTGGTTGTCTTTTAGATCGTTATACTTGGTATTGTTTGGGTATTTGGTAAATCGATTGGAGATTTTTCCGGTTTTGGTATTTCGTACGGTAGCGTTAGTACCCAGAATGTCCTGATAGGTTATGTGGTCTTTCTTTTGGGTTTTATGCCGCATGTAATCGAAGCCGTAGGTACCTGTATAGTTTTTTTCGGGTCTAAAATCTACGATTACCTTGGGTAGGGGTACAATCTGTAAGGCAGTGCTGCGTCGCTGTACTCCGTTATGGGATACCCGTGCAATCAGGGTATCGATGTCTGCTGTTTTAGATGTTTCCCATGCTTCTTTGATCTCAAAAGGGGCTATGGCTACTTGTCCATCTTCTGTGATGGTTTCTGTAAAGGTGAGTTGTTTTTTGCCGCTTTCGAATTCGGTGCCGTCTTCTTTTTCTATAGTGATGGTGGCGGTACTGCCACTAGGATGATCGATCTGCGCTGTCAGGCCTACTTGCTGTGTGTACTGGATTTCGGTACAGTTATTTTCTGCGGTTTCTGGGTGCTGCCAAGCGATATTAGTGATCACAGTTTCTGGGGTTTCTGTGATGGTCAGTGGTGTGGTATCTGAGGCAAAGGGGGTAACCTGCCTATAGGTACTGTATTTAGCAGCGGAGTGCGATTCTTCTATTGCTGCTGCTCTAATGCAGATGGTTTCTGTAAAGGAATTGGGACCTTTGGCTTTGAAATGCGTGTGAATGATGGTCACATGACAGTCTAGAAATCGGATTTTTCGGGGGCGCTGCGATAGGAAGCTGTGCGAGTACTCTAGAATGACCTCCGAGATTTGATCAGTGGGGTGAATGGCTTTTTCGAAAAAATAAAGGTTTTTGGTGCATTCGATTTTAGCTACCAATCCCACATGATAGGGTTTGGCAAAGGGTCTGCCGGTGGGGTCTGTGACTTGTTTGAATCCATGCTCGCAGCTCAGTACATTAAATACTTGCCCGTCTGCATATAGTTTAGCGATGATGCTCATGTGATGGTGTGTTTTGTGCGTAATACCGTGTATCGTGTATAGGGGCAATACCTAATAACTGGTATAAAAGTATACAATATTTTGGATCAATGGTTTATCCTATTTCTAATGAGTGTCATTTTTAGGGAAAATGTTACCCCTTTTTTAGATATTTTTAACATATTTTATGATCTATTGTGGATACTCCGATCGCTATATGGATGCTTTGCGTTAGGGATAGGAGCGGCATCCTTTTTTGGTTTCCTTTTAAAAAACCAAAAAAGATATAGCGGATAGCCCGACCTCCGACCTTAGGAGGAGGTAACGCCCACATACTAAAAAAAGAAACCTACTACTTATGCATCTACAATGGCCTGTGCTGCGATATAGGCACCGGTCCATGCGTTTTGGAAATTAAAACCGCCTGTGATGGCATCGATGTTTAGTACTTCTCCTGCAAAGTAGAGGTGTTGGTGTTTTTTGCTCTCAAAGGTTTTAAAATGTACCTCCTTTAGTGCCACGCCTCCTGCGGTGACGAACTCGTCTTTGAACGTGCTTTTGCCCTGCACGCTAAATCGACTGTCTACCAACTGCTGGGCGAGGGTTCGTAGTTTTGATTTAGGAATTGCTGCCCATCGGTCTGTGGCCTGGATGCCTGCACTGGCGACTAGACTACGCCACAATCGCTTGGGAAGTCCAAACTGCGCATAGGTAGTGACTTGCTGTTTTGCGGCACTGTCCTTGGTATTTTGTAAATCGGCAACCACGGTGTCTACTGTGGCATCGAGCAACCAATTGACGGAAATCTCGAAATCATAGTTTACTGCATGTAAGGCTACGGCTCCCCAAGCGGATAGTTTTAGAATCGCAGGACCACTCATCCCCCAGTGTGTAATCAGTAGCGGGCCTTCTGCAACTAGCTTGGTGTCTACTACTCGTACGCGGGCTTCGGCCACTACGCCGGGCAGGTCTTTGATCCTATGGTCTTGTATATTAAAGGTAAATAACGAGGGGACTGCTGCGACGATATCGTGCTGTAGGGTACGCAGGTGTTTCCATATCTTAGGGTTGCTACCGGTGGCGATCATGAGTTTCGGGGCGGTAAACACTCCCTGATTGGTGGTTACCTGCCATTGCTGGTCGTGCTGCTGGAACTGCTGTACGACATGACTGGTAAGCACGGTAATACCGAGTCTTTGGGCTTCTGAGAGGAAGCAGTCTATAATGGTTTGTGAGCTATCGGATACTGGGAATACGCGACCGTCTTCTTCGATCTTTAAGGCTACGCCTCGCTGCTCGAACCACTCCATGACATCGCCTGTCATAAAGGTATGAAAGGGGCCTATGAGTTCTTTTTCGCCTCTGGGATAGTACTTGGTCAGCGCTTTGGGGATAAATTCGGCATGGGTGACATTACACCTACCGCCTCCTGAGATTCGTACTTTAGACAATACTTCTTTGCCTCTTTCTAAGATCGCTATCTGCATGGAGGGCGCTAGTGCGGCTACGTTTACGGCTGTAAAAAAACCTGCTGCGCCACCGCCTACAATGATTAAGTCATAGTTCATGGTGCGAAATTAGGAAAATCGGTAATGATTCCATCAACATTCCACTGTTTTGATTGCTGCATGAGCACAGGATCATTGACCGTCCATACATATACCTTATACCCCTGAGACTGCAATGTAGTGACGTCCTGCGCGGATAGCTGTTCGATAGACGGATGTACGGAGTAGGCGTCTAAGGCACGGGCGGTGTCGATGCACGCTAGCGGTGCTGCTTCGGTAAGTACGCCGATGCGATAGCGAGTGGTGCTACGCTGTAATAAGGCCAATTGTGCATGATCAAAACTAGATATGATAAAATCATCGGCCGTCCATCGAGAGGTGGCGATGTAGCTGTCTAATAAAGAAACGGTGGGTAATGCCGTAGCGGCACCTTTGAGCTCTATATTTAGCTTGCATTGGGCATCAATCACTGTCAGCACCTCGAAAAGGGTAGGAATGCCATAGCCCTCTGGGGTGTGAAAGGTATTGAGCTCTTGTAGGGTGTAGTCTGCCACATGACCTGTAGCATTCGTGGTACGATCCAATGTATCATCGTGCAATACCACGATTTCGCCTGATTTACAGCGATGCACATCGATCTCTATACCTGCTACCGAGTGTGCCAGCGCCCGATGTATAGACGCTATGGTATTTTCGGCCACTAGTCCTGCGGCGCCTCTATGTCCAAATATTTCCAAAATATATAGGTTCTAATGATACTCCTCTTACTTAAATGCGGCAATGCCTGTGATATCCATTCCTGTGATTAATAGATGGATATCGTGCGTACCCTCATAGGTAATCACGCTTTCTAGATTCATCATATGTCGCATGATGCTATACTCGCCTGTGATGCCCATTCCGCCTAGTACCTGTCTGGCTTCTCTGGCGATGGTAATCGCCATCGCTACATTATTGCGTTTGGCCATGGATATTTGGGCAGATGTCGCTTTTCCCTGATCCCGTAGCACGCCTAATCGCCATGCGAGTAACTGCGCTTTGGTGATCTCGGTAATCATTTCTGCTAATTTTTTTTGCTGTAATTGCGTTCCTGCGATGGGTTTATCAAACTGTATCCGCTCTTTGGCATAGCGCAAGGCGGTGTCGTAACAGTCCATTGCCGCGCCGATCGCTCCCCACGCAATTCCGTAACGTGCCGAATCTAGACAAGAGAGTGGTGCGCCTAGCCCACTTCTGCCAGGTAGTATATGATCTTTGGGTACTTTTACATTATCAAAAATCAACTCTCCTGTGGCAGAGGCGCGTAGCGACCACTTATTATGTGTTTCTGGGGTAGAAAATCCTTCCATACCCCGCTCTACGATCAGTCCGTGTATTCTGCCGGACTCATCCTTAGCCCACACCACTGCGATCTGGGCAAAGGGGGCATTAGAGATCCATAATTTAGCGCCATTGAGTAGGTAATGATCTCCTGCATCCTTAAAATGTGTAGTCATCCCCGCTGGATTAGAGCCATGGTCGGGTTCTGTAAGTCCGAAACAGCCCATATACTCGCCCGATGCTAGCTTGGGCAGGTATTTTTTTCGTTGTGCTTCGCTGCCATATTTCCAGATGGGATACATGACTAATGAGGATTGTACAGAGGCGGTAGATCGCACCCCTGAGTCTCCTCTTTCGATCTCTTGCATGATCAGTCCGTAACTGATCTGATCCAGTCCTGCCCCACCGTATTCGGGTGGAATGTAAGGACCAAACGCACCAATGCCCGCTAATCCCTGGATAATGGAAGTAGGAAAGGTAGCTTGCTGTGCATGTGTCTCTATAATCGGAGACACCTCGCGTTTTACCCAACTCCTCGCAGCATCTCTGACCAGTTTATGCTCCTCAGTGAGTAACTCATCTATATTGTAATAATCAGGTGCTTCGAACATATCGGGCTTCATACGGATCGGGTTTTAAATAATGTGCTAGTGACTATAAGTATGTATAGCTTTATGAACCACTAGTGCACAAGGATTTTTCTTTAAAGTTCATAAAATAATCATTCTTTTGCAACTTATTCTGTATTTCTACTGCTCTGGGCGTCCCCTATCGGTCGGGCTATCCGCTGCAATTCCTCGCTCTCCTAAGGTCGAGCTGTGGGATTTCCACTCCTATCCCTGACGCAATTCCGTGTTCCGCAAAAAAAAGTCCGTATCCCCTCTAGTCATCCTGTAGTACTAGTAGCACTTATTTGTGTAAGAATTCCGCACTTATTTTTGATTTTCTACACATTACACATCCTATCCCCACTATAGCCTCGTCATCCAAAACATATTCAATTAATTGTATTACAACACATTACATCCTTTAAATCACTATACACCCGTAAACGGCATAATTATTCCTCTATGTAGTACAGAAAAGAATTAATCTAAAAAAAAGCAAGATGAAAAAATTATTTATAGTACCAGCAATCGCATTAGGTCTTATGTTTCAAGCACAATCTGTACAGGCTCAAGCAGCCCAAGACCATGATATAGCAGCAGTAACACTGCAGGAGGAATATATAGAATTAGCCACTGAAAACCTACCACAAGCTGTATTGGATGCTGTAGCCAAAGATTTTAAAGGTGCTACCATTAGCAAAGCTGCTGCCAAAGAAGATGCTTCGGCATTTAAATTAGAGCTAACCAAAGAAGATGGCGAAGCTATGGAGGTATACTGCGATGCCGATGGCAATTGGATTACCCAATAAATCACAAACCATGGCATACTAGTAGTGTCCCTTTTGCCCCAACAAAACAACAACCATAGTATGCCAGTGGATTTGCTTGTTTAATAACGAAAAGGTGTTTGATTTCTCAAACACCTTTTCGTTGTATCCTATCATTCGCTAGCTATTGCTGCTAGTCTACGGCATTACATATCTAAATAATACGCTTTGGTTAATTGGATATACGCGTCTGTATATTGATGTCGTGCTATTTCGATGATCAGTTCATCCGACACACAGGGTGTTTCTGCTCGCCCAAATAAGAGCAAACTTCTTTTGATCGCTGCTGTAGCATGCCCCCGGACACGCGTTATTTTTTCTGGATATAAACCTACACGCGCTGCCAGTCCGATCACTGCTTCCTCTTCTTTATATGGGATGATCATGGCTAATTTTCCATTTTCAGCCAATAGCTGAACCGCTCCTACCAACAAATGTTCAAACGGCAATGCATCTTCAAACCTAGCCGTAGCCCTATGCGTATCTGCTGCTTTATAATCCTCTGTATAAAAAGGAGGATTGGTAATCAATAGCTCATAGGTTTCATCCATTTCCTGAAAAAACTCCTGAAAAGAAGCGTGATAACAAAATAAACGATCGCCCCAATCCGAAGCCTCGAAATTGTCTACCGCCTGCTCATACGCATCGCTATCGATCTCTACAGCATCGATTACTTGGGCATGTGTGCGCTGGGCTAGCATCAGTGCGATCACTCCAGTACCTGCGCCTATATCTAAAATCGAATCTATAGTAGCTGCTACAGGCGTCCACGCCCCTAAGAGCACACCATCTGTACCTATTTTCATAGCACATCGGTCTTGCGCTACCGTAAATTGTTTGAATCGAAATGGAGCTGCCATTAAGTATCTTCTATATATAGGGCAATTAACCCTTCGGGCGTATGCACCCGAATCGTTTTGGTAGCCCTATCTACTTTTTCTATAAATTCATCATTCATAGGAATCAGGATTTCTGTTCCATCTCTATCAATCTCGAACAATGCTTGTGCAGTACTATCATTAATACCAGTGATCGTACCTACTGCCCCAAAGTCTCGATCCATAATCGTAAATCCTATTACCTCGTGATAATAGAATTGATCCCCTTCTAATACGGGTAATAAGGATAGCGGAAGATAGAGGTCTGTTTTCATCATATCCTCTGCATCTTCTTCCGTATCTACGTCTTCAAATTTTACACGTAGCAAGTCACTTTTATGTAGGCTACTTTTTTCAATAAAAAATGGAACCAGATTTTTGTTGTATTCCACAAAAACTGATTCCATTCCTACATAACTTTGGGGATCATCCGTATCGAGTTTAATCAATACTTCTCCCTTAAAACTGAACTTGCTTACGATTTTTCCTAGATAGAAGCATTCTTCTTTCTTCATCGTGAGTAAGGCAACTATTTATTCTTCTTCGTTGCTAGCTTCTTCTGTTGCAGTAGCTTCTGCTTCAGCCGCTACTTTTGCAGCTTCTTCCTCTGCTTTTGCAGCTGCTGCTTCAGCTTCACGCTTTGCATTTACTTCTTTTTCAGCAGCCAATGCTTTTGCTTTTTCGTGTGCTTTCGCTTTTGCTAGCGTATCTTTAGTCGCACCGATAGCAGCTTCTTTTTCTTGTAACCAAGCATTGAATTTTTCTTCTGCTTGCTCAGCTGTTAAAGCACCTTTCTTTACACCACCCGCCAAGTGATTTTTAAGCAATGCTCCTTTGTTAGACAAAAGATTTTTTGCGGTATCTGTAGGCTGTGCACCATTCTGCAACCACTTAACAGCACCATCTACATCTAAATCTACAGTAGCAGGGTTCGTATTAGGATTGTACGTTCCTAGTTTTTCTAAGTAACGACCATCTCTTTTTGATCTAGCATCTGCTGCTACGATCCAATAAAAAGGCTTCCCTTTTTTACCGTGTCTCTGTAATCTAATTTTAACAGGCATATGAATTAATTTTGTGGGTTCTCGACCCCGATTATAATTTTAAAGGCGCAAAAATACAACTTTTCTACCAAAAAAGCACTACTACAGTACCTAAACTCGCTCAACAATCAATAATACCCTTATAAAACAACCATTTTACCACAAACAGCCTACGTATTGAAAAAACTTACTGAATACCCAAAAAACCTTTTATTTAACACACTTCATCATTTTAAAAATGCATTTCATCGTTATTTTTTTACTAAAAAAGTTGTTTTATACCGATTTTAACAGTATTTTTGTTTTTGTAAATTGAATCTAGTCAAACAACAAGAGAAAGCCCCAATACTTTTTCTTACATAACCTCAATGTATGAAAAGAAGAACTACCCTACTCGCATGTATATGCATTGTATTACTTAGCGCCTGCACTACCGATATAGAAGTAAACAACCCAGGATTACAAGCCATGGTTGACGGCGAATTGTTTCGTTCGGCATCCAAACGAGCCATCTTATATCCAGATGGCAAACTGGTAATTACTGGCACAAACGGAGACCAAACTATGAGTTTTACCACAGTAGCCCCAGATGTAGGCACGTATCAATTTTCTAAACAAACAATTAGCGATGTGACGTTTCAAAAAAATAACAAAAAATTTGCTTCGACTAACGATCTTAGCGATGGTAAAGTAGTTATATCCGAGGTATACAATAATGAGATAACAGGTCAGTTTTTTTTTAATGACCTACAAGATGCAGACGGATCGATGATGCATTTTAGAGACGGTTGGTTTTACCGACTACCTATAGAAAACTATGTGCCAATTGCCAATGAAGTGGTATCCGAGGCAAACCCTTGTTTACTCAACGCCTCTCTAACAGCTACTGTAGATGGATTTGCTATCACTACCACCACTCATACAGCGGTACCTTTTGGAATCAAACCGCCCTACCCTGCCATACGTATTACTGCTACAGATGGCAATCATGGTATCGAGATCATATTTGCTATAACATCTACCCCAGGACAATACAAGCTAGAAGGTGCTGGTGATTACAATGCCTCTTGCTCTTTTAATAACGTAAAATCGGCTGCCAGAGAAGGCACCCTCACTATTATAGAACACAATCAAGAAACCAAATGCATCAGTGGCTCTTTTGAGTTCACTACCCGATCAGGGGTAGTCATTACTGATGGTCAGTTTGATTTTGGATATTGATACATTTTAACTCAACTATAATTTGATTTTTAAAAAGTGTTCATCCACCCCCAGATGAACGCTTTTTTTTATTCTTCCACTCCATCGTTAATAATTCTGAATAACTTTTCTGACATCTAGCAGTTGTTTTCATTAATTTTGAAAATTGCTATAGAAGTGGTTTAAACTTTTTTGATTTCAGCGAAAATCGAAGATTTTGTGATCAAATACAGTGATTTTTTAGTTGCATAGCAGCGCTACGGAACTCAAAAATTGCAAAATTTGAGTGCAAAAGATCGGTTTTATAGCAAATTGAAAAAAGTTTAAACCACTTCATAGACTACACAAGTAGTACCCTTCTCGAATTACAAAAGAACTATGTATTTAATTTTTGATACCGAAACGACTGGACTTCCCAAACGATGGGATGCCCCTATCAGCGATTCAGACAACTGGCCAAGATGTATTCAGATCGCATGGCAACTCCATGACGAAATGGGAAATTGCATTGAGCATCAAGACTACTTGGTACAGCCAGATGGGTTTAACATCCCCTATGATGCCGAAAAAATACATGGTATATCCACTGAACTCGCTGCACAAGACGGAATCAGTCTCAGCGATGTATTAGAAAAATTTAATCATGCCCTAGCTAAAACCAAATTTGTAGTAGGGCAGAATGTAGGATTCGATGTAAACATTATGGGTGCTGAATTCTATAGACTCGGAGTCGCAAACAACTTACAAGAACTCCCCGTACTGGATACCTGTACAGAAACTACCGCAGCACTTTGTCAAATTCCTGGAGGTCGAGGTGGTAAATTTAAGTTACCCACACTTACAGAATTACACCAGCACTTATTCGGTACTGCTTTTGGCGAAGCGCATAATGCTACCGCCGATGTAGAAGCCACTACCCGATGTTTCTTAGAGCTGATTCGTAAGCGTATTTTTACCGCAGAAGAATTAGACGTACTACCTGATTACTTCCAGAATTTTAACGAAGCCAACCCGCAGCCTATAGAAGTGATCGGGTTGCAGCATATCAACCTTAAAAGTGCTTCGCAAAAAATACAAAAAGCACAGCAGCAAGGAGGCGCCGATCTATCACAGCAAGAACTCAAAGACAATATTGCTGCGCTAGATGGTGTTAATTTTGCACACTTACACAACCATACGCAGTTCTCTGTACTACAGTCCACCACCAGCATCCCTGATTTGGTAAAAATAGCAGGAAAACACAAAATGAATGCGGTAGCCATGACAGACCATGCCAACATGATGGGTGCTTTCCATTTTGTATCTGCAGTGACCAATCACAACAAAAGCGTAGAGGCTGCCAATGCCGAAGCCATCGAAAAAGGAGAAACCCCTACTGGTGTACCACTAAAACCTATTGTAGGTTGCGAATTCTTTGTCTGTGAAAACCATACCGACAAAACCAGAAAAGACAATGGGTACCAGATCGTATTATTGGCCAAAAATAAAAACGGCTATCATAACCTAGCGAAAATGTCATCTACAGGGTTTGTAGATGGTTTTTACTACATCCCTAGAATCGATAAAGAAATTATCAAACAGTACAAAGAAGACATCATTGTACTGACAGGAAACCTCTATGGAGAAGTTCCTAGCAAGGTACTAAACGTAGGAGAAAAACAAGCAGAAGAAGCGCTGCTGTGGTGGCACGAAGAGTTCGGCGATGATCTGTATATCGAAATCATGCGCCATAACCAAGAGGACGAAAACAGAGTCAATCAAGTACTCCTAAGTCTGGCGAAAAAACACAACATCAAAATTGTTGCTACCAATAACACCTATTATTGCGAAAAAGAAGATGCCAACGCCCATGATATTTTATTATGCGTTAAAGACGGTGAAAAACAAGCGACTCCTATAGGAAGAGGAAGAGGCTACCGATATGGGCTACCGAACCAGGAATACTACTTTAAGTCTTCTGAAGAAATGAAAGACTTGTTTAAAGACATCCCTGAAGCCATTATCAACATCCAAGAAATTGTAGATAAAATCGCACCATTTGTACTCGCCAGAGATGTACTCTTACCTGCATTCGACATCCCAGAGGAGTTCCAATCCGAAGAAGACAATATTGATGGTGGAAAACGCGGAGAAAACGCTTACTTACGACACATCACCTATAGAGGTGCTAAGATACGCTACGGAGAGATCACTCCTAAAATCGACGAACGATTGGATTTTGAGCTCAAAGTAATCGAAAAAACAGGATACCCTGGTTACTTCCTTATTGTAGAAGACTTTATCCGAGCTGCTAGAGAAATGGATGTATCCGTAGGTCCTGGGCGGGGTTCTGCCGCTGGTTCTGCAGTAGCCTATTGCCTTTGGATTACCAACCTAGATCCTATTAAGTATGACCTCCTTTTTGAGAGATTCCTAAATCCAGATCGTGTAAGTATGCCTGATATCGATATCGACTTTGATGATGAAGGACGAAGCCGCGTAATGGACTATGTAATCGAAAAATATGGCGCCAATCAAGTAGCACAAATCATTACGTATGGTACTATGGCCGCCAAATCATCGATCCGAGATACCGCCCGTGTACTAGACTTACCGCTTGGTGATGCAGACCGAATCGCTAAGCTGATTCCTAACATGTCTAAACTCGGCAAAATATTTGGTGTTGAGGAAGCTGTACTCAAGAAAAAATTCCGAAGCGATGAACTCGAAAAGATTCAGGAGTTACTCGGTATTGCTGAAGGTACCGATCTAGAAGCAGAAACCCTGAACCAAGCACGAGTGCTAGAAGGATCTGTACGAAATACTGGAATCCACGCCTGTGGTGTCATTATTACACCAGATGATATTACCAAATTCGTACCCGTAGCCTTAGCCAAGGACTCCGACATGTACTGTACCCAATTCGATAACTCGGTGGTAGAAAGTGCAGGTCTCCTAAAAATGGATTTCTTGGGTCTGAAAACACTGACCCTGATTAAGGATACCGTAAAAATCGTAAAAGCCAAACACGGCGTCGAATTAGACCCCGAGAACTTTCCATTAGATGACGAAGAGACCTATGCCCTGTTCCAGCGCGGAGAAACTGTAGGGGTGTTCCAATACGAATCCCCTGGGATGCAGAAATACATGAAGGAACTAAAACCCACTGTTTTTGCAGACCTTATCGCCATGAATGCCTTGTACCGTCCGGGCCCACTAGAATACATCCCTAGTTTTATTAACCGAAAACATGGTACTGAAGAAATTATCTATGACTTAGAAGCCTGCGAAGAATACCTTAAAGAAACCTACGGGATTACGGTATACCAAGAGCAAGTTATGCTCCTGTCTCAAAAACTAGCGGATTTTACCAAAGGTGAAGCCGATGTACTGCGTAAAGCGATGGGTAAAAAACAGAAAGCAGTACTGGACAAAATGAAACCTAAATTTATCTCCCAAGCATCTGCCAAAGGCCATGCCGAAGATAAATTAGAGAAAATATGGAAAGACTGGGAAGCATTTGCAGCCTACGCTTTTAACAAATCTCACTCTACATGCTATGCTTGGATTGCCTACCAAACAGCCTACCTTAAAGCACACTACCCTGCAGAATACATGGCTGCCGTGCTCTCTAACAACATGAATGACATCAAACAGGTCACTTTTTTCATGGAAGAATGTAAGCGGATGAAACTCGATGTATTAGGCCCAGATGTAAATGAATCCTACCGCAAATTCTCTGTAAACAAAGAAGGTGCAATTCGATTCGGTATGGGAGCTATTAAAGGAGTAGGTACTGGTGCCGTAGCCACGATTGTAGAAAACCGAAAAGAAGCTCCTTATCGCTCTATATTCGATATGGCAAAGCGTATTGACCTACGCGCCGCTAACAAAAAAGCATTCGAAAGTCTGGCACTTGCTGGAGGGTTCGACTCTTTTATCGACACCCATCGCGGTCAATATTTCCATAAAGATATAGACAATGTCACTTTCTTAGAAAAAGCCATGAAATATGGTGCCAAATACCAAGAAAATGAAAACTCATCGCAAGTAAGTTTATTTGGAGAATCTAGTGAAGTACAAATACCAGAACCCGTAGTTCCCCCATGTGAAGAATGGGGTACGATGGAAAAACTAGCCAGAGAAAAAGAAGTGGTAGGGATCTATTTATCAGGACACCCCTTAGATGATTTCTCGTATGAAATGAAATATTTCTGCAATGGTACACTGCTTAATTTTACCGATCTCGAAAACAACCTGAATAGAGAAATCGCATTTGGGGGCGTGATCACCAGTGTAGAACATCGTACTTCCAAAAACGGAAAAGGCTGGGCCTCATTTACCATAGAAGATTACAATACTGCTTATGAATTTAGAATCTTTGGAGAGGACTACCTAAAACACCGCCCCTACTTAGTACAAAGCACCTTTGTATACACCAAAGCATTTATAAGAGAAGGATGGATCAATAAAGATACTGGGAAAAAAGGGGATCCTAGGATACAGTTTAACAGTTTTCAACTGCTACACGATGTCATGGATACCTATGCCCGAAAACTAACTATACAACTAGACATTAACGAGCTATCTGACCACCGCATTAATTTCTTAAAAGAATTACTTACAGAACACTCAGGAGACCATACACTGAACTTTGTGGTATTCGAAATGGCAGAAAAACTAAAACTACATATGCCTAGTAGAACACAAAAAATCAATATATCTCCAGATTTACTACGAGCATTAGAAAATGATTCCGTATATTATAAATTAAATTAATGATCTTCTACAACTTACCTGTCATATTCAAAAGCCACTGCATCTTGTTTTTAGGCATCGTACTAAAAAACCACTACAAGGTATCAATTAACTCGATGTACACATAAACAAAACAAATCTTATCCTTGTAAGCTTTGGCAGAATTATTGACTAAGTTTGTGTAATTAAAGTAAAAAACGAAAGAACAAAATAAATAAACAACTATGGCATTAGAAATAACAGACGCTACATTTGATGAAGTAGTATTAAAAAGTGAAAAACCAGTTTTAGTAGATTTTTGGGCAGCTTGGTGTGGACCTTGTAGAATGGTAGGCCCTATCATAGAGCAAATTAGCGAAGAATACGAAGGCAAAGCCGTAGTAGGTAAAGTAGACGTAGATGCTAACCAAGAGTTTGCTGCTAAATATGGAGTAAGAAATATTCCTACTGTACTTGTATTCCAAAACGGAGAAGTAGTAGGTAGACAAGTTGGTGTTTCTCCAAAAAATGTATATGCAGAAGCACTAGATTCATTGATCTAAGACATCAATTCGACACCATATAAAAGAGGGTTGACAGCTTGTCAGCACCTCTTTTTTTTGGGCATAAATGCGTATCTTGTTGCTTGATTACCTATAATACAACAACTAAAAGTGTGATGGGGCTGCACCAATGCTTCATCTGCAACTATATAGTATTGCAAACGATATAAGGATACATGCCATGAACATACAACAAGAAATCAACCAAACAGGAGGTTTTACCAATATAGAGCTATTAGCCAAACAAGTAGTAGAAGGGTTTATTTCTGGCATGCACAAAAGTCCTTTTCATGGGTTTTCGGCAGAATTTGCTGAACATAAAGTGTACAACCCTGGGGAAAGCACGAAACATATCGATTGGAAATTATATGCCAAAACAGACAAACTCTTTACCAAACGCTACGAAGAAGAAACCAATCTTAGATGCCATATCATTATAGATAACTCTTCCTCCATGCATTACCCATTAGACAGGGAACATCGAATCGGCAGCCTCAATAAAGTTAGTTTTGCTGCTTTAGCCACCGCCTGCCTTATGCAAATTCTAAAAAAACAAAGAGACGCCATAGGACTTAGCATCTATAGCGACCATTACGAATATTATACCCCAGAAAAGGGGAGCGAACGCCACCATCAAATGCTACTACACAAGCTTAGCAGCATTGTTACCAACCCTCCTAAAAACACACCCACAGACACCTACACCTATCTACACCAAATAGCAGAAAAGATACATCGCAGATCGCTTATTTTCTTATTTACAGATATGCTACAAGCTAGCACACAATCCGATCAGTTATTTGAAGCCTTACGACACTTAAAATACAACAAACATGAAGTAGTGCTATTCCACACCTTTGATAGCGCTACAGAAATAGATTTTAATTTCGACAACACCCCTACTCGTTTTGAAGATGTAGAAACAGCAACTTCTGTAAATCTATATGCGGATACCATTAAGGAAAATTACCAACAAGCTATACGCTCTTATTTTCATGAGTTAAAAATGCAATGTTCTCGATATAAAATCAAATATGTAGCCGCTGATATTGCTCAGAATTTTGACCACATACTCACCACCTATCTTATTGAAAGACAAAAATTTTAGGCAATAGCATCTGATTAAAGTTCAAAAAAAAACAAAAAAAGTTTGTTTAGATACAAAACAGACATTATATTTGCACCCGCAATACGCACTGGTCTGGTAGTTCAGCTGGTTAGAATACCTGCCTGTCACGCAGGGGGTCGCGGGTTCGAGTCCCGTCCAGACCGCAATATTGCTAAAGCTTCAATATTCATTGAAGCTTTTTTTTGCAATAAACAAAGTTGTGTTGTCCTACGTACATTGCGTAGGTGGTTTAGTAATAAACCAATGAGAAGCTTTTCCTGAAAATGGAGAGGCTTTTTTTGATCCATCTTTGTACAGATCGAACACAAGCTTTACGTAGCATTCAACAAATAACAACACTTATATCTAAACAAAAACTTATCAATCCCCCTACAAAACAAGTAATTTCATTACGAAAACTTACTAAAAAACCTTAAAAAATAAGCAATAACTCAAAAAAATAGCTAAAAAAACTACGGTTTTACCCTATTTTCTGTGTAGTTCAACGTGATTAAAAACCACTTTGTCCAAAAACTTAAAAAAAGCTTTTTCCGCTAACTAATTCACTTTAAATTTGTTACAAATAAACTAGTAATCATATAAGCCCCAATATTATGAAAACTATTACCCTTATAGCAATCTTTTTTTCTACATTTTTTACGTTGCAAGCACAAGAAACACATACTACTTCTTCTGCAAACAAAACAGATATAAAGCAAATTCAGCATAGTAAAGCTGACTTCTATACACTATTGGTAGCTACAGGGGGATTTGACATCCAAATCAAAAATAACAACACATCTAGCACATACACTAAATCTGACTATTACACTACATTGGTTACACAAAATAATTTCAATGTAGCCAACACACATACAGTAGCAGCTACTACAAAACATACATTAGGAAAAACAATATATACAGTAAACACCAATGCGATTATCAATTTGGTGCCTTAATTAAGGATTTGATGAGTGAGGGGAAAAGGATGTCTTATAGGCATCCTTTTTATTATACCCCATTAGATAACCAAGAGTCTCGTACAACAAATACATCTTTCTTAAGAAAATTTACTAAAATCTACGCTGTCCGACCTATTGCATATAATAGAAAATCTATTACATAAACCTGCAACTGCTTTAAAACCTAACTCTCCGCTATGTTTCTAAATATTTAGCAATAAAAAAGTGAAAAAAATTTGCAGAAACTAAAATGAAGTGTATATTTGCACCCGCAATACGCACTGGTCTGGTAGTTCAGCTGGTTAGAATACCTGCCTGTCACGCAGGGGGTCGCGGGTTCGAGTCCCGTCCAGACCGCAATATTGCTAAAGCTTCAATATTCATTGAAGCTTTTTTTATACCAATATTTAAAATGTAATATTTTTCTTTCTTTTTAAACAAAAAAAACACTTCATTATGTTAAAAAGTATATTTTTTTAGATTAAATACACAAAAAATTTGCAAGTTTCCGAAAAAGAGGTATCTTTACCATGTGAAAAATAATTGTTTTTCATCTGTGATGAAAAAGTTTTATAAAAGTGAGTTTTAATTTTAGAATAAGCCCCTAAAAATTAAGATGATTTGTGTGAAGAAAAAGAGCGTGGAGACGCTCTTTTTCGTTTTTTGGCGTCTACGGTTTTCATTATCAACTCTTTGTGTATTTGTTTGGTTTTAAGAAAGTTACTGTGTTTTTGCTCTATTTTGGCGCACAGCAGGGTTTCACAGCAGGGTTTTTTCATATTTGAGACCCTTTTTAGCCGAATATCTCAAGTGAGGTAACAGCTGTTGAAATAACTTTTTCATCGATATAGTGCTTTTTTAACACTTCTTGATCGGCGTGTGAAGATAGCGATTTAGTGTCTTCTTTTACCGCTTGATCAAGATAGGTTAGATACGTTTTTCTAAGACATTTAAAGTTTAAAACTCTATCCGAATCTAACAATTTAAAGAAATGAGTAAAGCTTCTGGATAATATGGACATCATCCAATCTGTACTTTTCTCATCTCGCTCAGGATTAATAATAAAGTCATTTGAATTTTTCTTTTCTTCATACCCCAGCTCATTTAAAATCTGCAGCAAGCTTTTTGTTATAGGTATTATCTTTGGAGCTACGTTTTTTTCAGCTCCTGTCCCTTTTGTCTTTTTAGACCGTTCTACTTTTAAGTTAGAAACTTCAATGTAATATGGGTTTTGTTTTACATCTGTTTTTATCATGTTCCAGCGTAAATTAACAACCTCTTCTCGTCTTCCTCCAGTATGCAAAGCCAGCAAAAAAGCTGATCTCAGATACGGACGATACATGTTTTTTCGAATTCGTTTTCCTGTCTTAGAGAGTTCTTTTATTTTTCCATTTTCGCGATTAAGTGTAGCAAGAAGTGCCTCGAATTCCTCTTTGTTAATCGTTTCTTTATTATAGACGGTTGTTTTTCTAGTCACTTTGTCAAAAGGGTTCTCTACCTTTAATTTATAATAACTGACCGCCCATTTAAAAAACGATTTACAAGCATTCATAAGTCGATTGTACGTATCAGGGGCGTAATGTTCGATGTAATCATGAAAGTGCCCAACATGCACATCAGCTATTTTATCGCAGCGCATAATTCGTTTGTTGACACCATTCTTCTCCATAGCTTCATTAAACAGCGTCAATGCTCTTAACATGCTTGTTGTATCTTTTTTGTTTTTTTTCAGATGCTTTGGCACACCAATATCTTGATAGAAGTCAGCATAGGCTATCTGCGCATCAAATAGATACACCAGTCGATTCTGATTCCTTGAATCAAATTGATGCACCTGTGTGATTTCATTCAAAAAATCATTTCGAAATTCTATACCTTCTAACACTGCTTCATCATAACTGTTAGCACTCAATAATTTTGTTTTTGTACCTTTTTTGGTGTTAGGTATATGCACTGATATTTTAAAAACATGTTTCTCTGGATAGTTACATGAAGAAAAAGGTTTCTCACTTTTTTTACAAATAGGTTGTGTTTTTTTACCGTCAACTTCCTTTGACGTCCATGAAAAATTACGATCACATTGATTGCAGTAAATCATCATGCCCTTGTGCTTTTTTTTAGGCAATTTTTTACGTTTCATATAGTTGTAATTTTAATTAATACTCGTTTTAATGTTTTAGCTTGCTGCAAATTTTTTTGTCAATTCAGATTGAGGACGTGTCCTAGAGAATCTTCTACTAGAAATTGATTGCTTTGTATTATCATCGGTAGTTAATGCAATAAAAGAGTATCTATCATTATCTAGATAACACCTGTATAAATCTTCCCATTGCTCTGGATACTTATCTTTTAAATGTGCTATTACTTCTCTTTCGAATTCGAGTTCAATAAAAAAAGTATTGGCGCAAGGCTTGTTACCAATCACACGAATTGGCACGTTATTTTTTTCACACCAGAGTTGAGCTGTTTTAATTCCTTTTACTTTTAACAGTTTACACAACTCCGACAATGGAGTAAATTTGCTTGTACTTTGATTGTTTTTTTTGTTTGACATTAGATTAAACATAACTGCTTCTCTGTTTTTCTTGACAGTCAAAACAGTGGTTGTAAATATGCTTGACTTTTAGCGGTCATTACTTTTTTTTAATCACACTTATTTTCGTGGAGTTCTATAACGTGTAGTTCTGTAAGCAGAGGCGATTTTCCCGTTCGATTGCTTGATCTCAATCTTTTGGTACTCCCCCAGCTTAAGGAGTTCTGTTATTTGCTTTGATCTTTCTAGCTTACCTACACGCTCCACACCTTCTATCATTTCGATTTCGTTATCTTTTTTGGTGATCTTAATATATGTGTAGGTTTGTTTTCTGATGATTTGTAATGCTATGATTTCCTTTTCAGTCAACCCTGATAATTCATTAAAATCCATTTCTTCCGCTAACATTGGGAATACGTTTTCAATATGCTTATTAAGCAAAAAGAAAGCTCCGCTGTGTATTGCGCCTTCCCTTATTTTTGAAAAGAGCTGCTGATCATCTACAATGTAAAAACCTTCATGGTCTGCAAAGACTAAATACACAGGTACTTTATATATAAGTGCGTGTATGATATAAAAGTTGAAGGCAGGATAGCTGTTTTGTTGTTGGTCTTTCACCAAGGTTCCGAAGACCCCTTCTCGACAAATCTTTATTTTCTTAATAGGGATGCCGTACTGCCTCATTTCATTGATCACGCTAAGCCATAAAAGTTCAATAGCATCAAAATAATACACAGCCCCTTTGGTAGATTGTTTTCTGTTCTCTACAATTAGGTCATTCTTGGTCCAAGAATGCACCATCTTTCGTGTGATTCCTTCGACATGATTCAGCGCATACCCCTTAATAGACAGCAAACGATTCATTTCTTCGAAATCAACAGTATTGTTTGTTTGATTCATTTTTTTTGATCTAGATTATACTTTTTCGTTATAGTGATGCTAATATACAAAAAAAGATGTTCCAATTGGAACATCTTTTTTAGACTCATGCTTCTTTACTACTTATCAATCATTCAATTGACGCTCTAAACATTTTTTAAGAACTACAATTGTTTCATTTTTGGCAGTAATTACAGCATCCTTAGCATCATCTAATTCCTTTGTGACTTGTTCAATGGTTTGCCTTGCACTTGCTAATTCTTTCTCTGTGTGGTTCAATGCATCATTACTTTTTTCACGCTCTATAATCAAACTGTATATAATGTCTTGTAAAGGAGCTATAATCATAGATTGTTGTTTTGGAGTAAGTGTCTCTGCTAATGCATTGATCGTAGTCTTGTAATGTTGTAATTCTTTATCTAAAGACAAATGAGTTGGTACACTAGGATCAATTGTGAAGCTTCCTGCTTCTGGTTTGTCATAGGTTTGTTTCTTCTTAAGATTGATCCTTTGTATATTGACTGCTTGCGTGCTTGTACACACTCCTTTGTATGTCCATACAGCCTCCATTGTTTCGAAGTATTCTTTAGGAATGCCAAAATACTCTGCAAATTTTACCATTGTATTATAAGGAACACCTCTAGTACCTGCACGAATACTTGATACAAAACCTCTATTATCTTTGTATAAAATATTACTAATAACAGAATCATTTCTGTATACCACATCTTTAGAATCTCTTTCTCCTTTTAAGATGGCGTTAACTGCCATGATGAACTTATTATTACGGATGTGAACATCTTTTTTGCTGTCCATATTTTTTTACTTGTAAATTTTATTAAATGCAATATGCTTTAATTGAGAGGCTTATATGTTTATGTCCGCATAAAAACGTGTCAAAAATATACAAGTGTACTCAAAATTATATAGATTTACTTCAAATTACGGTTTTACCGTAATATTTAGTATAATCGTAGTCTTTTGTGCTATATAAGCAACGCGTTACACGCGTGTAACGCGAGTAATGACTACAAATGTACACAAGAATTAAATTGTATACAAGCTAAAGTGTAGTAAAGCGATGCATGTAGGCTATGCATTTCAACAAATAACAGCTTGTATACATCATCAATCAAATCATCATTCAAATTGGAAACATCAATCTCTACAGCAACATTGACAAAGGCGCTACGCAAAGAGCAAAAGCGACAACAATCTAAGGTAAGTAAAGTTCAACTTCCTGTACTCTACATACCGCTCGATCCTAATAGCAAAGCACAACTAATTTCATAATCATGATTGGTCTTTTTTTAATGTACTGATCATTCATGCACTAACTACCATTTGTCATGCTTATTAGTTATTCTGATTCATTCAAAGCACTGGACAGCTATGTTGTTCATCATAACCGTCAGTGTATCGATTTAAAAGATAGGATTCGTACCCCTATGTGTCTTACCATGCGAGAAATTTTACGCATTTACAGCGCATTTCTGAGCAAACATCACAAAAAGACACCTATCACGGTGCATACCATTCCTCTTTTGACTACAAACAACAAACAATTAGCAAAACGCACACATCAATGTACTCGTACAATCCAACGTCACATCAAAAGATTGGTGGAAACAGGGGTGATTACTAGGAAGGTGTTTCATGGTACGAAGGCAAATTACGAGTTGTTAATAAACCCAAAAATCATGTGTATAAAGGGGTTAACAAGTCCAAAAACAGCTGTTATTTCGGCTAAAAGTCCCCAACAAAAAAGCACTGTAAATCATGTTTTTACGGATTCTAAAAGTACAAATTGTCGCCTTACAGATATACATACTATAACTACATATAAAAATA
>CANMMM010000008.1 GCA_947498935.1 uncultured Aquimarina sp. | reverse complement strand
TTTTGTGTTGCACCACAAAGGTAACTTTGAGGAACAAATTTCCCTTTCTCTTTTTGAAACGTTTAGGACGCTATTGACTGTAGATAATATTTTTCTCACTCACGGAACATTTTCTAATCGAAAAATTTGTTTAGGTATTGCAAATTATTTTGCAATACAAGGGTATTGTTGTTATATTATGGAATGGAGAAATCATGGGAAGAGTTCGTCAACTAAAACTAGATTTAACTTTGAAACAATTGCCTTACATGATTTAAATAGAGTATTTAACTATTTATTTGAAGATTTAAAGTTAAAATCTCTCCATTGTATCACGCATAGTGGAGGAGGGATTGTATTATCTATGTTTTTAGTTAAAAATATTACTTATAATCGTAAAATAAATAGTATTACAATGTTTGCTTGCCAAGCATTTGGAGCTGCCACTACAAGAAAAAATAAAATCAAAATTCTATTGAGTAAATATTTAACATTTTTAATCGGTTATATACCAGCAAAAATAATACGTCTAGGACCTCATAACGAAACTTACTATACAATGCAGGAGTGGTTTGATTGGAATTTGCAAAATAAATTTTACAATACAGACAAAACGTTTGATTATAAAATTAATTTGATAAACGTAAAAGTTCCTATATATTCAATATGTGCAGAAGGAGATACATTCATAGCTCCTAGTATAGGATGCCAAATGTTTTTAAAATTATTTAATAACCCCGATAATGTATTTAAAGTATATTCTACCAATAATGGAAATTTAGAAAATTATAATCACAGTAGAATTATTATGAGCAGAAATTCAGCGAAAGAGATTTGGCCTTCAGTATTGAAATGGATAGAAATAAACAAAAAATAATCTAGTAAACGGCTCTTTTAGTTTGTGCCTCTAACTCTACTGGGTTATAGTCTATGGCTAGTTAGTAGTTCGAGTTTGTAACTCTTACTTACCGATACTTAAGAAAATCATTAAGATATGAACCTGTTGCAGTTATGTGACAGGTTCTTTTTCTTTATATATTGCCGTTTTGGTTTTCGTCTGTGTTGGTTGCTGTAACAATTATGTAGTGGGTATAAGTTACAAATTTGCATCAACCCCTTAGATGTAATGCCAATCTTTAGGCTATGAAAGTATTTTAATCCCTCAATACATATCATTGTACATAATATACGTATTGGTAACTGTTTCTTTGCGTTAGGGATAGCAGTGGAAATCCCGCAGTACCGACCTTTAGGAGGGGCGAGGAATTGGAACGGATAGCCCGACCCTTTGTGGGTACGCCCAAAAAAAACAACGCTTCTGACCATATATACATACTACATGATCAGAAGCGAGTTTTTAGTACCTGGTAAAAAAGCGATTTACCTTTTTATGAGTTTCTTTTTGATAAAAGTGCCATTGATTTCGGCAATGGCAATATAGATGCCCGAGGCTAGTGTTTGTCCATTACTAGCGGTGCCATCCCATACATATTCCAATTTCGAATCGGTCAGTGTTTCAGGAGCTAAAGTACACACCTGATTGCCCATGCGATCATAGATCGTAATTAGAGCAGACGTAACAGGTGTTTTGGTAAACGAGAAAGTTACGAGATCCGTAAAGGTATTTGGATACGCTTTGAAATCGGTAGGTAGGACAGAGGCTGTTTTGCTATCGGTATACCATGGGCGTCCTAGTGGTTCGTTTAGCCATACTAAAATAAATTCATTGTCATCAGGCAGGTCTGTACCTACATGCCTCCCGATACTAAACGGGTAATTATTATCATTTAATACACCTACTAAGAATGGATTAAAAACGACCACACTTTCTATAGTAACGAATGGGAAAGCAAACTTTCTACCGATTCCCACATCTCCCGAAAGGCCTGGTGTAGAAATTCTTCTGATGTCTCGGATATTTAGGAGGTCTAGATTCGGGCGTTTGGCAATGGTTTTTTGCGTACTGTCGATAGCTACCTCATAAATCGCTTTGAATCCATTGAGATCTCCCTGAGAACCATCGCGCTCAATAACTACACCTCTTCGGTTGTTGAATAGTATAAAATCGCCAATAGCAGTTGCACGCGCATCGATAGGGTATTCGTATTGTGTACCTGTATAGGAAGCACTAGCAATATCGAATTCATGTAGCAATAGATTTCCATTAGTACTTGTAGCCAGTGGTTTTTCTAATAGTGGGAGTAGGGTTTGCTGGTTAGGAGTGATTGCCATTCCTTCGAATCCACCACTCTTACGTACCTTAAATGGATTGGATAGTTGTGTACTACGGTAGGGCCAATACATACCTGCTAGCCAAGGCGTATTTTGCCCATTCATGTCTTGTAGATTCGTACCATCTCCTGCAGCGCCTACTTTAGGGAAATCCCCAAATAAACAAACCGTTCTGATGGCAGGATACTGCTTGTGAGCAATGAGCAATGTTCTAAAATCGAAACTTTGTATATCGGCACGGTTTTCTAAGCCATTGGCAATAATCGTATTGGCAATCACAGTAGTAAAGGTAGCAGGATCGACCGTTCTATCGGCAAAAACATCGCCACGCGCATCCGTATCGGTTCTTGGATTGGTTTTAGTTTCGATATTGTACCGTACTTTTGCAGCATTTTTCCATCGTTTACTAGCTTCTGGATGGGTAGCACCTTGTCCATTTTTATAGTATGCTATATAGAATGCTACAAAATCAAATACCTGTTGTAGCGATGGCATGATATAAGGATCTATCCACTGTCGTTGCGATGCAAAAGCGACTGCTACAGGCGATAGGGCACGCTCATTGGTTTGTGCAGGGCGACCCGCTAGTATTTTATCGGCAATAAATGTTTGTTGTATCGTAGCGAGTGTAAGATCTTTGACCAATACCTCATCTGCAAATTCATAAGGAGTACCATCTGCTTTGCGAGTTTTGGCAGCTTCGATATGCGGATCATGGTCTAGTACAGCAATGCCATCTAATGTGATACCGCAATCTGTTTCTAAGGTAGGCATTAAGGCATCTAGAGCCGCTTCCATCGAAGGAATGGTGTTTTCGGGTCTTAAGCTTCTGGCGCCTCGGTGTCCTTGTGCATCAAATAAATGACCATCGATCAATCCATCTGCATCTATGTAATCCGACTTTCCATCTTGATCGCCATCAAATTCTTCTACAGCAGTACGTAATAGATCAGGACGATCAGTAATGATCCCTTGCACCCCTAGTTTGAGCAATCGTTGCATGGTCGGAAAATCATTCACCGTGTATACGACCACAGGATGCCCTGCTTTGTTCAAGGAAGTAATGTCAAATAACTCGCTAGAAGCAGTTTGTAACCCTACAGGTGGATTGCTTCTACTACCTACCACACTGGTAGTATCTTGGTCATCTAGCATGACGTGCCATGGCGACATGACAGGGGCGGGGCTACCATAAGTGGCAGCATGGGCACGCATGGCATTCATGATGCGAATGGCACTGGCTTCTTCTGAATACGGGTTTTGTGGAGAGCGTAATTCTTGGCTCGGAGTTTCGAAATCGGGTAATGCATATGGTGGAGCGAGTAATACACCATTTTTATCAAAATGCAGTAAGAAAGGACCAAATTCATCACCAATCCAGAAATCTCCATTGGCCGTACGTTGTATAGATTCTATATCGAAATCAGCACCAGTAAGAACTCTATCGGTAGAAAAATGATTGGTGATAGCGAATGGAATCTGATGGTTCGGATCTTTGAGTTCGATATAGTTGAGCACATCTATCGTACCACTTCCTCCGCCAAAGATGGATTTAAAACGTGGACGAATGATATATAATCGCAAGTGGTAATCTGCGGAGTTCTCGATACTCCCGAATCCATTATCAGACAATACTGTAAAGGTGCTATCGTAATTATTTACAATGGAAGAGAATCCTTGAATCGGTTGCTGGTTTACAAAGGGTAGGGATTGCCCATTAATGGTGTCTCTGCCAATATATTGCCCAGAAGTAGGCCCCTCTGCAAAACTAGCAGCAGGTAATACGGCTCTAGAGACGAGTACATCACCAAAATTAAAGAAGGATTTACCAATACCCTTGGCATAGGTTTTAGTACCATAATACCTGTCTGTAGGGAGGTCGAATGTAGAGGGAATCCCAACTTGTTGTGCAGCGGTCGTACTACAGTACCCTATCGCGATACAGCAGCTGATGCATAACCGCCATAAAAATGAATGTGGATGCTTGTTCATGTGTGAAATATTTTTTGAAGTTAATTACATCAAAAGTATCGTGTGTATATTATGTGAATGTTTGTAGTAGTTGAAAAAAAGTTTAGCGAATAGTTAGCTAGTTTATGAATAGGTTTCATGTCTCGACAGTAGCAACATTTTTCTACCCCTTTTGCTAAATAAAAGAGGGGACTTTTTGTTAACACTATAACGTTTGAGTGCTTTTTTTAACAGTACATTCTATATATTACAGATTGCTTTGGTGGCTCCGTACGATCTAAGCCTCTTAGCGATCACAAAATCATATATACTATGCATTCTCTTAAATTATTTGTACTCATTGGCACAAGTATGCTGTGTGTACTCTCATGCAATTCGATAACAGACAGTTGGGTAAGCAATCAAGATACCTATATGATAGATGGATGTATTCAAATCCCCAGACCCAACGGAGTATATAGAATCCAACCCTATAATTCGCATATCGTAGAAACTTCTTTTATCCCTACTGGCGAGACCTATACAGCTACTTCGCATGCCGTAGTACTCAAACCCACAGCTGTAGAAACACAGTTAGTAGAAACAGATAGTACACTAGTATACAGTACAGAAGGGATTCGTGTACAGATCACCAAAACACCATTTCAGATTTCGTACTATTATAAAGATCAGCCATTAATAGCCGAAAACAAAGGGTATATCGCCACGGATAGTACAGAAGTATTAGATTTTGCGCTCGATACGGAAGAGGTGATCTATGGAGCAGGCGCTAGAGTGGTAGGGATGAATCGCAGAGGACACCGATTACAATTGTATAATAAGGCACATTATGGATATGAAACATCGGCACCATTAATGAATTATACCATGCCGCTGATACTATCTTCTAAGCGGTATGCAGTACATTTCGACAATGTGCCGATAGGGTTTTTGGATATCGATAGTAAGGGAGACAATACACTGCAATATGAGACGATCAGTGGTAGAAAAACCTACCAAGTCATCGCAGGCAGTACATGGGAGACACTGATGGATCAGTATACGACGCTTACAGGCAAGCAACCGATGCCCCCACGATGGGCATTGGGCAACTTTGCCAGTCGATTTGGGTATCATTCAGCAGCGGAGACAGCCCAAACAATACAGCGATTTAAAGCAGATAGCATTCCGTTAGATGCCGTGATCCTAGATATTTATTGGTTTGGCAAAGACATCAAAGGACACATGGGCAACCTAGCATTTCAGAAAGACTCTTTTCCGAATCCTAAGCAAATGATCAATGATTTCAGAAAACAAGGCATCAAAACGGTTTTAATTACAGAACCCTTTGTATTATCCACCTCAGATCGTTGGGAAGAAGCAGTACAGCAGGATGTATTGGCAAAAGATACAGAAGGCAATCCCTATCAGTATGACTTTTATTTTGGCAATACAGGGCTGATCGACATCTATAATCCCAAAGGTAAAAAATGGTTTTGGGACATTTATAAGCACTACACGCAGTCCTATAACGTAGCAGGATGGTGGGGAGATCTAGGAGAACCCGAAGTACACCCTACAGGATTGGTACATGCCACAGGTACTGCCGATGAGGTGCATAATATTTATGGACACGATTGGGCGCGATTGGTCTATGAGGGATACCGAAAGGATTTTCCAACGCAGCGCCCATTTATACTCATGCGAGCAGGCTATTCGGGTTCACAACGTTTTGGGATGATACCGTGGTCTGGCGATGTCAATAGGAGTTGGGGAGGCCTGCAATCCCAAACCGAAATAACACTGGCTATGGGGATGCAAGGATTGGGCTATATGCACTCTGATCTAGGTGGTTTTGCAGGTGGAGATACTTTCGACCCTGAGCTATACACACGTTGGCTACAATACGGTGTTTTTCAGCCCATTTACAGACCTCACGGACAGGAGCATATTGCCCCAGAACCTGTATTCCATGATGCCAAAACCAAGGCATTAGCCAAACAAAGCATTGAACTTCGATACCGAATGCTCCCCTATAACTACACCTTAGCTTTCGAAAACCATCAGACAGGCATGCCACTGATGCGTCCGTTGTTTTTTACAGATACGACCCAAACTGCATTGCATACCCTATCAGATACCTATACTTGGGGCGATGCGTTTTTGGTTTCACCCATCACAGCAGCAGGCGTAGAGCAGCAAAAGATGTATTTTCCAGCCAAAACACATTGGTATGATTTTTATACAGATACAGTATATGCAGGAGGTAGGTATCATACGATTCCAACGGAAGCAGATCACATTCCCCTATTTGTCAAAGGCGGTGCTTTCATCCCTATGATTGCCCCGATACAACATACCGAACGCTATACCACCCATACGCTAGACCTACATTACTATCACGACCCCTTGGTTACAGAAAGTACAGGGCAATTATACGATGATGATGGTCGTACCCCCGATGCATATGCGACAGGGGCTTATGAGTTACTCAAATTCAGAAGTACGTACAACCAGCATCATTTGGTATTTGATTTCGAGGCTACTACAGGCAAAAAATACATGCAGACAACGCGTAGCATTACATTCATTATTCATGAGGTGCAGCAACAACCTACACAACTCACTATGAATGAGCAGCAAGTACCCTATACATGGGATGCAACTACGAATCAATTGCAGATACCTATAGCGTGGGATAGTGCCAAAGCGCAGCATATAGCCATTCAATTCGATTAATACAAGGACTGTGCTAGAGTATATTTATTATATTTTGGGCGTTACCACAAGGGTCGGGCTATCCGTTCCAATTCCTCGCACCTCCTAAAGGTCGGCGCTGTGGGATTTCCACTGCTATCCCTAACGCAAAACATTCTTTATCATAAGCAGTACTAATGGTTTGTACAGTTTTTTTAGACCCAAGCAGAATATTACAAAGCTTACCGATTAACGAATACGGCACGAGTGAGACACTCGCGCTAGCGAAGGGCTTCGTACATAGGTATGGATATCTCTTTATCACTATAAAAGCAATTATTTGATCAACGTAACCTCTGGAAATGCAGCCTGATACCCAAACCAAAAAGCATTATGCGTAGGCAATCGTAGTAATTGCTGCCCTGTAAGCGGATTGGTCAGTTTTTCTTCGGATATATGCCAAGAATTGCCTGCCTGATCCATTGCAGTCGTATTGGTGTACGACGTAAATATAGTTGTACCCGTAAGATATACTCTGTGTGCCCCCGATGTATCTGTAAACACAGTAATCTGATGTTCTCCTAGGCGGGTGCTATATATAGGGTGTTTGGCTAAAAATTTAGAAGAGATCGCGATATTTTGGTTCGTTTCTGATGGCCATCGAATCGCTAAGACCTCTTGTTTGTTTTTTAACCTTCGATCTTGTTTAGGTACAGGAAACATCAACCGATCTGTAGCAAAATAACTTTTATACGCACTTCCCTCGCTATAATCTCGCCGATAGCCCGTCTGTAAGGATAGCACAGTAGTCGTAGGATGCAGTTGCTTCCATGCACCCCAAGTAGTCGTTACGACACTGATGTAATCCAGTTCGATCTCTTGGGTGGCTAAAGGGCCGATTACAGGTTTTCCCCATAGCGTATTCCATAGGGATTGTGTTTCTTGATCATACATTAGTTTATTAGAGCGGTATAGAAAACCACTAGTGCCCAATTGATAGTGTACGCCATCCTTACTAGTGTTATAGACAATCATGGTACCGCATAACGTACAGTATACACCAGCTACAGAAGTTTCTCCTACAGTATCTAGAAACAATTCATGCCATGCCAGAATACGCTTAGGGTATGCTCTAGCATCTCCATTGATTACGATCCCGAATACAATATCGTCTTCGTCTAGATACGAAGCTTCGGTACTAGCGACCATCTGCGGATTGCGTAGGGGAGGAATACCATCTTGTACGACACCGCCCCACCGTACTTCATCCAATCGAATACTAGATTGATGGGCTCTATGGGCAAAGTACATACCGAACTTAGGATCAATCGCCCGATGCAATAGCGCCTTGAAATTAAAATAGTGATCGGTATATGTAGCATCCTTATTCCAGATATAGGCATACCATTTATTAAAATCGTAGGCATACTGCTTTTTAGTTTTACGCTGTAATAATTGTAGCAATCGTAAACCAGTAGTAGGGTGTTTTAGAAAATAAAGAGACTCGATAGCTAAAATCTCATAACTAGGATGCCAAGAACGCTCAATCTGTTTTAGTGTGCGTTGGTGTTGCGCTGCATCAGTAGTATGGAACAAATCTAAGAAATAGGTATATCCTTGGTCTACAGCTGTAGATTGTGCGATGCTAGCACTAAAAAAGAGTAAGAATACGAAGCGACTAAAGAATGATTGCATGGGGGAATTGGATTAGCGTCGGATGTGATAAGAGATCAAGACACTACGTCACTGAGCAGCTATCATATCAGACTCATTATTGTTCAATGAGTCGGCTCAGTATAGAAAAGACTACATATTTTAAGAAACTTTAGCATATGTATATCAGGTGTTTGTATTTTTTGATCGTACTGCAAAAAAATGGTATGCTACTCGATGCTAGTGAACCATAGGGGAGATAGAATGTTAGTAGTGTTCATAAAAAAAAGTTCAACCATCAACTATGATGATTGAACCTCGTTTTGTCGTATCGTATATGCGATGCTATGTTATGATAGCTTGCATTGGTATCTTATTATTAGTTGGCTACTACCTCAGCTTTTAATGCTACTTCGATAGGATCTCCTATAGAAGGCGTAAGTGTAGCTTTACCAGTATATACACCAGGCTCTAAACCTGTAGGAGCATATGTAAACGGTACAGTAATAGAGTCACCAGGAGCTACAGGCGAAAAAGTAAGTGCTACTTTTGCACTCCCTTGGAATTCGATCGAAGAACCAAGACTCGTTAATGTTTCGTTAGAATTATTAGTTAATGTAAGTTCTACTCTACTTTCTGTAGGAACGTTTTTCTTTGTAGTACTTTGTAATACTTTACCAAAGTCTACTTCGTATGCACTTAAAGAAATCGCTTTGTTGTTATTGTTATCAGGGTTTGCTACTACTTCAGCTTTTAATGCTACTTCGATAGGATCTCCTATAGAAGGCGTAAGTGTAGCTTTACCAGTGTATACACCAGGCTCTAATCCTGTTGGCGCATATGTAAATGGTACTGTAATAGAGTCACCAGGTGCTACAGGCGAAAAAGTAAGTGCTACCTTTGCACTCCCTTGGAATTCGATCGAAGAACCAAGACTCGTTAATGTTTCGTTAGAATTATTAGTTAATGTAAGTTCTACTCTACTTTCTGTAGGAGCGTTTTTCTTTGTAGTACTTTGTAATACCTTACCAAAGTCTACTTCATATGCGCTTAAAGAAATTGCTTTATTAGTAGTATCTGCATCGTTTTCTACTACCTCAGCAACTAATTCTACTTCTAATGGGTCTCCTATAGAAGGCGTAAGTGTTGCTTTTCCAGTATACATACCAGGCTCTACATTGGTAGCAGCAAAAGTAAAAGGTACATCGATAGAGTCACCAGGTGCTACAGGCGAAAAGGTAAGATCTACACTAGCTTTTCCAGGAAATTCGATAGCAGCGTCAAGGCTAGTTAGAGTTTCGTCTGAATTGTTAGTTAATGTAAGAACGATTCTACTTTCTTCTGGCGCGTTTTTTTGTGCAGTAGTTTTAGCTACTTTACCAAAATCTACTTTTCTAGCACTTAAAGAGATAAGACCTTGCTCTAAAACAGGAGTCTCTACTACTTCATCTGTACCGTTATCATCATCAGAGTCACAACTAGTTACTGAGATGGTAAGTGATGCCATCATTAAGGCATATACAGGAATTTTTTTTGAGATCATCATAAGATTTGAGTTTAAAATGTTATTTTGTTTATTCTAATGATGATAACTAGTGTTTTTCGTAAATAGTATTTAACTAAGTATAAAAAGTAAGGTAAAACAGTAACTACAACGATTAAGAGGAGTTTAAGTTGTTTGTTTTTAATAGGTTATGTGTGGAATTAAAAAAAGCATAAATCAGGTTAACTAAACGTTAAATCTTAGCTTGGTAAGTGAATAATTCGAAATACCTACCTTTTTTAGCAATCAATTGCTCATGTGTTCCCTGTTCTTTTATACTACCAGACTCTATAACTAATATCTGGTCTGCTTTTTTGATCGTACTTAATCGATGTGCAATGACAAAAGTGGTTCTTCCTTTCATTAGTTGATCGAGACTTTTTTGTATCAGTGCTTCGCTTTCAGTGTCTAAATTAGAAGTAGCTTCATCTAAGATGATGATTTTGGGATTGGCTACTAATGCTCTGGCAATAGCGATTCGCTGTCGTTGTCCTCCTGATAGTTTAACACCTCGTTCGCCAATAAGGGTGTCTAAACCTTTTTCGAATTGGTCGGTAAATTCATTTACATAGGCAGCTGTTACTGCTTCTAGCAATTCTGTTTCAGTGGCATTTGGTTTAGGGAACAGGATGTTTTCTCGGATCGTACCTTCGAATAAAAACTCATCTTGTAGTACGACTCCGAGATAATTTCGGTAGCTACTTAAATTTACTGTATTAATGTCATGCTGATCAATCGTAATGGTGCCTGATGCTGTGTTTAGAAAGGATGCTGCTAAGCCTGCAATGGTAGATTTTCCAGATCCAGAGCTTCCTACTAATGCGGTAACAGTGCCAGGGGCAGCTCTAAAACTAATATCATGTAGCACTTCTTTATCTTCTTCGTAGGCAAAAGATACTTGATCGAATAGGATGTCTCCTTTTAATTCGGTGAGTTGTACGGTTCTTTTTTCAGGGTCTGCTTCTGGTGGTGTGTTCATGAGCTCTTCTGTTCGGTCTAGTCCTGCTAGTGCTTCTGTGAGTTGGCTACCGATATTGCTCATCTGTACGATGGGAGCAATCATAAATGCTAGATACATCGTAAAGGATAGAAAATCTCCTGCGGTCATGGTACCCTGCATCATATAGTAGCCGCCAATACCCATAATACCTGTAGAAGCAATACCTGCTAGGAGGAAGGTGGCGGAGCTAGTCATGAGGGCGGTAGCTGTAAGGCTTTTTTTGATATTCTTAAATAGCTTATCGACCCCTTTTTCAAAAATACGATGTTCTTGTTCTTCTGCTCCAAATCCTTTGATCACTCTGATACCTGCTAATGTTTCTGTAAGTCTGCCTGTAACTTCGGCATTGATCTTTCCTCGGTTTCTAAAAATGGGACGAATATAGGTAAATGCCTTTAGGGCTATGAATCCAAATAGGGTAATGGGGATTAGTACAAAGAGTGTCATCCATAAATGAATACGGATCAGTAGAATGACAGATACTACAGCCGTAAAAATACCTCCTATTAATTGTACTAACCCTGTACCTATTAGATTACGTACTCCTTCTACATCGTTCATGATTCTAGAGACTAGGGCTCCTGATTTCGTATTGTCAAAAAAACTGATTGGTAATGAAAGTACTTTTTTCTGTACATCGGCACGTAATTGTGCGATGAGGTATTGTGCTTGTACGCTGAGGATACGAGTCAGTAGAAAAGAACTACTGGCCTGTACTAGGATCGCTAGACTGACGATGATCACTAATTCATATAGCTGTGATACATCACGGCTAGGAACAACTTCATCCAGTAAGCTTTTGCTTTTCCAAGGTAGTATTAATCCAGAAATCCGATTGATAATAATGAGTAACAATCCTAAAAAGACAAGATTTCGTTTTGGCCAAATGATGGTGGTAAATGCCTTTCTAATGGTGATTTTAGGTTTTTTAGAAGTGGAAGTAGTCGTCTGTTGGTAGGATCTCATAGGTGTCACTAAATTTATGTATGGCTAATGTAAGCTTTATGTTAATAGTACGAGTATGTATGGCTCACTAATTGAACTCATGATATTAAGAAGTAGATGCTAAAATACTAGTAGTTTTTTTACTGCGTTAGGGATAGTAATGGAAATCCCACAGCGCCGACCTTTAGGAGGAGCGAGGAATTACAATGGATAGCCCGACCCTTGTGGTAACGCCCAAATACGAAAGAAAATCATAGCCTGTCTGAAAGCTATGATTTTCTTTTGGGTATAAAATGATGTTTGTGTAGTCTCTATTTAAACAGCTACGGGCTCCCACTTACGAGTTTTGAATACATCGTCTAGTGGTGTGTCAAATACATGATTAAAGTAATTGCTAAATGTTTTGATACCAATCCCTGCGATAATGCCTAGTACGTTTTCTTCTGTAAAACCAGCTTCTAAAAAGGTACTAATATCGGTTGGATTGGGGTTGCCTCGTTTTTCTACCATCAGTTGTGTAAAGGTACTTAAAGCACTGAGTTTTGCATCTGGAATAGGAGTACTATTTCTAATGGCATCTGTAATTTCTGTAGGTACATTAGACATATTGTCTGCTACAAAACTGTGTGCAGCTGCACAGTAGGTGCATCCGTTTTGTACAGCAATGGATAGAAAAATGACTTCTTGCTCTTGTGGCGTAAAACCAGAATTTTCTCTAAAAGATTTGTAACTATTGATATAGCCATCTAATAGTGCAGTATTATTGGCCATACCTGCATACATGTTAGGGATGAACCCTAATCCTTTTTGTGCGTTTTCTAAAATAGTACTGCAAGTAGGAGAAGCGCTTTCGGTGGTGTGTAGTTGCATTGATAATTTGTTCATGATGAATTGTTTTAGAATATGTTATATATGTAATTAAAGAGAATCAATTTCTTAGCGATTGTTTAGAAATAGGGGTAAAAAAATTATATTTTTTGTAGCATCATATCGATAAAGTTTATTAGTTCTTGTTTTTTCATAAATTGAGAAGAAACGGATAACCCTTGTAAGGAGATAAATATGTAATTGACGTAGTGTGCAACTGTCGTATTATCTAATGTATGGGATGTAGCTTGATGGATTTTTTCGGTCAATACTTCTTTTAGATTGTCTACATATTCGAGCATTTCTTGTTTTAATAATTCATCTACTTCCGCACCATATTCGTCAATAGTATTGGTCAAGAAACACCCTTTGTGTATTCCATTAGAGGAAGAAAATCCTAAAAAATCAACACAGTATTTTTTGATAGCTTCTTTTCCGTCGGTAGATTGGCGTAGTGGTTCTAATAGTGATTGGGTGATTTTATCTTTATAGCATCTCATAGCTTCGAGTGCAAGCCCTTTTTTATCTCCAAAACAAGCATAAATTGAAAACTGATTAATACCCATTTGCTTTTCGAGTAAACGCATAGAGGTATTAGAAATGCCATTTTTCCAAAATAGCTGCATGGCTTTTTCTGTTACTTCGTCTTTTTGATATTCTTTTTTTCGTGGCATTATTAGTAAGTATTATACAAATCTAAGCAATTGTTTAGAATAAAAAAAGAAACACTTGTTTTTTTATAGGAGTCTTATGATTAATAAGATAAGATAGGTGCTACATTAGTGTATGTAGTGATGATACTATGGATATTCTGTATACAAAATTGGGATTTTTAGTATAGAAATGAAATGTAAATGAGTAAAAAAGCAATACGATACTTGTATAATTCATATGCTAAAAATGACGTTTATACAATATGAACTACCATTTATACAATAAATAACACCGTTTATAAAATAGGAGTAATATGCTATTTAAAATGTGTATATATTTGGATTATAGATAATTGATTGTTTGTGAACGGCCTTTACGACCAGCAATTATTTTTTAAAGTCAATAGTATATATAAATAATAGTTTTTTAGGAATGTGACTTATCTATAAGAGGTAGTAAAATTATCGTCATTATTTTTACTACAGATACATTTCTGTCATACATACCCTAAATAGGCTAACTTAATGTAAACGAAAAAACCACTGCTGATTAGCAGTGGTTTTTTTATTTTTTCTTCTTCTTATGTTTTAGGTTATAGGTTTTATCACCTTTAGTTTTTGGCTTTTTATATTTTTTCTTGATCTCACGTTTGTATTTTCCTCCGAGATTTACTTTTTTATTTTTTGTAGATTTTTCATGGAAAGCAGGGCCTACAGTTTCGTCATTAGGACGTTTATGTGGGTTGTAAATTTCCTTTATTTTGGGTTGTTCTTCTGGAGTGAGTTGATCAGAGATCTCTACCGTGTCGGGTAATGGTAATTGCTCAATGCGCATTTCCATTAACTGTTCGATATCTTCTAGGTAGGGTTGCTCTTTTTCGGTAGTAAGCACATAGGAAACTCCTTTTTTCTCGGCACGCCCTGTTCTACCGATACGGTGCATGTAGTTTTCGGGATATTCGGGAGTGTCTAAATTGATTACTTGACTTACATTTTCTATATCCAATCCACGGGCCATGACATCGGTGGCAATAAGGATTCGGTGTATACCATTCCGAAAGTCTTCGATACTTCTTAGTCTATAATTCTGCGTCTTATTGGAATGTATGATACAGACTTCGTCTCTAAAACGTTCTTCTAACGCTTCGAATAATCGATCTGCAATTTTTTTATAGCCTACGAATACTAATGTTTTATGAAAAGTGTCTGCGTCTGCTAATAACGCTTCTAATAGGTGTACCTTGGTATAAAAATTAGGAACTTTATATCCATATTGTTGTATGTTCTCTAATGGAGTTCCGCTTTTGGCTACAGAGATGCGTGTAGGGTTGGTAAATGTATCATTGATCATGTGATCTACATCATCTGTCATGGTAGCAGAGAACATGATGTTCTGTCGTTGTTTGGGTAAAATGTCAAAGATATTGATCAATTGATGTCTAAATCCTAAATCTAACATAACGTCTACTTCATCGATCACTACTTTTTGGATGGATTTGAGCTGTAGTGCTCTACTTACCGCTAAGTCGTATAACCTACCTGGCGTCGCTACGATGATGTCTAAACCTTGGGATACGACTTGTTTTTGGGTATTGATATTAGTCCCTCCATACACACCTGCTATGCGTACATTGATATAGCTGGATAGTTTATGGATTTCGTCCACTACTTGCACTACGAGTTCTCTGGTCGGTACTAAGACCAATACTCTGGGATTTTGTTGTACAGAGTATTTGAGCATACGCAGTATGGGTAGCATGTATGCATAGGTTTTTCCTGTTCCCGTTTGCGCTATTCCTACTACATCTTTTCCAGACATGACTACTGAAAATGCTTGTTCTTGTATCGCCGTAGGCACGCTAAACTCCATATCGTCTAATGCATTGAGGAGCTGTGTACTTAAATTTAAATCTCTAAATGTCAATTTGATCTTACTTTGGTAGTGCAAAGGTAGTCTTATTTTGTGACTGTTTTTGATTTTAGTTACTTTTGGAGGCACACCAGTGCGATATAATTCATAGAAGTGGTTTAAACTTTTTTCGATTTGCTATAAAAACGATCTTTTGCCCCTAAATTTTGTGATTTTTGAGTTTTCGAGCGCTGCTATGCAACAAAAAAATCACTTTGTTTGATCAGAAAATCTTGCAATGTTCGCTGAAATCAAAACAGTTTAAATTATTTTATAGCATACAACATAATAGTTATAATAAGACAGATAGATGAAAAAAATAATAGCATTTGCAGGATCTAATAGTAGTACTTCGATTCATCATGAATTGGTGAGTTGTATAGCGAATCAATTCCAAGATGAAAGTGTAGAGGTACTACGATTGACGGCATATCCTGTGCCTATGTATAGTGAGGATGAGGAAAAGATAAATGGTTTTCCTGATATGCTAAGGGCATTGTATCAAAAAATACAGGAGGCCGATGCGTTGATCATAGGAGTCAATGAACATAATGGTAGTTGGAGTGCTTTTTTTAAGAATACGATGGACTGGTTGTCTCGATTGGAACGTAAATTTCTAGAAGAAAAACAGCTATTAGTAGTTAGTACCTCACCTGGCAAGCGTGGTGGATTGGGAGCACTTACCTATGCAAAAGAGGTGCTGCCAAGATTCGGTGGCGAAATTGTAGCCGATTATAGTCTACCTTCTTTTTACACGAATTTTTCGCAGGAAGAAAAAACGATCACGGATGCTGGCTTATTATTGGGATTACAAGAAGTTCTAACTACTTTTGCTCAGCAAATTAAATAATTTCTGTGCGTAGCATACAAACATATACAATCGATCACCCTATTGCTTTTAAAAATAAGCTATTGCAGTGGTCTCAACAATTCGAAGAGGTCATTTGGTTAGATTCTAATGAATATCCACAGCAGTACACAAGTTACGATGCACTACTGGCTGTAGATGCATTTACGGTACTCAAAACAGATCATTATGGTGCTTTTGATGCGTTGCAGGAGTATCAAGAACAGACCAAGGATTGGATGTTTGGCTATTTATCCTATGATTTAAAAAATGATACAGAACGATTGGTATCTGAAAATGCAGATCATGTAGCATTTCCTGAATTGTTTTTTTTTCAGCCTAAAAAATTATTGCTTTTAAAAGGAGATCAGCTAGAAATGCACTACCTGAGAATGGTAGATGATGAATGTGAGGAGGATTATACGAGTATTACTCGTTTTTCTGATACCATACAGATGCGAGAGCAACAAGATCCCTGCGAAAAAGTAAAAGTGCGTCTGAGGATGACTAAAGATGCATACAAAGAAAAAGTACAGCGTATGCTAGGCTATATCCAACGAGGGGCTATATACGAAGCAAACTTCTGTCAGGAATTTTATGCTACGAATAGTTGTATTGCTCCTTTGGAAACGTATGTGCATCTAAATAAAATTTCTACACCTCCTTTTGCAACTTTTTTGCGATTTGGGACGCATTATTTACTATCAGCATCACCAGAGCGTTATTTGCGTAAAGAAGGTACTAAGATCCTATCACAGCCCATAAAGGGAACTGCTAAGCGGGCTGTAGATGAAGCACAAGACACTGCCTTGAAGACCACATTGAGTAAGGATCCAAAAGAACGCTCAGAGAATGTAATGATCGTAGATTTAGTACGCAATGATCTGTCTAAAACAGCCACTAAAGGCAGTGTACGAGTAGAGGAGTTATGTAAGATTTATTCGTTTAAACAGGTACACCAAATGATATCTACAGTAGTTGCAGAGGTGGCTGCTGATACGACTCCCGTAGCGGTACTTAAAACTACATTTCCTATGGGAAGTATGACAGGAGCTCCTAAAATTTCTGCGATGCAAATCATTGAAGAATTAGAGGTGTCTAAAAGGGGACTGTATAGTGGTGCTGTAGGCTATTTTACGCCTACAGGAGATTTTGATTTTAATGTAGTGATTCGTAGTATTTTGTACAATCAAGCAAAGGAGTATGTTTCCTTTACTGTAGGGAGCGCCATTACTGCCAAATCAGATCCTGATAAGGAGTATGAAGAATGCCTACTAAAGGCTAAGGCCATGCGAGAGGTACTCGAAGAAAAAATATAGTTAATTTCTTAAGAATTTATAAAACCGCATGCCCAAAAGAATATGATATTCTTTTGGGCATGCGGTTTTATATGCGTTAGGGATAGCAGCGGCATCCTTTTTTGGTTTTCTGAAAAACCAAAAAAGATATAGTGGATAGCCCGACCCTTGGGTAACGCCCTCATATTGATCATGCTTAAAAAATGAAAATAGCGTAGGTACTATGTTAGGTGTTTGCGGAATTTTTTTCGAACACTAAGTATGATCTCCTTTACGGCTTCGGGACTCATATCTTTTATATAAGCGATTTCTTTGTAATTCAATTTTCCGAAAATAAAGAGGTGAATGATTTTTGTTGTTTCTTCTGGTAACCAATGATTAAAATGATCAATCTGTTGAGAAGCATCTTTGGTCGTTGTGCGAGATGCAGCGATATTGAGTAATGTGTTTTCTGAATCATTAATACTATAGGAATTGTTTTTAGCGGTCTGTTGATGATACGAGATGTCGTTTAATTCTTCGTTCATCACTACACTATTATCTACGGTATAGGCGAATTTTTCCTCTAATTTGCGCAATTCTTGATGTAAGCAATCATTGGTACTGATGCACGATGTATGCCAGTGCTCGGAAGTACATAGCTCATCAATTAATTGATCTACAATCCTAAATAGATTAAGTTCTATAGTAAGTAAGTTGGTATCTAAGGCGAATGCTGGAGTAGTGTATAATTGTATAATGGCATCGTCTATAATGCCTCCAGAGCAATACATATTACGAGGAATGATGCCTTTATGTTCTGCTAGATCAATTCTGTGTTGCACATAAGGCTTTAGATGAGATACAACAGAAAGTACTTTTTTATCGAAATTGAGTTTTTGATAATTGATGGTATTGCGTGGGGTACTTGTAGACTTATTCATACGTTAAGGATTTGATTAGTCTTCTAAAAGTACGAAAAAAATGGATTTTTTGTGTTAAAATATTGATAATCAATAAAATGAATTGGTTTTCTGTTATAGTTGTGCTAGTGCAGCAAAATCGTATCTTTGGAATACGAAATTCAAAAAAGTCCCTAAAAGAGTGTTTGCAGCATTTAAAACACACATTGAACAACAATTCGCATTCTTGAAACGCGGAAAATTACTGATAGCCTGTAGTGGTGGATTGGATAGTGTGGTATTAAGTAGACTATGCCACAAGTTAGATGTATCTATAGGATTGGCACATTGTAATTTTAATCTACGAGCAGCAGAAAGTGATGGCGATGAAGCGTTCGTTACTGAATTGGCTATCCAATTAGGTTGTGCGATACATACAAAACATATGGATACAGCTGCCTATGCTGCTGCAGAAAAAGTATCGATACAGATGGCAGCCAGAGCCTTGCGCTATGATTGGTTTCAGGAAGTAGTGCATACACATGGATATGATTATGTACTAACAGCACATCATAGCGATGATAATCTAGAGACATTTTTGATCAATGTTTCTAGGGGTACTGGTATCGAAGGATTAGCAGGGATCCCAGAGGTAAATGCTACGTATATACGCCCATTATTACCTTTTTCTAGAGCACAAATACGCAGTTATGCAGAGGATCATGGCATCCAGTGGAGAGAAGATAGTAGTAATAAAAGTACGAAGTATCTGCGGAATAAGTTGCGGCACGAGGTCATTCCAGTGTTAAAAACCATCACACCTAGTTTTTTACAAAATTTTGAAACTACTTTAACACATGTAAAACAGGTCAATCTCTTTGTGCAAGATCAGGTAGCACGTGTACGGGATGAGTTGTTTGAATTTCAGGAATTAGACATTATTAAAATTCCAATTCCTAAACTAATACAGTATCAAAACCCAAAAACCTATCTTTATTTTCTGTTAAAAGAGTATGGGTTTACTGCTTGGAATGATGTGTATCAGTTATTAGAAGCACAGTCTGGAAAGCAAGTATTTTCGGCTACGCACCGATTGCTAAAAGATAGAACGGATTTACTACTCAGTCCATTAAAACCCAAAGTAGATGATCGTACATACAGCTTACCAGAGGGCGAGGATACGATCTTAGTGCCTTTTGGCGTTTTAAAATTAAAAGCTGTAAAGCAATTGGGAGACAAAAACCTAACGACTATTTATGTTGATAAAGAAAAGTTAAAATATCCATTGGTAGTAAGAAAATGGAAAGAAGGCGACTATTTTTACCCGCTGGGGATGCATGGAAAAAAGAAGCTGAGTAAATTTTTTAAAGATGAAAAGCTGTCATTACTAGCCAAAGAACGCGTTTGGGTATTATGCGCAGGTGATGCGATCGTATGGGTGATCAATTATAGAGCAGACCATAGATTTAGAATTACCCCTAGAACAAAACAACTATTAAAAGTAACGATTACTTGATGAAGCAGAAGAAGCGTATTTTGATACTAATAGCACTATTAGTTGCTATAACCACATTCGGACAAGAATTCAATCCTATACAATGGAAGGTAGCGGTACAGGAAACAGCGACCGATGCATATACCTTGTCTTTTGAAGCTACTTTAGAAAAAGGGTGGCACTTGTATTCGCAGCAAGAGGTAGAAACCGAAGAAATAGCACCTACAGCCACAGAGTTTACATTCTATAATGAAGCCAAAGCTTTTGAACTCATCGGAGCTACGACAGAACCTGACGGTATTCAGAAATATGATAAAGTGTTTGAGATGGAGATCAAATACTTCGAAGAAAAAGTAACATTCACACAGCAAATCAAACGACTAGATCCTTCCGTGAGTACCATTAAAGCTGAGGTGTATTACGGACTCTGCGATGATGAAAAATGCTTAGCACCAGATATCACCACATTTGACATAGCGCTATCAGGGCAGGTTACAGAAGATATAGGAGATGCCACCAAGCTAACAGGTACAGATACACAACAATCCCAAGCGCTTAATGCGGGGATTAAAGGATGGGAGCAATTCCCTAAAGAAACCGTAAAGGATCAGAGTTATATAAAGATTTTTATACTAGGATTCCTAGGAGGATTGATCGCATTGTTAACCCCATGCGTATTCCCTATGATTCCGCTTACCGTATCTTTTTTTACCAAAGGAGCTAAGAATAGACAAAAAGGACTTGTCAATGCATTATTGTATGGGTTCTTTATCTTTACCATTTATATTCTACTCAGTTTACCATTTCATTTACTAGATTCCTTAGATCCAGAGATTTTAAATACCATTTCTACCAATGTAGTGCTCAATGTGGTATTCTTTGTGATTTTTATTGTTTTTGCGATTTCCTTTTTTGGGTATTTCGAGATCACATTACCTGCCTCTTGGAGTACAAAAATGGATAGCAAGGCTACGAGTGTAGGAGGAATAGTAGGCGTATTCTTTATGGCGTTAACACTAGCATTGGTTTCTTTTTCATGCACAGGCCCCATTTTAGGATCGCTTCTAGGAGGGTCTTTAAGTAGTAATGGAGGAGCGATGCAACTGAGTTTTGGTATGGGAGGATTTGGATTAGCCCTAGCGCTGCCATTTGGGTTATTTGCGCTGTTTCCGAATTGGCTCAACTCATTACCTAAAAGTGGGGGATGGCTCAATGCAGTAAAAGTAGTACTAGGATTTATAGAACTCGCACTCGCGTTTAAATTCCTGTCCAATGCAGATTTAGTAGCACATTGGGGATTCTTAAAAAGAGAAATTTTTATCGGTATCTGGATTTTCATCGGTATCGGACTGGCATTGTATTTATTCGGTAAAATCAAGTTCCCACACGATAGCCCGCTTCAGAAATTGAGCAAAAGTAGGCAAGGCTTAGGGATTCTTACGATCGCATTTGTGATCTACCTGCTTCCGGGATTGAGCAATACCGTATTTGCCAATCTTAAATTATTAAGTGGTTTCCCGCCACCATTATTTTATAGTATTTATGAGAAAGAAGCACACGGGCCTCTGGGCTTGAATGCGTATACAGATTTCGAGGCAGGAGTAGCAGCAGCCAAAGCCGCAAACAAACCGATTATGATCGATTTTACAGGCTGGGCATGTGTAAACTGCAGAAAAATGGAAGAGCAGGTGTGGAGCCATCCACAAGTAATGCAGTTGCTTAAAAATAAATATGTGTTAATCTCGCTATATGTAGATGATCGCGAGCAATTACCTACAGAAGCACAGTTTCAGTTCCTGAAAAAAAGCGGTGCTGTTAAATCTATTCGCACTGTAGGTGATAAATGGGCAACTTTTCAAACGGTCAACTTCCAAAATAATTCACAACCATTTTATGTACTACTAGATGCTGAAATGCATCTTCTGAACACCACTATCGCCTATACACCCGATGAACAAGTGTATATCGATTGGTTAGAAAAAGGGTTGCAGAATTTTAAGAAGTAGTGATATACTAAAGTGTTAATTTATAAACCCAATAAGGGCGTTCCCCAAGGGTCGGGCTATCCGCTATATCTTTTGGCAGCACTAAGGTGCTACCAAAAGGATGCCGCTCCTATCCCTAACGCAAATTCATATCCATTGTTTAGGCATACAAAAGCATATAAACATTGATGATATGATCTAAAATAGATTCAAAAAATAACTTTGGTTGTATATTCCCTATTTTTTTGGGGTTATTTCTGCAATATTGTTAAAGTCTCCTTAAAGCGTTTCAACCCACATTTCTATTCTTTATATTGAAATGGTTTAAACTTTTTCGATGTTAGCGAAAAGTGAAGATTTTATGATCAAATACAGTGTTTTTTTGCTGCATAACAGCGCTCGAAAACTAAAAAAAAGCAAAATTTGGGTGTAAAAGATCGTATTTATAGCAAACATAAAAAAGTGTAAACCAAGTCATTGATTAGATTAACAAATTAGAAGAATTACCATTGAATAGATTACTTTTTATTAGTGCTGCCAGTATTTTTTTAGTAGTTACAGCTTGTATCAAGAAAGAAAAAAAAATACTACATACAGATACAGGAGATGTCACTAACCAACAAGATTACAGAGTACAAAAGCATTATACAAAGCAAGAAATTGCTATAGAAATGAGAGACGGGGTACACTTGCATACCACTATTTACTCCCCAAAGGATACAAGTAAAACCTATCCTATTATTATGCAGCGAACCCCTTATAGTTCGCGCCCTTATGGAGCAGACCAATTTCCAGTAAAGGTGGGGCCTAATGAGTTTTTGATGCAGGAAGGAAATATTTTTGTGTATCAAGATGTACGAGGGCGCTGGATGAGTGAAGGCGTGTATGATAATATGCGACCTTATATTCCTAATAAATCAGGAAAACAGTTTGATGAATCTAGTGATACCTATGATACGATAGAGTGGTTAGTTACGAATGTTCCTAATAATAATGGAAAAGTAGGGGTGTGGGGCATCTCATATCCAGGTTTCTATGCGACCTATTCATTATTAGATGCGCATCCAGCACTTAAAGCAGTATCCCCACAAGCATGTATTGGCGATTTTTTCTTTGATGATTTTCATCATAATGGAGCGTATTTATTGAGTTATTGGAAAGCCACTGCATTATTTGGCTATGAAAAAACAAAACCCGTCTCAGAGAGTTGGTATGAATTTCCAGAATTACCCACACAAGACCAATATCAGTTTTTCTTAGACCAAGGATCGCTAAGCAATCTAGATACGTATTATAAAGCAGATAATGTTTTTTGGACACAGCTCAAAGAACACCCAAATTACGATGCATTTTGGCAAAAAAGAGGAATCATCCAGCACCTGAAAAATATAAAACCCGCTGTAATGGTCGTAGGAGGGCTGTTCGATGCAGAGGATTTATACGGTCCGTTTGAAACCTATAAAGCCATAGAAAAGAATAGCACAAATTATAATACGATGGTCTTTGGCCCTTGGAGTCATGGTGATTGGGTACGCAAAAAAAAGCGACAGGCAATAGGAAACGTATATTTTGGAGACGATCTATCACTTGATTTTCAAAAAAATGTAGAAACGCCATTTTTTAATCATTTTCTAAAAGGATCAGGAACTAAAAACACAGGATTACCAGAAATACGAATTTTTGATACAGGCAAAAAAGAGTGGAATACCTTCGATAGTTGGCCACCAGCACAAACAGCGCAAAAAAAATGGTATTTATCTGATCATAAACTTATAGAAACGCCAACTTCGGGCGCTATTGATTTCGTAAGTGATCCGATGAAACCAGTGCCGTACTCCGAAGATATTAAAGTGGTATTTACACCTCGAAAATACATGACAGACGATCAGCGTTTTGCAGCACGTAGACCCGATGTATTGGTATACGAAACTCCAATATTAGAAGAAGATGTTACACTCTCAGGATCAGTACTAGCGCACCTAAATGTAGCAACTACAGGAAGTGATGCAGATTGGGTGGTAAAATTAGTAGATGTGTATCCAACAGATGCTGTAGACACAGAAGAAACACAGCCTTATTTAAAAATGTCTAATTATCATATGATGGTAAGAAGCGAAGTGATGAGGGGACGATTTAGAGAAGATTTTAGCACACCAATGCCATTTATTCCTAATAAAAAGACAGCAGTAAGCATCAAATTACAAGATATACACCATACCTTTAAAAAAGGACATAAATTACAAGTACAGTTACAAAGTACATGGTTTCCGCTTATAGACCGTAATCCACAGACGTTTGTACCTAATATTTTTAAAGCAAAGACCGAAGATTTTCAAAAGCAAACCCATAGTATATTCAATGATTCTTTCATAGAAGTACAGGTATTAAAATAAAGTAAAACTAACGTTTAAACACTCAATATATGACTACTCACACCATCCGTTTTGCTCTTTTCGCATCATTGTCTATGATGCTAAGCTGTAAAAAAAATAAAGAAACTGTAGTAGCGTCTACCGCTACAGTACCATCAGTAACTACACATTCTAAGGCACTTAATGATTGGTTCGAAACCAAATTTAAAGAAGAAGTTGCTGCATCTCCAATGACACAAGCCTATTTAGGAATTAAAACCGAAGATTATGGAGCATGGGATGATATATCTTCTAAGAAAGAAGTAGAAGATTTAGAAAAAGCAAAAAAACAATTAGCCTATCTTAAAGATTCGATCCAACTTTCGCAATTAGATCCAGCTACCACATTAAGTTATAAATTGTATAAGCAAGATTTAGAGCATAAAATTCATGATTTTCAATACCGATTGTATGATTACCCAGTGAATCAAATGCATGGAGCACAAGCAGAGATTCCTGCATTCTTAATTAATATGCATAGCGTAGCAGATGTATCAGATGCAGCAGCGTATATTTCTAGACTTACAGGGGTTAAGCCGCTATTTAAGCAGTTAGAAAACAATCTAAAAATTAGAGAAAAAAATGGTATTCTTCCACCAAAATTTGTTTTCGAAAAAGTATTAAATGATAGTAGAAATATCATTACAGGAAAGCCTTTTGATCAATCCAAGAAAGAAAGCACATTATTAGCAGATTTTACAGCTAAAATTACGGCACTTTCCATCGCACAAAAAGCAAAAGATAGTTTAATAACCCAAGCTTCTGAAGCATTAATCAATGCTGTAAAGCCTGCTTATGAGGGATTAATAGCAGTCTTAGAAGATCAACAAAAACGTGCAACGATGGACGATGGGGTGTGGAAATTTCCAAAAGGAAATGCATTTTACAACATCGCATTAAAGCGTACTACGACTACTGATATGACAGCAGAAGAAATCCATCAACTGGGTCTTAATGAAGTCACAAGAATTCACCAAGAAATGGAGCAAATCAAGGATAAAGTACAGTTTGAGGGGACTTTACAGGACTTCTTTAAATTCATGAAAGAAGATGAACAATTCTATTATAAAAATGACAAAGAAGGAAAAGCTACTTACTTAAAAAAAGCGGTAGCACTGATTGATACGATGGAGTCTAAACTCGATCAGCTTTTTTTAACCAAGCCCAAAGCAGGAATTATCGTAAAAGCAGTAGAACCCTTTAGAGAAAAAAGTGCTGGAAAAGCATTCTATCAGCAAGGTACACCAGATGGAAAACGCCCAGGTACCTATTATGCGAATTTATACGATATGGAGGCAATGCCTATCTATCAAATGGAAGCATTGGCATATCACGAAGGAATACCAGGGCATCATATGCAAATCTCAATAGCACAGGAACTCAAAAATATACCTAAATTTAGAAAATTCGGAGGGTACACTGCTTATATAGAAGGGTGGGGACTCTATAATGAGTATTTACCCAAAGAAATAGGAATGTATAGCGATCCTTATTCCGATTTTGGACGTTTAGCAATGGAATTATGGAGAGCATGCAGACTAGTAGTTGACACTGGAATACATCTAAAAAAATGGACTAGAGAACAAGGGATTAAATACTACACCGATAATACTCCAAATGCAGAGAGTGATGCTATAAAAATGGTAGAAAGACATATCGTAATGCCTAGTCAAGCTACAGCCTATAAAATAGGAATGAATAAAATAATGGAATTAAGAACACATGCACAATCTACATTAGGAAATGCTTTTGATATTAGAGAGTTTCATGACGTAGTACTTACCAATGGAGCAGTACCTCTTACTATCTTAGAAGAATTAGTAGCAGAATGGATTACTTCTAAAAAAGCAGCAAAACTATCGGATGCGAGCTAATTTTTTTGTGCAAAGAGATATAATGTAATTATAGTTGTGCATACTTTGAAGTGGTTTATACTTTTTTATTTCTGCAAAAAACCAAGGTTTTGTGATCAAATACAGTAATTTTTTGGTTGGATAGTAGTACTCGAAAACTCAAAAATTGCAAAATTTTAGTGCAAAAGATCGTTTTTATAACAAATTGAAAAAAGTATAAACTATTTCTTTATAAAATATACAAGTATGCATAGCTATAAAGCTATTGTTTTAACTAAAAAACGTACTTTTATATACTGTAAAAAAGGTTTCTTTTTAAGGGAATTTTACACTAAAAATAAAAATTGAGATCGATCTAGATAGAATAAATAGCAATTAATCTTGTAAGAAATAAATTACTAAAAATTTCATAAGATTTGAATTTTTGTTTATTTTGAAAGTGTTTACATGTTTTTTTAGCTTATACACTACTTACTTAAATGACGAGAAAAATAGTTGCTTTTTTAATATTTGCTATACTTGGTTTTATGCCTTGTGTAGCCAATAGGATAGGTCTTAGGTCTGCCTTCTCTAGCGATCCATCGATCAGTGATACCATACAATTGCGCAAAGAACTTGTAGAGCTAAAAAAATTAGTAGCGAAAGGTAAATATAAAGAAGCTATCAATCATGCTAATCTAATTGAAGAAAGTGCACGTGAACTAGATTATTTTAGAGGCTTAGCATATGTAAATAAACAGCGTGCTAAAATAGAAGTAGCCAAAGGATCACCTATAGTTATTCCTCTCCAATATTATGAAAAAGCAAAAAACTTCTATAAGCAGATAAATGATGCGCGTCAATTAGCAAAGGTATGCAATGCTCAGCATATGTTAGAAAAAAAGAAAGGATCGCCAGAACGCAGTGCTAATTATCTGTTAGAATCAAAATTGTATTATGAACAGTTAAATGATACTTTAGGGGTATCAGGTGTTTATAATAATTTGGGGAATTTGTATATTAGACTTAAGGATTTTAAAGCATCTCAGGAATCATATATAAAGGCTATTGCGCTTAGAAAAAAAATCAAAAAGACCAAAGGTATTGGTATTGCGATCAATAATTTAGGACTAGCCTATTTAGAAGATAATCAACCCGATATAGCTAAGCAAAAGATTCGAGAGGCTTTAGCGATGAATAAAAAAGCAAAAATCTTTAAAACTGTAGCACATTCCTATGCAATTTTGGTACGAATTACGTTTCATCAAAAAGAATTTGAAACAGCTAAAAAGTACTGTGATACAGCACTTCATTATGCAGATATATCTAAGTACACTTTTATGACTTCGTTACTCAAACAGCGAAAAGGGTTGATATACATGCATCTTAAACAATATGAGAAAGCAGAAGCATTATTAAGGGAAACAAGAACCATTTTCCAGCGGAAGAAAAACGTAGAACATATACTGAATAACTATGAATTTTCAGCTAAACTAGATTCTGCTAGAGGAGATCTAAAATCAGCATTTACATGGCAAAAAAGATATCAAAGATTATCTGATGAATTGCAAAATGAAATTACTACTGATAAAATAGCTAAAGTAGAAGCGCGTTTTGCAGCAGAATTAGAGAACCTAAAAAAATTAGAAGAGCAAAAAGAAAAAGAAGAAACGATAAAAAGCAAGCTATATCAGTACAGAGTAACTACTTTTATCACCTTAGGTACCTTAGCAACCATTCTGATTTTTTTAGTACTGATCGTTAGAAATCGAAAAGAACGTAAAGCATTGATTACTAAGTTAGATAAATCGAATCAAATTAAAAATAAGTTATTTTCAATGATTTCTCATGATCTAAAGAATGAAATCTTTAGCTTAGAAAGTAGTTTGAATTTGATCAAAGATAATATGTTGAGTCCAGAAGAGTTTACTACTATTATTCCACTGTTGTCTGACCATACGCATCAGACTTCTATACTATTGAACAATCTACTGAATTGGTCTAAATCGCAGCTAAATGTGCTAAAAGCAAAGCCAACTGTATTCGATGTCAATGAATTGATCAAAGAGAAATTTTTATTCTTTCAATCCAAGGCAGCTAAAAAAAATATTCAATTGATTAACAAATTACCGATAACCTATGTGTATGCAGATAAAGACATGATAGGTATCATTGCACAAAATTTATTAGCCAATGCTATTAAATTTTGTAATGAAGGGGATTCTGTATTGGTAGAAGCTGTAGAAAAAGGAAACCGCTATGAAATTTGTTTTGTAGATACAGGAGTAGGAATGTCTACCGATACGATCGGTAAACTATTCCAAGAAGAAACATTTACAACCGTAGGAACACAAAATGAACTTGGTACAGGATTGGGACTTAAAATATGTAAAGATTTGATTGTACTCAATCAGGGTACAATCCAAGTACATAGTGTATTAGGTAAAGGAAGCACCTTTTGCGTATCATTGCCCAAAGCTTGTTCCTCTAAAAATGAATATGCAAATTGAATAACTTAGTAGCTTATCTCACCTCAAACTTTCATTTTACACCCACAGAAGTAGCGTCAATTTTGACCTGTTTTTCTTCAAAAACTTATCAGAAGAACGACTTTTTCCTAAAAGAAGGGCAGTATTGCAAAAACGTGATTTTTGTAGAAAAAGGCGTATTTATGTATTATCACCAAGTAGATGGTGATGAAAAAGTTTGTGATTTCGCCTTTGAGAATGATTGGGTCACGTATTATAAGAGTCTATTGGGTCAACTTCCATCGGATATGAATATTCGAGCACTAACAGCTGCTACCGTTTGGTTATTAGATATACAAAAAATGGAATCGCTTAGCAAAGAATTACCCAAAGTAGGAACGATAAGAACAAGTCTAGCCGAAGCATATTTTACAAAATCAACGCAGCGTGTCACGCATCTTAATCATTTAGATGCCAAAGCTCGCTATGAAATACTCCTACGGGATATGCCATCGATCCATCAGCGTGTTCCACAATACTATATAGCAAGTTATCTAGGAATTAAACCACAATCACTGAGTAGAATTAGAGCAGTAAAATAAACCAGAGATCTATTTATTCACATAAGTGAATGCAATCTACACATAAGCGTAGCAACTTTGTATCATTACGAATCGTTTAATCTTTTACAAATGATATATTTGATACAACAATTTAGAAACGCCAAACTTTCATTACAGGGCGGTATCGCTTTTATAGCCTTAGGTTTATATTTTATCAGTAGCTATTTTCTAGAGAAGAGTTATATGCAATCTCAATTCCCCGTTTCTTATTTCGAGCAGCAAACTTCGTTTAATGCTCCTAAAATGAAGGAGTGGTATGCTTATATGATTGATCAAGGAACTTTCGAGTTGTATATACAAACTCAGTTGATTGATTTTCTTTTTATCGCTACAGTCATCTTTGCAGGGTTTACATTATGGAGTTTTACCGCCAATTTACATCCTAAAACACATGTTTTTAATACATGGGGGCAGCAATTAGCCTTTGCATTGCCTATAGCGGGTATATTTGATGTTTTAGAGAATCTAGTATCTCTTATCATGATCGAAAACCCTGTAGATTTTGCAGCTTCAATTGTCATTCCATATTCTACATTTGCAGTACTTAAATTTACGTGTTGGGCAGTAGGATTGGTATGGTTATTACTATCTATTGTAGCCTTACCCATAATCCGTATACGATTTAAAAAGGCGACAGTGGTTTAAAATAGTGTTAAGCAATGATGTGGTGTACAGGATGATTACTAATTTGGTAATCATTATAAAAACCATAATAGACAAATCGTATTTCTATACATACGAATACACTAGCGCATGTGAAAAAATACATAGTAGTCGAAAAATTTAAGCCTAATTGCTTTGAAAAAAATATCGTTTTTATTCCTACTTTCTTATGTTAGTAAGTGTTGTTGATTTGCGTTAGGGATTGCAGTGAAAATCCCACAGCTACGACCATAGGAGTAGCGAGGAATTGTAGCGGAAAGCCCGACCCTTAGGGAACGCCCTAAGATAAGAAAATAGATTTATAACAAATTAGTAAAAAGTGAACATCACTTCATGATACCACTTCCATAAAAAAGCATATTATTGATCCATAAGATGTCTAAATTGGTAAAAAAAGCGTTCTATGAGTCGTAAGTCTTCTGTAATGATCTCTACACGGCCTCTCATTTCTTGTTTAAACGGAATGGTTTTGTCATAGGTAGTGACCAGCGTTTTGGGTAGCCGTATATCAATCAGATATAGCCCATCACTATCTGGCAGCATTGCAATATACGAAACCGTACCTTCTAACATCCCAAATTCATCCTCTGGAAAATTCTCTAATTTGATAATGGCTTTTTGTCCCAGTTTTATTTTTCCAGAATTTTGAGACGGTGCCTTGATCTTGGCTACATATGAAGAAGAAGTATCAATCGGTATTATCGTGAATACCACATCTCCAGCAGTTACATTTTCATTGACATAGCGATATTTTCCAAAGGAAACACGCCCATCGATTTCGGATTGCAATAGGTACTTTAATTCCCAATCCCTGATACTACGCTTTAGTTGGTCAAAGGATTGAATTACTTTTGTACGGAGTTGTACCTCTTCCCGTTGTTGATTATAGGTAGTCCCTTTTGCATTTTTTTGCGCATTGACGATCTGTTCTGTATATTCCGATAATTGTGCGTCATAAGAGTTATAACTATTGGAGAGTTGTAAGAATTCAATTTTTTTATTTTCAAACGCTTGTTCAGAAATCACTCCTTTTTCAAACAATTGTCGCACACGATCAAAATCCTTTTGTTTGATAGTTAATTCATTTTTAGCACTAGCCTTCTGTCTACGCAATCCTTCGCGTCTTCTATACAATTCCTGTATCGCGGTTTGATTGGCCAAGCTTTCTTCACTAAAAGGTTGGTATTGTCTATTCAATCGATACGCAATATAATTATTCTCGAAAGTAGCATACGCAGCCTGTATCTCGCCTAGCGAAAGCATCGGTAATGTTTTAAACGGAAAGTGAATCGACTGGTTATGAATAGTCAGTGTATCCACAATACTTTTTAGTACAAACACATCCTCATAATTAGCCGTATTTCTTAGGATAGCTAGCGGAGTGCCTTCTGCCACCGTATCGCCTTCTTTCACTAAAATAGTTTGGATTTTTTCACTCACATTTGCCAATTCTTTTTGTAGTGGTAATTGTGTAGTAATGATAGCAGGAGCAGGGATGGTATCAGGATATTTGATCAACCATGAAAGGAATAGAACCAATAGTACTAGAATAAGTAATAATAGATTCCCCCAGCGGATCATCCAGTGCGGTACGCGGCTAAGGATTTCCTGTACTTCTTCGCTTCTCAGTGTGATATCGTCTAAATCAGTAGGCATATATAATAATTGTAATAGCTAGTTTAACTCCCCAGTTCTAATTGGTTTTTTACCAGATGATAATACTTCCCTTTTTGTTGGATCAGTGTTTTATGATTTCCTATTTCTGCCACCTTGCCTTCATCTAGCACTACAATTTGGTGTGCATTTTTTACAGTACTCAATCGATGCGCAATCACCACTACAGTTTTGTCTTCTAAAAACGTATCTAGTTTCTCCATGATTGCTTTTTCATTATTGGCATCTAGGGCAGAAGTAGCCTCGTCAAAAAATAAAAATTTAGGATTTTTATACACTGCTCGTGCAATAAACATACGTTGTTTCTGTCCAGTACTCAGTCCCATACCTTCCATACCAATTTTGGTATTGTAGGATAGGGGTAAGGATTCTATAAATTCCTTGATATTGGCAATATCCACTGCATGTGCTAGCTTTTTCTTATCCACATACTCATCTCCAACAGCGATATTGTTAGCGATCGTATCATTAAACACGTATCCTTCTTGCATCACTACTCCGAACTGCTCTCTCCAAGCCCGCTGCGATATATTTAGTAAATCATGCGCACCAATATGTATACTCCCCTCATTAGGATCATAAAACTTTAAAAGGAGTTTCATTAGCGTTGTCTTTCCACTACCACTTGTCCCTACAATAGCGGTCGTTTTATGCGCAGGAATGGATAGCGATAGCTGCTGTAATACCATTTTATCTGCTCCTGTATACCTAAAATTCACATCCTGTAGTGTAAAACCCGCATCCTCAGGAATGTCTTGGATACGTTCTTCCGATGCATCTTCTTCATTCTCTTTGTGATGAATTTCTCCCAGTCGTTCTAGCGATATTTGCGCATCCTGGACATCTCTTAGAAAATTGATGAGTTGCGAAATCGGAGCATTCAATTGTCCGACAATCGCAGTAATTGCTAGCATCATTCCCAGGGTAATTTTTCCGTCGATAACTAATATCGCAGCCACTACAGTGATGATGATGTTCTTTAGCTCATTGATAAACGAAGATCCTACATTTTGGTATTGTTCCAGTGCTAGATTTTCTACAGAGATTTTAAATAATTTCGCTTGCACAAACTCCCAGTTCCATCGCTTTCTTTTCTCGGCATTATGCAGTTTAATTTCCTGCATGCCATTCACCAGTTCGATCACTTTACTCTGTTCTTCACTTACTTGCGAAAAGCGTTTGTAATCTAATTTTTTACGTTTTTTAAAAAAGATCAAAATCCATGCAAAATAAATGATACTTCCGATCGCAAAAATCCCAAAAATCACCCAATTGTAGTAAATCAGTACGATACTAAACACCACTAGATTTACCATAGAAAACAATACACTGAGGGATGACATGGTCAGTAACTGTTCGATTCTTCTATGATCATTGATCCGCTGCATCAGGTCTCCCGTCATTTTTACATCAAAATAAGAAATCGGTAGATTCATCAATTTGATAAAAAAGTCAGAAATCAGCGAAATATTAATCCGCGTACTCAAGTGCAGTAAAATCCAGCTTCGCAGCACGTTGATTAACGTACGCCCTATAAATAGCGATAGTTGAGCGATCAGTACTAAGTATACAAAGTTGATATCCTTATTTTTAATCCCTACATCTACAATACTCTGCGTTAGAAAAGGGACAATTAGTTGTAGTAAACTCCCAGCGATCAATCCTAGGATCAGTTGTACGATAAAACGCTTATACTTAAAAAGGTATTTAGAGATAAACTGAAAACCAAATTGCTGTGGCGCCTCCTCCAGATCATCGTTGTAGAAATTAGGAGTAGGTTCTACCAACAGTGCTACCCCTTCTTCCGTATCTGCATGGGCATTATTACCGATCCATGCGCGGATAAACTCCTCTTGGGTATAAGAGATCAACCCATGTGCAGGGTCCGATACATACACCGTAGTTTCCTTTTTACGCGTTTTTACAGCATATACCACCACATAGTGTACCTTATTCCAATGTACGATACAGGGTAGGGGAACTTCTTTGAGCTGATTCAGTGCTATTTTTACACCTACAGATCTAAAACCGATACTTTCTACCGCTTCACTCAGTCCTAATAAAGTACTTCCCTCTCGGGTCGTTTCGCTCAGTAAACGCAGTTTTTCTGTATTGAGGATACGCCCATAATGTTTAGCGATAATCTTAATACACGTAGGCCCGCAATCTTTGGATTCAGTTTGTTTATAAAAAGGAAATTTAGACATTAAAAATAGATTTAATCAGATCTGCACTTTTACAAAGAAAAGTAAATCTTTTGTATTGCACTCATGATCGCATAAGCTTCTATATATCTAATGTCTATTTCTTATGATTTGTTACCTAAAAAAATGCTTTTTTTTCTAAAAAGTTGTTTTTAGTACTATGAAGTGGTTTAAACTTTCTTGATTTAAGCGAAAATCGAAGATTTTGTGACCAAATGAAGTGATTTTTTTGTTGCATAGCAGCGCTACGGAACTCAAAAATCACAAAATTTGGGTGCAAAAGATCGTTTTTATAGCAAATTGAAAAAAGTTTAAACCACTTCAATTAATTTGTGCGTAGAGTAGTAGCATGAGGGCGTATCCCTGCGGGTCAGGCTATCCGCTATATCTTTTTTGTTTAGAAAAAAAACAAAAAAGGATGCCGCTGCTATCCTTTACGCGGGGAAATGGTTAGCGGTATAGAAATAGGTCTTTATTCGATTAGAATATGTTTTTACGGACTAAAGGGATATTATCATCAATTTTAAATTGAACTAACCCTTTTCCTTTTATAATCCAAAGTTTTGTAATCATACTACCTTTAGTATTTTCTATAGCTAGTTCGTTTGCAGATATAATTAGTACATCTTTTTGTTTTTGTCCATTTATTTCTATTTCTTCGACTAATTTTGTATCGTAAAAAGCTTTTGAAATTGATAAATCAGTACTGTCCTCTAGAGTTAGATTAAATCCTTTTTGAAAATCAATATTAAATCTAGGAGTTTTATCAGTCGTACTATAATATATATAACAATATATTTTATCGCTACTCTTTTCGTTACTAAAAGAGTATTTAGAATTGATACTCTCTTGACATTCTTTAAAATTAGGATTCCCAAAAAGAAAGTGTCCTGCTTGTGTACATTCATATTCAATAACTTTGGGTTGAGAAACAGAGTAAGATTCTTTAATTAATGAAATTGTATCATTACTATTAGTAAAATTAATGGAATCAATCTCTTTAGGGAATAGATACCATTGGAACATTGGTGAGTCAAAGTCAAAGCCCTTACATTTGTCCTCACAATATTTTTCACATCCAAATAATAAGAAAGTAGTACAAATAATTAATATGTTTTTTTTCATCTTATGTTTAGTAATATCATTTACTATATGTGTCATAATAGAACAAAATGTTACCCCTATTTATGAATAAGTTTTTGGGGTAGATGCAAAATTTAAGTTTTTTCCAAACATATAAATCGTATAGAAAGCAATGGAAAAAATTAAAACTGCCATCCAAAATTTACACCAAATTTCCCAGTAAAATCTCGTTCATCAGGATCGTCTGCAAAACCAAGGTTACGACCCAGTCCTCCGTTTATATCTATAAGGAACCCAGAATTACTTACCCATTTCCAACCTATACCGATACCTATCGCTGTTTCAAAATAGTCTTCTGTATTTATATTTGCAGCATCGTCGAACAAGAAACTGGTATCAGCTTCATAGGTGTAGAACTTTACAAAACCTTCACCATAGAAACCTTTAGCTCCATAATCTTCTTTAGAAAAAAAGTACTGGCGATAAAAGGGAGAAATCGAAAATGTTTCTAATATTTCTGAGCCATTTTCATTATCAAAATTAATATTTAGATCACTACCAATAGCACTGTATTTATTTAGTATATACTCATATCTTGGGTTAAAAGCTGGGAAGATAAGTCCTGCAAGTACATCTACACTAATGCTATGCCGCTTTTTTATAGATACTTCAGTAGTTTGTTTTTGATTTTTTGTCTCTTTAGCGTCAGTCTTGTCTTGGGCTTTAGCTATAACACTTACAGTTAATAAAATTAGAAATAATTGTTTTTTCATACTGTTAATTTTCTTTTTAGATGTCATATAATTGGATAGGTTGCCTATAAAATGCTATTAATTTTTGTTTACTAATAGGTGGCATTTATTATATGTGTCATAACAAGATGAAATGTTACCCTATTTTTTGATAAAAAAGTGCTTTAATTGCTAATTCTTTCTTTTTGCAAGCATTGTATTTTACCAAAAAGGTAATTATAGAGTTAGTAAGTTGAACAATAAAAAAAAGGATAAACATCGAATGCTTATCCTTTTCTAGTTCTTTTTTATACTTTTTTTTCAAGTTACTAATCGATTGTTAGTTTTGTGACATTTGTACCGTTTTCATTGGTGATTTGTAGGATGTATAATCCGTTGGATACGTCATCTACTGTATAGGTATGTCCTGCTTGGAAATCTCCTGTGTATTCCTTGATCAATTGTCCTGTGATGCTGTATAGTTGAACTTGCTGTACGGCTTGTAAGATACGAAATGATGTTTTCGCAGGATTTGGTACAATACTAAAGTAGGGGCTAGCTGCGGTATCGGGTGTACTTAGTGTAGCAGTTTGGGCATTGGCATAAATTTTAAACGTACCTGCCGCTAATTGAATAGGCGCGTTGACATCTGCTACTGTAATCGGACTGGCTGTAGGATCCATCAGATCATACCAAGTGCCTGTTTGCTGAAAGCTAGGGGTAATATCAGTGGCAGTTACTCCAAAATTACCAATAATCGTTACATACTTAATCGCATCACCAGTAGCGGAGGGATCGGTAAGGTGTATTTTTTTGACTGTAATACCGCTTACATCTAGTGTGAAATCGGCAGTCTTAAAAATCGGCTCCTGTTGCTTTAGTCGGATCAGCTGTGCATAGGTGTCGTACACATCTTTTCGATCGGGCAGATTCACATAATCCCATCGGATGGGTTTAGGATTGGTTCTGCATTGCTCATCGATGGTGGCATCTTCGCATCGATTGATACTGAATTCATAGCCAAGCTCTCCGAATTGCCAAATCATTTTAGGGCCTGGTACGGTAAAATAAAAAGCACCTGCGAGGGCTACACGATCTAGTGCCGTGGAGAGGTCTTTAACACTGTATGTGGGTGCGTTAGACATATTACCATATCGAATGTTTTTAGACATCAATCGCTCCTCATCATGACTTTCCATATAAGCGATATTCGATGGGATGTTCCAACCACGATTTTTATAAGAAATCCATTGGAAATTGGAATCGTCATATCCCATGGTAGCTTGGTTATAATTGAAGTTAAGGTTACTCCATACGAGCATACCAGCTTCTATAAGTTTTGTTTCTTCTTCATTGGTGGCTAAATGCTCTAAGATCACATAGGCATCGGTATCTATAGCACGGATAGCTGTATGCATACGTGTGAGCAGGTCGATTCTACTTTGGTCAAAGGCTTCACCATCACCTACGGTATTGCTAAATCCTTTGGTAAAATCAAATCGGAATCCATCTACATGATAGGTGTCTAGCCAGTAGGTATTGAGTCGATCGATATAGGCTTGGGTGGCAGCGGATTCATGATCGATGTCATTAAAGAAAGAGAAACTCGTATTGGGGGTTTCGGTATTAAAAAAAGGATTTTGGGCGGTGGGTGTACCTGTATAACATCCATTACAGTCGTTCCACATTCTGTAATAAGGATTTTGACCTGTCGCATGGTTATAGACTACATCTAGGATGACGGCGATTCCCTTTTCATGACAGGCATCTACAAATGATTTGAAAGCAGTAGGCGTACCGTAATATTTATCTAACGCCATATGGAAAGAAGGGTTGTACCCCCAACTATTATTACCGTCAAATTCTGAAACAGGCATGAGTTCGATGGCATTGATACCAAGGGCTACTAAGTAATCGAGTCGTGCTGTTACGGCATCAAAGGAGTGTAAGGCGTCAAAATCTCGAATTAATAATTCATAGATGACTAAGTCGGTGGTTGCAGGACGCTGAAAATCGGTAATTTTCCAATCATAGCTAGGAGCGTTGGTTCTGAAATATGTAACGGCATGATTGGTTTTTCCTGTTGGATAGGCAGGCAAATCCGGAAAGGTAGTGGCATCAATTTCTGAATCATTAAATTCGGAAAGTATCAGTGCAGCATATGGATCTGCAATGGCGATGGTGCCATCTATTAGATATTGGTATAAAATATCGGCATCTGTAGGTAAATTGATGAGTGTGATCCAAAAACGATCTTGGGTACTGTCTTTGTGTAATAAAAAGGTATCATCTAGTGTCCAATCATTATTGAGGAAGTTCCCTTGTAGGTGTACAAAATTTTTGTGAGGTGCATAGAGTACGAAGGTGGCTGTGGTAGGTGTATTGGGATCGATATTGAGTCCGTCTTGCATTCCTTCGGGTACTGCTGCTTCGGTAACGGTAGGTGCTTTGATTACTGTAAAGTTAGTGGTTAGTTCCTCTGCGGTATCAGTAGCTGTGGCTACCAATTTTAGATCAGTAGTGGCAGTAACGGTGTAGGAATAACTGTAGCTTGTAGTGTTGGTTTGGGTATGTATGGGCGTCACTGCATCTCCTATAAATAGTTCGAAATTAGCAGGGGTTGTAGTAGTGGCTGAGATGGGTAGGGCTTCTCCATTATTGAGGATGGTAGTTGATTGTACTGGTGCCGTACGAGTAAGCTGAAAAATGCCTACTTCGGCGGTTTGATCTGCTGTTTTGCCATCATCGCCATTCTCGGCTTTGATCAAAAAACCGATACGTCCTATGGCGCTGTCATTAAACAGTGTCGCAGGGGTAAAGGTGTAGGAGTAACTGCCATTTCCATTATTAGTGAATCGCTGTGCGCTATCGGAAGTGTTCCATGTACCATTGGTAGGGGAATTGGCTACAAAGGTATCGGACTGATCAAAGTACCAAGTCCATAGATAGAGTTCTGAAACGCCCCAACTGGCTACGGGATCGAAATCTGTAATTGTAATGGTTATCTGATCTGTAGCGGCAAATGGAGTAGGGGAAATGGTGATGGTTTGCGCGCTGGAAATAAGCATCCCCAAGAATAATAGGGTGTAACATGTAATTGTTTTCATGACTAATAAGAATAGAGTTAGTATGTAAGGTTTATAAAATGCAAATGAATGAAGTGGTTTAGACTTTTTCGATTTAAGCGAACATCGTAAGATTTTGTGACCAAAAGCAGTAATTTTTTTGCTGCATAGCAGCACTACGGAACTCAAAAAATACAAGATTTGGGTGCAAAAGATCGTTTTTATAGCAAATTAAAAAAGTTTAAATCACTTCAATATCAAAAACTACTATAATGTAGTGAAGTGTAGGTGAAATTTTCACTACAGTAGTGATTGGAAACCGTCGGTTTTGGGGTATTGATTTGGGGGACAGTGATGTGTAGTACATTGCATATCGTAGGAATGGATGTAGATGGTAGTTCCATTGCCGAAAGGGGATACGATCTTTGCGTTAGGGATAGCAGTGGAAATCCCACAGCCCGACGTGAGGAGGGCGAGGAATTGCAACGGATAGCCCGACCCCTTGTGGGTAACGCCCAACATACTACTGATCTTATGTACGATGCAATGCTAACAATAGTAAAAGCTTGCCTGTAGCGTGGCCTTTTTATAGCTTATGCTAGTAGGCAAGCTTTGTGATCAATAATACAAAAGAGATGATCGTTATTGCAGCTCTAGTGTATAGGTATATGCATTAGGATTACTAAGGTCTAGGGTCACTAGATACGTTCCTGGGGTTTCTACACTGAGATTCCCTCCGTTAAACCCTAGGAATCCATCTTCTTCTCCTTTTCCGACGTTGTCTTGTGGATCATCCCAATTATCATTGGCTCTGAATTTAAATTCATCGGCGGTTAATGCGATGGTGATACTCCATGTTTTGGCGGTAGGGTCGTAGGTCAGGTCAGTATCGCTGTCCCATCCTGTAGGAGTGGCTGCTCCGATGATACCCCATACTTGTTTTCTTACTTCCCATGTGATGTTATCAGGTTCTGTAAAATTGGCATCGATTTTATAATAGCCTGCTTCGTTGAGTTGTATATTGGTTTCATCTTCTTGTATTAAGATCCCCGAAGTGCTATCGCCACTATCTGCTAGATTGCCATAGTCTCCGTCGAAACTAGTATTGGTAGGCAATATTTTGAATTCGGGTGCTGGGTTGTTTAGGTATACATATCCTTGGAAAGTGGTCGCTCCAAATGCTGCTGCTGCAATTTTAGGCAGTGTAGCCGATGGTGTCCAATCGTCTCCGTAGCCTCCTGCATTCAGGAAGTTACCGATGATATAGAGGCTAGGTGCTTCTGTAGTAAATGGAGTAACGGATATGGTGCGTGTGTCTGAGAATTGTGGTGTTCCACTCCCTACGCGCGCTGCAATTCGTATTGCTACGTTCGAAGGTTCTAATGGTGTGAGTCCTAAGGCAAGTGCAGCACTGTTGAATGCGTCTACGGTAACGGGTATTTGTAGGCTATTGCCACTACCGAGTTCTTGTGGATTGGTGAAATCATTGCCTTCTACATCGATTTCTACACTGTAGCGAGCGGCAGCATCAAAATTAAAATCTGCATCGGTGAATGTAAAGCGTTCTGCAAGGGCGTCTTTGGTTTCGAAGGTAAATACATAGGAGGCGCCTGCATCGGGTGCTGTAAATACGGGAGCAGTTATGAGCTCGAAAGTGGGTCTGTCTTCGATAGTATCATCGCTAGTACACCCGATGTATAGGCTACTGATGATGGCGATTGCTAAAAATATTTTTTTCATGTGTTTGTACTTTTGTGTTTTTTAATAACCTGTGTTTTGGTTGATGTTTGGATTCGCAACGAGTTCTGTAGAGGGGATCGGGTAGAGGGCAAGGTGTGGAGGCAGTGATGCGCCATTGGCTGCTCCGTTTTTAAAGGGCCATAAAAAGCTACCACTGGTAAACTTGCCAAATCGGATTAGGTCGGTTCTACGCTTGCCTTCCCAGTAGAGTTCGCGTCCTCTTTCTGCTAGTAAAAAGTCTAGTGTAAGTGCGCTAGCATTGATAGCGGCACTGCTGTCTCCGTAGGCGCGCTCGCGTAGCTGATTGATGTAGTTTACCGCTTCGGTGATACTACCGCCAGTTCCACCACGTACGACAGCTTCGGCATAGGTAAGGTAGACTTCGCCTAATCGGAATAAGTGGAAGTCGGCATCTACATGTGTACCAGTTCCGTCACTGCCTGGCATCAGATCAGTGCCTATATTTCTCCATTTTTGGATGGCATATCCGTTATTGTAATTGCTGACATTCTCGATGTCGAGTGTTTGCTTATGGGTGTAGAATTGTGCTCTGCGATCTTTCCATACTGGTTGTGGTCCGATGGCTACTGCCATTGCTGGAGCGGGTACGGCTACCCCTCCGTTGGTGATGATACCTGTTAGGAAATCAAATTTGTATACGGTATTTGTATTAAAAGCAGGATTGGTATTCGCAGGATCTATACCTAGGTATTCAAAATCGCCATCGGCGTCAAAGGCCTTTAGTACATCGCCATCATTGGCTACTAGTCGTAGGTCATTGTCATAATCATAGATGGTAAATGTACTGGATTCGCTACCGAATAGATCGACAAAGGTATTGGTGGTTCTGAGACCAAACCAACCGCCATCAATCCCAAAGGCACGTGGCTTGATGGAACCTCCGACAGGTGCGTGTGTTAAAAAGGTAGTTCCTCCAAATGATTGGGTATTGACCCCATCGAAGGCTATGGAGAAGATACGTTCTGTAGCTGCACTATTTTGGTCATTGTCTGCTAAAAATAAATGTTGATAATCAGCAGCCAGCGTATAGCCTGCATTGATGATTTTAGTCGCATAGGTAATACTTTCTGTATACATGGCTTCTCCTGTATATACGGCTGCATTGAGGTATAGTTTGGATAATAGCATCCATACGGCGGCTCTATCGGCTCTAGGGTAGTCATTGGTTCTAGGTGCTGGCATTTCATCTTCGATGGCTAGCAGTTCGGAGATGATAAAATCGAAGGATTCTTTTCTAGTGACTTGTTGTGGGATAAATCCAATAACAGGGTCATTTTCTGTAAAAAATGGAATGTTACCAAACATGTCTATCAGGTGATAATGGCTCAATGCACGTAGAAAACGAGCTTCGGCTCTAAATTGCTTGATTTCTTGTGCGAGTGCATCGGATACACCTCTGGCGGCTAATTGCGCATCGGTGGTTTGGCGTAGAAACTCATTCACAGAGGATACTTGAAAGTTGGCTCTGTCATAGAAGGCACGTACGAATGCATTACTAGAGGTCCATTGTCCAGAATTAAGAACGGGTAGGTCTGGGTCACCCCAAGCGATCACTGCCTCATCTGTAGGGAGTTCTTGGAGTTGCCAGAACCCTCTTAGGTATTGTCCGAATCCTGCATTGATTCCAGAAATATCACTACTATCAGGGCCGTCTTGTCCGCTGACAGCTAATCCTGCATATAACTTGGCTAAGGCTTGGATATATGCGGTGTCATTACTAAAAAATTCGTCGGTCGTCTGATTCTGATCATCCCGTACCGTAACATCTAAATCATCGGTACAGGCAGTGGTGATACACAGCAGAGCGAGTACGCTAGTTTTTAAGGTGTTATATAGTTGTGTTTTCATGTGTTATACTGTTTTTTTAGAAGTCAAAAGACACTTGCCTACGTCATCGTTTTTAAAAATAGATGCTACATATCGTGGCGTGTTCAAAAGACATTCGTGGGATTAAAAATCTAGATTCAGTCCGAATTGATAGGTTCTAGGTCTAGGATAAATCGTATTATCGAACCCTCCGCTAATCTCTGGATCGATTCCGGTATAATCAGTGATGACCAACACGTTATTGATCGTGGCATACAATTTCATGTGTACATCTTGGTAGTTCAAAAAGTTTCTAAAGGTATACCCTAGTGTGATGTTATCTAACTTCAGGAAGGATGCATCTTGGATGTAATAATCCGATGAAAACCGATCCACACCTCCGTCTACAAACTCGGTAGTGAGTAAATCTGTAGTGGTATTAGACAGTGTGTTCTGGAAATTGAGAATTCGATTTCCTCTACTTTGTGCATCAATAAAATTGTAATTATAATTTCCGACGCTTCCTCTCCAAAACATATTAAAGTTCCAGTTTTTATAATCTACATTGGTATTAAAACCATAGAAGAAATCGGCAGCAGGTTTTCTAAAGATGTATTTATCTTTTTCATTAATAATATTGTCATTATTTCTATCTACATAGGCTCCTTCTACAGGTTTTCCATTGGCGTCATAGATTTGTTCGAATACCCAATAGGAGTTAGGCGCAAAGCCTACTGTCTGTATATTGATGTTACTCCCTACAAAATCAGAGTTGAAAAACCCTTCGAAATTAGGATTGTCTACTGCAAATAGCTCGGTAACTTCTCCTCTTTGGTACGAGATATTTCCACCAATTGTCCAAGTAAGATCGGTATTCTGAATAGGAGTTACTTCTAGCGAAAGTTCAAAACCTTCATTGGTTAGGTTTCCTAAGTTTACATCATCTGCATTGGACAGACTACCACTAGGTAACGAAGCAAAGAATAAAAGGTCTTCTGTGTCTTTTTTATAGATATCGATAGTACCAGTAATACGATTGCGCAAGAATCCGTAATCCAATCCTACATTATATTGTGTAGTGGTTTCCCAAGTAAGATCGGGATTGTATGGTAATGCGAGTCCTGTATTGATAAATATCGGTGTACCATCGGCTTCTTGTCCTATCTGATAGCGTGATCCTTGCTGGCTAGTTAGAATTCGTGGGAGTGATGGAGTGGCATCTCCGATGCTTTGTTGGGGAGTGACTCCATAACTAGCTCTAAATTTTAGAAGGGATACAATATCAGATTCTTTTAGGAAATTCTCATTATGTGCATTCCAAGAAAAGGCAGCTGATGGACTGGTAGTCCAGCGATTCCCTAAGTTATTAAACTTAGAAGTAGCATCGCGTCTAATACTTCCTGTAAATATGTATTTATCAGCAATGGATACGGTAGCTCTTCCAAAGAATCCTAATAATACTTCTTTAGGGTTATTAAAAGGATCATTGATTTCTACGAGGTCGAAACCACGTGTGAAATTGCTACCACTATCTAAAAATTTCTGATAGGAGTATCCTGCTGTTACATCTAGATTGGTGTTGAGTTGTTCTAGAGTTTTCTTGTAGTTTAAGTAAAAGTCAAATAATAGGTTTTCTCTTTTTTGGTCAAATTTTTTCAGGCGATCATTGCCCGTTCGTGCTGTGTTGGTAGCTGAGGTAGCATCAATGATACTTTCTGTCTGTACGCTAGAAATTTCATATCCCAGATTCATATTTGCCCTTAATTCTGGTAAAAAATGGAATTTGTAATCGAATTCTAAATTTCCAAGACTTCTAAAAATGATTCCAGTCAGGTCGCTTTGATTCAGTAGTGCTACGGGATTTTTTGCGGCCAATGAGATAGGCCCATTTGTATCGAACCACTCAAAATAATTACCGAAGTTATTTTCTTGGAACACAGGTTGTGTAGGGTCAAATGCCAATGCAGCTCCGATACTAGTCCCATCATCATCTAGATTGGCATAGGTATAATCTTCTACTGCCGTTTTGATATTAGTGTTGATGCGTAAGTGATTGTCGAAAAACTTGGTTCGGATATTAGAGGCTAGCGTGGTACGGTCTAGCTGGTCTGATTTGATCAGCCCTTCTTCATTAAGATATCCTAATGATATTCTATAATTGATCCAATCGTATCCGCTAGATAAGCTGATATTATGATTGGTAGATACCGCATTTTGCAGAATCTGATCTTGCCAGTCGGTATTGGCAGTCCCTAGTAGATTGATTTGTTCTTCGGTACCATTGGCACGAACATAGTCTCTGAATTGATCTCCATTAAGGACTTCGATTTTATTTACAATTTCGGAGAATGTAACATTTCCATTGTAATTAAATTTGAGTTTTCCATTGGTATTTTTTCCTTTTTTGGTAGTGATGATCAATACCCCATTAGAAGCTCTGAATCCGTAGATGGCAGTAGCAGATGCATCTTTTAATACGGTAAAGGTCTCTATATCATTTGGATTGATAGAGTTTAGATTGTTTCTAGTGCCCCCAGGTCCTGGATCTAGTGGTACACCATCTACGATGATCAGTGGATCGTTAGAGGCATTGAGTGAAGATCCCCCTCGAATACGTATCGTAGATCCTTCGCCAGGCGCTCCCCCTGCATCAATTACAGAGACACCTGCGGTACGTCCTCTGATCAATTGATCTGGCGCAGCAGTAACCCCTTGGTTAAAATCTTCGGTTGTTACGGTAGCTACAGAACCTGTAAGGTCTTTTTTTCTAGCAGCCCCATATCCAATCACGATTACTTGTTCTAGTTTAGCAGCATCCTCTTCGAGGGCTACATCAATCGTTTTCGTTGCTGAGTACGCAATTTCTTGTGGTAAGAAACCCACATACGAGAATAGTAAAATAGCCCCTTTACGCACATCATCTATACTATATTCACCATTAAAATCAGTAGAAGTCCCAGAGGTAGTTCCTTTGATAATGATATTTACTCCCGGTATCGGCATGCCGTTTTTTGCATCGGTCACCGTACCATTTATTGTTGTCTGTGCAACTAAACTTATAGGGATCAACCAGCATAAAAACAATGCGCTTTTAGTAAATGTTTTCATAAATAATGAGTTGATTTAAAAATTATGAATTCGTCTTATATTTTCACTTTCTGTTAGCAATGTATGTAAATTTTGTGTTAACTTTTAAGAAGCTTATAGCGATACATCTACGAAAACGTTTGCGTGTGAATAACTTTCTAAATAGTGTTAAATTTTTGAAGATAATTATGTATCAATCGTATATTTCGCTTATTATTTGAATTTTTAATAAAAAAATAAGGGGCTATGAAGCAAAAAGTAACGCTAAAACAGATCGCTAAAGAATTAGATGTTTCTATTTCTACTGTTTCCAAAGCGCTGAAAGATAGTGTAGAAATCAGTTTAGATACGCGTCAAAAAGTAAAGGCGTTTGCACAGCTCTATAATTACAAGCCTAATAATATAGCACTGAGTTTAAAGAACAGAAAAACCAAAACCATAGGGGTGCTTATTCCCGAGATTGTACATCACTTTTTTACTACAGTGATTGGAGGTGTAGAGAAAGTGGCCAACGAAAAAGGGTATAATGTAATTATTTGTTCTTCTAATAACTCATTTGATAAAGAGGTGATCAACCTAGAAATGCTAGCGAGTGGTAGTGCCGATGGTTTTATCTTATCGGTGGCTAAAGAAACACAGCAGCGAAAAGACTATCATCACTTAGAGGAGACGATGAGCCAGGGGATGCCTATAGTGTTGTTTGATAGGATTATAGACGAGATGGTGTGTGATAAAGTGATTATCGATGATAGCAAAGGCGCACAAACCGCGACGAATCATTTGATTGCTACAGGCTGTCGCAATATTGCTATTATTACTACAGTAGATTATATCAGTGTCGGAAAGTTACGTACCAATGGCTATCTCAAGGCATTGCGTGCTAATGATATCGAGATACGCGAAGACTATATTCTAAAAATAGAATCCATCGAAGATTGTGAAACTGCCATTGCAGATTTTTTAGCTACCAAAAAAGTAGATGCCATTTTTGCGGTCAATGAGTTATTTGCAGTCAATGCAGTAAAAGTATTGCAAAAACAAGGAAAGAAAGTGCCTGATGATGTAGCGATTATAGGGTTTACAGATGGTATATTATCTAAGCATTTTATCCCCAGTCTTACTACCATCAGTCAGCATGGCGAAGAAATGGGAGCTCGTGCAGCAAAGCTATTAATCGATAAACTAGAAGCACCTGATCACGAACCCGAAGAATATAGGACTGTTATCATAGACACCAGTTTAATAGAGCGTGCTTCTACGAAATAGATAGAGTAAGGAGTTAGTTGTATATTTGGTAATTAGTGCTTCATGTAAAGTGTGTGTAATGGAATAAGAAGTAGTTTACACTTTTTGATTTCAGCGAACATCGCAAGATTTAGTAACCAAATGCAGTAATTTTTTGTTGCATAGCAGTGCTCGAAAACTCAAAAATCACAAAATTTGGGTACAAAAGATCGTTTTTATAGCAAATCTCAAAAAAAATATAAACCACTTCATAACTTAATCTATTTTACCAAGACTATTACTTGTTTACGAGCACAACTCTGTATGAATTTACTATAGAGGAATTTTTATCATTATCAGAGGGGATTAAATCGTTTCTCATTCCTCCAAAATTAGCACCACTAGTATACGACCTACGACTACGACCATCAAATGTTAATGTCTTTGTTTGTCCTGCAGGAACTTTGACCTGAGCACCTCTACAGTTTTGACAATATAAGTTTCTTGAACATTGGGCAATAAAAACATCTTTACATGCACTAGTCCCTCCATTCAAACCAGTTTTTTCATAAAATGCTACATGCGCATCTTTGTTTTTAAAAGTATTTTTTATAGTAACTTTATGAACATAGAATTCATCTTTATCAGATGCAACCAAACCATCTGTATTCCTATCTGTAGATGTGTTGTTAATATACAGTTGAGTCTTTCTAGAATTTCTGTTAGCACTACTAGAAAAGGTTAGCTTTACATAACCTCCACTGGTTGGTTTTTGTTTTGTAGCTATGTCTGGATATTTATTATTATTATTATAACTTTTTTTAGCATTACTCGAAGATATATCAATAGAAGTATCTTGTGCTGAAATTTCAAACTCATCGATTTCTTCATTGTTGATTGACTCTTTAGAACAAGAAGCAAAAAATAACATCAGTCCTAAACATACTAAACTTACGAATTTAATTTTTTGAATAAGCATATTAATTTGGTTTTAAAATTTTTAATAAAATTAAATCGTCTACTAGTTACAAAAAGACAGATTGTATGAGTGTATGACTATTTTGTACATACAACTTTAGAGATATGATGAATAGCATTTTTATAAACTATTTTTTGATGGTAAAACCAACTATAATAGACCACTTTTATGACAAAAAAAGCAAAAATGTACAGCACATGATTTAAAAAATATATATCTTTGAGCTTTATCAGAACTTATATTTTCACTTTCTACAACATAAGTTTTGATAAGCACACGCGCTTATCATAGTAATAATCAAATATTTACTTAATGAACAAGCGTAAGTTACGTTTCTGGGAAATCTGGAATATGAGTTTCGGTTTTCTAGGAATACAGTTCGGCTTTGCACTGCAAGGCGGTTTCATGTCTAGAATTTTTCAAACCTTAGGGGCAGACATCCACGATATACCTATTATGTGGATTGCAGCACCGCTCACAGGATTATTAGTACAACCCATTATCGGGTATCTAAGTGATCGTACTTGGAGTCAGCGATGGGGGAGAAGGAGGCCTTATTTTCTTATAGGAGCGATTGTCAGTTCCATAGCCTTATTTTTTGTACCACATTCACCCGCATTATGGGTTGCCGCAGGATTCTTATGGATTTTAGATGCGTCTATTAATATTTCTATGGAACCCTTTAGAGCCCTAGTAGCCGATAAGCTACCAGAATCACAGCGTTCTTATGGATTTGTGATACAGACACTCATCATAGGTATCGGTACATGGGTAGCCAGTAACCTACCGTGGATGGTCTCGCAATTAGGAGTGAGCGATGCCGCAGCCAATGGTGTGGTACCCATGTCTGTAAAAGTAGCGTTCGCCATAGGAGCCTTTGTATTTTTAATGAGTATTCTATACACCGTTTTTACGACATCGGAATACCCGCCAGAAGACATGGACGAATTTTTAGCAGAGAAAGCTAAGAAAAACCAATTCATCCCTGATATTATCAATAATATAGGTAGCATGCCAGCTACGATGAAAAAACTAGGGATCGTTCAGTTTTTTAGTTGGTTTGCCTTCTTTACTATGTGGAGTCTTACCAACCCAGCACTGACAGAGCATGTGTTTAACACCCCCGCACCCATAGAAGCGAATTATGATATGACTACCGAAACGGGTACCAACGCATTTCAAATCGCCAATACTGCTTTTCAGAAATCGTCTAACGAAGTAGGAAAATATATGGGTATTTATGGATTATCCTCTATGGTATTTGCATTACTACTCGCTTTTTATGCTGCTAGAAAAAACATCAATAGAAAATTAGTACACTTAGTCTCTCTTATTTTGGGAGGTATTGGATTTATATCCATGTATTACATTCCGTCTCCATCTTGGCTCATAGCATCCTTTACATTGATAGGTATCTCTTGGGGTAGTATCCTATCCATGCCATATGCGATGTTATCAAGTTCAGTAGATCCCAAGAAGATGGGGGTCATCATGGGAATTTTTAACATGTTTATTGTCATTCCGCAGGTAATAGCAGCCGTAGGAGGCATTAATTTTATGTACAAACTACTCGGAGACGGAACTATTAATGCGATGCTAGTAGCAGGAATCAGTTTGCTCATTGCAGGGATGTCTAACCTGTTGATCACAAATAAAGACGCCATTTCATATAACCCAAAATAAGTATCATCATGACTAAAAAAGGATTCCTATTCGATTTAGACGGTGTGATTGTAGACACTGCAAAATACCATTTTTTAGCATGGCAACGATTAGCCAGTAGCTTAGGTATTTCATTTACAGAAGCCCAAAACGAAGAGCTCAAAGGCGTAAGCCGTGTACGCTCTTTAGAAAAAATCTTGGAATGGGGGAATAAAACACTCACTCCCGAAGAATTTGCCCAGTGTATGGAGCAAAAAAACCGAGATTACCTACACTATGTATACCAGATGGAGGCTAGTGAGATCCTACCAGATGTGCCCAGAGTCTTGGCGTATCTACAGCAGCAACAGCAAGCCATCGCATTGGGGTCAGCCAGTAAAAATGCACGTATTATTTTAGACCGCGTACAGCTTACCGACCAGTTTCATGCGATTATAGATGGTACCAATGTGACCAAGGCCAAACCCGATCCAGAAGTATTTCTTATCGGCGCACAGCAACTAGGCATTCCACCAGCAGACTGTATCGTATTCGAAGACTCGGTGGCAGGCATACAAGCCGCCAATCTAGCAGGTATGATCAGTATTGGGATTGGAGATCACGCCATATTGCATGAAGCCACCCATGTATTCCAAGACTTTACTGGCATAACCAATACATTTCTAGACCAGCTATTACACGCAGCCGCTGTGTAATAAGATTTACTAATACACCACTTTATACACCATGACATTGCTGTTTCCTAATACTAACATATGGGGTAACAGCACCAAAAATATACTATACAATGAATCAGGATTATATACAACCAGATACTTGGTCAATCATAGAAGAAGGATTCGACACAGAGCGTGTCAAATCCTCCGAAAGTCTTTTTAGCATCGGAAACGGAGCCATGGGACAGCGTGCTAATTTCGAAGAAACCTACACCGGGCCTACCTTTCAGGGCAGTTATGTAGCAGGGGTTTACTATCCAGACAAAACCAGAGTAGGCTGGTGGAAAAACGGGTATCCAGATTATTTTGCCAAAGTACTCAATGCGCCTAATTGGATCGGTATCGATGTCACCGTCGATGGCATTCCGTTAGACCTTTATACCTGCAAAAATGTATACGATTTTAGAAGAGAACTGAATATGAAAGAAGGCTGGTACCAGCGTAGCTTTCGTGCCGTATTACAAAACGACACTGAGATACGCGTTTGTGCCACTCGATTTCTCAGTTTAGATATAGACGAAGTAGGTGCCATCCAATACGAGGTAACACCAGTAGGTAAAGACGTAACGATCACGTTTACCCCTTATGTAGATGCAGGGATCACCAATGAAGATAGCAATTGGGACGATCAATTCTGGGATACCTATCAAGTAACACATACAGATGATCTAGCCATTATCGCTTCCAAGACCATGAAAACCGCCTTTCATGTCGCTACCGGAATGCACAATACGCTTTTTGTAGCAGGCGAAGCACAAGAAATCACTCCAGTCGTAACCCAAACAAGCAATTATATCGGATTGGGGTATACCGTACAGCTTGCCGCAGGAACCACAGCAGCGATGCATAAATTTGGAGGCTATACCGTGTCGCTGAATCATGCGCCAGAAGAAATTATCACTGCTAGTACTGCCGTATTGCGACAGGCTTCCGAAGCAGGCTTTGAAGCATTACTCGCATTACAAGCCCAAGCATGGGCTGCCATATGGGAGACAGCAGATATTACCATAGACGGAGATGTAAAAGCACAGCAAGGCATCCGTTTTAATATCTTTCAGCTCAATCAGACCTATCTAGGCAAAGACGCTCGACTCAATATCGGTCCCAAAGGATTTACAGGAGAAAAATATGGAGGTAGTACCTATTGGGATACCGAGGCATATTGCCTTCCGTTTTATATGATTACCAAAAATCAGCAAGTAGCTCGTAATTTACTAGCCTATCGATACTACCATCTAGACAAAGCCATCGAGAATGCAGCTAAACTAGGATTTACCAACGGAGCAGCACTCTATCCCATGGTTACGATGAATGGCGAGGAATGCCACAACGAATGGGAAATTACCTTCGAAGAAATCCATCGAAACGGCGCCATGGTATTTGCCATTTATAATTACGTACGATATACAGGCGATTACAGCTATATTCCCGAAAAAGGACTCGAAGTCATGATCGGAATCGCCCGTTTCTGGCAGCAGCGCGCTACCTATTCTGCCGATAAAGAGCGCTATGTGATCCTAGGAGTCACGGGGCCTAACGAATACGAAAACAATATCAATAACAATTGGTACACCAATTACCTAGCGAAGTGGTGTATCGAGTATTGTGTAGAAAACATCGAGCGCGTACAAAAAGAATACCCAGACGCCTACCAGCGTATCATGGATAAGACAGCCCTTCAAACCACAGAAATCGATCAAATGCTAGCAGTAGCCCAAGACATGTATTTTCCGTATTCAGAAGAACATCAAGTCTACCTGCAGCAAGACGGCTTCTTAGATAAAGAGTTGATCACCGTAGCAGACCTAGACCCAGCACAGCGTCCCATTAATCAGAAATGGAGTTGGGATCGCATCTTGCGTTCGCCCTATATAAAACAAGCAGATACCCTGCAAGGCTTCTATATGTTCGAAGACCATTTTGCTACAGAAACCCTAGAACGTCATTTCGATTTCTACGAACCCTTTACCGTTCACGAATCCTCGCTATCTCCCTGCGTACATAGCATACAAGCCGCTACGCTAAACCGTATGGATCAGGCATACACCTTCTACTTACGCACTTCTAGATTAGACCTAGATGATTATAACAAGGAAGTAGAAGAAGGACTCCATATCACCAGTATGGCAGGTACGTGGATGAGTATAGTAGAAGGTTTCGGAGGATTGCGTATCCAGAATGATACCCTATCCTTTCGTCCCAAAATTCCCAAAGAGTGGACAGGGTACAGCTTTACGGTCAATTTTAGAAACACCATCATAAAGGTACAAGTATCGCAGCAAGGAACCACCTTTCATCTCCAAGGAACAGAAGAACTACAGATCTATGTAGATGGCAAGGAAGTGACGATCACGCCCAATAACCTGGTCACGATATAATACAGTCGCTTATGCAACACAGCAGCGAGGCTTTCAATTTTAATTGGGATTTGTGGATTCTAAAAGTATCGTTGTTGCATAAGCACTAGCAGCCTGTCGATGTCTCAGCATACGCACAGCATTGCGATCACAGCTCTTGAATGTCGCAAAGCACCGTAGCAATACGCAATGGTGCTTTGTACAGATATGGATTGTGTTATAAAAGAGCTTCTTGGTACAGAAGTTTGAGTACGCATTCATCAGCCGTACATCCATCAGTAGCAGTGTACTATGTTTCGACAGGCTTTTTTGCATTAGAGATGTGAGTAGGGCGTTCCCCAAGGGTCGGGCTATCCACTGTATCTTTTTTGTTTTTTTAGGAAAACAAAAAAGGATGCCGTTCCTATCCCTAACGCGGTCATATATTATGACTATACACATAATACCATGTATATAGTCATATTGTAGCCTATGAGCAGCATGCAAACGTAATATACACACATAGAAAAAGTGCGTACTTTTTTGATCTTGAAGAGGTTTTACACTTGTTTTGATTTTAGAGAACATCGTAAAATTTTGTGACCAAATGCAGTTTTCTGCCGCATAGTAGTATTACAAAAACCACTTCATACAATGAGTTTAATAAACAGATATAACGAACATTCACAAACACATACTTATATGAAAAAAATCATTTCCTGTCTCGTAGCCATTACTATGCTACTAGCCTGTAATCAAACTCCCAAAGACACAGCAGTGGCCACAGTAGCCACTCCTCAAGTAGTAGAAACGGCCACTACTACAGCAGCATTACCACCTATGCATGACGCCGTTTTAGAAAACGCTGTTATCTACGAAGCCAATATCAGGCAATACTCTACAGAAGGTACTTTTAGCGCCTTTACCAAAGACATACCATCGCTTAAGCAATTAGGAGTCAAAATCTTGTGGTTGATGCCCATTTATCCTATTTCTACTACTAAGAGCAAAGGAAGTTTAGGTAGCTACTATGCAGTATCGGATTATACCAAAGTCAATCCAGAATTCGGAACCATCGAAGATTTTAGAACCCTATTACGTACAGCCCATGAGCATGGAATTTATGTCGTACTCGATTGGGTAGCCAATCACACAGGGTGGGATCATACGTGGATACAAGAGCACCCAGAGTATTACACTCAGAATGCCAAAGGAGAGATCGTCCATACAGAAGGTACCGATTGGACCGACGTAGCCGATCTGAATTATGATAATCCTCAGCTACGAGCCGAGATGTTAGCCGCCATGAAATATTGGGTAGCCCAAGAAGGTATTGATGGTTTTCGATGTGATGTAGCAGGGATGGTACCCGTAGATTTTTGGGAACACACCGTTACAGCATTACAAAAAATAAAACCCCTATTCATGTTAGCAGAAGGGTGGGAGCCTGAATTGCAGCAACAAGCCTTTGATATGGGCTATGCATGGGACACCCATCATGTGATGAATAGCATTGCGCAAGGCAAAAAAGATGCAACAGCATGGGATCAGCAAATGCACAAAAATGATAGCCTATATGCCCAAGACGACATCCTGATGAATTTTACCTCTAATCATGACGAAAACTCATGGAATGGTACGGTTACCGAACGTATGGGCGCAGCCAAAGAACTATTTGCAGCCCTCAGTTATACCGCTCCAGGCATGCCTTTGATCTACTCGGGGCAAGAATATGATATGGAAAAGCGACTGTTGTTTTTTGAAAAAGACACCATTCCTAAGCAAAAGGGTACATTCTATCCATTATATCAGCAATTAGGAACCCTAAAAAACACCCATCCAGCACTACACGGGGGGAAGCAGGCCGCCTCCTATACCCGAATTAAAACCTCTAATGATACAGCCATCCTAGCCTTTACCAGAGCCAAAGCGGGCAAAGCGCTTACCTTTGTTGCTAATATGACAGACCAGCCCGTCACCTTTACGATGGACTATACCGCTACTGCCACGGAGTATCTGTCAGGTACTGCTAAACAACTCACCCTAGGACAGCAGTACAATCTAAAGCCTTGGGGGTACTGGATATTAGATGAATTATGATATCAGCAATTTCTAAAAACTAAAATGGCGCTCCACCAAGAGCGCAATTTTAGTTTTTAGGAATCCAGTATCGCATGTGATTAGCGAACATGAATCTTCTTTAATCATACTATAAAGTTACTGTTTTATTCTTACCCAATAGCTTTGTACAAGTTTATGAAAAGTTTGTAGATCAAAAAATGCTAGTAACTTACTTTAGGGTGTACATATTTCATTTTGTAAATCCTCAAAAGTAGGGTTATACAAATTGTTTCTACAAACATACCTGTCGGGAGATGCAATTCCGTTACGATACAAAAGAGGTTCTTTCTTGTTGATTTTTCCATTATTGATCAATGGTAAGATACCACAAAAGTCACTCAGCATTTCATTATCTTCAATTGTAATAAAACCACCAACATAGGCTAAATTTTCTAATCCATTTAGATTCATTAAGGCTGTTTTTTTGATTTTTAAACTACCTTGTACTTCTTTTAAACTTTCTAAAAAGGTTAATGTAAACAACGGATCAATGCTAGAACTAACGGATATCACAAGATCACCTTCTATGGTATGAAATTGGTTGGTAACAAAAAATTCTATATCAGATTTACTATTTATTATTAGTTGCATATCATAAACGCCAGTTGGTACTTCTCTACTACATTCACCATTTATGATATGAGAACGGTCTGGGTTATAGCGATTTCTAAAAGTTAGTAAAGAGTTTGTGTTTTCTATTGATTGTTGAAAACCACAGTAATTGTACAAGCTCGAATTATCTCGAATATCTATTTCATTTACTGATTTAAGAGCCGATAGTCCATTGAGGTCCTCTAAAATAGGACAAGAGTGAATTGTTATGATATCTGCTTTTTCTAGAGAAGAAAGACCGTTTATGTTTTGTAAAACTGGATTTCGGTCTAATTCAAATTTAATATGAACTGTTTTTAGATTCGCTAAGCCATCAATATTTTCTAAAGCTTCATTATCTCGGAGAGTTAACAAATTGATTTCTTCTATACAAGAAAGTCCATCAATAGCTTTAAGTAGTGTATTACCATATATAAATATATTTTTTAAATAAGTTATTTTTGGAAAAACATCTATATTCGTCAAATAGGAATTACTTTCAATTGATATTTTATCAGTTACCTTTATTCCTTGTACTCCCTCTAAGCTTTTAATCTTAGTAGCTTTAATGAATAAACTTTTTACTTCTTTTATTTGGCTTAAGATAGATAAACTGGTAATATCAATGCCAGAAATATGAAGAGGTCCATTGACTTTTGTATATCCTCTTTGTATAAAATCTTCAACTTCTTGTCGACCTTTTAAAAAAATAAAATCAGGAAATATTTCACTTACGCCATTGGCATTAATTTTAATACTAGGAGGCGTATTGACCGCGTTAGATGTAATATTCAGTTCACCACTATAACTATCAATAGTAGTAGGTGAAAAAGTCAGTTTGATTTCCCTAGAAGAAAAGGGCGCAATAGTACCTGAAGTGAAGTCAATAGAAAAATTTTCAGGGATCTGTATATTGTCGATTATCAAATCGGAATTTCCAATATTTTTGACAGTAAATGTTTTTGTGTTCGAAATATTTTGTACAATGTCTCCAAAGTTAATTTCATTGTATATTTCAGTTTCTATTTCAATCTCTGGGGAATCGTTAATTATCTCCGGTTCTACTACAGTTGCACCATCATCTGATGAATTACAACTAAAGAACAATAAAACATAGATGAGAAGAAAAGTTACGTTTCTGTTTTTCATAGCTATTATATTGGGGTTGTGTAAATGTTAAATAAAGTGTTAATATAGTCATAATATATTTTAAAATAGATACTTGTGATTTTTTAAAGTGTTTTCTTTTCAGAAAAAAGATTTACAAAGCTCATTTATATACTTGATTTTTAATGTATAGAGATGATTTTGCGTTAGGGATAGCAGTGGCATCCTTTTTTGTTTAGAAGTTATCTACACTTTTTTGATTACAAAAGATCATTTTTATAGCCAATTACAAAAAGTGTAAACCACTTCTTTTAAACAAAACAAAAAAGATATAACGGATAGCCCGACCCTTGGGGAACGCCCTACTACTGATAAAAACACAATGAATTGGTATAAAAACCTACCTTTTTTTGAGAGGAATATTATTTTTTGCTTTCATTTTTTTTAATATGATAAAATCGCGATCTTTAGCACTGCGAAATTAGGGATGCAGTATAGTTGAGTAATAATTTTTTAGAGTATTGTATAGAATATGTTAGAGGATCGATTATTCCGTAATTTTATGCGCGAAAATATGTTAAAACCGTACATTTTTTGTGAGGATATACTGAATTTATTAACCGAAAACGTTTTAGATTTTCGCTAAATTAGGTTATTAAAACCATTAACAATAGTTTTGGCTCCGATGATAAATAAAGTAAACAAAATAGCCGTACTTACCTCTGGGGGAGATGCCCCTGGAATGAACGCTGCAATACGTGCAGTGGTTCGTGCCTGTAGTTATTATAAGATAGACTGTTTTGGAGTCTATAAAGGATATGAGGGTCTGATCCAAAATGAGATTCTAGAACTTAATGCACGCTCGGTAAGAAATATTGTTAATAAAGGTGGAACCTTCTTAAAGTCTGCAAGATGTGATGAATTTCGTACTGTAGAAGGACGAAAGAAAGCACATGACAATTTGGTAAAAAATCAAATTGATGCGCTTGTAGTCATTGGAGGAGATGGAAGTTTTACAGGAGCACTTAAATTATCAGAAGAATTTAATTTTCCAGTAGTAGGGATTCCTGGAACTATAGATAACGATATCAATGGTACTGATTATACAATCGGATATGATACTGCACTAAATACAGTAGTAGATGCGATTGATAAAATTAGAGATACTGCTAGTTCGCACAATCGTTTATTTCTGATCGAAGTAATGGGTAGAGATGCAGGTGATATAGCATTAAATGCAGGTATCGGTGCTGGTGCAGAGGAAATCCTAATCCCAGAAGAAGATATGGGAGTGGATCGATTGATTGAATCACTACGAAAAAGCAAAAAATCTGGAAAAACCTCTAGTATCATAGTTGTAGCTGAGGGTGATAAATCTGGAAAAAATATATTTGAACTCGGTGAATATGTAGAAGAAAACCTAAAAGGGTATGAAGTGCGAGTTTCAGTATTAGGACATATACAAAGAGGAGGAGCACCTAGCTGTTTTGATAGGGTATTGGCCAGTAAATTAGGTGTAGGTGCTGTAGAGGCCTTATTAGAAGGTAAAAGCGAAATGATGGTAGGAATTGTACATAAAAATGTAACATTGGTATCTCTAACCAAAGCACTAGAGAAAAGAATACATCAACACGATCGATTGGTTAAGGTTGCAGACATTACCTCTGTGTAATGTGTAACTTGGTTTAAAATAAAATTAAAAACAACTAAATTATTAAATATGAGTACGTTAAAATTAGGAATTAACGGTTTCGGTAGAATCGGTAGAATTGCATTCAGAATTGCATCTAAGCGTGAAAATGTAGAAATTGTAGCAATTAACGATTTATTGGATGTAGAGCATCTTGCGTATTTGCTAGAATATGATTCCGTACACGGAAAATATGATGGAACAATAGCTGTAAAAAACGGAAACTTAGTAGTAGACGGTAAAGAAATCCGTATAACTGCTGAGCGTAACCCAGAAGAATTAAAGTGGGATGCAGCTGGTGTAGATGTAGTGTTAGATTGTACAGGTATCTTTACTACATTAGGCACAGCAGGTGCACACTTAAAAGCAGGTGCTAAGAAAGTAGTAATTTCTGCGCCATCTGCAGATGCGCCAATGTTTGTAATGGGAGTAAACCATACAGAAGCTAAAGCTACTGATACAATTGTATCTAATGCTTCTTGTACTACAAACTGTTTAGCGCCATTAGCTAAAGTAATCAACGATAACTTTGGTATCGAAGAAGGATTAATGACTACAGTACACGCTGCAACTGCAACACAGGCAGTAGTAGATGCACCTTCTAAGAAAAACTACAGATTAGGAAGGTCTTCTTTAAACAACATCATCCCTTCATCTACAGGTGCTGCTAAAGCAGTAGGAAAAGTAATTCCTGAATTGAATGGAAAACTAACAGGTATGGCATTTAGAATCCCAACTGCTGATGTATCTGTAGTAGACCTTACTGTAAAGACTAAAAAATCAGTTTCTTATGATGATTTAAAAGCTGCTGTAAAAAAGGCTGCTGATAATGAATTAAAAGGTGTATTAGCATATACAGATGAGGATGTAGTATCTCAGGATTTCGTAGGAGAAGCACATACATCTACTTTTGATGCAAATGCTGGTATAGCACTTAATGATAACTTCTTTAAGTTAGTATCTTGGTATGACAATGAATTCGGATATTCTTCTAAATTGATTGACTTATCTACTTACGTAGGTAACTTATAAGAATCTGAAATATACAAGGCCCTAATATGTATACAATTATTGGGGCTTTTTTATTATCTCTTTTACTAAATATTTATAACATAAAAATACTCTAAAAATGATTTTAATAGCTGATGGTGGTTCTACAAAATGCGATTGGATTCTTCTGGATAGTACAGGAGAGATTGTGTTTAAAACCCGTACAGAAGGGTTAAATCCTGCTGTATTCGAAAAGTCTTTGTTAGAAAAAAGAATTCAAGACAATGCAGACTTAGTATCCCACAGTGCGTCTATAGAGGCGGTTCATTTTTATGGTGCGGGATGTGGTACAGAAAAACCAGCTGCAATGCTACAAAAGGTATTCGAAAACTTTTTTGTAAATGCAGAGGTGTTAGTAAAAGAAGATATGGTAGCTGCAGTATATGCTGCTACTACCGAACCTGGTATCGTATGTATATTAGGTACTGGATCTAATAGCTGTTATTTCGATGGAGATGAAATACACATGGCTGTAGACTCATTAGGATATATCTTAATGGATGAAGCAAGTGGAAATTACTTCGGAAAACGACTTATTAGAGATTATTACTACAAAAGAATGCCACCTGAAGTGGCATCAGAATTCGAGAAACGATTCGACTTAACTTCCGATACGATCAAAGAGAATCTATATAAGAAATCAAATCCTAATACATATTTAGCTTCTTTTGCAGAATTTATTTTTACGAGTGAGCGTAATGGGTATTTCTATAAGATTATTACAGAAGGTATTCAAGAGTTTGTAGAAACGAGAGTATTATGTTTCCCAGAAGCACAGAATGTACCTGTACACTTTATAGGTTCTATCGCGCATTTTAGTGAAGATATTATTAGAGCTGCTGTATGGCCTTATCATCTTACGGTAGGGAACATCGTACGTAGACCTATTGATGGTATTATCGATTACTATCGTAATGATGTAATTAAAAAGAAATATCCTGTAAACTAGGTTGTAGTACTACCTACTACTTTACATTTTAAATAATATACTGTTTAGCTTGTGGCAATTTGTATACATGCTACATAAATTTTGTTTATAATCAATCTTATAGTTTTAAGATACTGTTTTTATATAAAGCATCGTGGTTATAAAGGGTGTGTGTAAACTTTATTCTACACAAAATATGTATGTGTTGTATACTTGTATATGTTTATATGTAGTAATAACTACTATCTAAGTAGAGATTAGCTATATATAATGTATGTACAGCTGTGATGCATCAGAGATAACGTGCTGCTAGTAGTTCTAAACTGTTTTGACAAAAGGAGTAGAAAGTTTACCTAAAACTATATCCAAAGACTACAACTTTATCAAAAGAAAACAAGGTTAAAGCATCAGTTTAAATAATAGCTAAGCGAATTCGTTATTTTGTTCTAATGCATCATACTGCTGTATCATGTAGCTACTACTGTGTGTGTTGTATTAGCATGTATCAAATGTACTAAAAGTGTATTTTTTAATGATTTGTATTACATAAAAGGGGTGTATTTTTGTATCAAAGGTAGTTTTGATTGTATAACTGGAAAATCTAGTACGATTAACATTCCTCTGAAGATGGTAATTTTCCCAAAAAAGTGGGGGAATATGTGTTTTTTTTATTTTTTGATTAGTGGTAATGCTCTAAGATGATTAGATTTTTTTTGTTGTGGAGTTGCCATAGACTTGCTACATAGAAATAATTGCCTTTGAACTCATTGTATTCACATCGTACAAAATGATCATCATCATCGTCTATCAGTATTTTTTCGCAGATATGCTGTTGGACACTATCTTCCCATAATTCATTGTTTTCTTTGGGGTCAATCCAATCAATGCTATTTCGTTCAGAAATAATGCCTAATTGAGTATCTTGTTCGGAAATAAGGGCTGCTACTTCTTCTTCTTTCAGAAATTTTACAAATTTACTACTGATTGTCTCTTGCTTGTAGACTTTTTGAGACTCCCAATTCATTATGTATTTTACTTCTTTCTTCTTTTTACTCACGATAGTGTTAATTTTGGGGTTAGTTCTTTTGCTTAGTGTATGTGTGATTAAGTGGTGTTCATGGGATAATTTAAAGTAATTCGTGTTCCATTATTAGGAGCAGAATTGATAAAAATTCTACCATTTATATAGTTCATGCGTTCTTTCATAAAAAATAGCCCCATACCACCTTCAGCATTGTTTTTGGGCTTAGAAGGTATGCTGTTTATGTCAAAGCCTTTTCCATTATCTTGTATGGTAATGCTCAGTAGGTTTTCTGATGCATTAATGGTGACCATGATAAAAGAAGCTTCTGCATATTTCACGGCATTATTAATAGCTTCTTGCGTTACTCTGTATAGATTGGTTTCTACTAAGGAATCAAATCGTAGAATTTGGGAAGTTTGGTCTTCGAAAATGATATTTTTATTGGTAAGGCGATTCAGCTCATAGGTCATTTTTTGCAATGCTTTGATCACGCCATAATCTTTCAGTTCTGGAGGTGTGAGGTTAAAGGTGGCCATTCTGATGCCTTGTATCAAGTCTTTAGAAAGTTTTTTAAGGCCTTCTATTTTTTGATTCATTTTATCTACTTGCGCTGGGTTGATAGATTCTATATTAAACTTTAATGCAGTAAGCATCTGTCCAATACTGTCATGAATCTCTTTGGCGATTCTTTTTCGTTCTTCTTCTTGGGCTTCTACGATAAGACTTGCGTTGGTTTTCTGGCGTTCTTCTTGTTTTTGGTAGTGCAGGGCTCTGAGTTCTTCGATCTCAGTTTTGGCTTCTTTACGTTTTGTAATATCGGTGCATATGAGTAGCTTTTCTACAGTACCAGAAGGCTTAAATACACTAAGGATAGAGACGTTAAGCCATATTTTTTTTTGGTGGTGACTCTGAAAAAAAAATTCTTCATTAAAAACACCTCCTTTGTTCTGTGCGATGAGCTGTAGGATACTATTTCTTTGTAGTTCGCCTAATTTCATGTATTCAGCTATATTTTTTCCTTTATGCTTGCTAGAAGCTAGGATTAATTTAGCAAAACGTTGTCCGATACTGATGATAGTACCATCGGTATGCACACGGGCATAGAGTAGTGTTTGATCAAGTGCGTAAGTAAGCGTAGAGAGTTCTTTGATCTGTTGCTCTTTAACCAAATTCGATTTTTGCAATCGCTCTATATTATCAGTAGCTTCTGCTGCTTTTTTTTGAAGCAGAAGCATTTGTTTCTGAATAGAAAAAATGCTTCTGTATACTATAATACAGCTACTACAGAAAATGATTAGAAAAATAGTAGTTAAAATAGGGTAGGCTAGTTGGTACCAAAGATTCGCTATAGCGATGCCTACAGAAAGTATCCCAATAGATACTCCTATGTATAGATGCTGAATATGTTTAGTGATCTTCATGTAATACTGCCGCTCACTGTTTTATAAGTCCAAGGCTTGTTTAATCAGTTGTAAACCTTTTTCGGAATAGTGGATTTGTAGTGCCGCTTCATGTCCTTTTTCAGACATTTTTTTCCATGTTTTTTGTAGAATATCTATCACCTTTTCATCTGTGTGTTTTACACTAAAGGCATCGTAATAAAACTCAAGAAAGACAAGGCAAATCACATCCTCTAGTAGTTGTGTTTCGCTGTCTTTCTTAAGCTTCTTTTTTTGTAATAAAAAGGATACACGTTCAATGATTTCTGTTGAGCATCCATTTTTAGTAAGTATTGCAGCCGCTTTATCGGCATGGAATTTTTTTAGTTCGGTTCTCCATTTAAGGTATCCTACGCGATCCAGAGGATAGTCTTTTCTAGGGATTTCCCACCTGCAAATATGTTGTGCTCTTGCCGCTATTTGTACCGCTTCTGATGCATTTGGATGAAATTTATCCAATAGTAGCGACATGCGCTGCCCATAAATTAGTTCTTTTGGAATAGAATTTCCATCAACTATTTCTGTGTTTGGGTCTTTAGCATTGGCAAAATCAATATCATTAAAAACGTGCTCTAAATTTTTAGGTGGCATAGGATATAAAAATTAAAATATCCCACAAATTTAAGATTTTTAATGTAAGAAACGTATCATATATTGGCTTATTCGCTAAAACCGATATATACAGTATCGTTTTCAATTTTTACAGGATACGTTGCTATTGCTGGTAAATCTCCATTTAGATTCTCTCCGTTTTCTAAAGAAAAAGTTTTTTTATGCATCGGACATGCTACTTTAGGCACTCCTGATTGCTCGCCAATCATACCGCGGCTTAGTACCATTTCCATCTTGTGTGGGCATACATTCTGACAGGCATACCAGCTATTTTTTCTTTCGAAATTAAAAATAGCTATTTGTTTTGATTTGTATTTAATACAAGCGCCTCCGTTTTTTGGGAATTCGCTTACTTTTGCAGCTTCGTACCATACGGTTACGTCTTCGACTGCTGTGGTCTTATAGGATTCTAATATTTTTTCCATTTCTTAATTTTGGTAATTACTGACTACGAAAGGACTAAGGGGTTCTTAACTCCAGTGTTTAGGCATCTTTTGATCTCTTAGTGGTACAAATACTAAGTTGTCATCAGCAGCATCACTGTTTACAAAATGATTAAAACGTTTCATCATTTCTTCATCCTCTATTGCTTGTGTCCATTCGCATTGGAAATTGTCTACTAATGTAGCCATTTCTGCTTCTAATTCATCGGCTAGTGCTAATGAATCCTCTATAACTACTTTTTTTAGGTAATCGATTCCGCCTTCTAATTTATCTAACCATTTAGCAGTACGCTCTAATGGAGCTGCTGTACGGATGTAGTACATAAGGAATCGATCTAAGTATTTAATTACTGTTTCATTGTCTATTTGTTCGGCTAATAGTTCTGCATGCTTAGGATTTGCACCTCCATTTCCACACACATATAGATTCCATCCACCTTCTACGGCTATGACACCAAAGTCTTTACATCTAGCTTCTGCACATTCTCTAATACAGCCTGATACACCCCCTTTGAGTTTATGAGGAGAACGTAATCCTTTGTAGCGCTCTTCTAATTCGATGGCAAAACTCACACTCTCATCCATGCCATAACGACACCATGTAGAACCTACACAACTTTTTACAGTACGTAATGATTTTCCATACGCATGTCCGCTTTCGAAACCGTGCTCAATAAGGTCTTTCCATATGAGTGGTAATTGGTCTAATCGTGCTCCAAAGAAATCAACACGTTGTCCTCCTGTAATTTTGGTATAGAGGTCGTATTTTTTTCCTACTTCTCCTAATACAATTAATTTTTCAGGAGTAATCTCGCCTCCAGGAATTCTAGGGACTACAGAGTAGGTACCATTGCGTTGTATATTCGCTAAGAATCGATCATTCGAATCTTGTATTACATATTCTTCATTAGCCGTATCCGCATGTAAGCTAGCCATGATAGAAGCGATGACAGGTTTACATACCTCACATCCATCACCACATCCGTGGTGATTTAATACTTCATCGTATTTTCTGTAGCCTTTGAGCTTGATGATATCGTATAACTCTTGTCTATTGTACTCAAAGTGTTCGCAGATTACATCTTTTACCTCTCTACCTAATGATTTTAGGGTAGCATCTACTAGGTCTTTGACCATCGGTTTACATCCACCACATCCAGTTCCAGCTTTGGTACAGCTGATTACATCTCCAAGGTCATTACAAGATCCATCTTGTATAGCACTACAAATATCTCCTTTGCTTACGCTCTCACAAGAACAGATTTGTGCATCATCTGGCAGATCCATTACATCACCGAGTAGTGAGCCACCATCACCACCTCTGCTTCCTAAGATCAAGTCTTCTGGATCTTCGGGTAGTGCCATAGCTGTATTATAAATCTGGAATAATGCATTGTAGTCTGAGGAGTCTCCTACTAAAATACCTCCCAGTAATTTAGAGCCATCCTTTGCTACATTAATACGCTTGTAGACTCCTTTTCTTTTATTTTCGTATACAATAGTATCTGTGTCTTCTCCTTCTAGCAATGCATCTCCAAAACTAGCTACTTCAGTACCAATCAGTTTTAGTTGCGTAGACATATCGATATATGGAGCCATAGTTAGCTCAGTATTGCCTGTAATTTGTGCTACAGCTACTTCGGCCATATCATATCCAGGAGCTACCAATCCATAGATCATATTATTATATAGTGCTACTTCACCAATTGCGAAAATACTATCGTCAGAAGTTTTCATGGTGTTATCTACGATCACTCCACCACGTAGTCCTGCGTCTAATCCACATTCTTTGGCTACTTCATCTCTAGGGCGAATACCCGCAGAGATCACTAGCATATCTACTTTTAATTCACTGCCATCTACATATTTTAATCCTTCGATGGCATTGGTACCTTGTATGTATTCTGTTTGTTTGCTTAGGTGTACTGATAATCCTAGTTCCTCGATCTTAGATTGTAACATATCACTACCACCTTGATCTAGTTGTCTAGGCATTAATCTAGGTGCAAATTCTACTACATGTGCTTCTAATCCTAATTCTTTAACAGCATTAGCAGCTTCTAGTCCTAGTAGTCCTCCTCCTAGAACTGCTGCTTGTGTTTTGCCTTCTGATTTTATTTTTTTTGCATAGCTCTCTATCGCTTCTAAATCTTCGATAGTTCTGTATACAAATACACCTTCTTTTTCTACGCCATTAATAGGAGGTACAAAAGCCGAAGATCCAGTGGCCAACACTAGATAATCATATGAATAGGTATCACCTCTATGGTTAGCTACCGTTTTATGCTCTCTATTGATTTCGGTAATCATTTCTGATACATGTAGATCAATATTGTTTTGTGCATACCAATCAGCTGTAGACATACTTAAATCCTCTGCAGTCTTACCAGCATAGAATTCGCTTAAATGTACCCTATCATATGCTCTTCTTGGTTCTTCTCCAAAAACAGTTATTTTGTATTCGTTAAATTTATCTGAGGCTACAAATTTCTCACAAAACTTATACCCTACCATTCCATTACCTATAACTACTACCTTCTTCATTAATTACGTATTTAGACTCCAAAATTAAGTATAAACACTTATTTTTATAGTGTAAAATCTGTAATTATCGCTACGGTAATTTGAGAATTTGTTAATAATGTATAAAAAAACCTGCAAAATTGAACTTGCAGGTTTCGTAATCAATACTAAATGATAAATATGAATATGAATTAGCCTTTACTTTTTAGGGCTCCATTTTAGGAGATTTGGTTTTACTACGATCATAGCCCATGCCCAATTTTGTAATCCACTTGGGTTTACTACATCGCTATCAGCACGTAATGCCTCAAATACATCATCAGCTGCAAACATGTGAGAATATCCTACTTTTAGCGTAGCAAATGGTAATAATTTACGAGTGTATACTAAGTCTATTTCTGTACCTAAATACTTATCGTCTACAGTAGCAATATCTTCAGCAGCTACAAAATAGTGTAGCTTCGCTAACAAGCTTGATTTTGCACTTGTTTTGATCACTGTCTTTGCATAAAGGTCTTGTAATCCTACGCTATTAGCATGTTCCCCTACGTAGAAGTAATCCATAAATCCGTTGAACTTGTGGTTCGTACCAAAAAGCGGAAAAAATGATTCGATATCACCATCACTACCTCCATTAGAATCTCCACTTAGGATTTCTGCACCAATACCGTATAATGTTTTAGCAGGCTTATAAGTGATTTCGGCAGCTAAGTTATAAGCAAAAAGATCTACATCTTCAGTGAACTTTCCTGTTTGCAAAAATGCATTAACAGAAGCTTTTAGTCCTTTAGAAGGTTTGATGTCTAAGTGTGTTCCAAAAGTTTGTCTGCTCACAGTACCATCTACTGGAGTTTGGTCTTCTAGGTTTTGGTAGGTGTTGTTTACGAATAATAAACTACCAGAGATTTTATCCCAGTCTTTGTGTAACCATGCATATGCCATGCTTTTATAATCAAATACCGCACGTGCATTTCCAGCATTGTTAGGATCGAATAATGTATTTACTCTACTAGGTCCATTTTGGTTAAAAGATACTCCAACATCTAATTTAAGACCACTATCATTCTTATATTGTAGAAGTGCAGCGTCATGGAATCTACCTTGCATCGCCCAATCAAGTCCTCCTAAGATTCTCTGATCGTCGTATGATAGTGCTTGTCGACCAATTTTAGTAGACCATCCAGCTCCTAATTTAAACTTGATCCATGCTTGTGCTAATGAAAAACTATCATTTCCATCTGCAGCAGCAATCTGTGGTGTGTCTCCCCATACACTTACATCTTGAAAACTTACATATGTAGAAAATAATTCGGATGTGTATCCTATTTTAAGACGTGATCTCTGTTGTACAAATAGCGCTGCATCTGCACCAGAAGGGATCAGATTCCCGAAACCATGAGAGTATTCTGCTCGTGGTCTAATATCTGCATCTATAGATAATTCTTGTGCGGTACCGTAATAGAACAGTAAGCTGGCCATTAAAAATTTGAATGTACTTTTCATTGTCAATATAAATTTTATGAAATTTTAAAAACTTGTTTGTGGTTAATTGTTCTATTAGCCAAAGTTAATAACGGAAACAAAATTAAGTATAAATACTTAGTGATTTATGCTTTTTAGTTTAAAAATTAAGGCATTTTGTTTGTATATTCATAAAATTAAGTAGCTGTTGTTGAAATATGCGTATATTTGGCGATTATTGCTGCTTTGCGTAATCAAAATGTTTCTAATAATTAAGGTAAATACGTATGATAAGTATTGTTTTGGTGGATGATCACTTTTTAGTGAGAGACGGAATTAGAGCTTTGTTAGAAGATCAAGAGCAATATAAGGTAATAGGAGAGGCTGCTGATGGTAATGAAGCTATCTCAATTATTACTAAGTTGCAACCTGATATTGTAATATGTGATATTAGGATGCCAGAGATCTCAGGAATTGAAACGGTAGCTAAACTTAAAAAAATGGGGTTACCAGTTAAAACAATTATGTTGTCTATGCACGATTCTGAAGAATATATCCTTCAGTCGATCAATGCAGGCGCAGATGGGTATTTATTAAAAGATGCTAGCAAAGAAGAGTTCCTGAAAGCATTGACTACTGTAAGTAAAGGGGAAAAATATTTTAGTGGCGATGTGTCTTCTATATTAGTAAGACAATTGATGAATGGTGGTGCTCCTGTACAAGATGAACAAAAAGTGCCACAAAAAGAAGTCTACAAAAAAGCTGAAATCCCTTTTGAATTGACCAAACGAGAAACGCAAATACTTAAGTTGGCTATTTCTGGACTTACCAATAAGGATATAGCAGCTAAACTAGATATTAGTAAACGAACTACAGAGGTACATCGTTTTAATCTTATGAAAAAAATGGGGGTAAAGAATGTGTTAGAACTAAGTAATAAAGCACGTGAATACAAATTAATTCCGTAAGTATAAGGAGGTATAGTGTCATTATTCAGTAGTTTATACTTTTTGTAATTCCCTATAAAAAAACAATCTATTGTATCTAAATTTTACAATTTTAAGTTCCGTGTTGCTTTTTATATGGCCAAAAAATCACTGTATTTGATGTAAAACAGCTTTGTTTTTAATAAAAGCATGAAGATTTTGGTTATTTTTTTAGTAGAAAGCTAAAATGCTGCTGATTTTTTAATAATATCGTTTTTTGTTTATGAAAGTGATACTATGGCTACTTATGGAGCTGTTATTTTAAACAGTTTTTTATTAGGTGCTTAATTTCTACTTATTCACTACGTAGTTGTAGTGTATGCATCAGGGCGTTCCCCAAGGGTCGGGCTATCCGCTACAATTCCTCGCACCTCCCTAACGTCGGGCTGTGGGATTTTCACTACTATCCCTAACGCAGTAAAAATAATACGTACTTTTTTTATAAGTATTGATACGTATTTGTAGATGTTAGTTAAGTTTTTTATTGCTATTTCCTAGCGTTCTACCTTATGTTTATAAGATAGAGTTGTTTTTCTTTGTGAATATCTTAATAAACATAAGTATTTGTTTTTTAAGTAGTTACGTGTATGTTGATAATGTTTTTTTGCTTTTTTGAGCGCTAAATAGTGAGTTTTGTTGCTAAAAATACAGTAATTAACTGTCTGTATTGAATAATATGTAAATAATGCGGTAGATAGGTGTTTTTTTCATTAAAAAGCTTTTTTGATACGTATTAATACTTAGTTTTGTGGTGTTCTATTAGCAAAAAATAAATCACAATGAGAAAAAGTAATGTAAAAATACTAGCAGTTCTTTCAGCAATTTTTTTGATGTCTTGTGGAGGAGAGAAGAAAAAGGAAGCTACAGCAACTACAGCAGCTGAACCAGCAGCAGCTTCTAATTCGGTTATCGAGAAGCCACAATTGACGTTTGGTTTTATCAAACTTACAGATATGGCACCTTTAGCTATTGCTAAAGAGAAGGGGTTTTTCGAAGACGAAGGACTTTTTGTATCTGTAGAAGCACAATCCAACTGGAAAAACGTATTAGACCGTGTAATTGATGGGCAATTAGATGGTTCACACATGCTAGCAGGACAGCCAATTGCTGCAGGAGCAGGATTTGGTAGACAAGCTAAGCTAGTGACTCCTTTCTCTATGGATTTAAATGGTAATGGTATCACAGTATCTAATGATGTATGGAGTAAAATGAAAACTAATATTCCTAAAGGTCCAGATGGAAAGCCTGTACATCCTATATCTGCAGAAGCACTAAAACCTGTAATAGAATCGTATAAAGGTGAAGGGAAAGCATTTAAAATGGGAATGGTATTTCCTGTATCTACACACAACTACGAAATTAGATATTGGTTAGCAGCAGCAGGAATTAATCCTGGAATGTACTCTAAAGAAAATATCCAAGGCCAAATTGATGCAGATGTATTACTATCTGTAACACCGCCACCACAAATGCCAGCGACACTAGAATCAGGAACTATCTATGGATATTGCGTAGGTGAGCCATGGAATCAGCAAGCTGTTTTCAAAGGAATTGGCGTACCAGTAGTAACGAACTACGATATCTGGAAAAATAATCCAGAAAAAGTATTTGTAATGACTAAGAAGTTCGTGGAGCAATATCCAAATACTGCAACAGCTGTAACAAAGGCATTAATTAGAGCTGGTAAGTGGTTAGATACTCCAGGGAATAGAGCAGAAGCGGTAAAAATATTATCTAAATCAGAATACGTAGGAGCTGACGAAGCTGTATTATCGAATTCTATGACAGGAACTTTCGAGTTTGAAAAAGGAGACAAGAGAGCGATGCCAGACTTTAATGTATTCTACAGATACAATGCTACTTATCCTTTCTACTCTGATGGAATCTGGTTCCTTACTCAAATGAGAAGATGGGGACAAATTCCTGATAGTAAGCCAGCAGCTTGGTATGACAAAACAATCAAAGAAATCTATAGACCTGATATCTGGACTAAAGCAGCAAAATCATTAGTAGCAGATGGACACTTAGAAGCATCTGAGTTACCTACAACAGATGGCTACAAGCCAGCAACTACAGATTTTATAGATGGAAACAAGTTTGATGCTAAAGATCCACTTGGATACATCAACAGTTTTAAAATCGGAAACAAAGAAAATACTGAAGGCGTATCTAGCGTAGAATAATTTTATAAATAAATAGCTAGTTGCCACATTACATACATAGTATGTCTTAAATAATTGTGGTGTAGTTATAGGGATACACCGAAATAAAATAATTGAATAAATAATTAAGCAATAAGTGAGGGCGTCTAAGAAGTGATATGGGTTATACTAAACTTATCGATGTTTTGCGAATCTATATGTTTGATAAGTTTAGGCTAGCGATTGTACGTTAGTAAACTTCTTAGACAACCTCTTAAAAAAGAAAGAAATGAAAGATAAGTCAATACATGTTCTCAATTTTATAGGGCTCGGTTTTTTTGAACCCGCTATACGATTGGCATATGGAGAAGAAGTGAAGAAAAACTTGATAGCATTATTCAAGAAAACATTGCTTCCTATCTTGGCTATAGGATTATTTATTGTGTTATGGCAGGCCGGTGCTAGCTATTTATACAATGTAGAAAAAGATCACAAAACAGAAAAAGCTTTTGAAACTGGAGGAGATGCTGCTGTAACAGCAGAATTGACTCGAATAGTATCTGGAGAAAGTTCTATCAACTCCTTACCATCGCCAGGGTCTGTTTTAGATGCATTCAATTCGTTGATAGCAGATCATAGACAGATAAAAGCTAAAAAGGTAGCGTTTGCAGAAAAAGTACAAGCAACTAACGAACAGCGTGAGGCACAGGGTTTAGCGCCTATCACCTATACTGGTAGACCTTCTTTCGTAGATCAAATCATGACTAGTATTAAGACAGTATTCGCAGGATTCTTCTTGGCATTATTCTTAGCCGTACCTGTAGGAATCGTTTTAGGATTGAGTGATACATTACGATCTTCTTTTAACTGGTTTATTCAGATTTTCAAACCAGTATCGCCAGTAGTATGGTTCTTATTAGTATACATGATCGTAAAAACACTGACATTAACCTATGATGGTGATGTATCTTTTATCATTTCTTTCATCGCAGTAGGATTGTGTTCTATGTGGGCTACGTTAGTAAATACTACATTAGGAGTATCTTCTGTAGACAAAGATTACATCAATGTAGCGAAAGTATTAAACCTAGGTGTAGGGCAAAAAGTATTTAAGATTGTACTTCCATCTTCATTTCCATTAATCTTTACAGGACTTAGAATCACGATTTCTGTAGCTTGGATGGTATTAATCGCGATCGAATTATTATCTCAGAGTCCAGGGTTAGGAACATTTGTATGGGAAGAATTCCAAAATGGTGCGAATGACTCAAATGCAAAAATTATTGCAGCCATGTTTGTCATCGGAATCATTGGTTTCTTATTAGATAGACTCATGTTTACAGTACAAAAGTTTGTAACATTTACAGAAGAAGGATAGTAGAGTTTTTTATAAAAATGGAGTAGTTATGGCGTATATAGAACTAAGAAATGTCTCCAAATCATATGGAGTTGGAAAAAATAAAACAGAGGTGTTATCAAATATCAACTTAACAATAGAGGAAGGAGAGTTTGTAGCCATTGTAGGATTTACTGGAAGTGGAAAGACTACTTTGATCAATCTAATTGCTGGATTGATCATGCCAGACGAAGGGGAAGTACTTTTTAAAGGAGAGCCAGTAACTGGACCGGGGCATGACCGAGGTGTAATTTTTCAGAATTACTCATTACTTCCTTGGCTTAATGTAGGTAGTAATGTAGGTATGGCTATCAAAGAAGCGTTCCGATCCATGTCTAAAAAAGACCGTAAGAAAAGAGTAGAGGAGTATGTAGAAATGGTAAACCTATCTCCAGCTATTAATAAATTACCTAAAGAATTATCAGGTGGGATGCGACAACGTGTATCTGTTACTAGAGCACTGTCTATGAGTCCTGATGTAATTTTAATGGATGAACCATTAAGTGCCTTGGATGCATTGACTAGAGGAAATCTACAAAATGAGATTTTAAATATCTGGGAAAAAGACAAAAAAACAGCATTATTGATTACGAATGATGTAGATGAAGGAATCTTAATGGCAGATCGAATCATTCCTTTAAAGCCAGGTCCTAAAGCGACACTTGGACCAGAATATAAGATCAATTTAGAACGTCCAAGAGATAAAACTGCACTTAACAGTAATGATGAGTACAAGAAATTGAGAAATGGAATTATAGAGTACCTAATACAGATAGGAGAGCAACGTGCCTCTAAACATAAAGAAACCTATACTTTACCATCGATCAAACCCCAGATTAAAGTAAGACCTTTTAGTAAATTAAACTTTGGATAGAAAGCTATGGAAACTATAGATAAACAAGTAAGACGATCGGATAATGGATTGTTTGAGGATAAATATATGTTGGATATATCCAAAGTAACAAAAATTTACCCTACTCCAAAAGGTGATTATGTAGTATTAGATGACCTAGATCTAAAAGTAAAGCACGAAGAATTTGTATCTATTATTGGACATTCAGGTTGTGGAAAATCCACGTTACTCACTATGATAGCAGGATTGAATCCTATATCTAGAGGGACGATTATTGCTGGTAATGAGACTGTAACAGGGCCTGGGCCTGATAGAGGTGTGATTTTTCAATCACCAAGTTTATTACCTTGGATGACAGCTTATGAAAATGTAATGCTGGGTGTAAAACAAGTGTTTGCACATGGAACTAAAAAAGATAGAGATGATATTGTAAAATATTATTTGGCCAAAGTAGGGCTAGAAAGCGCAATGCATAAAAAGGCAAAAGACCTTTCTCAAGGGATGCAACAACGTGTAGGTATTGCCAGAGCTTTTGCGCTAAAACCTAAAGTATTATTACTAGATGAACCTTTTGGGATGTTAGATTCATTGACCAGAGGAGAATTACAAGACGTACTGATCGAAGTATGGAATCAAGAAAAAATTACTGCCATCATGATTACTCATGATGTAGATGAATCAATTTTCTTAGCAGATAGAGTGATCATGATGACTAGTGGCCCTAGAGCTAAAGTAGGGGATATTCTAGAAATCGATTTTGAAAGACCTCGTGTGAGAAAAGAAGTATTAGAACACCCCGACTACTATGTTTATAGAGAGCATTTAATTAACTTTTTAGAACATTAACCCCACTTAATAACTGAGATGATGCACCAGAAAATCACTGATAATTTTTGATTTTTATTCAAAATTTTAATAAATAGATTTTCTAGTGCGTGATCAAAGTAAAGTCAATCATTGTTTAACCTAAAACTAAATTGTATATATTATGGTAAATATCGATGAAATTATCACAACGACTATTTCTGAATTCTTAGATGTAGAAGTACATAGAGAGACTTCTAATCTCGATTTTTTATCTAAAATAGAAATTGTAAAAAAAAGAATGATGAAAAAAGTAAAAGACAATCCTAATTCTTATGGTATATCTACTAAAGATTTTGAATATGAAATGTTTTTTAGAAGTAATCCCAATGATATTATTAAGATAGATGGTTGGATACCTATAGAGACGGATCGTATCGAAAAAACAGACAAAATAAACGAATTTATCGAAATTGGTTTGTTAAGAAAATTGCAAGAGGCTATATAAGCTAACAAACATTAGTTATTAGTTTTTTATTGATTAAAAAGTTTTTAATCAATTTTCACAGTTGTAATATCTTAAATAAAAGTTTTATTTTTTAAAAAATCAGTAATTAATGGAGGTATAAATTACAAAAAAAGCAATAATGAGAATAATTCAATAAATACGTAGTAAATAGTGAAGGTTTATTAGGTATTAGTACTTAGTTTTGTCAAAAATAAAATGACATGGTATGCCATTTTATATGCAACATTGATTTTAAACTAAGTAAATATGAGTACCTACAGTAAGTCTACGACTTTAAATCTATTAAATTTTAAGAGTTTACCTATTCGTACATTTTGGATTACCTCTTTGGCATTTTTTCTATGTTTTTTCTCATGGTTTGGGATTGTTCCTTTCATGCCTTATGTAGTAAAAGATTTAGGATTAACGCCTGATCAAAAGTGGAATTCTATCATTGTGGCAGTATCAGGGACTGTTTTTGCAAGACTTCTAATAGGAAAACTATGTGATAAATATGGGCCTCGTATTTGTTATACATGGTTATTGATGTTGGGGTCTATACCTGTAATTGTTTTAGGTTTTGTGCAGACACCAATGCAGTTTATTATTTGTAGATTGTTTATTGGATTTATTGGAGCTTCATTTGTAATCACACAATTTCATACTTCTATCATGTTTGCACCTAACATTGTAGGTACTGCAAATGCTACCTCTGCTGGATGGGGTAATTTAGGTGGTGGTGCTAACCGATTAGGAATGCCTCTAATTGCTGCCGCAGTAATTAGTTTTGGTGTAGCAGAGTCTGAAGCATGGAGATATTGTATGGTAATTGCAGGTGTAATCTGCTTTTTAATGGGTATTGTATATTATTTTTTTACAATGGACACTCCTGCAGGAAACTTTAAAGAATTAAAAGAAAGAGGTGAATTACCTAAAGCCAAAAAAGATGAAGTAAGTTTTCTTACGGCTATTAAGGATTACCGAGTTTGGGTTTTATTTGTGGTATATGCTGCTTGTTTCGGTATGGAGCTAACTGTATATGGAACAATGGATGATTACTTACAGAATACATTTCAATTAGAACGTGTAACAGCGGGTAATTTAGTACTATCATTTGCGTTAATGAATATCTTTGCAAGAACGCTAGGTGGTTTCTTTGGCGATAAATTCGGTAGATTAAAAGGATTACGTGGTCGTGTTTTATTCTTGGCAGTAATTCTAACTGTAGAGGGAATTATGCTTACAGTATTTTCAGGAATGAGTGGACTGGTTATGGGAATCGTTTTCTTAGTAGGGTTTAGTCTTTCTGTACAAATGGCCGAAGGTGCTACATTTTCTGTTGTACCGTTTATAAATAAAAAAGCAATCGGATCGATATCTGGTATCGTAGGTGCAGGTGGAAATGTTGGAGCTTTCTTAGCAGCAATGTTATTAAAATCTAAATCAGCAGTAGCAGAAAAGACCGCAATTGCAGCAAATCAGCATTTAGGCGAAGAAGCAGTAGAGGCTGCACAGGCAGTAGCGTCTTCTGAGGCTGTAGGTAGTGGATATTTTATTATAGGGATATTTGTAGTATGTACTGCTATCGTATCATTAGCGATTAAATTCTCTACTGAAGATGAAAAGGCTGTAGAAAATGAAATGCAAAGTACAAAAGAAAAAGAGCCTGCGCTTAGTTAATATAAAATAGTGTTTTAGAATGCACTTCTAAATTTTATTTTTTGGAAGTTGCAAATGCGAGTCGATTTCATGATACATGAGATCGACTTGTTTTTTTAGTAATTTTTTGCGTTAGGGATAGCAGTGGAAATCCCGCAGTACCGACCTTTAGGAGGGGCGAGGAATTGTAACGGATAGCCCGACCCTTGGGGAACGCCCTGCTACTTATAAAGAGTGATGGTTTAGATAGGAGTCTTTATAGAATATAAGGGATCAAAACTATAGCTTGGATTTTGATTATTTTTCAGGAGATGATCTATTTGGTTATATAACTTTTGAAATAACGGTCTTTCTGAGTACGAATGGTAGTATACTGATGATGATGAGTAGGGGAATCGCAATATAGATCCACATGGGAATGGGGAACGCATCTCCTTTGGCATAGGAGTGTAAGCCCGAGAGGTAATAATTAACTCCAAAAAAGGTCATGATGAGACTCCCGAGGGCAAATAAGCTACAGATATTGTAGCTATAGATATGATTTTTAGGACTCATGATCCGTAGGTGTACTACGAATGCGTAAATAATGATACTGATCAATGCCCAGGTTTCTTTGGGATCCCAACCCCAGTAGCGCCCCCAAGATTCATTGGCCCAAACGCCTCCTAGAAATGTACCGATGGTAAGCATGTATAACCCAATGATGGTGGTCATTTGGTTTATTTTGGTGAGTTGTTCTATGGTTTGTTGTGTGTTCTGCTGATGATATACAACATGTACCGACATCAGTAGGAGTGTAATGATGGCTAAAAATGATCCTATGGCTAAGAAACCATAACTGCTGGTAATTACGGCTACATGGATTAATAACCAATGCGATTTTAATACGGGTACTAAATTGGTGATTTCTGGATTCATAAGGCTACCATGTGCGATACCGAGTAGGCACATGGCTAAAATGGTGGCTGCTGCTAATGGGAATGCATTTTTTTTGCAAAAAATAAGCCCTGCTAATATGCCGATCCAACTGATAAATACACTGGCTTCATATCCATTACTCCATGGGGCATGGCCTGAGATATACCATCGGATTCCGATGCCTATACCATGTATGATGAATAGTATGGCGATGAGCAAGATATTGATCCTAAGAAGGCGTTTGGTGGTTTTTTTTCGATTGGAGAATAGATGGATAAAACAATTGATTAATAATAGGGTGCCAAATATGCTATAACCTATTAAACATTTAAAAAAGAGTGTGGCTTTATGAAACCAAAGTTCTAATGCTACTTTTTGATCTGAGCGTATGAGTTGGCTACCGTGTTTTTTTTGGAAATTGTGCAGTAGTGCTAGGGTTTGGTTAGGAATATCCCAATCGCGGGTTTGGATGGCTGTATCTAACTGCGAAAAATAGGTGGGGATGATTTTCTGAAAAAAGGTACGTGCTTCTCCTTGGAATGTAGCATCTACATCTTCTGGGGCATACCATTTTTGGTTAGGGGCATTTTCTAGAGGAAAGCATTTGAGAAACTGTTTGTTGAAGAGTGCCAATAGTATGTTGATACGTTCGTCAATCTTTAGGATGTCCTTATCTAAAGTAGTGCGTTTACCAGGGGCTGTTTCATAGGCTTTGGAAACATATGCGCGTAGTTTGTAGTTTCCCTGAAAGTCGAAAAACTGTGCAAAGTTACTATACCCCTTTGTGTTGACTTGTATATGCTCGCTGAGTTGGGCTAGTGCATTTTTTTCAATTTTGATGCATTCAATAAGTTGCCATGAGTCTGGTTTGTACTGCATGCCTATGAATACTTGTGTAGGACTTAGGTGTTGTTGCTCACCATTGTGATCCGTATATCTAAACGTACTTTTTTTATAGATTTTACGGAGTAATTCTAGGGCTAAGGTACCTATGGGTTTTATTCGCCCTTGGAAATCTTGTACTTGGAGTGTGGCAAAGGTAGCGGCATGTGCTGGATCTATGTATTGACGTTCGATCAATTCGTAGGTTTGCAAATGGTGCAATTGCTGTGCAGTAGTATGGGTACAGTACAATATACCGATGATCAAAAGGGTGGTTTTTAGAATTTTCTTCAATGTGATTTTTTTAATAATAAACTGAAATAGGAGGTTTGCCAGCACAGACTTGTGAGCATGCCTAGTGCGAGTACTGCATATCCTATATAGGTGACTAATGTACCCCAATAGTCATGATTTACAGAGAGTATTGTACCCTTTTCATCGGGGGTATACGCAGACTGAAAGAATCGAAAACCATGATGGTTTAGGACGTTATTCATAAAAATGGTATAGTCATAAAGTTGATGCGTATCTTCTATCTCTAGATGACTGTAAAAGGCGGATGGACTATCTGAACCGGGATAACGTTCTAGGACAAAGTCCTTGAGAAATATCTGGAATGGGAGCTGGATGGGTTTTGCTCCATATCGTAGTTTCAGATGCATGCCATTGATGTAGAGTGTGCGAAACGGATTCATATATCCAGGCCCTCCAAATAGGGTGATTTCTTTGGATGAACTACCAGAGGTAACGGTTAGTACTACGGCGCATTCTGGATTTTTTTTGGTGTTGTCTTTAGGAAGTGATATGACATCTAGGTGCTGATTTTCTACTACTTCATTAAACACGAAAGGAGTATCGTTTAGCTGGCTAAGAGCTCTGAATTGAAGTGGTACTAAGCTATCTTTTGGATAGGAGCTAGCTCGGTTTTGAAGCATCGAAAAATAATCGGTTATTTCTGGAAAGGAAGCATGCCAGTTCGCTTCTTTTTGGGTAATGAATACTTCGTTTTTTTGTCTAGTAGCTGTGTCAAAAGCTATGGTGGTACCGAAGATGGTTTCTCTTGTTCCTTTTTTGATGTAGAAATCTTTTCGTTCCTTATCTGCGGCTACTACGATATGTAAATAGGTATGTCCATGTACACTATCTGTAAGCTTATAGGCGGCTCTAGGAATGTATTTTTTGAGCTTGACATCGATAGAAGTGGTATCTATATCAATATGTTCGTCAATTGAGTTTAGCCCAAGTTCACTCATTAGAATAGGGGAACTGATATGTTGTTTATTCCATGAAGGTTGTTGCGCAATGACTTGTAGATATGTGTCGATAGAAATCATACGATTATTACTTTCTCCTTCTTGGATAGTGATCAAGGCTTCATACCCTCTATATCTAGTGATGCCTGCTCCTAGAATGATGATGATGAATGCAATATGAAAAAGGAATACTGGGAGTTTGGCAAGGCTGAATAATTTGTATTTAGTAATATTGCCGATAAAATTGATAACGAGTAATAGGAGGAGTATTTCAAACCATTGGGCATTGTATACAAGGGCTTTGGCGGTTTCTGTACTGTAATCATTTTCTATAAAGGTGGCGGTAGCCATCGCAATTGCGAAAAGAAGTAATAAGATACCACTAAGGCGACTAGAAAATAAGAAGGTATAGATGTGTTTCAAAAGTTTTTTTTTAGTTTATTTTATTGTTGCATTCCTGTTACTACCCATTTTTTGATTAGTTCTATGGTGCAACTGTCTATTTTTACTCCTTTTCTATAAGGCATTGCTATATAACCTTGGGCATGTGTAATAGAACCGATAAGTTGCCCGCTTTGTGCAGATTTTTTGAGATGTTCATAGTTATAGATTTTGTAGCGAGATGCTTTTTCTTTGTACACATCTTCTGCATGGCACATAAAACAGTTGGTTTCTATAGCAGTAGTAATATGCTCTTTATAGGTAACTGTTGCTGGAAGGTCACATTGTTTCGTGTTATTACATGATACTAGTAGTAAGATACTTATACATACTAAGAGCTTTTCTTTTTTGGTTAGGTACTTCATAACATGCTTGGTTTAAGAGTTTGTTATTTTTGGACATCGATATAGTCTTTTTTAAGTGCGATCCATTCTTCTTCACTAAGAGGCAAGTGCTTCTTTTTAGAAGAAAAAGGGTCTAATCCGCCTTTTAGGTAGGCGTGTATTTGCTGCAATGGAATGGTATCTTTGAGCCTATCTGCTACTTCGTAAATATGATTGCCATGAAAATCATGACATTGTAGGCAGGTACTCCATTGTTTATTAGCGATAAGTGTAGCGTGTGGGGTATCGATAGGATCGTTTTTTACTTCTAGATCATAATGGCAATTCATACAGAAGTTGGCATTTTTAAGTACGACTCGTGTACCGTTATGTTCTCTGTGGCAGGTTTCGCATTGTGTGGCATTAATGGATGCGATGGCTTCTTTGAACCTAGGTTCTAGAAATCGATGGGTAGGGTGTCTGTCATTAGGCCTGTCATGACACTCCAGACATTTTTTGGTATCTACGTTTTCGGTTCCAAAATCAGTAGCTTTTTTGCGCATGCCGACTGCATATGCAATATTAGATTGTATTTGTTGGACTAGATTCCCTTTGGCATCTGTATGACATGCATTACAGGATAATCCTTCGTGTCCAGTATTCATAGGCCCTAAACTCAGTAAGTCTTCTGCAGGTTTTAGAGGGAGTATGCAATAAATAATAATGGTGACTATGATTCCTATTAGGGAACCAGTATGCTGTCTCTTTCGAAGCGGATTTTTTTTAAACATAGGTTTTTGGTGTCATCTAATCTTTAATAAAGCTAATACTTACATTTTCTGAGGTAGGAAAACTAACACAGGTAAGTATCTCGCCATTGGCTACTTCTTCATCTGATAAGAAATGACCATCAATCATTTTTACACTTCCAGATACGCATTTTGCTTTACAACTGCTACACATTCCTGATTTGCAGGAGTAAGGTAGCATAATGTTATTAGCCATAGCTGCTTGTAAAATTGTTTTATCACCTGAAACAGTAAGAGAATGTTTTTTACCTTCTTCATAGATGACAACATCACTGGCTAGTTTTTTGGCATCACTAGAGGTGACAAAATTGGCTTTAAAAGCTTCTAGTTTAATGGCACTTCTAGGGATTCCTTTTAAGGCTAAGATTTCTTTTGCTTTATCCATGAATCCCTGAGGGCCGCACATCATGTATTTTCCTTGTAAATAACTAAGTCTGTGTTTTTCGATGATATGATCTACTAACTCCTCGTTTAATAGATCTTGATGGTAGTTAGGTAATTTGTTTTCTACTTTTTCTAATATGTGCTCTACTTTAAAGGTGTCTGGGTATGTAGTTTCTAAGTGTTGTATCGCCTCTCTAAAAATGGTGGTTTTTTCATTTCTATTGGCATAAATGAGTAAAATTTTGGATAATGGTTCTTTTTTTAAAACTGATTTGATGATTGAAAAAATAGGAGTAATTCCGCTGCCTCCAGCAAATAATACGTAATGGTGAGCTGCATTTTTATCTGGTACTACATAGAAGCTACCAGCAGGTTTTTCTACTTCTATTTTAGTACCAGGTTGTAAGGTGTCGCAGATATAATTAGATACGAGTCCCTCTTTTACCTTCTTGACAGTAATTTTTAGAAAATTGTCTGTAAAGGGACTACTACTAAATGAGTATGCTCGTTTTTCGATTTTGTTTTTGATGGGTATTTTTACGGTTAAAAATTGTCCTGCTTTGTATTTAATTTTACTGAAAAACGATTTTTTTTGTAAAATAACGCTTACGGTATCTTCGGTTTCAGTAATGATTTCTTTTACAGTTAGTAGCATAAGTTATAAAGTTGGTTATGAACAGGTTTTATTGCTTGTAAAACCTGTTCTATTTGTAATAAAAAACGACGCCTATATGAAATATAGTAATACTAGTAATGAGTACAGATAGTAGTACATGTATGATCATCCAGGCTTGAAAAATCCATTCTTTTTTACTTTTTATAATGTCTAGGTTTATAGTGCCTAATAGCATGTTTATGAAAAAGATATACGATAGAAAAGCTAAGTATCCATACCCAAATTCCATAGCGTGTATATAGAAAAATATGGGTGACAAAACTCCAATCCATTTATGTAAGATTGTAAGTCTAGTATTATAGCTACGTAGTTTCTTTGATATTCTGATAATGGTTAGTGCCCATTGAAATAGGATGAAAGTAGCTACAAAAACTCCTGACCATCTTTTATAAGATTCGTTTAGTTGTTGTAATTGGTATAAACTTTCCCATCGTATACTAAATGCATATTGTCCTATGTATGCGAGTAATAGTACAGAACCTAGTATGACAAAACTTTTTTCTTGTATTGATTTATTCACTTCTAAGAATACTTAGTTGGCAGCTAGATCGCTGGTTGTTGTTGTCTCTTTTGATGATGTGTTATCAGCTAATAATATTTTTTCTAAACTTTCATAAGAAGTCAGTTTTCGTACACTGTCTATAAATACTTCTGCAGTAGGCAAATAGAATCCTTTTGAAGGCCATTTATTGCCAATAGCAGGTTTGGTACTGTCTACTTTAAAATTAGAGATTTCTTCTAAGTAAGCGGTATAAATCGCTTTCGTACCATTTCTATATGCTTTGATGACATCTATTGCTTCTTTATAGGATAGGGAATCAGAAGGGTACTGCCATGTAGTAGCTCCCATCACGTCACCTAGTTTCCAATCTGTTTTAGTGGTGTTTTTATGGTCATTATGGCAGTTTACACAAGGAGCAGCTACTGCTAGATCTGCAAACATAGAAGTGTACATTTTCTGATCTTCTTCATAAAAATGTTGAGGACGTTTTGTGGCTTTTATTTTTTCAAAAAGTGAGGCTTGCTTCCCTTGGAATTTATTTGAGGCATTGATTGGAAAATCAGAACCTAAATACAGTCCAAGAGGTGTGCTACTTTTTCTAATATCAGAAGAAATACCTCTCAGAAACAATGCAGGCAGTGGTCCTGCTTCTACATCATCATCTTGCCAGTCTTCGTCAAATTTTAGTCCTTGTTTTTTTCCAGCACCTACAATTCCTTTTGTATACAGCGTACGGGTAATGTCATTTTCTTTAGCGACTAATGTCAACACATCAGCAACAGCAAATACTTTATCAGATGCTTGTGTACTTGTATTCTCTTCAGGAACTCCGCCACAAGCGGCTAATAAAATAAGAATAGATAATAAAATAAATAGTAGTATTGATTTGTGTTTTGTAATAGTCATAAGATATTGTTTTGAATGAATAGTATTTAGATGGTATTATACCACTTCGTTATATGCAGCAGATTTCATAACATTAGCCATTGTAGTGTAGACTTCTATCCAAGCTTCTTTAACTTCTGGAGTAAATGCGTCTTCTAGTCCTATAGTTAATGTATCGATCAAAGCGGTACCTACTGTATCATAGTGGGAGGCTTCTACATGATATCCGACATGGTTTCTACCTAAGTTTTCTAATACAGGTATTAATTTGTCTAAATTGTTTAATCCAGCAACGCAAGAGGCTAGCATGGTCATTAATTTATTTCCTTGTCCTTCCATAGCTTCTGTGTTATCCGTAGGAAACAATTTCTTTAATGCTGGGTCTAGTTCAAATAATCTATTGTAAAAAATAGTTGCAGCTGTTGCAGCTATAGGGGCTACTTTACTAAAAGAGTCTTGTACCAATTCGATAGTCTTACTTTCCATAATATTTACGTTTTGTTAAGTATAGATACTTAAGTATTAATACTTATAATTTGTTCAAATATATTTTACTTTATCGTAAGTGGCAAATAGAATATCGTAAGTAAAACCTTGTTTTTTAAGGTTTTGTTAACTTTTTGGATTTCACTTTTGGTTACTATCTAGTTTTTTAGTAAAATCCTTGTGAATTTTTTAAAATGAAAGCTCAGAAATTTGAAGTATCGTAAAAATTGGTTTTTTTATACTTTTTTTTGCAAGAAAAAGTGTGTGTAATTGCTTGTTAAACTATGGTTTATGTGTAGATTTTTTAGGATATTTCTTCCAATTCATGCTGTAATGCGATCTAATTTTTGAATCTTATAATTTATTTACATTTTTTTAAGAAATCATAAATTTTTATGGATAGAGTATGTTTGTCTCCGTGGTAGTTCTAAAAGGTAAAGATGCTTTCGTGAATTATTTAAAGTTTTTACTTTTTAGAGATAAAAGTTGTGATATGTGTATGTTTCTACTTTAAACCTTACGATTTGTTATGAAAAAGTAGGTTTTGTATGCATATTTTGATTAATGAGTTTTTTAATATGATTATGTAATTATAAGATCATTTTTTCCATAGTACACAGAAACTGAACAATATTTCACTTATATATATGATTACAAAATATTTTGTTGTTTGCTGAAACCAAAAAAATACATTTCCTCGTAGATTACATTTTTATTTTGATGAATACTGAAAAATATATGATGGGCTACTTAAGTAGTTATAACAGCTAAAAGTGTTTCTGAAATCAAAGGGTATTTGATTGATTTATTTCGAATTTGATTTTAAAAAAGTGAATTTTTAGGGATTTCATAAATATGAATGGGTAACAGAAGTTCTATAGGAAAAGAATTACTGTTTTTAAGTAATTATACTTAATTTTGTTAGGATTGTAATACAAATAACAAAACTTTTATGTCGGTTTTTAAATCATATAAGACAACTTGTTCTTACTGCGGGGTTGGTTGTGGAATAGTAGCTAAGAAAGATCCAAAAGGAGTCATTAGTGTAGAGGGAGATCCTGATTATCCAGTAAATAGAGGGATGTTATGCTCTAAGGGAATGAATTTACATCACGTAGTACAGGATACAAGTGATCGAATTTTATATCCTGAAATGCGATGGAGTAAATCACATGATAGACAGCGTGTATCATGGGATCAAGCATTAGATAGAGCAGCTACAGTATTTAATACGATTATAAAAAAATATGGACCTAATAGTGTAGGTTTCTATGTATCAGGCCAGTGCCTTACAGAAGAATATTACTTAGTTAATAAATTGACAAAAGGTTTTATTGGTACGAACAATGTGGATACGAATTCTAGATTGTGTATGAGTTCTGCGGTGGTAGGATATAAGCAAGCGCTAGGAGAAGATAGTGTACCTATTTCTTATGAGGATATTGAATTAGCAGATTGTTTTATGATAGCGGGAGCTAATCCTGCTTGGTGTCATCCTATTTTATATCGTAGAATTGAAGCGCATAAAGAGAAAAATCCAAATACGAAGATCATAGTTGTAGATCCTCGAAAAACACAATCTTGTGATATTGCAGATTTACATTTGCAAATCATTCCGGGAACTGATGTTGTTTTATACAATGCAATTGCGAAGCGATTGATTGATAAAAAGAAAGTAGATAAAAACTTTATTGCTAATCATACCGATAATTATGAGCAATTAAAGGAATACTTAGAGAAGGTTTCACTAACGGAAGCAGCCAAAGAATGTGGGGTTCCACTTGCAGATATTAAGAAAGCGGCATCCTATATAAGTAATGCTAAAGGATTTATAACGCTATGGGCCATGGGATTAAACCAAAGTTCTATTGGAGTTAATAAAAACAATGCATTACTCAATTTATCATTGCTTACTGGGCATATTGGTAAGCCAGGTTCTGGTCCATTTTCATTGACAGGGCAGCCTAATGCTATGGGAGGAAGAGAAGTAGGTGGGATGGCTAATTTATTAGCGGCTCATAGAGACCTTGGAAACGAAGCGCATAGAGTAGAGGTAGCTAATTTCTGGGGTGGTAAAGAGATTTCAGGAAAACCAGGATTGACAGCTACTCAGATGTTTGATGCATTAGAAACAGGGGAGTTGAAAGCAATATGGATTATATGTACCAATCCATTAGTTAGTTTGCCGAATGTAAAGAAGGTAGAAAAAGCATTAAAAAACGCGAAATTCGTTATTGTACAAGATATTTCACACAGATCTGAAACTGTAGAGTTTGCAGATTTAGTACTACCTGCTGCCGGATGGGCAGAAAAGGAAGGTACGATGACGAATAGTGAACGTCGTATTAGTTATCTAAATAAAGTAATTGATCCTCCTGGAGAGGCGCTGCCAGATGCAGAAATTCTATGGAAATTTGCACAACGCATGCAGTATAGTGGGTTTAATTACAATAATACAGAAGAGGTATACGACGAACATTGTAAATTAACCAAAGGGACAAATATAGATATTACGGGCTTAAGCTATGAGCGTTTAAAGCAAGAAGGTAGTTTCCAATGGCCAGTTCCAGAAGCGGGACATACAGGTACGGATCGATTGTTTGAAGATAAACAGTTTTACACCGATACGGGTAATGCAAAGTTTATGATTCCTAAATTGACGAAACCGACCTCAGAAGCATTGACAGAAAAGCACCCATTGATATTAACTACAGGAAGGGTAAGAGATCAATGGCATACGAGAACGAAGACAGGCAAAGTAAATAGATTACTTACGCATATTCCGGATCCTTTCTTAGAAATTAATCAAGTGGATGCCTTTTTGAGAAACTTAAATGATGGGGACATCGCGGTAGTATCTAGTAAAAGAGGACAAGTACAGGTTAAGGTAAAAGTATGTGATACAATACGAAAGGGAGTTGTGTTTCTTCCGATGCACTGGGGGAAAGTATTAGGAAACGATTACGGTAGAGCTAATAATTTGACTACCGATATTGTGGATCCAATTTCTAAAGAGCCAGATTTTAAATTTACAGCTGTAGAGGTTAAAAAATTTGTAAAAAAGAAACAAAAAATATGTATTATCGGAGCAGGTACTGCGGCATACCGATTCATACAAACATACAGAGAGCATAATACAGAAGATGAAATAGTAGTATTCTCTAAAGAACCGTATCCATTTTATAACAGAGTATTACTCCCTGAATACGTGAGTGAAGAACTGAAATGGGAACAGTTACAGAAAATGAGAGAAGGGAGCATGGAATCCTTAAAGGTTACTTTGCTTACAAGTAATCCTATAGAATCTATCAACAGAGAAGAGAAATATATTACAGATAGTAAAGGAGTGAAGCACTCCTATGATGTGATATTAATGGCTACAGGAAGTAGGGCATTCGTACCTAAAGACGTGCCAATTCATTTGCCAGGCAGATTTACGATGCGGGATAGAGGAGATGCTGATAAATTAAAAAATTATCTAGATCAAACAGGCTTACCAGAACATGAACAACATGTTACCATTGTAGGAGGTGGGTTGCTCGGACTCGAATTAGCAGCTGCATTGCGTAAGAAAAACGTAGAAATAACAATTGTACAACGAGGTAACCGATTGATGGAACGTCAGCTAGATATTATCGCGAGTCGTTTATTGGCAGAAGATGTAGAAGAAAAAGGAATACAAATTCATTTTGATAATGAAGTAGATACAGTATTCAATCAGGATTCTGGAGAATTAATGGTGAACCTGAAATCAGGAAAATCATTTACCTGTAATGCTGTTGTATATTCTATCGGTACAATTCCTAATGTAGACATAGCCAAGGCGATAGGAGTTACATGTCGTCGAGGAATTTTAGTAAATCAATATTTACAGTCAAGTGACCCTGCTATTTTTGCAGTAGGAGAAATTGCAGAGTTTGAAGGTAATTTATATGGAATTACCGCTGCAGCAGAGCAGCAAGCAGATATTGTGGCTAAATACCTATTAGGAGACTTTAGTGCTATTTATAGAGGATCGGTATTTATGAATATTCTAAAATTTGAAGATTTAGATTTATGTAGTATCGGAAATATAGACATGCCAAAGAATGATCCGTCTTATGAAGAAGTAGTGTTTATGGATGTAGGAAAGCGTTTCTATAAAAAGTGTATCATTAAAAATGATTGGCTAGTAGGAGCGATTCTTATGGGAGATAAGAGTGAGTTCGCAGATTTTAAACGATTGATAGAAGAAAAAATAGAGCTATCAGAGAAGAGAGAAGAGCTATTAAGGTCTTCGAATAAAGGTACTCCTGTGATTGGTAAATTGATTTGCTCTTGTAGTCAAGTAGGAGAAGGAAACCTAGAAGAAGCAATCACTGCTGGATGTGAAGATTTCTCTGAATTATGTATAAAAACAGGAGCAGGACTAGGATGTGGAAGCTGTAAGCCTGAGGTAAAAGAAGTATTAAATAGTGTATTGCAATTAGCGTAGATATGAAAGAATTAAATAGAAGAGTGAATATAAAAGGAGGAATTCTTTCTCCTAGCGAACTGCAAAATATTATAAAATATGCTTCCAGTCTAGGGTTAGAAACATTTCATTTTGGATCACGACAAGATATTATATTTCCAGCGCAAGATGCTAAAGGGCATGCTATAGAAGAGAATGATAACTTTAATCTAGACGTATTTTCTTCTGATATACAGCAAAATATTAGTTGTTCTTACGTATCGATAGATATATTTGCTTCTACAGTCTGGTTACGTGGAAGTACGTATTTATATATATTAGAGCAGTTTAGATATGAACCTGCTTTAAAGGTAAATATCTGTGATCCTAAGCAACAAATGGTACCACTTTTTGCAGGAGATATTAACTTTATAGCTTCTTCGCACGAAGATTATTGGTATTTATTTTTGAAGCTTCCAGGATGGGATCCTATTTATTATCCAGCGTTGATATTTACATGGGATATTGCTAAAGTAGCTAAAGAAATTGAGCATATTTATCAAAAAGTAGCTGATGTAGAGGAGTTATTTCAATTCTTAAATGAAAGTATAGATACGAATAATAGGGTTATCGAAAAACCACTACGTGTTACCTCTAGACCATTTCCTTATTATGAAGGAATGAATAAAATGGGAATCAATGAGTATTGGTTAGGACTCTATTGGAGAAATAATAAATATGACCTAATCTTCCTGAATGCATTATGCGAATTTTGTATCGAAAATAGAATTGGTAAAATTTGTTTGACTCCATGGAAGTCTTTTATCATAAAGGGTATCCCTAAAGATTGTAAGCTGGCATTAGAAAAGCTATTAGGGCAATATGGAATTAATGTTCGTCATTCAGCATTGGAGCTCAATTGGCATTTACCAGTAGGAAATCAAAGGGCTTTGGATCTTAAAAAATTCTTGGTTATGAATTTTGACCAAAATGATATCAGTACCTATGGAATGACCTTTGCGATTACGATGAAACGCAATCAAAAGCGCTATTTTACTACAGTAGTTATTGAAGAAAATAAAATACCAGAGGCTGTGCAAGATTTTGTAGTACGCCCTACATATAATGTCTTAAATGCTAAAAACTTTGATCCGAATACCAAGAAGTATTTAGTGTATGCACAAGACATTGATCAAATGGATTTGCCAGCGGTATTGTTAGAACTTACTAAATCTTATTTCCAGAATTTAGGTGAGGTGACTAATGAGGATTATACACCTAATACAAAGCCAAAAGAAGTAATGGAAATAGAAGTACATCAATGTCAGGATTGTCATACTATCTATGATCCATCGATAGGAGATGCAGTAAATGATATACCTGTGGGGACTGAGTTTGCAGATCTACCAGCATCGTATCATTGTCCATTGTGTGAGGCAAAGAAAGATCGTTTTGTAAAAATGACTGTTGAGGTAGTGTAATAGTTATTCTTATTTTAGGGCGTTACCACAAGGGTCGGGCTTTCCGTTACAATTCCTCGCTACTCCTATGGTCGTAGCTGTGGGATTTTCACTGCAATCCCTAACGCAAATTGATACTACTCGCTAAGATGACAACGTAGGATGATCTAAAAAAGTGAATGCTAATTTCACACATTGCAAAAAAGTTTAAACCACTTCATTATATAAAACCTCAGACATTTATGATGTTTGAGGTTTTTTGTATACATTGTTAATTCATGGTATTTCGAACCAAGAAGTACCTTTTTTAGAAGTACGTATTTATGAAAACAGCTACTGTTAGTGTCTTAAAAAATGAATTAGATACAGCTACACACGAAGAGTTGATAGTGCTGTGTGTACGGCTTGCAAAATTTAAGAAAGAAAATAAAGAGCTACTTACCTATTTATTATATCATACTACAAATGAGGATGGCTATATCGCTGAAGTACAGCAAGAGATCAAGAATGCATTTGCAGCTATGAATACAACTAGTGTGTATTACATTAAAAAGAGTACGAGAAAGATTCTAAGGGATACTAAAAAGTATATACGATATTCTGGCAAAAAAGAAACTGAAGTAGCACTGTTATTATATTTCTGTAAAGAATTAAAAGAGATACATCCTTCTGTACTGCAAAATCGTACGTTACAAAATTTGTTTCAGCGGCAATTGGCGATGATACAAAAGGCAATGAGTACGTTACACGAAGACTTGCAGTATGATTATCAACAATTGTTAGATGCATTGTACTAAGGGGTATTTCCTATATAGCGTAGTAGATAATCTAATTGAGTATCTTTTCCTTTGATGAGGTCTGCTACTGTAAGTTGTACTTTTCTATCTACAGGCACACCACTACCTTTAGGAACAGAAGTATCTGTTACAAAATGCTCTATCTTCTCCATAAATTGTACCATGACAATTTTAGAATTAGGTAATTTATAATGTACAGGAAATTGACCTGTATGGGCGTAATAGCCACCACCAGTTTCTTCGCCTACGAGTGTGATGGAAGGATTATTTTTAGCTAATAGTGCAAAGGATGAAGCAGCAGAAAAAGTAGTGCCACTAGTTAATACATATACATTGCCTTCAAATCGATAATGCGTAGCAGGAACCATCATGGTTTCTAAATCATCAAAAGGGAGTTGCCATCCATTATAAGTAGGATGATTGTAAAATTTATCTTTGATAAATTCATTGGGATTGCCCATCGTTTTGATCATATGTTCTTTGGCAGGAATGGTAAGGGATACCACAGCACTTCGTGTTCTTTGTTTAAAAAAAGTATTGGTTATAAATGCATATAAATGTACTGCATTGGGTCTAAAACCGCCGTTGTTATGTCGTATATCGATGATTAAGTGTTTTGCCTTTTTTTTGCGAATATCTTTGAATAGCTGTATCAATTGATTTTTAAATTCAGGAATTGAAGTTCCAAAAGAGTTGACGACTAGTACGGCTACTTTTTGATTGTTTTTATAATATACAAAAGGGTGTTGCTGATTGATATGTTGAGCAAAAAAATGGATTTTATCCGTTTTTTTATGATACCTGCTGAAATAAGAAGCACGACTCATATTTTGCTGTTTTGCGGTAGCAAAAGTAATTGCAGGGAGTGTTATTGTTTGTGTTTCGTCTTGAGGGGATACATACGTAATTGTATACTGTTTGGTAATGCCATATGCATAGCTGTAATAGGCTCCAAACTTCAGTTCTATGTCTCTGTATTTTCGAGTACGATTCCAACCGTCTGTAGGTGTATATTTTTTTAAGTCTTCTAGAATTCGAGTTGTGTTGTATCCATTAATGGACAGTATTTTGGAGCCTACTGGAATTCCGAAATCATCAGTGTCAGTGTAGAATTCTTTTTGGATAATCTTTAGAATTAATGGAAAATAATATTGATCTGTAGGTACTGTAGGAGGAGCAAATAAGAGTAGATGTCCATCTCTGATACGATCTGTAATGGTACTTAATTGATTAAACAATTGTAGATCTGTAATTGTTTGTTCCCATTGCCTAGGAATGGAATCAAATAGATGGTTTAGTTTTTTTTTAGGTATGAAATCATGTAATGCAGGATGTCCTTTGGTAAGGATGGTTTTAAAAATTTGGAAATCTTCTTTTACTGCTGTTGTAGTCAATGTTTGTTGTGCAAAGGCAGTAGTGATAGTCGTAATCCAAATGATACAATACCAGATTTTTTTCATACATATTATGTTGTTGCTCATTGAAGAGGCTTAAACAGAACTCATTTTTGGTCAAAAACAAAAAGTGAAGATGAGTTCGCTTTTAGATTTCAGTGAAAATCAAAGATTTTGTGACCAAATACAGTAAGTTTTTATTGCAAAGCAGCTATACAGAACTTAAAAGTTATAAAGTTTAGCTACAAAAGATCGCCTGTATAGCCTATTCTAAAAAGTGTAAACTACTTCATTAGTAAGCAATCCCTCTTTCTTATACAAACGAGAAATTCATCTTCATGTTACACAAAATGTGTTAGAGTAAGATTGTAGGCGTAATACGTATTCTATTAGTGTGTACTATCATTGTGTTGTTTAGGGTGTGATCTGGAGAAGGCTAATTTAGTTTTCGCAGTTGTTTCTGTATTTTTTTAATAGCAGATTCTATTGATTTTTCAGGTTCAATAACATTGTATTGCCCCCAGAATGCTGGATCAGAAAAGCCAGAAGCTTGATCATTGATTACGACTGATGATTTTAGACGTTCACTAGGTTTAAGCGTAACTTGTTCTGTATTTTTCTTCCAATCAGTTATTGCCATCTCTACATTTAGTCTGTAGGTAGAGTTAAATAATCTTTTTTTCCAATTGATTTTGAATACCAAATCGATACTACCATAGCCGTAATACCATTTGGTATCCTTTTCTCTGTAGTGTATGGTATAGGTAGCTAAAGTAGGATATACTTTGGCTTTGCTAGGTTTTTTGCGTACGAATAATTTACTAGCTCTCTCTTTATCCTTAAGATTAAGGCTAAAAATTGCCTTGGTCATTGCTAAGGTTTGTGCATCTATATACACTTTTCCGTAGTACAGGAGTTCTTGTATTTGTGGTTTTTGCTCGAAATTAAGTACATAAATAAGACGGTCATTTATGGTAGTGGATGCATCGAAATTAAACTCATACGTCTCTAGCATACGATCTGTAAATAGATTTTCTGGATGTTTCATCACATCTATATATAAGGTGCTACTAGGGCCTCCTTGTAATTTTAGAGTGAGTGTGTCTAGCTTTTTATAGTCGGTACTTTTCCTGGCACGATATAGCTTAATAGCATCTTTATTTTTAGAAGTATATGGGTTTTTATATACATCTACAACAGCTTCAGAAAGTGAAACATAAGAGCGTCTTTTCTTAATGGTTTCTCTGTAAAACGCTGTCATAATAGTATGATCATCAAGGTAATTAATCCCTTTGTTTTTTAATACGGCTCTCATGATAGTAGCAGGATCTTTGCTATCAATCATTACTTCTGGAAGTTCTGTAATTGCGGTTTCAAGACCTATGATTACATGAGTAGTATCTAAGTTGCGTAGATTGATCGTAGTATCTGCATATCCTAAAAAATATACATTGATGATATGTTTTGGCACATCAGAAGGGATCTTTATTAAAAATTCACCTTCATTATTGGTGATTGTTGATATGTTAGTGCCTTGTACTGCAATAGTAGCTGCTACTAAGGGTTCTTTGGTCTGCTGATCTACTACAACACCAGTGTACGCAGTGTAAAGTGTCACTTCGTTTGTATTACTAGCTCCTCCGTAGGTATAATAAGTAGTTCCGCTAATTAGAAAAGTAAGGATGCATATTAATGCTCTTAGTGCGGGATGTGGTGTCTTAAATAGGTACATGATGTAGTAGGTATTATGAGTATGAAACGTAATAACATTATATATGTTATGTATGCTATTACAAGATACTAAATTTTACTAATTGTTTTGAACATCAGATAGTTAAAATATTGTGATAATTCACTGGTTGTAAGGGAGTGTCGTTTGTTTTATTGGGTGTTTTCTTAGTATCAATGTATACACTAAGTCCATATCACCCTCCAATAGCAGTCATACTTCTATTATTAGTATGTAAATTGGGGTTTTCTAATTTGTCGGGAGTGTCCATGCCACCTCGCATTTTATATTTGTGTTGTAGCCCTTGTTGTATAATGGAGTGTATAGATTCATTATTACGTAAAGCTGGTAGAATAGAAAACTCATCACCAGAGAATAGGCAGTTTTTTAATTTTCCATCTGCAGTAAGGCGTATACGGTTACAACTATCACAAAAAGGATTGGTTACAGAGCTAATAATGGCAAAACTTCCTTTAAATCCATGAATACGATAGTTTCTAGCAGTGTCATTGGGAGCGTCGGTTATTCGATCTATTTGTAATGGATACGTGTATTGTATACGATCGATAATTTGCTGATGTGTTATCAATTTATCCATATGCCATTGATTGCCATCAAAGGGCATGAATTCTATAAACCGAACGACAACATTCATAGTTTTGGTTAGATTTATAAAATCAATGATTTCATCTTCATTAAAGTTCTTCATCAATACGACATTTAGTTTTACTGCAAAACCTGCTGCGATGTAGAGTTGTATGTTTTGCCAGACTTTGTCAAATACATCTCTACGCGTGATCTGTAGAAACTTATCTTTCTGAAGTGAATCGATACTGATCGTGATGGTTTTTATGTCATTTTTTTCTAATAGTGTTAGATGTTTGGCAGCTAAGATACCATTGGTAGTAACTCCTAGTGTTACGGGGAGTGTAGCGAGTCGTTGTAGGATGGTAGGAAAGTCTTTTCGGACCATTGGTTCTCCACCTGTGAGCCGTATTTTGGTAACACCTAATTTTACAAACTCCTGTGCGATGGTATAGATTTCATCTGCTGTCATCAGTTGTTTCTGAGGTACTAACGGAATGCCTTCGACAGGCATGCAGTAGGTACATCTGAGATTGCATTTTTCGGTCAATGAGATGCGTAAATAGCTATGTATTCTACCGAAGGAGTCTGTAAGTATATGTGATTTTGGATCGAGCACGTTTATTTATTTTTGGTCGTGTTTTGCACCTTTTAAGATTCTAAAGGTGTGTAAAATATGAGGAAAAATGGCTTCCATAGATTCTTTGGCGCCATTGGTAGATCCTGGTAGTGCTAGTACTATCATTTCTCCGATGACTCCAGCTACACTACGTGATAGCATGGCATAAGGCATGCGTTGCTGTCCATAGGATCGGATCGCTTCTTCGATGCCAGGGATGCGTCTGTCTAATAAAGGTAGAATAGCTTCTGGAGTTACATCTCTTGGTGATAAGCCTGTGCCTCCTGTAAAAATAATTAGATCATTACCGATGGTGCGTGCTTGTTGTACCTGCTGTTGTATTTGGGGAATTTCATCAGGAATAATAGTGTATGAGGCTACGGATACATCGCAATTTTTTAATGTATGAACGATGTTTTTTCCTGCTGTATCTTTTTTATGTCCTGCAGCGATGGCATCAGAGCATACAACTACGGCTGCTGCATAGGGACTACCTTGATCTTTATAGGATGATTTGCCTCCTTTTTTATGTAATAGTTTGATATTATTGATCTCTACTTGCTTGTCGACAGGTTTTAGCATGTCATACATGGTTAATGCTACTACAGAAACACCGTGCATGGCTTCTACTTCTACGCCTGTTTTGTAGATCGTTTTTACAGTCATTTGTATAATGATCTCTAGGTTTTGAATCTTATAGGTTACTTCTGTAAACTCTATGGGTAGTGGATGACAGTCTGGAATCATATCACTGGTGCGTTTTGCAGCAAACAGTCCAGCGGTTTTAGCCATTTCAAAAACATCTCCTTTGGGGATACTTTTAGAAATGATAGCTTCTATAGTTGCTGCTGTACCTACGGATACTGTAGCTTGTGCAACGGCTGTTCTGAGGGTATTTTTTTTGTGGGTAATGTTTACCATGATTTCAAGTCGATTTTATAGGATTGGGATTAGGTGTTTACTTTCCATACATGCGTGGCGTCTTCGAATACTTCTTTGCCAAATACAGGCACGTGTGCTTTGATTTCTTCTACCACGTACTCTGATGCTTGGAACGCTATTTTTCTTCGCGGAGAAGATACAAATACAAATAAACAGATTTCTCCAGTTTTTACGGTTCCTAGACTGTGATAAATGTGTATATTCGTAAGTTGATCGAATTTTTGGAATGTAGCTTCTCGTATATCATTAAATTTCTGTAGTGCCATCTCTGTATAAGCACTGTATTCTATGGCTTGTACTGTTTTTCCATGGATTTGATCGGCACGTACTTGTCCTAAAAAAATATCATGTGCACCAATGGTTGTTTTGGTTTGCTGCTCTTGGATGGTATCAGTAATTAAAGAGGGGTGTATAGGTCCTTCTATAAAAACGTTTGTTCTTTTTTTCATGTGTTTGTACTGTTATATTAAAGGACACCTATAACTTATGTGTCCAATCATTTTTTTGACGTACATAAAAATGTAATGACGTTAACCTCCTGCAAATGGTGGTAATAGCGCGATGTCTGTATTCGGTGGTATGACTTGATCGGTTACCGAAATTTGTTGATCAATGGCAATGTTATAGGGTAGCTGTTTTAGTGTTGTGTATTTTTCTTTAATTAATTGATCAAACTCTGTTGTTGTACATTGTGTATGTATCGATAATGTCTCTTCTTTTTTTTGGGTAGCCTCGGAGACCATTCCAAAATATAAAACTTTTACTGTCATGTGTTTATCGTATCGTTCCATTGTGCTGTATGGCTGTTGTATGTTCCTTTGGTGTATTGATATTGGTGGTATAATGCATAATATCTTCTGTAATGGGGAGTGATTGTATGCATAAAGTTTCTAAAACTTTTTGAAGTTTTAATTGTTTTGCTTGTATATGATTGTATAATGTAGTTACAATATTTTGGTTGTATACCCCTATAAGTGGCATATGCTGGTAGCAAGTTCCGTTGTAGTCTGCTTGATGATGGGTTAGTAGTCTACGAATCACAAGTGGTGTGATTAGCGGTACATCACAGCTAACGATAATATTATAGGTAGTGTTTGTATGGTATAAACTGGTATACATACCACCTACGGGACCACAATCTGGTATGATATCGGGTATACAAGGGTATCCTAATGTTGTATATGCTGGGTTTGCAGTATTGATGATGATATGATCGGTTATTTGAACTAAGGCATTACATATATGTTGTACAAAAGGAATTCCTTGGTGTAAAACGAGTCCTTTTTCTTGTCCCATACGACTACTTTTACCACCTGCAAGGACAATAGCTGTAAGATGTTGTGGCGCTATATTCATAGATCGTATTCCTTGAGTTGTAGATCTAGGAAGTCCCAACATTGTTGATTGATCTGTTCAAACATTTGAATCATTTGTAGTCCATATGCTGTAAGTGTAGTACCACCGCCACCATTACCACCTGTATTAGATACTACGATAGGTGCTGCTGCATTTTTATTAATAGAGTCTACGAGTGACCATGCTTTTTTATAAGACATGCCTAGTGATTTAGCAGCTTTGGATAATGAACCTTCTGCAGCAATAGCTTTTAGGATTTTAATTCTGCCTTCTCCAAGAAATACACCATCTTCACCTTCGATCCAAACTCTACTCTTTATACGATACATAGTCTTCGTTGTTTCCTGAAAGATATAACGAAAAAATGAGTCCTGTGATATGTTGTTATGATTTTTATGATTTCATTAAAAAATAGATTTAAAACTGGTGAAAGTTTAGAAAAGCTGTCTTTTTTTGAAAAAAGCATAGTTGTTTTTTTGGCTTCTTTTCTGGTTTACAGCTGTCTTTGCGTTAGGGATAGTAGTGTAAATCCCACAGCCCGACGTGAGGAGGAGCGAGGAATTGCAACGAATAGCCCGACCCCTTGTGGGTAACGCCCATATTTTTGAAACAACTACTACTACAATTGGTAATCACTAGGTGTATTGTGGGAGTGTAATAGTGATTACTTTGGTACCTTTTTGGGTATTGTTTTGATCAGCAGGGATGTAAATAAGTGCATTGGCAATAGCAAAGGTGTGTAGCATTGCAGAGCTTTGCCCTAGTAAGGGGGTTACCTCGTGATTGGTAGCAGTTGCTTTCAGAAATTGCGCTCTATCTCCTTTTTTGACAAAATCGGAAGTAATTTTTTTGGAGGTATGTTGTAATTCTGGTGTAGCATGCCCCATCATTCTTCTGATAAGTGGTACAGCATAAATATAAAAGCAGGTGAGGGAAGAGGCTGGATTACCTGGTAATGCAAAAATAGGAGTGCCTCCATTGATACCATAATATAGGGGTTTGCCAGGTTTTTGCTTGATTTTATAAAATATTTGTTGGGTATCGAGTGCTTCTAGCGCCCGTTTTACAAAATCATAATCACCTACAGAGATGCCACCACTGATCAATACGACATCACTATCAGTAATGGCTTGCTGTATGATTTGCTTCGTATGATCGTAGGTATCTGCTACAGTTTGAATATTGATTTCTTGGCAATTCAGCTGCGCTAATGCTGCTTGTAATTGTAATGAGTTACTTTCGTATATTTTTCCTTCGGGAAGCGGGTTTCCAATTGGTACCAGTTCACTACCTGTAGTAATGATGGTTACTTTTGGGGGTGTGTACACTGCTACTGTGTCAATTCCCAGTCCTGCTATAAAACCAATAGTGGCAGGAGTAATAGTAGTGCCTTTGGGAACTGCCACTTCTCCTTTTTTTATTTGTTCTCCCTGGGGTCTGATGTTTTTATTTGTTGCTACAGCACCATCAATAGTAATTGTGTTTTCTGTTCGGATTACCTTTTCTTGCATGATTACAGTATCTGCTTGATCTGGTACTCTAGCACCAGTAAAGATGCGAACGGCTTGTCCAGGAGCTAGTGGATATTGATGCGCATCTCCAGCTTTTACTTCGCCAATGACAGTATATGTAGTGGCTGTGGCATCGGAGCGTAGGGCATAGCCATCCATTGCAGATTGTCTAAAAGGAGGCATATCTATAGCAGCATGCACATCTTTGCAGAGGATAAGTCCGTGAGCATTTTGTAAAGGAAGTTCTCTAGTAGTAGTATTTACAGTAGAAGAGGAGATGAGCGATAGGGCTTCTGAAACAGCAATCATACAATATTAATTTTCCCAAAAATATTGTTTTGTGTCGAGTTTACCTATGATTTTACTTTGAAGTGGTATAAACTTTTTTCAATTTGCTATAAAACGATCTTTTGCACTTAAATTTTGCATTTTTTTAGTTGCGTAGCAGCGCTATGTAACTAAAAAACCACTGTATTTGATTACAAATTCTTGGTTTTTTGCTAAAATCAAAAAAGTTTATATCACTTCTTTATAAAAAAAGTACACACCGCCTGAAGCGATGTGTACCTATTCATAAACCTTACTTTTTATGATTGAATTATCCTTTGAATATTATTTTTCTTAATTTATAACCTTCCACTTTGATTAAGTATGTTTTAGGATCCATATAGTTATGAAGGTATTCATCTATTTGACCTTTATCTAATAATCTACCTTTTAATGTATAAAGGCTGTAGTTAACTCCTAATGGTACTTCTTTAATATCTTTAAAAGTTGCTAGTCCTGTAGTTTGTTGGCATGTAGAGTCTGCTAATAATCTATCTATAAATGTCACTCTACCTTGTTTTTCTCCTTCTAGAGTTACAGTAGCAGATTCATCGATGTCCAAGATTCCATTACCAGAGATATCACCTAAGATGATAAGACATGCGTTTCTGATTTCTATACGGGCATCGTTTTGTATGTGTAAGCTTTCTGTAATAAAGATTACACCTTCTTCTGTATTTTCATCTAATCCATCAATAACAGTGTTTTCTGTTACAGAAATTAGTTTACTTGAAATGTCAATTTTTACGCTGGCAGAAATACTGCTGTATAACAATATTGCTAATAAGAGAGTAATTTTTTTCATAGGCGCTGTTTTTGGGTTCAATTTTAGATTTGTAAAAAGTAAGTTTTTACTTACTAAATTAAAAGGGTTTGATGGTTTTAATTCGTTTTGATACCGACAAGATACAATAAATTATGTTAAAACCGTAATTCTGACAAGAAAAAGTGGGAGGGAAAGTTTACTTTTTTTGACAAAAAATGGCATAAAGCTAGTAAACACTACTATTATAAAGAAATGTTAAAATTTTGTATTTATGAGATCGAAAATCGTGATATTTCTGTTTTTGTAGGAAAAAAGTTTACATATTCATGATTTAGATGTCGTAAGATATTTTATTTTTGGAAGCTTATACTACTCTTTTAAAACCTTTCAGTCATGACCCCACAGTTAGTATCCATGTTTCATACATTTAGTATTTGGTTTCGTGCTTTGATGAGAGAATTAGTAAATAATCTGATCAGTGTAATTTTTGTGATTGTGATCTATGCTACCTTGTGGTTTTTTCCACAAGCATTGGATTTATTACTGATTCTTAACCAAGGAGATGCTTTTTTCTTAGAAGTACCCTTGTATTTTGGATTACTTACTGCAGCAGCTTTTTTGATCTGGAACTCTCCCAAGTATTTGTATTATCATAATTATAGCAGAATTACTTTCTTTAATTTAATAGGACTAATTCCTAATCATCACTATCGCTTTCAGCGAGAGAAAGCAAGTATGAATTATAGTTATGAGGTAAAGGTACATATGCGTATGATGGTACCAAGGATCTTAGCGATCTTATTATTAGTGATTTCTTCTTTAAGTATGCTAAATGCGATGGAGTCTTTTGGTTTGGTCAATACGTATACAGAAATATTTAATCCCTCGAATACATTATTAGTATGTATTATTTTATTATTAATCGTATCAGAACCTAATGTATATCATTTTCTGAAATCATTTGCTTTTAAAAACATCAATGCACGCATCATTGTAGTTATTCTTTCAGTGATCTTATTAGGAGTCATCATATCATTGGGTACATTGAATACTAAGGCAGAAAAAGATTTGGGTAATCTTTTTATTTCTAGCACCTCATTAACCTTATTATTTACCTTATTGTCCTTTAATAGCTTTTTTGTACTAAAAAAGTTGCCACAACAGTTTTTTTATGGAGCAATTCTATTGAGTGGTTTTATACTTCTAGGAGTATTTTTAGTATTAAATATTGTTCCAGAACTCGCTAGTGGCATTAACCCACTGTCTATTTTAGTATTATCATTTATCAGTCTTTTTATGCTCAGTTTTTTACTGATGCTATTGGGTAAAAAAATTCGCCTTCCTCTATTTACCTTAGTCTTTGTAGGTAGTATTATATTGTCTAAGCTTTTTGCAGCAGGGTCAGATCATTATCATTTAGATTTAGTAGATACGGAAATGAAAAGGCCTACGATGGATGCCTATGTGTATGATTGGATACAACAACGAAAAGAAAAAATAGCATGTAGTGAAACACCATTTCCTGTATTATTAGTAGCAGCAGAAGGTGGGGGATCCAGAGCGGGGCTATGGTCTTTTTTGGTACATAGTTATTTGTATAAGGAATCCGAAGGTCGTTACTTTACAGATCATTTATTATCACTTACAGGCGCTTCTGGCGGTAGTGTAGGGAATGCGATGTTTTTCTCAGAAGCACAATCCGCTAATCAACTGGGGTATACAGCTACCTTTGAAATGAAAGAAAACAAAGAGTATCCTAGTTTGAGTTATAAAGCCAGTGCTATTTATAAAGAAAATTACTTGTCCATTGCGTTACTATCTTTATTAGGAAGAGATTTACTGAAGGAAACTACAGATTTATTTAGTTTTGATAATCGAGGTCAATTGTTAGAAAATCAATGGAGTACAGCGCATAAAGCTTATTTTTCAGATGCAACAGGAGCGGGGTTGCTAGACAAGGAATTTTTATCTTTCTATAAGAAATCCCTATCAGCTACACCGACTAGTAGGACGAAAGCAATGCCTCCATTATTATTAATCAATACCACGCATACCCAATCAGGAGGATATCATGTAATTAGTCCTGTAACCTATGAACATCTAAGGCCACTAACTGGTTTGGTAGATTTTTTCAGCACCTTAGCACAGAGTCACCCTCAAAAATCCATACGATTATCGACAGCGATGCGTATCAATGCGAGTTTTCCATATGTTACGCCAGTAGGGGAGATACCTACATATCGAAAGCATCACCGTGTCGATCAATATGCAGATGCAGGCTACTATGATAATGTTGGGGGGCGTGTTTCTAGAGGTGTCGAAGAAGTATTTAGACAGGTAGTACGAGATTCTTTTCCAGAATTATTGCCTAAAATAAACATTAAGAATGTACTGATTGTACATGAAAATGAGCCAACAACAATCAAAAAAGAAACACAATTCACTGCTCCTTTGATTACCTTGATGAATGTACGATCGGGGCATACTAATGAAGTGGCCAAAAAGCTAGAAAGTGGTCATGTGATAGAATTACAAGAAACTGAAATTGTTCCTAATCTAACGCCTATTAACATAATGCATACAGGAAAAGATATAAAAATTACTCCTATCTTACCTCTGGGACGATACCTCTCTACCATTGCTATTCGCTCTATGGAAGCTCGTTTAGAGGAAATTAACAAAGATTTGGATAAGATTTTAGAATAAAACCGAGACAAATGACATTTTTTTATGTACTTTTGTCTAAACAAAACTAATAACTATGGGTGCAGCATCAACCTTAGACTTCGAAGGATTAGAAAATAAAGGACTATTAAGATATTTAAATATCGATATTCCTTTGCATAATGTATATGATTTTATAGAGCTTTCTAGAAATGGCATCGACAAAAAATCATTACTACACCTTGCTAAAACGGTAGATTTTGATCTTAATGAATTAGCGCATGTATTGCATTTATCAGAGCGTACGATACAGCGCTATGAATTAAATAAAAAACTAAATACCGAAGCAAGTTCTAAGGCGTTGCAATTGGCTAAATTATATTCCAAAGGTGAAAACGTATTTGGCGATCTAGATCGTTTTAAGAAATGGATGGATCATCCAAATATTGCACTTGCAGCTAAGCGTCCCAAAGATTTATTAGATACTTCTTTTGGGTTTCAATTATTAAACGAAGAACTAGTACGAATAGAGCATGGAATCTTTGCATAATGCATGTATATAGAATAGCAAAACAAAAATACATTAGAGATCTTACAGGTATTGGCGCAAAAACGGTAGGGGGTAGATGGAATCCCAAAGGCGTAGCCGTATTATATACCAGTCTTTCTGCTTCATTATCTACATTAGAAGTGCTAGCACATTTACCGGCTTCTTATTTTCCAGATGATATGGCGATTGCTACGATCGAAGTGCCAGACGACTCCATACTATCATTAGATGTAGATCAATTACCAGTGAATTGGAATACAACGCCCCCTTCTACTGGTGTACAGCATCTATCGATGGATTGGATAGCAGAGAATAAGTCTTTAGGTCTCAAAGTACCAAGTATTATCGTACCTATGGAACAAAATTTATTGATCAATCCATTGCATCCAGATTTTAATCAAGTACAATTACTTACAGTAGTCCCATTTAGTTTTGATACTAGGTTACTAAAATAATCTTTCCCTTAGTTTTTATTGGGGCGTTACCACAAGGGTCGGGCTATCCGCTACAATTCCTCGTACCTCCTAAGGTCGGTACTGTGGGATTTCCACTCCTATCCCTAACGCAAAGAACTATTTTTTGGCAAAGTATTTGTTAGTAAGGTGTTTACTTTTTGTGAACTCCCTAGTATATAATTTTAGCATAATATTAACAAGAAAACAGACTGTTAGAGGGTAACATTTTTCGGTTTTATGACACTATTATGTAGTTGTACGACTAAACCAAAAAAGAATAGCATCGTTGAAAAACTTTTTTTACACTAGTTTTTTTATAGATATAGTAATTAAAAAAAAGAGTTGATGTGTTGTGTTTTTGGAGTTTATAGATATTTTTAATCAAAATTGTATAATCAATAGTGATAGGAAAAAATATGTTAAGATATGTAGCGTAACGTTAAAATTGCGTAAACGTTTTCCGACACGCCTTGATTTGCATAAATTGCGCGGCTAAATGATTCCTAATCATCTATGCCGAATTACTGATAAACTATTGAACTCATCTTGACTTTTTGTTTTTAAACGAAAATGATAAGAAATTTGACTGGATAAGGCACTTTTTGAAATTCATAGCAGCGCTACGGATAAAAAAGTAACGAAATACAGTTGAATTTTAGTCACTTTTTAGGGAAAAGAAAAAATCAAGATGAGTTCATTTAATAATTAAATAACAAATGATTGTAAAATTACGAAATGTATTTTTTTTAATGCTCTGTGTAGCTGTATTCATAGCATGTGATCGTCCATCTACGAACACAGGTGACGAGTCTATAACTACATCGGCACGTGTGCCAGGACTTGTTTTGGACAATATGGATCAAAGCATTAGTCCTAAAGAAGATTTCTATAACTATGTTAATGGAAATTGGATGAAGCAAACAGAAATTCCTGAAGATAGAACTTCATGGGGTGGTTTTGGAGTGCTTAGAAAAAAAACCGACTATGATGTATTAGAGATTTTAAAAAATGCAAAGGCTAGTGGAAAATACACAGTAGGAACAGATCAACACAAAGCCTTATTGTTATTCGAATCTATCATGGATACAGTGTCTAGGAATACAGCAGGAATAACTCCTATACAGCCTGCATTAGATAAGATCGATGCGATTCAGAATATCCAAGATTTACAAACCCTGTTGGCCTCTGATAGAACAGTAGCAGGACCTTTTACAGGATTTACTTCATTTCCTAATTTGAGTAATAGTAGTGTAAATGCACCTTATATCACAACAGAAGCTTTAGGCTTACCTAATAGAGATTATTATTTAGACCAAGATGAAAGATCTATCGAAATAAGAAAGCAATATACAGCCTATATTACTAAAATGCTGCAGCATATCGGATATACAGCAGAAACTGCAGCGAATGATGCTGAGGTGATTTTAGCTATAGAAACCCAATTAGCTGAGCCACGATTGGATAAAGTAGCTAGTAGAGACACTCGAAAGTTTAACAATCCTAGATCCATACAGCAATTAACAGAAATGACACCTGCTATAGATTGGAAAAAATTTCTTGCAGATATGGGGGTAGAAAAAACATTGGATAGTGTGATCGTAATGCAACCTAAATACATGAAGGCATTACAACATATATTGGTAGATACGCCTATAGAAGATTTAAAGAAAGTAGTGAAATGGACTACATTTAATGTCGCATCTAATGAGCTATCAATGCCTATCGAGAGAGAAAATTGGAGTTTTTATAGCAAGCAGCTGTCAGGAGCTATTAAACAACAGCCTTTAGAAGAACGAGCATTAGGAGTAGTAAATAGTGCTATTGGCGAAGCTATAGGTAGATTGTATGTAGGTGCTAAATTTCCGCCAGAAGCTAAGAAAAAAGCAGAAAAAATGATCGCCAATGTCATTAAAGCATACCAAAAAAGAATAGAAGATCTAGATTGGATGAGCGAGGTTACGAAAAAGAAAGCGATAGAAAAATTAGATACATTTACAGTTAAGGTAGGATACCCAGATACATGGGAGGATTATAGCAACTTAGCTATAAAAGAAGGTATTTCTTATTTTGAGAATATGTCGGCAGTATCAGCATGGGAACTAGAAAAGAACATTAAGGAAGTACGAGAACCTGTGGATAAAACAGAATGGGGCATGTCTCCGCAAACAGTAAATGCTTATTTCAATCCATTGTTTAATGAAATTGTATTTCCTGCGGCGATTTTACAGCCACCATTTTATAATTACCAAGCAGACGAAGCAGTAAATTATGGAGGGATAGGTGCTGTCATAGGACACGAAATATCACATGCTTTTGATGATTCTGGAGCACGATTTGATGCGAATGGTAATCTAGCAAACTGGTGGACCAAAGAAGACCTTACTCAGTTTACCAAAAGAGGTGAAGCCTTAGCAGAGCAATACAGCGCTATAGAGGTACTAGATAGTGTGTTTATTAATGGAAAGTTTACACTAGGAGAAAATATTGGAGATTTAGGTGGTATATTAGGTGCGTATGATGGATTGCAACTACATTTATCAGATCACGGTAGGCCCGATGATATCGATGGTTTTACACCAGAGCAACGTTTCTTTCTGTCTTGGGCTACTGTTTGGAGAACAAAGGTTAGAGAAGATGCGCTACGAACGCAAATAAAAACAGATCCACACTCACCAGGAGCAACTAGAGCGATACAACCATTATTGAATGTACAGGAGTTCTATGATGCGTTTGACATCAGATCTGGAGACAAAATGTATTTGCCTCCTAATGAGAGAGTGCATATTTGGTAAGAACATTATAAAAAAAGCCTTCGAATCCGAGGGCTTTTTTTATGACTAAAAAGTATCATTGTTTAACTATCAAATTGCGTTAGGGATTGCAGCGGCATCCTTTTTGTTTTCTTTTCAAAACAAAAAGATACAGCGGAAAGCCCGACCCTTGGGGAACGCCCTCATGATACTACAATATATACCTGATATTAGTTTTCTTTAATTTCATTCATCAGTACGAAAGCGTCATTTACATATTCCTTTTCTAAAAAAAGTGTAAAATAATTAGAAGTAGAAATAATTTCGAAAATTGGAATCCCTTCATAAGCCAGTAACTTAAAAATATAAAAATATAGCCCGATCGTTTTAGAGCTATCATCTGGTAATGCAATGGACATCGAGGATAAATCATCTGTTACGGAAATACACGTTTCATCCCTGAAATGATCTTCTACTACGCTCTTTAAAGAGGAAGACACTAAAATATTACTTTCTTGAAAATTGCTAGAAAAAGTAAAGTATGTTTTTGTTTTGTCTTTGACCGTATTCAATAAGTTAGACTGACTCGTGAGGATTGTATTCGAATTTAAAAATGAATATTCTGTAATGCCAGATCTCACTACAATATCTCCTAGATTTCCTAAGTTTTCTGAATGCTTAACTCTCTTAGGGTGGTACCTACGTAAGGCCATGACTATAGAGCCCGCTTTTACAGGTTTTCGCATTTCTTTTTCTACCTGTGGTAATAGATCTTCTGCCAGAGAACTAAAATTAATGATCTCACGCGATAAGGCATCTTCTAAAAAAGGCTGATGCCGTAGTATGGTATGGACACAATCTGTAATTGTTTTCATCTGTCGAACATATTAATTTTTAGGGGTACATAAAATGAATCTCAGTAGTCAATTTTTTATAAGATGACTATGATTTGTTTCATTGTGTTATATATTTAACAATCTGTACAAATATATGTTTTTTTTATTAAAAAATTTATTGCTAGTTTTAAAATGTATAATTATGTAGTGTAAAACAGGAAATTATGAAGATTTTAAAGTTTGGAGGAACCTCAGTTGGGTCTGTAGAAAATTTACAAAAGGTAAAAGAGATCTTAACGAGCGATCAGGATCAAAAAATAGTGGTATGCTCTGCCATGTCAGGAGTAACGGATCAATTGGTTACTTTATTAGAGTATATTAAACTAAAAGATGCAGAAGCGATCACTAGAAGTTTACATCGATTAGAAAGCAAGCATCATGATGTGATAGACCAATTGATAGAAGCTACAGATTTGCGAAATGACTTGAAAGAAGGTGTATCGCAATTGATAACTGAAATGCTAGAGGTATCTAATCAGGCATTTGAAGAGAGTACAGAGGCTATTATAGTAACCTATGGTGAAACATTATTGACCTACATATTTTCAAATTTCCTAAATGCTACTGGTGTCACTAATGTATTATTGGACGCTAAAGAATTTATGTATGTAGATACTGTAGATAATCCAAATATCAAAAAGGTAGCAGAAAAACTAGAAGTAATTATAGGACAAAACCCTGCTTCGATTTACATTACACAAGGTTTTGTGTGTAAAGATCACTTAGAAGCAATTGCAACCTTAAAAAGAGGAGGAAGTGATTATACAGCAACAATTATAGGTGCGGCATTAAATGCAGATGAAGTGCAGATATGGACAGATATTGATGGATTACATAATAATGATCCTAGATATGTAGAGGGTACACACCCAATCGCTCATCTTACGTATAATGAGGCAGCTGAGTTGGCATATTTTGGTGCTAAGATATTGCATCCACAAACCGTTTCTCCTGTAGTGGATAAAGATATTCCTGTTTTATTAAAGAATACATTTGATCCTGCAGCTACTGGAACGGTGATTTCTAATAAAGTGCATAAAAAGGGATTAAAAGCTATCTCTGCCAAAGATAATATTACAGCTATTAAGATTAAATCGAATCGAATGTTAATGGCACATGGATACTTGCGTAAGATTTTTGAGGTATTCGATCATTACAAGACGTCTATCGATATGATTACCACTTCTGAGATAGCCATTTCTCTAACGATAGATGATACAACGCATATAGAAGAAATCGTAAAGAAAATCGATGCATATGCAGAGGTAACTGTAGAAGAAAATCATAGTATTATTTGTGTAGTGGGAGAGTCTTTAATCAATGATAAAAGTTCGAGTAGACTTTTTGAGATCTTAAATTATATTCCGGTACGTATGATCTCTTATGGAGGAAGTAATAATAATATTTCTATTTTGGTAGAGACCAAAGATAAAATACCAACATTAAGATTTTTAAACGAAAAGTTATTTGAGACTTCTCAAGCAGCTACGCTATAGGTATTCGTTGTTTTACAGATATAAAATATACACAAAAAGGATTTCGATAATCAATCGAAGTCCTTTTTTTATGGAGCAATACAATATACTCATAGTAAAAAAGTTGTATATTTAAGTAGGGGCAAAGCGTGCTATGGCTGTTATAACTGTAGCGTAATTTTTGAAGTAGTTTACACTTTCTTGATTTCAGCAAAAAAACAAAGATTTTTTGATCAAATAGCGTGATTTTTTAGTTGCATAGCAGTGTTACGGAACTAAAAAAACTGTAAAATCTGAGTGCAAAAGATCGTTTTTATAGCAAATCGAAAACAGTATAAATTACCTATATAAGCAATACCTATACATGATGAGAAAAATTGTAGAGAAATACCGTTTAGAAATACTATTAGTTGTTTTTTATAGCATTGTCACGTTGTCTATTATACAGTTTGCGATACATTTTTAAGTCCCCTTTTTTATGAGTGATTGTTTCCTTTATGGCATATACTCCATCGGAGTTTCTATATGTATGCTCGTGGGAATAAAAAGCAGTACTATTACAAAAACGATCCTATTGATACAGTAGCTATTTCTACTTTTAATATCATTAAAAAATACAAGTCATTTTTCAATATTTTAAGAGTAAATAAGGTCGGTACTTGACATATTTTCATATTTTTAGAAGAAAATAAAGAATGCTGATAAAAGTTTTTGGAAGTGCTGTTTTTGGTGTAGAAGCTACTACGATTACTGTAGAAGTAAATATCAATAAAGGGATAGGATATCATCTAGTAGGATTGCCTGATAATGCGATTAAGGAAAGTAGTTTTCGGATTGCTGCTGCATTACAAAATAATGGGTATAAACTTCCAGGAAAAAAGATTACGATCAATATGGCTCCTGCAGACCTTAGAAAAGAAGGTTCTGCCTATGATCTTACCTTGGCAATAGGCATTCTTGCAGCCAGTAATCAAATAAAAGCAACATCAATAGCTAATTACTTAATCATGGGAGAACTTTCCTTAGACGGAAGTTTGCAACCTATAAAAGGAGCTTTGCCAATAGCGATTCAAGCACGAAAAGAAGGATTTACAGGATTTATACTACCTAAACAAAATGCTGCTGAGGCTGCTATTGTAGATAACTTAGCCGTATATGGTGTAGAAAATATCAAAGAAGTCATCGATTTTTTTGAAGGTACAAAGGAATTAACACCGACTGTCGTAGATACTAGAGAAACGTTTTATAAAGAGTTAGCACATCCAGAGTTTGATTTTGCAGATGTAAAAGGGCAGGAGAGTATTAAGCGTTGTATGGAGATTGCAGCTGCTGGAGGACATAATATCATATTGGTAGGGCCTCCAGGAAGTGGTAAAACGATGTTGAGTAAGCGACTGCCTAGTATTTTGCCGCCGATGTCACTACAGGAAGCATTAGAAACCACTAAAATTCATAGCGTAGTCGGAAGAATTAAAGAAAATGTAGGGTTGATGGCACAACGCCCATTTCGAAGTCCACACCATACGATTTCTAATGTAGCGCTGGTAGGCGGAGGCAGCTACCCACAGCCCGGAGAAATATCATTGTCCCATAATGGCGTGCTATTTCTAGATGAATTGCCAGAGTTTAAACGAGAAGTGCTAGAAGTCATGCGTCAGCCCTTAGAAGATCGAGAAGTAACGATCTCTAGGGCTAAATTTACAGTCACCTATCCTTCGAGTTTTATGTTAGTGGCTAGTATGAATCCTAGCCCAGGAGGTTATTTTAATGACCCAGATGCGCCTGTTACCTCATCACCCGCAGAAATGCAGCGTTACCTGAGTAAGATATCAGGCCCTCTACTAGATCGTATCGATATCCATATAGAGGTAACTCCTGTTCCTTTCGAAAAATTGAGTGAAGATCGCAGGGGGGAATCAAGTGTATCCATTCGAGAACGTGTGATTGCGGCTAGAGATATACAGACACAGCGTTTTACAGATCTGCCTAAAATTCATTATAATGCGCAGATGGGCGTGCAACAAATTAGAATGCATTGTCAATTAGATGATGCATCTAAAACTTTACTAAAAACCGCCATGGAACAGCTCAATTTATCGGCCAGAGCGTATGACCGTATTCTAAAAGTAGCGAGAACCATTGCAGACCTAGAAGGCGTACCTCATATTCAAGGAAGCCATATTTCAGAAGCAATACAATACCGTAGTTTAGACCGTGAGGGATGGTTGGGGTAAGGATGTAAATTCCATCGCTAAAAAAATAATCGAGATTCGACTGTAATTTTGCTATCAATTTACCCGTAACTCATTAATCTTACTTTGTTACTTTAGGGCGTTCCCCAAGGGTCGGGCTATCCGTTGCAATTCCTCACACTCCTAAGGTCGTGTTGCGGGATTTCCACTGCAATCCCTAACGCAAATAAATACTACTCGCTATAAGATGACAAAGTAGGATTACAGGTTTTAAAAACTGTCTCATTCCATCTGATGATTTTTCGTTGTCTGTCTAAAATAAAAGGTGTAAACCATTTTAATAGATTTGTCTAGTGGAATGCTATAAAACACTAGTAAAAAATAATATTTTTTATGCATTTTGAGTAACATTTATCATAGTTTTGATACATATCTATGGGTAACAATTTTGTTAGTAATTATGAAGGCATAACTTTTCAGTAGATGGATGCTTATAGTGGTTATAAAAAAGAATTTTACGATAGATATAGGGGAATAATTTAATGAAGTGGTTTACACTTGTTTTGGTTTCAGCGAAAAACAAAGATTTTTTGATCAAATAGCGTGATTTTTTAGTTGCATAGCAGCGCTACGGAACTCAAAAATTGCAAAATTTGAGTGCAAAAGATCGTTTTTATAGCAAATTATAAAAAGTTTCGAAATGAAGTTCTATCACATAAAGCGCGATAAAAGTAGGATAGTTTATACATTTGTAGGGAAGATTTTACGATTGTAGCTATTGAAAACAGTAATTTTTAACGCAGATGTAGGAGAAGCCGCTGGTTTTGATGCGGAAATTATGCCCTATATCTCATGGTGTAATATCGCATGTGGTGCGCATGCAGGTGATGAACTAAGTATTCGAAATACGATCGACCTAGCGATGGAACATGGCGTGCAAATTGGAGCACATCCATCGTATCCAGATCGTGCAAATTTTGGACGAGTGGTTATGGATATAACCGATGCTGCCCTCAGAGCTTCTGTAGAAGCACAGATCCTAAAGGTACGCCATTGGGTAGAAAAAGCAGGAGGGAAATTACATCATGTAAAACCGCATGGCGCATTGTACAATGCCGCTGCAGTCAATCCACAATTGGCAGCATTACTTATTACAACCCTTAAAAATATAGATTCAACTATAGCGATCATTGCCCCGCATCGCTCCGCAATGGCAACCGCTGCAAAGGGCGAAATAGCGATTCGTTACGAAGCATTTGCCGATAGAAATTACAACGAAGACTTATCATTGGTGGCCAGAACCACTGCAAATGCAGTACTAGAAACCCCTGAAGCTGTATGGGCACATGTACAGCAAATGGTAGTACACCAGCAAGTAACAACTCATACAGGAAAACAGCGCCCTATTGCATTCGATACAATCTGTGTGCATGGAGACACTTCTGGAGCAGTGCAATTACTAGCATATGTTTCCGCTCAATTGGCTCAATTAGGATATAAGACACGATGAAATCAGTATTCGAATATATCCCGTATGCAGAAGATGCGATTTTAATTCGTACGACAGACAAGATTATGCCATTTATCTGTTATCAATTACTAGCGTATAAGCAAGTTATCGAAGAGAAATACGCTAAAGCAATTATTGAAGTAGTGCAATCATACAACTCACTGTTAGTGGTTTATAAGTGTGTTATAGAGGATTTCTATACTATTGTTTCAGCCTTACAGTCTTTAGAAGTATCTTTATCGGTTATGCCTACAACTGCCCGTCGTTTATGGGAAATCCCTGTGTGTTATGAGAAGGAATTGGTACCAGAAATCGAAGCCTTTGCTATGCTAAAATCGATGACTATTTCTGAGGTTGTGGCATTGCATACAGCACCTCTATATACGGTTTATTTTATAGGATTTCTACCAGGGTTTATGTATTTGGGCGGATTAGATGCAGCATTGGCGACGCCAAGAAAAGCAACTCCTAATTTGCAAGTGCCTAAAGGTTCGGTGGCGATTGGAGGGCAGCAAACAGGGATTTATCCAAGTCCGTCGCCTGCGGGATGGCATGTGATGGGGAGATCTCCAGTTACTTTTTTTGAAGTTGCTAACGAACCACCTTGTTTTGTACAATCAGGTGATCAGATTCAATTGGTGTCAATTAATGAACAGCAATACCATGCGATTCATCAATTGGCGGCTGCAGGAGTGTATGTACCTAAAAGTACTGTAATATGAGTGGGATGATGCATATACGCACCGCAGGGATGTATACCAGTATACAGGATTTGGGACGCTTTGGATATGCGCGTTACGGTGTGCCTAGAAGCGGAGCAATGGATCAAGCAGCAGCGAAATGGGCAAATCTACTGGTAGGCAATACAGCGACGTTGGCAGTATTGGAATGGACAATGCTACCGCCTGTAGTACAGTTTAGCGAACCTACGATGATTGCTATTACAGGCGCAGTGTGTACCCCATATCTCGATGGTGTACTCTGTGCTATGAACCAACGTATACGTGTACAAAAAGGAAGTGTCTTACGGTTAAAAAATGTAATTAAAGGTGTGTATGGGTATATAGGTATTCATGGAGGATTCGATGTGCCTATGTGCTTGCAGAGCCGTTCTTTTTACAAAGGAATTACCACTACGCACGTAGTCTCTAAAGGTAATCAGTTACCGTATACGGCTTATACCGAAGGGCAAGCGGCATTTGCAAAGCTATCATCTGTTTGTTTTAGTGGCGACATAGCTGTGTTGGATTGTTATCAGGGGATTGAGTACGATCTACTCCCGGCAGCACTCCAAACGCAATTAAAGCACGATACCTTTGTGATCTCTGACAAAAGAGATCGAATGGCGATACAGATAGAAGGAGAATTACGAAATACACTCCCTTCTATGATCAGTGCCCCTGTATTATCAGGTACGGTACAATTAACACCTTCTGGAACATTATTGGTATTGATGAGAGATTGCCAAACTACAGGAGGGTATCCGAGAGTGTTACAACTTTCTACACAAGCTATGAATGTAATTGCACAAAAGAGAACAGGAATGACAATTCGATTTCGCATCCAAACCTTGGTATAGTGCGATACGATTTAACGTCTTGTTTTTAAGATGATTGTTAAGTGAAATAGGGGCTTTTCCCCCTATAGTTTCCTAGGGGTAAACCCCCGAATTTAGAGAATATTACTTTTTGTGCTTTGTGATCTATTTTACTTAAAATCAAATAGTTAAACATGCGGTTTAACCGTAATTAAGTCGGTTAAAAAACATACAAGCTTGCGGGAAGTGTTGTTTTTTAGATATATTAGCAACTTAAACCTATAAATAAATTTAGTATGGCTTGTAAAATACAAAAACCAAAAAAATGTATCAGTGTAGATGAGGCAAAGGAGCTTCATAGTAACTGGTGCGAAAAAAGAGGGAAGCATTTAGAAAAGAATCTAGGTTTCGATGATGCCAAATCATTTCATTGGTCGGTAGAAGAACTAGAGGAATACTTAGCGTATGTAAAACAAGAATCCGCAGCACAAGGGATTAAAAATCCAGGGGTTCGTGTATACTTCGGAGCATATTCAGAAAAGAGCTGTAAGATGGGTAGAGGATATAGTACCTTATTTTTTGCTCCTACAGGAATACCTGCGCGTTCGATGGGGAAAGATGGATTTGGTGGAAATGATAATAATTACCAGATAGCAGCATTTAATAAAGGAGGTAAAGGAAATCCTCCATTTGATTATTAATGTATTCAAATGTATTAGTTACTCAAATCATTATCAATGTATTTGAGGTAGTTGCTGCTGTCGTAGGAACTGTATATATATCAAAATATCGAGAAGATTATCTTTCTCGATATTTTGTATATTTTTTATGGTTTACTGTGTTTGTGGAGTTGGTATTTGGCTGGTTGCCAGCTGCGATATATTTTTTTAAAGCGTTTTCATTTTTAAAAGATACCATTTTTAAGCATAATGCATGGGCTTACAATATTTACGATTTAATTAGTTTTTCTTTTTATTTGTTTTTCTTTTTACGGCTTATTGAAAAGAAAAAATTTCGAAAAATAGGTTATAGTGTTGTGTATGTTTTTTTAGGATATGCAATTTTAGGTGTTTTGTTTTCTGATTTTTCATTCTGGTTAGACCCTATGGTGAATTCTGTTATTGGTACATTTTTACTTTTGTTATGTGTGATCATGTATTATTTTCAATTATTATTAAGTAATAGTATTTTGAATTTTTATAAAAGTATTCCGTTTTATGTTTCAGTAGGAGCTTTGGTTTTTCATTTGACAATAAATCCACTATTTATATACGAAAATTATTATAAGAGTGAATTGAATCCAGAATTTGTTTATGTCAACAGGATTATTTTAACGTTGATTAATATTTTTATGTATACTTGTTACATTATAGGTTTTATCATATGCTTGCGAAGGAACAAATCTTACTCATAGTTTACTTTATTATCATTATCGTGTTTTTTGTAGTTTTTGGAATTGTATTTTTTATGGCATTTCAAAAACGAAAAAATAAACTGTTATTAGAGAAATTTAAGGCAGAGCAGCGTTTTGATGAAGAATTAAAAAATTCTCAAATAGAGATTCAGGAACAGACCTTAAAACATGTTAGTTGGGAATTACATGACAATATAGGACAGTTATTATCCGCTGCGGTAATGCAGATCAATATGACCAGTAGTGCCTTGGATGATAAAGGGAAACAGGCAATTGCAGATGTAAAAAGTTTGGTGAGTGATAGCCTGCAAGAAATTCGTAGTCTATCCAAAACACTCAATCATGAGGTGATTCATAACATAGGATTGGAGAAATCTATTCAGGTAGAGTTGGGACGTTTTGAAAAACTAAACTTTTTGAATACGAGCTTTTCTGTTCAGGGCGAAACCATAGAAATCAATCCCAAAGACGAGATTATTGTATACCGTATTATACAAGAATTTTTTTCAAATACGATCAAGCATGCGGAGGCAGAAAACCTAGCTGTAGCGTTGGTGTATACGGATCAGGATCTTACGATTCATGTACAGGATGATGGTATAGGCTATGATATGCATTCGGTAGCAGCCAATGCTGGTTTGCTGAACATGAAAAGCAGAGCAAAGCTGATCAATGCGCATCTGACTAGTGTGTCTAAGCCGGAAGAAGGAGTGCAACTGACACTGCGGTATACCTTTAAAGCAGAAGATCGTGAGAAGGCGTAAATATAAGTTTTGTGCGAATTAGATGAATTGCATTTTAGAAAATAAAGATACTACGATCAAAAGGAACAATGTTTTCGTTGTATAATGGATCGAACACTCAAAAAATATAAAGTTAGCGGGCGTAAGGCCGTTTTTATAACCAATTGTAAAAAGCTTACATCACTTTTATTTACGATAAACTATACATCACAAGCCAGATATTAATTGTTTAGCGATGCAAAAGGTAACTTGGCTATTGTGTAACTTCTTAAACAACATTATAAGCAAATGAAAAAAAAGACTGTTGTAATTGTAGATGATCATCTTCTCTTTGCGCAATCGCTAGAAAGCCTGATTTGTAATATTGAAGGCTATGAGGTGTTAGCGATGCTGAAGAATGGAAAAGAACTAACAAAATATTATCTCCACAAAAGAAAAAAGCCAGACCTTGTGTTATTAGATGTAAAGATGCCTGTAATGGATGGGATTCAGACGATGCAATGGTTAAAGGAGCATCAGCCTGAGCAAAAAGTACTAGCGCTGACTATGGAGGATGATGAGCAAACAGTGATTAGTATGCTGCGAGCAGGAGCTAGAGGATATTTACTAAAAGATATTCATCCAGATAATTTTGCATTTGCGATGAAAATGGTCATCGAACAGGGGTTTTATTATTCAGAGCGGGTAGAGGTAGCGCTAAGGCGTTCTGATGTGATAGAAGAAGGGAAGACAATGGCAGATCGATTAACAGATAGAGAATGGGTGTTTATGAAATATGCCTGTTCGGAACTGACCTATAAAGATATAGCTGTAGAGATGAAGCTGAGTCCGAAAACGGTAGAAAATTATAGAGAATCAGTTTTTAAAAAATTAGAAGTAAAAACAAGAGTGGGACTGGTTATTTATTGCATGAAGAATAATTTCTTTGATATGCAATAAAAAGTGGTTTACACTTTTTAGATTTTGAAGTGATGTAAACTTTTTTGATTTCAGCGAAAAGCAAAGATTTTGTGATCAAATGAAGTGATTTTTTAGTTGCATAGCAGCGCTACGAAACTCAGAAATTGAAAAATTTAGGATCCAAAATATCCTTTTTAAAGTACAGTATACGTTGCTTTAATAAAAAAAAGGGTTTATGCATCCATAATATACGTAAAAAGTGAAGTTATAAGCATGTGAAATTACTTTTGCAGTAAATTTTGTAAAGTAAAGATGAGTTCTTAATAAATTAACTATATTTGTCCCAGAATTATGTTAAAAGCAGTTATAAATAGTACAAAAGTCATTGTCATTACGGTGAAAGTTTCACACTTGTAAAAGGGCGTTTGTGTATACAATATAAATACGATAATCCCTTTGCAATTGTAAAGGGATTTTTTTTGGTATAAAATTCATCTTGACTTTTTGTTTTGAGCCGAAAATAAGAGGAAATTTGACTGGAGAAGGCACTTTTTGAAATTCATAGTAGCAATACGAATAAAGTAAGTAACGAAATACAGGTGAATTCAAATCATTTTTTAGGAAAAAGAAAAAGTAAAGATGAGTTCATAGATAGCTTGATAAAAAAAATAATTGAATTGCGTTAGGGATAGTAGTGAAAATCCCACAGCCCGACGGTAGGAGGTGCGAGGAATTGTAGCGGATAGCCCGACCCCATAGGGAAACGCCCCATATACAGAATAGGAATCATCAGTGTCCTAGAAATGCTAAAAAAAGAAAAAGTCACTTTTTTTAGATAAAAATAATGGAGTAGTGATTGTAAAAGAAAAGGGTTTAAGTGGTTGTTTTTCAGTGGGTAAAAGAGGTTTTGTAAGGGTTGGATATTGTAAGGTAATTTAATTAAATGTAACAGTTTCGTCATTACGAAATAATTTTATACTATGAATTGTTTTGTTGTTTGTGAATCTGTCAATAAAACGGTTAAAAAAATAAGAAATAAGTAAAAATACATTCAAAAGGAATGAGTCTCAATAAATACAGTAAGCAAGTAACACAAGACGATACACAACCTGCAGCACAAGCGATGTTGCATGCGATTGGTCTAACAGATGAAGATTTTAGCAAGCCATTAGTAGGGATTGCTAGTACAGGATACGAAGGAAATCCTTGTAATATGCACTTGAATGATTTGGCAAAATTAGTCAAGCAAGGAACAAAGGATGCTTCGGTGGTAGGATTGATTTTTAATACGATTGGTGTGAGTGATGGGATTTCGATGGGAACCCCAGGGATGCGCTTTTCATTGCCCTCTAGAGATGTGATTGCTGATTCTATGGAAACAGTGGTACAGGCAATGTCGTATGATGGAATGGTTACTGTAGTGGGATGTGATAAAAATATGCCTGGTGCATTGATGGCGATGCTACGCCTTAACCGCCCTTCTGTATTAGTATACGGAGGTACGATCGCTTCGGGATGTCATGAAGGAAAGAAATTAGATGTAGTATCTGCGTTCGAAGCTTGGGGAGAAAAAGTAGCAGGAACGATTACACAGAATGAATACAAAAGTGTGATCGAGAAAGCATGTCCAGGGGCAGGTGCTTGTGGAGGAATGTATACGGCCAACACCATGGCTTCTGCTATTGAAGCATTAGGAATGTCATTACCTTATAATTCGTCGAATCCAGCGATTAGTAAGCAAAAAGAAGAGGAGAGTATTGCAGCAGGTAGAGCGATGCGTATCTTATTAGAGAAAGATATTAAGCCTCTAGACATTGTAACCAAAAAGTCATTAGAAAATGCGATTCGATTGGTTACGGTATTAGGAGGGTCTACTAATGCGGTATTGCATTTCTTGGCGATTGCTAGAGCTGCCAATGTAGACTTTACATTAGCAGATTTTCAGCGTATCAGTGATGAAACTCCATTCTTGGCAGACCTAAAGCCTAGTGGGAAGTATTTAATGGAAGATGTGCATGAAGTAGGAGGAATTCCTGCTGTATTAAAATATTTACTGAAGCAAGGATTATTACATGGTGATTGCCTGACAGTGACAGGAAAAACACTAGCAGAAAACTTAGCAGAAGTACCAGACCTTACAGAAGGACAAGATGTGATCAAGCCTTTGGAGACTCCGATCAAAGCTACAGGGCACCTGCGTATCATGTTTGGAAACCTAGCTAAAGATGGTTGTGTAGCAAAGATTACTGGAAAAGAAGGACTCCGTTTTGAAGGAAAAGCAAAAGTATTCGATAGTGAGTACGATGCGAATGATGGGATTAGAGATGGGAAAGTACAAAAAGGAGATGTGGTAGTCATCCGCTACGAAGGGCCTAAAGGAGGTCCTGGAATGCCAGAAATGCTAAAGCCTACTGCAGCTATTATGGGAGCAGGTCTAGGGAAAGATGTAGCACTGATTACAGATGGTAGATTCTCTGGTGGGACGCACGGTTTTGTAGTAGGGCATATTACGCCTGAAGCACAAGAAGGTGGTGTCATAGGATTGGTACAGGATGGGGATATTATTACGATCGATGCAGAGACGAATGAGATTAAAGTAGCTGTCGATGAGGCAGAATTACAGAAACGAAAAGAAGCATGGGTGCAGCCGCCTTTAAAATTCAGTAGAGGGGTGTTGTATAAATATGCTAATACAGTATCTTCTGCATCACAAGGGTGTGTGACAGACGAATTTTAAGATACTGTAAGACGAATTTAGAAGGAAGTTGATGCTAATCTAATTAGCTACTAAAAATAAAGCGTAATGGAAACGCAGACAGAAAAAAAAGAAACAAAAGTAACTACAGGAATCATGACGGGAGCAGAAGCGGTAATACATTGTCTACTCGCAGAAGGAGTAGATCTGATATATGGGTATCCAGGAGGAGCGATTATGCCTGTATATGATGAGTTATATAAATTTCAGGATCAGCTAAATCATGTGCTTACCCGCCACGAGCAGGGAGCTACACATGCTGCTCAGGGATACGCACGTACCAGTGGAAAAGTAGGGGTGGCGATTGCAACCTCTGGTCCAGGAGCTACGAATTTTGTAACAGGTATTGCAGATGCGCAGATCGATTCTACACCAATGGTATGTATTACTGGGCAAGTAGGTTCTCATCTATTAGGTACAGATGCGTTTCAGGAAACAGACATCATCGGAATTTCTACTCCGATTACCAAATGGAACTGTCAGGTAACCAAGTCAGAGGATATACCAACGGTATTAGCCAAAGCTTTTTATATTGCTCGCTCAGGAAGACCAGGACCAGTATTGATCGATATTACCAAAGATGCGCAATTTGGAGAATTGGATTTTGAGTATAAAAAATGTAAAGGAGTACGTAGCTATAAGCCAGTGCCTCCTACAGATCCAGCTACTTTAGAAGGTGCAGCAACTTTGATAAATGAGGCTAAAAAGCCAATGATTGTTTTTGGACAGGGTGTGATCCTTGGAGAAGCTGAAGAAGAATTAAAAGCCTTTGTAGAAAAATCAGGAATTCCTGCGGCATGGACTATTTTAGGATTATCAGCATTGCCTACAGCACATCCTCTTAATGTAGGGATGGTGGGAATGCATGGTAACTATGGCCCTAATAAATTAACCAATGAGTGTGATTTGCTCATTGCTGTCGGAATGCGTTTTGATGATCGTGTGACAGGTAATTTAGAAACCTATGCTAAGCAAGCAAAAATCATACATTTTGAGATAGATCCTGCCGAAGTGAATAAAAATGTATATGCAGATGTAGCGGTGATGGGAGATGTAAAAAATACCTTAGCAGCGATTTTGCCAAAAATTAATAAAGATACCTATACTTCTTGGTTACAAGAATTCAAGGATCATGATACCATAGAGTTTGATAAAGTAATCAAAAATGAGTTGTATCCTGCTAAGGAAGGCTTGTCTATGGGAGAAGTACTTAGAGGGATCAATGAAGAAACGAAAGGTGATGCGGTGATCGTATCTGATGTAGGGCAACACCAAATGATCGCTTGTAGATATGCCGAGTTTACCAAATCCAAAAGTAATGTTACTTCTGGTGGATTGGGTACAATGGGATTTGCATTACCTGCGGCTATTGGTGCTAAAATGGGAGCACCAGAACGTGAAGTAGTAGCAATCATCGGAGATGGAGGTTATCAGATGACGATACAGGAACTGGGAACGATTTTCCAAACGAGAGTACCTGTAAAGATTGTAGTGCTTAACAATGATTTCTTAGGAATGGTGCGCCAGTGGCAACAATTATTCTTTGATAAGCGCTATGCATCTACAGAAATGGTAAATCCAGATTTTGTAACGATTGCCAAAGGGTATCATATCACAGCTAAACGTGTCGAAAAGAGAGAAGATTTACAAGGAGCTATCAAAGAAATGATAGCCTCTAAAGAACCATACTTCTTAGAAGTATGCGTAGAGAAAGAAAATAATGTATTCCCGATGATCCCTACAGGAGCATCTGTATCAGATATAAGATTGAGCTAAGCATGGAAATGGAAAGAGAATGTTATACCATATCAGTGTATACCGAAAATAATATAGGGTTATTAAACAGAATATCCGCTATTTTTCTAAAACGTCATATCAATTTAGACAGTATGACGGCATCAGTTTCTGAAATCAAAGATGTTTTTCGATTTACGATTGTTGTAAGGATCACTGAAGAGCGAGTAAAGAAGTTGGTAGGTCAAATCGAAAAACAAATCGAAGTGATCAAGGCTTTTTATCACAAAGATGATGAAACGATCTATCAAGAAACAGCATTGTTTAAAATTGCATCAGAGTTGTTGTTTGAAGAGCGACAAATCCAAAATGTGATCAAAGAGAGCAATGCAAATATCGTGACAGTCACTCCAGAGTTTTTTGTATTAGAAAAAACAGGTAGACGTAAAGAAGTTGCGGCATTATATGACAAATTAGAGCCGTATGGGTTAATGCAATTTGTACGTTCAGGGCGTATAGCAGTGACGAAAGACAAAATGCATATCTCTAAAATATTAGAAACGTTTAAAGAAGAAGAAGCGATTCAATAAAAAAGATGTTTGCAGAGTATTGGCTTAGCAAACACATTCAAACATAGCAACTAATTATAAAAATTAATAGATTTTCGTGTAAACGGAAGTAACCACAAATTAAGAAGGAAATGGCAAATTATTTTAATACGCTATCATTAAGAGACCAACTGACACAGTTAGGTAAATGTAGATTCATGGAATCTGGTGAGTTTTCTGATGGAGTCGAAGCATTAAAAGGAAAGAAAATAGTAATTGTAGGATGTGGAGCTCAGGGACTTAATCAAGGGTTGAATATGAGAGATTCTGGATTGGATATTTCATATACACTCAGAGAGGCAGCGATCAAGGAGCAGCGACAGTCGTATAAAAATGCCACAGAAAATGGTTTTGTAGTAGGTACATACGAAGAATTAGTACCGAATGCAGATGTGGTGATTAACCTTACACCAGACAAGCAGCATACACAAGTGGTAACTACAGTAATGCCGCTTATGAAAAATGGAGCTACATTGTCATATTCTCACGGTTTTAACATCGTAGAAGAAGGAATGCAAGTAAGAGAAGACCTTACAGTAATCATGGTAGCACCAAAGTGTCCAGGATCTGAGGTTAGAGAAGAATATAAAAGAGGATTCGGAGTACCTACACTTATCGCTGTACATCCAGAGAATGATCCACAAGGACATGGACTAGCACAAGCAAAAGCCTATGCAGTAGCTACAGGAGGTGATAGAGCAGGTGTATTAGAGTCTTCATTCGTAGCAGAGGTGAAATCAGATTTAATGGGAGAGCAAACCATTTTATGTGGATTGCTACAAACAGGATCGATCTTATGTTTCGATAAAATGATCGAAAAAGGAATCGATGCAGGATATGCTTCTAAGTTAATCCAGTACGGATGGGAAACGATCACCGAAGGATTAAAATACGGTGGAATCACCAACATGATGGATCGTTTATCAAATCCATCAAAAATCAAAGCTTTTGAATTAGCAGAAGAATTAAAAGACATCATGCGTCCTTTATTCCAGAAGCATATGGATGACATTATCGGAGGACATTTCTCTAAAACAATGATGGAAGATTGGGCGAATGATGATAAAAACCTACTAGGATGGAGAGCAGCAACAGGAGAGACTGCTTTCGAAAAAACACCAGCAGGTGGTGTAGAGATTTCTGAGCAAGAATTCTATGACCACGGAGTATTGATGGTAGCAATGGTAAGAGCAGGAGTAGAATTGGCTTTCGAAGCGATGACAGATTCAGGTATTATCGAAGAGTCAGCGTATTACGAGTCATTACACGAAACTCCGCTAATTGCAAATACGATAGCGCGTAAGAAATTATTCGAAATGAATAGAGTAATTTCTGATACAGCAGAGTACGGATGTTACCTATTTGACCATGCATGTAAGCCATTATTAACAGACTTCATGAAAACCATCGATACAGATGTTATTGGTACTGCGTATGATGCAGGAAAAGGAAATGGAGTAGATAATGCAAAATTGATCGAAATCAATGCAGCATTAAGAAATCACCCTATAGAGGTTGTAGGTGCAAGATTAAGAGCTTCTATGACGGCTATGAAACCGATCGTATAAGAAGTTTACAATATATTTGTAATTGTTACACTGAGTCTATTGGAGCTAATCTGATAGACTCAGTTTTGTATTAAGCCTGTTGCTGTGTGTACAGCAGCGCTATGGAGCTCAAAAATTGCGAAATTTGAGTACAAAAAAATCATTTTAAGCGGTTAATTATAAAAAGTCTAAACACTTCAATATGGTGTGAGAGGTGCAAGATTGTAAGTGTAGTAGTATAAAAGAATTAATATAGTAGGAGTCCTATGGAAGAACATAAACATATAAATTATTTTCCGAGTTTAGAAAGTATACGAGAAGCAGCTGCTGTGATTAAGGAGGTAGCCTTGGTAACTCCACTGACAGATGCTATTCGGTATTCTAAGCAATACGATGCTACGGTTTTATTAAAGAGAGAAGATCTACAGCGAGTACGCTCTTATAAAATTAGAGGAGCCTTTACGAAGATCAGTTCCCTGTCTGCGGAGCAATTAGCCAAAGGAGTCGTATGTGCTAGTGCAGGTAATCATGCACAAGGAGTGGCATTTGCATGTTACCATCTACAGGTACATGGTACAATCTACATGCCTTCGGTGACTCCAAAACAAAAGATCGAGCAGACACAGATGTTTGGAGGTGCTTATATAACCATTGTCTTAGAAGGCGATACCTTTGATGATGCTTCCAAAGCAGCGATACGAACTTGCGAAGAAGAAGGAAAAACCTTTGTGCACCCATTCGATGATCCAAAAACGATCGAAGGACAAGGAACTATCGGGTTAGAGATTTTTAAGCAGTCTGACCTAGCGATCGATTATATTTTTGTGGCTATCGGTGGTGGTGGATTGGCATCGGGCTTGTGTGGAGCTATGAAAGCACTCTCGCCAAAAACCAAAATCATAGGTGTAGAACCTATGGGAGCGCCTTCTATGTCTACCTCTATAAAGGCAGGTAAAAACACAGAAATTTACAACATTGATAAGTTTGTAGACGGTGCGGCAGTACAGAAAGTAGGTGCGCTTAATTTCGAGATATGCAAAGCGTACTTATCCGATATGATTACCGTCCCAGAGGGGTTGGTGTGTCAGACCATTCTTGATCTCTACAATAGAGATGCGATTGTAGTAGAGCCTGCTGGTGCATTAACACTAGCGGCATTAGAGGCGTATAAAGAGCAGATTCAAGGTAAGAATGTGGTATGCATAATCAGTGGTAGTAACAATGATATTACACGTACTGCAGAGATCAAAGAAAGAGCCTTATTATATGCAGAGCTTAAGCATTATTTTATAGTTAGATTTCCACAGCGAGCAGGAGCGCTCAAACAATTTGTGGTTGATATATTAGGCCCTTATGATGATATTACGCATTTCGAATACTCTAAAAAATCGAGTAGAGAAAATGCTTCGGCAGTAGTGGGTATTGAATTAAAAGAGCAAGCAGACCTAGCGCCATTGATTAAGAGGATGAAAGCGCACGGTTTTTTTGGAGATTATTTAAACGATAAGCCAGATTTGTTTCAGTTTTTAGTGTAATTCATTGTTTTTAAGTAGTGTAAGTAATTTTTTTACGGGATTGACGCATGTTTTTCATCGATGATTTAATTTTTTTATATTAATTTTTGTAAGTTTTTTCTTTATTTAAAATTTGTAATTTATTGTTAATTAGTGTTTTGTTGTTTTTTACAAGTCTTTAGGATATTAATTTTTGTTAATTAGTGTTTTTTATCGGTATATTTAACCACTTAAACGATATAAACATACAACTATGAAAAAACTATTATTATTTGTAGCAATCGCGATCTTTGGGATAGCCTCTACAAGTGCACAAGTTAAATTAGGTTTCGGTCTAGGATATGCTTTTCCATCAGGAGACATAAGCGATTTTACAGACGGAGGGATTTCTGCGCATTTTGAGTTAGGGTATGGAGTAACAGAGGACATCGATGTTTCTTTTTATTACCAAGGGGACTTCCTAGTTGGAGCGAGTGTGTCACAAGATGGTACTACAGGCTCTATCGGGAATGTTGCATTAGGTAGTTATTTATTAAACGGTCGTTATTTCTTTACCAAAGAAGGATTCAGACCTTATGGTAGCTTAGGACTAGGAATTACTAGCGTTGGAGCTATAGAGATAGATGGTGGGGAAGATTCACCTTTTTCAGTAGAGGGAAGCTCTAACTTTGCGATCAGACCTGCATTAGGATTTAAGTACAAGGTGTTGAACTTTAATGTCGCTTACCTTAATGCTGGGAAAGCAGGAGACGCTTCAGTAAGTGATTTTACGATTAATATTGGTCTCTTATTCACCATCGGAGGAGGGAAATAATAGAAAAGTATGACAGACTTATAAACATGTCAATTCATATGTTTCAAAGAAAGCTCTATCAGCATCCGTGTTTGATGGAGCTTTTTTTTGTTGTAATTGATGAGGGCGTTCCCCAAGGGTCGGGCTATCCGCTGTATCTTTTTGTTTTGAAAAGAAAACAAAAAGGATGCCGCTCCTATCCCTAACGCAACTATACGGCTACGATCTATAAAGAGTTGTGAAAAAAGATGTATGTTTTTTTAGAATAAGCTATAATAAAGAGTTTTAATAGCTGAATTTCATTATTATAAGTGTTTAAATTCGATTAAAAGCTAGGGTATGTGTTCTGAAAAAGTAACTTTTTATTAAAACTTAAAGCTTTTTCTTTATTTTAGTTGAGGATTTTGTGTAAAAACAGTAAAAAAATAGTAATATCATAAAAATTTACAAAAATCATTGCTAGACGCGTGTTTTGTAAGTAATAATAAGTAATATTGCACATCTAGTTAACGAAAGGGGCTTCGGCCGACGATTTAGAGTTACTATTATGAAAGCGAAACAAAACACTACAAGTACATTAAGCGCGCTGCCAAAGCGGCTATTTATTAATTCTTCAACGATAACAGTTCGTTTTCGCCGCCCCTTGTGGGTTTAACATACTTTTGAAATAGGTGCGTCCTATTTCCCCTATAAAGCAGCACGAGAAATATCAGAATTTTACCACAAATTGCTATTTTAAAATAGTATATTTAGTATACGATTTCTTAGTGTGTATCAATATATCAAATTCAAAAAAATATCAAATCAATAAATCTTTGATAGACGACATCCGTTTATGAAACCGATAAAGATCATTATAGCCACAAAGGATCATTTTGTGTATGCACAAGAAATATGTGAGGTGATTTCTAACTCTGCTAAGGTAAGAGGTACAGGAATCGCAAAACGTACCCCCACGTATATACAAACTAAAATGGAGAATGGAAATGCGATCATTGCATTGTGCGAAGGAAAATTTGCTGGATTTTGCTACATAGAAGTATGGGGGCATGAAAAATATGTAGCGCACTCTGGATTGATTGTGCATCCAGATTACAGAAAACAAGGGTTGGCCAAAAGAATCAAAGAATTCACCTTTAATTATTCATTAGAGAAATACCCTTCATCAAAGGTGTTTGGAATTACCACAGGATTGGCGGTCATGAAAATAAACTCAGAATTAGGATACAAACCCGTTACTTTTTCTGAACTCACAGACGATCCTAAATTTTGGGCAGGATGTAAAACCTGTACCAATTATGATATACTAGTCTCTAAAGAACATAAAATGTGCCTGTGTACAGGGATGTTATATGATCCAGCAAAGAAAGAGCATAAAAAAGAAAATTGGTTTGACAAAGCCGTCATTAAAAGATTAAAAAAAATTAAGCAAGCAATGCTTACAAATAATAAACAACTGTTGTTATGGAAAAAGTAGTAGTAGCCTACAGTGGAGGTTTGGATACATCCTATTGTGTAAAATACCTTATTCACGAAAAAAACCTAGAAGTACACACCATTTTGGTCAATACAGGTGGTTTTTCTGAAGAGGAATTAGCTGCCACAGAAAAAAGAGCCTATGAATTAGGAACTTCTTCGCACGTAAATAAAACCATCTTAGAGGAATTCTACCAAAAAGCGATTAAGTACCTTATTTTCGGAAATGTATTAAAAAATAATACCTACCCACTATCCGTAAGTGCAGAACGTATTTTCCAAGCAATCGAAGTAATAGAATATGCAAAGAAAGTAGGTGCAAAATATATAGCGCATGGCAGTACAGGTGCAGGGAATGATCAAATCAGATTCGATGTGATTTTCCAAACATTGGCTCCAGAAATCGAGATTATCACACCGATCAGAGATTTAAAACTATCTAGACAGGAAGAAGTAACCTACTTAGAAAAGCACGGCGTACACTACAGTTGGGAAAAAGCGCAGTATTCTATCAATAAAGGAATATGGGGGACAAGTGTAGGGGGAAAAGAAACCCTAACCTCTCATAGCTCCCTTCCAGAAGCAGCTTACCCAAGCCAATTACAGAAAGAATCAGAAGAAACTATCACCCTTAATTTCGAAAAAGGAGAATTAGTAGGGCTGAATGGCGAAAAAGATACCCCTGTAAAAAATATCCAAAAATTAGAAGCCATAGCCAGTGCATTTGCCATCGGTAGAGATATACATGTAGGAGATACGATTATAGGTATCAAAGGGAGAGTTGGTTTTGAAGCAGCAGCACCGCTAGTGATTATCAAAGCACATCACCTATTAGAAAAACATGTATTGACCAAGTGGCAGCAATATTGGAAAGAACAGTTGGCTAATTGGTATGGAATGTTATTACACGAGGGGAATTACCTAGATCCAGTAATGCGAAATATCGAAGTGTTTTTAGACGATTCGCAAAAATCTGTAACAGGAGATGTAAAAGTACAATTACGTCCGTATCATTTTGTATTAGAAGGAATCGAATCAGACCACGATATGATGAAATCTGATTTCGGACAGTACGGAGAAATGAATAACTCGTGGACATCCGAAGATGCCAAAGGATTCATCAAAATCTACGGAAACGCCAATAAAATTTATCATAACGTAAATCCTAGCAACTCATGATCAAAGTAGGTATTATAGGGGGGTCAGGTTATACTGCGGGTGAATTACTACGCTTATTAGTACACCACCCACAGGTAACATTGGATTTTGTATTCAGTACGACCAATGCAGGAAAACCCATAGCAGGACAGCATACAGATCTCGTAGGAGAAACAACACTAAATTTTACAGATACTGTAAATCCATCAGTAGATGTAGTGTTTTTATGCCTAGGACATGGAAGGTCTAGAGCTTTTTTAGAAGCACACACCTTTGATGCAGCTACAAAAGTCATCGATTTAGGAAACGATTTTAGATTGACAGAAGATAAAGCATTTTTAGGCAGAGAATTTGTATACGGATTACCCGAATTACAAAAAGAGGAGATCGTACAAGCAGCTAATATCGCCAATCCAGGATGTTTTGCAACAGCAATACAATTAGGATTACTGCCATTAGCCGCTTCTGGTAATATCAAAGAGGCAGTGCATATCAATGCCACTACAGGAAGTACAGGAGCAGGAGTGATGCCAAGTGCTACCACACATTTTAGTTGGAGAGATAATAATTTTTCGAGTTACAAGGTGTTTTCGCATCAGCATTTAGGAGAGATCAACCAGAGTATACAGCAATTACAGCAGGATTGTGAAGCACCATTGTTTTTTATTCCTAATCGTGGGAATTTTAGCAAAGGAATTTATGCTACGATGTATACACCTTTTGAAGGGACAGAGCAGGATGCTGTAGCCTTGTACAAAGACTATTATAAAGATGCGGCATTTACAGTTGTATCTGAGGAAGCAATCCATATCAAGCAGGTAGTGAATACCAATAAGTGTATCATACATGTTACCAAAAAGAGTGGAATGCTACTCATCACCTCTGTAATCGATAACCTAATCAAAGGGGCATCTGGGCAAGCGATTCATAATATGAATCTCATGTTTGGATTAGAAGAGAAAACAGGATTGGCATTAAAAGCCAGTGCCTTTTAAATTATTTCATAAAAGAAAAACGCGTAGGGAGCAAACGTATAGTAATAATACAATAACAATGAATAGGATAACCATCATAGGCGGGGGTAATTTAGGAAAGTCCATTATTTCGGGATTAGCGACTAGTGATTTATTCGAAGCAAAAAATATCACTGTAGTAGATAAATCAAAATACAACCTTAGAGAAGTAGAAGATAAACTAGGAGTTACTACTTCGCAAGATATTATAGGAGCGATACAAGGAGTACAATGGGTGATTCTATGTGTACAGCCAAGACAATTGGATACCGTTCTCGAAGAAATTAAAGAAGTGCTGACTTCAGATCAAGTGTTAATTTCTACAGTTACAGGTACTGCTATTGCAGAAATCAATGCGGTAGTACCCAATAATAAGGTAGTACGTGTGATGCCCAATACAGGAGCGGCTAAGAAGTTATCTATGACTTGTATTTGTGCCAATGACGATGTAAAAGAAGAAGTAGTGATGGTGCAGAAAATGTTTGATACCATCGGAGAAACCTTATTGATAGAAGAACGATTGATGCAAGCAGCCACTGTGCTAGGAGCGAGTGGGATTGCTTTCTTTCTACGCTTTCTAAGAGCAATGATACAAGGAGGTATACAAATGGGCTTCCATCCGCACGAAGCGCAGGTAATTGCGGTACAAACGGCTATCGGAGCAGCTAAATTGGTCGCAGAAAATGGAACGCATCCTGAGCGAGAGATCGATAAAGTAACCACGCCACAAGGATGTACGATCGAGGGATTGAACGAAATGGAGCACCAAGGATTGAGTTCCTCGGTAATTAAAGGAGTCATGGCTTCTTACGAAAAAATTAATACAATAAAGTAATGATACTGTAGTAGTGTACAATACACTGCTGTAGTGGGAAAAACATACACATTATGAAACTATTCGATGTATATCCATTATATGATGTAGAGCCTGTAAAGGCATATGATAGTACAGTAATCGATAAAAATGGTGTAGAATACTTAGATTTATACGGAGGGCATGCGGTGATCTCTATTGGTCATGCACATCCGCATTATGTAAAAAGAGTACAGGAGCAAGTAGCACAAATAGGATTTTACTCCAATGCAGTACACAATGGATTGCAAACACAATTGGCTACTAAATTAGGTACCTTATCAGGGTTTGAAGACTACCAATTGTTTTTGTGTAATTCGGGAGCAGAAGCCAATGAAAATGCATTAAAATTAGCATCTTTTTACACCAAAAAATCAAGAGTAATTGCCTTTGATAATGGTTTTCATGGAAGAACCTCTGCAGCAGTAGCGGCTACAGATAACCCTGCTATCAATGCACCGCTGAATCAGCAGCAGGCTGTCACCTTCTTGCCACTTAATGATGTAGCGCAATTAGAAAGCGAACTGGCCAAAGGAGATGTGTGTGCAGTGATCATAGAACCGATACAAGGAGTAGGAGGATTAGACGAAGGGACTACGGAGTTTTTTAAGGCACTAGAGCAATTATGTAAGCAGTATAAAGCAATGTTGATTCTAGATGAAGTACAATCTGGATTCGGACGTACAGGGCTGTTTTTTGGACACCAGCACCATGGCATTACACCAGATATCATTTCGATAGCTAAAGGAATGGGGAATGGATTCCCTGTGGGTGGAGTCATGATCGCCCCACATATAGAGCCGAGTTATGGAATGCTAGGGACTACCTTTGGAGGAAATCACTTGGCATGTGTAGCTACACTAGCAGTATTAGAAGTATTAGAAGCCGAAAATCTGATTGATAATGCCAGACTTACAGGAGCGTATTTCCAAGAACAAGCTAATCAATTACCAGGTGTTCAAAAGATCAAAGGACGAGGGTTGATGCTGGGAATAGAGTTTGGAGAAGAAGTAGGAGCACTACGAAAAAAGCTAATTTATGATGCACATATCTTTACAGGTGGTGCTAAAAATAAAAATGTCTTACGAATATTACCTCCATTGACTATAGGGAAACCAGAGATAGACCAATTCATAAATGCCTTATCTACTATTTTAGTAGCTGAAAACGTATAGATACATGAGCCAAGTTTTAAATATATCACAGCGCAATGCTGTACTAGAAGAGATGATCACATTGGTAGCTGCTCATAAAGATGCTATTATAGCTGCCAATCAACAAGATTTAGCGGCCTACACTGGAGATGATGTAGCCATGAGAGATCGATTAAAGGTAGATGATGCTAAGATTGCAGGAATGATCGATTCATTGCAGCAGCTAGCAGCACAAGAAGATCCTGTAGGGGTAGAGCGTTTTAAGTTTCAGCACGATAATGGAATGCAGGTGTATAATAAGACTGCTTCTTTTGGTACTGTATTGATCATTTATGAATCTAGACCTGATGTAACGATAGAGGCTGCAGGAATTGCTTTTAAATCGGGAAACAAAATTTTGCTAAAAGGTGGAAAAGAATCTTTGAATTCTAATCTAGCCATCGTACAACTATGGCACCAAGCCTTAGAAAAATATCAAATTGCTACGGATTGGGTTACGTATCTGAATTATAACAGAACAGAGACACAGGCATTTTTAGAGAAACCTACACAGCCTGTAGACTTGATCGTACCTAGAGGAGGCGAACGATTAATTGCCTTTGTAAAACAACATGCTACCTGCCCAGTAATCGTAAGTGGTAGAGGGAATAACTTCGTCTATGTACATAGCGAAGCCGACAGAGCTTTGGCATTAGATAATATCATTAATGGAAAGACAGATAAAATATCTGCTTGTAATGCTGTGGATAAGGTGTTGATTGATAAAAATCTGCCAAATAAAGAAGATTTTGTAAGAAACCTGATCACTACGCTTAAGAATTATAATGTAGAGATTTTAGGAGATAGCTCATTAGCGAACTACGAAGAGGTGACTCCAATAGGGGATGAAAATGTATGGTTCGAGGAATTTCTAGATTACAAGATTGTGATCGGAGAGACGAGCGATGTACCAGAAGCGATTACTAAGATCAATACGTATAGTGGTGGACACTCTGCGGTGATCATTACCAGAAACCAAGAGGAGGCAGCTTCTTTTATGGCAGCGGTAGATTGTGCAGCTGTATACCACAATGCATCGAGTAGATTTACCGATGGGTTCCAATTAGGGCTAGGAGGTGAATTGGCAATAAGCACGGATAAATTGCACCAAAGAGGCCCTATAGGTTTACAACATTTGGTCACAAATAAATGGTACATACACGGAGATGGGCAGATCAGATAAAAAGCGTATTGTACTCAAGATAGGGTCTAATGTATTGACCAAGGAAACGGATCATATCTCTAGAGGCAAGATTGAGGATATCGGTAGGCAAATAGTAGCATTGCAAGAAGAATACGAGTTTGTGATCGTTAGTTCTGGCGCTATTGCAGTAGCAAAGCAGTTTGTGAATTTAGAAAGTAATGGAAAGGAGATTACTGTCAAACAAGCGTTGGCATCTATTGGGCAACCACATTTGATGCGTATTTTTCAGGAAAGCTACAGAGATATAGGATTATTAACCTCTCAATGTTTATTGTCCTATTCGGATTTTGAAAGAGAGGTCTCTAAGAAAAATATTGTCAATACGATTAATGTATTGATTGCTAATAATTACATCCCTATTATCAATGAAAATGATACGGTGGCGACAGACGAGATCAAATTTGGGGATAATGATAAGCTAGCGGCTTTGACCGCTACTTTATTAGAAGCAGATATTTTGGCAATTGCTACGAATACCAATGGTATTTGTACCAAGGCATCTGTAGAGGATAAAACATTTCAGACCATACCAGAGGTAACTGATTTAGATGCGATAGCAGACGAAATTGTAGCGGCTAAATCCACGCACGGAACGGGAGGGATGAAATCAAAAGTGCAAGCGGCTAAAATAGCACAAGAAGCACAGATAGAGACATGGATAATCAATGGATTATCGGATAATTTTTTAGTCGATGCAATTCAGAATACAACGGCGTTTACGCGTATTAGTGGGCAGTATCGAAAGGAAGTTATCTAACGTAATGAAGTAAAGAATGTAGTTGTGTAGCGATAGTATATCATATATATATAAGGGAATAAGGCACATCATTGCACATATGTGTACATCAATGTAGCTGATAAAACAATTGCCGCGTTAGGGATAGTAGTGGAAATCCCACAGCCCGACGCAGGAGGTGCGAGGAATTGTAGCGGATAGCCCGACCCCTTGTGGGTAACGCCCTAATAAACGATCCAATATGGATACACAACTAAAAAAAGAAAATAGTATGCAAAATTATTTCTCGATACAAGATATAGATGCACTCGATAGATGGGTAGATGAAGCCATCGCACTGAAAAAAGCGCCTTTGCAACACAAAGCTTTGGGGATGGATAAGACGGTCGGATTATTATTTTTTAATCCTAGTTTACGTACGCGATTGAGTACACAAAAAGCAGCATTGAACTTGGGAATGAATGTAATCGTGATGAATTTTACAGGAGAGGGCTGGTCATTGGAGTATGGTGATGGTACGGTGATGGATCAGGGAACTTCAGAACATGTAAAAGAAGCAGCACAGGTGGTATCTCAGTACTGTGATGTACTAGCGATTCGAGCTTTTGCAACATTAGAGAATAGAGAAGAGGATTACCAAGAGCAGGTGCTGAATAGTTTTATGCAGTATGCGAGCATTCCTATCATAAATATGGAGAGTGCTACGGGACATCCTTTGCAAGCATTAACAGATGCAATTACTATTGTAGAACATACACCAATACATAAACCAAAAATAGTACTTTCATGGGCGCCTCATCCAAAGGCGTTGCCACAGGCAGTAGCCAATTCTTTTGCAGAAATGGTACAGCGTATGGATGCAGATTTTGTGATTACCCACCCAGTGGGGTTTGAGTTAGCCAGTCAAATTACCAATCAGGTGCCCATAGAGTACAATCAAGAAAAAGCCTTACAAGATGCCGATTTTGTATATGTAAAAAATTGGAGTGCCTACACGGACTACGGTCAGACATTACAGGATGCTAGTTGGCGAATTACCGCAGAGAAAATGGCATTGACTAATGGAGGGAAATTTATGCATTGTCTGCCAGTGCGAAGAAATGTAGTAGTAGACGATAGTGTGATCGAAAGTGAGAATTCATTGGTGATACAGCAGGCGAATAATAGAACCTATGCTGCTCAATTGGTATTAAAAAAGATTTTGGAAGCAACTCAGTAAATGAGTAGTTTTAAGAAATAACAAATAGAAGAGTAGGTGTAGCGAAGCGCACAAAGCAAATATATGAAGCAGAAACAAAAATTATTAGTAGCTAAGATCGGAGGGAATATCATCGAAAATGAGACTGCTTTAGCTACGTTTTTACAGGATTTTGCCAAAATAGAAGGCCCTAAGATTTTAGTACATGGTGGTGGTAAATCCGCTACTAAGTTAGCGGCTAAATTAGGGGTGAAAACAGAAATGATTGATGGTAGAAGAATTACATCAGCCGCTAGTTTGGATATAGTAGTGATGACGTATGCAGGGCTGATCAATAAAACAGTGGTGTCAGGTTTACAAAAATATGATTGTAATGCTTTGGGACTTACGGGAGCAGATGCTAATGTAATTACAGCACAGAAACGTCCTGTGCAGTTTGTAGATTATGGGTTCGTGGGAGATGTAACACAGGTAAATGGTCGTATGATTAATGGATTGACTACATTAGGGATCACCCCAGTTTTTTGTGCCGTAACTCATGATCAGCAAGGACAATTGCTCAATACCAATGCAGATACGATAGCCGCAGAAATTGCTGCGGTTATGAGTGCGTTTTATGAAGTATCTTTATTTTATTGTTTTGAGCTTAAAGGTGTGTTAGAAAACATAGAGGACAAAGATTCTGTAATAGAACATATTGATTTAGAAAAGTATTCGGCACTTAGAGAGGCTAAAATTATAGCCGATGGTATGTTGCCAAAATTGCAGAATTGTTTTGAGGCGTTGCAGAAAAATGTAATGAAAGTACATATTGCGAATGCAGATTTTATAAAAGATCCTACAACAAAGCATACTACACTTAGTCTATAAAGAAAAAAATAGTCATGGAATCATCACATCAAAATACATCAATAGCTATGAATCAGATACAGGATGCATTAGAAAATTCATCTATCGCAGCACTCACAGAGCAGGCAATTGCCTTATTGGAGCGTTTGATCCAAACACAGTCTTTTTCTTCTGAGGAAGAGGGAACGGCAAAGCTGATTGAAGCGTGGTTTGAGACGAAAAATATTCCTTATGAACGAGAGAATAATAATATCTGGGCATATAATAAGCACTTTAGTGATGAGAAACCTACGATTTTACTCAACTCGCATCATGATACCGTAAAACCGAATGGAAATTATACGAATGATCCCTTTGACGCGTTTACCAAAGATGGAAAATTGTACGGACTGGGGAGCAATGATGCTGGGGGATGTTTGGTATCGCTAATCGCTACTTTTACCTATTTGTATGAGTGCGAAGATATGCAGTACAACTTAGTGATGACTGCTACTGCCGAGGAAGAGAGTAGTGGGCCACTAGGACTAAAAAGTATACTAAAGCACCTAAAAAATGTGTCTTTTGGAATTGTAGGAGAACCTACATTGATGCAGTTGGCGATTGCCGAAAAAGGATTATTGGTACTAGATGTGAGTATTAAAGGTACAGCTAGTCATGCAGCGCATCCTAATGATGATAATTCGATCTATAATGCGCTACCTGTGATTGATTGGTTTCAGCAGTACGAATTCGAAAAAGATTCAGAAGTGCTAGGCAAGGTAAAAATGACAGTGACACAGGTCAGTGCAGGGAATCAGCACAATGTAGTGCCGTCGCACTGCGATCTAGTCGTAGATATTCGGGTGAATGACAAGTATGGAAATCAAGAAGTATTGGATATAGTGCGAGATGCAATGCCTGCAAATGTAACCGTGACACCGAGATCTTTACACTTACAATCATCATCGATCCCTAAGGAACATCCGATTGTGCTTTCGGGCATACAATTGGGAAGAAGTACCTATGGATCGCCGACCTTATCAGATCAATCGGTATTAAGCTGCCCTTCTCTAAAACTAGGGCCAGGGGATTCTACGCGTTCGCATTCTGCGGATGAGTATATATATGTAGATGAGATCAAACAAGGTATCGCTTTGTATATACAGATTATAGAAGGTATTTTATAATACCTTGCACATAGAAAAGAAAATGAATTATGTATACCAACATAGGTATATGTTATAACTAGAATATAAAACAGAATACATGAAACTGTGGGATAAAGGTTTACCAACCGATCAGAAAATAGATATGTTTACCGTAGGTAATGATCGACAATTAGACCTCGTGATTGCTAAATACGATGTGCAGGCCACCCAAGCACATGCTGATATGTTGCATAGCATTGGGTTGCTATCGGATACAGATATTGCTGCTATTACCAAAGAATTAGGCATATTGTCTGAATCCATTGCGGAAGGAACATTTAGCATCGAAGCACAATTCGAAGATGTACATTCTAAGATAGAATTCGAATTGACCCAAAAAATTGGTGATGCTGGTAAGCGTATTCATACGGCTCGTTCTAGAAATGATCAAGTGTTAGTGGCTATGCATTTGTACTTAAAGGATGAATTATCGCAACTAAAGACAATGGTCAAAGAATTGTCGCATAACTTATTGGATTCCGCAGCAAAATATGCAGATGTTTTGTTACCAGGGTATACGCATTTACAGATCGCTATGCCTTCTTCCTTTGGATTGTGGTTTTCTGCTTATGCAGAGAGTTTTGTAGATGATCTACAGTTTGTAAATGCAGCATTGAGCGTAGTAGACCAAAATCCATTGGGTAGTGCAGCTGGGTATGGAAGTTCGTTTCCGATAGATAGAGAGCATACCACCCAAGCATTAGGATTTGAAACCCTAAAATACAATGTAGTCGCTGCACAAATGAGCAGAGGAAAATCAGAGAAATCTACCGCATTTGCGATGAGTAGTATAGCTAGTACTTTGTCTAAACTAGCGATGGATGTATGCTTATATATGAGTCAGAACTTTGATTTTATGAGTATTCCTTCTGAGTTGACTACAGGATCTAGTATCATGCCACATAAGAAAAATCCTGACGTCTTTGAGTTAATTAGAGGAAAGTGTAATAAGATACAGGCATTACCTTATGAATTGACATTACTGACGAATAACCTACCTAGTGGGTATCATAGAGATCTACAATTGCTCAAAGAAGGAATTGTACCTGCCATTCAGGACTTAAAAGCCTCTTTAGAAATGGCAATTTATGCACTAAAAAGTGTGACGGTTAATACAGCTATCTTGGATGATGATAAGTACGATTATCTATTTAGTGTAGATACACTGAATGAATTAGTGATGCAAGGGATGTCGTTTAGAGATGCGTATGTAAAAATCGGATTGGATATAGAACAAGGAAATTATAAACCCGAAAAGAATACAAAACACAGTCATATAGGTAGTATTAATAACCTATGCTTAGATCGTATCAAAGCTAAAATTGAAGCTGTGTAACCTAATATAGAGGAAGTTATAGAAGAGAAGTTATAGAAGAGAAGTTGAAGCATGTTTAATTGAGTGTAAGTTGAGTTAGTTTAATTTTTAGCTTCAACCTAGACCCCCAGCGGAGTAGTTAACCACTGGGGGTTGTTTTTTTTTAGCTTTTTTTTAACACATTTAGGGGGTAACAAAAAGGGTGTTTTTGACATTTATATATAGAAAGAGGAATGCTATAGGGTAGGCAAATTTTTTAGTACTTCCTCTTTTGATACTAAGAGATAAGCTACAGTAACAGATACGTGTGTGTATAATTTTGGGTGTGTGCTGTAGCTTTATTTCTTTGTTTAGTGTCATTTGTAACTAAAATTCTATACATTTGGCAAACTCTTAAAATACCAACACCCACATTATGAGCATTATTGCTAAGTTATACGTAGAGGGGCAAGTCTTTAATGTCCTTAAATGCGAACACGGGTTTAAACAAGTCACTGATATAAGTGGAAGACCTAGTGGAAAACCTTTTCATGTAGGATTAGTAGTCGTAATAGAAGCTACAAGTGATACTTATTTTTTTGAAAAAGCAATTCATCCTACAGAAACTGTACAAGAAATAATTCTAGAATATGCACATAGCTTCTTGTCTGGGAAATCCAGAAAAATAAGGTTTTTGGATTGTCATGTAATAGCCAATTCAACGTATTTTAAAGCTACAGGAAATCAACCTCTGACCGATACATTAGAAATTACAGCAGCTGCTATTGAAGATTTGAATTCGCAAGCAAAATATAGAACATATCGGCAGGTAACTCCTTTTAAATCAGATGAAATATCCCCAATGATTGCTGATACTACTCTGCCAACATCAATCAATAGCTAACATTATTTGGAATAACGATGATGAGCAGGAACAAAATATTAACGAGGTTCAATATGCACAGAGAGTAAGTTTACTTGCGCAAATAGATAATGCTGTGGGTAGTACAGCCACTATTACCATAGAAAAAGAAAATGGAACTGAGTTTGAACAAGGGAAAAAACAAATTTTGTTTACCGAAACTATTTCAGAAGATGGGATTGTAGAGATAACTCCTTTCGAAATCAAAGAAGAATGGGAAGTATTTAAAACAGCGGATATAGATCAATTAATAGCCAAAGTATCCCATAATGGAATTTATAAGAAAAGTAGTCCCTTAAAAGTAATTCCTAAGCCAAAGATTATTACTCATTTTAGACCCAATGATCAATGGAAAGGTGAATTCGGGTTTGATTGGCTACGAATTGGAGATACAAAGCTTTTTGGAGATAATACCTATGAAACTATTGTGAGTAAGCAATATAAAGATAGTGCGCATACTAAATTAGAAAAAAATGGAAATGTATATAAAGGCTATTTTAAGAAAGACCCTAAACAATTCAAAGCGTTAAAAAAGAAATACAATAGTTTTTCATTACCATGGGCTATTACAGATAGCAAAGGGAATAAGACCCCAGAGGATTATTTGATTCCTTGGATGTCTATATATAAAAATCAAGAAGCCAAAATAAAACTGATCGTAGATATACAAGAAAAAGGAGATTATCTAGAATTTGAAAAAAATACTAATTTTGTGATAACACCAACTACTATTGATATTTCAGGTAAAAAAGGAATGCTAAAACCCAAAGGCGAGATTACGATCAAATGTATAAGTGAATTTGCAAAAGATGAGACGATTACAGTGCATGCCTGCCAGAAAGATGCAAAAGGAAATATAACAAAAATAGAAGCAGGTAAAATAACTGTTTGGGCTAATGATACGACTAAACAGAAAGAAAAAAAAGTAGTTTTTGTACAGATAAAAACACCAGAGCTTATTCCTTTACAAGGTGAAAAAATTTCAAACGCAAAAAATGAAAAAGATCGTATAGAGAAATATTTGAAGCAGGCATTAATTAAATTGCATGCAGATTCTGACATAGTAGATTTAGACCTTTCTACTCACAAGGATTTTTTAAATTTTATAAAAAATAAAAAGGTAAGTTCTAAAAATACTAAAAATGGCTCTGCTTTAGACACCTTTTTGACCAAACAACTGTCTGCTAGTTTTGCAAAGAAATACGATAAGCATTTCAAAGCTTTTTATTTTGCAGAAGGCGGACAAGGCACTAAAGGGGCTATAAGTGGTTATTCTCGTTTTGGAGCAGATTTTGTAGTTGTATTTGCTACCGCTAATGATCAAACAGCTGCCCATGAATTTTTATATTCTATGAATCTAGCTCATTCGTTTTCTAATAGCGAGGCTTCGAAACATGCAGAATTTACCTATGCCTATAAAAAGACAGAAAACCTATTGGATTATACACATCATGTACCTGGTCATAGAAATGATCGTTGTAGTTTATGGTATTGGCAATGGGTAAAGGCCAATAAATCGATTAAATAATAGCTCAATGAACTATTGGACTCTCATATTAATTAGTATAACACTATGCCTACAAGGATGTAAGGCGCAATCGAAAATTATGGAAAATCAAAATAATTTTATACCAGCAATAGATAATTCCTTCGAAAAATTTGATATAAAAGAGTTTGAGGTTAAGAAAGATAGCATATCTAAAAAATATATAATTTCCAATGAGGTATTCTATCAAGAAGCAGAAAAGCAATCTTTGGGATATATCAGAAGAACTTATTACAATAAATCATATTTTATGATGGTGAAGAAATTTTTTGATAATGGAAATATTCAAGAAAAAGCTATATCATTTAATAATGGCTATCCAATTGGTATATGGTATGAGTTTGACGAAGCTGGTAATTTAATCCGAGAAATCGATACTGATAGGGGGTATGATTTTGGTTGGAAGGAAATACTATCTTATTGTGGTCAGCATAAGATAACGCTAGCCCAAGGGTATGAAACCTCAGGTTTTCAGACTACGATATATAAAGAGGAAAGTGCATCAGGTGCTAACATATGGGTAATTACTCATCAAGTTTCTGGTGATCAATTAGAGGAGATAACATTGGATGGAAAAACAGGAACAGTACTCGGTAAAAAGCAGATAGAATTTGTTAATCATTAAAACAAAATGCTAATCATAAGAAGCAGCGTTTTTTTGAATATCAATACGTTATTCTAAGTAAACCATTCATTTAGCTACGGAATTCCTGAATAAATCCCATAATATTACGAAAATAAACGAAATTCTACGTAAAATAGTGATTAATTCCTTTAGTCAATACAGCATCTTATAGTTATCAAGATTAAGTTTGTTTCAAGAAGCATACACTCTCATTTTTTTTGTAGTTGATCCCCTTACTTTCGCGGCATAACTACAAAAAGAAACTTACATGAAACAATCACTCTTAAAAGCCGCACTGCTTTTTATTTTTTCACATGCGCTGTATGCACAGCAACTATCATCTGTACTCACTAAAATAGAACGATCTACAAACGTTACAGAACTAAACACCTTTTATGACCCATCATTAGCACCCTTTTATCACGGAGTCGCCTCAGGCGATCCATTAGAAGATGCAGTAATGATCTGGACACGTGTAACCACCAATGCCAATAAAGCAGATGTACGATGGAAAGTTGCCCTAGACCCAGCCATGCAGCAAGTAGTCCAACAAGGAATAGTAACGACTGACCAAAACAAAGATTATACTGTAAAAGTAGACGTTACAGGTCTTCAAGCTTACCAGACTTATTATTACCAATTTCAATCAGGGAATGCATTCTCTCTAGTAGGAAAAACTAAAACTGCTCCTGCACGCCAAGAAATGGTAGAGAACCTACGATTTGCCATCGCCTCCTGTTCTAATTACCAAAACGGATATTTTAATGCCTACAATCAGATCGCACAACGTACCGACTTAGATGCTGTGATCCACCTAGGAGACTATATCTATGAATACGAATCAGAAGGCTACGGCTATAGCGATGCAGTGGGCAGAGGACACGTACCTACCAATGAGATCATAACACTCAATGATTATCGAGTACGTCATTCTTTTTACAAGTTAGACCCTATGCTACGTAATGCACACCAAAACCACCCATTTATTACCATATGGGACGACCACGAGTTTGCCAATGATGCCAATAAATTCGGCGCAGAAAACCATACAGATGCTACCGAAGGAAGCTGGGAAGCAAGAAAGAACAATGCTTACAAAGCCTATTTTGAGTGGATGCCCATCCGTGCCAATTCTATCGAAGAATATCGATTGTACAGAACCATTTCATACGGAAAGCTAATGGATTTGATCCTCTTAGACACCAGAATCCAAGGAAGAGATACCCAAGTAAACAGTTCTAAAAATCTAATTAGTGCTGCCGCCTCTAATCATGTATTTAAAACGTATGTACAAGAAGTCATCGCTACCAAAGATTTGTCCAAAGAAGACGAGTTGAAATCAGTATTACACGAAGTATTGCCGATGATGCTTAACATAGCTGATAAACAAACCAAAGCGGTAGATTCGAATACCTTGTCACCTACAGAATTTACACAAGTAGTTGATGAATTTGCAGGAGTAATTTTAGCAAAAAACAAGACTAAAAATGCAACCGATACGACCACGCTAGAGCGATTACTGCGTAAAGGGACAAAATACCCAGTGGCGACCACTACCAAGTCTAATAAGCGTACCTACAAATCAATTCTTGGAGCAGAACAATTTGCATGGCTTACCAATCAATTACGAGCCTCTACTGCAAAATGGAGAATCATCGGCAATCAAGTAATGCTAATGCCTTGGAATGGGGTGCCTACTAATGACGCTTGGGATGGGTATCAAGAAGAAAGAGAAAAACTATTACAGTTCGTCAAAAACCAAAATATTAATAACATTGTAGTACTTACAGGAGACATCCATAGCACATTTGTTGGCGAGGTACGCTATGATGGTAAGTGCGAAATGTGCGAATTTGTAGTGCCAAGTGTTACCTCTACCAACCTAGATTTTGCAGGAGGAGTCGTTTCAGGTATTTCCGAATTCTACATCCGATTGCTCAATAGACATATCAAAGACGTAGACCTAAACAACCATGGATATTACGTGTTAGACGTACGAAAAGATAAAGTACAGGGCGATTGGTATGATGTCGCCGACATTACTAGACCCGTAGCGGGCGAACGCAGATCCAGAAGTTGGTTTGTACGAGATAATAATTGTAGAGTGCGAGAAACCTCTACAGCTGCAGTAGCCTTGTCCAAAGCTACCAAACCAGTAGCAGTAGCGCCTATCGAAGTCGCTACCGCATCCGTTGCAGAAGAAGATTTTCTGATCATAGGCGTATACCCAAATCCGATGTATGATCAAGGGAATTTGCATTACATCCTTACTAAGGATACAAAAATAACCGTTCGATTGTATGATATGAATGGCAAAATGCAATACGAATTGTTAGACTCCAAAGCTACAAAAGGCATCTATAATCTATCCTTTGATGTATCGGTATTGCCCAAGGGTACTTATATAATGGTAGTAGCATCAGAGACAACCAAAGCACAACGAAAAATTAGCATTCAATAATAGGAATTTCATTTGCTAAACGATTAGCAGATTCCAAAAAGGCTTTTGTACCATGTATCGAGTACAAAAGCCTTTTTTTTATAGCCAAATGTAAAAAGTGTAAATCACTTCAAAGTTTGTTTAAGATATTTTGGGCGTTACCACAAGGGTCGGGCTATCCGTTCCAATTCCTCGCACCTCCTAAGGTCGGGCTGTGGGATTTCCTCTACTATCCCTAACGCAAGTAAAAATGTATCCAAAACTATAAATCGCTTACAAGTGACTATTTAACTGCGATTACAGAAATTTCTACATTCACGAATTTTGGTAGTGCTGCTACAGCTACTGTTTCTCTAGCAGGAGCCGTATCATCATTAAAGTACGTGCCATACACCTCATTGACCAACGAGAAATTCTTCATATCACTTAAGAAAATAGTAGACTTGATCACGTTTTCAAAAGTCATATCCGCAGCTGCTAATACAGCTTTTAGATTATTCATAACTTGGGTAGTTTCAGTTTTAATGTCATCCAATACCAATTCACCAGTCTCTGGATGAATCGCTATTTGTCCAGAAGTATATAAAGTGTTACCCGATAAAATAGCTTGGTTATAAGGACCAATAGGAGCAGGGGCTTGGGGGGTGGTGATAATTTTTTTCATGTGTTTTTTATTTTTTAAGACATCACATTATAGTGAATAGTTATCTGTTAAACCTGTTCTATGTAATAAAGCTTCGTTATGAGGATTGAAAAAGCAATAAAACCTAATGTTTTTTTTATAAAACAGGCTGTCAAGTTTTGCAGCAGTTCCAAGTCACTATAGATTTTCTATTACAGAAAACGGTTTAAAGGTACAGATTTCTACAAGCGATCACCAAAAAAGGATGTAGATATTATGAGGTAATGAATTCTTCCTGATTTTTTGTTTTTGACCGAAAATGAGAAGAAATTTGACAGGATAAGTCACTTTTTGAAATTCATAGTAGCGTTACGTAAATAAAGTAACGAAATACAGGTGAATTTCAGTCATTTTTTAAGGAAAAGAAAAAGTAAGGATGAGTCTAATTGTGCACGTTTTGTGGATTTGGCTATACAAATGATTTTTATGCACAAGATGAGAAAAATTACAGCTGTCTGTCCGGTTCTCTTCGTTTATCGTATTTAATATCACTCAATACAGAAGACTTAATACCCACAAAGAAGTTCCAAGACGTTCTAGCACTAAAAGGAATCCAATTAAAACTCATTCTCCAGCTATCTAAATCACGTTGAAATCTAAGATTCGTAAAGGTAAAACCAGCATTCTTGATATCATATCCAGAAGACACGCCCACTGTCCATTTAGGAGCAAGTTCTACATCTCCAGAAAACATAATAGAGTGCGATGAGATTTCATCTTGTCTAGCACTGTTACTGTAATTAATAGTATATGCTAGTCGCAGTGACCAAGGTATTTTGTAATTATAATGCTTTACATCCTTTTCTTCACCATCTTCCTTTTTGTCTTCTACATAACTACGTTCTTCACCAAAATTAGTACCCCCTCCGAATAAATTATCAGGCCTACCGCCATTTCTAAAGGTTTCATTAGTATTAGGGTCAGTATCTACTGCTCCTTTGGTAAAATCATCACTAGAGAATGAATACCCAAAGTTGGCACTCGCTCTGGTCAATCTAAATAAGCTACCCCCATTATTGATATTAAAGACATCAATCTTTCTATTGTTATTATCCAGTGCATAGGGATCTAATTCACCACTAAAATTAATATCTAGTTTATTCTGTATAATCGGAATATTACCAGCAATAGATAGTGGACTTAATTGTAATGAGTCTCCAGCAATGTTATAAGCAGTTCTAAACGTTAGGTTATTGATTAGTTTGATCTTTTTAGGTTCGGTAGCAGTGGAGTCTTTACTTCTCACTTTCGCCTCTAGATTATTACTTAGCGAAAATCCAATACTACTAGAAAATACATTACTAGGAGCGCCAAAGAAACCACCTTCAAACCTCGAAAACTCTTCTATAGATTCATCAATTAGCGTATCGGGGTTATCTGGTTGCGGATTTTCAAAACGCTCATAAAACTCATCAAAAGCAGGATTGATATTATAACTTACAGAAGGACGTACCGTATGTCGGATCGCTTGTATTTTCTTTCCTTCTTTAAAATTAAAAGTACCATAGATTGTAGTTCCTAAACTAGCAGTAAAGTTATACGTTCTAAAAGAATCAAAACCAGCAATCGTATCTCTAACAACTCCACCAGCCCCATCATTTGCCTCTGGATCATAATCTTGTTTGATTGTTTCAAATACCCAGTTTTCTTGGAAGTTGGTTCCCATAGTAGCACTTAAGTATTTAAAAATCTTAAAATTGGTGCTAATAGGAATTGAATGCCGCATACCTACCTCTGTATTGTCAAACATACGAGGCGTAAATAAGAGGCTATCTAGAGTAGCGACACGATTCTCACCTCTAAAAGTATATTGCGTATTGATGTTGTGAATAATCCCTTTTTTAACTCCTATTTTAGGTGCAAATGGGAAAATTCTAGATACGTTGGCATTTACATTCGGCAACGATAAGTCTACCTCTCCAGTTCTAGTGTTCGATGTATGTGTCGCTGCAACACTTACATTTACTTGTGGATCTCCAGCAAAGGTCTTAGAATAAGAAACCGAAGAACTCAATTGGTTGTTTAAGAAGTTTCCTGTATTTCGCTGATTGGTCGATTGCTGGAAGAAATCACTACTACCAAAGTTTACAGAAGCAGAAAATCTAGAATTAGGATTTGCCTTAGCATCTTGGTTGTGTGTCCATTGTATGTTGTAGGTGGTTCGCTGTGTAAAATCAGGAAAACCACGCTCACTACTCAGGTTATTTTCGAATCTAAAGTTTAAATTTCCTCTAAATCGGTAGCGTAGTGCATAGGCAGATTCCGTTCTAAAGGTGTAACTACCATTGGTATAATAGTCTCCTGTAAGCGTCAGGTCTACATAGTCACTGATTGCAAAATAATACCCTCCATTCTGTAAAAAGAAACCACGATTGTTTTCCTCTCCATAACTAGGAATGATAAAACCAGAAGTTCGTTTTTCTTGTAACGGAAAATAACCAAACGGTAGTCCTAAAGGAGTCGGTACATCCGCAATAAACATATTTACCAAACCAGTTACGATTTTCTTTTTAGGGACCAATTTGATACGTCGGGCATAAAAGTAGTAATCAGCATTGTCTACATCTTCAGAAGTAGTAAATTTTACATTACTCATATAAATTACAGAATCATTGACCCTTTTAGAGACTTCCCCTTTTACGTTCATCTCACCCTGCTTGGTTCTAGAATTGTAAATCAATGCCTTTTCACTATCGAAATTAAAACGTATAGAATCAGGTTCTACGATATTTTGTGCTTGTTTAAATACAGGGGTTTGCACATATTCACCTATAGAATCTTTAATTCCATAAGCATACACTTCGTTTTTTTCATTATCTACGATAATATATCCTGCATTGATTTGCATCTCCCCATAAATGATTTCAGCTTCATTGTAGAGATACATTTTGTTTTCTCTACGGCTTAATCTCATGTAATCAGTAGCTTTGTAATCTACTTTGTCCGTAAGCATCTGTGGAGGTGCTATAACAGTGTCATTTTGTATAGTGTCCTGTACAATTTCATTGCGTAAATCATCGACAATAGGTAGGCTGTCTTTTGCTACAGTAATAGAGTCTTTTTGAGCCGTTACAGGTTTGGAGGTGGTTTTATCAAACTCTTGAGCTGTAGTATAACAAGTACAGAGTAGTGAAAAAATCAGTGAATAAAGTATGTTACGTACCGTTGTTTGCAATGGTTTAAATCCTATTTTTGTAAAACTATGGCTTAGTTTTTGAAGTGCCAAAATTACATATATTTTTTGTGTACAGATTGCATTTGATCAAAAAATAATATTAAAATCAAATAAGCATGTCTTAGTACAATTGTTTACAGATGTTAATTTGTTAATTTCAAAAACTATAACCATACTATTTTCGAATTAGTATATCTATAATACTGAAACAAATTATAAATGTTTCAAACAGAAAGATAATTTATTTACAATTTATGTATAGAAAACTTATATATAGCAGTTTATTAATGATCCTATTTCCTGTAGTACTATCATTTCATACTACACTAATGTCGCAACCAACACAGAAAAAATTTATAGTAGTGTTAGATGCAGGGCATGGTGGTGCAGACCCAGGCAATAGGGGGAATGGGTATAAAGAAAAAGATATTGTACTCAAAGTAGCATTAGCAGTAGGAGCAGCTTTAGAAAAAGACGGGCGTTTTGAAGTTATTTACACACGAGACAAAGATCAATTCATTGAATTACACGAAAGGGGTAAGATAGCTAATAAGGCTAAAGCAGACTTATTTGTATCCATTCATTGTAATGCGCACCGATCACAAGCTTCAGGAACAGAAACTTTTGTATTAGGGTTGCATGCCAATGATGAAAACTTTGATGTAGCTAAAAATGAAAACTCGGTGATACTGTTAGAAGATAATTACGAAGCGAATTATGATGGTTTTGATCCAAATTCTCCAGAATCTATTATAGGACTCACATTGATGCAGGAAGAATACCTCGAACAAAGTCTAATATTGGCGAGTGTGGTACAAGATCATTTTACCAATACACTAAAAAGAAAAAGTAGAGGGGTGAAACAAGCTGGTTTTGTCGTATTACATCAAACCTACATGCCGAGCGTATTGATAGAATTAGGGTTTTTAACAAATAATAAGGAAGGCAAATACCTAAATTCTGCTAAAGGGCAACAAGAAATGTCAAATTCAATCATCAATTCTATTGTCAAGTACAAAGAAAGTTTAGATGCTGCTTACTATGTAGCTGAACCAGAAATTTCAGCGGATACTACTGCATCAGGTTCAAAAATTTATGAAGATATCACTTTTAAAGTACAAATTTCAGCAGGGGGTAATGACGTAGAATTACTTCCCGAAAACTTTAATGGATTGGATCAATTGTCTAAAATACAATTTGGAACTATCTATAAATATTACTTTGGAAGCACATCTGATTACATGCAAATCAAAGCATTAAGGGCGGTTGCTGTAGAAAAAGGATACGACGCTAGTTTTATCGTCGCTTTTAAGGATAATGAATTAATTTCACTAACAGAGGCACTAAAAATGCATTCTTCTTCGAATAAATCTAAATAAATACTAATAATTCATCAGGGCAACATAAGCGGAAGTATAATTTTTTATTCTAAATTTGTTTTTTAAACAGAGCATATTTTGAAAGTAACGCGCGAAGTAAAAACTGGAATTTTAGCACTAAGTGCTATAGCACTTTTCATCTTTGGATATAGTTTTTTAAAAGGAAGAAATTTATTAGATAATCATAGAACTTTTTATGCAATATATGATAATGTAGAAGGGTTAATCCCTTCTTCTCCTGTTACAATTAATGGCCTTGTAGTAGGTAAAGTAGTATCTATTGGTTTTGCGGATACCAAAGGAAACTTAGTAGTCTCCTTTGATGTAAATGATACATTTACATTTTCTAAAAATAGTGTTGCTAAAGTCTATGGAGGAGGATTGATAGGAGGAAAGTCATTAGCCATTAATCCTGTTTATGAACAAGGTTTAGAGGCGAAATCAGGAGATACCTTACCTGGTATAATAGAATCAGGGTTATTAGAACTAGTAAATGAAAAACTATCTCCACTACAAGAAAAATTAGAATCAGCGATTACAGATGCAGATACTTTGTTGACCTCTTTTAACGGAGTGCTCTCTCCTAATAATAAAAATAACTTAGATTATATTATTAGAGATCTAAGTGTTACTGTTAGAGAATTTAAAGGAGCTTCTGCTTCCTTAAATAATGTATTGTCAGGGAGCGAAGACAAATTAAAGCGCACCTTAGGTAATTTAGACCAAATGACTACTAATTTTGCTAAATTATCAGACTCATTATCTAAGATTAATGTAGGTAAACTAGCCGATGAGCTAGAAGGAGTATTAGCGAATTTTGAGAAAATTAGTAAGGATTTAGAACGAGGCAATGGTACAGCAGGTAAATTACTTAAAGATGATGTTTTGTATAGTAATTTAGCGAAGACAAGTAAAGAATTAGAGTTGTTACTAGAGGATGTACGATTAAACCCGACTCGCTATGTAAATATTTCTCTTTTTGGAAAGAAGAATAAGCCTTATGTAAAACCAGAAGATACACAAAATTAATAATCAGCATATGCAGTATATACCAAACATTTTATTCGTTATTGCGCTTGTCGCTGGAGTAGGCTATTTTGCAAAAAATATCCGCAAGGTCATTCGAAATATCAGATTAGGAAAAGATGTTGATAGGACAGATAATAAAAATGAGCGTTTGGGAAATATGGTTCGTATCGCTTTGGGGCAGTCCAAAATGGTACGAAGACCGATTGCAGGAATATTACATATATTAGTATATCTAGGATTTATCATTATTAATATAGAAATGCTAGAGATCATCATTGATGGAATCATAGGTACGCATAGAGTATTTAGTTTCTTAGGTGGTTTTTATGATTTTCTAATCGGTACATTCGAATTGTTAGCTATTACGGTACTGGCAGTAGTGATTATTTTCTGGGTTAGAAGAAATGTGATCAAAATCAAGCGATTTTGGAGTGCAGAAATGAAAGGATGGCCTAAGAGCGATGGAGATTTGATATTGTATTTTGAAATGGTATTGATGACATTGTTTTTAGTCATGAATGCAGCAGATTTACAATTACAGCAATTAGGAGCAGCACATTATGTAGAGGCAGGTGCCTATCCCGTGAGTCAGTATATAGCCCCATTTTTTGAAGGAATGTCTACCGCAGCACTTATTATGGTAGAACGTACTGCTTGGTGGCTTCATATTTTAGGGATTCTAGTATTTTTGAATTATTTATACTTTTCTAAGCATCTACATATACTATTAGCATTTCCAAACACCTATTATGCAGATTTGAAGCCCAAAGGGCAAATGGATAATTTAGCATCTGTGACCAAAGAGGTGATGCTGATGATGGACCCTGAAGCAGATCCTTTTGCAGCACCAGCAGAAGAAGAATCTGATGCAGATCCAGAAAAATTCGGAGCTTCAGATGTATTGGATTTGAATTGGGTGCAATTACTCAATTCGTACACCTGTACAGAGTGTGGGCGTTGTACCAGTGAATGTCCCGCAAACCAGACAGGTAAGAAGTTGTCTCCTCGAAAAATCATGATGGACACTAGAGATCGATTACAAGAAGTGGGAGCTAATATAGATAAGAATGGTAGCTTTGTAGACGATGGAAAACAATTACTGAACGATTATATTACGACAGAAGAATTGTGGGCATGTACAAGCTGTAATGCCTGTGTAGAAGCCTGTCCTGTAAGTATTAGTCCATTGTCTATTATACTGGATATGAGAAGGTATCTAGTGATGGAGCAAAGCGCCGCCCCTACAGATTTAAACAACATGATGTCCAATATAGAAAATAATGGAGCACCATGGCCGTTTAATCAAATGGATAGATTAAATTGGAGTCAAGAATAAAAAATAGTAAATTTATTAACCAATCGAATATTAATAACCAGTAATAACCAAAAACAAATTTTTAAAAATATGAAGAAGGAAGAAGTAGAAAAGTTGTTGCATGACAAAGTAGAAGGAGGAGAAACTGTAAGTCCGGTATTGCCAGAAGGAATCAAAAATTACTTGATCGATATCGATGGTACAATTACAGAAGATGTTCCGAATGAAGAGCCAGAGCGTATGGCTACTTGTGAGCCATTTCCTGATGCATTAGAAACATTAAATAAGTGGTATGATGAAGGGCATATGATTTGCTTTTTTACCTCTAGAACAGAAGAACATAGAGGAGTTACAGAAACATGGTTAAAAAAGCATGGATTTAACTACCATAGTCTATTAATGGGTAAGCCTAGAGGAGGAAATTATCACTGGATCGATAATCACTTAGTAAAAGCAACTCGATACACAGGGAAGTTTACAGAATTAGTAGAGAGAGTGGTTACTATCGAGGTATTCGATGATGGAAAACACGATTAAAAATCTTGCTATCTAATAGCAGTGATTGCTTATAGATAGCGTATAAATTATAATATAGTATGAGCGAAACAGTAAAGGTGCCAACAATGGCAGAATATATGGCTGAAGGTAAAAAGCCAGAAGTTTTATTTTGGGTAGGCTGTGCAGGCAGTTTTGATGATCGAGCAAAAAAGATCACCAAAGCGTTTGTGAAACTACTTCATAATGCCAATGTAGACTTTGCTGTACTAGGAACTGAAGAGAGTTGTACAGGTGATCCAGCAAAAAGAGCTGGAAATGAATTTTTGTTTCAGATGCAAGCAGTAACCAATATAGAGGTGCTGAATGCGTATGAAATAAAAAAAGTAGTCACTGCTTGTCCGCACTGTTTTAATACCTTAAAAAATGAATACCCTGCACTAGGAGGTGCGTATGAAGTAATGCACCATACTCAATTCCTTAAATCACTATTAGATGAAGGGAGATTGCGAGTGCAAGGAGGTAAGTTTAAGGGGAAACGAATTACTTTTCACGATCCTTGTTACTTGGGTAGAGCCAATAATGTATACGAAGCACCAAGAGAGTTACTTCAAAAATTAGAAGTAGAGCTTGTGGAAATGAAACGTGCTAAACGCAATGGATTGTGCTGTGGTGCTGGAGGAGCACAAATGTTTAAAGAACCAGAGCCAGGCCAAAAAGATGTAAACATAGAACGTACAGAGGATGCTTTGCAAACGAAGCCCGAAATTATTGCCGCTGGATGTCCATTTTGTAATACAATGATGACTGACGGAGTAAAAAATAAGGAAAAAGAAGATAGTATTGAAGTGCTAGATGTAGCAGAAATGATCGCAAATGCGCAAGATCTTTAGTTCTAAAGTATAGAGCGACTATTTTATAAATAAAATATAGAAAAAAGGAGGTTTTAATAAAAAGCCTCCTTTTTTATGTTATAGGGGTGATGTGAATTTTTCACTTTGCTGAAAAAATGATTTTTTGTATTCAAATTGTACGATTTTTAGTCCTGTAGCTTTGCTGTGTAATAAAAAGAGTACAGTGTTTGATTACAAAATCTTCTGTTTTTGCCGAAATCAAAAAAGTTTGAACTACTTTCATATAAACTCTGTTTTATGATGAGGAATCGGAATAGTTTTTGTTATTTTAGTGCATAAAAAAGAAAGCAGATGTTAGTAGCGTTTAAAGATCTTCCAGAAACTTCAAGGGTATGGATTTACCAAGCAAATAGATCATTTACAACAGAAGAATTAGAAGAAATACAACAAAAATTGGATACGTTTATTATACAGTGGACAGCTCATGGAGCTGCGTTAAAAGCTGGGTATGATATAAAATACAAACGATTTATCACTATCGCATTAGATCAGCAAGCCAATCAAGCTACAGGTTGTTCTATTGATGCTTCCGTACATTTTATTCAGCAATTAGAGGCTGAATATAAAGTGGATTTAATGGATAAGATGAATGTATCCTATAAACAAGGAGAATTTATAGCGTATAAATCATTATCTGATTTTAGAAAGATGGCAAAAAATCGATCAGTATCTCCTAACACAATTGTATTTAATAATTTAGTGACGAATATCGCAGAGTACCGATCAGATTGGGAAGTTCCTGCAAAGGATAGTTGGCATAATCGTTTTTTAAATTAGGTTGCGTGCGGAATCATTTTCATAAGTATTTTCTTTTTGTAGTCATAGTATGTTCGTTATCAGGGTATGCGCAGCAAGTGTCACCTCTGATAGTTTCGGATCAGTATGAAGCCCAAAAACATTGGGTAGATAGTATCTATAACGGTCTAACGTTAAGAGAAAAAATAGGCCAGTTGTTTATGGTAGATGTCTTTTCTTCAAAACCGAAGCAAGTGACAGATAAGATCAAAAAATTGATTACAGAATACCATATTGGAGGTGTTATTTTTTCTAAAGGAGGGCCACAACGACAAGCAAAATTAAATAATGAATATCAGGCATTAGCTAACATACCCTTACTTATCGGTATGGATGCTGAATGGGGGTTAGCGATGCGATTAGATTCTACAAAGGCCTTTCCTTGGAACATGACCTTAGGAGCAGTTAGTAATCCTAAACTTATTGAGCAGACAGGGAGGCAGATAGCAAAGCATTGTAAACGGTTAGGAGTGCATATTAATTTTGCACCAGTTGTAGATATAAATACGAATCCTAAGAACCCAATTATAGGCAATCGTTCTTTTGGGGAGAATAAAGACAATGTAACAGAAAAATCATTGGCCTTTATGAGGGGAATGCAACAAGAAGGGGTGTTGGCTAGTGCCAAGCATTTTCCTGGTCATGGTGATACAGATAGTGATTCTCACAAAACATTACCTACCATTCATTTTGATCAAAAAAGAATAGATAGTATAGAGTTGTATCCGTATAAGCAATTGATCAAAGAAGGATTATCTAGTGTAATGGTAGCGCATCTAAATATTCCTAGTCTGGTGCAAAAAGCAGGGCTTCCTTCATCGATCTCAGAGCATGTAGTAACTAATTTATTGCAAGATTCTTTAGGGTTTAAAGGGTTGGTCATTACAGATGCACTAAATATGAAAGGAGCTGCCGATTTTAAATCGCCAGGGGAAATTGACTTAGCTGCATTTTTAGCAGGAAACGATATATTACTCATCTCGGAAAATGTGCCTTTGGCTTCTGATAAAATAGTAGCTGCCTATTATGAGGGTGTTATTACAGAAGAACGATTGGCAAGATCGGTACGTAAAATACTGTTAGCTAAATACAAAGCAGGATTACATGCGTATGCTCCAGTGCGTACAACACATCTAGTCGAAGACTTGTCTACACCATCTGATGAGTTATTACATCATCAATTAGTAGAACAATCATTGACAGTGCTTAAGAATCAGCAAGATGTTATTCCTGTTAAGAATTTAGATATCCAGAAAATAGCCTATGTTTCGTTAGGTGATGATTCAGGAGCAGCTTTTTATGAAGCACTTAATCAGTACGCACATGTGGATTGGGTAAAAGGAGATTATTTGTCAGATTTATTAGAGAAATTGCAAGCGTATAATCATGTGATTGTGGGATTTCATAAATCGAATGCGTCTCCGTGGAAAAGCTATAAGTTTACAGATAAGGAATTGGTATGGTTGTATGAAATTGCTCGATTAAACAAAACAGTGTTGTCTGTTTTTGCACGCCCTTATGCCTTGTTAGACATGCTGACAACTACGAATTTTGAAGGCATTGTGTTAGGATATCAAAATAGTGCACTGGCACAACAGAAAGTTGCCCAATTATTATTTGGAGCTATTAAAGCAAAAGGAAAATTACCTGTCAGTGTAGGGATAGATTACCCAGTGGGTACAGGGTTAGAAACGATGTCTTTAAAGCGATTATCATACGGAGTGCCAGAAGCAGTAGGGATGAGTTCTAAAAAATTGCAAAAAATTGATAGTATTGTGTCTTACGCCTTGCAAGAAAAAATGATGCCAGGAGTACAATTAATCGTCGCTAGAAAGGGAAAAGTGGTGTTTAATAAAAACTATGGATATCATACCTATGATCAAAAACAAAGAGTAAAAAGTACTGATATTTATGATGTGGCTTCGCTAACAAAAATTTTAGCAACTTTACCAATGCTGATGGAGTTATATGATGATGGTATTATCACTATGAATAGTAGGGTAGGAAATATGTTGCCCTCTTTTAAAGGTTCGAATAAAGAACATATTACGCTACGCTCTATGCTATCACACTATGCACGATTAAAAGCATGGATTCCATTTTATCTCAAAACATTAGATAGTGTAACAGCTAACCCTGCTACAGTATATTATCGAAAGCGTAAGTCAGATGCGTTTTCTATACCGGTCACAGAGCATCTCTATATGCGTAATGATCTAAAGGATTCTATTATGCAGCGTATTAAAGACAGTGAATTGCGCAAACGTCTGAGTTATAAATATAGTGATCTGCCGTACTATTTGATGAAATCCTTTGTAGAGAAGCACTACGGTAACTCTTTGCACGCGTTGACACAACAACATTTTTATCGGAATTTAGGAGCTAATTACACAGGCTACTTACCGTTAAAAAGGTTTGTAAAACAACGAATTGTACCTACAGAAAATGATCAGGCTTTTAGAAAAGAAATTATACATGGATATGTACATGATCAAGGAGCTGCTATGCTAGGAGGTGTTGGAGGGCATGCAGGCTTGTTTGCCAATGCCAATGATGTAGTGAAGATCATGCAGATGTATCTTAATGGAGGGTATTATGGAGGGAAACAGTATATAAAAACAAAGACTATTGATGCATTTAATACCTGTTATTATTGCAAAAAAGACGTGAGAAGAGGAGTTGGTTTTGATAAACCACAGCTCGGTAGAATAGGACCTACTTGTGGATGTCTTTCTAGAAAAAGTTTTGGTCATAGCGGTTTTACAGGCACATTTACATGGGCAGATCCTGTAGAAGAGATTGTGTATGTCTTCCTAAGTAATAGAACTTTTCCTGATTCTGCAAATCGCAAATTGATTTCTAATAACATACGATCAGAAATTCAACGCGTAATTTACCAATCCATCCAGAAATAAGTTTTTTTTAAAAGTGTCACTTCTGTGATTCATTAAAGTTTGATGCTTCTGAGCCAACTGAGTTAACTATCGAAGAATTAACGGATACTAAATTACGCCTTAAAATTTCTCAAGAAGTAGATTTTTTTGGTATAGTTGCAAAGTTTAATTCTGTAATGGAGTTTTCTAGATAATTGTAATTCATGTAGAGTATAGTTACAATTACAATGCTATAAAAAAAGGTATTTGGCAGTTCGCTAAATACCTTTTTTGTGTTTATTAATGTGTGATGTCTGCCTGTAAAGATGTGATTAGATGCTTGAATATAGCTTGTTAGCTATAAGATTCTAAAATAATATATATTAATATTCAAAGAAACTAAACACTGAACCACCGTATTTGCGTGCATGCGCAAAATGGGGGGTGTCTTCTATGTTTGTATGCTTAGAATGTTCGATAATTAAAGTGCCTTCTTCGTTTAGTAATCGTTGTGCAAATACCAATTCAGCTATTTTTTGGAATTGCTCCTTGGTGAAATCATAAGGAGGGTCTGCAAAAATAATATCATAACTCCTATGTACTTTTTCTAGGTAACTGTACACATCACTTTTTACGGTTTCTATTTCAAAATCCAGTGCTGTGGCAGTATTTCTGATATAACCGACACATCCGTAATGCGCATCTACCGCTGTGATTTCTGTAGTACCTCTAGATGCAAATTCATAACTAATGTTTCCTGTACCAGCAAAAAGGTCTAATAAAGCTATTTGAGAAAAGGTATAATGATGGTTTAAGATATTAAACAATCCTTCCTTAGCCATGTCTGTTGTGGGTCTAACAGGTAGTTTCTTAGGGGCTTGTAATCGTTTTCCTTTATGAATTCCAGAAATAATACGCATAATTAAAAAGTGCTGAGTAAGATAAAATGTTTATGAGCTAATGAGCTATCTACAATAGGAGTAATATTTAGGTCAATAGTTTCGATCTGTACATGACGAATGTATGTAGTGGCGATTTTGTAGCAATCACTATCTGTACGAATATCCCCTAAAAACTGTAATAAAAAAGTTTCGGGGTTAAATTGTAATTGTTCGGCTGTAAAAATGAGATAGTATATAAAATCTTGTGCAGTTTCATAATTGTATGAATTGCATAATAATAACTTTCCTTTGCTGAAAACAATCAGGTCAAAAGATTTTGCAGTCATATGTGCATAGATTGTTTTTTGAGTCGTATTCTTCTCTTTTAAGAGTAGTTGATCGATTAGTACAGAGGTGGTGTGTTTGTATGTAAATGAACCAAATGTTTCGAAAAAAAAGTTATTGATATTGGTATAAGGAATATACACAATGACCATTTCATGTTGTTCCAATTCATCATAAGCGATAAAGTCATTGGGGAGAACTTTAATAGTGTGTTGTAGGTATTCCTTTAGTAATTCAGAGGTAAATAAAGCTTTAGGAACAGTAGTGTATAAAGTATTCTGATAAATAACTTCTACTCGGCTAAAGTTTTTTTGTAATGCAGGATGTTTATCAAAAGTATATTTGATTTTATCCAATACTAATTGTGGCGATAGCTGAATACCAAAATAATCTTCCTCTACATGTGTGATTGTAGCATTCGATGTGGTACAAAAAGAAAGTCCATTCAAGCTTACCTGAATGGACAATGTATAGGTGTCAGTACTGGGACTATTCTTGCTCGTCAGCTGTGTCATAAGATTTAGGCCAGTTACCAGTAGTATTTACTTCAATCATAGATCCTACAGAAAGGTGTGTTCCGTTTACACCATCTACAGATTGTACTTGTTTCTCTTGGTATACATAATCTTTATTTTGATCATGTAATAATACATCTTTAGAAACCTTAGCTTCGAAAACAGCTACTCTAATACCGTTTTTGTCGATAAATCCAGCATCTAGTTCGAAATTTTCATCTTTACCTTCTAGAGGTACAGTCATCATATTCTTGTAGCTGTTGCTATCTTTAAATAAAGAATCTTTTACAGATGCGTATCCTAATGTGTCGACAACTACAGTATCTATTGGCTCCTCGATACCTAATACTTTGTTCATTCTAACAAAACTAGAGTCTCTACGTTGTGTAAGTGTAAATTTAGCAGTGTCGATAAATGCAATTAATTTAGCAGGATCTTTTTCGAATCTTCCTTCAACAGTTCTAAATGCTAATTCTGCTTTTCTAATTTCTTTAAGCTTTTCTGTAGCTAAACGATATCTACCTTCTTTAAGTTTATCGAATTTTACGTTACCGTATACAGAATTAAATACCAAGTAACCTAAGATTCCTACGATTACCCATAGAACTAATTGAATAACAATTTTCATTTTATAATTTAGCTTTTAAACATTAGTGTATAACGCAAATCTACAATTTTTTTTTAATCGTAAAAGTTTATAGCCAAAAAATCATTACTATCTTTGATTTATTAACAGATTTCCGCTAATGAATATTTTGAAGTAAATGGGAGAAACCGAATTTTATCAATTGTTAAAAGATGATTTCCCTTTTGAACCCACCTTAAAACAAGACATTGTATTACAAAAACTGTCCAATTTTATACTATCTAACTCTAAAGATGCTGTTTTCTTGCTCAAAGGATATGCAGGTACAGGAAAAACCACATTGATAGGAACATTAGTAAAGAACTTATGGAAAGCGAAATTAAGTTCTTCATTACTGGCTCCGACTGGAAGGGCGGCCAAAGTGATTAGTAATTATTCTGGAAGGCAAGCGCAAACGATTCATCGTGCCATCTATTATCCTAAAAAAAATGGACAAGGGGGCATGGCTTTTCAGCTGAAACAGAATAAGAGTCGTAATACTATTTTTATAGTAGATGAAGCGTCTATGATTTCGGATACGGCTAGTGATAGTAAGTTATTCGAAAACGGATCATTACTAGATGATCTGATGTTGTATGTGTATTCAGGCCATAATTGTAAATTATTATTTATAGGTGATACGGCACAGCTACCACCTGTAAAATTAGAGGTAAGCCCAGCATTAGACCCAGATACATTGGCGACAGGTTTTCTAAAAGATGTTACCCAAATAGAACTAGATGAAGTAGTACGTCAGGCAGCAGATAGTGGTATTTTAATGAATGCTACAGCACTCCGAGAATTACATAATGATGGTTTTTATGATACTTTTCAGTTTTCTGTGACGAATTACACAGATATAGTGAGGCTAACGGATGGACATGAAATTATGGATGCATTAAATGATTCGTATGCTACTGCTGGCCATGAAGAATCAGTAATCATACTACGATCAAATAAACGTGCTAATATTTATAACCAGCAAATAAGAGCTAGAATTTTATTTCAAGAAGATGAATTATCTACAGGAGATTATTTGATGGTAGTAAAAAACAATTATTTCTGGTTAGATACTAAGAGTGAAGCAGGTTTTATAGCTAACGGTGATATTATTAAGATATTAGAAATCTATGCTTTTAAAGAATTGTATGGGTTTCGGTTTGCAGAAGTAAAAATAATGATGGTCGATTATCCAGATCAGAAACCTTTTGAGACGGTATTATTATTAGATACACTTACATCTGAAAGTCCATCTCTAACCTATGAAGAATCTAATAAGTTATACCAAGAAGTATTAAAGGATTTTGAAGACGAAACCTCAAAGTATAAAAAATTTATGGGGGTTAAGAATAATAAGTTTTTTAACGCCTTGCAGGTCAAGTTTTCGTATGCAATCACCTGTCATAAGTCACAAGGAGGGCAGTGGGATACAGTGTTTATAGAACAACCTTATTTGCCAGATGGTATTAGTAAGGATTATATAAGATGGTTATATACAGCAGTGACGAGAGCAAAGCGCAAACTATATTTAATAGGTTTTAAAGACGATTTTTTTATTGAATAGGTGTAAAATTTTATAATTCTGCTGTAGAAAGATCCTTTTGTGCCTAAATTTTGTGATTTGTAGTTTTTCAATGCTGTTATGAAACAAAAAAATACTGCATTTGGTCACAACATCTTGGTTTTTTCACTGAAACCGAAAAAACCAAGATGAGTTCATTTTAAAATTAATAGACATAACGACGATGATAGAAATTATTTTAAGTATTTGCTTAGGGGTTGGATTAGCAGCTTCTGTAGGGTTTCGAGTATTTTTACCTTTATTAGCAGTAAGTATTGCGGCATATTTTCAGATCATACCACTAAATGAAAATTGGCAATGGGTGGGTAGTATTACAGCACTTATCTTACTTTCTGTAGCCACTGTGATAGAGATTTTAGCTTATTATATTCCTTGGTTTGATAACCTGTTAGATACCATCGCATTGCCACTGGCTGGAATTGCAGGTACCGCAGTGATGATGTCTACCTTGGTAGATTTAAGTCCCATGCTTACATGGACATTAGCTATTATAGCAGGAGGGGGCACAGCAGCTACCGTAAAAGGAACTATGGGGACTTCTAGAGCAGCCTCTAGTGTAGTTACTGGAGGTATTGCTAATCCTATCATTGCTACTGTAGAAACAGGAACCGCTACAGTAATGTCTACAGCATCCATTTTTGCAGCCCCATTAGCAATATTCTTATTGATATTCCTCTTCTTTGGTTTAAGAAAACTTTATCGAAAACTATTTTCTCGCTCTTCTTGATAATCGATTTAAAAAAACTATTTTTGGCATTGCAAAAAAGCAAGCAATTTTGAATAAAACTAAGCTGAAAACTATCGCAATGATCCCTGCTAGATATGCAGCGTCTCGGTTTCCGGGTAAGCTAATGCAGGATCTAGGAGGAAAAAGTGTTATTGTCAGAACGTATGAAGCAGCATTAAATACTTCGTTATTTGATGATGTGTATGTGGTGACAGATAGCGAGCTCATATTTGATGAAATAACAGCCTATGGTGGACAAGCCATCATGAGTATCAAAAAGCATGATTGTGGTAGTGATCGGATTGCAGAAGCAGTTGCAGATATGGATGTAGATATAGTCGTTAATGTACAAGGTGATGAGCCATTTACAGAACGAGAAAGTCTAGAAAAAGTATTGGAAGTTTTTTATCAGCCAGATGCAGATCGTATTGATTTAGCAAGTCTAATGACACCCATAGACGATTGGAATGATATTGTAAATCCTAATAGTGTAAAAGTAATTGTCGATAAAGATAATTATGCACTTTATTTTTCTAGAGCTCCTATACCATATCCTAGAGATAAGGAAATAGAACATACCTATTACAAGCATAAAGGAATTTATGCATTTAGAAAACAAGCTATCCTAGATTTTTACCGCCTACCCATGAAAACACTAGAAGCTTCCGAAAAGATAGAATGTATCAGATACTTAGAGTACGGTAAAAACATTAAAATGGTAGAAACGCGACATGAAGGGGTAGAAATCGATACTCCAGAGGATTTAGAAAAAGCCAAACAACTAATTAGCAAAGCCACTGAATTGCAAACAACCCCCAAAATAACAACATCTGAAAAAAAGACTACGCATAAAAACTTTCCAATGGTACCTCGTGTTGTATTTGGGAATGGATCTTTTGATCAATTAGTAGATATTATTAGTGCAGAAAGAAAAGAAAATGCACCATTTATCTATTTGATAGATGATGTCTTCGAGAATAATAAAAGGTTTATAGAAGATAGAATTCAGCTTATTGGTAGTGATGAAATTATATATGTATCTACAAAGCACGAACCAAAAACAAGTCAGGTAGATGATCTGGTAACAGCTTTAAAAGCTGAATTTGCTGCTTTGCCTAGTGGAATTATTGGAATTGGAGGTGGGTCTGTGTTGGATTTATCCAAGGCAGTAGCCATTATGCTTACCAACCCAGGTAGCGCCACGGATTATCAAGGATGGGATTTGGTGCATAATAAAGCAGTGTATCATGTAGGAATCCCTACCATATCAGGAACAGGGGCAGAGGTTTCTAGAACTACGGTACTTACAGGACCAGAAAAGAAATTAGGAATCAATTCTGATTATACACCTTTTGATCAAGTATTATTAGATCCAGCGCTGATCATAGATGTTCCTAAAGATCAGTGGTTTTATACAGGGATGGATTGTTATATACACTGTGTAGAGTCATTAGATGGGACGTACCTAAACGCTTTTAGTCAGAGTTATGGAGAGAAAGCATTAGAGTTATGTAAAGAAATTTTTCTAGATAGCACATTATCTAAAGAAGAAGCAGACGCAAAGTTAATGATGGCCTCATGGCATGGAGGAATGAGTATTGCATATTCTCAGGTAGGAATCGCCCATGCGATGAGTTATGGATTGGCTTATGTATTAGGAACCAAGCATGGTATTGGTAACTGTATTGTGTTTGATAAATTAGGAGAGTACTATCCAGAAGGAGTAGCTGTCTTTAAGAAAATGAAGGAGGTACATGGGATAGAGCTTCCTAAAGGAGTTTGTGCAGATGTGACAGAAGAACAGTTAGATACAATGGCAACAGTAGCACTAGGATTAGTGCCATTGTGGGAAAATGCATTAGGAGAAAATTGGCAAGAAGTAATCAATGCTGATGTGTTAAAAGCTTTATATAAGCAACTATAATACGTATATTGACTAGAAAATAATGAGAAAACTATCATCTTTTATTTATCACAATATCCTTAAATGGAAGATGGTAGGTAATTTTAGTCAGGATACTGTTAAGAAATGTATAGTAGTAGCGGTGCCACATACGAGTTGGCATGATTTTTATATAGGATTGCTAATACGCCAAGTAGCAGGTGTAAAAATAAGCTTTATAGGAAAAAAAGAATTATTTAAATGGCCATTCGGATGGTATTTTAGAAAGGTAGGAGGTATTCCATTGGATAGAACTCCTGGTCAGAATAAAGTAGAGGCGATAGCTAAAATATTTGAGCAAAGAGATGAACTACGTGTTACTATTGCTCCTGAGGGTACTCGAAAAAAAGTGACAGAATGGAAAACAGGATTCTACTACATTGCCAAAGCAGCCAATATCCCGATTATATTAATTACATTTGATTTTGGGAGAAAACAAAATGTGATTTCACCTCCTTTTTATCCTACAGATGATGTAGAAGCTGATTTCGAATATATGTATAGCTTTTTTAAAGACGTAAAAGGAAAAGTACCCGAGTATAGTTTCTCTAGAGAAGCTTAAAATTTTCTTGTTTCTTCTTCTGGTATCGTCGTCGGTGCAGTTTTTTCTTCTTTCTTTGTATTCTGCTTTTCTAATGCTCCAGCTCCAAATAGCAATTCTGTGCTAGAAAATGTAGTGCCAAAGGTAGCTGCGGCTAGATATACCTGACTAATTGCACTTTCTACCTGCTCTGTACTTAATTCCTTAAGAGGGTGTACATAAGCAGACCATACAATATTATTAGAGATCGCATATTTTACATCTAGTGCAGAGTGAAAATTAGCAGTCATCGCATCCAAAAGTAAATCCTTATCCATATTAGCAGCTTCAGTAATAGGCGCTATGATACGCATTCTATTATTCGCACTATCAGTAATGCATAGCATAGGAGTTTCTTTGTACATAAATTGCCAATTGCCACTAATTCCTGATACAGTATCAGCCTGTCTGGTAATAATATTTCCTAGAGTGCTATTGGTCATTTCTTGTGCATGTATTCCACTAAAGATGAACATGCCTATCAGCAGTAATGCGTGTCTCATAAAAACATTGTTTTTTAATAAGTCGCAGAAAGTATCACTACATAACAAAAAAAGCTGCTTTTTTAGCAGCTTTTTTCTGTATTACTATTTGTTATTAAGCAACAGACTCTTGCATGGTGTGATACACGTTTTGTACGTCATCATCCTCTTCGATTTTTTCTAGTAGTTTCTCTACATCTGCAACCTGTTCAGGTGTTAGTTGTTTCGTGACTTGCGGAATTCGTTCAAAACCAGAAGATAAAATTTCTATATCTCTACTTTCTAATTCTTTTTGGATCGCTCCAAAACTTCCAAACGGAGCGTAAATTAAGATACCATCCTCATCTTTAAAGACCTCTTCTGCGCCGTAATCAATGAATTCTAATTCTAGTTCTTCAGGGTCTAGTCCTTCAGCATTGATTCTAAAATTACAAGTATGATCAAACATAAATTCTACAGAACCAGAAGTTCCTAGATTTCCATCACATTTATTAAAGTAAGAACGGATATTCGCTACCGTTCTATTGTTATTATCCGTAGCAGTTTCTACCAAAATAGCGATACCATGTGGTGCATACCCTTCAAAAAGTACCTCTTTATAATCTCCTTGATCCTTGTCAGAAGCTTTTTTGATGGCACGTTCGATATTATCTTTGGGCATATTTACCGATTTCGCATTTTGGATCACGGCTCTAAGACGTGAATTTGATGCTGGATCAGGGCCGCCTTCTTTTACGGCCATTACTATATCTTTACCTATTCTAGTAAATGCTTTGGCCATGGCTGACCAACGTTTCATTTTACGTGCTTTTCTAAATTCAAAAGCTCTTCCCATAATCTAGTTTTAAAAATATGTATACAAACATAAGTAGAAACCTAGTGTTTCACAAATGGATATACAGCACAGTTATTTTTTTGTGTACTTAGGGCGTTACCCCCTTCTTAGGTCGGGGGTCGGGCTATCCGTTGCAATTCCTCACCCTCCTAAGGTCGGGCTGCGGGATTTCCACTACTATCCCTAACGCATTTGTATACGTTTTTGTTTATACGAATTATTCTTCTTCTACAATAGTATCGATGGCTCTGGCTAATGCAAAGTCTTTTTCAGTTACGCCACCAGCATCATGTGTAGACAAACTAATATCGATCACATTATACACATTAGACCAATCTGGGTGGTGATTTAGTGCCTCTGCCTCAAAAGCAATACGAGACATGGCAGAAAAAGCATCTTTAAAATTTTCAAACTCTAAAGAAGTATGAATCGCATTGTCTTCATATTCCCAGCCTTCTATGGTTTCGAGTTTACTGATGATTTCAGCTTCTGTTAGTTTCATGAATATGTGTTTTTATAAATTCTATAGTATGAAGTGATTAAACTACTTCAGTGACTTTTGTGTAAAAATACTACAATCCAAGTTCATTTCGTAAGATAGCATCTTGATTTCCATTTTTATCCCAATAGTCCGATTGTATACTTTTGATTTTAATTGCTGTAGTGGTCATTTTTTGCGCAGTTGTACCAAAACCACTACGATAGGTTTCTGTCCAACTTTGGATTTGATGCGGAAAATTAGTTTGGAATACAATGCTAAGCGTACGATCGAGTTCGGGATAGTTTAGCGTGTACCGAGTCATGTCGTTTTCTATTGTTTTGGTAATGGTAGCTTGGTAGCCTTTGATTGCTTTATGTCGTAGCCTACAGAATTCAAAAGAAGGGATTACCTGATGTGTACCTGTGGGTAGTGTAGCAGGCTGTATTCGTATCTGATTCCATAATTCATTTTCGAGTACTTGCTTCTCTACAGAAAATTGCTGATCTGCCTCTCCCTGAAAATAAGAATGCGATAGGATATCGAACTGCTCTCTGTTATTCAGTTGTGTATACATATGTCCGCACCATTCTTGCATAGAACTAGATACTTTGATAGCATGCTGATTAACAGCCACAGGATAAAAGGTGCTTTGCATAATGGAGTATGGATATATTCCTGTAGTAAATTTTTTGGTAGCATTGAGTTTTAGTACAGGGATATTATTATCGTTTGGGTAATCTGCTTTAACCTGTTTAGTGGGTAGGAAATCTTCGGTAACGTATATCAATACAGCCTTTCCACTGCGAAGCTCTCCATAGCGAGCTTGCTGTAATTCATAGGAGGTGATTTCAGCTTTGCCCGCATACCAGTATTTTTTAAAGTCAGTAGATAATGGAATAGGAGTAGGTAGGCTAGTGGGTTTTGTCGGTACTACAGCGGCTATGGCGGTGGACTCTACTGTAGGGTTGGTAGCGGTGTTACAAGCAATAAATAATAGTATACTAAGGATTCCAAAAATAAAAGGGAGTGTTTTCATAGCAGTATGTGTATATTATTTTGCGTCAGGGATAGCAGTGGAAATCCCACAGCCCGACCTTAGGAGGGCGAGGAATTGCAACGGATAGCCCGCTCGGACGCCATCAAAAAAATCATCAATTCTATACCTACTAAGATACGATAAAGCTATGAAGTGGCTAATTGTGTTAACGTTTCATAAACAAGTTGCACGGGAAGTCCCATGACATTAAAATAACTACCATCGATATGTGTGATACCTATATATCCAATCCATTCTTGAATGCCATAAGCACCTGCTTTATCCAGTGGAGAAAAGGTGTCTACGTAATAAGCGATCTCTTCGGCGGTTAACGCTTTAAAGGTAACATTGCTGACTTGGTGAATGGTTTTGGTAGTTTTGGTAGTTCTAAAACATACGGCTGTAATGACTTGATGCGTGTCATTGGATAATTGCGCGAGTGTATTTTTGGCTTCTGCTGCATCCTTGGGCTTGCCGAGTGCTTGGTTTTTATGCCATACAATGGTATCGCTAGTTACTAGAATATCGTTGGGTTGTAAGTCTGTAAAGGCGTTTGCTTTGAGCTGGGCTAGATATTCTGCAATAGCAGTGCGCTGTAGGTGTTCTGGGTATCGTTCTTCAGTATCTTTGACTTGAATGGTAAAATCGAGTCCTAGATCTTTAAAAAATTGCTGCCTCCTAGGAGATCCCGAAGCAAGAATGATATTTCGATCTTTGAGTAATTGCTGTAACATAGTTTAGGCTAAAATGAATTGGTATAATAATAAGGAGGTAGCTGTGGTGTACAATACACCTTTTAGCAATAGACTGAGTGTTTTAAAATCTTTTTGGCTATTAGATCCCCATGCTTTGATGCTTATCACTAGTAGCGGTGCAATGATAAATGCTAATACTAGGATTACTGCTATGGTGTTATGAAATAAATAGGTATAGCAGTAATATACAACCATGCCTATAGGGATTAAAGTGAGTATCGCGATGAGGCTGGCAGTTCTAGCTGTACCTAATACGATGGGAATAGTTTGTAGTCCTCTGTTATAATCCTGATCGCTATTGATGCAATCTTTTACCAACTCTCTAATAATGATAAGTGCAAAACATAATATCGCGTAATCTACCAGAATCATAAAAAATACTTTTTGTGTAGGTTGATTTTCGGAAGTAATCGCTGGTGCAATATCAAAAATCCCTACAGCAATCAGGACGAGTGCCGTAAGGCTGGCAATCAGTAGGTTTTTAACAACTACGATTTCTTTTAGGTAGGTTTCATACATGTACAGGATGCCCGAAATGATAATAAATAGCGCTGCAAACTTAGGGCTGTTAATGCTATAGGATAGATAAAAGCCTACGGCTACGCTAAGTACATTGGTAATAATAAATAGGTTGTATGCTTTTTTTTCGGAGAATATTATGGGAGTATCGTGCTTGTGACGAAAATTGCTAGCTTGTATATACTGCATAATATTTGTGCCAGCAACTAATAAGATGGTAGCAATGATAAGTAATACTATTCCGAAAAAATCGAGTGTAGTAGCGACTTCAAACGGAGCTAGTAATCCGTATTTAATGCACAATTGCGCAAAGGCAATGAGTAGCAAATTATCGATTCTGATGAGTTTTAAAAAAGAAAGCATGTATAGAGGGTTTGTTAAATCTGTAAACAAATGTACTTACTTGACTGCTGTAATGAAAATTAGAAAAGGGATTATTTTAGAGTTTTCTAAGGTCTTATCGATGATGATACGGCTCGTTTCTGAGTATGGTAAAGCCTCTGTATAGCTGCTCTACAAAAAACAAGCGAATCATCTGATGTGAAAATGTCATTTTGGACAAGGATAGTTTTCCATTGGCACGCTGATAGACATCGGGGCTAAATCCATAAGGTCCTCCTATGACGAAGATTAATTGCTTGATACCACTATTCATATGTTTTTGTAATACATCAGAAAAGGTTACAGAGTCGTATTGTTTTCCATTTTCATCTAATAGAATTAAAGTGTCTGCAGTGTGTACTTTGGCTAAGATAAGAGCGCCTTCTTTTTCCTTTTGTTGTGCTTGGCTTAGGTTTTTAGCATTTTTGATATCAGGGATGATCTCAAAATTGAATTTGATATAAAATCCAAGTCGTTTAATATACTCTTGGAGCATCTGATCGAGTTGTTTATGATCGGTTTTGCCAATGGCAATAAGTTTTATGGTCATTTTGGTGTTTGTTTTTACTGCTATTTTCGTACTTATCGCTACTTTTTTTACTTTAGCAAAAATAACCATATCATATGATTACAAAAACTCAGTTCGATAAAGAAATAGCACTTATCATAGCCAATGCCATCAGAGAAGATGTTGGAGATGGAGATCACAGTTCATTGGCATGTATTCCGGATACAGTGGTTGGTAAAGCAAAATTATTGGTCAAGGATGAAGGGATATTAGCAGGAGTAGCGTTTGCACAGCGAGTTTTTGCATATGTAGATCCAGAAATGCAAGTAGAAGTATTGATAGAAGACGGTACGAAGGTATCACATGGGGATATTGCATTTTATGTTACAGGACGCTCGCAATCTATTCTAAAAGCAGAACGTTTAGTGCTTAATGCGATGCAGCGAATGAGTGCGATTGCTACTAAGACCCATCATTTTGTACAATTATTGGCAGGTACGGATACTAAAATTTTGGATACTAGAAAAACAACTCCAGGCATACGAGCGCTAGAGAAGTGGGCAGTAACTATTGGGGGTGGCGAAAATCATCGTTTTGCCTTGTATGATATGATTATGCTGAAGGATAACCATATTGATTTTGCAGGTGGAATTACAAAAGCGATTGAAAAAACAAAAGCATATCTGGCTGCTACCAATAGAGATTTAAAAATTATAGTAGAAGCCCGTAATCTCGATGAGATCGCAGAAATTCTACAGACTCCAGGGGTATACCGTATTTTGATCGATAATTTTAATTATGAGGATACTAAGAAAGCGGTAGCTATGATCGGAGATACCTGCCTTACAGAATCTAGTGGGGGGATTAATGAGCATACCATACGGGCTTATGCCGAGTGTGGAGTAGACTATATTAGTAGTGGCGCCTTAACCCATTCAGTATACAATCTAGATCTTAGCCTCAAAGCAGTATAACGATGTCTAAACCAGTAGAGGAGAAGCTAAATAAAATTCCATTGATCAATGTATTGGTCGCTATTGGAAAAAAAATAATTCTACCGGGTTTTGAAGGACTTTCTGTATATGATTTAATAGAAATTTATACGATCGGAATTGTAAAAGGAACTTTTTCTGCGAGAGCGAGTTCTATTTCGTGGAGTTTTTTCATGTCGTTATTTCCATTTCTGTTATTTCTACTGAACTTGATTCCAGTGATTCCCATAGCGGGATTTCAGGAAGAGTTTTTTGAATTTATAGCTACTGCATTACCTGATCAATCTCGACTTTTTTTTGAAGAAATCTATAATGATATAGCCTCACATCCAAGCGGAGGATTATTGTCTACTGTTTTTGTGTTATCCATTTTCTTAATGACCAATGGTATTAATGCTGTTTTTTCAGGTTTTGAATATTCGTATCATGTGACATTGAATCGTAGTTTTGTAAGGCAATACATTGTCGCTTTAGGGGTTTCAATTATTGTGGCATTATTATTGGTTATCACTGTAGTAGTGATACTGTATTTCAGTTATTTATTGACAGAGTTAGAAGGTTTTGGAGTTGTGGATAATACCATCTTCTGGTTGCAATTAGGCAAGTACGGATTGTTTTTACTAATGATTTTTCTGATTGTAGCGATCCTGTTTTATTTTGGCACTGCAGAAGGGAGAATGCATCGTTTTTTTTCGCCAGGAGCTTTTATGACTACCATACTAGTGATTGTGACTACGTATTTGTTTGGGATTTATATCGATAATTTTTCTAATTACAATAAATTGTATGGATCTATAGGGGCAATGCTGATTCTAATGCTCTATATATGGCTAAATGCAAATTTATTACTCTTAGGTTTTGAATTGAATGCATCACTTATTAAATTGAAGAAAAATTTTTAATATATTTAAGAAAAATAGCTCATTTTTTATGGTTTCTGTAAAAAAGGACTTTACAGAAGAAATAAAAAGGCTATTATCACAAAGATTTTATATAACTTTAATTATGATTATGAATAGAATACATGTACTATTAATTGCTTTTGTAACGGTAATGGCAGCGAAAGCGCAAGTAAAAGTCGGAGACGCTACCTTACCTAATACTGTAACTTTTCAGGAACAAAAATTAGTGATTAATGGAGCAGGAATGAGAGAAAAATTCTTTTTCGATATTTATGCAGGGGGATTATACCTAAAAGAAAAAAGCGCTGATGCTTCTAAAATTGCAGCAGCAGATGAAACTATGGCAATTAAATTACATATTCTATCAGGTATGATGTCTAGAAGTAAAATGGTCAATGCATTGAAAGAAGGTTTTGAGAAATCTACTAATGGAAATACAAAAGCATTAGATGATAGGATCAGCCGCTTTGTAGGTTTTATAAAAGAAGAAATAGAAGCTGGACAAATTTATGATATCGTTTATGAAAAAGGAAAAGGAAGTGTGATCTATAAAGATGGGGTAGAGAAAGGATATGTAGAAGGAATGGACTTCAAAAAAGCCTTGTTTAATATTTGGATAGGAGATAAACCTGCAGATAAAGGATTAAAAGGCGAAATGTTGGGGGCTTTTTAATTAAATAATGCTATTTTGATGGTAAAAGGCTTGTTTTCTTACAAATTTTTAAATATAATGTGTTCTAAATGAGAATACATTACATTTATGGAAATAAAACAAAATATTAATTGTCCCTAAAAAAATACCTAGCACTAATGAAAAAAGTAATTTTATTGTTGGTTGTTGTACTATCAATGACGGCTGTCAATGCACAGATAAGAGTAGGTAAAGCAGTACTACCTTATGAAGAAAGTTTTGGAGAAGTAGATTTAAAACTAAATGGAGCAGGAATACGATCTATGTTATGGATAGATTTGTATGCTGGCGGGTTGTATTTGCAGAAAAAATCTAAAGACCCTTTAAAGATATTAGATGCAGACGAAACTATGGTTATTAAATTGAATATAGTTTCAGGTTTTGTAACACAAAAGAAAATGATCAAAGCAGTGAAAGACGGTTTTGAAAAAGCTACTTTTGGAAATACTAAACCATTACAAGATAGAATTAGTAAATTCATTAAGTTCTTTAATGAGCCTATTGTGAGGAATGATATTTTTGATATCGCCTATATTAAGGATGAAGGTGTAAAAGCTTTTAAAAATGGAAAAGAGTTAGGTGTTATTAAAGGACGAGACTTTAAATATGCTTTATTTAAAATCTGGTTAGGTGATGAACCTGCAAGTGAAGATGTAAAGAAAGGAATGTTAGGACTTCAGTAATAAATAACCTAAGAAAATCGAAACATATAACAGCTATTTGTAATTTCATATAGCTGTTTTTTTGTTTATATGGTAGTTTCTTTTGTAGCATAGCAGCGCCGTATAACTCAAAAATCACAAAATTTGAGTGCAAAAGATCGTTTTTATAGCAAATTATAAAAGGATTAAATCACTTCAATAAATATGCATAGCGTTTACTATGATGTCATAAGTACCTAATGTTACTAAAAACCATCACTTAGTGAGTTTTATACGGACTTTAAACCAGTTATAAGTGCATTCATTAAAAGTAATATTTGTAGCATAAGGTAGTACTGTAGTAGAAAAAAATGGGAAAAAATCACATAACTACCTTTTTTAAAGTAAAAAATAGTATACAACAGTGTTAGTATTTGATAAAAACAGCAACTAATTTAATAACAAAAAGTAAACTTATGAAAAAAACAATTACCCTTATTTTAGTATTGATGATTACTACCCTTGCTGTGGCACAGATAAGAGTAGGTAGCGCAGTATTTCCATATAAAGTAACTTTTGAAGAACAAGAGTTAACACTTAATGGAGGAGGGATACGCAAAGTATTAGGAGTAGAAACGTACTCTGGAGGATTATATACTGTAAACAAATATAGTAATGACAGAGCTGTATTGGATGCAGATGAAAGTATGGCCATTCGATTGCAAATAAATAATAAGAAAGTGACGAATAATCGTATGAAGAAAGTGTTTCTTAAAGGATTTGAAGATGCAATGTTTGGTAATACAGAAAACTTAGATGCCAGAATTACTAAGTTTTTGGAAATGTTTGATGCTAGTACCCAAATTAATGATTATTACGATATGGTATATATCAAAGGAAAGGGCATCCGTACCTTTAAAAATGGAGAAGAAATGGGGTATATTGAAGGAAGAGACTTTAAATACGCACTTTTTAAAATTTGGTTGGGTAATGAGCCAGCCTGTAAGATGATAAAAGGAGGAATGTTAGGAAAGAACGGTTAATAGAACCATCTCTATATGTAGTAAAGCCTTGTCGGATGCGATGAGGCTTTTTTTGTGAGATCCTACATTATATGTTTGTGTAGCACGATGGATATGGTATCTTTATGCACTCATACAATTATAGATGAATAGCAGTAGAATTTATGGCATATTTTATAGATGTAATCCTTCCCATTCCTTTAGACAAAGAGTTTACCTATGCTGTAAATAAAAATGAAGCTGCTTTTTTGCAACCAGGAATGCGTGTAGCAGTACAGTTTGGAAAAAGTAAAGTGTATGCGGCATTGGTACTTAGGATTCATCAGACCCCACCATTAGTTTATGAAGCCAAGGATATAGAACATATTTTAGATGAAGAAGCAATCATCACTTCAGAACAAATACAGTTGTGGTCTTGGATTGCCTCTTATTATATGTGTACCAAAGGAGAAGTAATGCGAGCAGCATTACCAAGTGCTTTTTTGTTAGAAAGTGAAACGATCATCTTACGCAATGAAAATGCGGTAGTAGTAGAAGAAATGCTAAAAGATGATGAATTTTTGGTCTATGAAGCATTGCAGCATCAGAGTGTGCTGAGGATACAGGAAGTTATGAGTATTCTAGGAAAGAAAAGCGTACTGCCAGTTATTAAAAAATTGATAGAAAAAAAGGTAGTGACTGTTCAGGAAGAATTGTATGAGCAGTATAGGCCTAAAATGGTCAAATATGTAAAGCTACATGCGAACTATGAAGAGGAAGAAGCGTTAAAGACGCTGTTAGCATCCATGACACGTGCTCCTAAACAAAAAGAGGTATTAATGCGTCTTTTTGTGTTACAAGCGAAGCAGCAAAAGCCTATCAAGGTTAAAGAGTTGGTGAAAGCAGCTACTAGTAGTACTTCTGTTATTAAATCTTTAGAAACTAAAGGTATTTTAGAAGTGTATGCTAAGCAAACTGATCGAATTGTATTTGATGAAATAGAGACAAACTCGTCAAAAACATTAAATGAATATCAAGCAAAAGCACTAGAGGAGGTTAATACTAGTTTTTCTCATCACAATGTCTGTTTATTGCATGGAGTGACATCATCGGGTAAAACGGAGATTTATGTAAAATTGATCGAAGCTCAATTGGCTTTAGGGAAACAAGTACTATACTTATTGCCAGAAATAGCCCTGACTACACAATTAATTAGTAGGCTGCAATTGTATTTTGGAGATAAGCTAGTGGTGTATCATTCTAAGTTTTCGGTTAATGAGCGAGTAGAAGCATGGAATGCTGTCAAAAATGCAGGAACTCCCAAAGTCATTATAGGAGCTAGATCGGCAGTTTTTTTGCCGTTTGTTAATCTGGGGTTGATCATTGTAGATGAAGAGCATGAAGGCTCTTATAAGCAATATGATCCAGCACCTCGATATCAAGCTAGAGACACAGCAATTGTATTAGCTAATATATTTACCTCAAAAGTGGTATTAGGTTCGGCAACACCTTCCTTAGAGTCTTATTACAATGCACAGCAAGAAAAATACGGTTTAGTACAGCTTACGCGTAGGCATGGGAATGTACTGATGCCAGATATTAATTTGGTAGACATTAAAAGAAAATACAAGCGCAAAGAGATGACTGGGCATTTTAGTGATACACTATTGGTCGCTATGCAAGAGGCGCTGAAAGAAAAGGAACAAATCATTCTTTTTCAAAATAGAAGAGGGTATTCGCCGATTGTAGAATGTACCACTTGTGGGCACTCTCCGCAATGTCCTAATTGCGATGTAAGCTTAACATATCATCATTATCGAAATCAACTCCGATGTCATTATTGTGGGTATTATATTGCGATGCAAAAACAATGTATGGCGTGTCATAGTGTCGATTTATCGACTAAAGGTTTTGGGACAGAGCAAATAGAAAACGAGCTTAAAGAATTATTTCCAGACCATGTTGTTGATCGAATGGATCAAGATACTACACGAGGAAAACATGGATATGAAAAAATCATTCATCGGTTTGAAGAAGGAGAGATCGATATTTTGGTTGGGACACAGATGCTCACCAAAGGATTGGATTTTAGGAATGTAACATTAGTAGGGATCATGAATGCGGATAATCTACTTAATTTTCCAGATTTTAGAGCACATGAACGCAGTTATCAGTTGATGCAACAGGTATCGGGTAGGGCAGGAAGAACTAAGAAAAGAGGAAAGGTACTGATACAAACGTTTAATCCCTATCATCAAATACTACAGCAGGTGTCTGTTAATGATTATTCGGGTATGTATAAAGATCAACTAGAAGAACGTCATCAATACAAATATCCTCCATTACATAGGTTGATTAAAATAACCACTAAGCACAAGGATTATAATCGAGTTAATGATGCTAGTTTATGGTTTGCAAAATCACTACGTATGGTTTTTAAAACACAAGTGTTAGGACCAGAGTTTCCACCTATTTCTAGAATTCGTAATCAGTATCATAAAAATATATTAATCAAAATCCCAAACGGGCAGTCATTGGCTAAAACAAAGCAGGCAATTCATAAAATTAATCATTCATTTAAGAGTATCAAAGAATTTACAGGAGTGCGTATCATTATTAATGTAGATAATTATTAATGAGGTGACTATAGGGATTGTTTTAGATATCGTAGTATAAGAAAGAAGTTGGTTAAATTTTGGGTATAAAAAAAGGTACCGATAATGGGTACCTTTTTTTATTAATTTCTTTAGAGTTTAGTTATTTAGCGCTTCTATAAGCGAATGTTTTTTGTGTCTACTCAGAGGGATTTTTTCATCCGCTATTTCGATGTTTCTACTATTGTATCGCTCTACTTTGTCTAGATTAACGATATATGATTTATGTATTCTTAGGAAACGATCACTTGGTAATTCAGCTTCGAAAGATTTCATAGTAGCTAGTACTACGATAGGATCACCGTCTTCCATGATTAATTTTACATAATCACCTAATGCCTCTACATACTTTAGTTGATTTAAAAATATTTTACGTTTTTTCAAGTTGCTTTTCACAAAGATATAATCGTCATCTTCTATAGCAGCTTGTTCCGAATTTAATCGAGACATGCTTAATGCTTTCTCTACAGCAGCATTAAAGCGCTCTTTCTTTAGCGGTTTTCTAAGATAGTCTATAGCATCATAATCAAAAGCTTTAAAAGCATACTTTGTTTTTCCTGTAACAAAGATGATATGAGGTTTGTTTTCTAAGTCATCTAATAAGTCAAATCCCGTGAGAATTGGCATTTCAATGTCTAGAAATAAGAGATCTACTGGTGTGTCTAATAATCCGTTCTTCGTCTCAATGGCATTGTTCCATTCAGCCACTAATTCCAATGAAGAATGTTCATCTATTAGCTTCACTATTGCGAGTCGCTGAAGGCGGGAATCATCGACTACAGCACATTTTAATTGAGATTGTTCCACATGCATAGGTTAATATTCAATACAATATTAATGAATATATCTTAGTTGAACAAACATTTCACGCTTTTTGTCGATAAAAAATGTGTTTCGTCGAAATGATAAATTTCGTTTTTTTTGAAGCTTTAAATGTCATTGGTCGAATTACTTTTATGAGAGTTAGGTGTAAATAATTTTTTAGGATTTATATTATTAAATAGACTTTAAAATATCTTTTAATTTTTGTTTCTTTTGTCTACTAATGGGAATAGCCTCGTTTTTAATTTCCAAATAATTGGCAGTAAAACGTTCTATTTTTTCCAGATTTACGATAAATGATCGATGGACTCTAAAAAAATATTGTTTGGGTAATAATGATTCTAAATAAGTCATCGTACCAGTCACAACTAAAGGAGTACTTTTTTCTAGATGAATTTTTGCAAAATCTCCCATTGCGGATATATGTAAAATGTCTTGCAAATAAACCTTGTATTCTTTTAAACCACTTTTTATGAATATCGAGGGGCTATTTTTTTCTGCTTCAATTCTTTTGTGTAAATGATCAGCCTGTAAAAGCTTATCAATGGTCATAGAAAAACGACTTGATTTTAAAGGTTTTTTTAAAAAATCTATCGCATTATAATCAAAAGCTTTATGCGCATATTTTGATTTCCCAGTAACAATGACAACATGTGGCTTATCTTCTAAATGATCAAGAAGATTAAATCCATTTAACACAGGCATTTCTATGTCTAAAAATAGTACATCCGTGTTTACATCTAGTAATCTATTCTTTGCTTCGATAGCGTTGCCCCATTCTCCCACCAGCTCTAATTGAGGTTGTTTTCTTATTAATTGAGTAATCGCAAGACGTTGCATATTGGAATCATCTACTACTGCGCATTTGAGTAAAGGTTTTTTCATTTTTTTAAATTTAGGATAATACAATAGTACTCAAAAATTATCTGAATCTAAATGGTTTTGTGTATTTTGTCGATCAATTGTGTTTTTTAACGATAAACTGAAGACTTGTCTATTGTTAGTCACACTTTATTATTTACTCTCTTGTAGAGTTTGTTGAATATTTTAAAAAATAGTGTTATTTTTGCACCCAATTTTAATTAAATTTAGATTTTATGAATCAATATGAAACTGTTTTCATCTTGAATCCCGTTTTATCTGAAGAGCAGATAAAGGAAACAGTTAAGAAATACGAAGACATTCTTGTTTCTAACGGCGCCAAGATGATATCAAAAGAAGACTGGGGGCTGAAAAAGCTAGCATATGCCATTCAGCACAAAAAAAGTGGTTTCTACCATCTTTTTGAGTATACTGTACCAGGAGAAGCGATAAATGCGCTAGAAGTAGAGTTCAGAAGAGATGAGAGAGTAATGCGTTACCTAACTGTAAAGTTAGATAAGTACGCAATTGCTTGGGCAGAGAAAAGAAGAAACAGAAACAAACAAAAAGCTTAATTTATGTCATCTATAGAGCAACAAGCTAAAGGAAAAAAAGACGGAGAGATCAGATATCTTACTCCTCTAAACATAGATACTTCAAAAACTAAGAAGTATTGTCGTTTCAAAAAATCTGGAATTAAATATATTGATTATAAAGATCCAGATTTCTTAATGGCATTCGTAAATGAGCAAGGTAAATTATTACCACGTCGTCTTACAGGAACGTCGTTAAAGTATCAGCGTAAAGTGAGTGTAGCTGTTAAAAGAGCAAGACACTTAGCATTAATGCCATACGTTGGAGATTTATTAAAATAAAGAGAAGTCATAATAGTATGGAACTTATATTAAAGAAAGACGTTGAGAATCTAGGATTCGCAGACGATGTAGTAGAGGTGAAAAACGGTTATGGACGTAACTTTTTAATTCCTCAAGGACTTGCGGTATTAGCGACAGCTTCTGCAAAGAAAGTATTGAATGAAACGCTTAAGCAGCGTGCATTTAAAGAAAAGAAATTAGTAGAAGATGCAGAGAAGGTAGTAAAACAAATCGCTAGTTTCGAAATCAAAATTTCTGCTAAATCAGGTGGTGCTGGAAAATTATTTGGTTCTATCTCTAATGCTAATGTTGCTGAAGCATTGGCTGCAGAAGGTGTAGAATTAGAAAAGAAATTTATCACTGTACCAGGAGGAACTATCAAGCGATTAGGTCAGTATGAGGCTTCAATTCGTTTGCATAGAACAGTTATTGCTCCATTAACTTTTGAAGTAGTAGCACAGAAATAATACAATAATATATTAAATTGTATATATGAAAAACGCTCCCTTTTGGAGCGTTTTTTTTTATGAATTATGTTTTCTTCTTTTGTTTAATCTTTGGAAAAAGAGTGTTGTTGTTTATTGTAATACGTCGGTAAGTGTAGTTAGGTCTACTACTGTTTGTTCTCCAGTAGTCATGTTTTTTGCTGTATATTGTTCTTTTTCGATTTCGCTAGTACCAGCAAGTATGGTATAGGCTACCTGCTTCTTGTTAGCAAATTTCATTTGCTTATTCATTTTAGCCTCATCAGGGTACAGTTCAGCGGTGATTCCGTTTTTTCTAAGGTGTAAAATAGCTTTTTGGCAGTAAAGTGCTTCTTCTTTGCCAAAATTGATAAATAATGCCTTGGTAGTGTTGTTTACGGTTTCTGGAAATAGATCTAACTCTTCAAGTACCAGATAAATTCTATCCAGTCCAAAAGAGATTCCTACGCCGCTTACATTTTTAAGTCCAAAAATGCCTGTTAAGTCATCATAGCGTCCACCGCCACCAATCGACCCTATTTTTACAGTTTCAGGAGCGCTGATTTCAAAGATTGCCCCAGTGTAGTAATTTAAGCCACGTGCTAGTGTTACATCTAGATCTAGTGTAGCAGCAGCTAGCGGGGTTTGCTCAGTGGTTTGTATAATGAATTCTAACTCTTCGATTCCTTTTAATCCTTCTTCAGAGTCTTGTAGTAGGGTTTTAAGTTGTGTTAGTTTTTCAGAGGTGCTACCTTTAAAATTAAACAGAGGTTGTACTTTTTCGATAGCAGTTTCGTCAATCCCTTTAGTGATCATTTCTTTCTTTACGCCTTCTTCTCCAATCTTGTCTAATTTGTCTAAAGCAACAGTAAAGTCGATTAATTTGTCACTAGCTCCGATCACCGAAGCAATACCAGATAGTATTTTGCGGTTATTCATTTTGATAGTTACTCCTTGTAGTTGCAGTTTTGCAAAAACACTATCGTATAATTGGATAAAATCGGCCTCCTGCCATAAAGAAGTACTGCCTACAACATCAGCATCACATTGGTAGAACTCTCTGTAGCGACCTTTTTGAGGTCTGTCGGCTCTCCATACAGGTTGTATTTGGTATCTTTTAAACGGAAAATCAATTTCGTTTTGATGTTGTACAACATAGCGGGCAAAAGGAACAGTTAGATCGTATCTAAGTGCTTTTTCGGCTAATGAGTTCGAGAATTTAGCTAGGTTGCCTGTGGCTAATGCTTCGGTATCTGCCTTTTTTACCTTATCGCCACTGTTTAGAATTTTAAAAATCAAGCGATCGCCTTCTTCTCCATATTTTCCTAATAAGGTGCTGCTATTTTCGAAACTAGGGGTTTCAATAGGAGTAAAACCGAATAATTGAAACTGTTCTCGAATCGTATTCATTATATAAGAACGTTTGGCAACCTCTGTTGCCGAAAAATCTCTAGTACCTTGTGGAATTTTTGGTTTCTGAGCCATTTTTTTAATTTAAAATATAGGTTGTAAAGCCGTGGTATAACAGTGTGTGCTTCGCAGCTGTCTTTAGTTTGTTCAGGTTGCAAATATCAGATAAAACCTTGTTTTTTTGAAGCGAATCACGCAAGAGTTTTGGGTAGATGTATATTTTTTTGCTTTTTGAGTAACTTTATGAGTGTTTTGTAGTCTAATAAAGCAGATACGGTTAATTCATACAACTATGTTTTCATTATTTCTGGAAAATGTGCGTATTGCACTCGATGCAATCAAAGGGCAATTATTACGAACCATCCTTACAGTTTTGATCATCGCGATTGGAATTACGGCACTAGTGGCCATTCTTACATTTTTAGGAGCTTTAGAAAAAACAATTACAGGAGATTTTGCTTCTATGGGTGCAAATACTTTTACACTACAGCGGTATGAGTTTTCTACTAGAAATAATAATCAGAGAGAAAAGGTAAATCCTATAATTAGTTATAGAGATGTAAGGCAGTTCAAAGAAAAATTTGAATACCCCTTTTCGAATACCGCTATCTCCTTTACAGGTACTCGAAGTGCAGAAGTGCGTTATGAAAATGAAAAAACAGACCCAGAGGTAGCTGTATTGGGTGTGAATGAAAACTACTTAAAAAATACAGGGACATCTGTAGAAAATGGAAGGGATTTCACCTTTTTTGATGTAGAGAACAATAATCATGTTTGTTTGATAGGAGCTGACTTCAGTAAAAACTTGTTTAAAAATAGCGACCCTATTCAGAAAATTATAAGTATTAGAGGGGTTAAATTTAGAGTAGTTGGCGTTTTGGAAAGCAAAGGAGCTACATTCCGTAATAATCAAGATTTAAGAGTGTTGATTCCGCTACAAGTGGCACGTTCTATGTTTGCATTGCCTAATATAAATTATAGTATTAGTGTAAAAGTAGATGATAAGCAGTTTTTAGAAGGAGCACAAGACGAGGCTATAGTAACATTTAGGAATGTCAGAGGGTTGAATCCTGTAGAAGAAAATAACTTTGGTTTAGAGCGCAGTGATGATTTGATTAATAGAATAGCTAATATTACGGGCTATCTATATTGGGCAGCATGGATTATCAGTGTGATTACTATTTTAGGTTCATCTATAGCATTGATGAATATTATGTTGGTTTCGGTTACAGAGCGTACTAGAGAAATTGGTGTTCGGAAAGCGCTAGGAGCTAAAAAGCATACGATTTCAGGTCAATTTTTCTTAGAAACAGTATTGATTGGTCAATTAGGAGGGGTATTGGGTATCTTCTTGGGTATTTTGGTAGGAGGGTTAGCGGCTTCATTGTCTAATTTTCAATTTGCTATCCCGTGGTTGGCTATTGTAGCGGCTGTAGTTACTTCTTTTCTTACGGCGGTGGTGTCTGGGTCATATCCTGCCTTAAAAGCCGCCAAACAAGACCCTATAGAATCCCTGCGATACGAATAGGAGTTGTTTGTTATGAGGGCGTTCCCTAAAGGTCGGGCTATCCGTTCCAATTCCTCGCACCTCCTAACCTCGGTGCTGTGGGATTTCCTCTACTATCCCTAACGCATAATAGGCATTGTGTGGTGCTGGAGTAGTACTTAAAAAATAACTTTCTTTCTTATTAAGGATTCTTGATCTGTTGCTTAAATCTAAAGCTTGTATATCGCCTTTTAGTTTTGTGCTTGTTGTTTTGTTAAGTTTTCGAAGTATTTATAAAGATCCCCTTTAGTGATATTAGCGCCTTTAAGAATCAATTCGAATTTGTCCATATTAGGTTCTTCGCTATAATCCTTGGAAGCGTTATAGAATACTACATCATCGTTAAGCAAGTTGTTTTTGAGCCAATCATAACCTTCTTTAGAAGTAAGGTTTATATCTGGTGTGTTTACCTTAATAGCGATTAGTTGCATGTCGGTATCTCGTAGCTCGAATAGGTGGATTTGATCTTTAGAAAAATGCTCTAAAAATTGCGCTTTATTAAGTGCGCCTTCCCATACCAAATCGCTAAAAATATCGATTTCTTCTTCAGCTACCGCTGGCTGCTCAGTTTTAATTTCTTCCCATTCTTGAGCGGTGATTGATTGAGTAGCTAAGAAATTGATAAACTCTTGGTGTAATTCCTCTAGCTGTTCTTTAGTTAATCTACGATATTTCATAATGCGCTATTTTGTAGGCTGTATTGCTATATAAAAAAAGCCTCACAAATCAATTTTTTGATTGCAAGGCTTTTGCGGAGAAAGAGGGATTCGAACCCCCGGAGGTGTGACCCTCAACAGTTTTCAAGACTGCCGCATTCGACCACTCTGCCATTTCTCCAGTTGTGTGTCTCATCAGGTATTTCCTGATTGCGGGTGCAAATATACGAACCTTTTTTAGTTCTCAAAAAACTTTTGGAACTTTTTTTTATTTATTTTTTTTGAAAGAGAAAAAAATAACACTCATCTTATTCTAAATCTGTATATTGTATCTTTGAAAAAAAATAAGATACATGAAGGAAATTTTACTACTGTTTAGTGTTTTGTTAATCGGTTCATGTGGTAGTTCCCATAAGTCATCACATTCGCAATCTACAGCTAACAAAGCAGACAAGTTTATGGATAGAGCTACTTTTTATGCAGAAAGCATCACATCTGCAGAATTAAAGACATATTTATATACGTATGCTAGTGATGAGTTTGAAGGTAGAAATACAGGAGAACCTGGACAGAAAAAAGCGGTAGCGTATTTGCAAAAGCAGTATGAGAAAATGGGAATTCCTTCGCCGATTGCTAAAGGAGATTATTTTCAAGAAATACCAGCCAGTTATTTTAGAGGAGGAATAAAGGCCTCTGAAAATGTATTAGCGTATATAGAAGGCTCCGAAAAACCAGAAGAAGTTATTGTTATTTCATCTCACCTAGACCATATCGGTGTAGACGGAGAGGGGAATGTGTTTAATGGAGCAGATGACGATGGTTCTGGTACGGTCAGTATGTTAGAAATGGCACAAGCCTTTGCGATGGCTAAGAAAAAAGGAGAAGGGCCTAAGCGAACGATATTATTCCTGCATGTAACTGGAGAGGAGAAAGGATTGTACGGATCACGATACTATACAGAGCACCCTGTGTTTCCTTTAGAAAACACAATAGCGAATTTAAACATAGATATGATAGGACGTGTAGACGAAGCTCATGAAGCAACAGGAAATCCTAATTATATTTATTTAATCGGTAGTGATCGATTAAGCACAGAGTTACATGCGATTAGCGAACAAGTAAATGCTACCTATACGAACCTAGAATTGGATTATAAGTATAATGACGAAGGCGATTTAAATCGTTTTTATTACAGAAGTGATCATTATAACTTTGCAAAAAATAATATACCTATCATTTTTTATTTTAATGGTACCCATGAGGACTATCATAGAATTACAGATACGCCAGATAAGATAGCTTATGAGTTAATGACCACTAGGGCAAAATTGGTTTTTTACACCGCATGGGAATTGGCCAATAGACAAGAACGAATACAGGTAGATGGTATTGGGGAGTGATTTTATAGTGTGCTGAAATTTAGGAATCTTTTTGTATGTTTTTTGGGCGTTACCACAGGGGTCGGGCTATCCGTTCCAATTCCTCGCCCCTCCTAAAGGTCGGTACTGCGGGATTTCCGCTACTATCCCTAACGCGAAGAAACAGTTACCAATAGGTACATTGTGCTTAATGATAACAATGCTTGCGTACTTACTTCCCAATACAAAAATTAGCAAAAATATTACCCAATAAATCATCACTGGTGATTTCGCCTGTGATCTCTCCGAAATGATAAAGCGCCTGTCGGATATCAATAGCCATTAGGTCGCTACTAATTCCGTGATCAATTCCGTACTGTACCTTTTGAATTTCTTCTAGTGCTTTGAGTAATGCATCGTAGTGCCTAGAATTAGTGACAATCGTTTCGTCATTTCGCAAAGCACCCGTATTTACAAAATCAAGTAATTGTGTTTGTAATTCTTCGACCCCAATATGTTGTTTTGCAGAAAGTAAGTGGATATCTGTTATTTTTTCAGTAAGTATCTGTTGGTTTTCAGGAGTGATTTCATCTATTTTATTCGCTACTACGATCAGAGGCTTCTGAGGGTATTTATTCTTGATTTTTCCAATCTCTATATTCAGTGTTTCAATGGTATACGCATCGGTTAATGTCGTACCATCCACTAGGTAGATGATTACCTGCGCTAGTTCTATTTTCTCAAATGTTTTTTGAATCCCAATGCTTTCTACGACATCATTCGTTTCTCGAATTCCAGCTGTATCTATAAATCGAAAACCAATTCCTTGAATAGTAATCTCATCTTCGATCGTATCTCGCGTAGTTCCAGCAATATCTGACACAATAGCTCTTTCTTCATTCAGCAATGCATTAAGTAGCGTAGATTTTCCCACATTAGGTTCCCCTACAATGGCTACAGGAATTCCATTTTTAATCACATTACCAATCGCAAAAGAGTCTATAAGTCTTTTTAATACTTTAGTAATTCTATTGATGAGTTCTTGGAATTGAGAGCGATTTGCAAATTCTACATCTTCTTCTGCAAAATCCAATTCTAATTCGATGAGAGAAGCAAAATTGAGTAACTCATCGCGTAATTTTTTGATCTCATTGCTAAAACCACCTCGCATTTGTTGCATAGCAATTTTATGAGAAGCTTCGGAATCAGAAGCAATTAAGTCAGCTACTGCTTCCGCTTGTGATAAGTCCAGTTTACCATTGATAAATGCTCGCAATGTAAACTCCCCAGCATCTGCCATTCTACAGCCATTCCGTAGCAATAACTGAATGATTTCTTGTTGGATATAACTAGAGCCATGACATGAAATTTCTACAGTCGGTTCTCCTGTATACGAATTCGTTCCTTTAAACAGAGAAATAAGTACTTCATCAATCATACGCTGTCCATCCATAATATGTCCTAGATGGAGGGTGTGGCTTTTTTGTTCAGCTAGGATTTTATTGCTAGTAGAACGAAAAAGAGGCGAACAAATAGTAATAGCGTCTGTACCAGAAACTCGTATTATAGCAATCGCTCCAGCTCCAGCAGGAGTGGCAAGTGCAACTATAGTATCTTGTGAAATCATATCATTTATAAAAGCACAAAATTAGGAATAAATCACTGAAGTGGTTTAAACTTTTTTGATTTCAGTTAAAATCGAAAATTTTCTGACCAAATGCAATCATTTTCTTAGTACATAGCAGCTCTATCAACAAAAAAAGAAACGAAATACAGCTGAATTTTAATTATTTTTTTGGGGAAAAGGAAAAGTCACGACAAGTTCTGTATGCAAACTTTTGTAATCCGAATTTTATGCTTAAATTTAAGAAGAAGCAGTTTATACTTTTTTGATTTCAGTGAAAAATAAAGATCATTTTATAGCAAATTAAAAAAAGTGTAAGCCACGTCGAAGATAGTCTTCGTTCATTGATAGAGTTACTGTGTGTTTTAGAAATAGATACGATTAAAAATCATGTGCACCTTGCTATAAAACCAACAAAAAAGTTAGATGAAAGGGCGTTTTTCTTTACAGTGTATGGAAAGCTGATGAAAGAAGGGTGTATAAATAATAATCAGGGGATAACAAAAAATTAAAGGTTTTATTACTTATACATGCTATTTAGGTATTATATCTGGTTAAGATAGTAGTAGTGTTAAGTAGTTGAAATAGTTATATTTGGAAGTATGTAATCTAATGTCTAATCAATAACCTTTAACTTCAATTCTGATGAATTTTAAAAACACAAACTCAAAAAAATGGTTTGAATTAGGACAGATGTATCAAATCAGCTTGCTATGCATGGCTGTTATTCTATTAGTCCCTTGGCATTCCGATGCTCAAACCAATGAACTATCGCGTCATTACATTGACACTAATATTAGTTTACAGGCCCCAAGCATATCTTCTAAAAGTAGTTCTAAACCCGCTGCAGAAATTATTACAGAAGAGGGAGCTACTTGGTTACGTCTTTATTTTAAAGACGTGAATTTAGGAGCAAACAGCACACTTACTATTACATCTAATTTAGACGGAGCACAGCAAGTGTTAACAACAGCTACACTGAAGCAGTGGAAAAATACCAGTGCATATTTTAATGGCGACAGTGTAACCATAACCTTAAACACCGCTGCGGGAGATAGCGATGTACGTGCCACAGTAGCAGAACTAGGGGTAGGAGATCCTCCAAAGCAAGTTCGTTCGCAATGTGGTTCTAGAGATGATAGAGTAGATGCTAATGACGCCGCTATTGGTAGAATCGTACCAATAGGATGTACAGGGTGGATTATTACTAATGGACGATTAGTTACCGCAGGTCACTGCGGAGGAAGTCGTGCGCAAATAGTAGAATTTAATGTACCCAAATCTAACCCAGACAGAACTATAGTGCATCCTGGTCCAGAAGACCAATACCCTATAGGAAACTTTGTTACACAATTCGTAAGAGGTAGGCCAGAAACAGACTGGGCAGTATTTACAGCAGGTGCTAATACTCAGACAGGGCTGACACCGATCCAAGCACAAGGAAAATCCTATAATGTAGTCAGGCAAGCACCAGGTGATAGGATTACAATTACAGGTTTTGGTTCAGATACAGGAATTGATAATCAAACACAACAAATACACACAGGGCCTACAAGTAGTGTGGATAATACATTTGTACGCTACAGAACAGATACTACAGGAGGTAACTCAGGAAGTCCTATTATAGATACTGAAACAGGAAATGCAGTAGGAGTGCATGCCTATGGAGGATGTTCAGGGTCTGGAGGTTCTAATTTTGGAGAACGAGCCACTATTCCCGCTTTTTGGGAAGCAATGGGCTTAGGATCTGGAAATCCACCACCACCGCCAGTATCAGATACCTGTAGTGGAGATATCGATGTATACCCTTATACACAGAGTTTTGAGGGCACACTAGGACAATGGAGCCAATCTACCAATGATGCGATTAATTGGACAGTAACTAGTGGCGGAACTCCTTCAGATGGTACAGGGCCTAGCAGTGCAGTTTCAGGTAGCTCATATATCTATGTAGAAGCTTCTGGAGACGGAACAGGATTTCCTAATAAATCAGCCATTCTTAATTCTCCATGTTTAGATTTTAGTGGAGTAACAGCTCCAACACTCTCTTTTGAGTATCATATGCAAGGAAATGCAGTAGGAGTATTGTCGGTAGAAGTTAGAACCAATAACACAGGAGATTGGCAATCACTTTTTACACGATCACAGGCACAGGGTAATCAGTGGAATACTGCTACGATAGATATGACTAGCTATGCAGGAAATCCAAGCGTACAATTACGTCTTAATGCCGTGACGGGTAGTGGATGGCAAGGAGACATTGCTGTAGATGCCTTTCAGATTTCAGGTTCAGGAGCTCCAACCCCTGCTTGTCAGGCATTGGATTTCAATAACTTTCAATTAAATTCATTTTCTAATCAAGATGCAGATAATAATGCTACAGTGAGCAACGGGGGGACTACCTTGGTAATGAATAATAATACATGGAAGTATATTCCATTATCATACAATATTACAGCTAATACAGTCATAGAATTTACATTTAGCAGTACTAGCGAAGGTGAAATACACGGACTTGGTTTTGAAGATGATAATTCATTAACTCCAGGGAATTATTTCAAGGTATATGGAACACAAGACTATGGAGTCACTAATTTCGATACCTATTCTGGAGGAACGCAAACCTTTGTGATACCAGTAGGAAATTTTTATACAGGTGCGGCAGATCGATTAGTGTTTATCAATGATAATGATGCCGGAGGACCTGCAAATTCTGTGTTTACGAATGTAAAAATTTATGAAGGATCTTGTGGGGAAGCTGTATATACAGAGAGTGTAGTAAATGAAACGCCTATAGAAGCTATCTTGGGGAAAGAAGCAGAACAGGATATTACTACCTTTACGATTGCCCCCAATCCAGCTAGCAATGCATTTACAGTCAGTATTTTAGGGAACATGACCAATGCTACGGCAAGTATCTACAATATGTTAGGACAAGTAAAAGCAACCTTACCGCTTAATGAAGGTGCTAATATTATTTCTATAGATGAGTATAAGTTAGCAAAAGGAGTCTATCTTATTACTGTAAAAAGTGAAACAATCACTATGACACAACGATTAATCATCAAATAACAATCAAATATCGTTGTATGTATATTACTTATAGTAAATAGTAATATGCGTAAATAATAAAAACTAAACTATAGATACATTAGATTACATAAAAGAAGCGTGCTAGGAGGAATCTCTTAGCACGTTTTTTTTAGGATATTTTGCGGTGTTGTTATTTAGTAGTAGGGCGTTACCACAAGGGTCGGGCTATCCGTTCCAATTCCTCGCTCTCCTAAGGTCGAGCTGTGGGATTTCCTCTACTATCCCTAACGCAGATAATTGGTTTAGGTATATACATAGAGTAATAAGTTTGTATCCATTTTTATTCGATAGGAAGTTCGTTGTGAAGGCTGTAAAAGCGATAAGACCTCATGTTTTTTAAATATTAGTAGGTTTGTTTAAAATGTCAGGTTTTGAAGCAGTTTCAACCCCTAATAGGTTTTCTAATACACAAAGCAGGTTTAAAACATCGTATAAAGTCCTGTGTGTTTTATTGAAAAATTTACGCTTTTCGACTTCAGCGACAATCAAAGATGTTGTGACCCAATACAATCATTTTTTTGTTGCATAACGCAGCTACGAAGTTATGAGTTCAATATGTAATTGTAACGAGGAGAAGTAAGTAGCAAAAAAATAATAGAGAGCGATGTAGCTGCTCCTAGAATACTATTTGACTGTAACGCTATTTTAGGATAGGACAGATTGTGTAAAAAGAGACCGACCGCTTAAGAATTTTAAGCGGTCGGTTTTATTAGATGATCAACTAGTTAAAGTTGAACTATAATTTAATGATTAGTCATTATATACATTCATTCCGTGTTCATGAATGTCCAGACCATCAATTTCTTCTTTTTCAGATACTCTTAGTCCGATAGTTTTCTTTAAGATAATTAAAACGATGAACGAAGTTACAGCAGCCCATAGTATGTAAGAAAGAGAACCTAATGTTTGTACTCCAAGTAGTTTAGCACCACCACCGTAGAATAATCCACCATCGATAGCAAAAAGTCCTACTAATACAGTTCCTACGAAACCACAAGTACCATGTACAGAGATAGCTCCTACTGGGTCATCAATTTTAAATACTTTGTCGATAAATTCGATAGAAAGTACTACTAAGATACCACAAATTAATCCGATAAATAAAGCACCAGAAGCACTTACAGCACCACAACCAGCAGTAATACCTACCAATCCAGCTAATGCACCGTTTAAAGTCATAGAAATGTCTGGTTTTCCGTATTTGATCCAAGTAAAAAATAAAGCAGCAATTGCTCCAACAGCAGCAGCAATGTTAGTATTAATAATTACACTACCAGCAGCTACAGTATCATCACCACCCCAAGCTAATTGAGATCCTCCGTTGAATCCAAACCATCCTAACCAAAGGATAAATACACCTAATGCTCCTAATAATAAGTTATGACCAGGAATTACATTTACTTTTCCATTTGTATACTTACCGATACGAGGTCCTACTAATTTAGCAGCTACTAAAGCGGCAGCACCACCTACAGCGTGTACTACAGAAGATCCAGCAAAATCTACGAATCCTAATGTATTTAACCAAGCATCATCATCGAATGGCCAGTACCAGCTACCAGAAATAGGGTAAATTAGTGTTGTTAAGATTGCAGAGAAAATTAAGTAAGTAGAAAATTTAGTTCTACCAGCTACAGCTCCAGAAACGATTGTTGCTGCTGTAGCACAGAATACTGTTTGGAAGAAAAGGTTATACCAGTCTGTAGCACTAAAGAAGAAATATCCTTGATCTGCGGAACTAGCTCTCATAAATCCGCCTCCAAGTACAGTATCACCGTACATAAATGCGTATCCTACTGCCCAGAACATAATAGAACCTACAGCTAGATCCATTACGTTTTTTAAAATAATGTTACCAGCATTTTTAGATCTAGTAAAACCTACCTCTACTAGCGTAAATCCTGCTTGCATAAAAAATACTAAAATAGCAGAGATCGTAATCCATAATGCTCCCATGTCACCATTAATTGCTTCAATGGCTTTATCTAATGCTTCCTGTTGTACTTGCATAGTTTGTTATAATTTAAGTAAAATTTGATTATAGTTAGTTTTGTTATTTTAGAGTATCCCCACCTTTTTCTCCAGTACGGATTCTATATACTTCGCTGACATCGGAAATAAATATTTTTCCATCTCCAACCTCTCCTGTTCTAGCACTGTCTAAAATAGCACTTACAGCAGCTTCTTCAAAGTCATTGTTTACCACAATTGATATATGACGTCTTTGTATATCCGAGGTGCTATACGAAATTCCTCGGTACACTTGACCTTTCTTTTCGTTGCCCACACCAGTAACATCCCAGTAAGAGAAAAACATGATTCCTTTATCGTGTAACGCTTCTTTTACGGCACGGTACTTTGATCTTCTAATAATTGCTTCAATTTTTTTCATAAAGGCTGAAAAATTTAAAATTAATGTTAAATCGCGACCAAAAATATGTTAATTAAGGTTTAGAGTCCAAATTTAAAAGGGTAAAAGGTAAATTTTTATGATTTTTTAACTAATACCCCCTAAAAAATTAGGGGTGCCTATTTTTTACGTCAAAAACTGATAATTCTTTAGTGAGGTTTTTCCATAATTTCACGAAAACGTTATTGGGTGATTAAACAACTCTTAAATCCTAAAATGCCTTAATTTTATAGCGGTTTTTATGTAAAAATAACGTTATGAAATTCGTAATGAGAGCTTCTTTTTTTGGGATTATTATACCTAAAACCGTTTTTTTTTGATGAGCCAAGAAAAGTAGTAACATAAATATCGTTTTTCTTTCACTTTGCTTAATATTTTGTTAATTTCAACCTTTGAAACACTATATAGATCGCAAACATTATGAAGAAACAAGGAATGTATCTACCAGAGTTCGAGCATGACGCATGTGGTGCTGGATTTATCTGTAGTCTTGAAGGAAAAAAATCAAACGATATTATTCACAAAGCACTTGAAATTCTCGAAAAATTAGAACACAGAGGTGCTGTAAGTGCTGATGGAAAAACAGGGGATGGAGCTGGAATATTAATTGATATCCCTCATGATTTCTTTTTAGAAAATTGCGATTTCGATTTGCCAGCAGCAGGAGAATACGCAGTAAGTAATGTTTTTCTTCCTAAGAAAGAGAATCAAAGAGATTTTTGTATTCGCACTTTCGAAGAGAATATTACAAAACAAGGATTAATTTTATTAGGATGGAGAGATGTACCAGTAGATACTGTACACTTAGGTGAAATAGCAGCTACGACAGAACCTTTCATCAAGCAAATTTTTATAGGTAAAGAAAATAAAGAGCAATCATATTTTGACTTTAACTTAAAACTCTTTACTGCTAGAAAAATAACAGAACATACAATATATAGTTCTAAGTTATCAGAAAGTAAATTCTTTTACTTACCAAGTTTGTCTACAAAAACATTGATATTTAAAGGATTATTGATGCCTGAAGATATTAAGTTGTATTATACAGACTTAATGGATCCAAGAGTAGTTACTAGATTAGCGTTGGTACACCAGCGTTTTTCTACAAACACGTTTCCTACATGGGATTTGGCACAACCATTCCGATACATGTGTCATAATGGAGAAATCAATACACTTAGAGGTAATGTAAGCCGCATGCGTTCTAGAGAAGAATTACTAGAAAGCAATTGGTTTGGAGAAGATATAAAAAAGATTCTACCAGTAGTATTAAAAGGAAAGTCAGATTCTGCCTCAATGGATATGGTAGTAGAACTACTATTAATGACAGGAAGATCCTTACCAGAGGTAATGATGATGATGGTGCCAGAAGCATGGGAGAAAAATCCAGAAATGTCTGACGCTAAGAAAGCTTTCTATGAGTTTAATTCGTGTGCTATGGAGCCATGGGATGGTCCAGCCTCTATACCATTTACAGATGGAAACTACATTGGAGCTGTATTGGATAGAAATGGATTAAGACCTTCTCGTTATACAGTAACTAAAGATGGATATGTAATCATGTCTTCTGAGACAGGAGTAGTAGACATCGAAGCTAGCAATATAGAATTTCACGGACGCCTGGAACCAGGAAAAATGTTCTTGGTAGATATGAGCGCTGGAAAAATCGTTAATGACGAAGAAATTAAAGAAGAAATTGCAGCAAAGCATCCTTACAGAAAGTGGATCGATGATAATTTAGTACACCTAAAAGATATTCCTTATAATGATTGTCCATTATTCTTAGGAGAAGAGACTATCGAAAAGCGTAAAGAAGTCTTCGGATATACTCAGGAGGATATCGATACGATTATTGTACCGATGAGTCAATTAGCCAAAGAGCCTATAGGATCTATGGGGTCGGATACACCGATTGCAGTACTTTCAGAACGTCCACAGCTTATATATAACTATTTCAAACAGTTATTTGCTCAGGTTACCAACCCACCATTAGATGGTATTAGAGAAGAATTAATTACAGATATTAGTCTAACATTAGGAGCGGATCATAACATATTCGATGTTAACGAAGAACACTGTAACAAATTAAAAATACAAAATCCAGTTATATCTAAAGAAGATTTAGATAAAATTAAAACGTATACCGATAAAGGCTTTAAAGTATGTTCAGTACCTGTATTATACAATGTAAATAGAGGACTGAATGGATTAGAAGATGCGCTGGAAGATGTACTATGCAAGGCATCGGATATGGTGGATGAAGGAAGTAACATTATCATCCTTTCTGATAGAAATGTGAGCAAACACAGAGCACCGATTCCTGCGTTATTAGCATGTTCTTATGTAAATAGTGGATTACAAAAATTAGGAAAACGCTCTAAGGTAAGTATCATCATAGAGTCGGCAGAACCAAGAGAAGTACACCACTTTGCATTATTATTTGGATATGGAGCTAGTGCGATCAACCCTTATATGGTGAATGAGATCATCAAAGAGCAGATCGAAGAGCAAAATATCACAGACCTAGATCCATTAGATGCAGTTAATAATTATAACAAAGCAGTAGGTAAAGGTGTATTAAAGGTAATGAACAAGATTGGTATCTCTACCTTAAACTCTTATAGAAGTTCACAATTATTTGAGTGTATCGGAATCAATACAAAGGTTGTAGACCAGTATTTCCCTAATACAGCGACACGTATTGAAGGTATAGGACTATACGAAGTAGAAAAAGAAATAGCTAAAAGACATCGTAGAGCGTATGTAGAGCGCGAAATAGATGCCAATTTAGATTTAGAAATCGGTGGTCAGTATAGATGGAGAAGAAATGGAGAAAAACACCAGTTTAATCCATTATCAGTAGCTAAGCTACAGAAATCAGTACGTGATAATGACCCTAAGACGTATAAGGAATACTCAGAGCTTATCAATGAGCAATCAAAGAGTTTGATGACTATTAGAGGATTATTAGAATTTTCTAATTTTGATCCAATTCCTATTGATGAAGTAGAGCCATGGACAGAGATCGTAAAACGTTTCAAAACAGGAGCGATGTCTTATGGATCTATTAGTCAAGAAGCACATGAAAATTTAGCAATCGCTATGAACCGTATCGGAGGAAAGAGTAACTCTGGTGAGGGAGGAGAAAATCCATTACGTTTTTACAAGGACGTAAATGGTGATTGGAAAAATAGTGCTATTAAGCAAGTAGCATCAGGTAGATTTGGAGTTTCTTCTAACTACTTGACTAACGCAGCAGAGATTCAAATAAAAATGGCACAAGGTGCTAAGCCTGGAGAAGGAGGACAATTACCTGGACCAAAAGTGAATCCAGAGATTGCTAAAACTCGTAACTCTACTCCATATGTAGGATTGATTTCACCACCACCGCACCACGATATTTATTCTATCGAAGATTTATCGCAGTTGATTTATGACCTTAAATCTGCAAACAGAGAAGCTAGAATTAACGTAAAACTAGTATCAGAAGTAGGAGTAGGTACTGTAGCAGCTGGGGTAGCAAAAGCAAAAGCAGATGTGGTATTAGTATCTGGTTTTGATGGAGGTACAGGAGCATCGCCATTAACATCATTAAAGCATGCAGGATTACCATGGGAACTTGGAATTGCAGAAGCACAACAAACATTAGTAGGTAATAATCTACGTAGTAGAATTGTATTAGAGTGTGATGGGCAATTAAAGACAGGTAGAGATGTAGCTGTAGCTTGTTTATTAGGAGCAGAAGAATTTGGTTTTGCCACAGCACCATTAGTAGCATCAGGATGTATTATGATGCGTGTATGTCACTTAAATACATGTCCAGTAGGAATCGCAACACAAAATCCAGACCTGCGTAAGAAGTTTAAAGGAAAGCCAGAGCATGTAGTAAACTATATGTATTTCGTAGCACAAGAGCTAAGAGAGATCATGGCACAACTTGGATTCCGTACGATCAATGAGATGGTAGGACAAGTACATAAACTAGATCGTAAAAAAGCAATAGCACATTATAAAACAGCAGGTGTAGATCTTTCACCAATCTTGCATCAGGTAGAATCACCAGCAGGTGCTACTTTCTACAACTCAGAAAAACAAGATCATTGTTTAGAGAAATCAATTGATTTTGATATCATAGAGCAAGCACACCCAGCATTGTTTAGAAAAGAGAAAACATCTCTAGACTTCGATATCATTAATACGGATAGAGCAGTTGGAGCGATCTTAAGTAATGAGATTTCTAAAATTTATGGAGCTCAGGGATTACCAGATAATACACTAAAGTTGAACTTTACAGGAGCAGCAGGGCAAAGTTTTGGAGCCTTTGCTACGAAAGGGTTAACCATGATTGTAAATGGTAATACGAATGACTACTTAGGAAAAGGATTATCTGGAGCTAAATTAATTATCAAAGTACCAGAAGAAGCTACCTTAGTACCAGAAGAGAATATCATTACAGGAAATGTAACCTTGTATGGAGCTACTAATGGAGAAGTCTACATCAATGGAAAAGCAGGAGAACGATTCTGTGTACGTAATTCAGGAGCCAAGGCCGTAGTAGAAGGAATTGGAGATCATGGATGTGAGTATATGACAGGCGGAGTCGCTGTAATTCTAGGAGAAGTAGGGCGTAACTTTGGTGCAGGTATGTCTGGAGGTATTGCATACATCTATGATGCAAAACAAACATTCGAGAAAAATTGTAACAAAGAAGCGTTAAACCTTGATCCTGTAGTAGAGCAAAAGGATATCGATGAACTTAAAGAATTGATAGAGAATCACTACAATGCTACCTTAAGTCCATTGGCGCAGCGTATTTTAGAAAACTGGGAAAACGAATTACCGAAATTCATTAAGATATTCCCAGAAGAATACAAGCAAGCATTAAAAAGATTAGAAGAAGAAAAATTAGCACAAGCATAAAACACGATAGTAGACATGGGTAAGATCACTGGATTTTTAGAATTTGAAAGAGAGATAGAACAGTACCAACCTGTTAAAGATCGTATAAAAGATTATAAAGAGTTTACCATTCCTATGGATGAGGGTAAACTAAAAAATCAGGGAGCACGTTGTATGGACTGTGGAATTCCATTCTGCCATAGTGGGTGTCCGTTAGGAAACTTAATTCCTGATTTTAATGATGCTGTATACAGAGGAAAATGGCAAAAAGCCGCTACTATATTACACTCGACTAATAATTTCCCTGAATTCACAGGGAGGTTATGTCCTGCACCGTGTGAAGAAGCCTGTGTATTAGGTATTAATGAAGATCCTGTAACGATCGAGAATATCGAAAAAAATATAGTAGAAGAAGCCTTTAAAAATGGTTGGATAGAAGCACAACCTCCTAATGATAGAACTGGAAAAACAGTAGCCGTAGTAGGATCAGGACCTGCAGGATTAGCTACAGCACAGCAATTAAACAGAGCTGGGCATTTAGTAACGGTTTTTGAAAGAGATGAAAAAGTAGGAGGGCTGTTACGTTATGGTATTCCAGATTTTAAGATGGAAAAAAACGTAATCGATAGACGTGTGGCAGTGTTAGAAGAAGAAGGTATTATTTTTAAGACCAACACATGGATTGGAAAAGATATTACTGCCGATGCATTAAAAGCTGATTTTGATGCAGTAGTATTATGTACTGGTGCTACAGTACGTAGAAGTCTTCCTGTAAAAGGAGCTGATCTAAAAGGTGTGGTGCAAGCTATGGATTTCCTAAAACAAAATAATAAACGTGTAGACGGTATTACAGATTTAGGAGAAGAGATCAAAGCTACTGATAAGAATGTAATTGTAATCGGTGGTGGAGATACAGGTTCTGATTGTATCGGTACTTCTGTACGTCACGGAGCGACCTCTGTTACCAATTTCGAAATTATGGGTAAGGGTACGCCAGAGCGTCCAACAAACCAGCCATGGCCTTTCTGGCCAATGCGATTACGTACCAGCTCTTCGCACCAAGAAGGGGTAGATCGTAACTGGAGCATTTCTACCAAAGAATTTTTAGGAGATAAAGATGGTAACCTTACTGGATTGATTACCTCTGAGGTAGAATGGGTAAAAGAAAATGGTCGTTTTACATTAAAAGAAGTTCCTAATACAGATAAAGAATGGAAGTGTGAATTAGCACTATTAGCACTAGGTTTTACAGGTTCTGAACCTACTATTGCAGAGCAATTAGGGGTAGTAATGGACGCTAGGACTAATATCAAAGCTGAGGAAAATGACTATACTACCAATGTAAAAGGTGTATTTGCTGCTGGAGATACGCGTAGAGGACAATCACTGATTGTATGGGCGATATCAGAAGGTAGACAAGCTGCTCACCATGTAGATACCTACTTAATGGGTGAGTCTAACTTACCACTAAAAGGAGAAGGAGATCTGCCTAGAGTGTAGTAGTTATTGCTAAATTATATAATATAGTACAAAAGGATGTTTTTTATGAAAACATCCTTTTGTTTTTTTATGGTAGTAATTACCGATTCTAATTCCATCTACTAAAGCCTGTATTTCTTTTTGCGTTAGGGATAGCAGCGGCATCCTTTTGGTAGCATCTTAGTGCTGCCAAAAGATACAGCGGATAGCCCGACCCTTGGGGAACGCCCTATTAAGTATGAAAGTGTCTTATAACTATTAGGGAAAAAAGCAATCCATACAATTAGAATATCTTTTGGTACAGTAAGAGAGATAGCTAGTGTAAAACACCATTTTTAGATACAGAATTCAAATACTTTTGTTTCAACTTAAAAACATAAAGTATGAAAAATAATAAATTGATGTTACTACTTACTCTTTTAGTGGTAGTATTTGCAAGCTGTTCTAAAGAGGATAGTAACACCGAAGAAGAAGTATTTTTAGAAGATGCAACCGCCAAGAATGGGCAATTTTTCTCAGGCGTACATTTTTCTAGAGTCAAAGCTACTAAAGCAACAGTTGAAGATGAAAAAGTAGTGTTAGAAATTGTAACAAATAGAGGGAAATTAATCCTAGATTTTCCTGCTAAAGTAGGAACGTATGATCAAGAAAATCAAGCAAGCGCCATTTTTAGAGATAAAGAAGAAAAATCTACCGAAGAGCTAGAGACAATAGCTGTAGAAGTAACTGCTATCAATGCAGAACAAATGTCTGGAAAATTCAGTATAGAAATTAGGGAAACCATTACTTTTGAGCTTGTAGATATTCAACTTAATGCTAGAACAGCAGCTAAGCTTTTAGTATTACCAAAATTAGTAAAGGATTTTGGTGAAGATCGTTTCTTCTACAATACAGACTTTAGTAGATTAGAGAAAGTAAATAGAAATGTAAGTAGATTCGATGATGAAACTGCACGGGTTGGCGATCAAACGCTGATATATGGCGATAATGGATTGGTAACAGGTGTAGATTTTGAAGATAAGGAATCTAGTAGATTAATAATTAGAGGAAGAAATGAAAATGGTCAGGTGATTGGTACAGAGTTTTTAGATAGACTGAATCGTCAATCTATGACTGATATAGATTTTAATACTCCAAATACCATTACGACTACACTCTTTAAAGATAGAATAGAAGAAAATAGAATGATAGCAAGTGTAAATGCTAAAGGAGATGTATTAAAAATCAAAGATTTTAAAATAATACGAGGGATGGGTACACCCGAATTACCTGAAGGGACAATTTCTCCAAATCCGAATACTATTACTACATTCAAATACAATAGAAAAAGCAAGAAAAAAAATTATACAGCGGATCTATTAAAAATCTTACCTGATTATACTATGCTAAATCTAATGGAAGCACATAGAGGAGCATCTTCTAGAATCATAGAAGTAAAAGAATATTTTAGAGATAATAGCGGAGAACTATTAAAAGGAAAATTTGATGAAGAACCTAGAATTTTACGAGCATTAAACCTTATAGTAGCATCTAAACTAAGAAAAGCTAAAACATATACATACATATATAATTCATTTGGTTTTCCTATTCAAGCAACTATTAATACAATTGAAAATAAACGATTTAATCCAACAATAGATACAAGAACTTATGAATATTATCATGTCATCAAAAGTTCTAACAAGTAAGAGTTAAACATAACATGATTTTCAATGTAGAAACCGATCTAAATAGGTCGGTTTTTTTAATAGAATCCCTTAAAAAATTAAGGGATTCTATTAAAAAAAAACTAAACGTTGTAGTTAATACCTTATAGAAACAACACGCTAAATGTTAAATCAACATTAAAGTGTAAACGTTTTCGGTTTTTAATTATTTGATTTTAAGATAGAGGTTTTTATATCTTTGTTTTGCAAATATGGCACTATCTGTTTGTAGTTTTGTAAGCAAATAATTTACTGCTGTATTAAAACAATTAAAATAGTTACTCTATAGGATAGTTAGACTATTTTTATAGTCAAAAAAAGGAAAGTTTATTTAGAACACGTAAACTGTGAGTCCGGTGAGCGAAGGGATATGCTAGAGTCATTTTAATCACTTTTACACTACCATACGGTTTACAACACTACTTATTTATATAAAAACAATTCGTTTTTATAGTGCGGCATACCACATGTTTTTTAGTTTCTAAAATACTCCCTGTTATTACAATCCCAACATTAATTTAATTCCTTAGTAATCCATTCATTTTTTATACAGAAGTGATGTAGTCTTTTCTTATTGAAGTGTTTTGAACTTTTTGATTTCATCTAAAATCGAAGATTTTATGACCAAATGCAGTACTTGTGTAGTGCTCAATGTGGGGCATGGAAATGATTTCGTACTAGAGTGTAAAAGAACAACAATCACAGCTGATATTGCTATGTCTTGTCATGTAACAGTGCTAGAAGGCGATCATTTCTTTATCCTAAAACATCCACAGGCGATCGCCCAAAAGATCAGTGGTTTTCTACAGCAGGAATTAGTGTAGAAAACAAAAAAATCCTAAGCCCCATCGAATGTAGGGGCTTAGGAGAACTTGTAGATTTATTATTCTTTAATTACTACAGTACGTGTTACATGATTAAATGGTCCAGGCACAGCTGCTCCTTGCGCATCTATCAATTGTAGTTCGATAGTAGCCTCTCCGACTGGTAATCCTTTGATCACATGCGGTACCCATTTTGCAATCGTAAACTTTTTTCCATTAATCGTAGCCAATACCTTATGTCCATCTTCCGCCAGTTTGGTATTGAGTACAAAAAAGTCTAATAATACTTCCTTAGCATCCTTACCCGCATAGGTTCCTTTAGGTCGGCTATAGATCAGCGTAGGCGCTTCCATATCTAATTGGTGTGTATCCGCAGGATTTTCGCCCACTACTAGTTTGCGAACCACTACCGAGTTTTCATTCTTTACCGATTCGTGAAAAGATCTGCTTAGAAATGCTACTAAATGGTGTACTCCAGCAGGGATTTCCTTTTTAAAAGTAGGCTCGTAGTGCGCAGAATAGGGCTGATTGTTTAAGATAAAATGGATATGCTGTCCTTTTCCAGAATTGGCCAATTTTTCTACATTTGGTCCAGCTGTCAATGCACCTAACTCATAATTTTTGATAGCAAATGCGAAGTCCATCGCTCCCGCAGTTTTCTGTACAATCTCCTTAGGAGTATCTAATACTAATTCCGCATCCGCATAAGCAGGGGAATCCTTTAATTCTTCGATCGTAATCGGAGCAACCGTTTTTACAGGTACAGGCGCTTCCGTAGCTACAGACGCAGGCGTCTCTGCAGGCGTTTTCTTTTCTTGCTTACAGGCAGTAAAGGCAATACAGGCGCCTAAACAAGTAAGATAAAGAGGTTTGATGTACAATTTCATGTTGTTATTTTTTAAGGGTTGTTAGTATGTAATAGCTACTGTATTGTGCATTCCTATCGATATACCCAATACAGACTACTTACAGTTTTGGAAGTATAAAGAAAAGAATTTTTTTAGACTCGTATAGGTTTTATGACCAGAACTCCTCTAAAGATTATAATTTACAGGACTACTGTATACACAACGCAGTAGTCCTTCATTCATTATCCATTCATCGCACTTAATAAAATAGTAGCCGCAATCCCAAAACCAGCCCCTGATACAAATAGATTCCATTTCAGGTGTTGTCCTCTAATCACATTCGTATACAGCCATAAGACGGCCATAAATAAGAAAACGATAAACAGCTGTCCTACTTCGATACCGATATTAAAAGCGAATAGCGGTAGTATGATGCTATCGCCAAACAGCATGACCTTAAAATTACTAGCAAACGCCAATCCATGAATCAGCCCAAAAACCAATGCGATACTATACTTGATCTTTGTATTCGAGAACTTTCCATGTTTTTCGTAGTTCATAATATTAGCGATCGCAGTGATCATGATCGTAAAGGGGATCAGCATATCGATCAGTTTGGCATTCGTAGGGATGAGATTCAGCGCACTTAAGATCAGCGTACCACTATGTCCTATGGTAAAAGCGGTGATGATCACCAATATTTGTCGCCATTGCGTGACTGTAAAAGCCGCACAAAGCGTCATTACGAATAATAAGTGGTCATAGGAATTGATGTCTACAATGTGTTCCCATCCATCGATAAAAAATGTGGTTAATGTATTCATGAGTGATCTTAAAAATTAATAGTAATAGCGTAGTTATTATATTCCGTTTCGAAATACCCTTCTTCAAAAAAAGGAGGCATCCTTACAGAAACCTTATTAGATTGTAAGAAACCGAATTCTTCAAAAAACAACTTGTTTTCAAAACAAAACTGGTCTCCCTCTTCTAATTTTTTAGTAGGCACAGCGAATTTCATAATGAATACATTATGTTCGTCCATCGTTTGGGTAAATGTCAGTTTAAATTCGATTTTTTCGTTATTAAGAAGCATAGGATACAATTCAGAAAAATGCGCTTCGATCAACTGTTCTTCTTCTTTCGATAAATCGCCAAGGTTTATATTTTTACCTAGACTAAGTAGAAAATCATCCATAAACACCCTGCATTCCATATGCAAGTGATGCGTTTTGGGGTTGTATTCTATCAGCGAAGTAGAAATCTTTATAGGATGCGCTGTAGCAAAAGCGGTACTGAGTAGCAGCAAGCCAATGCTCCATAGTATCTTATAGGGTTTTATATATAGTTTCATGTGTTGGTAATATTAAATAATTTATTTTTTTAGTTTGGGCGTTACCCCCTTCTTAGGTCGGGGGTCGGGCTATCCGTTCCAATTCCTCGCACCTCCTACCGTCGGGCTGTGGGATTTCCACTGCTATCCCTAACGCAATGATAGTAGTGGAATATGTTCGTGTTGGAACTGGGGGGCGTATACATTTCATGACTGACTGTTACTTCGTTAATTCAGTAAAATAGTTCCGTGTGTGAGTACCTTTCGTTCAATCATCACAGGCGTATAAAAAGTAGTACTGCTCGTATGGTATACATAGCAGCTAGTGAAAAAAGAAAGACACTTCTAATAGGTATTCGTTATCGTTAGAAAGATGGATCACTAGTATTTCTGGTGGCACTACTAATCTTAATAGTTTTCCATACTCATAGGCAATGAAATACCAAGGAATACGATGCGATGATCATATGATTACGACAGGCTATCACAATAGCCAAGAACTATTGTATAGCATCGAATACAACTAAAGAAGTGTATGAATACTAGCCTCTAGGAGGAGGCTTGTTATAAATCTTATCAGGTAGTGTAATACAGTAATACGAAGTTTCATACGTACAGGGAGTGTCCTGTATCAGATACATCACCAATGGCTTAGGCGCTTCGTCTGTACTAGCAGTAGTGAATACAGGTGCAGATTGATGAGTAGTATTAATCATCTCACAGAGCTCACAATGGTCTGCATCCTCATCCGTGTCAGTCACATGCGATAATGCATGTACATCAGCAATTCTAAAAAATAGCAATGCTGTAAAGAAAAAAAGTAAGATATGTTTCCTTTTCGAACCCATAGTACAGTCGATAAATATAGTGATTTAAAATACAGATAGTATAGCATCTTATAGTTTTTAGGTTTTTGATAACACAGTGTGTGGGGATGCTGTTGATCAGGTGCAAGTTGTTTTGTCGGTGTTTGTTGTTGTATGTCGATAAGTAAGTGGCTGTGAGTTATGTGTTAAAAATACAGGATTTTAGTAGTGATGTTTTGCTGCATATTGTTTTAGTAATTTTATGCTAACTATATTCAGTGATAAGGGTTTGGTAGAAGAGTAGGGTTAGTACTCTTTAAAGATAATTTAATAAAGGGAATTATTCTTTTTATTATGTAAGATAAATAGTACATTTATGTTAATAACATAATTTTAGTACTAACCTACCATAAAACAAGTCTGTATCCATTTGTGATTATAAACTTATTTTATGCAATGAAGTGATTTAAACTTTTTTGATTTCAGCGAAAAACCAAGATTTTGTGATCAAATACAGCAATTTTTTAGTTGCATAGCAGCGCTACGGAACTTAAAACTTCACCTTATTAAAATTTGGTTGGCGCACTTTTTAAAGTTACAGGTCTAAAAATGACTGCCCTTTCTTCAATTTTAGCAAACGGAGTTTCTTTACCATCAGAGAGTTTAAATAATTCAACTGTTTCTTGTAATATTCCCTCTTCATACTTATAATGTTGAGTAATTCTCATTGTATTGTAAGGTGCAAAGGAACTAATGTCATCAATTGAAAACTGAATTACTTGCTCTCTAAATTCATTATCCGTAATACCTGTTCCATTACCCAATGATGACTTGATTGTTGAAATAACTTTATCTTCATCTTTTAAAAAATCAATACCAAAAAACATAGTTTGTTCACGTGCTCCTGCTTTTCCATCATAATTTGGATGAATACGGTGCATATTTTTTATTGATTTCCAAGAATTACCATATCTTCTCTGAACTACTTCAAAGGAATAATCATTTGATTCGCTTCTTTGATACTTCCCATTAATATAAACATAGGATTCACCACTTCCCACCCAAACAATTGAGTAGTTATCTTCAACTGTTGGTAGGGTTTTACTTATTGGAATAATCATCTTATTAGATGTTACACAAGAGCTTAAAAATGTTGCGATAGCAACTGCTAGATAGATTGATGTTTTTTTCATTGTAATATACTTTTAAAGTGAATAATTAATTAACACTACAAAAGTATCTTGAAGTCAATTCTAAAAAATTGATGTATGTTACAATCGTATTTTATTTTGATACTTCTTTCCTAATACGACTTAGACTTTCTCTTTCAATTCCTAAATAGGAAGCAAGGTGATAGAGTGGAATTTTTTGAATGAATCTGGGATAGTCGTTTAACATTTGAAGGTATCTTTCTTTTGCAGAAAGAAACAAAAAAGATTCGAAACGATTTGTTGCAATAGCATATACGCTTTCTGCAATTATTCTACCGAAACGTTCCCAGTTTTTAGAATTATCGTATGCAATTTGAAGAGATTCAGCATTGAATGTCAATAATTCACAATCATCTAATGCTTGAATGTAGTATCTGCTGGGTCTGTTTTTAAGAAAGTCTAAATATGAAACTGCATAATCGTTATCCAAAAAGAAATGATTATTCACTTCTTTACCTTCATTAGATAGATAGTAAAGCCTCAAAACACCTTTCTCAACAAATGAAATTTCATTTACTGTCTGATTTTCAATTAATAAATGTTCTCCTTTACTCAGTATTTTCTTATTCAAGTAAGGTATAAACATAGAACATTCATCTTCTGAGAAGTCAGTAATTTTTCTTATTTGTATTTTGAAGTTATCTAAGTTCATTTTTTATTTGGCTGTAGCAGTAAATATAACAAACGTTGCTGACCCCGAAGAGCAACCATATTTTGTTATACCTTGTTTGTTTTGGCTATTACTTACTCGTACCCTGCCAAGCTGTAACGGTACTAGTTGCAAACTAGCACTAGCGCATACTAGGAGCATCAGGGGATTCAGCATTGAATGTCAATAATTCACAATCATCTAATGCTTGAATGTAGTATCTGCTGGGTCTGTTTTTAAGAAAGTCTAAATATGAAACTGCATAATCGTTATCCAAAAAGAAATGATTATTCACTTCTTTACCTTCATTAGATAGATAGTAAAGCCTCAAAACACCTTTCTCAACAAATGAAATTTCATTTACTGTCTGATTTTCAATTAATAAATGTTCTCCTTTACTCAGTATTTTCTTATTCAAGTAAGGTATAAACATAGAACATTCATCTTCTGAGAAGTCAGTAATTTTTCTTATTTGTATTTTGAAGTTATCTAAGTTCATTTTTTATTTGGCTGTAGCAGTAAATATAACAAACGTTGCTGACCCCGAAGAGCAACCATATTTTGTTATACCTTGTTTGTTTTGGCTATTACTTACTCGTACCCTGCCAAGCTGTAACGGTACTAGTTGCAAACTAGCACTAGCGCATACTAGGAGCATCAGGGGATTTAGTACTTAAAACCCAAAAGATTAGAATTAGTTGAATTGTTAATCGTCCGATTTGTGTCGGAAGTCTTTCCACTCCGATTTTATTATAAACTAAAACCATCAAAATTAGTTCAACAATTAAAGTCAAAATTATTGCAGAAATTAAAATAGGTCTTTCTTTCATTCATTTCATTTTTTTAGGAAAATCAAACACGAAATGATAGTTAATATCAAAATTCCAATCGTTCCATAAATTATTAAATTTAGCCACATTGCAACATTGTGAATTTCTGAAGCAAATATCTTCAATAATGGTTCAGAGATTAATATCAGTAGAATTGTCAAAAATATAAATGACAATAAATGTATTCCTATGATTTTACGTTTTTTATTCAATTATCTTTTCTTTATATAACCCTTTACCAAGTCGTTATAACATTCCATTGAGGTATATTGGGTACAACTTATTCCGATAAGCTTGATACTGTGTTTATCTCTTAGTTTTTCTTCAAATTCCAAATCGGAATTAAATTCATCTTGGAAATATTTGAGTTCTCCGTTTATTAAGTCTTCCTCAAATCGCTTTTTAATTTTCTCACAAGATTCTAATTCAAAATATTTATAATACTCAGATATTCCTTTATTACATTGGATTCTGTCATAATTATCTTTTGCCAAACGTAGGTTGAAAAACATTGAAATAAAAAAACAGATGACTGCCATAGCTGCGACAATATTCAAAGCTTTTTTAAATTTTGATATTATTAGGTAGATAACTAGGCTTATAATCCCTAGATAAAAAAAGAGCTTTGTATAATCTAAATCAGGAATTACACTTGTAGTTTGGTCTTGATATTTATTATTGAATATGAGAAGAAAAGCATCAATTAGAAAAAGCACTAAAGCAATGTGTTTTATTTTAATCTTCATTAGTACTTAATGTTGGGTAACGCCAAATATATGAATCGGAGCAAGGCAAATACACCTGAACCAATTGATCTATCTGCGCATTTTCATTTCTTGT
>CANMMM010000007.1 GCA_947498935.1 uncultured Aquimarina sp. | reverse complement strand
CTGGAACAACATCAAAGGTATATGAGTCAGCTCTTAAGGAATCGAAAAAACAAAAATACTAAGATGACAAAGTAGGATTAATACAGTTAATAGGAAAGATAAGAGTCAATCATTATTTTAAAATGGCTCACAAAGCTTCTGCAATTTCAAATATACAAGAGATAAGTAAAGATGTTGATGAATTTGATGAGGAAGTGTTTCAAGTATTAGAAGATATTAAAGATTAGCCTATCTATATTTCATTATTTAATTTGTAACAATTGCTCTAACTTTAAATGAAATTAATGAAGGAAAAAGATAAAATTATCGGTGACTTAGCTCTTCGTTTTAATTTAAGTGACGAAACTATTGATAATTACTCTTTGTCTTATTTAAACTATTTGAAAATGGAAGGTAAGCTAAAAGACCAGATAATTGATAATCTGATTGAACTTCAAAAAAATGATAACTCAAACCCAATAATAGATAACCTAAAAAATCTTATCTAATTTTTATCATTAAGTTTTTCAATAAGTAAATTGATTGCGATGTCTTTAGCTTTATTTTTAATCATTTCGTTATATAAAGGATCAGCGTCAAAATCAGCTTCATTATCTTTAATATATTTGATTATTTCTTCTTTAGGTATTTGATCTAATATATACTTATTTTTTTGTGGAGGTGTTATTCTTTTTAATTCTTCTAATTCGCTGTTAAGATTTATTATATTTTGTTCTCCTTCTTTGATTTTGCTTCCAAAAATATAATTTTCTAAATCTGGGAACGTATCTAGTAAAACCTTTAGCTTACTTGTTGTTGGCTGCGATTTACCTTTTCTATATCTACTAATTGTAGGCTCGGAAATTCCAGATTCTTTTGAAACACGATAAGAGGTCAGCCCCTTTGATGAAAAAAAACGATCCAATTTTTCACTTATCTCAAAAAATGCTAAACCCATAGAAAAACTTACAATTTATTTTTTACTAACAAAAATGTTTATATATTTGTGTTGAAATACTTACAAATATAGCCAAAAAATATAATTTAAAACCTTTATCACTGAACAAAGTAATAGAAACTATAAATCTCCCAGAATGCTTTTTTATAATGATCTATTAAATACTATGATGTCAAATAATGTTTTAACTAATTAAAGTTATAGCTAAAAAAACAAACATTTTTGTTTGTAAAATATAATTAAAACATGATTATGAGTCTTATAAACTGGCAAAAAGCTTAATGAAATAATTTATAATGACAATATGAAACACTCTAAAACCCCTACCAACCGCCACGCCTATTTGCGTGCTATCCTTGTAGAATTACAGTTCGATATTGCTAGCTTTCTAAAACAGCTAAAACTTGGCAGTAGCTATGAGACGCTAATATACCAATGGGTTCGTACCTACTACGAAGCTGAATTTCCTGTAGAACAGGCAGTAGTAGACCTTTATGCACGGCGACTGCAATGGCTAGAACTCTGCACGACCCATTACCCCTCTGTAGCTGAGAAGTTAGAAGCGTATCAAAAACGGATTCTATTACGGCTGCGCTACCATCCGCTCTATTTCCAAGCCTCCGAGGCTGTATGCAAAACCGCCCAACAACAAGTACATGCTTTGGTCAATACCCAACTCTATACCCCACAACAAATAGAGCAGAAAGTGATCCAATGGCTACGAAACATACATAAAGATGATACTGATAGTACCCCATCAGCCCCTCCTGATATGCCCCCCGTAACTTTTAGCGCCATTGCTCGATCAATGGCGCGACAGTTTCGGTTATTAGCCAATTGTATACTATAAAAAACTAGCTAGAGGAAGCGCGCCCTTCCGAAGATAGTCTGTACTCCTTAGTATAGTGCAGAGAATGTACTTCACCCTAATACACGTTTCTGTGTGTGTCATCCCGATGGCTGGGTACTTTCTTTTGCTTTAACCCGCATCGCACTATGCGAGGGGGTCAGGCTTTCTTTTGCTTATAAATAACCCATATAAGCAGCTGTATGACTGATTATTATTCTGAAAAACCACCACTGGCATGTATACTTATAAAGATAATATTGTAAAAAGTGTGATTCAACAACTCGAAGGATTATCTAAACTAGAAGTCTATGACCTATGCTCCACACTCGAAGCATTATTATTACACCAAACATCACTGATAGAAGCCGATAAATTGATACAACACTATGAGCAACAATTTATAGCAAAAAGATGTTTAAAAAAAACAGAAAAAGGATGCTATTATCTCTACGATCGTTGTCTATATATAAAAGTATACAAATATCATAGTTTTGTATATCCTAATATTTTGTTTGAAAACACACTATATTTTACGCTTTCTGATGATGCACAGAATTACAGTTTTACCAAAGAAAATTTATTGACTCATCTGACTCATAAAACAGTACAAGCTCCCTTAGCCGCTTTTTTAGTTAAATACAAACCAACAAAACGTAACCCCAAGACAAAGCGACTGTTTTTGATGGATTTACTTGATATGATTGCTCCTGAATAATGTGTAAAACTCCGAAAAACCGATGCCATACATCGGTATAACTATTCTTTATATCGAAAAAAGAGATTTCCCCTAAAAAAAGTAAAGAAATCAGGGTAACAAAAGTCCCACTTAAGACATAAACAACTATAGACTACTGATGCACAGTCTATAAAATCATACGTAAACGCATCGATCAAAAACGAAACAATTATCACAAAAACACACATTTATGAGAAAGATCATGTATCTAGTATTCTTCTGTAGTGTACTGCAACATATCGCAGTACATGCACAAGAAGGCGAACCGCAATTGCCCACCATTGTACCACCGTCTCCTACCGCCTATGAGCTAGGGAGATTTGGTGAAATCCCCATCGGATTGTTTACAGGTACACCCAATGTAGGTGTACCCATCTGTGATTTTAGTGTAGGCAATCTATCGATTCCTATTGCCCTTGATTACAGCTCTAATGGGATTAAGGTAGATCAGCTAGCTACCCATGTAGGACTCGGATGGAACTTACTAGCAGGAGGTGTTATTACTCGGACTGCTCATGGAGGAGCAGATGAAGAAAGAGGTGATACACACCAAAGACCTTCAGAAGATAATAATGACTACAGAAGCGATCCATGGCTGAATTACTTTCAATCGGTCGTTAAATACACTGGAGCACTCCCTACAAGTATGGATTCTGAGCCTGATTTGTTTACCTTTAACTTTCTAGGACAGACAGGAAAGTTTACCCTAGATAGAGATAAAAAGGTATTACCCCTAGATAATACGCCTCATCAGATTACCCTAGATTTAACTACGAAGCACTTTACCATCATTGATGGGCAGGGCAATACGTATTATTTCGAAGATACTGAGAGATCATTATTACAGTCTACAGGGCCTGGAGGCTTACAGCAAGGACGTGAGATGATTACCTCATGGTTTCTATCGCGTATAGAGACTCCTACGAATCATACTATTTACTTCACCTATGAGGATGAAGACTATCTGTATAAGAATACTTTATCCGAGACTGCTACAGCATTTACCAGTGCTAATCCAGATGTACAACCAGCCTGTAGCAATGACAGACCTAATCCTCCAACTTTATCAGGGATTAGAACTCATTACCTAACCCTTACAGGGAAGCGACTGCAACGGATCTCTTCTAATAAAGCCATCACAGGAAGTATTGTGTTTAGTTATGGACAAGCACACCCAGAGGTAGAAAATTACGAATTACTGACGGAGATCAAAAAACTAAATAGTGAGCAGCAAACCATCCGAGAAGCCACCTTAGCGTATACCAATCAGAATGATCGACTATTTCTAGAGTCGGTAGCATTTCGTGCGCCGAACCATCGGTATGCTTTTCAATACCATAATCTAACCAGTGTACCCAAACGACTGCATATGGCAAAGGATCATTGGGGCTACTACAATGGAAAAAGAAATACTTCGCTGATTCCTAAGTTACCTATTAGCGATTATCATAAGGTGGTGTTTTTTAAAGAATTCTTTCCTAATACTGCTGATAAAAGTGTGGATGTCTCTCGCGCTAAGGCAGGACTCCTTAAACGCATTACGTATCCCACCAAAGGTTATAGCGAACTGAGTTATGAAGGAAATGATTATAATACTACAGAAAAGATCGAAAAAGAAGCTAGTGCTTCGCTATCTGTAAAGACCAAATTTACCCAACAAAATGATCAAGACGAGCTGATTATTAGTAATGTTGCTAGAACAGGCTATTATAAATTGATGTTTCTGGGGGGCTATAATTACCAACATTGTCGTCCAGAACAATTTCCCGCAGAGGCGGATAAAAAGATATTTTTCAGAATAGAAAACCGCACAAATACACAGGATGATATTATCTATATCGATAATATCTATGGGCCAAAATTAGGACGTGGTGTGTTACGTGTTTTTAGAGGACGTGTAGATGATGGGGTGTATGTTCGCTTACTGGAAGGCAATACCTATCGCTTACGGCTAGATATCAACTATCGCTGTTTATATGGCGACCTATCCTTTGAGTATGCTGTTGGAGAACAACAAACCATTCGTGTTAATAAACCGTTAGGGGGCTTGCGTATTGCTACACTTGCTAATTATGATAAGGATGGTACACCGATTACCGCAAAGACCTACCAATATGCCAGTTTAGAAACCCCTGATCGATCTTCTGGACATCAAGGAAAAACACCTGAATATTTTTCGCGTTCGTATGCGTCAGGTTCTTGTTCCAATCCTCCCAATCCTTTTTGTATCGGATGGGTAATCCCGTATGATGTATTGAATTCAGGGAATCTACGTAGTCTCTATGAAACCGCTACCCAAAACACGCGTTATGAGCATGTGGTGGTTAGAGAAATGGAAGGTACTACCCCCAATGGAGGCACTGTTTATAGATTTAAAAGAGCCTTGCCCGATAATGATGGGCGTAGAATCCATGGAGCATACGATCGCAACTTGCCTAATATGTATACCGATTGGGGTGATGGATTAGAACTAGAAAAAAGCTATTTCAAAGAAGAAGATGAAACACCTATCATACTCCAAAAAGAAATCAATACCTATGCCAGAGACAATCGTTTTAATACCTATGCCATTGGGTATCGAGTGGGTATAAAATATATCGAACATTGTAAAATAAATCCAACCTTAGAAAACATCATAGTAGACACCTATGATGTATCGCAATATAAACTCAAAGGGCATTGGTATTATAAGGATTCAAAAACCACCCTGACCTATGACGCTAAGGGTGAAAACCCTGTGACACAGCTAGAAAAATATTTCTATGGTAATGCGCAGCATACGCAGCTCACCCGTACCGAAACCACCGATAGCCAAGGCAATACGTATGTACAAACTGTCGATTATCCGCAAGACCTTACTGCACCTACAGATGTAGAAACCAAACTCATCAATCAGCATCATATCACGACACCGATTGATACCCGCAGGTATTACAAAGAAGGTACTACTTCTCACTTACTTAGTAGTAGCTATCAGGTATATCAAGATTGGGCAGGTATATTGAGGCTTGATACGATCAAGGTAGCCAAAGCCACCCATGATTACAGCTCTACAGCAGTCTACCATCGTTATGACAGCTATGGCAATCCACTAGAGGTATCTAAAGCCGATGGTGCATTTATTATTTATATATGGGGGTATCACCACACCTATCCTGTAGCTAAGATCGAAAATGCTACTTATACAGAAGTAAATTCTTATATAAATGCCATTCATACTGCTTCTAATGCAGATACCGATCGTACCATAGGCACTATGGGTAAGGAAGGGGAGTTACGGACTGCCCTACAGGCACTGCGTACAGGACTGCCCGAAGCATTAGTTACTACCTATACCTATGATCCGCAGATCGGAGTGACCAGTGTCACTGATCCTAAAGGAGAAACGAGCTACTACCACTACGATGCATATCACCGCTTACAGTATGTAAAGGATGCCGATGGACATCTGATCTCTAAAAACACGTATCATTATACCACTAATTAAGACCTCTTTTTATGAAAACAATACAATATATATTGTGCTGCTGCATGCTGTGTGTCAGTTGGCTACTACAGGCACAAACCACTACAGAAAACTATACAAAAACCACTGTGTATCGAAGTCCTGTAACCGAAGATGGACAGCAGAACCTTACTCCAGATGACACCATGACCACTGTACAATACGTCGATGGCTTGGGCAGACCCAAACAGACGATAGCCGTACGTGCAGGAGGTACGCGCTATGTTAATCTAATGCCTTGGAAAACCTATTGGAAAGTTGGTAATGGAAGTACTCCTAAATTTAGTACCAATGGAAAACGGGAAGCAAATCATAGACTGATTGCTGAAACTCCATTTGGAGAACGCGATCTTGTATGGGAATGTCGCAACACTCCACAAGATAAAGACGGAGGGTGGAATCATAATGTACATATTGATCCTGATAAGGCATATCGGTATGTGGTATGGGTAAAACGCACAGGGTCTTATGATGGAGAAGCCTATCATGGAATCTCTACGGTAGATGACCTAGAAGGAGTACCCCAGGGGAATCCCTATTTTTGGAGTGGTGATCTACCGAAGTTAGATACATGGTATCTGATCGTAGGGATTGTACATCCACGGGGCTATACAGGAGGTGATACTGGGCGTAGTGGAGTGTATGATCTAATTGGGAATAAAGTACGCAATGGTAGGGAATACAAGTGGCGAAACAATGGTACTACATTAGCTACCTTCCGTAGTTATTTCTACTATGCCAATGATGCCAATGTACGGCAGTATTTCTGGAATCCTACTCTTACTCAACTGGATCAAGATACCCGCACAGATGTTTCGTTGAGAATTCCTCCAATACCTAATGACATTATCACCCACCATGCCTATGATGGGTATGGCAGAGTCGCTAAAAGTTATCTGCCTTATGCATTGCCGAGTAAAAACGGAGCAATTGATCCGCAACCGATACGAGGAGTACATGCATTCTATAGTACGCATACCTATGAGCATACAAGTAATCCGTATACACAGACTGTGTTTGAGGCTTCGCCACTAAACCGTCCTTTAAAACAGGGTGCGCCAGGCGAGAGTTGGAAAGTAACGAACACGGATACGGATCATACCATCAAATACGATCGACGAGGCAATACTGCTACAGAAGTGGTGGATTTTAAGGTGGATTTTAAGGAAGGGGATACAGAAGCCCCTAGTCTAGTCAATGCTGGACATTATGCTAAGAACACCTTATTTGTAACGATCACCAAAGATGAGAACTGGACACCTGATGATAAAAAAGACCATACCATAGAAGAATTTACCGATACACAGGGGCGTATGCTGCTTAAACGTACTTATAACAAGCAAGAAGCTCATGATACTTACTATGTGTATGACCGTTTTGGAAACCTGACTTATGTGATTCCTCCTAAAGTGGTAGTGAGTGATGGTATCTCCTATCAAGAAATGAATGGACTATGCTATCAGTACAAATACGATCTGCGTAACCGATTGGTAGAAAAGAAAATCCCTGGCAAGGGATGGGAGTATATCATATATAACAAACTAGATCAGCCTGTCATTACACAAGATGCCAACCTACGAGAAAATAACGAATGGTTGTTTACAAAATATGATGCACTGGGACGAGTAGTCTATACAGGACGTTTTGAGAATACACAAGATCGTGCAATACTGCAAGGTTCTGCTAATAATACCGAGGTGTATACCCAATGGGAAACTAAAGCAGAAGTCACCACACTAGCAGAAACAACGATCCATTATAGTAATGGTACGATTCCACATACTTTTGATAAAATCTACACGATCAATTATTATGATAATTATGACTTTGACCACAGCGTAACTGCACCGACGGATGTATTTGGGCAAGCAGTAGCTACTAATGTACAAGGCTTACCTACAGGGGCAAAGACACGGGTGTTGGATACGAATCATTGGATTACTACTGTGACCTATTATGATGCTAAGGGGAGACCGATCTATACGCATGAGGATAATCCCTATCTAGGAAAGCAAGTAATTACCAAAACCCTATTTGATTTTACAGGCAATCCACTAAAGGTAGATACTAGAGTGTATAAAAATAGCTCAATTTCACTAGAATTTACTACCGATCATTATACTTATGATCATATGGGTAGACAGCTATCCCATGAACATCAGATACGAAGCAGTACCAGAGAATTACTTAGTTATTTACAGTATGATGATCTAGGGCAACTGAGAAAAAAATATGTAGGTAATACCTTGCACCAACCTCTACAGACAGTGGATTATGATTACAATGTACGGGGGTGGCTGACCCAAATTAATGATGTAGCGGCTATGGGAAAGGATTTGTTTGCCTTTAAGATCAATTATGATCGTTTAGAAGGTAGATATGATAATACGTTGTTGTACAATGGAAATATTACACAATCGATATGGAAAACAGCTAATGATGATACCAAGCGTTCGTATGCATATGACTATGATGCGCTAAATAGGATTAAAAATAGTTTTTTTAGATATAATGAAAATCTTACTGCTTCGTCACTTAGAAAGTATGAATTAAGAAATGTTCATTATGATCGAAATGGAAATATCACAGAACTAGATCGCTATGATGGTGAAGGGACTGACAATCCAATGGATGAATTGAATTATGCCTATGGAGTAAGTAATCAACTACTGGGGGTAACGGATGAAGGGGATAAAGAAAGAGGGTATATCAATAAGCCCAATCGTTTTGGGTATGACTATAGCTATGATGCGAATGGAAATATGACCAAGGATCATAACAAAGATATCACCGACATCCATTACAATCACTTAAACTTACCGACAAGAGTATTTGTTACCAAGGGGGATAATCGCGGAATGGGACCTGAATACACCTATGATGCCAATGGGATAAAACTGCGTAAAAGATTGATTATACCTGTGCAAACACAGCCTGTAACAGAATACCTAGGCAATTTTATATACGAAACTGGATACAATCGATCAGGGCTATCTTTTATTCACCATGCAGAAGGCTATGCAGAACCCAAAAACAGTAGTGATTTAAACCAAGGATTTGATTATATTTACGAATATAAAGACCAGCTGGGTAATATTCGCTTAAGCTATAGTGATAAAGATGGTGATGGCAAGATAGACGTTCTTAGGGATAATGCAGATGTAGACGGTGATGGGGATAATAGGCATGAAATCATGCAGGTAAAAGATTATTTTCCATTCGGGATGCAACTAAATTACGGTAAAGATCATCCGAACTCCCTGATCACTGGACGCAAGCATAATTATGGATTCGGAGGTAAAGAAGAAAACACAGAACTTGGGTTAGAGTGGTTAGACTTCGGAGCTAGGAATTATGATGCTACTTTAGGTAGGTGGATGAATATTGATCCACTGGCAGAACAAATGCGTAGACACTCACCTTACAACTATGCTTTTAATAATCCTATTTTCTTTATTGACCCTGATGGAATGAGTCCATTAGATATTATTTATTATAATCTAAAAGGTAAAGAAGTAAAGAGAGTGAAACAGGAAGGAGAAGACATTAAAAAAGTTGTTCTCACTAAAAGTAAAAAAGAAACAGATGTAAATACTGCTATTAATAATGGAAATGTAGTTAATGAAATAACTAGTGATCAAGTTAAAAAAATAGATGATATTTACGATTTTGCAAAAAAAGATAAAACAGAAACCGAAAAAGGTTTTTTGATAGGTGAAAGTAATAAAACATCACAGGTTGTGACTGGTTCAGAAGCCAGAAAGATTGGTAGTAAAGATTGGCTGCCAGCTCAGGAAGAATTAAGGAAAAAAGGTGATAAAACTGCCTCTGATGCTCATTTACACCCATTACACTATGATAAGAACGGAATTTTGACAAGCTACGGAGTACCTAAACCTTCGGATACAGATAAAGAAGATGTAAAAGGTAATAGCCAGCCGTCTATGGTACTTGGATTTACGGAGAATGTAAAACCATTACCTCCAGGTCAAATAGGAGGTGTGCCAGATAAAGAGTATTCACCAACAGTTGGCTTTTTTAATTCGACAGGTAGTATTATTACTATTAATTGGTCAACCTTAAAAAAAGCTATTAAAAAAATGAAATAAATAATGCTAATACACACAATGAAAAATACAATCATACTAATATTAATATCTTCTGTTTTATCTTCATGTGCTACTTATTTAGATAAGGAAAGTTCTATAAATGACTCTTATGAGTTGTATTCTAATAATGACCATAATATTTATAAAAATAAAAACCCGATTAAGGAATCATATGATACAGATATATATAAAAAAAATAAGTTTCAAGTAAGATTACCAAAAAATATTGTTAATTGGCAATCAGGTTCATATGACGTTTTTGAATATTCATCAAAACAAGTATTATTAATCAAGGCAGGCAACGATAAAGAAAAGGTTAGTAAAGAATGGGAGTTTAGAAACCCTACAGAAGAAGAAGTTCTAAACTATTTAGATGATTATTGGACTAAGAGAGGGTATGCGACTAAATATCTAGAAAATCTTAATCCAAATAGAGTTTCTAAAATTTATTCAAATGCCATTTCAACAGTATTATTATACAATATCAAAGAAGAAAATTTTGATACTTATGAAAATCTGATAAAAACTTTTAAATATATAAATTAGAAGTATCTTTAAGTTGCTTTAAATAGTGACCATTTTAAAAGAAAAACCAGTTGCAGCTATGTAACTGGTTTTCTTTTATAGTTATGATCGTCATTTTTTTGCGTTAGGTACAGCGGATATGAGCCCGACCCCTGTGGTAACGCCCTAATTATAATGATTATGTAACAATACCTGCTGCTTGTAGAGTAGAATTTTGTTTATATTTATTATGTCACGAAATATACAGTTTTAAATAAAAAAGGAAAGCAACGGAATACAACTCTAAAAGGAAAAACTTTATCACCTAAATCTAAACGAAACTAAGATAATGAGACTATTTCAATTATTTATTTTTACGGTTCTGTTTTTATTTTCAGGAAAAATAAACGCTCAATCAGACATTACTATTTATCAAACTCTAAAACAAGATATTCTCCAAAATGAAGAGTTTAAGAATTATAAGACGAAAATGAAAAAGAAAAAAGGAACATTGATTTTTTCTAAATATGATGATTCTTTTTGTTATTATGCTGGTTCATACAAAAGTCATATTATTGAAGATGTAATATTAAAGTGTAGAAAAGAATACAGTAAATTTGAACAAAAACAAATAAAAAATATAGAAGTACTTAATGACACTAAGAAAGCTAATTTTATTGCTGGATTTAGTGAAATTAAAGACAATTATATAATTGTTGATATAGCTACTGTAGGTGACCTTACTAATTCTCGTTTAATTATGGTGTATAAAATTAATGCTAAAGATAGTGTTACATTTTTGACATCTGGAATCACATTAAGCTGATAAATTAACAGTTAAGATTTCATTTGGTACGAATATAATAGCTCATATCATAAATCAATTAAAGGAACAACAACAGCCAGTTACAATAATGTGACTGGTTGTTTACTTTTATGACTATTGCTACGTTAGGAATAGCAGCGGCATCCTTTTTTGCTTTCCTTTAAAAACCAAAAAAAATACAGCGGATATGAGCCTGTCCCCTATGGTAACGCCCTAATTATAATGATTATGTAACAATACCTGCTGCTTAGGTATGATTTTGAGTATATTTATCAAATGCCAAGTACATACAAACACTTAGAAATTTTGGAAAAAAATAAAAGGATAAAATCAGTATTATTTTTTTGTTTCATATTGTTATTCATAATCTATTCATGTAAGACCTATCATGCTAAAAATACGGGTTTACAAGTTTATAAAAACACTGAAAAACCTTGCTTGCAATTACATTTAAAAAAAGATAGGTTTTATTATATAAGTGATTGTGAAAACCCTAATTTCATTGCTAGGTTTGTGTGCTGTGATACTATTGCAGGAGGAACATATGTAACTAATAATAAAATTAAAATGTTAGAATTATCTAGTGACTATATGATTCGTAATAATGTATTAAAAGTATTTGTAAAAGAGAAAATTCATACCGGTTTAAAAGACTCAATAGCAATTTATATAGATAATCCTATATATGATTTGAATGGTCACCATGAACCTTTAATGTTTGAAATCGAATTATTAGGAATGGGACGTGATCAGAATAGATATAGAAAAGATGGTAGTTCATATATGACTTTTAAGTCCATCAAAAATTTATATGGAATATCATTAAATATATATCCTAAGTTGCCAGATGTAATGTTGTCTAACATTGGTATAACAGGTATAGAATTATTTGAAGGCATGTATTCTGTTGAAGACCCTAATTCGAATGTTTTTGAAATTAGTATCCCTGATTTAACATATGATTTTTTAACCCTAAAAAGGCTTGATAAAGATTATGTACAAATCATTGATAATGATAAATTATTATGGGATGGTGTCACTTATAAAAAAGTCATAGATTCAGAAAGCAAATGAATGAACAAAAAGATGAATGCTAGTAATTAGAATATTATTAACTCAAATTTAAAAATCATAAGAACCAGTTGCAGTGATGTAGCTGGTTTTCTTTTATAGTTATGACTGCATTTTTTGCGTTAGGGATAGTAGTGGAAATCCCACAGCACGACCTAAGAAGTGCGAGGAATTGGAACGGATAGCCCGACCCCTGTGGTAACGCCCTAATAGCCATTGTTTAAAAAAGAGTATGTGAGTATAGTTAGAGCCATCATGCTATTTTAGAACGGGCAGCGAAAGAACATATACTCATAGCAAGATTTATGAAAAGTTTACACCACTTCAATCATAATTTCTTCACCAAAGAACGCAACATTAAGATTTTCTAAAAAAAAATAGATTTTGTTGGGTAACAAAACCCGTAGGTATGGAACGGTACTATGAATCGATTCAATAAGGTGGAAACAGAAAAACCTTTAATAGAGTACGTATCATATCTTAAAATTTAGGAAATCATGAAAATAAGTATATATGCATTCATGCTGTGTTGTATATGCATCGCTTGCGAACAACCAGTAGTAGAATCGGGTATAGAGCACCCAGTAGAGACCAAAAATACTATAGAAGCACGAACCGTAGACCTGCTAGTCAGCTCCTACCGAAAACATCGAGGCACTTTCGAACTAAGAGATAAGCATATCACACCACTCGTTATCAATCGTTTTTTAGTCCGTATAGGAGAAACACCTATCGATGACTTTGCTACAGAACCTACAGAAGTCATGCTATTAGGCAAAAAACGCTGTACAAAGCCTAAAAACGGAAGACGTTTTTGTATACAGCGAAAAGGATTCTTGCATTGGAAATTTGGATGGGAGTAATTAGAGAGACTTACACTTTTTTCAATTCTAAAAATCTAATCTAATCAATTTCATCCTACGTTGTCATCTCAGTGGGTATTGTTTTTTTGCGTTAGGGATTGCAGTGAAAATCCCACAGCTACGACCATAGGAGTAGCGAGGAATTGTAGCGGAAAGCCCGACCCTTGGGGAACGCCCTAAGATAACAAAGTAGGACTATAACAATAAAATTTTACAAAAATGAAAAATATAAAAATAATACTATCGACAGTCGTGTGTTTACTAGTCTTTGGAGCATGCGAACCAGAAGAAACCACGCCACAGCAAATGGTATCGATACAAGAAGATCTTTTTGATACTACAGGGACGATCACTCCACAAGCGTTAGCGATCGATGATCGTATCGCCCTCACTACTAATGAGCAATTACCCAGTTTAGCAGATATCCTCCTAGCGAATGGGAATACACTCCATTTTTATGCACAAGAAGAAGATGTGTCTGGGGTATTGGTATTAGAAGAAGGTGCATGTAGTGGTTGCTCTGCATTGGCAGATATAGAAGCTGCCGTAGGAAAAGAAGTGAATGCTAGAGACATCTTTTGGGCTATTTCTACATCAGGTACTGCAGTGCCCGCCATACTCGATGAATTGTACCCAGTGGCAAAGACCAGACAACCAGCACAGGGATGGATGCGAGACCAATTAACCACATCAGTATCAGGAGTGCAGTCTAAAGCAGCGGATGTAGCCTGTAACAATGCTTCATTCCAAAGCTCAATCGCAGGAGGGTTTTTGGGCAGTCCTGAATATGTACGGCTCGATAAAAGACCGAATAACTATAATGCGTTTAAGTCCGATTGCTATAACGTAGGATTAGGGCAATGTTGGGGTAATCCTAGATATAAACTGATAGCCAAGTTTAGCAATATTAAAAAATGGAGAGGTAAAGTGTGTACTAAAAATGTGGAGACGAACTACAACTCTCATACGATCTTATATTGCGGTAATCTGTGTAGTGTAGATCCTGATTGTAACCAACCGGGAAGTTGCTCTATCTACCAAGGCCCACAAGTCTCTTTTGAATATTATTGGAATGGCAAGTGGAATATTATGAAGAATGGGAGTAAAGTCGCATTGTATGAAATCCAAGCCAACAAAACGAAAGTATACAATTGGCATTGGAGTACTAGCCAGAAAACAAGTTTTAGATTACGAATTCGGTATGCCAAGCCGTATGATCAATTTGATCTTATGATGGATAAGTAGCACTATATAAAAGTTGTGTAGCAACTACCAATCTATATAAAAAGCAGCATGTATTAAGACTGTAAAAAAGGAAACATCGGAGGTGCGTATCTCCGATGTTTTTTTGTGAGATGGGATGTAGTAATTTGTTGATGGGCGGTAGTGTTTAGCAACGATGAAATTAGAAAGCGTATAGATTAGGTGAATCGGATGTTTCCAGACGTTATGGTTGAAAATTATAAAGCTTTGATAAAAGGATTAACAGCTCCTCATAAAAAGATAGGAGTTAAAAAATAGTACCACAAAAAACCTTGGTCTACACAGATTTTTTTAGCATCTTAGATTGATCATTAGTGATCAACAAATTATCGTGTCTATGGGGAAACAATTAGAAAGTATTACGCCAGATTTACAGCGGTTTATAGCACAACAAAAAATCTTCTTTGTAGGCACTGCTGCTACGAAAGGGAGGGTGAATATATCGCCAAAAGGAACGGACTCCTTTAGAGTGATTGATCCTAATACAGTCGTATGGCTGAATCTTACTGGAAGTGGGAATGAAACAGCAGCTCATGTATTGCGCAATAATAGGATGACGATTCTATTTTGTGCTTTTGAAGGAAAGCCTTTGATTCTAAGACTGTATGGAACTGCACGTATCTATCACCCAAGGGATCGTACGTATCACGACTATTCGAATTTATTTCCTGAAAATGCAGGAGCTAGACAAATCATAGAAATGGAGGTGGATCTAGTGCAGACCTCTTGTGGTATGGCGGTGCCATTTATGGACTTTAAAGAAGAACGTACTACGCTAACTACTTGGGCAGAAAAACAAGGGAAAGAAGGTATAGAAGCGTATTGGGAAAAGAAAAACTCAGTGAGTATTGATGGGTTTGAAACCCATATTTTTAAAGATGCATAGCGTGAGTGATATTATAGAATGAAGTGATTTTTTAGTTGCATAGCAGCGCTACGGAACTCAAAAATTACAAAATTTGGGGGCAAAAGATCGTTTTTATAGCAAATTGTAAAAAGTTTAAATCACTTCAATAACTACATTAAAAAAGAAAACAACATGCAGGCCAAAATCAACTATGATTTTTCTAATAGTATATGGAGATCCTCAGAAACAGGTGGTTGGTATTTTGTTTCTGTGCCAAAAGATATGTCTGCCGAAATCAGAAAACATCTGCAATGGCAGGAAGAAGGTTGGGGGCGGATGAAAGCTACAGCCAAGGTGAATGCTGTGGAATGGGATACTGCCATTTGGTTTGACAAAAAACAAGAAACGTATCTACTACCCCTAAAAGCTGCAATTAGAAAAAAAGCCAATCTGCAATTGGGAGATCGGATTGCTGTACGTATTTTGGTATAAAACTTCTTATCGTTGGGGAGAGTAGCAATAAGTTGCTGAGTTGCACATCATCAATCAATTATATATGAATACACAAGAAATTATAAGTGATATAGCGGCGCTCTATTCACCACTTTCTACAGCCTGCCAAGAAGCATTTACTGCTAGTGCGAGACTTAGAGAATTTAAAAAAGGAACTGTAGTAGTACGAGAGGGGCAGTTTTCGAAGGAAGCGTATTTTGTGATACAAGGCTGTGCTAGGGCTTATTATCTAAAAGACGGGAAAGATATTTCTGATTGGTTTACATTCGAAAATCAATTTATGGCTGCGATCGTTAGTTTTTTTAGTTCAGATCCTAGCCCGCATTACGTAGCATTCGTAGAGGATGCTGTGGTATTAGAATTCTCAAAAGATACAGTGGCTACGCTGTCGGAACAGTTCCATGATTTTGAGCGATTGATTAGTAAGGTCGTAACAGAAACAATGCTAGGACTATGCGAACGATTGCATATGATTCAATTTGCCAAGGCAGACGAACGATTTCAGCATCTAACGACTATGTATCCCGATATTACCCAAAGAATTCCGCTTACGCATATTGCTTCATATCTAGGGATTACGCTCGAAACCTTGAGCAGAATACGAAACCCTAAAACACGAATTTGATCTAGATCAAATGATACGACTTCCATAACTACCATCTTTGTAGAAAGATTAAAAAAATGGAAGCAACTACTATTCAATTACAATCTATTTGGGGCGCATGGTGGGTACCTATTCGAAAATGGTTTTACCCAGCATGGTTGGTATACGAAACTGCAATTCGGTGCTATGATTATGGGCTTTGGGTATATCATTATTTCGATCCGCAAGCCCATAGTATAATTCCGTATATCGGGGAAACAGCCAGTCAGGTACTAGCTATTGTTAGCGGTGTAGTAACTTTTATGATATGTGCTGTATTTCTCATAGTACCTGCATCTATGACCTTGTTTCATTTCTTTAATAAAGCCAATGTGACCAATACGCCATTAGAACATCGTCTGAAAAAATATTTCTAATAGAAGGCATCTTTACTTTTTCTTTTCGGTCAAAAATAAACAGTTAGGATGTGTTTATAATCGCGATGTGTTCACAATGGATATAGCATGTAACCAGAAAAATAACCATAACACCTAAGTAGGTAATGAAACATATTTTTATTAAAGCAGCAGGAATACTTAATCTTTTTTCGGCCATTCTTCATTTAGTAGGAGGGCAAATAGAATTGGTCGATCCATTACTCCAAAGTACTGTAGCAGTACAACCCAAGGGAGAATTAGTAGGGGCATGGCATATGATTACCATCTTATTATTTTTTACTTCTTATGTGATTTTAATGACGGGCTCGCAACACTATGATGCATCTAAAAAAGAGTTACTTCATTTTATTGCGATGCTCTATATACTATCAGGGATTCCATTTATAGTAGTTAGTTTTTGGTATGGGATTTTAGCACCACAATGGCTGTTATTAATACCTATTGGAGTGCTGTTAATACTAGGAATACGAAAGCTACATCAGCAGCAACATACTGCTGTGGTTTAGAAAGTATCGGATCGGTATTGATGGAGATAGAGAAGAGGAGTGTACAGGAAATATTGTGTGTTAAACACTAGAAAAGTAAATAAAAATGAAAAAGCGAATTGCCTTATTAATCGGGCATCCAGATAAGAAGAGTTATAATTATGCATTGGCAGCGGCATATAAAAAGGGAGCTATAGCTTCGGGCTTTGAAGTGCAGGAGATCCGAATTGCTGATCTAAGGTTTGATCCGAATCTTAAATACGGTTACAGAAAATCGATGGAACTAGAACCAGATTTGGTAAAGAGCCAAGAAATACTAAAATGGGCAAATCATTGGGTATGGGTGTATCCGGTGTGGTGGGGAGGAGTGCCTGCTATGCTAAAAGGATTTATCGATAGGGTGTTGTTACCGGGATTTGCTTTTCGTAAACGAGAAAACTCTGTTTGGTGGGATAAACATTTTAAGGGAGTGACAGCGAGTATTATTTGCACCTTAGATCAACCCAGTTGGTATTATACATGGATCAATCGAACTCCGAGTCATCATGCGATGAAAAAATTAACATTACAATTTATAGGAGTACAGAAGGTACGTATAACTACTATAGGATCGCTACGATTATCAAAACCTGCGTTTCGAGCTAAGTGGCTTCAAAAAGTAGAACGGTTAGGGGAGCTGTGTAAATAAGAATATAACAGTGCTATAAACTGTTTCGATGTTAGCGAACATCGCTAGATTTTGTGACCAAATGCAGTCATTTTTTAGGGAAAACAAAAAGTCAAGATGAGTTCATAGCAAAAACCATTTGACTATAGAGTGGTGATTATTTGCGTTAGGGATAGTAGAGGAAATCCCACAGCCCGACGATAGGAGGTGCGAGGAATTGGAACGGATAGCCCGACCCTTGTGGTAACGCCCAAAAAATTTAAGGAAATCTTATGAAAACATGGCATGTCTTTTGAAATTTAATAGGTAATAAAGTATGAATCTAAAAAAAGAAATGTTATGATGAATGTAATTAGTAAATCCCTAGGTATCTATTGGCCAACTATTCTAAAATTTATAAAAGAATTACCTGCAGCAAGTAGGCATGCAATACATAGATAGTGCAATGGAATGAGTAGTAATTAAAAAATGAAAATCATGTATCAGCATGAAATATAAAACCGAATACAACGAGCAATGTGTATTCGGTTTTTTTATTTGATGAGTGATTTTATCCTACTCTTTTAAGAATTGTAGGGTAGTTTGTTGATTGATCTGTATAAAATACATGCCTTTGGCCAGCTGTGAAATATCCATCGTATTGCCTGAGCGTGTTACTGGGATGCTATGCCCGAGTACATCATAAAATTGTAGTGTTTCTGCACTGCCTTCTATATATAAAATATCCCCTTTAGCTGGATTGGGATATATCTTAATTGGACTTTTCTCTTTAAATACTGATGTTTTGGGAGTGGCTGCATTTTTGGCGGTTGCACACGCACTACCTAGTACTTCGATTTCGTATAGTTTGACAGTATTTTTAGTGGCTTTGGTGACTTCTAACCGTACTTTAGCCGTATGAGTAGCGTTAAAACTAGCTTCGAAAGTCGGGTCTGTATTATCCGTAACCGTTACTAACGGCTGCCAAGCGCTACCATCCCAGTATTGAAAAGCGAAGTCGATAATTGGCGAGTGATACCCATTATAGCCTGTGAATAATTGTAGGGTGTGAATGGTAAAGTTGCCTTGTAGATCGATTTCTAAGTAATGCGGGTATGTAGCGCCTGCTTCGGTCATCCATCGACTTTGGTTATCAGTAGCGTCTTTATTTCCGTCAATAGCGTTAGGAGCTAAGTATGTGCCTCGCTGTGAACTGTAGGCTTGGATGGTTTTTCCTTGTGCCACATTAGTATTGGTGTCTATAGCGGCATCTAGTGCTATTTGTGCGGTATTCGAATAAGGCGAATTGAGCTGCCCAGGAATGTACTGACGGATACGATATGCATAGGTATTCCCTAGCTGTACATCGGTATCGGTATAAGCTAGCACGTCGGCTTGGGCTATGGTAGCGATGCGGGTGTAAACGCCTCCGTTTGTAGAGCGATCAATCTTTACACCTTGTTCTTCTTTAGAGCCGTCTATCCATTGTAGCTGTATGGCTGATGTAGCAATATCATGCTGAGCTTTTAGTAGTTTTGGAGCAGGAATGTTATTGATCTCAGGCCAATCCTTGACACCGTGTTTGGCAGCCCATTGGTAGTATTTGGTCTGTAATTCATTAAAAATAGCAGGTTCTTGTGTGGCTAGGTTATTCAGTTCATAAGGATCTTCGGTGATTTTATAGAGTTCCCATGATTTTTTGTGTAGTGCTACGAGTTTCCAATCCCCTTCTCGTACTGCTTTATTTCCTTCGTGTTCCCAGAATAATGTGCGGTCTGCGAGCTGTGCCCCTTCTTTGAGCATCGGGATAAAACTGCGACCATCCATAGGGTCTAGTGGCACGTTATTATATGTCGCAGGGTAGGGAACATTGGCAGCCTCTAGACAACTAGGCATGATATCCATGATGTGTACAGGATCTTTGATAACAGCTCCTTTTTCTCGTAGTCCATTAGGCCAGTGAATGATCATAGGCGTAATGATCCCTCCTTCGTGTTCCTTCTTTTTAGAGGTGCGATAGGGCGTATTACTCACATTGTACCATTTTCCATACGCGGCATTCGAATTGCGACTACCGATTGTAGCGCTAGGCGTTTTATTAAAATTGGTGCTGGCGCCTCCATTATCCGATAAAAAGATGACCATCGTATTTTCTTCGATTTGCTCTTCAGAGAGCGTTTGCATCAATCTTCCGATATTATGATCCAATCGATCCATCATGGCAGCATACACTTCCATTTTACGAGCTGCTGTTTCCTTGTTAGATACCGTACTCCAATCTACAGCGGCAGGCGACATGGGGAGTCCTCTAGGTACGATGCCCAGTTGTTGCTGTTTCTGGAAGCGAGCATTTCGGATTTGGTTATATCCGCTGTCGTATACGCCTTCGTATTTTTGGATATCCTCTTCTTTGGCTTGTAGTGGAAAGTGCGGAGCGATGTAGGCTAAATACATAAAAAAGGGTTTGTTAGGGTCTTTGTCATTTTTGATGTAATTGATAGCAAAATCGGTGAAGGCATTAGTAGAATACCAATTTTCATCAGGAGTAACTTCTACGCCATTCCAGTATACATTTCGTCTGTAAAACTTAGAAGGGTAGAAATAAATCCCACCTCCTGCAGGAGTGCCATAAAACTGATCAAACCCTTGGTAATCGGGCCACATGTTTCGTTCTTTACTCCCTACATGCCATTTACCAGCCATAAAGGATTGATAACCGTTTTGGTTTAGAATTTCGGCAATGGTGGCTGTTTTTTGGTTTAGGAAGCCTTGGTATTCCGGAAAAATACTTCTGTCAGTATCCATATGTCCCATTCCAGCGTCCCACTGGTATTGCCCTGTGAGCAAACTAGCTCTAGAGGGGCAACAGCGCGAGGTGTTATAGGCATTGGTAAAGAGTGCACCCTTGTCGGCCAAGTTATCGATATGAGGAGTGTTGATTTCAGAGCCCGTACACCCTAGATCAGAATAGCCCATATCGTCTACCAGAATGACTATGATGTTTGGTTTTTCTTGCGCTTGGATAGCAGAAGTACTACCCACTATTAATGCACAAAATGTCAGTGCAAAAAGAAGCCTGTGTGTAAATAAATGATTCATGTAATTGGTTTGTTAAAGTTTATGAAGTGGTTTACACTTTTTCGATTTTAGCGAAAATCGAAGATTTTGTGACCAAATGAAGTAATTTTTTTGTTGCATAGCAGCGCCATGGAACTCAAAAATTGCAAAATTTGGGTGCAAAAAGATCGTTTTTATAGCCAATTATAAAAAGTGTAAACCACTTCTATGTAAAGGTACTAATGTTCCTAAATTACGGGGATAAATTATTAGTAAATCAATGGTCGGTTTCTGCTAAAAAAGTACAACTATATTGGTGTTACAGGTGTCGTAAGAAAGAAGCAGGATGGTTTAAAAATGATTTGGTAATGCTATAATGATCCGTTGCCTCTAAAGCGGTCAGTTGCATAGCACTGTCTGTGACCTCATAGATAGCAGCATCAGGATACGCCATGAGCATGGGGGAGTGGGTAGCGATGATAAACTGAGAATTAAAGTTTTGCAGATGCGCTTGTAAAAAATAAATCAATGCCAGTTGTTTCGCAGGTGATAAGGAAGCTTCGGGTTCATCGAGTAGGTAAATGCCGCGTTGGTTTACCATCTGTTTGAGGATATGCATATAGGCCTCGCCATGCGAAAAAGAGGTCAATTCCTGTCCGTAATTCCTGCGTACGCTGTGCAATTGATGATTGGCACTGTCTTTCATCTGCTGGATGATATGTTTGGGTACCTCAGTACCTAGATCTCCCATTTGTTCTTGGAGAGAGGCATCGGTTCTATGCACGCTGTTTAGGTAATCACCAAAGTCTTCGGCTCTAAAGAAAAAACCAACCGATCGCTCAATGTTCCAATCCAATACTACGGAGGGGGTGAGTGTTCTCGCCGCGTCAAAACACTTTTTGGCATAGCCATATCCATCCATATGCGGTAATTGCAATCGGTATGCGATAGTCTCTAATAAGGTAGACTTACCCGTACCATTCTCTCCGATGATAAAGGTGATTGGATTAGAAAGGTCGATTTTTTTGGCAAATCGTATCGCAGGTACATTATACGGATAGGGGTGTGTTCTATCGGTATCAATATCGATGGACGCGAGGTAAGGCATAGCTAGTGTTCTGTTTTTTTAGCGATTATGAGTATCTGTGGTATCGGAGTACCAATAGATGTACCCACTAAAATACAAAAGGGTTTACACTTTTTTCGATTTTATTGAATATCTAAGATTTTGCGCCCCGATGCAGTACTTTTTTCGTTGCATAGCAGTGTTCTAAATGGATGTGTAGTTCTGCTATTGTATAAAAGTAGTGATGTTGTTCATAAGGGCGTTACCACAAGGGTCGGGCTATCCGCTATATCTTTTTTGGTTTTTTAAAGGAAACCAAAAAAGGATGCCGCTGCTATCCCTAACGCAGAAAACAGTTCTAGATATGTGTCAGTATACTAGGCTATGTACATCGTGTAGTACAATGGTTGTGGATGATTTTACAACCCCAATATTGGTCGTCTACAGTTCGTTTAATAGGGTATATGTGATCATAGCAGTTTAGTGATCAATTGATTTGGTTAGCGTGTTTTAGCAAAGACAAGGTGCTTACTTAATGGGGAAATAGCCACCACCATTCAGAAAATATCGAAAATTAGGGTAACATTTTGCCCTATTATGACACATATATATAGAATGTTGATATTCATTCTCCATAGCCAAACCATTTAAAAACAAATCATTATGAAGAAATACTTAAAATTAGCTGTAAAATTAAAATACGTACTTTTTTTAGTTTTAATGTCCAATTTTACAGCTTGTACGAATGATGATGAAGCAGGATGTGAAACTGAAACCGTATGTTTTGGAGACGGAAACTGTATAGAAAGACCAGTTCCAGGTACTTGTTTCTAAATGAATTGTAATCGATTATAAAGGTTTAATGCGTTTTATGTTGTATGACTTAGAAACAATTAAAATTTTTGGATAACTAGACAGATAAGGGAAATATAGCTACTTTTAGTATATATATTTGATTGTTACAAGCAAGCAGAAAAAGTAAAGCTATGAAAGTAAAAAGACTGATTAAAATATTTGTTTCTTTAGTAATAATTTTAAGTAATATAAGCTGTGATCAGATTACTAAAGAAAAGGTTAGAGAGGAAATTTCTAAAAATGAAACTATAAAAGTGATTGGTGACAACTTTATTCTGACCAAAGTTGAGAATACTGGAGCGGCTCTGAGTTTGGGAGAAAACCTAACTCCTAACTTAAAGATTATTTTTCTACAGGTTCTACCTCTACTAGTTCTTTTTTTTATGTTTATTTATATCATTAAAGAAACTAAAATTTCGAAACTTAATCTGATTGGATTTTCCTTTATTATTGGAGGCGGAATTGGAAATATATATGATAGAATATTATTCAACTCAGTAACGGATTTTATGTATTTGGAGTATGGATTTTTACACACTGGAATTTTCAATATGGCAGATGTTTCTGTTGTAATCGGAACTCTTTTCATATTGTTAAATACACTAATTCTGGAATTGAATAAAAATGGACGTAGAAAAGCCAGCTTGTAACATTTATATGAAATCAGAGCAATTTAGCGTTAGATCGAAAGGTCATTTCCTTTTTGCAATGGCGCTAGATTTTTATAAGTTTAAAAAGAAATAAAAATGCCCAGATAAATCAATTGGGTAAGGTGTGTTTGCCTTGCTCCGATTCATATATTTGGCGTTGTACATAATTATGAAAAATTTACTACTAACTTTTATTATACTCGTACAATTCCAATTTTACGGACAAGACACTATCAAAATAGAAGGTCTGGAATCTCAAATATTTAATCTGGATACGATTAGTTGGAAAGTAATAAAAGGGAAGAATGAAACGGAAATAGGTTTTTCAAGAGAAGATTTTGAAGTTAACGAAAATCAAAAACTTAACCTGGAATTAAAAGAATATGTCAATTCATCGTACATAATTTTTGTAAATATCACCTCTAATGGTCAAAGTATCAATCTGAGAAAAAACCGAAGAATTCCAATAAAAGTACCTGAACAAAGCTTAAAACGAAAAGAAATTTACCACTCTGAAATAATTGTAGACGAAAAATCTAATTGGACAAAACTCCCTCTATTTTCTGGGATCATACACTTTGATGCAAAATTACAGATGGATGTTATTAAAGCAGTTAGAAGTGATTCTTTAAATTATTATAGAAAAAAGTATCATAAATATACGAAATATAATCCAGTTTTGTATCCGATTATGATTGACCGATTTGGGTGGTTCAAAGTATATTGAAAATTGAATAAAACTATGTAACAACATATATATGCCATAGCAGCTAAGTGATCAATCGAATGGTAGTTGTATATTTATGAAGGCGCAATGCTTGAATAATGGAGAAATTAGCAATCACTGTGAAAAAAAATCGAAAAGCAAGGTAACATTTTGCCCTGCTAAGACACATATATTAAACATTAGTGTGCCACGCAAGCTGTGGTGATCCAGTGGGTGAGAATCCCACCAGAGTAATTGACTGTTCACTCTGAAGGAATGTAGACAGTTGTAGTAGTGATGCTGTTTCTGAAGCTCTACAGGACAAATAATCAATCCGTAATGCGCAAGCATGAACCCAAAGTAGCTTCGATACGTGTACCCGTAGTTTGAGGAGAGTTTTGACAGTCATCGAACCCTGCTACTACAATAGGATTAACAGTCATTTGAATATTGTAGAACTGCCGGAGTCATAGGGATGGAGTGATTTAGATGGATACTCACGGAACGTGGGAGATCTTTACAACAAGCACTGGCAATGCTAAACAGACTGATATAAGTATTACGAAATTCTGATTAAGTTATATAAACTATTGGACATAGAGAAGTATGCTCGCTTGAAAACTCTTTCGAAAGCGCAATGAAGAATACTATCGGTAAGCCGTATGAGGGAGTTCAAAGCACTGCTTTGAGACAGCTGGCGTGATGGAATAACGGTTTGATGAAGGGGGGTGCTGATAGTCCTAAATATTACTATCTTTAAACAGATATTAACAGGTAGGACTATCAGGCTCTACTCTACTAGCCAATTCTGAATAAAAACACAATGACATTTGAATCTATAGAACAAAAATTACTGGAATGGAATTTAAAACCTGTATATGGAAGAGGTCTTTATGTTAAATATACAGGAAAATACGGACATATAGAATTAGAAATTTCCAAACAGTTTAATGAGAAAAAGAATGAAATAATTTGGAATATTCTTGATTCTAAAATAAAAAATGATATTGATTACATACCTCATAGTGAAGTAATCCTAAATGAGTTTTTTAATTACTTTTATGAGCTAAGAGGAGATAAAAATCTAATCAAAATAGAAATTCAAGATGGAAGTTATCACCCAGTAGATTCTCAAGGGAAGCATTATAAAATAGCAACAATGTACGCTTTGGTTGATTGTTTTGATAAAAAAGCTTATCAATTCCAAGAGAATAGGATTTGTAAAATCTAAAAGAGATAAAATATGGACTATCAGGGGTAAACAGCGGAACAGAGAACAATAGTGACCATAGAAAAAGTGGTGCTGTATTTATGCTGAATCTTCCGTAGTATATCGTCCTAAAAAAAATCGTGACTAATCACAAATTGAACGCCACTAAAGCTGCAATCATAAAGCATGATAATGCCAAGATACCAATCCCTATCATTGGCTTTACTGTCTTTTGGGGATTATTAATCGTGACCATATTGGGATCTTTACTTATGGGAATTTCACAATAAATCATTGTAGAACGAGGTATTGTAATTGAGCATTATTCAGGATCAATACTATCCAACACCTCCATCAGTAGCAGTCGTTTGGTAATGGGATTGCGAGCTTTGGGTTTGTGCTTAGCGAAGAAGGTAATGAGTGCTGGTTGGATAGCGGGATGTGTGAGGTGTTTACGGATGTTTTGTTTGGTGAGGGGGTAACATTGTATCTTTTTAGGTAGACTAAAGCAGAGGGTGTTTCTGTAGAATATATTGGGGACTCTAAAGCTATGGTATTTATAGATTTTTAGATACATACAGCGGTCGTAGAGGTAGAAACAGCCCTTGCCTGTTTTCTGTATCGATCGTTTTTGTACAATATGCTGCTCATAGTGTTGGAGTAATTGATTGGCAGCTATAGGCGATGGATGTTGGAGTAGGAGCGTTTCTAGAATGGACAATAGGTCGTAAACCTCTAGTTTGGGTAATCCATCGAGTTGAGCGATGAGTTGTTTGAGTATTCTATCTTGATGTGTGTACATGATGCTAATTGATAAATAATTGGTGTTTTTAATCTGAAATAAGCAAAAGAAAGCCTGCCCCCCTCGCATAGTACGATGCGGGTTAAAGCAAAAGAAGGTACTCAGCCATTGGGTTGACACACACAGAAACGTGTATTGGGGTGAAGTACATTCTCTGCACTATACAAAGGGAGACAAACAATCTTCGGAAGGGCGCACTTCCTCTAGCTAGGTTGTATACCATTTATCATTTGAATTCACTGTAATAAAATGTTCTTTTTTCGCCTCAATTTCAGAATAAAAATAAACCGTAGCCCTGCTATGCTTGATTTTTCTTCTTTATTGAAACAAAAAAAATCTTCATTTTCTTTTCAGCAAATCCAAACAATAACTGGTATTATGCGATACAATTGGCTAATAACCGAAACTGCCGCGCCATGGCTCGGGCAATGGCGCTAAAAGTTACGGGGGGCGTATCAGGAGGGGCTGATGGGGTATTATCATTCGTATCATTGTGTACACTACGTAACCACTGGATCACTTTCTGCTCTACTTGCTGTGGGGTATAGAGTTGTGTCTTGACTAAAGCACGTACTTGCTGCTGAGCGGTTTTGCATACCGCTTCGGAGGCTTGGAAATAGAGCGGATGGTAACGTAATCGGAGTAGAATTCGTTTTTGATACGCTTCTAGCTTCTCGGCTACAGTGGGATAATGGGTAGCACAGAGTTCTAGCCATTGCAGTCTACGTGCATAGAGGTCTGCGACTGCCTGTTCTATAGGGAATTCAGCTTCGTAATAGGTACGAATCCACTGATAGACCAATGTCTCATAACTACTGCCCAGTTCTAATTGTTTTAGGAAGCTCGCAATATCGAATTGTAATGCTGTAAGGATAGCGCGTACATAGGCGCTATGGTTGGTGGGGGTTTTAGAGTGTTTCATGGTTTAGTATAATATATTATTTGAATCTACTTTTTTTCAAAAAGTTATATAGAATACGAATCCTATCATCTTCGATAACTCGACCTTCATTGATAAATTTTTGAATTTTTCCAATAGGAAAATTAACTTCTCTTTCTATGGCTCTTAACTTGAAAATATGCTTATATCTTTTTAAATAATTTTCAACCTTCATTCGTTGATACTTAATACTTTCATGTTTTCTCATCTTTATTGTATTAGATAATATTTCATCAATTTTTCAGGAGATTTCAATTAAAAATTATAGTTGGGTAGCTTATATAGTTTATTCTTGATATTCTCTATAGAGTAAATTGCTATATATTTGTTTTAAAACCTGCTTTATTCGAACAAATGTTCTCAAATATAGAAAATTTGTTCGTTATAAAGAAATTTTTTTCTTTAAAAAATAACGTTTGATGGATTTCTACGCAGAATTAAAAAAGATCAAAGATGCTAATAACTATACGTTTGCTCAATTAGGCATACCTATTGGACTAAAAGAAGCTGCTATGCGAATGGCTGTGAGTAGACAAAGTTTAAGTGATTTACAAAAGCGAGAAATAGCAAGTATTTTTAAGTTAGATTATGAAAGAAAATCTAACAATACAGTTGGGGATATAGATATTGAAGAAAAAGTAAAAGAATTTTCTGATTTTTTTGTAAAATACGAATCTCGCTGCATGGAAGATCCTAATATTAAGAATATTGTGGAGAAAAGAGTAGCTAAAAAGCTCTTTGAAGTTTCTCAAAATTCTGAAACATTAAGAGAATTTTTGAATAGTTAATTCCTTAACTAAAATCAGTAACTGTATTAAAATAATTAGCTGCCAAAGAGTAATCATTATTGAATTTTTTGGATATTAGGTTTTTAACTCGTTTTTTTTCATGTTTCACTTGTTCTTCTAACAAATGATTAATTTCTGCATCTAAATATTCAAATACATCAGAATTTATATACTCGGATACCTTAGATTTTTTTATGATTTTCTTTGCTTCACTTCTTTTCATTGCATCTACATAATTATTAGTTGTAAGTAGCTTATTGACTATTTTAAGTCTAGTACTTATTACAATTCTTTCCTCGTATAATTTAATTTATTAACTTCCTTTAAAGTATCTATGAGATATTGTTTTTGGTCTACTTTCTGTATATATTTTCTATAAATATCTATAGCTATGTACTTTGTTAAATCTTGTATTTTTGATTTCATTTGAGCAGTAGAATATAGTTTCTTACTCTTCCATTTTATATAGAAGTAAAAACCAAAATTTATAAAAATAGAACCACCAATCAATAGCATGTAATAGTTATAATAAGAAAGGTCATTTTTAGGAACTAAAGAGTATATGCAGAACCATATAGAAACAAAACTGAAAAAAGATAGTACCACACGTACAGTTCTTCTGTAATGTATATTATCTTTTTCTTTGTTTTTATAAACCCAAAAACAAAAAATCGTTAAAGCTATTAGGCAAAAGTAAGGAGAGCCTCCATATAAAAAACGTCTCCAATTACTCCAGCCAAAAACTTTATTAATGACTTTACTTTCAACTTTTCGGATTTTAAGTATTTGTCCATTATTTACTTCTATTTCTACTCCTTTAAAATTATTGATCCCTTCTTTTAGTTCTATATCACTGTAAGTGTATAATCGATCTATTTTTTTAGGAAGGAAAGTATGAATTAAAGGAGTAAAAGAAATACAGCATAAAAAGGCAGCTATTATATAATAGTTAACGTTCTTCAATTTCGTCTTTACCTGTTTGATAAATATCTTGTTCATGATTACCTTTTTCTTCTTCTAATGATGTAGCTGTACAAGCATTAAAAGTTAGTAGCGCTAAAAATAGAAAAGATATTCTGAATAATACTTTTTTAGATTTCATGTTTCTAGAATTTAAAAATTTACACAACTATTTTATGTGGTTTAATTATTTGATTTACAATATTTAATATAAGTTATTTTTAAAAATAATTATTCCTGTTTTTTTGATTATTCAGGGGACTTTTGCACCTATTTCTTACTTGAAAACGCAAAAAATTCTATTTTTTTGACCTTATTTTTTGGTCAAAACGTCAAGTTATGCAAATAATCGCCTCAAAATGCAATTAAAACACTGTATTTTAAACTATTAACATGATTGTAAACATGACTAAAGATACTGTTTTGCCGTATATTTTTTAAAATTTTAGAGATAACTAATTGCTTTACAGTTTATATAAAATTTAATACACTTTTTGGCTATGCATTGATTAGCATGTTCACTGCTAGAATTAGTAATGATACGGTAATTTAGTATCAATGGGTGATGCTGTGGAGTTGGATAAAAATGGAAGTATCTGTAATCTAATAACTGGCACGATACTCCGAAATAAGAGGATGACATCAATGCATTCTACACGGAACACATTTCCGCATTATTGAAATCTGTGTTGTCAAGTAATTCGTTTTTGATTTGTGCCACTTATTTCTGTTTAAATGACACCACTTTTTACGGTTCTATTTGTGCCACTTCAAAAAATCGTATCATCTTAAAAGCGATACAGATAACAATACGTTACCCTACGGATTGCAAATCCGCAGTATCTGATAAGGACTTTTGTTGATCTATTATGCGTTTTGTATGACTTAGAAACAATTAAAAATCCTTTGGAAAACTGAACGGATAAGGGAAATATAGCTACCTTTATTGCAGGTATATAATTGTTGTAAAGCATTTATCCGAAATGAAAATCTCATTAACAGAAATAATAAAAACAGGAGATATTAGTCCATTCAAATGGGGTGATTCCGAAAATGATTTTCTCAAGGTTTTTCCAGAATGGGAAACCAAAATCACTGAATCAAAAAATGCTTTATGTCCATTCATTGAAATTGATTTTGTCGAATTTTATTTTAAGGATGAATTTTATAAAAAACTTGACTCTATAATTATAGGTGTTTGGCATTTTGACAAAAATTATAAATCCGATTATTTTGACCATGACTGGATTCGAGATGATTTGAGCTTACCTCAATTAAAGAGTATATTAAATAATGAAAAATGGTCTTATGAGGAATTAACTACTCCACGAAGTGAAGAACCTTATATTTTAACAAACAGACAGATTCAACTCGTATTTAATTCTACTGGATACAATGGTTATGAAGAGGAAAAAACGGAATTACAGAAGATTTTTATAAATCCTGAACCCATAACTGATGAGTTTATTAATAGTAAAGGAAATGAAATAACGCTTTACAATAACTAAGTGTTTGTATGGCTCGTAGCGCCAAATATGAACATGGTGTTGACGAATCCCCGTGTCTTAGACAAGGACTTTTGTAGATCTGCTATGGGTTTTGCGTTGGGTTACTATTGAGGAGATTTTTCACCTTTGGGAGGAGCGACTAGTTTGTTAGAGAATTACTAGGTGTCAAGTGTATATTTAGATAACCTTGGGTCTATTCACTATTTTTGGGTAAGGCTACAAAATCAGAGCTACTTAGTTCTAGTTCAAAAGGTCATTATTTATAGAATGAAAATTTGTTTAGCACAAATAAAATCTGAAAAAGGAAATGTTTCTAAAAATATTCAAGGTCACTTGGCATTTATAGAACGTGCAATTGAATTAAATGCAGACTTGATCGTGTTTCCTGAACTCTCGATAACAAATTATGAACCCGAATTAGCAAATGAACTTGCAGCGGATATAAATGACGAAATTTTCAATCCATTTCAGGAATTATCTGATAAAAGCAAAATAACAATCGGGCTTGGAATGCCTACAAAAGCAAATGATGGAATAAACATCAGTATGTTGATTTTTCAACCACATCAGGAACGAATTGTTTATTCCAAATGCTTGCTTCACCCTGATGAATTTCCATATTTTGCGAGTGGTAATAACCAACCATCGTTAAGAATTAACGGAAAAAATATAGCTCTTGGAATATGTTATGAAACACTTCAAAAGGAGCATTTTATAAAAGCAAAGAATAATAATGCAGCTATATACATCGCAAGCGTAGCAAAACCCCATAGGGGAACGGATAAGGCTTATTTACATTTCCCGTCAATAGCTAAAGAGTTTGAAACACCAATTCTTATGTGCAATTCTATTGGGAGTAGCGATAATTTTGTAGCTAATGGATTAAGCGCTATTTGGAATAAAAAAGGAGAACTATTAGGCCAACTAGGTGAAGAAAAACAGGGGCTTTTGATTTATGATATCGAAACCGAAAAAATACTAACTGTTTACGGTATGTTGGATACAACAAGACTGTAACAAAACAGACATACTCACTAAAATCTAAAAAATGGCTAACGATAAAATCACAATGCGGGAAAAAGAAAATCCTCCAAGAATCAAAGAGGAATATAGTCTACTAAAGATTACAGTTACCTGTGATAATCCTGATGTAATAATAGCACCAGCAGCTCAAAAACCAGCTACGTTAAAGCTTGCAAAGCCATTAGTTGAAAAAATAGAAGGGCCATTTGATGAAGATGGTCATTTAGTCGATGAACTTGAAGTTGGCAAAACATATATTTATAAAGCCACAAAATTTAAAAAATCTACATTTACACCAATAAAACATATTTGGTTTGCAGAACAATTAGATGATGGAGAAATAATAGACCTTGAATATTGTAAGGGGGAAAACCCATATTTGGATGATAATGGAAATGTTTGTTATAAATATACTGTAGAAGAATGCAAAAAAATAAGGATATACGCTTATGTATGGAAGCCAATTAAATCAGTAAGTATTGAAAATTCTGTTCTTTTTGAAGATGATTACATCAAAGCGATAAAAGAAAATAAAATAGTATACACTTGCAATTGTGGTTGGATTGACAAAACACACGCATTTACCGATACTAAAAGAACAGAACACTATATTGGAGTTAAAAATTTATGGTCACAAATATTAAGTGAAATAGGGATAAAATCAAACTCACCAAATGAAAAAGGGTTTAAAGTTATTTATAGACAAGATGCTACAATAATGCAGAATGTACCTATCGTTAATAGGCCCTTTAGATTAGGAAGTACGAAATCTTATTTTGTAAAAAAAGGTTTGAGTTACTCTGAAAAAGAACAAGTAGCCTTAGCTATTTTTAAAGAAGTTTCTATTGAATTTGAAGAGTTTCAATCTTTTGGAGCTGTTATAGGCAAAGGAGACTCTAGTTTCGAACCTGCGGATTTAATATCAAATCTGATTAGTTTCTATCGAACCGTAAAACCAGAATTAACAAAAGAAATAATTTTGACTTTGAGCCTTGAATTAACACCAGAACAATCTATTAAAATTTACAGGAAATATCCAGGGACATTTAGTGATGAGAAATACAAGAATAGAATCTTTAAGCCTAAATATTTTCTTAATGATTTTTGCAATAATAAACCTGTATTCCCAAAAGAATTAAGCACTATACAAGTTATAGAAAAAGGTGTCTTGTTTAGAGACTGGAATACTCTTTTTGATATTCATGGGGGTATACCACCGATCACTGGAAATAAGCTATAAAGAATATGAAAAACATTGATAAACATTTTGGAAAATTAAGTTCCCTTACAGTCCTTTTATTTGTGATTAGTTTAAAAAAGCTAGAAGTAATAAATGATATAGTTATAGGTAAAATCTTGCTGTCAATATTTACTATTTTATTTTTCTTTTTATTGTGTTTTTTTTACAAAAAATCGATATTAATCTTTAAAATACTTTTTATCGGACTTCTTTTTGTTATGCAAAACTCTTTTATCTCCCAATTCATTGAAATGGTAAAAGAACAAAATATTAAATCATCGTTAAGTGAAAGAAATGCTGCTATAGGATTAAGTTGGATTGTAATGATTCCTATATTATTAATATTTTCAATTATTCTTGGAATAGCCTTTGATTATTTAAAAAGCTTAAAAAAATAACGTTTTTGTAATAGAGTAAACAGCACTGTCAGTAACTGAAAAAGTGTGTTTTTATATATACTTACTTTTTGCGTTAGGGATAGCAGCGGCATCCTTTTTGTTTTCTTTTCTAAACAAAAAGATACAGCGGATAGCCCGACCCTTGTGGTAACGCCCAAAAAAAGAACAAAAAAAGGTAACAATTTTGGAGTTTGTGCTACTAATAGAAAGCTTTTAGAAGTGTATACCACTTTTAGGGTACTTTTTTAATACATCTAAATCATTAGCAATGCCAAAGACCTTATACGATCTAACTAGAGAAGAGTGGAATACACTATTTCCGATCGCACTTGTAGCACATGACCCGAGTTGGAAAACTAGCTATGAAAACGAAAAAAATCGAATTCTAGAAAAAGTAGGAGAGGCTACTATTCTGCGGATAGAGCATTTCGGGAGTTCTTCTATCCCTACCATACAATCCAAGCCTTATATAGATATACTGATAGAAATACCAGCCGAACTTTTGTTTGATGAAGTATTGATACAGCAGTTTACGGAATTAGGGTATAGTCATTTCGAGGTGCCAGCTAGAGAGGATATAGAGGCGTATTCTTCTTTTGGTAAAGGGTATCACTTAGATGGTACAAAAGAGCAGATTTTTCATATACATATGTGCCCGAGTACCAATGTCATGTGGCGACAGATTGATTTTAGGGATTATCTGATCGCTACACCAGCACGTGCAAAGCAGTACGAAGCCTTAAAACTCGAATTAGCCGCTAAATTTAAAAATGACCGAGGTGCGTATGTATTGGGCAAAACGAATTTTGTATACGAAACCTTAGCTCTTATAAAAGACCCAACCCAAGAAGGATAAGTGTCTTTTAATGGAGCTTCTTGATGCTTTATGTGAGCAGTACTTAAGAATTCTGGTGTTACAGAAAGTGTAGTGTATGAGGGGGATTCTTATTGATTGTGGTGTTTTTAGGTTAATATATTGTTAATTTACTATAGTTTCCTTTTTGAGATGTAGGGTTTCTCTTAGTCGAACCGTTTATACTTATAACAACGCTACAGGGAATTTTATTCTCTAAACTCATTTTGACTTTTTGTTTTTTACCGAAAATGAGAAGAAATTTGACTGAATAAGGCACTTTTTGAAATTCATAGAAGCGCTACGGATAAAAAAAAAGTAACGAAATACAGATGAATTTCAGTCATTTTTTAGGGAAAAGAAAAAGTCAAGATGAGTTGTCTAGTTAAAAATAACCGAGAACAATGTCTTTTTTTGGAATGGAGTAGGTGTCTTAGTATCATAGGTCTACAGGGTGAGGGAAATAGAAAAGTTGCTTTTTGTGTAAGGAATGCAAAAAAATATCGACTGTGAGTAAGATGCTTTTCCCTCATGGAGTCATTGTTTAGATAACCAGTAAACACACACATTTATGAATACGATTTGGTTTTTTGAGGATGCTAACCTTTTCAAAGTATTATGCCCTCATAAGTTTAAGAGATATAAACAATCACATCAGTTTGATGCCTACAGAAAGAGTGATTATATCTATTTTGAAGAGGATTCTGCTAATAAAGTATACTTAATAGAAAAAGGGAAAGTAAAAATCGGATATTATTCAGAAGACGGAAGCGAAGTGGTAAAAGCCATTCTTACGCGAGGCGAATTGTTCGGAGAGAAAGCCATCTTAGGCGAAGATCGAAGAACTGAATTTGCACAGTCTGTAGATAACAGTACGTCGATTTGTCCGATCGGTGTGCAAACGATGCACGAATTGATGCGGGATAATGAAACTTTTAGCCTTAAGATTTATAAATTCATAGGCATGCGTTTTAAGAAATTAGAACGCAGACTGCAATTATTACTCTTTAAAGATACCAAAACTCGATTGCTAGAATTTTTTGAAGAACTGAAAGAAGATTACGGAGAGTGCTGCCCAGAAACAGGGGATATGGTGATCGAACATCCTTATACGCAGCGAGACATTGCGAATCTTATAGGTACTTCTAGACCTACCTTGAATATTTTGATGAATGAACTGAAGGAATCTAAGGTGATCGAATTCAATAGAAAACAGATTCGGTTTAAAAAAGTAGCCTAATGTTAGCTAGCTAACATTTCATGAAAACAGTGCTACTTATCTTTACAACATAGTAATAATAAAATCACAAACAATGTTCAAAAAAGTAATTATGGGAGTGTTAGCACTAGGAGCTATTGCTACTTCTTGTAACAATGATGATGACGCAGGAGTGCCTAATGGAAATTTAAAAGTAAACCTTACTGGATTAGAAGATCTAGGAGAAGGATTTTTATACGAAGGATGGGTAATCGTAGATGGAAGTCCAGTGTCTACGGGTACTTTTTCTGTAAACGAAGCGGGAGCGCTATCAGAGACTAGTTTTTCTGTAGATGCGACTAAACTTTCTGCTGCTACAGCATTTGTATTGTCTATCGAGCCAGACCCAGATCCAGACCCAGCACCTGCACCTACTAAATTATTAAGTGCAGCATTCGGAACTAGTAATACAGCTACTGTAGGCTTAGGTCCTGTAGGAGAAGGAGATTTTACGGAAGCAGCAGGTTCATTCTTCTTGCGAGCGCCAACCGATGAGGCACCAGGTTCTCCTAATAATGGAAATGATGAAAATGGAGTATGGTTTGGACTACCAGGAATGCCACCAACAGCAAACCTAACGCTACCTACATTAAATGCAGGATGGAAATACGAAGGATGGGTAATCAGTGATAATGGACCGTTATCTACAGGTACATTTACGGCAGTAGATACGTTCGATGATAATACAGGAGCTGCCGATGGATTTAGCGAAACCGCTTTTGATGGCCCACCATTACCAGGAGAAGATTTCTTTAGAAATGCACCAGAAGGCGTAACATTTCCTTTAGATATACGAAATAGAAGAGTAGTGATTTCTGTAGAGCCAGATCCAGATAATTCTCCAGCACCTTTCTTATTAAAGCCATTAGTAGGAACCGCTGGTACTGAAACTGCACCTACGAGTTATAATTTTGAACTAAACGAAGTGTCATTTCCTACTGGAAGTGTAACGAGATAGTTTTAGTTCCCTTGTTTAGTAGATCGTGATTTCCAGAATAGGAATGCCTTCTGTATATCCAGTATTGCTAGCCCCAAAGCAGATACGTATATACCGATAAAACGCCCCAAGTTGTAGTAATTTCATTCTTAGTATGGTGGTCACGATCGATTTTCGCCCCAAATCTACGATACCATTTGTCAGTTGGAGTCAAAAAAGTGATTTTTTGAGTACGTCTTTAGATGCCCCTATAGCAATATACATCACTTATAGTAGTAGGTTCAAGTACTAATCGATGCCAAAGTCTCAGACGTTTCTAGAACTGTACAAATGGTATTTTTTATAACATAATATGCTGCTGAATGTAGTTTTATAGCCCATTTTTAAGTAAAAGTGCTTACCTATAAAACAGAACGCAGTCTTAGGTTTGCAACAGTGTTAAGACGTACTAGATAATCTATAGCATTAAAAGGGTTAAATACTAGCAAAATATGGTATCATCATCATAATTTTGCGATACATTTGTGACACATGGGTACTTCATGGTGTCAAAAAAGCAAGCTGTATGAAATTCGATCAGAAAAAAATATCCAATCTTATTTTTGTCATTATTTTATTGTTGTTCTTCATTCCTAATACCAGAGGGATGATGCAAATTTTTCTGACTAGAATTTTTTCTTTTAGTCCAAGTGTAGTGGATACAGAAGAACGTATGTCTGTAGCTAATTATGACTGGAAATTACATGGAGTGAATACGGATGCTATGAATTTTGCTACAGCAGAAGGCAAAGTAGTAGTCCTTAATTATTGGGCAACTTGGTGTCCGCCCTGTATAGCAGAAATGCCATCTTTACAAGATTTGTATACTGATTATAAAGATAAGGTAGTCTTTGTATTTCTTACAGAAGATGATGATCCGGAACTTCATAAATTTATGAGCGATAAGGACTATAACTTTCCGATATATCGTTCCTTATCACCGCATCCCAAGCCTTTTGTACACAAGCCTATACCAGGTACCTATGTAATAGATAAGAAAGGTAGTATTGTGATACACAAAGTAGGGGCTGCCAATTGGAATAGTGATTCAGTAAGAGCTACGTTAGATCAATTGATTGCCGAATAAACGAAAGTCTATCGTTTAAAATATTTAAAAGGTACCCATAGCATACCGAAGCATTCTCCTTTATTTTTTCCTAGATGTTTGTGATGCATTTTATGTGCTCTGCGTACTCCTTTTGCATACCAATGGTTTGCATTGCGAAGCAATTTAAAGCGTTGGTGGATAAAAATATCATGCACTATAAAGTAGGCAATACCATAGGCTAAAATTCCAAATCCTATAGGTCTACCAAACCAAAAACTGTTTGGATCGTGTAGCATAATGCATGACATGCTAATGACAGCGTAAAAAAGGAAAAAAGCATCATTGCGCTCCCACCAGCTATCGTGATCTTTATGGTGGTGATCTTTGTGCAAAGACCATAAAAAACCATGCATTACATATTTATGCGTAAACCAAGCCATAAATTCCATCATCACAAAGGTGGCACAGAAGATAGCAATCCAAATCACAGTATTCATAAGTCTTATTGATATATGTGTATCAAAAATACAATTAAATGGTGTTAATTCTGCAATCAAAGTAGGATTTGGCTAGCAATCCAAATTTCTGATAATTGGGTACACGAATACGAGTATTCTTGATCTCTACAGAAGGCGTATCTTTTAGTTTGTTTAATAGCTTTTTGTAATAGATATATGCAGTATGCACTCCGAATTTAGCCTCTACGGGTAGTTGAGCAATGCCTTCGTACCCTTTTTTAAAATCATACTCGATATCTGCGATGATTTTTTGTTTCGATACTTCATCCAGTCGGCTGAGGTCTGTATTTGGGAAGTACGTACGACTCAGGTCCTCGAAGTCTGCTTTTAGATCTCGTAAGAAATTCACTTTCTGAAAAGCAGATCCTAGATGCATCGCACTTTGCTTTAGTGCGTCGTATTTTTCTTGATCCCCATTCACAAAAACTTTTAAGCACATCAATCCTACTACATCTGCCGAACCATAAATGTATTCTTTGTATTCCTGATCCGTTAGGTAGGTGGTTTTAGAAAGGTCCAATCGCATACTTTTCATAAAAGCTTCGTATAATTCTGCTTCTATACCATATTTGTGTACCGTATGCTGAAACGAGTTTAAAATAGGATTTAAACTTATCTTTTGATCGATCGCCTTATACATCTCCTGTTCGAAATCAGTAAATAAAGTAGCCTTGTCATAGTCATGAAAACTATCTACGATCTCATCTGCAAAACGGACAAAACCATAGATGTTATAAATATCTTGGCGTATAGAATCCGCTAGCATCCTAGATGCTAATGAGAAAGAAGTACTGTAAGAGGTGGTAACGATTTTACTACAGGAGTAAGAAACAGTATCAAAAATAGTTTTCATAAATACAGGTTTTTTAGTGCAGCTATGTTATACAGCTTGCAGGTTAGACATATTGGATTTTTTATAGTGTGATTCGATCATTCCAGCTACGAGCTTACCAGAAATCAAAGAAGGAGGGACTCCTGGGCCAGGTACAGTCAATTGTCCCGTAAAAAATAAGTTGGTCACTTTTTTACTTTTTAGCTTAGGTCTTAGAAAAGCAGTTTGTAGCAATGTATTGGCCATGCCATACGCATTTCCTTTATAAGAGTTGTATGCTTTTATAAAATCCGTAACACAGAATGACTCTTTAAAAATAATATGGTCGCTAACATTTTGGTCAGTTAGTGCTTCGAATCTACGGATAATTTTTTTAAAGTAATTAGCTCGTAAGGTTGGTGTATCCTCTAATCCAGGAGCTAATGGGATTAAGAAAAACCCATTTTCACATCCCTCAGGAGCAGTACCAGCATCTGTAACAGAGGTGAAGTTAGCATAAAACAAGGGTTCTTCAGGCCATTTTGGATCGTCATAAATCTCTCGCGCATGCAGATCAAAGTCCGTGTCAAAAAATAGATTGTGATGTTCTATATTTTGTAGTTTTTTGTCAAAACCTACATAAAAGAGTAGGGAAGAAGGAGCAAATGTTTTTCGTTTCCAATATTGCTCAGAGTACTGTCTATAGGCTGCGGGTAATAACGATTCTCCATGATGGTAATCAGCACCGCATAGTACTACATCAGCCGTAATTGCTGTAGCATTTACGACTACACCAGTAGCGATGCCTTTCGATACAGAAATTTCAGATACAGGAGCGTTTGTATGAATTTCCACCCCAAGAGATCGAGCTAGCTTTTCGATGCCTAAAATCACCTGATACATGCCTCCTTTTGGGTGCCAAGTGCCCAATCCAAAATCAGCATAATTCATAAAACTATAAAAAGCAGGAGTATCACTAGGTTTAGCACCGAGGAATAACACAGGAAATTCTAGAATCTGAATCAATTTAGGATTCGTAAACTCCTTACGTACCTCTTTAGAGATCGTACTAAAGAATTGTCCTATTTTTTTAATCGTAGCAGGAGTTACCAGTTCTAGTGGTGATACCCCCGGGCGGTATACAAGCTCCTTGATAGCGATGTCGTAATTATGCTTCGCTGCCGCGATAAATTCTTTTAGTTTTGCAGCACTGCCTTTTTCTTCTGCTTCAAAAGCAATACATATTTTTTCTAACGTATCCTCGATCGTGATACTTTCATTGTTTTCAAAAAATATTTTATAAGCTGGATTTAGCTTGGTCAATGTGTAATAATCCACAGTAGAAACTCCGAAGTCCTGAAAGAACTTTTCGAATACATCCGGCATCCAATACCAAGAAGGACCTATATCAAAGGTAAATCCATCCTTCGTCAATTGTCGCGCTCTTCCACCCACCGTATCATTCTTTTCATAAATCGTTACTTTGTAGCCTGCCTGTGCTAGATAGCAAGAAGCAGCCAGAGATGAGAAGCCAGAGCCAATAATGATAACATGTGTTTGCATACGACTAATTAATGGATTATATAAAGTTATTAAAGTTCTTTGAGTAGATCAGCAATTGATGAAAAAAATCGATGTTTACTCGATGTAGGAGGTGGTGCGTGCATCACCTGTTTACCCAGTACCCATAATTCACTTTCTCTCGTTTTGCAGATATGTGTATCAAAATCGTGTAAGTATTCTGTAATTCTTTCCTTTTCGGGTTTAATTGTAAAATAGGATACAAACACAGTATTTTCATGAAACGTAAGCATGTTTGGTAAGCTGTCTAGCGGGATACTAGACCCTAAATAAATCGCCTTGTATCCATTGAGTAGAATCTCATAATTTATATATAAGAGACCTAGTTCGTGAATCTCGTTCTCTGGTAAGTAGAGGATAAACGCTTTATCATTTTTAGAAGCCTTTACATATTGCAGTCGTTCTATATTGATCATTAATTTTTGCTTGATCAAATTAGTAACAAAATGTTCATGAGAGGGACTAATCGTATTCGTCTGCCATAACAGACCAATCTCAGTAAGTAATGGAATAAATACTTCTGCAAATATCTGTCGAAACGTTCGTTTTTCCGATAGCATCTCGAAAGTGCCTAAAAACAACTCAAGATCATAATTAAGCATCGATATTTTAAAAGAATTGATCGCCTGACTCTTAGTGCTATTATCAGAGACAATTCTTCGTACGTACTCATTGATTTCATTGTCATTTAATTTCGAAACTCTCGATATTTTGTACCCGCTATTTACCAAATAAGTGACATTGAGCAGCTTTTGCAAGCTCTCTAAATTATAGGTTCTTATATTAGTCTCTGTGCGTTCAGGCGCTAATAAATTATAGCGTTTTTCCCAGATTCTAATCGTATGTGCTTTTACGCCACACAGATTCTCAAGATCCTTAATACTAAAGTTTTGTTTAATATTGTTCACTTTTTATAAATAAAGGTTAAACAAATTTAACTAAAATAAGTGAAGGATGTAAGATGTAATCTGTTAAAAAAAAGAAAATCTAATGTATAGGTATTGTTTTCTTTTGGGCGTTACCCACAAGGGGTCGGGCTATCCGCTACAATTCCTCGCCCCTCCTAAAGGTCGGTACTGCGGGATTTCCACTACTATCCCTAACGCGAGTAAAACGTGTGTTTAGGTATAAAGAAATCAACTATGATGATTGTTAAAAATCCAGATATTGATAGTTTAAGAAATTTATATTTAATCAGATTTATTTAGATTTTAAGTGTTTTATAAAGCTCATAGTATTGCCTAAAATACGTACTACAAATATTTTTTCTTCCATGGGGTAAAAGAATATGGTGTGTGCTTTAAATCTATAACGAGAAACCATTTTGTCTTTGATAGCGATATATTCTCTGCCTATTTCAGGATGTTTTCCTAATTTATTTAGGATTGCTACTAAACTATCTCGGTAAATTTCTGATTGCTGTATGCCAAACTTTTTGATACTAAAAACTGCAATTTCTTTAAGATCAGTAGAAGCTTTTACACTTAGTGTGTAATTATTTTTTTTCTTCATTCTCTTTTATAGCTTGTTCCCATATGCTATCTACAGTGTCTTCGGAAGCTCCGCTATCTATACCATCTAGTAAAGCGTCATATAAGTCAATATCATTTTTTCTGTTTTCTTGGTCTTTACGAATAATATCTCTTACGTATTCACTATCGTTAGTATATAGTCCTTTTTTTATCAAGCTTTTTATATAAGTGTCTTGCTGTTCTGTAAATGTGATGGATTTTCTTACAATTCCCATTTGAACCAATTTTATGAATATTGATGTAATTTACTGATTTATTGATAAACAATTGATAAGTAGATTAACTTTTTTAGAAAAGAGTGCTAGGGTAATCCAGTGATTTCCTGAAAAATCCATGATTATTGTAAATTAAAAATGAATGAAAGTCTTGCAGGTGTATAATGTAAAACTAAATATCGCTACTAGATCTAATAGACTGCTGTGTCAATTATAAAAATAAATAAGAAAGTTTGGGGGTGTATTTTGTGCTCAGGATGGGAGTCGAACCCACACGCCCTAATGGACACATGGCCCTCAACCATGCCTGTCTACCAATTCCAGCACCTGAGCAGATAGATGCTTTTGTAAGAAACAAAAAAAGTACCACAATTACGATTGTGATACTTTAGTGACCGGGCTGGGGCTCGAACCCAGGACCCTCTCCTTAAAAGGGAGATGCTCTACCAACTGAGCTACCCGGTCTGATGATTCTTTCTTATGGATTAAGAAGTGAATCAAATACTATTATTTCAATATGACAATACTTTATTTTTGCATTACTAATATTGTCAATATTTCATAGAACTTATACTAGTCTATCGGTTCTTTGTGACCGGGCTGGGGCTCGAACCCAGGACCCTCTCCTTAAAAGGGAGATGCTCTACCAACTGAGCTACCCGGTCTTGCATTGTTTGTTTTTCCTTGAATGCGGGTGCAAATATACTACCAAAAATTTATTATGCAAGAAGAAAATCCTATAAATTTGTATTTTTTTTTAAAACCCTGTTTTTTTGGGGTCGAACAACTAATTAATTTCGAGTATGAATATTGTTTTAATGGGATATATGGGCTGTGGTAAGTCTTCGATAGGCAGAGGATTAGCTGAAAAGCTAGAATTGGAGTACGTAGATTTAGATGCGTATATAGAAAAACAAGAAAAAAAATCAATCAAACAGATTTTTGAAACGAAAGGTGAAATCTATTTCAGGAAAATCGAAACTCAATACCTACAGCAGCTATTAGAAACGGCTCAGCAAACTATTTTGTCACTAGGCGGGGGTACACCGTGCTTCTCTGGAAATATAGAGCGTATCAAAGCCGCTCCAGTACACAGTATCTATCTTAAAACCTCTATAGAGGAATTGGTGAAGCGATTGTATGTAGAAAAAGAACAGCGCCCTCTAATAGCGCATATCGCTTCTGAGGAGTTGCTAGCAGACTTTGTACGCAAACATTTATTTGAGCGATCCTTCTATTACAGTCAAGCAGCACATACGGTTACGACAGATCAAAAAACAATCGCTACCATCGTAGATGAAATTCAGGAGCGTTTATTCTAGAATAGCGATGTCTTCTGTGCCAAAACGTACCGTTACATGCTCTTGTAAGGATGTAGATAAAGAAATTCCCTTAAAATCAGCTTTGATGGGGTATTTCTTATGGTTTCTATTCACCAAAACAGCCGTTTTAAAACGTCTAAGGGGCACTTCCAGAAAGTGTTTGACACCATAAATCAGTGCCGTTCCAGAGTTGAGTACATCATCAGCTAGTATGATCGCTTTGTTTTGGTATTCCGAAGCAGCTAAAGAAGTGCTCACTGTTTTTTGAGGAGCGTTTTTATCCATGCTTACTTTACAGAGTGTAACGCGTAGGTCAGAAATAGCCTGTAGCGTCTCTTGTAAGCGCTGTGCAAAGATGTATCCATTGTCTGCAATCCCAGCAATGATAATTTCCTCTTCATCGACATTTGTTTCATAAATCTGATAAGCGATGCGTTTGATCTTATGTTGGATTTGCTCGTGCGTAAGAATGATATGGTCTTTTGCTTGCATTGGATATGTTCGTTATTAGAAGTTCAAATATATAAAAGAGTTCGATGATCAGGTTTAGAAATTACCAAAATTAATAGCAGAGAACTACTAAGCGGCCATTGCTGTTGGTTACTAACTGTTTCAATACCATACTGCTTATTCTTCGCTGTCATCATGCTGCTTGTTTGGCTCTTCAAACCAATCGTCGATGTCTCTTCGGTCTTTTTTGGTCGGACGTCCCGTTCCTTTTTTTCGGTAATAGTCTTTAGAGTAGTTGAGTAAGTCTAGTTTTTGCAACGCTTCCGCAGGAGTTGTGTCTTTACGATAGATATCTACCAGTTTAGCCCCCAGACGGCTCTTGGGCGTATCGAGTACGATGAGTTCGTAGTTTACTTGGTTTTTTCGGACTGTGATCTTGTCCATAGGGTATACCTCACGCGAAGGTTTGATGAGATCGCCGTTTACTCGGACTTTTCCTTCTTTACAAGCTTTGGTAGCGATGCTTCTGGTTTTAAAGTATCGGATGCACCATAAATATTTGTCTACTCGCATACAAAAAATATAAAATGCGTTTGAATCTAAATGAATAATGAAGCAAAAGTACAAGAAAATTGTATCTTGCACCTTCAAAAAAAATAAAACAGATGAATGTAAGAAAGTATGTTTTAGCAACAGCCCTCTGTGTAGCTGCCTTATACAGCTGTGGAGATGATGATGATAATAATGATATAGAAATTGTGCCTCCAAGGGATAGAGCAGAGCAGCAGGCGAATGAAGATCCATTAATTGTCGAATATTTAAAAACACATTTTTATACCTCAATAGAAAACACTGCGAATTCAGATTATGAAACAGTGGTTTTTGATACCATCGCAGGCAACAATAGTGGGAAAACATCGATGTGGGATTCGGGTCAGATCACCTCTAAAACGATCACATTAGACGAGGTGGATTACAAATTGTATTTTCTGAAGTTTAATGAAGGTACTGCCACAGAATACCAACCTACCTTTGCAGATTCTACATTAGTTACCTATAGAGGAGAGCAGTTTTATGATAATAGAGACAAAGATGGAGACGGGATTCCTGATGGGGCAGATGTAGATTCAGATGGAGATGGAGTGCCAGAAACAGATACAATAGATAACAATTCAGTTACTAGAACAGATGCAGATAATGATGGAATTGCAGATTTTGCAGATGTAGATACAGAAGCGAATAAGGATAAATTAGATTCAGATGGAGATGGAATTATAGATGACGAGGACGATGTAGATAATACCAATTCAGCAAGGCGTGTGTTTGATAGTGCTGTACGACCACAGTGGTTTAATCAGATCAGTGTTATCCAAGGATGGAGAGAAGCAGTCAGTGAACTTAGAGGCGCTTCTGGTCAGGACTTGAATGACGATGGCACTACTAGATATACAATGGATTTTGGAAATATCGTAGTATTTATGCCTTCTGGACTGGCATATTTTAATTCGCCACCTACAGGATCGGGGATTGGAGCTTATAAATCGTTGATCTTTCATATCCAATTATATAAAGCGGTTCAGGCAGATCATGATCAAGATGGGATTCCTTCGTTTTTAGAGGATATAGATAAAGACACCTTTGTGATCAATGATAATACCGATAGTGATGTCGCAGCGGATTTTGATGATACGGATGATGATCAAGACGGAGTACCTACCAGTGATGAGATTACGGTGAATGATCGAGATGGTAATGGGATTATCGAATACAATGAAGATCCATCACTAAGCGAAATTATATTTTATGATGATGATGGAGATGGGATATTTAATCATTTAGATACCGATGATACCGAGGTAAAGAATTAATAAATAGTGTAAGTGTATACTATTCTAGAAAAGTCCTGTTTGTATAGCAGGACTTTTTTGTTGCCTGATGATGAAGGGCGTACCTACAAGGGGTTAGGCTATCCGCTCGCTGTATCTTTTTTTTAAAAGGAAAATAAAAAAGGATTGCTATTTCTAACAATCCTTTTCAATATTTATATAGTGAAGTGGTTTTAACTTTTTGCAATTTTTGAGTTCCGTAGCACTGCTATGTAGCAAAAAAATATTGCATTTGATTGCAAAATCTTCGATTTTCGCTGAAATCAAAAAAGTTTAAACCAGCTCAGTGTGTTATTAAATAACTTCTACATTAATTGCGCTTAAACCTTTACGACCTTGCTCGGTTTGATATTTAACTTTGTCATCTTCTCTAATCTCATCGATTAAACCAGAGTTGTGAACAAAAATGTCTTCACCTGTTTCAGATGATTTAATAAATCCGAATCCTTTTGAATTGTTGAAAAATTTTACTGTACCTTCTTGCATCTTTAATGAATTTTTAAATTGTTAATAATACTGTTTAAGAAGAAACCTTGTGATAGTAAAAAACTAAACACGATGTTTTCTAAACACTAAAAAAATAAAGTAATGATGAAATAAAAAGGAAAGACGAGTAAGACTCAAAAAAACTAAATACTAAAATACTACTCTAAAATTAAAGAGGTGTTTCACTTGAACAATGCAAATGTAGACTTAAAATTTGACATTGGCACTACAATTAGCTTTTAATTGAAGAAAGTAGTTGTGATACAATGAATAAGTCAATATGATAACGCATTAGAATAATTAAGTATTCGGATGTTGCGTAGTAACTATATCTGAATACGGTGTTGACGCATTCTTTGGCTATTAATTATAATTCCCCCTATGTTTAGGACAGAATATTCAATAAAATAAATGTTTATAATGATGAAAGAGGGTGGGGGCTGGGGAGAGACTTATAAGTACTCTTAATTGTTAACAATCCTGCTTTCGTTTTATTTTTCGCTATGCTACTGGTTTTAGGCTATAGATGAATATAGGAATTGTGACTTAGTTTAATATAATTCGTCTTTGTACAACTAAACTAAAATAGTAAGCGATGTTTATTCCGCGTTAGGGATAGCAGTGGAAATCCCGCAGTACCGACCTTTAGGAGGGGCGAGGAATTGGAACGGATAGCCCGACCCTTGTGGTAACGCCCAAATACATTACACGAATGCATGTATCTGGGCTGTTAGTGTTTATATATAAAGATTGATAATGAGGCGGGTTTATAGGTCTAAGGATACACTTAGGATCAGTTGATTGGGTCTGGAGTCTACTCGGATGGTTTGTCCGATGGTGTCGTCTATGTTTTGAGCTTGGTTTTCGGATAGTCCACGCTCATATCGTACATCTGCATTGATACGCCCTAGTTTAACGCCTACACCGAATTGAACGCCTACTGTAAACTCATTTTTTACATCTCCTAATCGTACGTCTTCGAGATCATTTTCGATCAGATATTGTAGCGAAGGGCCTCCAAAAATATGGATAGGCTTAAATATGAATGCGCCTAATAGTATAGGAGCGTCTATTTTCTGGACATCATATGTCAATTCATCAGAGGCTATGTCAAAAGAACTACTGTTTTTGGTGTACTGTAATTCAGGTCTTAGATATAGGTTATCGGTAAGGCGTTTTCGTAAAAATATTCCGAGGTGATACCCTACGCGATCACTAGCGTCTTCTGAGAGTAGATTTTGTCCTGCATTGGTGATATCGGCAATTTCGATGGAGCCATTATCTCCGTAATTCAGTCCTGCTTTAACCCCAAAAACAACACTTTTGTCCTGTGCATAGCTATTGATGGTCAATGCGATGCTTAGAAATAAAAATAAATGTTTCATTTTATAAATGATTTTTAATTGATGAGTACTAGTTAAAATGTTTGTTAGTGTGCGGTTAGTGTGTGTATAACGAGTAAAATGTTTTTTTATTCTGATCCCATTTCTTAAAAGAAAGTGATGAGTATGTTAATGATATATTGTGGTGTTTGTGAAATTAGTTGTTTGTGCATAACTATAGCAATAATTGTGCCTTCTTTGCTTTAAGGGAGTGAGGTAGTTACTTTTGCACTTTTTTTAAAATTAGATCGTGATGCAAAGTGTATTAATTGAGTATCTTTGCGCACTACGAAATAGAAGATATGCAATTTGATTTATTAGCTACAGATCCGCAGAGTAAAGCCAGGGCTGGAAAAATGACTACTGATCACGGTGTGATCGAAACTCCGATTTTTATGCCAGTTGGTACGGTGGCTACTGTAAAGGGGGTGCACCAGAGAGAGTTAAAGAATGATATCAACCCTGATATTATTTTGGGGAATACCTATCATTTGTATTTGCGTCCGCAGACTCCCATTTTAGAAAAAGCGGGGGGATTGCATAAATTTATGAATTGGGATCGGAATATACTCACGGATAGTGGGGGCTATCAGGTATATTCATTATCGGCGAATCGAAAGATTAAAGAAGAGGGAGTGAAGTTTAAATCGCATATAGATGGTTCGTATCATACGTTTACCCCCGAAAATGTAATGGAAATACAGCGTACTATTGGGGCAGATATTATCATGGCTTTTGATGAGTGTACGCCGTATCCGTGTGATTATAATTATGCAAAGCGCAGTATGCATATGACGCATAGGTGGTTGGATCGCTGTATGCAACATTTAGAAAAAATACCTGTTAAATATGGGTATGAGCAAACATTCTTTCCGATTGTGCAGGGGAGTACGTATAAAGACCTGAGAAGACAGTCGGCAGAATACATCGCTAATGCAGGGGCACAAGGAAATGCGATCGGAGGGCTATCAGTAGGAGAGCCAGCGGAGGAAATGTATGCGATGACAGAGGTAGTGACAGCGATTCTGCCAGAAGAAAAGCCTAGATATCTGATGGGTGTGGGTACTCCTATTAATATTTTAGAGAATATCGCACTGGGAATCGATATGTTTGACTGTGTGATGCCTACGCGAAATGCGAGGAATGGGATGTTGTTTACAGCACATGGAACGATCAATATCAAAAATAAAAAATGGGAAGATGATTTTTCTCCTATCGATGAAATGGGAATTACGTATGTAGATACAGAGTACTCTAAGGCGTATTTAAAACATCTTTTTTCTGTGAATGAATTGTTAGGAAAACAAATCGCTACGATTCATAATTTAGGATTTTACCTATGGTTGGTTCGTGAGGCAAGAAGACATATAATAGCCGGAGATTTTTATACATGGAAAACGATGATGGTGAAACAGATGGATAAAAGATTATAAGGTACTCAACTAAATACAAAGAAGAACAATTAGTTAATCAGTGATCATGAAAATACTGGATTGGTATATTTTAAAACGATATTTAGGAACATTCTTTACGATGATCCTGTTATTTATTCCTATTGGTATTATTGTAGATCTTTCCGAAAAGATCGATAATATTTTAGAACATGAAGTTCCATTTCCAGCTGTAGTAGCGTACTACTTAGATTTTACGATATATTTTGCTAATTTGTTATTTCCGCTGTTTGTATTCCTGTCAGTGATATGGTTTACTTCTAAATTAGCGAATAAGACAGAGATTATTGCTTTTTTGAGTTCTGGGGTGTCTTTTTGGCGTTTTCTGAGACCTTATATGATTGGAGCAGTCTTGATCTGTATCGGTGCATTGGCTATGGGACTGTTTTTAGCGCCTAAAGCCAGTCAAGGGTTTAATGAGTTTAAATACTCGTATCTAAAGAAAGGAAAAAAAATTAAGGCTACTAGAAATGTATATCGCCAATTGAGTGATAGTATTTTCTTGTACGCGAATGATTTTAAACCCCTTAAGAAATCAGCTAACAATTTTACACTAGAGTATTTTAATGGCAATACATTGGTCACTAAAATCGCTGCTCGAAAAATTGTATTTAACGAGAAGGATACTACCTATACACTCACTGATTTTGTAAAACGCAGGGTACTGGAAAATGAAGATATTATAGAAAGTACACGAAAAAAAGATACAGTATTGCCATTTAATATCGATGAGTTTACGCCTGTATCTTATGTAGCAGAAACATTGAATTATGTAGAGCTAAGTAAGTTTATTGAAAAGGAAAGTAAACGAGGTTCTTCTGATATCAATAGGTATAAGGTGGTGGCTTATAAACGATGGAGTATTCCTATTTCTGCATTTATTCTAACCGTTATCGGTGTGGCAGTATCTTCTATGAAGCGTAGAGGAGGTATGGGGGTAAATCTAGCAATCGGTATTTCGTTAGCCTTTATTTTTATCTTTTTTGACAAGGTGTTGGGTACGATGGCTAAGCAGTCCGATTTTCCGCCAGTCTTGGCTGTGTGGTTTCCGAATATAGCTTTTGGTTTACTGGCTATTTATCTGCTGTACAATGCCAAGCGCTAAGGTAACGAACTACCTGCACCTGCACTTTATTGTTTTTGTTTGGGGATTTACTGCTATTTTAGGAGAATTGATTTCTATCGCAGCCATCCCCTTGGTTTGGTATCGCATGGTACTGGCTACCGTATGTGTTTGGGGGTATCTGAAGATCCGAAAAATACCATTACATGTCAATCGGCAGTTGTTTGGAGTGCTGGCACTCTCTGGGGTAATCATAGCATTGCATTGGATTGCATTTTTTGCTGCTATTAAAGCAGCAAACGTGTCGATCGCATTAGCCACACTATCTACAGGTGCTTTTTTTACAGCTATTTTAGAGCCTATTTTCTATAAACGAAAACTAATACTCTATGAATTGGTATTCGGGGTGTTAGTGGTCATAGGATTGTATGTTATCTTCGAGGCATCTTCGGAATATAGTACAGGAATCGTATACGGATTAATCGCAGCATTTTTATCAGCTGTTTTTTCATTAATTAATGGGAAAATAGCCAAAAAACGGTCGTCGATAGTGATTTCGTTTTATGAATTAGCGAGTGGTGCAGGTTTTGTGACACTGTATTTAGTAGCATATACATTTTTTGGAGAGACAGCTAGCGGATTTACACGTACTTTTTTTGAACTAACCCTTATGGATTGGGGATATTTATTGGTTTTAGCGATTATTTGTACGGCCTATGCGTTTATTGGCTCTGTACATGTAATGCGATATTTAAGCCCGTATACAGTGATGTTAACTACTAATTTAGAGCCTGTGTATGGTATTGTACTTGCGTATTTGATTTTTGGAGAGACAGAGAAAATGAATACAGGTTTTTATTATGGAGCAGTACTAATTTTAGGAACGGTGTTACTAAATGGGATATTTAAAAATGCAAAAAAAATAAAAAGACCCAGTACTTCATAGTACATTAACAGCGTAAAGTTTTTATATTTGCGAGCTAACATTAGTTAAAAAATTAAACGTATTCTTACTATGGAGTATTTAGAATTTGAACTCCCGATCAAAGAGCTAGAAGAGCAATTCAATAAAGCATGCGCTATTGGACACGAGAGTGATGTTGATGTTTCTGATACATGTAAGCAAATAGACAAAAAGCTCAAAGAGACTAAAAAAGAAATCTACGGCAATCTTACTGCATGGCAGAAAGTACAACTATCAAGGCATCCTTCGAGGCCATATACGCTAGATTACATAAAGGCGCTCTGTGGAGATTCGTTTTTAGAGTTACACGGAGATCGTACTGTTAAGGATGATAAAGCGATGATTGGTGGACTGGGTAAAATAGGTGACCAAAGCTTTATGTTCGTAGGACAACAAAAAGGATACAATACAAAAACAAGACAGTATCGTAATTTTGGTATGGCCAATCCAGAAGGATACCGAAAAGCACTGCGATTGATGAAGAGTGCAGAGAAATTCAATATCCCTGTCGTTTGTTTTGTAGATACTCCAGGAGCGTATCCGGGATTAGAAGCAGAAGAAAGAGGACAAGGAGAAGCCATCGCCAAAAATATTATGGAAATGACCCGTCTAAAGGTGCCTGTCATCGTAGTGATTATTGGTGAAGGCGCTAGTGGTGGTGCATTAGGTATAGGTGTAGGTGATAAAGTATTGATGTTAGAAAATACATGGTACTCCGTAATCTCACCAGAATCATGTTCTTCTATCTTATGGAGAAGCTGGGAATATAAAGAACAAGCAGCAGAAGCGCTAAAATTGACGGCTACTGATATGAAAAAACAAAAACTCATCGATGAAATTGTAGGTGAACCTCTAGGAGGAGCACACAGCGATCGTGAGCAAACTTTCAAAACAGTACGAGACAAAATTTTAACATCTTTTGAATCGCTGAAAAACTTATCACCATCCGATTTGATCGAAAAACGTATGGATAAATATGCAAATATGGGAGTCTATAAAGGATAGTCCCCCAAAAATCACTTGTTACGAAAATCTGGAGTCGATAGCTCCAGATTTTTTTATGCTTATTAACAGTAAAATTAAGTTATTAACAATCAATTTGTTAATGACTAGTGAACATTCATTACCAATAGAGAAGCTTCATCTCTTTACAATTTTTTTACATTCGTAGCTATGGAAAAAGTACAACAAACTAAGAAGGTTAATTACGAAGGGGGTAACGTAATTGCGCTTGAAAAAGGGAAAATACCGCCTCAAGCAACTGATTTAGAGGAGGTTGTGTTAGGGGCAATGATGATTGATAAAAAGGGAGTCGATGAAATTATCGATATTCTAAATCCTGATGTATTCTATAAAGACTCGCACAAATATATTTTTGAGGCTATCTTTAAACTCTTCGAAAACTCAGAACCAATTGACTTATTAACGGTTTCTACGCAATTAAAAAAAGATGGGAAACTAGAGCTAGCAGGAGGGGAATTTAATTTGATTCAACTGACCCAAAAGGTAGCATCTTCGGCACATATAGAGTTTCATGCACGTATTATTTTGCAAAAATATATACAGCGAAGCTTGATTAAGATTTCGAATGAAATTATAGAGGAATCGTATGATGAAACCACAGATGTTTTTGATCTGCTGGATATGGCTGAATCTAGATTGTATGAAGTAACTCAGGGGAATATTAAAAGATCTACAGAGTCTGCACAGAGTTTGGTAATACAAGCAAAAAAGAAGATTCAGGAAATATCGAATAAAGAAGGGATGAGTGGAGTTCCGTCTGGATTCGATAAATTAGATAAGCTTACTTCAGGATGGCAACCGAGTGATTTAATCATTGTCGCAGCACGTCCGGGTATGGGTAAGACGGCATTAACACTGTCTATGGCACGAAATATGGCTGTAGGTGCTAATATCCCAGTAGCATTCTTTTCGCTGGAGATGTCATCAGTACAGTTAATTACCCGTTTGATTTCTTCAGAAACTGGTTTGTCTTCTGAAAAACTAAGAACAGGTAAGTTAGAAAAACACGAGTGGGAGCAACTGAATGTAAAGGTGAAAGACCTAGAAAAAGCACCACTGTTTATTGATGATACGCCTTCTTTATCGATTTTTGACTTACGGGCAAAGGCCAGACGTCTGTCTTCTCAGCATGGTATTAAAATGATTGTCATCGATTACCTGCAATTAATGACAGCGGGTGGAAGTGGTAAGAATGGAAACCGTGAACAAGAAATTTCTACCATTTCGCGTAACCTGAAAGCACTGGCCAAAGAATTGAATATTCCTGTGATTGCCTTATCGCAGTTATCCCGTGCTGTAGAAACGAGGGGAGGAAGTAAACGACCTTTATTGAGTGACCTGAGGGAATCTGGAGCAATCGAGCAGGATGCGGATATTGTAGCGTTTATTTTTAGACCAGAGTATTATAAAATTGATGAGTGGGATGATGAGGAAAGATCATCGACACAAGGACAAGGAGAGTTTATCGTAGCGAAGCACCGTAATGGAGGTTTGGAAAATATCAGGTTAAAATTCATTGGACATTTAGGTAAATTTGATAACTTAGATGACTTTAGCGCTCCTTATGAGTTTCATTCTAAGATGAATGATGGTAGTGAAGAAGGTGAAACGCCTTTTAGCACGAATCATCTTCCAAGTGCAGATGAAGCTTTCGGGAGTAGTATCAATGATTCTAATGCTCCTAGTGATGATGATGTTCCGTTCTAAACGATCGACCTTTTTATGTAGTCGACATTTTTTAATATATCTACTGTTTTTAGGTACAATGTATAGCTCTTTTGGGGCGTATATCCTTATTCCGATGGATGCGGAGTCTCAGCAAAACCATTTAAAGGCGTATGGTATTACCTATTGGACATTGCGCAAAGATTTAAAAGTAAAATGGCTTTTGAATTACAGAGGAGGTTCTTTTTTGATGCCAGACCTTGAGGAAATCAAAAAAGAATGCACTATCAGAGGGGTAGATTATGAAGTGCTGAATGATACACAAGCCAATGAGATATTGGCAGAAATCAGTAGTCCTTCCAAAAATATGGAGGCGGTAGTGCTCGAAAAAGCACCCAAAATAGCGGTATACTCTCCTAAGGGAAATCAACCTTGGGACGATGCTGTAACGATGGTACTTACCTTTGCTGAGATTCCCTACGAAACCGTGTATGATAAGGAAGTGCTAGAAGATAACCTCATTCTGTATGATTGGCTGCATTTACACCACGAAGATTTTACAGGGCAGTATGGTAAATTTTATTCTTCGTATAGGGCAACACCTTGGTATATAGCAGAAAAAGCCAATGCCGAAAAAAGAGCAAAGGAATTAGGGTATGATAAAGTATCTGATGAAAAATTAGCAGTGGCGCTTAAGATCCGAGATTATGTAGTGGGAGGAGGATTTATGTTCGCTATGTGCAGTGCTACCGATAGCTTCGAAATAGCACTCTCTGCAGAACATGTAGATATCTGTGAGCCTATGTTTGATGGAGATCCTAGTGAGCCTGGGTATCAATCTAAAATCGATTTTAATAAAACATTTGCGTTTACAGATTTTATTTTAGAACGCAGTCCCAATGTATACGAATTTTCTTCGATAGACATGACTCGAAAGCGTCGTATTCCTAAAACTACAGATTATTTTACACTGATGGATTTTTCGGCAAAATGGGATCCAATACCTACGATGCTTTGCCAGAATCATACTGCTTTAGTCAAAGGATTTATGGGACAAACTACGGCATATGACCCTAGGAATATCAAGTCTAACGTACTTGTGTTAGGAGAAAACAAAACAAATAGTGAAGCTCGGTATATCCATGGGATTAAAGGAAAAGGTTTTTTTACGTTTTATGGAGGGCATGATCCTGAAGATTATCAGCACAGAGTAGGTGATCCTAAGACAGAATTAGAACTACATCCTAATTCGCCAGGATATCGACTGATATTAAACAATGTTTTGTTTCCAGCTGCTAAAAAGAAGAAGCAAAAAACATAAGAATGTTTTATGTGGTTATTCTATTTTTAGAAAATCCCTCAAATAATAAATAGCAAAATCCTACTATTGCTTTTTAAGAGACAGCACAGCACAATATAGGAAGTATTTAGCCAGATAATTGTTCTAACTTACAAGCTGTGTAAGAGTGTTTTACATGTTTTAAAGGTGTTCTTAATTGCAGTTTAAATTTTACAGTGCTTTAAAGAAAACTTCCTTGTTCTGTAATACATTGATAATATCACTATTAGCGTACTCACCTCTGTAACAATAATAATGCCCAGCAGCATCTATAATTACAAAACTACCTTGGTAGAGTGGTGCTTTAAAAAAAGTATGCTCTAGCAATCTATTGTAATCACTGTGCCAAATAAGATCACTTTCTTTCTGTACACTATCTTCGTGTAACTTATGCACAAAAAACTGTTGTACGTTATTGAACTTTTTTAAGGATCGAAAGTACTTCTTAAAATGCGTACTTTGGTAGTAATTAATTTCCTCAGATTTATCATAGGGGTTGAGTCCTGGTACGTAGTTAATGACTAGAATCGCATTGTCTTTAAAGCTAATATCACCTTGTTGAGCAAGCCCTGATTTAATCGCATTGACTTGTGATTTACTAATGGTGCCAGTTTCCTTTCTTTTAATACGAATACAAGTAATTATCGTATCTTCTTCGAACTGTAGTTTTAAGTATTCTCCACTAAATTGTGATGCTTGATCAAATTCCGTTTTAGATATTGGTTGTAGATTTTCATTCATGTAATTTGTTGTTTTCTGCTGTGCGAAAGCTACAGAAACCCCAAAAAGTAGTAATAAGAGTAAGTGTTTCATGTGTGTGTTGTTTTAGTATTCACATGAAACTCGCTATAGCATTACTTTAAATGTAATTTTAAAGCGTGTTATAGGTTGTTTCATCCATTGATTGTATCGGATAACTATATGTAGTATTCAATGTATGTATGATAAGTAGTGGTTATATTGTGATAGTGTTTTATTATTTTTTGAAATATAAATTCTTCACAGATAAAAGCGTGTACTTCAGACAAACGAAGGAATCATAACAAATGGATACGATGGTTTTAAAGTATACAATATAGGAAGTTTCTAGCAACAAAAAAAAGAATACTGTTGCTAATCTTTTGTTTTTGAATATACTATACGTTTGCGTTTTTTTTGATGCATTCATTTTTAGTACATAGAATACTAAATTTTAGTTTATATTTAATATAAAAGTATAAAAGAGAAAAAATTATGAGTATTGTGATCCGAGACTATCTATTGTGTAGTGTATGTATAGTGCTGTTGTATTCTTTTGGGTATACTCAGGTAGATGCAGATGCATTGATGGGCGTGCCAAAAATCACTACAGTCGAGAGAAATGCTATTCCTGTCGCTACTATAGAACAAGGTTCTATTGTGTACGATACTGATGAGCTAGCAATGTATCAATTTGATGGAACGATTTGGCAAAAATTATCAGTAGATATCAGTAGGACTATAGTACTCAATAGGCTTGGGACAGGTAATAACACCTTATTACCTAATGCTACAAATACCTATTTTGATTTTCCACTAAATGCTTCTCATACACAAGTTAATACAGGAAGTACATTTACGGTGGTGAGCAATGGCGCTATTCGTGTTCTGACGGATGGGGTATATATGATATCAGCAAGTTTATCTACCAATAATATGCCATCGGGAACCACGAAGTATATCTTAGGGGCATTCGTTAATGGTGGACTAATCGGGTATCTCACTAGAGGTTTTGCTACATTGCCTGGTACAGATTGGTGGGGAGGTAGTGGTACATTGATGTATAATCTACAAGCAAACGATGTGGTTACAATACGATATGTGTTGAATAATAATGGAAATGCATTAAGTGCACGTTATGTAAACATAGGAATTACCAAGATATAGCGTTGCTATGCAATGAAGTGGTTTAAACTTTTTTCAATTTGCTATAAAAACGATCTTTTGCACTCAAATTTTGCGGTTTTTGAGTTCCGTAGCGCTGCTATGCAACTAAAAAATCACTGTATTTGATCACAAAATCTTGGTTTTTCGCTGAAATCAAAAAAGTTTAAACCACTTCAATTACAAAATCCTTGTTTTTCGCTAAAATCGAAAAAGTGTAAACTATTTTAAAGTTAAGAAGTTTATCTTCTATGATATTATATCCTAAACGCAGCATAAACCAATTATTGTTTTTATCGGTATTGTACGCTGCGTTTTGATGGATTTAATGTTACTGTCAGAAGATGCTATTGTTTAGGAGTACCTGTGTGTTGTGTATACTTTTTAGCGTAGCGCTTCCATAGTTTAGTTTGATGACTTTTTAAACTAATAGCACGTCCTTGTATAAAGGCATGTTCTAATTGGTTGGTACGCATATCTAATGCATCTCCGATGCTAATAAATAAAGTAGCATCCTTGCCTACAGCTAGCGTTCCTGTAAGATTGTCTATTCCTAGAATCTTTGCGTTGTTTCCTGTAATAAGCTGTAATGCTTTTTCTGTGTCCATACCTTGTGCAGCTACTGTACCTGCTTGAAAAGGAAGGTTTCGTGTATTAGCACGTTCCATTTGCCCGCTGTTTTGTAGCCCTACAAGTACCCCAGCTTCTACCAGAAGTTTTGCGTTTTTATACGGTTGATCGTAATCATCATCTTCATTAAAAGGAGTGGAATGTGTTCTATCTGTTAAAACTGCGATATGATTTTTTTGTAGCAAATCAGCTACTTTATAGCCTTCATAAGCACCTATCAGAACTACTTTTTGAAATGTGTTTTCTTTTACAAAAGATACAACATCCACAATTGCTTTTTCACTAGCTACCTGTATAAAGAGTGTTTGTGATTGGTCAAAAAGTCCTTTCATAGCCATATGCGGAATATGTTTTGGGTCTTTTTTGCTAGCTATAGATGCCTTGGCTTGTGTAATATATTCTTTAAGAGCAGTTACTTGTTTGCTGTATTCCTTATTAGGAGTAAAGCCAGGAGCCTCTCCCATCCACCAATGCCCTTGCTTAAAGGGGCTAGGCCAATTGATATGAATGCCATCATCTATTCTTAGAGCAGCATCTTCCCAATTCCAAGCATCTAACTGTACGATAGATGAAGTTCCAGAGATGCGTCCACCTCTAGGGGTTATTTGAGCGATCAATACCCCATTAGGGCGCATACTTTCTACGATTTTACTTTCGGTATTATAGGCTATGATACTACGGATATGCGGATTGTACATTCCGATTTCGCTATCGTCATCTGTAGCACGTACAGCTTCGATCTCTACTAAGCCTAATGTTGTGTTAGGTGCTATAAAACCAGGATATATATGTTTCCCTGTAGCATCAATATGAGTGCCTTTTGGAGTAATTGTAGCATCTGCCGATGCTATGGTCGTAATTTTTCCATTTTCAAAAATTAAGACGCTGTTTGCTATGATGCTACCATCACCAATATGGGCAGTAGCCCCTGTGATAGTAATAGCAGTTGTTTGATTAGGAGCGGGTGTCTGTTGCGCATTGAGATATAGGCAACAAAATAACACCAATATGCTATATATAGAATTCCTTTTTTTCATGTGTTTATAAATTATAAGTAAGTGTATGATTAGGCCGAACACTTACGACTAGTAATGGTATGGATTAATGAATACTTTCTACGGTATCGCAGTGAAAGTGTTGTTTTTCTTTTTTCTTAGGTGTCTGTGTTTTGAGGCCTTTATTTTTATCTTGAATCATTAACTGTATGAGTTCATTTTTCTCCTTTTGAATCGCTTTTCTAGCAGCTTTGTCTTTGACTATATCAAAATATATAGCGCCATCGATCATCGTTTTTTCGGCCTTGGCATAGATCGAAAGCGGGTGGGTGGACCACAATACAAGATCAGCGTCTTTACCTTCTTTAATACTTCCTACACGATCATCGATATGCAGCAGTTTAGCAGGGTTCAGTGTTACGAATTTCCAAGCTTCTTCTTCGCTAATATTTCCGTATTTTACAGATTTTGCAGCTTCTTGGTTCAGTCTTCTAGCCATTTCATTATCATCACTATTAATAGCTACAGTTACCCCTTGTCTATGCATAATTGCAGCATTATAAGGGATTGCATCATTTACCTCATACTTATACGCCCACCAATCAGAAAAAGTAGAGCCACCAACGCCGTGAGCCGCCATTTTATCAGCTACTTTATACCCCTCTAATATATGTGTAAAGGTGTTGACTCTAAAACCGAAACGCTCCGTAAGTTTCATGAGCATATTAATCTCACTCTGTACATAGGAGTGACAGCTAATGTAGCGTTCGTTATTGAGCACCTCTACCAGTGTTTCCATTTCGGTATCTTTTCGATAGGGTTTGCCACTTTTTTTCAATTTTTCATACGCTTGCGCACGTGTAAAGTAATCGACATATACTTGTTCTACTCCCATTCGCGATTGTGGAAATCGCGAATAACTAGGCCAGTTACTTTGTTTTACATTTTCTCCTAAGGCAAACTTGATAAACTTAGGACTGTTGGGGTAGAGTAACTGATCAGCACTTTCTCCCCATTTTAATTTTAGGATTGCAGAACGTCCTCCTATTGGATTAGCAGACCCATGTAGTATCTGTATAGAAGTAACACCACCGGCAAGGTTGCGATAGATGTTAATATCATCTGGTGTGATTACATCTTCGATCGTTACCTCGGCAGAAGAGTTGTGCCCTGCTTCATTAATAGCTGCTGCGGCGATATGTGAATGTTCATCAATAATACCGGCTGTAAGATGTTTTCCTGTAGCATCGATAACAGTAGCATTGCTGGTCGCTAGGTTTTTGCCAATTTCTACTATTTTTCCAGCTTTAACACGTACATCCATGGCTTCTAAAATCCCTGAGGATTCATTCGTCCAAACAGTAGCATTTTTAAAAAGCGTATGTGTAGCTGTTGGTAATTGAGTGGTACCATAAGCGATATTAGGATACGTAACAGGGTAAACGACAGTTTGTTTTTTTTCTTTTTCTTCTTGTTTCTTGGTGTCGTTACCTTTTTTAAAAGTAGCAGTAAAACCTGTTGTAGAACCATCAGAGAGTGTAGCAGTACCTTTCCAATTTTTAGCATTATCAGCTATAGAAGTTACAATTCTAGTATACGTAGTTTTAGTAGTATCTGGATCCCTAAGAATCATAGAAACCCAATCATTTTTATAACTAAGCGTATTGCCGATAGTAGTGTCTCCTAGTTTTATTGTAGCTACAGGTTTGGTAGGTTTTCCAGTAATAGACAGCTGGTATGTAGTATCTCCAATCGTTAAATCATAGGTGCCATTAATGGCTGTTTGATCAAGTTCATGGATACTGTTTTTATGTCCTTGTACCCAATTTTCATATAGGATAGTCCCTTCTTTAAACAACTCATCGCTAGTGATCAAAAAATTAGCATACGCTCCTTTTTGTAAGCGACCTAGTAATGCTTCTTTTTTTAGGATTTTGGCAGGAATGGTCGTCAGAGCAGCTAAAGCATCGGCTGTAGAAAGTCCGTATCGAATTGCTTTTTTTAGATGGGTTGTGAAATCACTCACTTTTTTTAATTGATGCGTAGTTAGCGCGAATGCTACATTTTTTTTTGCAAGTGTAGCAGGATTACTAGGTGCTTGGTTCCAATGCCTCATATCTGCGAGTGATACCAAATTAGCCATATAAGGATCTGTCATATCATATGCTGCAGGAAAGTGAATCGGTAGGATATATGTAGCATTGGTAGCAACTACTTGCTCCATTCGTGCGTATTCATCACCTCCACCAATAATAGTATATTGAATGCCAAACTCATCTCCAATTTTATCAGCTCTAAATCCATCGATCCTACTTCCAGCCTCAAAGAATTGAGGCAATTTTTTGTGGGCATTCAATGCTTCTAGTGATAGGTCTTTCGTGCTAGCATTCCCTTGTGCATACCAGTCTGCATCATAATGCATTTGGCGCAGAAGTGCAATGGATCCCATGAGTGAAGTAGGGTATAATTGCTTGCTTTTTGAACTTTTAGTAAAGGAAAAAAACTGTCCAGACTGTTCACTAATTAAGCGATCTCCACGAGTCCCTTTATTATTGAGCGCTACTAATAATCCAGTACCTCTGGCTATGCCATCTGGTACATGTGTATTCACTACCCCAAAGCCTTCTTTGATCAGAGCATCTGCTTTTTTAGTATTGTATTTAAAATCAGTTAAAGCGTCTGTTTCTGGTCGTATATGATCATTCCAGTAATACCCCTCTCTACTAGCGTGGTATTGTGGGTTGCCACCATAGGGGTTAGAAAACTTGTTTTTAGGGAGAGTGATCCCAAAGCTTGTATATAAATCTATAAAAGAAGCATAGATATGTTTCCCTTTTAAATCTATGATCGTACTATTAGGAGGAATAGAAACTGTAGTTCCGACTGCTGTGATTTTTCCTTGTTGGATGATCAATGTACCATTAGCTATAGTGGTAGTAGGAGACGTATGGATAGTCGCGTTTTTAAAAACCGTATAATTGGTATTTGACGTTTTTACCCCATCATTTTTTGGAAAATATTCTTGCGCATGTATGCTGATGGTTATGCACAGCAAACATAGAGATACCAAAATCTTTTTCATTTGAGTTAGTATAGTTTAGTTGATAAGTGTTTAAAGATACTTTTTGCACACGAAAAGAATTTTTTAATTAATAGTTTTTTAACAACCCTGCTGTTTCTGAAGTTTTATAAACTCATAAAAATCTAAAACCACTTCATCCTTATGTAATGCAAGCAAAGCTAGTAGTACACAAAAAAAAAGATGCCTATAAATAGACATCTTCTCTCACTAATTAACCCTTATTAATTTGTAATCTAATTACGGCACCAAACTGATAGCAGCTTCGGTGTTTACTGTGTATATATTTGTATTTCTCTCAGTAGTTGTATGTGCTAAAGCCGTTGTAGGTTTTAGAGTGTTTTTAGAGATCAATTCATTGTAGAACTCCGCTTTTGTGCGAGTTACAGAAGCTGTATGGGTATCAGCGATTGTAATCTGTAAATTATGAGTAGCAATTAATTCCTTATAAAAATCAGTTTTACTATTTTGTGTTTTCTTAATATCTATCGCATTTTTAGTAGGAAAAGTATTTTCCTGTGCTTGGATAAATGAAGAAGAAAATAAAACGATGATTATAAGGGTAATAGCTTTCATAATTAGGGGCTTTAATGATTACTAATTGATTCTGTAACAAATTTAAAACGAAAGAGTTATAGAAAAAAGCAAAAAGGGAATTTTTGGACAAAGTGGTTTTTAATCTCGTTGAACTACACAGTTTTTACGGAAAAACCGTACTTTTTTATGCTTGTTTTTAGTGTTTTGTGTAAGAATTTTAAGTTTTTGCACTCAATTTTCAGTCATTTACGTCAGTTTTGTAAGAATAAAAGTTAATAAGTGTTAATGTTTTTTTGTGCAGAGATGCATGTCTGGTGATTGATCACTAATAATAGCAGCGTGTTGTACTAGGTGTTGTATCCTGTGGATGGCACGGATCATTTGAGTGTTTTTGTAACAACGTATGATTGTAGCAGAAACAAAAAAAGAGGCTGTCTTTTCAGACAACCTCTCCCTCACTAATCAATCCTTAACTAACTTATAATCATTATGGCACCAAAGCACTAGTGCTATGAGCATTCGACTTATAAATCGTTTTATTTTCTTTTGGATGTCTCGTAGTTAATGAGTCAGTAGCGGTTAAGCAAACAAACATAAAATTGTTTTTTTCTAATAATAAATTGTAAAATGCTGACTTCGTACGAGTTTTTGAAGCTTGGTTTGTGTTTTTGATCGCAACATCAAAGTCACCAATAGCAATAAGCGCTTTGTAATAATCAATTTTACTGTTTTGTGTATTCTTGATATCCAACGCTTTTTTAGTAGGCATGCTAGCTTCTTGGGCTTGTGTATGAAAAAAAGAAAATAAAACGAATGTTATAAGGATGATAGCTTTCATAACTTTGGGGCTTAAAGATTACTTGTTTATCTGTAACAAATTTAAAACGAAAGGATTAGCAGAAAAAACAATTGCAAAACTTTTAGATAAAGCGTTTTTTAATCTCGTTGAACTACACAATTTTTACGGTTTTTCCGTAAAAAATAAGTGCTTATTTTTACATTTAGTTAACTTTTTTAATAAGAATTCATGGCAAAAAAGGTGTTTTTGTGCGTAAAAAAGCTAATTATTCGTTAATTTTTTATTCGTGTTATGTGAATACAAAAGATCGTTTTTTAGCAGATTATAAAAAGTGTAAACCACTTTATTTGTAGTAATTGACCAAAAGCGCTACTACATAACTATAGGTATCGATACCTTTGGGTTGGTTATTGGCCTTTAAGTAGCTATCATAAGTACTTTTAAAAATAGGTTCTAATGGATTTTCATAGCTCGTCCAGAACTCATTGACCTCTCTGTAGTTTTTTCGAATACCCGGTCGGAGCTGTTGTTCTATCATGCAGATCGCCTTTTGTTCATCTCGTCTGTATAAATCATTGATGCAGAATTTTAGCGCAAAGGTAGTACCACTATATCTAAAATAGGGGTCCTCATAATGCATAGTCGTTAATGCAGCGATAAAATTAGCTTCATTTTCCTTAGCAAATCCTATTTGATGCGCAGCCTCATGGCAGCTGGTCGTAGGTGATTTATAATCAGGGATCAATGCGTTTACCTGCGCTTCGAGCGTAATCGGATTGATATAGCCACTGAATCCCATATAGGTTAGGGGCAAGCTCAGGATCGAATTCTTGATACTCTTAGGTGTATAATTCAGCGATGGAACAATAGACTGTACTTGTTCGTAAGCATCAGGTATTCGATTATAAATTTCGACTTTGGTATATGGCATACGTATGGCTAAAGTATCATTACTTTCTAATTGCTCATGTAATGTATTCGCCTGCTCAATCAATTGTTTGCACACCTGTTCTAGTTCTGCCTGTGTATATTGATCATCTATTGCTAGGATTTCATGCAGTGGTAATCGATAATAATTAATACCCCATAGGATATGAAAACAAGCATATACAATCGATAGGGTAGCTCCTATGTCTAATAACACCTCTTTCCATGCGATGTCGCGTTTTAATACCTTCTGTATCAGAAATCGTATGAGAAGTATAATGAGTACAGTATACATCATATCTCCAAACGAAAACGGAATCCAACCCAGTGCATACCGAAAAGCATTCGCAATATATACATACAGCCCATTGCTGTAAAATTGTTCTATAAAAGATGGAAAAAGCGAAAGGATTTTGATACATAGTATCTGTACAGGCAGTGCTAATGTGATGTATAATTTACTCTTAGATCGCATAAATTGTATAAAGTTTAAACCGCCATAATAGGCACGTTGTATATCTATAGTAGTGGTACACAGTTTTTGGGCGTTCCCCAAGGGTCGGGCTATCCGCTATATCTTTTTTGTTTTTCCAAAAAAACAAAAAAGGATGCCGCTGCTATCCCTAACGCGTAGCAATATCGGTTATTCATTAATAGAATAGATATAGTGCTACACTCAATAGTATCTAATAGACATAGGGGTAAAGCTACAAACAATTCCCTAATCGGTACTATAGAACACTGCTATCAGTATGTTATAAGTTTGCTAAAAATAAGAATGTATCTCCGACGATCATGGGTGTATGCTACGAATTGTTTGATAATGGTATTGCTTCTTGTACATTTGTTTAAAAAATAACATCTATATGAGTAACTCAACGGTACGTAACTTAGAACCCAAAGTGCTATGGAATAAATTTGCAGACCTAAATGCAATCCCTAGAGCTTCTAAAAAAGAAGAAAAAGTAATCGCCTTTATAGAAGCATTTGCAACATCATTAGGATTAACATACGAAACAGATAATGTAGGAAACGTGTTGGTTAAAAAACCAGCAACAGCTGGAATGGAAGATCGAAAAACCATCATATTACAATCACACCTAGACATGGTGCATCAAAAAAATGCAACCACTGTATTTGATTTCGATACCCAAGGCATCGAAATGTATGTAGATGGAGATTGGGTAAAAGCCAAAGGAACGACTCTAGGTGCCGATAATGGTTTAGGGGTGGCTACGATCATGGCTATTTTAGAATCTACCACCATAGCACATCCAGCTATCGAAGCATTGTTTACCATAGACGAAGAAACGGGTATGACAGGTGCCATGGGGTTAGCTCCCAATTGGCTGCAAGGAGAAATCCTTCTGAATCTAGATACCGAAGAAGATGACGAAATAGGAGTAGGCTGTGCAGGAGGAATCGATGTAACAGCTACCACTACTTATACAGAAATAACTACTCCTGCAGCAAAGAAAGCATATACACTTACAGTTACAGGGCTTACAGGAGGACATTCAGGGATGGATATCCATAAAGGATTGGGCAATGCTAATACCATTATTACTCGATTGCTGTTCGATGCTTATCAGCAATTCGGTCTGCAAGTTTCAGAGATTAAGGGAGGTAGCCTGCGTAATGCGATCCCTAGAGAAAGCTTTGCTACTGTAGTAGTAACAGCAGAATACACGGGCGATTTTGAGTCAGCGACTGCTTTATTAGCCAAAACGATACAACAAGAATTAAAGCTCCTAGAACCAGAACTGAGCATCACGATACAGCCTACAGCAATGCCTGCAAAGGTGATGGAAGTTGCTGCACAAGAGCAAGTGCTAAAGGCGTTATATGCCACACATAATGGAGTGTATACGATGAGTGCCGCGATGCCAGATCTCGTAGAAACATCTAATAATATCTCTAAAATTACCATTGGAGAAGGAGCTGTAAAGATAGAGTGTCTAACACGCAGTAGTGTGGAATCTTCTAAGCAAGATTTGATGAATAAATTACGTGCTACCTTTGACCTCATAGGATGCGAAGTAGTGATGGATGGAGCCTACCCAGGATGGGCACCGAATATGGAGTCAGAGATTCTACAGGTATTGGATACGATATACCAAGAGCTCAATGGAGAGAAAGCACATATCGCAGCCTGTCATGCAGGATTAGAATGTGGTATTTTAGGGCAGTATTATCCTAATTTAGATATGATTTCTTTTGGTCCTACGATTCAGGGGGCACATTCTCCAGATGAGCGAGCAAGTATTTCATCGGCTCAAAAGTTCTGGAAGTTTGTACAAGAAATCTTAGCTAATATCCCAGCAAAATAAGTAAGACTCAGCTGTTATGATATGATAATAATGTATGCCTGCGTTAGGGATAGGAGCGGCATCCTTTTGGTAGCACGGTAGTGCTGCCAAAAGATACAGCGGATAGCCCGACCCTTGGGGAACGCCCAAAAATAGGGTACAACCTTAGTATATTAAAAAAGCTATCAAATAATCTATTTGATAGCTTTTTTAATATACTATTTTGGGCAATGGATTAGTGTCCGTGTCCGTCGTCTGCAGAGTGTCCTGCTGGAGCTTGGTCTTGGATGCTTACTAATGTAATTTCGAATACCAATTCAGAATTTGGTGGAATAGGACCTGCTCCTTTTTCTCCGTATCCAAGATGTGGTGGGATGAAAATAAGGGCTTTATCACCTACTTTCATGCTTTGTACACCTTCTTTAAATCCTGGGATCATTCGCGCATCTGGAGAATACGGCATAGCGATCGGTGCATATCCTTGTGGGTGTGCAGCACGACGCTCGTCGAAAAGTCCCATTTCCTTTGATGTTTCTAAGATATTGGTGTCAAACATTTTTCCGTTGGTAAAAGAACCTGCGTAATTCACGTTTACAACATCTGTAGGCTTTGGCTTAGGGCCATTTCCTTGTTCTAAAAACAAAATCTCTAAACCACTTTCTAATTTCTTAGCCTTTTTTCTTAACTCCGTAAACTCAGCAGCAATAGTGGGGAATTTCTTAGCGATTTCTGCTTGCTTTTCTTTTTCTAGACGCTCTTTTTCAGCTTTTTCTTCTTCTAGTACTTTTAGTTTTTCTTCAAAAGCAACTTTAGTGTCAAAAGACTTAGCTTCCTTTCCTTTGCGAATAATATTTACAGAAGTCATCTTGATTTCTGATTTTGGTTTAGAACCATCTACAGGTGCAGTACCAATACTATCTACGACCTCTTGTCCTGAAACGATCTCTCCAAAAACAGTATGCTTACCATTTAGCCAAGGAGTTTCTTTAAGCGTGATAAAAAATTGACTTCCATTAGTGGCTGGTCCAGAGTTAGCCATCGATAGAATTCCTTTAGACTTGTGTGTTAATGAATCTACGAATTCATCAGGAAATTTATAGCCTGGATCTCCAGCACCAGTACCTAATGGGTCTCCTGTTTGGATCATAAAATCTTTGATCACTCGGTGAAAAATAATGCCGTCGTAGAATTTTTTGTTTTGGTAGGAGCTATCTACCATGGTATTGGTTCCTTCTGCCAGTGATACGAAGTTAGCCACTGTCATAGGTGTGGCTTTGTAGTACAATTTAGCGATAGCCGTCCCCTTATTGGTTATGATTTCTGCATACATTCCATCAGTTAGATCTGGATATTTCTCTTCGCAGCTACTGATAGTCAGTGCGACAAGTGCTAGTAATAAAATACTTAGTTTTTTCATTTTTGGTATTAAAGTTTAATTTTCTTTTGTGATTCTATGTAAAGTTACTTCTGTTATTAACGGAACATTGGTGCCAATCTTATGATCATCGCCATAATATCCATAGGCTTGGTAGGATGGAAATAAAAAAGTGACTACTTCGCCCGCTTTCATGAGTTTTAATCCCTCTCGTAGTCCAAAGAACAGTTCCTCTTTATCAATAGCATACGTAATCGTATCGATTTCTGACTGGTGATAAATAATGGTGCCATCGAGTTTAGAAACATCGTAATTAAAGTTTACAACATCGCCAAATTTAGGAGTTACTGTAGATATAGTGTCTTTTTTTGTGTAATAGTACCAGAATCCGTTAGTAGAGGAGATATACTGATGCGTAGAATCAGTATCTATGATTCGTTGGATTTTGGCTTCTTCATAAGCCGCCAATTTTTTATTACGACTAATAGATTCATTGATGAAAGAACCCGATAGCTTACGAACAGGTTTTCTGGCCTCGGGAGTTTTGCAAGCGATCAAAAGCAATAGAATACTGAGTGTAAGGGCAATTCGTGTCATGGGTGCAAGGCGTTTTTATAAGATGGTAAGATACTAATAAATTTTTCAACCGTATCATCGAGTGATACCTCGCTCTTACCTCCGGCAGCGTTATGATGTCCACCACCGCTGAAATGATTTCTAGAGAACTCATTGACAGAGAAATCTCCTTTGGAACGCAATGATATTTTAATGATTTTATCCCCTTTGTTTTCTATAAAAATAGCAGCAAATATGATTCCAGATACCGAGAGTCCTAAATTTACGAACCCTTCTGTATCTCCTTTCTTAAACGAATGATCGTCTAATTCTTTTTGGGATAAGGTAATGTAGGCGGTTCTGTATTCTGGAATGATTTTTAGATTTTTTAGCGCCACCCCTTGTAGCTGTAATCTAGAATAGGAATTGGCATCGTATACATTTTCGTGAATCGTCGTATTATCGGCACCACATTCTATCAGGTGTGCGAGTACTCGGTGGGTAACCTGCGTAGTCGATCTGAACCTAAAGGATCCAGTATCTGTCATGATACCTACATATAGGCAGGTAGCAATATCAGCTGAAATCGCATCTAGCGCATCTAATCTTTCTATAAAATGATACACCATCTGGCAGGTAGAACTCATGCTCGTATCACTATAGGTATAGGCAGCATACGTATCAGGTTGCTGATGATGATCAATCATCACAAAGGTGGCTGTACTTTTAGCTAATAAGGGTTCTACATGTCCTACCCTCGAAAAATGATTAAAGTCTAAGGTGAAAATGAGTTCTGCAGCTTCTATAGTAGCAGTAGCCAATTGCGTTTGTGTATCATACTTAATGATCTCTTTTTCTCCTGGAATCCATTTCAAGAAATTAGGGTAGTCATTAGGGGTAATCACTACAGCAGCGTGCCCCAATCCTTTCAGAAAGTGGTACAGCCCCAATGTAGAGCCAATAGCATCGCCATCAGGGTTTTTGTGCGGAATGATTACAATTTTTTTTGGAGTGGTTAACTCCTCCTTTAAAGCGTTAAATGCTGTACTGTCCATAGGACACGAATATACTATATTATTAATAATATGATAATATAAGAAATCTTAATTTTGGATTTTTGGAGTAATAAAACATGTGTATGCAGACTTCTTAATAATAGGTATAGCGTGGTGTATGGTCTGATGTCGGAATGAGTGGTTAGGTTAAAATTAGGGAACATCTATGATTATTTCTTGCTTTTGATAGTTTTATCTATACTTTTGCAGTGAAGTGGTTTGCACTTTTTTAATTTCAGCTTTAGAGCCAATGAATTCATCTTGATTTCTTGTTTTTGACCGAAAATGAGAGGAAATTAGACTGGATAAGGCACTTTTTGAAATTCATAGCAGCGCTACGGATAAAGAAAGTAACGAAATACAGGCTAATTTCAGGCATTTTTTAGGGAAAAGAAAAAGTCAATATGAGTTCATTCATAAAATGGTTACATCACTTCATTGAATGTTAGAAGGCAACATACAATTTTTATAGAATAAAAAATACATATTCATAATGGCAACAAACAGAACTTTTACCATGTTAAAACCTGATGCAGTACGCAAGGGGTATATCGGTGCAATTTTAGAACAAATCACAGCTTCGGGATTTAGAATTGTAGCTATGAAGCTAACGCAATTGACTACAGACGATGCCAAAGCGTTTTATGCAGTACACAGTGAGCGTCCTTTTTATGGAGAATTGGTAGAGTATATGACGAGCGGTCCGATTGTGGCAGCAATTTTAGAAAAAGAAAATGCAGTAGAAGATTTTAGATCCTTAATCGGGGCTACAAACCCAGAGGATGCTGCAGAAGGAACGATACGTAAGAAATATGCAACTTCTATTAGCGAAAATGCAATCCATGGTAGTGATAGCGATGAGAATGCAGCTATCGAAGGTGCTTTTCACTTTTCTGGAAGAGAGCAATTCTAATAAGCGACGAATCGCTTCTATACATTATACACAAGCCACCTCCTTCCAGAGGTGGTTTTTTTATGGAATAGTAGCACGTTATAGAGGTCAAAAATTACAAAAGCCAAGATGACTTCAATACAGCAGTATTGGAATTACCAAAAAATCCGAAAGCTTAGATTGGGAGTTATCCCTAACGAAATAATATCTGCACTGATAAACCGATTGTCGAGTGCATTGGTCGTTCTAAACTCGCGATTGAGTATGTTTTTTTGGTTATATACATTCTGTACCGATAGACCGATTCGGTATTTTATAGACTCGTTTCTGTGGGGAGCAAATTCATAGATAGCAGCAGCATCCAATCGGTGATAGACAGGAAGGTTGTTACTATTTATACCCTCGAAATTGAGTGTTACCAATCCCTCGTCTTCCTCGATGCTAGTCACGTTTGTAAAAGCCTTTCCTGTGTGCCATAACCATCCTAACGAAAATTGAAAGGCATCAATGGTGTAGAAATGAGACCATTTTAGGGTGTGTTCGATATTCCAATTTCCAGGAAAAGAATTATTGTCATTCACAGCCTCGAATTTATTTCGGGCATTGATGTATGAATAGCTAACCCAAGTTTTGTACTTGTGGAACCGCCTTTTTACGAATACATCCATACCGTGTATAGTACTCTGCCCAATATTATAAGAGTTGTCTACAGGATTTAGAAATCCAGCAGTTAGCGAGGTGATGTCATGAATCTGCTTATAATAGGAGTCAATATCTACATACCAACTTCTTTTTTTAAAATTACCCCCTATCGTAAACTGATAACTGGTGATGATAGGAAACTGTTCATTATTAGCGATCGTCCACACTTGATTTTCTAAGGACAGATCACTTACAATAGATTCTTTGATCTGACTGACTGCTTGGCTACGGTATTCACCTGTCACATTGATTTTCCAATACTGATTGAGGTTTTTTTCTACAAAAAGCCTAGGTTCTACCAATGCTTTATTGAGAGAGGTGTAGTAATTAAAACGAGCACCAGCAGTGATATATAGCGTATTCGGGATGTTGTATTTGTATTCGGTATACAGCGAATGCGTGTTTAGGGATCGATCATCTTGATCGAGTACCAGTTCATACGAAGGAGTCGTCGTAAAAAATGCGTATCGTATCTTGTTTTTAGAAAAATGATACCCGCCTTGCAGTGTTTGTGCATCAGTGAGTTGGTAAGTAAGGTCGATCTCAGCACCGATGTCTTGCACACTATTTTTTTTATGTTCTACCGTCGTATCTTCATCAATAGCAGTACTGATGAACTGATAATCGAGTAAATACTTCGAATAATAGAAGCTACTTTTTTGTATTAGTTTCGTATTCCATTGATACTTCCATTTGATGTTATACCCTTCATTTTCTGTGCGGAGTAGGTCATTAAATGTACTTTCGGTATTCACTCGTTTAAAATCCAATTCATTTTTACTATACAACGCATTGGCTTCTATCTTATGAGCATCAGAAAGCTGTGCATTAACAGTTGCATTATAGTCCGTGTAATAAAAATCATTCGTAGCATTGGCGAGTGGCGAAGCAGCCGCAATATTGGTGTTCTGAAAGACTCTATCTGCAAATTGATCGTAGGTAATTGTTTTCCATACATCAGTAAAAGACCTCCTAGCAGATACCTGAGCAGATATTTTATCTTTTAGGATCGGTGTATATAGCACCACATCGGCATCCATCATCGTAAACCCCGCTCCACCACGAAACCGATTAGCGATCTCAGTATCGGTCGTAATATCGATTACGCTAGCGATGCGGTCTCCATATTGTGCACTTACCCCGCTTTTAGAAAATCGAACTTCCTTAGATGCATAGGGATTAAAAGCAGAAAGCATTCCAAAAAAATGCCCCTGATGATAGGTTTTGATACCATTCCATAATACTAGATTCTGATGCGGTGTACTGCCGCGTACATGCAATCCCGATGCTGTTTCGAAGGGGCTATTCACTCCCGGAGTTAGCTGTATGCTTTGTAATATATCAGAAGAGGTATTATTAGGTAAGATGTCTAGATTAGCTAGATCCATTGCCACCACTTTTTTTTCTAAAGTAACCCCTTTGGTGATATATTCTTCGATAAGGACCTCGTCTAAGGTTTCGATGGTATGTGATAGTTCTATGTTGATACAATCTCGGTGTAATAAAGTAGCGCTATTGATCACTCGCTGTCTAAATCCTGGGGCACTGATTAAGATCGGAGCGTTATATAGTGCTGTGTTATTTTCGAAATACCCATTGGCATCAGTAATACGATGTGTTTTCGAGGCCTTAAAGAAAATCCGAATAGCCGATAGTGGTTGTCCATAGGCATCGTAGATGTAACCGCAGACTCCTATGTGATCTCGATCATTATAGGGGCGGATAGCGATAAAATTAGTTGAAACTTGCTCGAATTTTAGCTGTGTTTGCTTTTCTAATCGCTGTAGTATCGTACTAAGATCGCTGTTCGTAGCGTTTAGCGATACAAACTGTTGTTGTATCGTAGCATCAATGTATGAGAATTTAACGCCGAATTGCTGTTCTAAGGTAGTAAGTACTTTTGGTAGTGCGGTATCTATAATCTGTAGTGTGGCTGTTTTTTCTTGCGCAAAAACAGTGATACCACTCAATAGAATACAAATCCAGCAGATTTTAGCCATATTATTGTTTTTCTACGACTACTGTTTTTCCATCAGCACTGATCGTGTATTGCATTCCCAAGGTGCTACACACCGTTTTCAATGCGATGTCTAGTGCGTTATTGGGGAATGTACCTGTGTAGCGTAGATCGCTATCTAGCTGTTTTGCATCGATAGTAATATGGTATTGTTTTTCTAATGTATCGAAAACATACTGTACTGGAATACTTCTAAAAGTACTTGCCTGATGAATCCAAGAAGGAGTGGTGTCCAATACATCCCACTGTTCTATAATTTGATCATTTATATTTCTATAGGCATTTCCAGCGGTTAGGATGGTTTGCTGATTGCGATTGCTCACTTGTACTTTTCCTTCATAGCATATGGCTTCAAATAGAGTAGGGTAGGCCTGTACGGTAAACTGCGTGCCCAATACACGTACTTCTCCCTGAGGAGTTACTACTGTAAATGTACTTCCTTTTTTTACCTTAAAATAGGCTTCACCCTCTAAGGTAACAGTCCTATTGTTTTCCCAGTCTTTTTTGTCAAAACTCGCAGTAGATGTAGCATTCAGCATCATTTCAGATCCATCAGGAAGTTTGACAGCCATCTGTTGTCCCACAACAGTCGTAAAATTTTCTTGCGGATGCCACATAAAAACACCAATCAGAATCGCTATCGAAGCTGCTATGGCAGCAAAAGACCATAATTTGATCACCTTTGGTGACTTAGCTACAGTTTTTTTAGAAGATTTGATAGTGTGTAATGCAGTATCCATATTATAGGATGTTAACTCCAATGTATCTGTAGCGGTTACCAATTTTTGGTAATGCTTATATTCTGGATCTGCTTTAAAATCCGCTAACTCTTCATCCGTAAGCTCATTATTGAGCCACCTGGATAAAAATATATTTTCTTCTCTATCATCTAACATAATGTAACTTCTATACTATACAAACGCTTGGATCATAAGATACCCTACCCCTAGCAGTTTAGTGATTATATATTCCCTATTTTTTTTCGTAATGAGACGAGCGCTTTATGCATTAATTTCTCAATAGCCTTTACAGAAACATTGGATAAGGCAGCAATCTCTTTATACGTTTTTTTGTCGATTCTACTTAGTAGAAAAACCTCTCGCTGTCTATCGGGCAGTGCCGCAATAGCTTCTTTTAGTTTTTCCATATATTCTTTTTCTAGCATTACGAATTCTGGCGACTCATTCGTAGTGTCACTCTTGCGCTGTTTAATGTAGTTTTTGTGTTTAAACTTTACAGTTTCGTGTCTTTTATGACTGATTCCGATATTGGTAGCAGTAGTATATAGAAAACTTTTTGCTTTTTCAATCGGTACTTTGGCACAGTGATTCCAGAGTTTAATAAACGCTTCTTGTACCATGTCTTCAGCCTGTTCTAAGTCACCGAATTTATAATATAAATAACTTCTTAGCTGCCTAGAATGGCTTCTAAAAAAATCGTCAAATACTTTTTCGTTACAAGTGGATTGGGTACTCTCTGGCATACGACATTCATTAGCACTTCAAATCTATATTTTTTTTTTGAATGAAACCAGAAAAATAAAAATTCCCATAGAGGGGGGTAGGGGGATTCTTTTGTGTTGCGTTCCATAAGTGTAGGGAGTCCTTTTCTACATTCAAATATCAGACAGACATTTAATAAGTAATAAACCATTTAAAAATTGAAAAAATGAAAAAATTAAGTATTTGGAGTGTAATTCTTTTAACACTAGTATTCGGATTTAATTCTTGTGAAGAGACAGAAGATATTGATACGTGTCCAACCGTAGATATTACAATAGATAATGAGCCAGGGAGTCTAGTATATCGATTTACAGCACAATTAGATAGTATCCAAGAAACAGCGTTTATATGGAGTGTAGATGGAGTAGCTATCGATACAACCAATCTAGGTGCCATTACAGGGCGATTACTCAATTATCAATTCGAAGAAGGAAAACATACGGTATGTGTAAAGTTAGCAGATACGAACTGTCCAGTACAGGTATGTAAAGATATTGACGTAAAAAGAGATGATACAGCCGCATGTCCAGATCTTTTCTTTGAGTCTAGAACTTATGAGAGTGAATCACAGTATAAGTTTATAGCTGATTTCGAAGGAATAGAAACAGTAGACTACGACTGGTATATCAATGGAGAACTCGTGGATGAAGATGGCGATTGGAAATCAAATAAGGAGTCCAACAAAGAATCTGAACCAGATGATGAACATTATTTAATATGGCAATTCGAGGAAGCAGGGCGTTATGAAGTATGTATCAAGGCAGAAACGGAAACCTGTCCAGAGGGAGTATCCTATTGCGAAGTCATCGAAATAGAAGAAGTAGATGCGATGTGTCCAGAAGTGTACATCGAAAAAGAAATCATAGATACAGACGCAACTTATGAGTTCGAAGCAGTAGTCGAAGACGCTGAAGTTTATGAAATAGCGTGGTATATAAATGATCAGTTCATAGGATCAGATGAAACATTGACCTACCAATTCGAAGAAGGAGTACACGAAGTATGCCTAAAGGTGTTTACAGAAGATTGCAAAGAAGGAGTGGTGTATTGCAAAGAGATTGAAGTAGAAGACGAAGATACTGACGGATGCCCTGAACTCGTATTCGAAGCTGAGCAAGACGGTGATAATTTAGCCTATTATTTCCATCCAGAACTTTCGGATACAGTAAGTAGTGATGTTGTGCTAGATTGGACTGTAAATGATGATTATGTGCAGAGCACCACGGCTAATGATCCTACTTTTTACTATCAGTTTGATAAGGGGACCTATGAAATCTGTGTATTAGTAGAAACCCCTGAGTGTCCGTACGGAGCTAGTTTCTGTAAGACGATCGAAATACAATAAATCTTAATCTACAATTGTGTCTATGTAACTTTATGTTTGTAGTATGTAGCAGCAGCCCCAACCCTCTGAGTGTATCATTCAGAGGGTTTTTAGATTTGGGCGTTACCACAAGGGTCGGGCTCTCCGATACAATTCCTCACTCTCCTAAGGTCGAGCTGCGGGATTTCCACTACGATCCCTAACGCAAAATAGGTTACGAGTTTTTTATTACGGTTTGTGTATAGTATTACTTTTTTAGCTAATATTGTTTTAACCAAAAGTTTATTCTTTTAAGAAAGTGCGTGATGAAGAATGTTAAAAAAGCAATGCGATTAAAATCTGAGTTGGATGATTATAGACCTCTAAGTAAAGAAGATGAGCTACGAGTTATGCAAAAGTTTCAACTGGATTGGAATTACCATTCTAATCATATAGAAGGTAATTCTCTAACATATGGAGAAACTAAAGCATTAATTTTATTTGGAATTACTGCTGAAGGCAAACCATTGAGAGATCATTTTGAAATTGATGGTCATAATGATGCTATTAAGTGGGTTATGGATATTGTGAAGCAAGACCGTCCATTAACAGAAAATTTCATTAGAGAATTGCATAAACTGATACTTAAAGAGCCTTATGAAGTGGATGCTATAACCCCAGATGGAAAGTATACTACAAAAAAAATAGAAATAGGTAAGTATAAATCAATTCCTAACCATGTGAAAACTAAAACAGGAGAGATTTTCAGATTTGCTAGTCCAGAGGAAACTCCCGCTCTCATGAAAGATTTATTGGAATGGTATCGAAATGAAACAAAAAAAATAGATTTTAATCCAATTATCGTAGCGGTGATGTTTCATTATAAATTTATAAGGACGCATCCGTTTGATGATGGTAATGGTAGGACTGTAAGGATATTAATGAATTTTGTTCTTATGAAATATGGGTTTCCTCCTGTGATTATTAAAACAGAAGATAAAGTTAATTATTTTAATGCTTTACAACAGGCTGATATAGGTAGATTTGAACCTTTTATAGAATATATTGCGGAAAATTTGGTAACCTCATTAGAAATAATGATTAAGGGTGCTAAAGGGGAAAGTATCGATGATCTAGATGATATCGATAAAGAGATTGCTTTATTGAAACAAAAACTAGATACGATAGAAAAACCAGTTACAATAATCAAAAGTGCGGATGTCATTAAAAATGTGTTTGATACTTCTGTAATGTTATTGTTTGATAGCTTTATAACTAAAGCTAAAAAATTCGAAACCTTTTATGTTACAAATACCTTTCATTTCTGGGTTGATACTAATTATGAAAAAATAGCATCTATACAATCTTTAAGTAGGGTGAAAGAAAATATCAAAAATGAAACCTACTTAATAAAAGGAACGTTCTCATACGTTGATTTTAGATATGATAAATCTCAGAAGTCAGCACATGATTCCTCGATTGAGTTTCATTTTGACACAACTAGTTATACTGTAACAGATTCAAAAAAACAGCTGCAATTCGTTAAATTATACAAAGAATCATTAACAGATGAGGAGGTGTTAGCTCTTGTGAAAACAGAAGTTATAGAACATAAAAAACAAATAGAAAAACGAATTCAGTAAACTAATAAATAATGAATGTTCTTCTAAAAGAAAAATTTTATTAGTGATTTTACAGATTGAACTCATCTTGACTTTTTGTTTTTGACCGAAGATGAGAGAAAATTTGACTGAATAAGGCACTTTTTGAAATTCATAGTAGCGCTACGGATAAAGAAAGTAACGAAATACAGGTGAATTTTAGTCATTTTTTAGGGAAAAGAAAAGTCAAGATGAGTTCATTGTATTTCAGGCTAAAAAAAACGTATTTATCGAAATGGTTTTCACTTTTTTGGTTTCAGCGAAAAACCAAGATTTTGTGATCAAATACAGTGATTTTTTAGTTGCATAGCAGCGCTACGGAACTCAAAACTTCGTAGAATAAATTAGTGGAACACTAAAAAATACTGTACATTTAATTCTTAGTAATAGGGGTAGGGTAGCACTGTCATTATGCGTTTTATATATAAACAGAAGTTTCCATTGAAAAAAGAAAATGTACATAGATACCATTTTGTAATCAGTATGTTGCTGATCATGGCAGTATGCTATGGTTGTGTAGAAGACGAAACCCCTTTTCCAGAAGAAAATGATACCCCCATTGAGTTTAGTCCTTCGGTAGTTACTATTTTGAGTAATTTAGGTCGTAATGGTTTATTAGCAGCTGAAGAACTTCAGTGCATCCAGTTTCAATACCCTATCACATTAGGATATAACACTGATTCTAGTATTCGGATCGACGATTATGAGGGATTGGTAGCTGTTATAGAAAACCAACAAGCCAATTTTAATATCACAGGGTTGTCCTTTCCTGTAGAAGTCACTTTTAAGGATAGTGATAGTTTACAGACTTTAACAGATGAAAATGATTTATTTCGCATCATAGATGATTGCGATTTTACTTCTCTTAGAGAAGATATAGAAGATTTTTCTGAAGACTGTTTTGAGTTTGTGTTCCCGATCACACTGCGTTCAGAAGTGGGTAGAGAGCAATCCATTGCATCTGAGCAAGCATTAGAGGGCTTTATAGATAATCAGAATGATACTTACCAACCCGATTTTGTATTTCCGATTCGTGTAGAGATAGCAGCAGGAGAGGTAAAGACAGTAAGCACTTATTTCGAATTGTATGAAGTGATGGATACCTGTGGTCGTGCATGCCCACAATTAGCATTTACGATAGAAGATAGTAGTCCATTCGAACTAGAATATACGTTCGAAGCTGATTTTCCTACCATTGATGTTTTGGATACGTACAGTTGGTTTATCGATGGAGAGTTGGTAAAAGAAGATGGAGTAACCAACCAAGGTGATCATATATTGGTACACTCTTTTGAAGCACCAGCTACCTATGAGGTATGTATCCAAACTACAACAGCGGATTGTGCTACAGGGGCAGAGTTTTGTAAAATGGTTGAAGTGGAAGAAGTATGTCCAGAGTTATTTTTTGAGGCGGTGCGTAAACCAGGTACGGTTCCTTTTGTGTTTACAGCAGATTTCGAAGGCGATGATGAAATTATATACCAGTTGCTTATCGATGGAGAATTTATAGCAAATGGAGGTGCTGATATGGGTAATATATTTGAGAGGGTATTAGAAGCAGGAACACATACGGTATGTATAAAAGCAACTACGGTTGCTTCCTGTCCACAAGGCGTAGAATTCTGTAAAGAGATTGTATACAATCCGTTATGTCCAGATTTGTTTTTTAGCAAGGAATTAGACCCTAATGGAAATGATTCGTATGTCTTTACAGCTAGCTTTGTAGGGATTGAAGAAACAATGTATTCGTGGACTGTAGATGGAGATCCTATAGAACAAGATGGAGGGGCGAATGGTGATAATAAATTCTTATTTCAATTTGCCTCAGGAGAATACGAAATTTGTATAAAAGCAGAAACTGCTGATTGCCCAGAAGGAGCTGAATTTTGTGAGCAGATTATAGTAGATTAAGTAGGTGAATTGGGTTAGTGTTGGCTAATGATCGTTATTCTATATTTTTATCTACGTCGAATCCGATAAGAATTAAAGCTTTTTACGTTATCCATTTGTTGGTACCATAAAATCAAAGGAATGCTGATGCTGATGGTGCCAATTGCGCCATACATCATCCATAATACAATTGTAGCGATAGCACTGATGCCTATCCCTATAAGAATGACGTTTGTATTTACTTCGGCTCTAATCTCATTTACATGTCTCTTTTGTACCCTTGCACAATTTCGACATTGGATGTTGAATTCGTCTCCTTTTTCCATTTGTAAATTAGGCCTTGTAGTAGCATTGGATTGTATGCTAATTTCTTTTTTACAGGATGTGCAATGCGTGTATAGTTTCACAGTGTTATGTTTGTGGTAAGAATTATATAATATGGAGGTAGATGTTATATGTAATGCAAAGTTTCTTATTAAAACAAAAGCTTCCTAAATGATCGTAGTATTAGGAAGCTTTTGTTAGGATGTTTGTTCAAAGGATTGGTTTAGTCTTCTTCTAGTATAAAGTTTCCATCGTATGAAAATACAAGTTTTTCACCACCTTCTAATGTAGTTGTTCCAGCGATAGAAAAGTTAGTGCCTTTACCTTCTATAGTTACAGTTCCTTCTGTATAGTCATTGACACGTTCAGTGAATTCTAATCCACCTAACAAAAGTTTGTCAGAGCCTCCTACTTTAAAAGTACCTGGGGTAAATTCTTCTTTTCCATCTACAATTTTGGAGTATACGTCTAGATATACTTCAAACTCTTCTGTTTCAGTCTTACCTTCTAGGTAAAATTCATAGTCATAAAAATTATTTTCTGTAACTCCTACATCTACGATTACGGCCTTTGTAATGTCATATGTTTTTTCGTCAATAGACACGGTATCCGTGATAGTAGTGCCACCGTCATCATCTTTAGAGCAGGCGATTACAAATAGCAATAGAGGTAACACTAATAAGCTTTTTTCATTTTTTTAAAATTAAATAGGTTGTTGTTTGGTAGCTAAAGAGTTGGTATAAAAGAATGCTCATTTCTTTAGTCTATTCTCTATAAAGTGTCAAAAAGCATGAAAATGTTACCCCCTAATTGGTTATTTTTTTAAAAATTATTGATATACAGGATTTTGGCAGGGGTGAATTGAGGAGTAGTAGCGGTATTGATGATGTGTAGAATACTTTTTATTTTGGGAAATAGAAATGTACTTTTTTAGCTATGTTATGCGCGTTAGGGATAGGAGCGGCATCCTTTTTTGGTTTCCTTTAAAAAACCAAAAAAGATACAGCGGATAGCCCGACCCTTGTGGTAACGCCGTTATTATAAGTCGTAACATCAGCTGTATGCAGATTATCGAAGGACTAGTTTTTTGATCAAATCTCGCTGCAAGGCTTCGTTTAGGTTTCTAACGATTTTGTCGGTTCCATAACTGAGTTCTTCTCTGAGAACAGAGGAGGATAGTTGTACATAGAGGGTGTCGCGCTCTAGTTTGATTTGATCTGTGTATTTGAAGATGGCGGGGCCCATGACTTGTTCCCATATGTCACGCACTTCTACTTTGTCGAGTCCTTTTTGTAAGCGGTTTTCGGATACAAATTCTTTGAGTACATCGCTAAGGTGTTGGTGTTCATTGAGTCGTTTCGCCATTGGTAATCGAGATCTTTTGGTACGGGGTGTAAAAATACAGATTTCCAGTTTGATTCCGTACGATCATTTCATCTTCTTTTAATGAAATGATGGTTTCTTTCCAAGTATCTATGGAGGTGGTGTAATATAGTCGTAGGCTGTCTTGCTCGATTTTAATCTCGAATGGCGCTGCGTGATCCGAACTGATAAAGGTGCCGTCTAATCTAGGTTGCACTTTTTTGCGAATGCCTTTGGTGTTAGTGATCGCAATGTAATCGATGGTTTGGCTAAAGTTGTATTCTTTTTGGGTGCCTTGTGTGGTCTGTACTTTTTTGATCTGCCAATATCCATTGAGTAGCGGGATGTTATTTTTGGGATCGGATTGGTTACAGGAGACCAAGAGAAGACAGGTGATGAGGTATAGAATAGAAAAACGCATGATGGTAGGGTTTACTGCAAAGGTATCATTTTATAGGATTGCGAGATTTTTTTGACCACTTGTTCGGTGCGGTCTGGATGGGTGTCGCTAATGAATAATTGTCCAAAGTTGTGGTCATCTACTAATTGGATAATGTATTCGACTCGCTTTTCATCGAGTTTATCGAAAATATCGTCTAGGAGTAGGATGGGATATACGTTGTTTTGTTTTTTGATAAAATCGAACTGAGCGAGTTTAAGCGCGATCAAAAAGGATTTTTGTTGTCCTTGACTACCGAATTTCTTGATAGGATATCCGTTGATTTCGAATATAAGATCGTCTTTGTGGGTGCCTACACTGGTGTATTGGAGTATGCGGTCTTTGGGTAATTGCTCCTCTAATAGTTGTATGAGTGATTGGGTGTGTAGCTTACTGTCGTATTGTAATGCTACGGTTTCTTCGCCTGAGCTAATAGCTTGGTAGCGTGCTATAAAAATAGGAACAAAGGTGTCTAGAAATAGTTTTCGCTTTTGGTGGATCTTGGTGCCTAGTGTGTCTAATTGTTGGTTGTAGATGTCTAGGGTAGTGGCATCAAAGGTGTTATTGGCTGCAAAATATTTGAGCAAAGAATTGCGCTGCGTCACTACTTTGTTATAATGTAGCAGGTCCGTGAGATAGGCAGCATCGCTCTGGGCAATGACTCCATCGATAAATTTACGGCGTACGGCACTTCCATTGATAATAAGATCGCGATCGGCAGGGGAGATGATGACTAAGGGCAAAAAGCCAATATGCTGGCTGAGGGTGTCGTATACTTTTCCATTGCGTTTGATGACTTTTTTTTGTTGTCGCTTGGCACTGACAATTACTTTTTCTTCGCGTCCTTCTTTTTGGTACACTCCATCTACGACAAAAAAACTGGCGCCATGCTTGATATTCTGACTGGTGATGGGATTGAAATAGCTTTTGCCAAAGGATAGATGATAGATGGCATCGAGTATGTTGGTTTTGCCTACTCCATTGTTGCCTACAAAGCAATTAACCTTATCATCAAAGTCAAAATTGATAGCATCAAAATTCTTGTAATTTATTAAAGAGATTGATTTTAAAATCATAAAATACTGCGGATCAGTGTTTCGTAGAGCTATGAACTCATTCTGACTTTTTCCTTTACTTAAAAAATGACTGAAATTCACCTGTATTTCGTTACTTTTTTTATCCATAGCGCTGCTATGAATTTTATAAAGTGCTTTGTTCAGTTAAATTTCTTCACATTTTCGGTCAAAAACAAAAATTAGAGATAAATTCTATAAAAAAGTCTCATAAAGGGGTGCAAATTATTGAAAAATATCAAATATTTTCGCTTTTAATTATGAATAAAAATTTTATTTTTGCGCATCATTAAACAAAACTTATGGCAACTTATAAGAAAAGAGGATACAAACCCAAGAAACAGGTAGAGGAAGTATTAGATGAGCAACCGATACATGATGAAGCGTCTACGACTGCTGAGGTATTTAATACGTTAGATGAAGGAGCTTCTAAAACTGAAGAATGGGTCGCTGCGAATCAGAAATATATTTTCGGAGTAGTTGGAGGTATCGCTCTAGTGGTTTTGGCATGGTTAGGATATCAGAAGTTTATACAAGAGCCAAAGGAATTAGAGGCGTCTAATGAGATGTATAAAGCACAGCAGTACTTTGATGATGCAGTGAATGGAAATACGACACTTCGTGATTCATTATATTCATTAGCATTAAATGGTGGAGAAGGAAAATATGGTTTCTTAGAAATTATTGACAATTACGGAGGAACTAAAGCGGCTAATCTAGCGAACTATTATGCCGGATTCTCATATCTAAATATGAAGAAGTACCAAGAAGCAATCGATCACTTAGATAAATTTTCTAGTGATGATCAGATGTTAGGTCCTTTAGCATTGGGTGGTATTGGTGATGCATTTGCACAACTAAAGCAAGCAGAAACAGCACTAGGATACTACGAAAAAGCATTCAAGGCTAAGAATAACGAATTTACAACACCTAGATTTTTATTGAAATCTGCAATAACAGCCATTTCAGTGGGTAAACCACAAGTAGCGATTACGTATTTAGAACGTATCAAAGAAGAGTTTGCCAAAAGTATAGAGGCAAATCAGGTAGATGTACATTTAGGAAAAGCAAAAGCAATGTTGTAGCCATCGGCTACACTAGCAGATGTGAACATACTAACTCGTTTATAAATGGCTACAGAAAATAAAAATTTATCACAGTACGATAAAACAACAATCCCAAACTCGAAAAACTTTCGGTTTGGGATTGTTGTTTCAGAATGGAATGACACCATTACCGAAGGCTTGTTTCAGGGAGCATTTGATGCATTAATTGATTGTGGAGCGCTAAAAGAGAATATAGTGCGCTGGAATGTACCAGGGAGCTTTGAGCTGATCTATGGTTGTAAAAAAATGCAACAATCCTATGATATGCTTGATGCGGTGATCGCTATAGGAAGTGTGATAGAAGGTGAGACCAAGCATTTTGATTTTGTATGTGAGGGAGTCACACAGGGAATCAAAGATTTGAATGTACAGAGTGATATTCCTGTTATCTTTTGTGTGCTAACGGATACGAATATGCAACAATCTATAGATCGTTCTGGTGGAAAACATGGAAATAAAGGTACAGAGGCTGCCATCGCTGCAATTAAAATGGCGCAATTACGCAAAGACGCAACGTTTTACTAATAAAAGTGATTTGCACTTTTTTTAATTTTTGAGTTTTCGAGTACTGCTATGCAGTGAGTTCCATAAAAAATTAAGGCATTTGATCACAATTTTTTCGATTTTCACTGAAAATCGAAAAAATGTACACCACTTCAATATCATTATCTGTTTTTGGGGAGATGCAAACGTACTGTGAGAGCTATGATTTATGAAAACGGCACTATCCTTGTAGTATGAGTATCGGATGTTATTCTAATGTAAAAAGCTTTCTATTAGAGTGCATTTTTGAGTATATTTGATGAAGTGATTTAAACTTTTTTCAATTTGCTATAAAAACGATCTTTTGTACTCAAATTTTTGCAATTTTTGAGTTTCGTAGCGCTGCTATGCAACTAAAAAATCACTGTATTTGATCACAAAATCTTGGTTTTTCGCTGAAATCAAAAAAGTTTAAATCACTTCGATAATTAAGAAAAGAAAGGAGCAACTCGTGAAATTAAGTATCCCTAAAAGAAAAGTAAACAGACGGTATAACTACACTCCTAGGTATTACAAAGGAAAGAGTGATGGTAATATCTATGATTTTGAAAATAGAATTACTAAATATCGAGATACTACCAATGCTATTGATTTTGGAGCGCATTGGAGCGAAGCTAGAAAATCAAGTCGACATCGTGGAAACAGAGAAATCAATAAAAGAGTAGTGATGATAGCACTACTGCTAGTATTTCTTTTTCTTTATTTTATAGATTTCGATTTATCAATATTTACTGCCACAGACTAAATGTCAGATATCATTCAATTATTACCAGACCATGTAGCAAACCAAATTGCTGCGGGTGAAGTGGTGCAACGACCCGCTTCGGTAGTCAAGGAATTACTAGAGAATGCCATTGATGCCCAAGCCACACACATTAAACTTATTATCAAAGAAGCAGGAAAAACGCTGGTACAGGTGATTGATAATGGTACGGGGATGAGTGTTACGGATGCACGACTTAGTTTCGAGCGACATGCTACTTCTAAGATCAAGGCGGCAGAAGATTTATTTCAATTAAAGACCAAAGGATTTAGAGGAGAAGCCTTGGCTTCGATCGCTGCTATCGCACATGTAGAGTTGAAAACAAAGCAAGAAAGTGATGAGGTAGGAACAGAGTTGAAAATGGAAGGAAGTGAAATGGTTTCGCAAGAAGCATGTGTAACGCCTACAGGAACTGCTATCAGCGTAAAAAACTTATTTTATAATATTCCTGCACGACGCAATTTCTTAAAATCTAATGCGGTAGAACTACGGCATATCATTGATGAATTTCAGCGTGTGTCGATGGTACATACCGATATAAAATTCGATATGTATCATAATGGTAGCGAGGTGTTCGGACTACCGATTTCTAATTGTAGACAACGAATCACCCATATTTTTGGAGGTAAAACGAACGAAAAACTAGTGCCCATACAGGAAGAAACAGATCTGGTAACGATTACAGGCTTTGTAGGAAAACCTGAATATGCAAAACGGACACGTGGCGAGCAGTTCTTTTTTGTAAATCAGCGATTTATTAAAAGTGCGTATTTAAACCACGCAGTCAATGCAGCTTTTGATGGATTGCTAAAAGAAAAAACACATCCGAGCTATTTTATTTATTTAGAGGTAGACCCCAAGACCATTGATATTAATATCCATCCTACCAAGACGGAGATTAAATTCGATGATGAGCATTCGCTCTATGCAATGCTACGGGCTACGATTAAGCATAGTCTAGGGCAATTTAATGTAGCGCCGTTATTAGATTTTAATAGAGATTCTTCTATGGATACGCCCTATGAGTATAAAGGAAAAGCAGTGAAAACACCTACGATAGAGGTGGATCGTAGTTTTAATCCTTTTAAGGAAGAAAGCAAGGCTGCTACTCCTTCAACCTCTACTAGTTCGTTTTCTTCTGCACCATCTGCGAAGCATACATCCTTTAAAAAAGCACCTACAGCAGATTGGGAAAATCTCTATGTAGGATTAGAAGGGGCAGATACGAAGGCAGTACCAGAAGAAAAAACCTTTTCTACGGTACAGTTTGAAAGCGAAGAGGTCACGGGTGCTTTGTTCGACGCATCCGAGCAGGCCGCTTTAGCGCATCATACTACGTATCAGTTAAAACGAAAATACATCGTAACGACCATTAAGAGCGGTATGGTTATTGTCCATCAGCATCGTGCACATCAGCGTGTATTGTATGAAGAAGTACTGCGTAATATAACGATGGCAAGTGCTGTAAGTCAGCAGCTGTTGTTTCCGCTGAAACTCACTTTTTCTACGCAAGAAGTAGCCTTACTGAGTTCGGTAAAAGAACAATTAGAAAATACTGGATTTATATTCGATAGTGTAGCAGGTGAGGAGGTGTCAATTTCAGGAATTCCTACTGTGGTTACAGAGAGTGAGGTATCGCTATTATTAGAGAAACTCATTAGTGATATAGAACACGAAGTACCTGATCATGGTTTTTCGCAGACCGACTTATTAGCACGGTCGATTGCTAGTAGTGTAGCGGTACGTACAGGTATAGAATTGGCTACAGAACAGCAACAACATATTGTAAATAGCCTTTTTGCATGTACAGAACCGACGGTTACACCTGATAATAAACCTACGTTTATTACCTTTACGATAGACGAAATAGATAAGAAATTTTAAATACAGTCATGGGGAGAATTACAGATACTGTAAAAACATTATTAATCATCAATGTGCTCTTTTTTATAGGGTCACAGACGCTGGGTGATGCAGCCTATAAATTGTTTGCGCTATGGTTTCCAAAAAATGAGAATTTCCAAATATGGCAGTTGGTGACGCATATGTTTATGCATAGCCAATCTTCGATTACACATATTTTTTTCAATATGTTTATGTTGTATATGTTTGGAAGCCATTTAGAAAACTCTATAGGACAGAAGAAGTTTTTGTTTTTATATTTCTCCGCAGGTCTAGGTGCGATGGGGTTACAATTATTATATTACTATTATAATTTTCAGCCAGGGTATGAAGGGTTTATAGCAGCAGGTTTTACGGATAATGAAATCATTGGTTTCCTTAAAGAAGGGCGTTACAATACAGCTGTATTGGAATTCGTATCAGAAGAGTCTATAGCGAATACATTTGGTGCATATCGTAGTCTTATGGTAGGGGCTTCGGGAGCGATTTCAGGAGTAATTGTAGCCTTTGCTGTCTTATATCCTAATTTACCCTTGTACCTGATGTTTGTGCCGATTCCTATAAAAGCCAAATATATGGTAGGTTTCTATTTTATTATCGACTTATTCGGTGGAATCACAGGGCAATCTATTATAGGAACTAGTAATGTAGCCCACTGGGCGCACATCGGGGGTGCAGTAATTGGTTTTATCACGATGTGGTATTGGAAAAAGAATTCGTTTAATCAAAATCGTTGGAGTTAATGGCACTGATAGATGATGTAAAGCTAAAATTCAAGAATTTTTCTATTGTAGAAAAATTAATAGCGTTCAATGTACTGGTATTTGTTTCCTTCTATCTGATAGGTACAATCACTTTTTTACTAAAGTTACCAGCCAACTCCGTGATGGATTTCTTTACTTTTCCCAAAGAAATAGGAGCGTATCTAATGAAACCTTGGTCGATTGTGACCTATGCGTTTTTGCACAGTGGTATTTTTCATATTCTTTCTAATATGATTATCCTGTATTTTTCTGGTAGCTATTTTATCAATTATTTTACAGGTAAGAAAGTGCTCACGGTATATTTTTTAGGAGCTATTTTTGGCGCATTGTTCTATATGCTATCCTATAATTTATTTCCTGCTTTTTCGGGAATAGGTGATGCCGTCTTAGTAGGGGCGTCTGCTTCTGTAATGGCTATTTTAGTAGCAATTGCTACCTACATACCCAATATGGCAGTACGTCTGATGCTTGTAGGCAGTGTAAAATTCTGGTGGATTGCTGTATTTTTTGTAGTCTTAGATATGATTCAAATCCCTTTTGGCAATGCAGGAGGTCATATTGCACATTTAGGTGGGGCATTGTTTGGGTATTTGTATACGACACAGTTTAAAAAAGGGAATGATATAGGAGCGGGATTCGAAAAAATCATGGATACCATCGCAAGTTGGTTTGCTCCGCGTAACAAAGCACCTCTAAAAACAGTATATAAGTCTACTAAGAAAAAAAAGACAAGCGCTACAACCAAGCAGCATAGCAACACTACTCCTAAAAATGCGAATCCCAATCAGGCACAGATCGATGCGATCCTCGATAAAATTAGTAAGAGTGGGTATGAGAGTTTGACACAACAAGAAAAAGATTTTTTATTCAAAGCAGGGAGAGAGTAAGGGATGATAAAGATATTGCACAAAATAGCATTCTTATTGAATTCGCTGGTTGCGTTTGCTTTGTTGTTATCGTATTTGTTGCCGTATGTATCGCCCAGAATGTTTCCATTATTGTCGGTGCTTAGTCTAGCAGTACCTGTATTGATCCTAGTCAATGTATTTTTTCTGGTGTATTGGGTACTACAATTCAAACGGAAAATGTTGTTATCCTTGATTGTATTATTACTAGGGATTTCGCATGTTACCTCTTTGTACAAGATTCGGGGTAAATCAGTAGAGACGCATACAGATGTGTTATCGATGCTCAGTTATAATGTGCATAGTTTTAATCGTTTTGATTGGATAGATTCTGATCGAATACCACAGGATATTTCGGCTTTTGTAAAAGAACAGCAGCCTGATGTTTTTTGTGCACAGGAATTTTATAACAATCCATCGATAGACTTTAGTCAGTTTAAGCATAAGTACGAGTATTTTAACCATAATAGTAGGGAGTTGGCTTTAGTGATTTTTTCGAATTACCCTTTTCTACAGAAAGGGTCTTTAAATTTTGAGGATACAGCCAATAATGTAATTTTTGCAGACATCGTAACAGCTACCGATACTTTACGAATTTATAATGTACACTTGCAATCTCATAAAATCGGGAGTATGACAGATAAATTGGCCAAAACCGATTCTCAGAAGCTCTTAAAACGCATACAAGTCTCTTTTAAAAAACAACAATTACAGGCAGAACAGCTCATTGCTCATATGCAGACTTCTCCTTATAAGAATATAGTGATGGGAGATTTTAATAATTCTGCCTATTCATATGTGTATGATAAGATTAAGTCTCAGGGGCTACAAGACGCTTTTAAAGAAGCAGGAAGTGGTTTTGGAAAAACCTTCGAATTTAGATTATTTCCTGCACGGATCGATTTTATCCTAGTACCCACGACTACAGAAGTGGTAGGTTTTACCAATTATGAACACAGATATTCAGATCACTATCCTATTTGTGCTAAGTTTAAACCGTAAGCTTATTAATAAAAGTGGTTTAAACTTTTTTCAATTTGTTATAAAAACGATCTTTTGCACTCAAATTTTGTAATTTTTGAGTTTTCGAGCGCTGCTATGCAACTAAAAAATCACTGTATTTGATCACAAAATCTTGGTTTTTCGCTGAAATCAAAACAAGTGTAAACCACTTCATTATGAATCCTTTGATTTCTAACCAAAGGACCCATACTAAATTTAGCAAATTGACCCAGTGCAAATAGCACTGTGTATTGAAGTGGTTTACACTTTTATCAATTAATCTTTAATCAATTTCTGTATGCTAGTACTATTTTCTTGCGTGATCAATAGCATATAAATCCCTTTTGGAATGTCCGATACATCAATGGCTACTGTACTGTTTTGGAACATTGTTTTAGTTTGTATTCGTTTTCCTCTAAGGTCTAATAGGTACACGGTGCTCTGATCGATCGGTATCATCCCTTTTATAAAGACCGTTTTATCTGCAGGAATAGGATATATTTCTAATGCTGTAGCAGTAGTTTCAGGTGTTGATAGAATTCTATTGAGATCTATAGAAAAGTTCATTGTTTGCGTGTCTGTGCTTCCAGAAGGACAATCATTAGTAAAGTAAGCTGTCACAGACCAATCTCCTTCTACATTAGTAGTGGTAGCATTATCAAAACTAATCTCATGCGTCTCATATATAGTGCCGTTAGGAGCGGTCCAGCGTACTGTTCCTTCGAATAAAGAGGCAGGTAGTGCTAGTGCTAGTTGCGATCCCTCGTCAATTTCTAAAGTAGTAAAATTAGCAAACGCATTATAGCCATTTTGATTGATATCAGCAGTTACAGCATTTGAAAGATCAGGATTATCGGCATGTACGGTGAGATTGATTGTTTGTGTACTGATGTTATTAGAACAGTCCGCTTGATTATCATAGCGAACGGTATAGATGCCCGAATCTTCGGGTTGTACATTGTTCAAAGCCCACGCTGTAGAGAGATCAGGAGTGGTGTCGGTAGTGCCATCTGGGTAGGTGATTTCGAAATTTTGTACACCAGCATTCTGCACACCTATATAAATATTTGTGCCGCTACATACCGCTAGTTCTCCTTGTTGTAACCAAGAATTTCCATCATTTACATACGGAATTAGTGCGAGTGGTTCAGGGATATTGAGTGTAATGCTTGTTTGTCCGATGCAGCTTCCATTATCATACGATACGACATATACCCCCGCATCTGCTGCTTGGATATTATTGAACGCCCATGCTGTAGATAAGTCCGGAGTCGTATCGATAGTACCATCTGGATACTGTATTTGTACATTCTGTGTACCGATGTTTTGCATTCCTAAATAGATATTGTCTCCTATACAGCTAGTAAGTGTGTTTTGTTGTAACCAATTCGTACCATCATTTACATAGGCAATGACATTATTATCACATTCTAGATTGGTCAGTGGGGCTTCGAAGATACCTCGTCCATGCGTACCTACAAATATCTTATCGCCATTCAGGTATTGGATTTCAATATCATTAACCGAGGTGTTAGGCAAGCAACCATATTTTTCCCAAGCAGTACCGCCATTTTTTAAATAATATACGCCATTGTAGGTACCTACAAAAATCGATCCCTCTATCGTATTATACGTTTCTAGCGATAATATAGGAGTATTGGGTAGGTTATAAGAGATATTTACCCAATTAACGCCTCCATCGGTAGAGCGATATACTTTGCCACTATCAGTAAATCCTCCGTAGGAGATGTATAGGGTATTCTCTTGTGTAGGATGCACCTCTAAATCCGAAATATATTGATACACAGGAGTCGTATACGAAGTCCAAGAAGTATTAGCAGGATTTTTTGCATAGACAGTATTGTATTGAGAGGCGTAGATACGATTACTGTTTGACTGTGCGATGGCTATCTGCTCTAGGTTATTAGCACTGATATTAGCGCCAATATTGGTCCAGGAGTTTCCTCTATTATCCGATGCATATACACTTTTATACCCAATAATGATACGGCTCGCATTAGTAGGGTCTAGTTTAAAAGGAGTTTCCCAAGCACCTTTACCATTCTGGTTAGGAGGGGATATGTAACTTAGTGATCCGTTGTTCCATCTGCGCAATGCACCTAACTGAATCGAATAATATCGGATTGCAGGATTGGTAAAATCAATCTCTTGTCCCATACCATCTGCTGTCGGCTCATAGCTTTGCCACTGTCCATTCGCATTTCGAGTTACATTTCCATTATCTTGTGATCCTGCCCCAAGGACATTAGCTGCAGTTTGAGATACAGCGATGTCGTAATATTGAGTGATATATAAATCACGGGATAGATTTTCGAAGCTATTGGAACTCACACTATATCTAAAAACTCCACCGTCATTACAATAGTAGATATAATCATTCTGTAGTGGATTGGTATAGATATTTCTTTGGTCTACGTGTACAAAAGGCAATCCCTGTTCGCCCAACCAATGTGTAGTAGCTTGGAAGCTGTTTCCGCCATTAGAAGATCGATAACACTCGAAATTACCAATAGCGATATTAGTATCCGATCCATTGGCAAATGCAACGACACTGTTGGTTTCAGGTATCGTACGCTGATAGAATGTCTGTCCAAAATCACTAGATACCGCCAGATTGGTATCATTGGTCAGGGCTACATAACCCGATGCTTGTTTGTTAGAGACGCTAATTCTTACTTGGCCATTTCCAAAATCCCTATCGAAGGTAAAAGTTACTCCATTATCAGTACTTTTGTAGAACTCTCCGCTAGCGCCCCCAGCATATGCATCATTTGAATGTAAGCTGTACCTAACCGCTCTAAAATCGCCACTGTATATCTTTGTATGAGTAGCAAAATAGTCGTCTGTTCTGTATAACCCATCAGAAGTAGCTACGAGTAATTCTGAAGGATCATTAGGGTTTACATCTATTTCGTATATCCGAATATTTTGTGGGAGAGTAAAGGTAAGGCTCGTCGGAGCAAACGTAACCCCTCCATCTGTAGATTCATAAATCCCGATACCTGCAGGTCCATACCATACAATATCACTAAGCGCAATAAATAATCGATCTGGATTCGTACTGTCTACGATAATGTCTGCTACAGCTGTATGTGGCAAGTCATCATTTACAATGCTATACGTTTGTCCTCCATCAGTCGTTTTCCATAAACCACCAAAAGCAGCTCCTACCCAAAACGTATTCGGAGCAGTCGGGTGAAACCCGATACTACTTACACGTCCCATATCTATTTGGTACCCGAAATTTCCATTATAATTCACCTCAGACCAATTGGTTTGGTAATTCGCATTACTACACGATGCTGTTTTGCTGGATCTATGCTGTTTGTTTTTTTTATGAGTAGTAATATCTCCAAGTGTACCATCTGCATTGAGGCGGTATTTCCAAAAGTGTTTCCAACGTTCGTATTTTACAAAATCATCATCTTTAAAGGCGCCACTGGCCATTTCTTTGCGAGTTAGGTTTGGACATTTGATACTAAAAAAATGATCCGCCTCTTGGGTGATATCGTTAAAAGTAGTTTTTTGGCCTTTGCCATTCGTATACGGATTTGCTAAAATCTCTCGAATGTTTCGATACTCGCAGGGAGATTGTGCCCATAAAAATGTCTGAATAAGGCATAGGGAGAGTGTAAGAAAAGTAGTTTTCATAGGTAGTATTAAGTTTTGTTAGAGTGTGTGGTTTGCTTTTTTGTCTGAAAAAGCTGTCGTTAACACTATAAATGTACTACTAATTTTTTGTTAATTTTGTGAGATTTTTGTTAAGGATTTGAAGTTGGTTTGTTTTTAATGCTGTAATTCTTAATATAATATGTGCATTAGTCAGAAGATTGTGCTAGGCAGTGCTCACATTTACCCTGTAGTAACATCTGGGAAATGGTAACCTTTCTATTGGGGATATTAGGAATAGGGATTTCTATCGATAGGCAATCTACTTTTCCGCAATCCGTACATTGAAAATGGGGGTGAATATCGGCATGCTTTGCCGTAGTACATCCAGTACATTTTGCATACCATTTCGTACCGTTACGGTCTAAAAAAGAATGTACAATGCCATCATCTTCTAATTTGCTCAGCAGTCGATAAATCGTAGTTTTGTTTAATTGGGTTTTGAGACGCTTAGCTAACTCAGTAGCAGCAATGGCAACAGTGTCATCGGCAAACTCATTAAGTAAAATCGTGATAGACTGTGTTTTTCGTATAATTCCCATATTACAAATTTATTACAACTAAGTTGCAGTAACAAAGGATATCTGTATATTTGCACCCCAAATTGTAATTAGTAATCATTACCAATGAAATTCACAGAATATAAACCAGATACTATAGGGGTATTGGCCAGTACCTTATGTGTGCTACATTGTATAGCGACGCCATTACTTTTTATAGCACAGGCAGGAGTAGCACATACTAATACGATGGCACTCTCTTGGTGGCGTAGTTTAGATTATGTGTTTTTAGCGATTTCGTTTTTTGCAGTATATCGTGCTACGCATGTTTCTTCTAAAAAATACATGAAAGTTGCTTTGTGGAGTAGTTGGAGTGCATTGGCGGCAACGATACTCAACGAAAAACTAGAATTATTTCCCATACCCGAGGTGGTTATATATGCTGTTACTATTGTATTGATTGTATTGCATTTATATAACTTAAATTACTGTCAGTGTAAGACAGATCATTGTTGTACAACAGATAAAGTATAAGCTGTTTTTTTGGGCGTAACCTTTATTCGGAGGTCGGGCTATCCATTACAATTCCTCACATTACTTAGGTCGTACTGCTAGATGCTCATATACGATCCCTAAAGCAGTTAATTGCTAAATGCAGAAAAATAGGGAACTTGCTAAAAGCGATTATTGATGCATTACATGACTGTGTGTAGCCAGCAATCGATTAGATCGGTACAGATATGCCATAATAGCGCGATACCAATGTATCGAGTTTTCGGAAATATACTTAGGATACAGTAGCCGATAATTGCATAGGTATTATGCAATACATGAAAACCCACACTACAGCGATTAGGATCAAAAATAGGATCAGCCAATAAGTGATCTAGATCAATACACATAACAGCAAGTCCGATTAGGTATATTCTGACCCATTGCTTCGGAAAAAATAACAATGCAATGACTAATGGTACAATAAAATGACACCCGTAGTGAATTCCAAAACGAAGCATTAGAGCGTAGTTTGACTTTCTAGATAGGTAAGCGCATTAGTCCCTTCATTAAACAGCAAGTCTAGGATAGACAGATTAGGCACAAAACCAAACTTATCCGAAAACACCTGAATATAAGAAGGCATAGAAGAAATATGCTCTTTTTTAGCATTGATCAACGATCTGTAATCTTTTAATCCCGTAGGATCTTTTTCAAAACGAGTCGTTTTGCTATATGGAATATCCAGTTGTAGGCAATCCCATACGGTTTGCATACACTCATAATTAAAATCGATCAAAAAATCTTTCTTTTTCTCAAAAAGAGGAGCGAATTCATCCTCATAAAACTCAAAGAAAGGAGAAGTGCGGTAAGCCGTTTCTAGCGAACGCCAATGCAGCAATTGCCATCTAAATTCATTTTCGATGCGCACCTCTTTGTACAGTTGTCTTTCTTTAGTGCCCGTATGCTTTATAGGAATGGTCAGTAATAGCTTTCCATTTGCCCCGTAGATATACATTCTATTGCGATACGTTTGTTTTTGGTAATTATCACAATCCTCGAACATCATTGCATCGGATTGTGCCATATGTATATATTGAGCAATAGAACCAAAATAAGCAGGGTGGAATAGGGCTGTAGTCATGAATGTAGAACCTTTAACCTTGTTTGTGAAATGATATAAGCTACCCCACAAACAAAGTGTACTTTTTTTATTGTAAAAATCAGTCGGTAAAATTATTAATATTCCGAGTCATATCAAATTGATTTTTTTGTGAACTCATCTTGACTTTTTCTTTTCCCTAAAAAATGACCGAAATTTACCTGTATTTCGTTACTTTTTTTATCCGTAGCACTGCTATGAATTTCAAAAATAAAAAATCAAGATGACTTCAGTAAGTACGAACTAAAAAGGGGGTAGACGTATTGTATTTCATCAATATTGGTATTTATTTTTTGGGCGTTACCACAAGGGTCGGGCTATACGCTATATCTTTTTTGGTTTTTCAGAAAACCAAAAAAGGATGCCGCTGCTATCCCTAACGCAGAAATACAAGTTGGGTATTCATAAAAATGTTATAGCGTATAAACCATAGGAAGTATGCATGTTTGAAAACACTCATGTAAACGTAATAAAGAACGCTAAGCGAAAAGTTTACATACGGTTTGGTGAATGGGGGACAGGCAGACTATTCTTTTTATATTTGTAATAAACAAAATAAGATAGGGATAGTTTGTAAGCTATTATACGGTACGATTATAAATGACTGAATTCACTCCACCAATATCCGAACGCAAAACTGAGGAACTAATCAAAATTATTTACTTGGGAAAAGATCATTGGAATGAAGAAGTAATTAAGCAATCCGAGCGAGAGCTTAAAAAAAGAAATGTTTCTAAAAAAACACAAGAAAAGTGTATTGCTAAGTGGGAGAAAGAAACGGATGAATATTTTACGGAATTAGCTAGCACATTAGAGCAAAATAAGCTCGAAAGTTGTACTAAATTAAGAATGTTGTACATTTTTGCAGTTGCACCTTTTATTCTTGTTGGCAAATGGACGGTAGGAAAAGATCTTATTGAGTTATATAATGAAAATTTTACATTAAAATTTAAGCAACGATTTGTTTTACTTTTAACAGGAACCCTATTTTGGATAGGGGTCTTTATGTACTCATCTCATTTATCTGAAAAGGAAAGGTTAAAACTTTCTCCAGAAGACGAAATCGAATTATCTAATTGGAGAAAGAAGCACGGATATGAAAAGTAAATACGCTGTTCAGCATCCCGTGTCATTAGCTATGGTTTTAGTTTTGAATGGTAATTAATTACAAATAATTGAAATTTCATTGGTTAACTGATTGTAAATCAGTGATATGTGTGCTTTTGTTGTGCATTGTAATTGTTAAACTTTAAGCCAATAATAGTTAAATCAAATTTTTAAAAATTTTCTTTTATAAAGAAAATAAAGTTGAATATTTATTACTAATATTGCTGCCTCAAAAAATGTATTAACTAAAAAAAATATTTTGAAAAAAAAATTAGTATTGTAATTGCCATACTCATGGCTAACATAGTAACTTCACAAACCCAGTTTAGCCTATATGCTGGCACTAGTTTCTCAAATATAAATTCTGAAGATTTTACCGATTCAGGAGCCATAGGTTTAGGAATTGGTGTTTCATCAGCAGTACTTTTAACACAAAAATCAGACTTTATTATAGAATTTGGGTACGAATATAAATCTTTATCTACCTCTAGTTATTATAATTTTGAAAATAAGGAAACAGTTATAAATAATCCTATAGGGATTAATAATATTGCTCTAACTTCACTTTACAATTATTTTATCTTAACACCAGAAGACAATAATTTTTATTTAACAGCTCAAGCAGGTTTAGGAACTACTGTTTATAATTCATGGACTTCGGATGACCCTGATCTAAGTTCGGCTCTTGAAACTGCAGACCCCTTTAAACTATTTTATGTTCTTGGTACAAGCATTGGTTTTGAAAGCTTTAGAATAGCTTTACGCTACAATAAGAATTTTGGGAATATGCTTTCCGGAACTTATATAGAAGATCGAACAGATACGACTAGCGCATTTACTAACGGTAGAGAGCTGAATGCAAGTATTAGTTATTTCTCTATAAATTTAACTTACCTTTTTAATTCACAAATGTAAAAAATGAAGAATTTCAAAAAAATAATTACTTTTCTATTTATAATAAGTTCAACGTTTATTTTTTCGCAAGAAAAAGTAAAAGAGATAAAATTAGATCAAAAAGAAAACTTAAACTTTTTTAAAGTCGCTAATGATGGTACAATATTATTAAAAATTAATAAAGAAGTATACGGTGTTGTTTATAGAACTTTTAAAGAAAATAGACTATTATCTTTAGATAAAAATCTTGACACAAATTTTGAAATTAAAGTAGCTAATACGTTTCCAAAAGGTTTTTTAGGATTATCCACAGATTTAGACTATACAATTAATTCAGATCAATTAATAGATAGAAAAGGTAGCATAAAAGAATATCCTATCGGAGAAAAAAATACTTTAAATAGATTGAATAAAAAATCTGGTTTAACCCCTGTTTTTCATTTTTTTAATGATTATGGATGGTCTATAATTGGTCCTAAAGCTGGTAGGGAGAATCTAAAAAAGAAATATGATCATGACGATATATTTCTTTTTAATTTAAGAAATGAAGATCTAAAAGGCGAAACTTTTGTTTTAAAAACTCCAGAAATTATTACCAATAAAAAAAGTGTTTCTTGGCAATTAATGAATCAAAATTATAAGAACTCATTTTTTCTTGGTAGTAAAGACGAGATTAGTAATGATTTTACTAAAGAGGTGTATCATATAGTTGAAAATACTTATAACGGAGAAATAGCTTCTTATTCTAAATTAGAGGTTAATCTAGAAGGAGGAAAATATTTTTTGCCTTCTCATTCTAAATTAGAGGTTAATTTAGAAGAAGGGGAATATTTTTTACCTTCTAATTCTAATTCTAATGGTATAGTAAATTATGTAGATTCTGTTTATGGAGGTGGTTTTGGATATGGTGCAACATATATCAATAATGAAACTAATACGATTTTAGTATATGGTTATTATTCTAATAAAAAAGGAAAGCAACATAGAGTAGGTAATGCAGATGGTATTTATGCTTATCAATTTAAAAAAGGAGGTGAGCTTATTTGGAAATCATATTTTCCTTTTAAGAAAACAATTAATGGATATTTAATCAATAGGAAAATTGGAATTACGACTTATGATAATCTAGCTGTAATTCATTGTTATTTGGATGATTTGAAAGGTTTTTTTAAAATCGATTTGAATACAGGTGAGTTTTCAAGCAATAGTAGTACTCTTGTAGATTTTTTTGATAACAATAAAATATTAAAAGAAAATTATTTTTTGAAGTCAAATATTGTTTTTAAAGATAAAAAAACAAATAAAAACCATATAACTTCTGATGTATTAGCCGCAATGATTTTAGAGCCTGAGATAAAAGAATTCATGTTAAATAGATCTTCTAAAATGAAAAAAGTGTTGTATAAGGCTAATTTTAGTAAAGACAATATATTTATAAGAGAAATTACACTAGCTGGCAGAGGAGTTAAAGAAAAAAAATTAACCATTTTTAAATTTTAAATCATGAACTCATCTTGACTTTTTGTTTTTGACCGAAAATGAGAGGAAATTTGACTGGATAAGGTGCTTTTGAAATTCATAGCAGCACTATAGATAAAGAAAGTAACGAAATACAGGTGAATTTTAGGTTTTTTTTTAGGGAAAAGAAAAAATCAAGATGAGTTTTATGTAAGGAAGTGGTTTAATTTTTTTGCTATAAGAAAGATCTTTTATACTCAAGTTTTGTAATTTTTAGATTTTGTAGCGCTCCTAATGGACAAAGAATTACTGCATTTGGTCGCAAAATCTTGTGATGTTCGCTAAAATCTAAGAAGTTTTAACCACTTCACTAGCTACTTTTAGATACATATATAATTGTTGTACCTTATTCCATAACTGAACGCTGAATGAAAGTATTTCCGAAAAATAATTACGAGTTTGAACTGACAAAAGGCAAGACACATGCTATATCAGAACTACAAAAGAACACTTATATTACGGACTCGCTTACATCTCAATGGACCAAAAAAGCGTTTATCGGACAGGTGAATGAAAACGGTTTTAAAATTATCTCATCTAAACGAGGTCGCGGCGCATTTTGTATTCTTGAAGGGAAATTAAAATCGCAAAATGGAATACTAGAAATTCGAATTCATAAAGCATTTCGAGTAATGTTATCGATTGTATATCTGTTTCCATTAATTGGTTTTTTAATAGCTTTATTTACAAAAGGAAAAAAGATTATTCTTTCGCTAATAGTTCCGACTCTAATGAGTTTAATAGTCTTTAGGTTTATTTTCACGGAAATAGCATTTAGACTAATGTTAAAAAGCGGATTGAATAAGTTAGCAGGGGTAATTGGAATTAAAAAGCTGAAAAAACGAGGTACAATGCAATATATGATGTCATAGTAGCTGAGTGATCAATCGAATGGTTGTTGTATTTTTGGTAAGGCGCAATGCTTGTGGAAAGTTAAAGTTAGTAACCAATACAAAGTTTTTGTCGAAAACAGGGTAACATTTTGCCCTACTAAGACACATATAGTAAATAGTACCACATATTATGAGAGAAACATTTCTAAATAAAACTGTATTCTTCTTGATGTTAATTTTGGTTATTCTTTTCCAAAGTTGCGTTTCGTTTGATAAGGGATTGGTTAATCCAAATCCTCTGAATAAACAAAATCTAACTGAATTAAGCGGTAGATATGGAATAGTTGATACTGACTTCGACAGTACGCATATTGATAAGGAACACAATTACAATAGACAAATATGGAATTACAATAATTTCTTTACAGAAATTGACCGAAAACTCATCAAGGACACATTGAAAATCGATACACTGAAAACGTATGCGTTTAATTTAAAAGTATTGAGTCCTAAAAGAATCAAAATCGACTATATAGAAAATGGAAAAATTTTCAGAGAACGAATTCTAAAAACGAAACTGAAACGTGATGGATATTTATACCTGAGAAATAAAAACACTCAATTTATGTTAGTGCCCATTATTGCAGGAGCTATTGACATTAAAAAAACTCGAATTTCGAAATCTGAAAATGGAAACCTGATTTTTGATGTTGCCAATTTTAGATATGGCGCAGTTTTAGTATTTATTGGAGATACAAGAACTTGGAAATACAGACAGGAATTTAAACCGATTGAATAAAATCGGAAGCTAATAACTACGTATTCAGATGGTGCATAGCACCTATATCTGAATACGGTCTCATACCATTCACTATGATTTCTGTTACCTGCTAAGGGGTTGATGAAAAGTGTGATTTAAAAATCTTTTGGATATCTAAAGGGCTATTAGAGATATAACTACTTTTAGTACATATATAATTGTTAGACTTTATTCGCAAAAAAACAAAATGAATATACCTGAATTTCTATTTCATTATTACGAACTTGACAATGGACCATTCCGAAATATTACTGAATATGGCTATGAAAAAGCTGAAAATATTCAAGATACAATTACTGAAGCCACAGACTGTTAAGAATATCAAATGGAACAATAATGTTTGTGTGAGCTTTATAGATATTTTAGTGCAAAAAGGATTTCAGATAAAAGGGAAAGCTGAAATAATCGGAAAAACGGATTCGGATTATGAAGAATTGGAAAAAGTATTGATCAAAATGACAGGAGGAAAATTTCCTTTTGTGACCATAACAAAAATAACGATTGGACAGGCTAAACCGATAATAGCACCAAAATATTTACTTTATCCAGAAACGACCGAAAAAGAACAAATTGAAAATGCAAAAAAAGCTTATGGAATAAAAAATTAACTATAACAACAAAAAAATCAGAGTTTTTGAAAATTCCGAAAATGGAGAAACTACAACGGAAACGATTTTTGAGTATAAACATAACGGAAATATTCTAATATCTATAAGGCTTTGGTTATTCAAGTGGTACGAATCCTAATAGTTATTAGTTCACTCCAATAAACGCATATTTAAATAGTATTTATACGGTATTTTACATATGCATAAAAAAACAACATCCTCGCAAGTACTAGTCTTACGAGGATGTTGTTTTAGAAATGATTTCTTATTACGAATTTGCTTTTTTACGCTTGCGATAGTTGCTAAAGATAAACCAACCTGCTAGTAGTGCTAAGAAGTAATATAGATAAGACCTAGGCTCTCCACTACCTCCTACGGTAGTAAACAGGCGTTCCCATCGTATTTTATTAAATCCTTTGCCAAAGCTATCCCAGCTCATCCATATAAATACTGGTTTTCCTACGATATGATTGGCAGGTACATAACCCCAAGCACGGCTATCCTCGCTATTATGGCGATTATCACCCATCATCCAGTAGTAATCTTGTTTAAAAGTATAACTATCTATAGGTTGTCCGTTGAGTAATACCTGTGTGCCATTTACAGAAAGAGTATTATCGATACCCATTTCAGATCCTTCGTATACCTCGATAATACGGCGGTATAAAGCGAAGCTTTCTAGATTCATGGCTACTGTTTTACCCGCTTCTGGGATGTAGATAGCACCAAAGTTATCGACATTCCAGTTTACCTTTCCGTTATTAGGAAAAATAGCAGGGTCTTTAACACCTTTGGGTTGAATACGTCTTTTTAGGTCTTCTACCCCAGGCATGTTTTTAAACTTATTTGCGTTTTCTTCTGTTAGAAATACATAAGGACGATTTAAGGTTTGGTCAAAACCTACTTCACCTGGTTTGATTCTGTAGCGTTCGTACAATTGACTCGTGCTAGACTGGATACCTTGGTTTTTAAAAGAGTAGGTAAACTGTATATCGGCTCTATCAGGCAATTGGGTACGTTTTCCATTGATATGTACATAGCCATCGATCACAGCTAGCGAATCTCCGGGGATCCCTACACAACGTTTTACGTAATTTGATTTTTTGTCTAGTGGCTTGTAGTGGTATTTTTTATCTCCATACGGCTTAAATGCATTTACGGTATCTACCGGCCAACTAAATACGACAATATCATTTCGTTTTACTTTTTGGAATCCAGGGATTCTAAAAAACGGATATTGGATATCGCTTAAATACGATTTTTTGCGTACAACGGGGATGGTATCATGTACCATCGGAAAGGTAACCGCTGTCATTGGTGTTCTAGCACCGTAATGAAACTTACTTACAAATAAGAAATCGCCCACGAGTAAGGTGCGTTCTAAAGAACCTGTAGGGATGGTGTAGGGCTGCATAAAATAAGTATGCACTAGCGTAGCAGCTACCACGGCAAATAAAACAGAGCTGATCCATTCTCCTGCAGCAGTTCTCGGTTTTAGATCGCGATTTTCTATATAGCTTACAGGCAGTGCATAATTTACATAGTAGATATAAAACCCTAAGGTAACAATGACTAGTAAGGTGTCTGTAGTGCTGTTTTTTCCAAAACTACGGATTGTTTCTACCCATATCACAGGCAGCATGATGACATTGATTACAGGTACGAATAATAAGATCACCCACCACCATGGACGGTTGATAATTTTCATTAATACCACTGCATTGTATACAGGTACTGCTGCTTCCCAGGCTTTTCTACCTGCTTTTACATATAGTTTCCATGTACCAAGAAAATGTATTGCTTGTACAATTAGGAAAAAAACAAACCAAGCTGTTAGTGTCATTATATCTTATTTTTTATTTATAAGTATCTTTTTATTCAAAAAAGTTACACTTTTATTTCTAAAGTGGTTTACACTTGTTTTGGTTTTAGCGAAAAACCAAGATTTTGTGATCAAATACAATGATTTTTTAGTTACATAGCAGCGCTACGGAACTCAAAAATTACAAAATTTGAGTGCAAAAGATCGTTTTTATAGCCAATTGAAAAAAGTGTAAACCACTTCTCTGTAATTTAGAGTCCTAAGACATCTTTCATCCCGAATATCCCTGTTTTGCCGTGTAGCCATTCCGCTGCCACTACAGCACCTAGTGCGAATCCTTGTCGATTATGCGCTGTATGTTTGATTTCGATATCGTCTACTTCGGAGGTGTAGGTAACGGTGTGTGTACCAGGGACGTCTTCGATACGTTTTGCTACAATAGGAATGGTATTTTCGTCTCCTTGGTCTAATTTCCAAGCTTGCTTAGCAGTATTATCAATCACGCCTTCGGCAAGGGTAATCGCTGTACCACTAGGTGCATCTAGTTTTTGTGTATGGTGGATTTCTTCCATGTGCACATCATAGCCTTCTACAGGATGCATCATTTTTGCCAACTTTTTATTAAGCTCAAAAAAAAGATTGACTCCTAGACTGTAGTTAGAGGCATAAATGAACCCTCCTTTTTTTTCGTTGCATAAAGCTACCATTTCATCGTATTGGTCTAGCCATCCTGTAGTTCCAGAAACGACAGGAACTCCTGCATTAAAACAATTAGAAATATTATTAACTGCTGCGGTAGGTATACTAAAGTCGATGGCTACATCTGCTACTGAAACGTCATAGGCTGTATCGTCTTTGTCTGCCTTGAGTACAATGGTATGCCCTCTTTCTATGGCAATTTTTTCGATGGTTTTTCCCATTTTTCCATATCCTAGGAGTGCAATGTTCATAGTGTATGTGGTGTTATTGTGGTTATTCTATAGGTTAAAATCGATAACTCAATGCCATCCCATAATTAGGAGAGGCATCGAATTTATTGATTTGTAATTGTGGTCTAAATGATAGGTCTTTAGCGACATTAAATTGTTGTAAATGTGCAGTTACATTGGCATCTACAATATTTAATACATATAAGCCTACGGTAATGAGCAGTGATAGCTCTTGTTCTTTTCTGAATCGCCTTTGTAGGTCAATTAGTTGATCGTTCGTCAGATTCGAAAACTCTAACAAAAAAGGATCTGTACCTGCTAATCGAGCCTTAAAAATATCTCTAAATCGATTGTATCGTTGGTTATTCCATCGATAGAAATAAATCCCTGTTCCAATGGCTCCATACACAATAGGTATTTTCCAGTACTTGCCACTATAGGCTTGTCCCAACCCAGGTAATATAGCAGAATAAAAGGCTGCTCTAGCTGGAGCTAAGGGTTCGTAGGGTTTTACTTTTCTGGCTTTTCTTCTTTTCTTTTTTTTTACAGCTACTTTTTCGGTTACCACTTTGAGTTCATCATCCTTTGGAGGATCGTCTTGTGCAAAAGTATTGGAAATGCCTAAAAGTAGGAGAAGAACAATGTAAATGAATTTAGTCTTCACTATTAATTAATTTCTTTAGTCGTTTAAAATCTTCTTCAGAAGAAAAAGGAATGATTACCTTTCCGCGACCATTACTAGATACCTTTACATCAATCTTTGCTCCAAAATACTCCGAAAATTCTTTGATTCCTTTCAGGACGTATGGAGGGGATTTGGATTCGGCTTTCTTTTTGTTGGGCGCTTCTTTCTGTGATAAAGACCGTACTAATTCTTCGGTGTTACGCACGGATAGTGAATCTGCTATAATTTTTTCGTAGACTTCTAATTGTAGCGGTGTATCCTCGATGTTGATCAGTGCACGTCCATGTCCCATAGAGATAAATCCATCTCGGATACCTGTTTGTACAATAGGGTCTAGTTTGAGTAGTCGTAGGTAATTAGCGATGGTAGATCTTTTCTTTCCTACACGATCACTGAGCTGCTCTTGTGTGAGCTGGATTTCATCGATCAGACGCTGGTAGGACAATGAGATTTCTATAGGATCTAAATCTTGTCGCTGTATATTTTCTACCAGTGCCATGGTCAGTGATTCCTGATCATTGGCGATACGAATATAGGCAGGTACGGTTTTTAGTCCTACTAATTTAGAGGCTCTAAAACGTCTTTCTCCACTAACAAGCTGGTATTTATTAAAATCTAATTTACGTACTGTAATCGGTTGTATCACTCCTATCTCTTTAATAGAAGTGGCCAATTCTTGTAATGTTTCGTCATTAAAGCTAGTACGCGGTTGGAAGGGATTAACTTCTATGCTCTCTAGCTCTAATTCAATGATATTACCGACTACCTTGTCTGCATTCTTATCTTCGGCAGATGTGATGTCGTTTTCTGGATCTTTGAGTAGTGCTGATAATCCTCGTCCTAATGCTTGTTTTTTTGTTGCCTTCGCCATGGAATCCTTAACTGTTTTTCTTTATAATCTCGTGTGCCAAACTTAGGTAATTACTGGCTCCTTTACTAGCGGCATCGTAATTAATAATACTCTCGCCATAACTAGGGGCTTCACTAAGTCGGATATTTCGTTGTATGATGGTTTTAAACACCATTTCATTAAAGTGTTTTTGCACTTCTTCTACCACTTGATTAGAGAGTCGTAATCTAGAATCGTACATGGTGAGTAACAACCCTTCTATATCGAGTGATTTATTGTGTATTTTTTGTACACTTTTTATCGTATTCAATAATTTACCCAAACCTTCTAATGCAAAGTACTCGCACTGAATCGGTATGATTACAGAGTCTGATGCTGTCAGTGCGTTGAGTGTAAGTAGTCCTAGAGAAGGAGCACAGTCTATGAGAATATAATCATAGGCTTCTTTGGCTGCTTCTAGGGTGTTTTTTAGCATATACTCTCGCTGATCCTTATCGACTAATTCGATTTCAATCGCTACTAGATCAATGTGTGCAGGAATGATATCTACATTAGGCGCATTGGTTTCTAAAATGGCCTCCTGTGGCGTAACCGTATGCTCTAAAATCTGATAGGTTCCTTTTTCGATACTCTCTACATCCAGTCCTAGTCCAGAGGTAGCATTGGCTTGTGGGTCTGCATCAATTAGTAATACTTTCTTCTCTAATACTCCTAAAGAAGCTGCTAAATTTACAGAGGTAGTCGTTTTACCTACTCCTCCTTTTTGATTGGCAATTGCTATTATTTTACCCATATGGGACGATTTGGATTTTAAGCGATAAAAATACAATTAATTATAGATTATAAAAATGAAAAATATGAACAGTGCTGTAAAAAAAGGATTCTTAAGGGGTCGTTTTTTTTGGATTCCTTTATTAATGGGCTGTACTGCTTGTTACTGCTCAAAAATTAATAGTGCGATAAGTTCATTTTTATTTTTTTAATAATTCTAAGGTGTCTACAAATTGTGCTGTAGGTAATGTCTTTTTGAATGCGTTAGGGATAGCAGTGGAAATCCCACAGCCCGACGATAGGAGGTGCGAGGAATTGGAACGGATAGCCCGACCCTTGTGGTAACGCCCTAATAAAGAAAAGTGTTATCAGTATGTAAAAGTAGATATAATGAAGTAATTTAAACTTTTTTCAATTTGCTATAAAACCGGATCTTTTGCACCCAAATTTTGTAATTTTTGAGTTCCGTAGCGCTGCTATGCAACAAAAAAATTACTTCATTTGGTCACAAAATCTTCAATTTTCGCTGAAATCAAAAAAGTTTAAATCACTTCAATGATAACACTTGTGTGTCGTGTGTTTAGAATATTTTTAGCTATTTTTTTTGGCGCGGATGGCTGCTTCTAGCATATCCCACATAGATTCGGGAACTTGATCTAGTAAGTTAAATTGTCCTGCGCCTTTGAGCCATTCGCCGCCATCTAAAGTGACGACTTCTCCATTGAGATAGGCTGCAAAATCAGAGACTAAATACGCAGCGAGGTTGGCCAATTCTTGGTGATCCCCGACACGCTGTAAGGGTACTTTTTTGGCAAGATCGAATTTTTCTTTCATATCGCCAGGTAGCAACCTGTTCCAGGCACCTTTAGTAGGAAAAGGACCAGGAGCAATGGCATTAAATCGCATGCCGTATTTAGCCCATTCTACTGCTAGAGAGCGTGTCATGGCTAATACACCAGCTTTAGCGGTAGCACTAGGTACTACATAGGCAGAGCCAGTCCAAGCGTAGGTGGTAACGATGTTCAGTACTACTGTATTGGTATATTGGGTGTCTATCCAGTGTTTGCCAAGGGCTAGGGTGCAATTTTTAGTCCCCTTAAGTACGATGTCGATGATGGTGTCAAAAGCATTGGCAGATAGACGCTCTGTGGGAGAAATAAAATTACCAGCAGCGTTGTTAAGCAGTATGTCTACAGTGCCAAACGTATCTATAACTTTGGCTTTCATAGCTAGTACCTGATCATAGTGTCGTACATCGCACTGTACAGGAAGACAGGTGCCGCCTGTTTCCTCTTCTAGTGTTTGTGCAGTCTGTTTTAATTTATCTAGATTACGAGAGGTAATGGCTACTTTGGCTCCTAATTCTAAAAAATACTTTGTCATAGATTTGCCTAAGCCACTACCGCCCCCTGTGACGATAATATTTTTTCCTTCTAGCGCTCCATCTCGAAGCATTTTCTGTGTATAACTCATCATATTCATAGCGTGTATTGTGAGCTAGTGAAGATACAATAATATCTTTAGAAAAAAGCTATGCATGCATAGCTTTTTTTGGAGTAGTTTAACGTTTCTACTGTAGTACTGTGGTTGCTTCTGTGTTTTTTAGGGTTGCTTTTTGGCGAGTCATATTATTCACCATAAATCTTCTTTTGCCTGATGCGAGTAATGGGATTTCATCGGTGTAGCTAGGGGTGATGATCGCATCGGCTCCTATGTAGATTTTTAGCTCTTCGATGAGTTCTTGCTCTCTATGGTAAGGAGTTGGGTGGTTGAGTTTTAATGTATAGGTATAGATGTCTTCTTGGATGATTTGGCATTGGTGCAATTCTGGGTATTTATTGATAATAAATACGAGATTGAATCGTATGATTTCTCCTGCGGTGTTGTAGATCGTGTCTATCTGCCTTCCTTCTATATGTGTTAGTGTTTTTTTGTTTTTTACTATTTCCATAACGCCTAGATCCCCTGTATCATACCGAATCATGGGTACTGCGTAATTAAAAAGATCGGTCACTACAATTCTGCCAAGAGTGCCATAAGGTACAGGTTGATCGGTGGTTATGTCTAGGATTTCTACATGATAGCTAGCTTCATTAATTTCGAAATGTGACTTACCTGTCGGTTGCTGAGCAATAATGCCGTTTTCTATATTAGAATATCTAGAGATAGGGGCAACACCAAAGTATTTTTTGATGGCTTTTTTGGTATAGGGGTCTAGTTTTTCTGAAATAGTAATCACTGCTGTTACAGAATTGATTCTGTAATCGGGCATGACGCGATCTAAGTAGCGTGCTATTTTTTCAAAAGCAGAAACATATCCAAGCAAGCATGTTTTCTCATTAGAGTTTTGGATGTCTGTTATGAGTGTTTTTATATACGCATCTGTTAGATCGAATACATCTACAGGTACGATGTTTTGCAAAAGCTGAGTAAGCGGACTTTTTCTTTCAAAGGCTTTCCAGAGCCTAAAGAAGTATAGTTTATTGCCTACGCTAAATGTAGCTTTTTTCCAGAAATAAAGGGTGTCTGCTGTGTTTCGTATGCTTTTGTTGTTGTTTTGGTATGTTTGGAATGGAGTGCCTGTAGAACCACTGGTAGCTACCTTGATTTTAGGTTTGTTTTTATAGGTGTTGGATTCGAATTGTTCGAAATTAGTGCGAATCAGGTTTTTGTTGGTTACGGGTAATTCGGTTAGCGTAGGAGTCATTCCACTGTAATACGATACGGTTTGTATGGCATGCGTGAGTAACTGCTGTAGGTATCGCTGTTTCTTTTGACTACTTACTGCAATACTGTCGGTGGATAAAATCGCTGTGATATCCTGTAAATGGTTTCTTTTTTTGTTTCCTGTGCTATAATCTACAGTCCAGAAAATAATATTTCTTATAGTTTGAAGCATACCTATTTCTTATTAAATAGTGGTGTGATTTAGTAGTATGTTCTTTATGTTATAAGTGATTTTAGTAGATTATGTGTAATCGATATTACCTGATGTGGGTACGGGGGAGAAAGCAGGTGTGTCGAGTGAGGTTCAATATATGTATTACGGTCTATACCTGTATAAGTTCGTGTGCTGCATGATCGTTCTTTCTTCTTATATCTTAGCTATACTAAATACCAATTCTAATTTATTTCTCTTGCTATTAGTGATAGATAAGATGGTTTTTTTAATACGTTGTACTTTGTTTATTGATAATTAATGTTTTGGAGTGTTGCATTCATTTGTATGCTAGTTTCTATACTCTATGCGCATAGTGATACACACTACAAAAACAAGGTGCAAGTACGGAATAAAAATTAAATAGCAAGGGATATTAGGTGTTAAATAACAATTAAAAACAAGTGATTGGTTTGATTTTTTTGTTAATGTTTGTGTAATTTATTTTCTTTTGGCTTTTGTTATTGAAGATGTTTCAAAAATTTTAGAGATAGTTGATGCTTTTTTATTCAAAAGTGGTGATTAGAATTTCTAATACTGTAGTGGCGGCATCACTGATTTTTGTTCCTGGGCCAAAAATAGCAACAGCACCTGCATCGAATAATGCGGGGTAATCATCTGGTGGGATCACCCCTCCCACGATGACCATAATATCTTCTCTGTTGTATTTTTTTAGTGCTGCGATTACTTGTGGTACTAGGGTAGTATGTCCTCCAGCCAATGAAGATACGCCTATAATATGTACATCATTTTCTACGGCTTGTTTGGCAGCCTCATCAGGAGTTTGGAATAGAGGGCCTATATCTACATCAAATCCTATGTCTGCATAACTAGTGGCTACTACTTTTGCGCCACGGTCATGTCCATCTTGTCCCATTTTGGCGATCATAATTCGGGGCCTTCTTCCTTCTAAGGTAGCGAACTGATCGGCTAATGTTTTTGCTTTGGTAAAGGAAGCGTCATTTTTTATTTCTTTTGCATACACGCCTGTAAATGATTTTATAGTTGCTTTATACCTGCCAAATACGTTTTCTAACGCTGTACTGATTTCCCCCAGTGTAGCACGTTCTCTAGCGGCATGAATAGCTAATGTGAGTAGGTTTTCGTCTTCTGTTTTAGCGCCAGCAGTCAGCGCTGATAACGCATTTTGTACAGCAGTTTCATCTCTAGTAGCTTTGATACGGGTAATGCTTTTCACTTGTTGTGCTCTCACAGCATGATTATCTACTTTTAGTGTAGCAATCGGATCTTCTTTATCGAGTGTGTATTTATTCACCCCTACGATAATATCTTGCTGGCTATCAATGCGTGCTTGTTTTCTGGCAGCAGCTTCTTCGATACGTATTTTAGGAATACCCGCTTCGATTGCTTTGGTCATCCCGCCTAGGGCTTCTATTTCTTCTATGTGTTTCCAAGCCTTTTCGGCGATGTCATTGGTTAGCGATTCTACATAATAGCTGCCTGCCCAAGGGTCTACTGTTTTTGTAATATGTGTTTCTTTTTGTAGGTAGAGTTGTGTATTTCTAGCGATTCTGGCCGAAAAATCTGTAGGCAATGCGATGGCTTCATCCAGTGCATTGGTATGTAAACTCTGTGTACCGCCAAAAGCCGCAGCTGTCGCTTCGATACAGGTTCTGGCTACATTATTAAAAGGGTCTTGCGCCGTTAAGCTCCAGCCACTAGTCTGGCTATGTGTTCGCAGCATTAATGATTTAGGGTTTTTGGGATTGAATTGTTGGATCAATCGTGCCCATAGCATTCGAGCGGCTCTCATTTTAGCGATTTCCATAAAGTGATGCATACCGATAGCCCAGAAAAAAGAAAGTCGCGGTGCAAAAGCATCGATGTCTAATCCAGCTTCTAATCCTTTGCGTACATATTCTAGACCATCTGCCAGTGTGTAAGCAAGTTCGATATCACAGGTGGCACCCGCTTCTTGCATATGATAGCCAGAGATACTAATAGGATTGAATTTAGGCATATGCTTTGCGCAGTATTTAAAAATATCACTGATAATGCGCATAGATGGAGTAGGAGGGTAGATGTAGGTGTTACGTACCATAAACTCCTTTAGAATATCATTTTGTATGGTGCCAGCGAGTAATTGTTGGTCAACTCCCTGTTCTTCTGCAGCAACGATATAAAAAGCCATAATGGGCAGTACAGCCCCATTCATAGTCATGGATACCGACATTTTATCTAGTGGGATTTGGTCAAATAAGACTTTCATATCTTCTACAGAATCTATGGCTACCCCTGCCATACCTACATCGCCATATACGCGCTGGTGATCACTGTCGTACCCTCTATGAGTCGCTAGGTCAAAGGCTACTGATAATCCTTTTTGCCCGGCAGCTAAATTTCTACGATAAAAAGCATTGCTTTCTTCGGCAGTAGAGAACCCAGCATATTGTCGGATCGTCCATGGGCGTCGTACATACATGGTAGAGTAGGGGCCTCTGAGATAAGGAGGGATGCCAGCGGCAAATTCTGTGTGTGGTAGCGATGCAATAGCTTCGGAGGTATATTTCGTTTTTAGATGGATGCCCTCTGCAGTAGGGTGCGTTGCTACTGTAGTAGTGTCTGTTTCTTGATCAGACGCTAAGGTGATGTGTTGTAAGTCTCTTCTAGCCATGCCTAAAATTTCATTTTTTCGATATATCCATCGAAGTCTACCTCGAATGGAGTCGTAAGATTGATCATTACCGTCTGCCGACGTGTGGTAATGATATAAAAAATGCTAAAAGCTGTATGTGCTGTTTCTAAATAATCGATTTCAAAAATCGCTCGAAACATTGTAAAGCTTTCGTTTTTTGTGTAACTCGCCGTAGGTTGAACTCATCTTGACTTTTTCTTTCCCCTAAAAAATGACTGAAATTCACCTGTATTTCGTTACTTTTTTTGTCCATAGCGCTGCTATGAACTTCAAAAAGTGCCTTATCCAGTCAAATTTCTTCTCATTTTCGGTCAAAAACAAAAAGTCAAGATGAGTTCATTTTTTAAAATTAATGTTTTTATTTGATGTTGTGTGATTATTTTTTTGTTTAATCAATGTTAATAGCATCCCAGCATCTTTTTTGCTGAAGTTTAAAAAGAAGTGTGTGTAATGATTGTTTGGGCGTTCCCCAAGGGTCGGGCTATCCGTTCCAATTCCTCGCTCCTCCTATCGTCGGGCTGTGGGATTTCCTCTACTATCCCTAACGCGAATAGTACGTATTCGTATATGCATCTATGCTATGATGAGCGGTGATGCATATACAAATAGTCATATGTGGTATTATCCAAATGCTTTTTCTATGATCATCAATATCGAATAATAGATGTCAAAAGCAATAAATTCTTTGATTTGCGAAGTGTTAAACTCTTCGTCTTTGATGTAATATATTTTTTGAGCGATTAATGAAGGGCTTACATTTCCATCATTTTCTAGGGTGTATACAAGGTCTCTAAACTCTTTACTTTCGCTAGTATTTTTAAGACATTGAATAAATCCACCCCGATAGTTAAAAATCAATATTTCTTCTTGATTAGGATCTACGGCTGTATCAATAGCCTTAGCGGTTTTTGTAGCTTCATCATTTTCATAGTCACTCAGCTTTACCCAAATCGAGTTTTTATCATCCGCTTTTTTCTTAAACTCACGAGCTAATTGTATCGAATTGTCAGAAGGTAGTTTTCTAAGATCAATGGATAGATTGGTCACTTCGGCCAGAAATGTTCTGTACGTTTTTAACGAATCATCTGCAAAGTTGTAATAGGCAAACATGTCTTTCTCAAAAGATTGAAATGCTTTTTTGATCAATCCTGTCGGATCTATTTCTGTACAGTCATATTTTTGAGCAAACGAGTGACTCGACATCAGTAGCATGATTGCTAAAAGTACGGTATGACATTTGAATCTGTGGGGCATTTTGTAGGGTTATAGTTAAAATAATGGTTGCTTATACACTAAGTTAAGAATAAGTTTTATGAAAAAAATTCTTACACTGTTTTTTTTCTAGTTTCACACACAATCTCCTGTAAACGATAGGATTAATTAGTGTTTTTCGCTTCTTTTTCTCTAAAAAGAGGTTTTTTTCTATCTCAGGAGTTACTTCATTTGCATTTTTATATGTATTCGCTCCTATTGCTATCAATGCTTCTTCATCAAACAATAGTTGCTCTTTATCAGCACTTTCTTTAATCTTCTGTTGGATCGTTCCATTTTTAAGTTGATGTAAAAATCCACCCCCTTTTTCGATGTTTTTAAATAATGCTAAAGCTTTGTGTGAGAATTGGTCTGTGAGACTTTCGATGTAATAAGCGCCCGATGCTGGATTACTAACAGCACCTATATGACTTTCGTGTTTGAGTATTAACAATTGATTTAAAGCAATTCTCATGCCAAAATCATTTTCATGATGATAGATGCTATCATACGCATTGTTCTGTACTACATTAGCCCCTCCCAAAATTGCGCTCATACATTCTGTGGTTGTACGCAACATATTTACGTTATAATCCAAAATAGTTTTGTTTCTAAACGTGGGTGTTGTAAATATATAACATTTTTTTAACATATTATATTCGTTAGCCAATGTATTCCATAATAATCGCAATGCACGTAGTTTAGCGATTTCAAAAAAGTAATTACTCCCTACAGCGGTTTTAAAAAGAATAGTAGGTTGGGTAGGAGTAATGGTGTGCGTATCTAGGTAATTTAGATATTCATTAGCATGTGCGAGTGCATAGGCTAACTGTTGTATGATAGTGGCACCTGCATTTTGATAGAGGCTACAGTCTATACTTAGTGTAGTGTGCAAAGCAGTGCAATTTTGTATACAATTAGCCAGTGTTTTAAAATCTTGATTCAGCGATTGGTACCAATTCCCTGTTTTGGCGAGCTGATGGATAATATCTATGCATACAAATATGTGATGACTACGATGCTGTGCAATAGTGTTTAAAGCAGTGATGTAGTCTTCAGAAAGAAACTCCATACTGATGTAGACCTCTTTTTCTATATTTTGCAGTAGTGTATCGGGAACTACCTCTTCATTTTTAATCAAAAAATGAATGCTTTCAGCACCTTTGCTAATGGCTTTGATAGCAGTTTGGTTTCCTTGTGTAGCATCTATTACTTCGATCAGTTGGGTGTTTTGCCATTCTGTAGGATGTGAGATAGGATGTGCAGTATTTGCAAGGTCTTCTTTGTTATAAAAAGGTTTTACATCGATTCCTTCATGCGATTGGTAACGGAGTGTTTCGTTATAATCAGCTCCTTTGAGATCAAATTGGATTTTTTGTTTCCATTCTTTAGCAGATACGCCGTCAAAACTGTCGAATAATGTGTGCGTCATGGGTTTGGTTTTTGTTGAGTATGGTTGTCGTATTCTATGATGTATATTTCTTCATTTTCTCGCTTCATAAAATATTCTTCTCTAGCAAACTTCTCTAATTCACTACTATCTTTAAGCTTTTGTATATTTTCCTGATCTTTGGTAATTTCTTTCTTATAGTATTCTTTGTTGTTTTTTAATTCTTTAATCTCTTGGTCTAGTTCTCGGTGTATAAACCAAGAATTGGTATCTAGAAAAAACATCCATATAATAAATATAAGGATGATAAGGACATATTTATTCAGAAAAACAGATACAACAGGTATACCTCTTACTTTGTCCTTTAATTGTTTTAAGTACTCTTGTAGCTTCAATAGAATAGATAGATTTAAAACATAAAGTTACAAAAGTTAATCCAAGCGTTCCTTAATAATCGTACGTACAATATCTATCGCTACCGTATTATGATTGTTATTAGGGATAATCAGGTCTGCATAGGCTTTGGTGGGCTCTATAAATTGCTGATGCATAGGTTTTAAAGTGCTTTGGTAGCGGTCTAATACTTCTTGCATATCTCTACCTCGCTCTGCAATATCTCGTTTTAAACGTCTGATCAGTCGCTCATCACTATCGGTATGTACATAAATTTTAATGTCTAAAAGGTCTCTAATGATAGGGTTGGTAAGAATCAGAATGCCCTCGATGATCATAACCTTGCTAGGAGCAGTGGTTACCGTTTCTTCTGTACGATTGTGGGCTACAAAAGAATACACAGGTTGTTCGATGGTTTTTCCAGCTCTAAGTGCTTTTAAGTGCGTGCCTAGTAATTCAAAGTCGATAGCATTTGGATGATCAAAATTGATGCGGGTTCTCTCTTCATAGCTCAAATGGCTTGTGTCCTTATAGTAGGAATCTTGTGATATGATACATACTTCATTATCAGGTAATTCATTTATGATTTGATTCACTACAGTCGTTTTTCCACATCCTGTGCCTCCGGCAATACCAATAATTAACATCCTTATTTTTTTTGCCGCAAATGTATAAATAGTTTAGACTATTACGTTGCGTTATGATGTCTTTTTTTAGTTACGAAAGTGTAGGTAAATAACGTACACCGCTAGAAGAATCTGTACGAGCCCCAGTTACAGATCGTAAGCAGTTGATTTCATTACGATGTCTTAATACGCCTAAAAATGCAAATACTAACGCTTCCTTATAATCGATCAATAAAGCATCTGGTACATGGATGGTGTGCATATCGTGTAAGAGCGTTTGCAAACGCTCGATCAGAAAATGATTTTTAGCCCCTCCACCCGTGATGAGCAGTGTACTTGGGCTAGTAGCATGGGTATTGATATCCAAAGCGATTTGCATGGCTATATGTTCTATCGCAGTGCATAATACGTTAGGAATCGTATCATCAGTAGCCTCTACGAGCGGAATAATTTCGGAGGTAAACCACTCGTAACCTAATGATTTAGGCGCTTTTTTTGTATAGTAGAGCAGTGCATTGAGTTGCTGTAATAATTGAGAGTTTACACTTCCACTTTTTGCCAGTTGCCCACCATCATCATAGGGTAGTTGTATTTTAGTACAGATATGATTAAGAAGCATATTAGCAGGTGCGATATCATAGGCGATGCGTTGTTGGTTTGATTCGAAAGAAACATTGCTAATCCCACCTAGATTTAGGCAATAGTCATACGCACCGAATAGCCATCGATCGCCGATAGGCACTAAAGGAGCTCCTTGTCCTCCTAGGGCGACATCATTGGTTCTAAAATCGCAGATCACCTCGGTATTAGTGATGTTAGCGATGTGCTGTCCAGACCCTATTTGATAGGTAATACCTAATTGAGGTTGATGGTGTACCGTATGTCCATGACTGGCTATAAAGTCGATCGACAGTTCATGTTGCGCAATAAAAGCGGCGGTTTGCTGTCCCAACCAGACTCCGTATTCGTTATGCAGTGCTAGTACATCGATAGCATTGAGTGTTACAGCATGCTGTAAGCGGTCATACAAGTCAGTGGAATAGGGGATATGCGCTGTTTTTTTAATCTCGAAAGACCATTGCTGTTCCTGATGATAGAATTTGCAATAAGCGATATCCAATCCATCTAAGGAGGTGCCAGACATCAGTCCTATTACTTTGTACGTATGTACAGCCATGTAATGCTTCTTTTTTTAAAGAGGTTAATACGCATAGAAATACGTTGTATACAATCCCGTGACCAAATCATAGGAGATACATTGTAAAAATCCACTTTTTGGAGCGTTTTTCAAAATTAGGATTGCTTTTTTGAGGGGTGTACTCGGAATTGGTACCAAATAGTAGGGAGGAATAAAAGAAATAGATAGTATCGGTATCTAAAAGGTAGCGGTTTGTTTTTGAGTGCTATAAGAGCGGTTGGAGGTGGTGTTATACTGAGAGGTAAGGAATAGTTACCTATAAAAAGCAATAAATTTTCTTTTGTTTTTTTGGAAAGGAGGATTCTTTTTATGTATATTTGCAGCCGCTAAATGATAACCATCGGGGTGTAGCGTAGCCCGGTTATCGCGCCGCGTTTGGGACGCGGAGGTCGCAGGTTCGAATCCTGCCACCCCGACAAATTAAAAAGCTCGTTTTCAGCAGAAAACGAGCTTTTTTTGTTGCGATACGTTATGTGTAGACAGTAGTGTCGTCACTACGCGAGGAAATAAGTATAGTTTTTGTATGTTTTTTAAGAAATATAAGTAGGTGTTAAGGCATGGATTGCAAATTCACGCTACCGGGTTCCATCAATTTAATTGCTATCATAATTATAGCTACTATTAATGTAAAACTAATGAATCCTATTATTACTGAGATGAGCGCTTTTATATAGGATGTTACTTTTTTAGCATTAAAAAATTGACCAATGCTCCATATACTATGGATTGTAGAAATTATAAAGCTTATAAAATATGTTTGTAGACCAGTAGTACTCTGAACAATACCCAATACACCAAGTATTAACATTCCAACCCCAGAATAAAAACAAACCAATACGATAATTTCAAAAATGTTGTATGGATATTTTCGAAATAGCATTTTTACCCAGAGAGCTGTAATTACAGAGGTGATCATATTTACATATCCATAATTAGCTTGTATCCAATGTGTGAATTTCATTTCTAGCGTATTCTGTGCATAAAGCGATGCGAACATTTCGTCTTCAAATCCGAATAGTTTATTCAGAAGTGTATAGATTAAAGAACATAGTATTAAAAACACAATAGGTTTCATATACCGCGTTCGGTTTCCTGCTATAAAATCTCGAGTCGCTAAACCAGGTCTTACAGTCATCTGAACTAGTGTAAAGAAGAACCCTTTTTCTATACTAAAAATAGCAGAAATTTGTTGTACGATGTAATTTCTATCAATACGTGTTACCTGCTGCGTGTTATATTCAGTGCCAGATACCCCTATAGCGGATTCCTGTAAATATATTTCCTTCTCTTGTTGTTGCATCTGTGTTATACTTTATGATTGTCACACAGATCAAAATTAATGAAATATGTAAGTACCCAAGGAAAAGTAGGGTGTTTTTTTAAGAAATATAGTAGTGTAAAGCCACGGATTGCAAATCCGCGTTATCAGATTATAATTGTTAGCTAAATACCTAAGTCAATAAACTTATTTAGTTAGTTTTTCTTGGTTTTAGAATAAATAGCGATACCTAGTGATACTCCTATAGAGGAGACTAAAGCAAGTAGTAAGCTTAGCGAGTTTTTTTCAAACATAAGGGCTATCAAACTAAAAACTATCATAATTATGCCCACTATCAATAACAGTTTAATGTTTTTTTTATTTTTCATATTTGGATCAATAATAAATAAGATCGATTTGCATAATAAATCCAAAGTAGATTTATTCAATGTAAATTTATAATAATTTTAAAGGACTACCCAAATAATAGCAATATATTATATCTAACAATTAGGATGTAACAGCCTATATTTTCTTTGTGATTACCTTTTATTTGCAAACAAATTAAAGATTTATGAATCAAAATATTGCTTGTATGAATAGCCCTTTATAATTAATTACATTATGTAATTATCTATAACATAAGCGACTGTAAAACCTGCGATAATGCTACCTCCGGCAATCAAAAATCCTACTTCGCCTCCAGAAACAAGTTCTAATTGCTCATCAGACAACTCCATGCTCTCATAATTTGGTTTAGCTGGTAAATTAAAATAAATTATGGAAGTGTCTGTTTGATCTTCAACAACAATATTTAAGTTTTTACTTGAATTGGTTGTTCTTTTAAAAAGAATATCAAGAGTTTCATTTGGACTCGATTCTAGTTTTTTTATGAAACCTTTATCATCCCAACATTTTTGATAAATTGTATTGAGCATTTCATGACTCTTTTTTTGCTTTTCTGTAAAATTCATTTTCTTAAAGATTTATAATTTATTATCTATTTAACCGCTGCGTAAAGAGCCACTCCTGCTGCAAAACCGGCCACAAACAAACCAGCTGCTACAAAAGTCTCGCCACCAGCGACTATCTCAAGTTGTTCATCAGTTAATTCTAATTCTTCTAGATTTAATTTTCTTGGAATGTTTAAGTAAATAATATTTGTATCCATTTGATCCTCAACCACAAGTTTTGTGTCACTCCCTAATTGTAAATCCTTACCTGTGGTTTTTATTATAGCCTCCGAAGGGTTATTAATTAGTTCTTTTTTAAAAGTATCATTCTCCCAAGCTTTCGTAAATAACGTTTGTAAGAGTTTTTGCCCCTCTTGCTGTTCTTTTGTAATTTTCATATGTTTTTTATTTGATTATTTTCCTGTTTACAGCCCTCCTTTAGGTGTTGTTGGGTTTCCATCTAAATCAAAAATCTGTGGGGGACCCAATTCAATAATGGGTAGTCCTGGCTGTATTCCTGCATATATTCCCCCTGCTACTGCTTCTAGTTGTGCTTCGTTGAGTTCTACATCTTCTGTGGCGGGAGCAGCTGGAATGTTGATAAATACAGTTTCTGCATCTGTTTGATCACGTACTACCAGTGTTTTGCCTGCTGGGAGGCTTACTTTTTCTCCTGTTAATTTTTCAATAGCGGCTACTGGAGCAGTCATTAATTCTTTTTTAAAGCTTTCATTTTCCCAAGCCTCATTGATCACTTGCTGAAACAGCTGTTGTTCTTTGGTAATTTCCATACAATCTGGTTTTATAATGTGAATATTAAAATGATGGTAGTGTCGAATTTCCTCCTTTAAGGATGTCTAAAATATCAGGCCCTACGATACCACCCGCTACAGCTTCTAGTTGTTCTTCATTGAGTGCTGTATCTACGACAGGCATCGCAGGGATATTGATAAATACGGTATCTTCATTGGTTTGGTCACGAACTACCAATGTTTTCCCCTCTGGAAGGGTTAATTTATTTCCTGTAAATCTCTCAATGGCTGCTATGGGCGTAGCCATCAGTTCTGCTTTAAATGCTTCGTTTTCCCAAGCTTCTTGGATGATTTGCTGAAATAACTGTTGTTCTTTTGTAATTTCCATACTATTTGTTTTACGGTTTGTCTTTTAATTCGATAGGGTAAAATTACTAGGGTCATTACTGAGCATTCTGCCAAAAAAGCTGAGAAAACTGTTGTTTGCTTTTTGTTGCGTAATTCATAGTAGATACGTATAGCGGAGTGGGGGATAGCATACACTACTGTAGTACTACGCGCGTGGATACACATAATACATATCCATAGCGCCTTTACCTTTTACCTGTATCTTCCCTCTGTGTTCAAAAGAAAACTCGGCTTCTTCTTTTATGATTTGATAGGTGTGTTCGCTAATATTTACGTTTCCTATGGTACCATTACTTTCCATCCTGCTAGCGATGTTTACGGTATCGCCCCACACATCGTATTGGAATTTTTTGACTCCTACAATCCCTGCCACAATGGGCCCCACATGGATTCCTACTCGCATATCAAAGGCTGGAAATCCAGTGCCATGCTTCGCACGTTTTCTATCGGCGATAAAGGCTTGCATTTCCAATGCTGCCAGAATGGTTTTTTTTACCGCTTGGGCATCTGGTTTGGGCAGTCCGCCCGCTGCCATATAGGCATCTCCTATGGTTTTTATTTTTTCGATACCATATTTGTCTACAATACGGTCAAACGCTTCGAAACAGCAATTGATTTCTGCGACCAATTGCTGTGGGCTTAAGGTAGAGGCGGTAACTGTAAAGGATTTAAAATCCGTAAATAAAATAGAAGCACTATCGAAATCCTGCGCGTCTACATAGCCTTTTTGTTTTAATTCGTGTGCGATTTCTTTGGGTAAGATATTCAATAATAAGTGCTCGGATCGATCTTTTTCTAGTTGCAATACAGCTTTTGATTTCCTGACATACTGCAATCGACTCCAAATGCCTAGTAATACAAAAAAGACACATGCTCCCGCAAAAATCGAAAGATTGCGTTGCTTTTCTTTGTGCAATACGATGGCTTGATGTTTTGTTTCTAGGCGATGCTGCTTCTGAACATAGGCAATACTGTCTAGTAATTGCTGTTTTTCATATTCTAAGGTCACGAGTTGGTCGGCTGTTTTTGTAAATGCTAAACTGTCTTTTAATCGCTGTAACTGTTCATGATAGTCCAACGATTTTCGGGTATGACCGATGGCTTTGTAGGCTGTGTATAGACAATCACATCCATCTTTTTGTACAGATACTGCTTGTAGACTTCTGGCAATAGCCATCCCTTTTGTACATTTTTGTATTGCCAAGGTATATTGCTGCTGCTGCACTTCCAACCTACCCAATGCGATCCATACCATGCTCTGATACATGGCGCTTTGTATCGTAGTTGCGTACGACAGGCATTGTAAGTAATATGTTTTGGAGACTGCTAGATGTTCTAGTACACGATGCACTGTAGCCAACGAAAATAAGATTTCCATTTTTTGCTGAGAAAAGGGGGTCTTCTCTATGGTCAGCAACGCTTTTTCTATATGCTGTAATGCTTTTTTTGGCTTCTTTTGAGCGAGATAAATTTCCCCAATCCCTTGAAGTGCTTGTGCTATTGATAGGGTGTCGGCTGTTTTTTCAAAAATGCTTTGTGCCTTTCTAAAATGAGACAAGGCTTTGTCATATTTTCCGAGTTCTACATAGATACCTCCGATATTTTGATTAATCGAGGCGACCATTTGACGATGACCTACGGCTTCTTGAAGTGTTAATGCTTTTTTATAATAGCGCAAGGCTTCGGGGTATTTTCCTGTATAATAATAAATAGCCCCCATATTATTTAAGGTAGAAGAAACTCCCTTATGATCTTCTAGTGCCTTGTAATAGGCGATACTTTTTGTAAAGAATTGAAGCGCTTCTTCATAGCCTCCCAGATAATAATACGAAGTCCCAATCTTAGTCAAACATGCTCCGATTTGTGCCGTTGCTTCTAGTTCTTGAAAATAGGCTAGGCTCTGTTTTAACACTGGTATCGCCTTTTTAAAGTCACTTTTTTTCACCAGACGATCTCCTTTAGTAAACAGCGTGTTGGCTAGCTGCTCTGTAGCTACTGTGTCGCGATCTTCTTTTGTAGGTAAGGGGGTGGTAGCTGTCTGACTGGCAGCGGTATACATGCCATAAAAAAGAAATACCCATAGTGTATGTAGGTATTTCCTCTTAGGTGTGTGGTGATGCGTTGCCAATTGTATATGATCGTTGATGTATTGAGTATAGTATTTGAAGTCACCTACGCTACTCATAAGATCATTTTTAGTCTAATAACATGCTTACTGCCTTGGTGTTATCTAGGATTTTAGGCGGTATTTTTTCTCCTCCAGCAATGGCTTCTAATTGTTGCTCATTGAGTTCTAGATCCTCTATATCCAATTGCATAGGAATATTGAGATAGAGTACCGAGGGATCTGTTTGATCCTGTACCGAAATTTTCTTTCCAGCAGGTAATTTTACAGAAACCCCTGTAGCTTCTTGTATGCTGTGAATAGGGTTGGCGATGAGTTGTTGTTTAAACGTTTCTTCTTTCCAAGCCTTTACTATAATTGTTTGTAGTATCTGTGTTGCTTTCGTTTGGTCCATATGATCGTTTTTTTACTTGGGTAAAAGTACTTTTTATACTACTGAGCAAACTGCCATAAGTACTGACAAAACATAGTGTTTGTAGAAAAGTCCGTGAGCTAGCAAATTCGTGTGTTTAAAGAAAAATAGGAATCAGTAGTGTGATGAGTTCTTTTAGCAGCTCTATAAGCATTAATATTTTAGACATGGTATAATGAGAGTTATACAACATCCAGTAGTAGTTTTTGATACTACCGCTGGCATTGTAGTGATTTAAAATGTTAAAAGTTCTTTTGGAGAAATTCCGTACTGTTGGTAAAACAATTTCGAAAAGTAATGTGCGTCGTAATAGCCTACGGCGTAGGACAGCTGTGCTATGGTATCATAGGTATAGGTGTCAATTAGCTGTTTGGCTTTGTGTAGTCTGAGTACTCTAATGTATTTATTGGGGGTTAGATGCAATAACTTTTTTACCTTTCTATGTAATTGGCGTTCGCTCACCGCTAACTTATAGGATAAATCAAATAGATTAATGGTTTGGTTTTTGATGTTTTTAAAGACTTCACGCTCTAATTGGCAGAGCCAAGTAGCATCGTCTTTTGTGATCTTATGCGGAGTTACTGGCGCTGTACAAATTGCCTGTACTTGTGGGTTTGATACATATAGCTGAAAAAATAGGGGTTCTTGTTGTTTTTTATTGATGCTGTTTACGATTTCATCGATGATGTTTTGTATCTCTTTACTATTTGACAAAATAAGTTGCTGCGATGTATGTTGGGTAGCTACAGTGCTTGCCTGTACGATAGAAGCCAAAGGGGTTTCCATGGTTTTGATAAGCTTTAATACCCTATGAGAAGCTGCTATATCCATTTGATGTTTATGATCCATAAGTGAAAGAATTTTGAGAGTTTTTGTGATCCTATTAATCGATTGCTACAGCTATACGGGGTCTATTTGATCGAGTAACTGTAGTAATAATAAGCGTTTGGTAATCGGATGCCGCTCCGTAGGCTTGTGTTTGACTAAAAATGCAGCCAGTGCAGCTTGTATCGCGTGGTGTGTAAGGTGGGTACGGATATTTTCTTTGGTTAGGGGATAACTTTCTTCTCCTGTGGGATGGCTAAAGTACAGTTCGTTTTTATAGCAAATAGCAGGGAGTAGTAAGCTGTGGTATTTATATACGTTTAGGTAATAGCAACGATCATACAGAAAGTAATAAAGTTGCTGGGTCGCTACAATACCTCGTTTGCGAATCACATGAGTTTCATGGCTGCGAATGAATTGTGCTGCTACGATAGGCGATGCTTGGTGTAGGAGCAGGGCTTCGAGTGTAGCCAATATGTCATAGACTTCTATTTTAGGGAGTCCATTGAGCTGGCGAATGATATGTTTTACAATCGTATCTGTATAGGTATACATGGTAGTTCGTTTTAAGTGATTGTGTGTGTTTCTATTGCTTTTCATTTACACAACTATTATTTAGTCATATATAATGACTATAGATACATTGTATTTATAAATCTCAACAATAACAGATGAGATTTTTCTTTAATACTAACAGTCATCGATTCCATTAATATGTTTATTCCTATTTAACTTGTAATAAGCCTCCTCTTATCAATCTTTTAGCAAGTTTTAGTTTGTTGTCTTCGCTTAGAGAAGGAATTTCATGTATTTGAAAACTACTTTTTGTAGTAGCAATGAATTCTAAAGCTGGTGCAATAGAAATAGGACCTCGTATCACATTTCCTGCAAATATAATTCTAGCAGCGCTACCTAGCTTTTGCACTTTACAGTTCATATGTTCTCTTTGTGTAAGCGTAGCATCCACCTCTAGTGTACTTAGGTGATCCAAATGTGTAAAGTGACCATCTGCTAATGGTCGTTTTTGTCCTCTGGATTCTTCTTCGATTACTTGCATTGCTCCCTTGATATTTGTTGTATCCAAGATACAGTTCAATATGTTTTTTAGGGTTTCTGGTGTGTTTATAGAAGGTTGGTTCAAAAACCCGATAGGAAGTGCCTTCCGTAATTCCTCGTTTGACATAGCTACTGTATGTAGTGTCTTTTGTAAAAGATCAAGCCATTGCGTTGGATATACTCCAATAGTAAGATGTAAAGAAGATTCATCTGTGGTTATCGCTTCGTGAGGAACACCTCTTGGAATATACATAATGTCTCCAGCAGTTACGGTAATTTCTCGTACATTTTTTAGTTGCTCTCGCTGAAATATGGGTTGAAAACTATTTACTAATGGAGTGGGGTATTCCGTATCATATAATTTCCAGTGTTTTGTTCCCTCTACCTGTACTACAAATACATCATGCGTATCATAATGTGGCATTAGTGCTTTTTGATTCTTTGGGGTGAGATACATATTCGCTACAGTCTTATGTTGTAGAAGCTCGGCAATATTGCTGCATAATTTTTTCAAGGGTTTCCAAAAACGATCAATTTCATTGACCACAATCGTATGCCCATCACTGTAAGAAGCATATAATTGGTTAAGATTGAGACTTCCGTCTGCGTTTTCATATTTTACAGGGCTTAAAGGCTCTTGGTTTTTTATAACTCTAATACTATTCCCTTTGGGACGGTGAAAATCTAAAACTTCGTCCACCTTGTCAATTGATAAAAGCGATTGAAAATAGGAGGTATCCTCTCTTTTGATGAGTAGTGGTTTTTGATCCCAATACTGTTTGCTAAATTCTTCTACAGCATACGGATGAATCAAGTCTTGAAAACCATTGATAGTTGTTGTTTTTTCTTTTGTAGTGTTCATAAGCTCGTCTTTAAATATTATAATTCCTTCCTTTTTTTAACTTTAATTGCTAATCAGATCAAATAATCTAGCTTCTTTTTGGGATATTTGAATAGTATTTATATTTCTCCTCATAATATTATCAGATAAAATAAATCCTTACTTTTGTTACTTGTTTTGAGGAAAACTAATAGCAACGAAGCTTCAATTTTTCAATACTGAATCAAATAATATTGATTTGATCATTTATTGAGATTAGAAAAATGAATAGTTTGACATGTTTTCTTTGAAACAAATATTGTTAGCATATAGTAATAGTACAAGAGAATGCAATGAAGATTCAGGAATTTTTACTGAAAATACGAGAATTTATAACTTATGATGTTGATAATATTACTAATAGAAAGTTACTGATATAAAGACAACTATGAATTATATGAGGCTCTGTAAGCTAATCTTTGGTGCAATTTTTTATAATCATATTTTTGCTCTGATCATCTTATCTTTATTTTGTTACGAAAATCTTTCTTCTCAAATTAATACTAATAGAAATTTAGCAGTAGAATTAAAAAAAAATGAAATACCTGACTCATTAATTAACAAAGATTATAAGTTTTTATCACAGGGTTTTTTTAAAAACTTTGATGACGATTCAATTGCCAAAATTTATGTAAGGAGTTATATAAAATTAGCTCATCAGCAAAACAGGGATGATAAGTTTTGCAGGGGGACATACCTGTTAAGCAAAAAATATAATGACAGCCTCAAAATCGAATTGCTCGATATTGCAATTAACATAGCAAAAAATAAAGATTTTAAAAGACAACCTGCTTTAAGTTATTTCGCTAAAGCCAATTATTATTTTAATAATAGGATGTTTGCATTAGCTTCTGATAATTATCTCTATGCAATTGAAGATGCTAAAAAGAAAAACTATATACGGATAGTTCAAGAAAGTAGTTTCAATCTTGCAATAATTAAAACTAGGCTGAACAAATATGACGAAGCATTACCCATGTTTGAAGATTATCTTAGTTATGTCATTGATTTAAAAAAGAATAATAAAGAAAAATATTATCAGGAAGATTACCTGATTTCACTTTTTGCTATATCTGAAACACTTACAAATCTTAAAAAATTAGACTCTGCATCAAAAACCAACAGAAAAGCTTTAAAAATAGCACGTGATAATGATTATAATAGACTAGCTAATTTATTTTTAATGAATGAAGGGGTTAATTTGTTTTACAAAAGAAGATATCAAAGTGCGATAGATACTTTATCTTCTGTTGTTCCTAAATTAGATGTAAAAGGAGATATATCAAATATTTTATATTCTAACCTATATTTAGGGAAATCATATTATAACCAAAAAAAAATTAAAAAGGCAGTACATCATTTTATTAAAGTAGATAGTCTTTTTCAAGAAAATTCCGATTTTTCTCCAAAAATTAGAGAAGCTTATACACTTCTTATAGATTATTTTAAAAAACAAAACGATTTAAAAAATCAGCTAACATATTTAAATAAACTAATAGTTGTAGATAGTGTGCTGAATTCTAATTATATATACATATCTAAAAATATTACAGCTAATTATGATACTCCCAATCTGGTAAATGAAAAAAATGATATAATAGATAAGTTAAATGCTAAAAATGAAAAGTTTCAAATTATTATTTGGTTAATTTTATTTATAACATTAAGTAGTATTTTTTATGCGGTTAAATCATTGCAAAATAAAAAAAGACTAAAAAAGAAAGTTGATATTTTAATTCAAGAAGCTGCAAAAACTAGAAAAGAAGATAATAAATATCCAGTCTCATTAACAAATAATGACATTTCAGATATTCCTCTAACTACTGTAAAAAGAATTGAAAATGGATTGAAAGAATTTGAGTTGAAAAAGGAATTTCTACAAGAGAATATTACTCTAAATTCTTTATCCAAATCATTTAATACGAACCCTAAATATCTTTCTAGGACAATTTATTTTTTGAAATCAAAAAGAATTATTGATTATGTAAATGATCTTAGAATTGATTATACATTGCAACAATTGAGTACTGATAAAAAATTCAGTAAATACAAAGTAAAGGTGATTGCTAAAGAAGTAGGTTTTAGTAATCCAACTTCTTTTTCTAAGGCATTTGAAAGAAGAATTGGTGAAAAACCGTCTGTTTTTATAGGAAAGTTAAAAAAATAATTTTTCACAAGTATCTGTAAGTTAGGTTTTTAAAAGATAGAGTAGTGAAAATTCTGGAATTTTCACCATCAAAGTCATCATTGAAAAAAAATAGAGTAATATTTAATTAATTTTGATGACACAATTAAAAATAAAAAAGATGAAAAAATTAAAAAAGAAACCAAAGTTGTCTATAGAAAAATTTATGATATCTAAATTAAGTAATCAAAATGCTATCGTGGGAGGTGGTGACTTTACTATCATTACTAAAGTTAAAGAAGAACTCGAAGCTAAAGATGAAAATTAATCAAAAGCTTATCATTAGTATTAGGAAGAATCAGAGCAATTTTATTTAAAATTGCTCTTTAATTTTATCATATATGCGTTATTTTATTTATACTTTTTTATTATTCATTGGATTACATACGAGTTGCACTGTTTCAAAATTGAATCACAATTCCAACAATAAAATTTTTAAAGAAATGCCTATTCCTACTTTAGTTGATAATCAACTAAATAGTTGGCAACACAGAGATATTGTAGCTGATCAATTACCAGGAATAAGCTCTCAAAGATTATATGATGTGCTTAGTTTGGATAGATTGAAACAATCAGATACTGTGATTGTGGCTGTTATGGATAGCGGAATTGATATTTATCATGAAGATTTAAAAGACAATATTTGGGTAAATAAGAATGAAATACCAAATAATAATATTGATGATGATAGAAATGGTTACATAGACGATGTACATGGCTGGAATTTTTTAGGGAATAAAAATGGAAAGAATATAAATTTTGCTAGACTGGAATCAGTACGTATTCTTCTATCTAAAGGGTACGATTTTAACAGTAGCAATGATACCACAGCTATAAAAGCTTTGGACTCTATAACACAATTGGCAGCAAAGGACTACAAACGAAGAGTAGGTGAACTAAAGGGAGATGAAGTATCCTTAAAAGGATATACATCTAAATATAATGCCTTACTTGAATTTTTTAAGCAGTCAAATCCTAATGATAGCCTGACATTAGAAAATGTATCTAAGATAGATACAATCAATAAATCAGTTGCCAAAAAAAATGTAAATGCCTTATATAAAATGATTAAAAATGGGCAAGGGCAATTGATAAACGAGTATGCTAATTATATTAAAGTCATTAAAAATTATAAATTAAATCCAAATTATGACGACAGAAAAGTTATAGGAGATAATGTGTATGACACTACTGATGTTGACTATGGGAATAATGATATTGTAGGTGATCTAGCAATAGAAAAACACGGAACATTGGTAGCAGGTCTTATAGCGGCTTCTAGAGATAATAATATCGGAATACAGGGAGTTGCAAAAAAAGTTAAAATTATGCCATTGCGAGTGATTCCGAATGGGGATGAGTATGATAAGGATGTTGCTATGGCTATAAGGTATGCTGTAGATAACGGTGCTAAAATCATTAATATGAGTTTTGGAAAAAGATTTTCTCCTCAAAGAGAAATGGTTTACAATTCGATAAAGTACGCTGCTGATCATAATGTTTTACTTGTAAACGCAGCAGGAAATGAAGGTATCAATATAGATAAGGAACGTTTTTATCCCAACGATAAAATTGAGGCAAAAGAAATTAGTCACAATTTTATTAGCGTAGGAGCTTTGAATTATAAATTAAACAAAAAACTTCCTGCTTATTTTTCTAATTATGGGAAAGAAAATTTGGATATTTTTGCACCAGGTTATAAAATTTATACAACAGCTCCAAATAATAAATACGAAGTTCAACAGGGAACTTCATTATCAGCACCAATCGTTTCGGGAGCTGCAGCTCTAATTTGGTCATTATTTCCTGATTTATCAGCTGTTCAGCTAAAGAATATTTTACTAGAGTCTGGTAATAAATATGATATAATTATAAGACCTCCTAGCTTAAAGAATGAAAGAATTCCATTTAAAGAGTTATCAAAAACAGGAAGTTCGCTGAATGTATATAATGCTTTTTTATTAGCGGAGCAAATTACCAAAAAATAATTACGATGCGCTTATTTTATCTAGCAATACTATTTCTAGTAACCATCTATGGATGTAATAAAGCACCGCATGCTGCCCCTCCCGTATTTTTGCCAACACCTGTAACAGATACTTTTTTTGAGACCTCGATTGTAGATCCCTACAGAGATTTAGAAAACTTGACTGACAGTACTGTTATCTCGTTCTTACATGCGCAAAACGATTATGCACAACAGTTATTACAGCAGCATCCACAGCATGCTATATTATTAGATACCATCTCAGAACACTCAAAAAACACAGCTCCTTATGCCAGTAGATTAAAGGTAACACGAAATGGGGCATATTTTTATTTGAAAAGGATTCCAAACCAATCCTATGCTAATTTATACTACAGACCCACTAAAGAAAGTGAAGAGGTGTTATTATTAAACCCTACTACACAAACACCAGAAAATTCTACGATCGATTATATCAGACCAAGCAGGGATAGTTCTAAAATCATCATAGGGCTTACCAGTGAAGGAAAAGAGTTTTGCAAGCTGATCGTTATGGATGTTAGGACACGAACCATACTTCCTGGTAGTGCGCCTCATGCATTGCCCAATTCACTAGGTGGAGTAGATTGGTTACCTGATAACAGTGGTTTTGTATACACATATTTGCCTGTTATAGATCCTACAAAGAGTAAGTACTTGTTTGATAGTAAAGTAATGCATTATGATATTGTATCTAGGAAACTCACCGATATTTTATCTAAAGCACACACTCCCAGTATACCGTTTAATAAAGAAGATTTTCCATTAATTTATCTGGACTCAGACAGTAGTTTATATACTTTAGCAGAAAACGCAGGAGTTTCTAGGTATAGAGATACTTATTATACAACTACTAAATCCATCGCTAGCCATCAAATTGATTGGAAACCGCTTTTTACCAAAGAGGAACAAATCATACAATTCGAAATAGAAAACAATACATTGTATTACAGGACTTCTAAAAATGCATCTAATTTTAAAATTTGTAAAATAGATTTAACCGCTCCTGATTTTGAAAATCCGACAGTGTTAGTTCCAGAAATTGCGGATGCTACGATTACAGATTTTGCCGTAACTCAAAAAGGATTATTTTATGTGACGACTAAAAATGGCGTAGCGGCTAAACTTTTTTGGCATACAGATCAACGTGTCAAGGAAGTAGTACTTCCTAATGCAGCTGGGTTTATTGGTCTAATATCACATGGGATTAAGTATTCAAGCTTACGAGTAAGAACTAGAGGATGGACACAAGATTTTATGCGTTATCAATTTGATTTTGAAAATGAACGTTTAGTAGTAGAAAAGATACTACCAAACGAAGAAACGAAATCTTTGGACAATGTGGTAGTTCGAGAAATAGAAATTCCGTCGCATGATGGCACGATGGTACCCTTATCAATTATTCATCGACAGGGGATTACGTTAGACAGCAATCATTCTGTATTTATCACAGGCTATGGTGCCTACGGGAGATCACGTATTCCTTATTTAAATAAGAAAATAGAACATTGGGTGGCAAGAGATGGTGTGTACGCGATCGCACATGTGAGAGGTGGTGGCGAAAAAGGAGATTCATGGCACAAAGGAGGGCAAAAATTAAACAAGCCTAATTCTTGGAAAGATTTTATTGCTTGTACACAATATTTAATAGATAAGCAGTATACAAAGCCTAGCCGTATTGTTGCGCAAGGCGGTAGTGCAGGAGGAATTACCATAGGAAAAGCGATCACAGAACGCCCCGATTTATTTGCTGCAGCGATTATAGATGTAGGATCACTCAACACACTACGATTACATGAAAGCCCTAATGGGTTAAACAATGCTAAAGAGTTTGGGAGTATCAAAGATTCTTTAGAATTTAAAGCATTACAGAAAATGGATGCCTATCATAGTATTCGACCTAACACTTCCTATCCTGCCATATTGCTTACTACAGGGGTGAATGACCCTAGAGTAGCAGCATGGCAACCTACTAAATTTGCAGCTCGGATGCAGGCTGCTACTACCAGTAATAAACCAGTATTATTAACGGTAGACTTTAAGGGGGGGCACAGTGGAGGCGCTACTGCATCCAAAAGAAACCTAGCACTGACGAATGACTTGCTATTTTCGCTTTGGCAAACATCGCATCCCGATTATCGAATGGAATAAAAAAAAATGATAAATTATACTTTTTGTTGTATTGTATTACTATATGTTTTTACTCCTTGTAAGGCACAGGTTTTTCATAAAAATTTAAAAACCAATAAAGAGGAGGCTTATAAAACAGAGACCATTCCTTGGTATTTCCGTAGTCCGAATGATTCGCTGTCGGGAATAGCAATACACGAAATTAATGTGACAGATACAAAAAACGATCATGGAATCATTGTAGCTGTTATAGACACTGAAATCGATACGAATCATGAAGAATTAAGCTATTGTATCTGGAACAATCCTAAGGAAATTCCTAACAATAATATCGATGATGATCAAAATGGCTATGTAGACGATCTTCATGGTTGGAATTTTATTGGTAATGCTAAGAAACAAAATATTATCTATTCCAATTTTGAAATCACTCGTATTTTAAAGGCTTGTAATGAAAATAAAATAAAAGATACAGTACGATGCCAACAAGCAAAAACTGCGTATCAGTTTATGAAATCACGTTATGAAAAAAGGCAAAAAGGTTGGGAAAAGGCGCTAGAATACTATTATGAAGTGGATGCTGCCTTAACAGGTTTCTTTAACTCTTCTAACTATACAGTCGAAGATTTAAAGAATATCAAAACAGAAGATGCTACCATAATTGCCTACAAGGATAAATTAATTCAGTTTTATAAAGGGGGATATACGAAAGAGGTGTTAGTTTATAACCTAGAAGAAGCAAATCAATATTTAGCCTTAAGCTTAAATATTGAATATGTAGACCGAGAAATTTTACATGAAAATAGTGATTCATTAGAGGATCAAAACTATGGTAATAATGAGGTTTCAAAAAATTTAAAGGAATTTTATCATGCTACATTGGTAGCAGGTGTAATGGTAGCAAAAAAGAATAATGATGTCGGAATTCAAGGAATATCAAATACGATACAAATAATGCCGTTAGCTATTTCGTCAAACGGGGATGAGCATGATAAAGATATTGCGTTGGCGATTAGATATGCGGTGGATAATGGTGCTAAAATCATCAATATGAGTTCGGGGAAATCATTTTCTTTACATCCTGATTGGGTATTGGACGCTATTAAATATGCAGAAAAAAATAATGTGTTATTCGTGACCTCTGCGGGTAATAACAATTTAGATTTGGATAACCCTAAAAACAGTTATTATCCAATCTACAATGATGATCATAGCCAACCCAATAATTTCATTATGGTAGGTGGTTCAACCGAGAAAATAGGAGAACAACTAAAGAGAAAAAGCTCTAGCTACGGAAAGAAAACCGTTGACATTTTTGCGCCTGGGGCGAATATTAAGACAACACTACCCAATAACTCGTATAAGATCGGAAATGGTACATCGTATGCAACTCCTATCGTATCTGGTGTGGCTGCACTTATATGGGAACAATATCCAAAGTTAACGGCATCACAAGTGAAGAAAATCTTAATGGACTCTAGTACTAAATATGATGTAAAGGTAGCTATCAAACAAGAAGATGGTACAAAGAAATTAATCCCCTTTTCTGAATTGTCTAAATCTGGAGGTGTTGTAAATGCCTATAATGCATTATTAATGGCGGAAAAAATCGCTAAAGAACAGCACTAGCTAATGTGGCTTCGTGTACACATATTTACCTGTTGTACTTCATTCACATCAAATCACATTGTCTAATTAGTAGTTTATGTCCTCTATTAATTGTTTAAGTTACCTTTTTTGTATATATAGATAGTTTTTAATCTTCTTATTTTTACTATATTTACTGTGTTAAGATAAATAACAGTCATGTTACACCTTATTCCGACAGAAAAAATCATTGAACGTCTCCGTTATGAAAATCCATGGTGGATCACTAAAGAGATACCGAACACTTATAGTTCCATGTCAAGAAGGTTGTATTTTGATCTTTTTTACCCATTTGTTCTTGAAAGGGACATCAAAAGAGCTTTGGTTTTAATGGGGCCTAGAAGAGTTGGTAAAACAGTGATGTTATTTCATTGTATTGAAAACTTACTAAAAGAAGGTATAAATCCTCACAAACTATTTTTTATTGGAATTGATAACCCGATTTATGTCAATTTAAGTCTGGAAGATATATTAACTCTTTGCAAAGACGCTTTGAGCCTTGAAAACCTTAATGATTGCTATGTCTTTTTTGATGAAATACAGTATTTAAAAGATTGGGAAAGACATCTAAAAGTATTAGTAGACTCCTACCCAGAAACAAAATTCATTGTCTCTGGCTCAGCAGCCGCAGCTTTAAAATGGCACAGTACGGAAAGCGGTGCAGGCAGATTTACTGACTTCCTCTTACCCCCTCTAACATTTCAAGAATATATCCATTTAAAAAAATTAGATCATTTGATTTTTAAAGGTGAAATTCAATATGGAGACAACGATTTTTCTTATTGTCTAACACATGATACAAAAGTCTTAAATAAAGAATTTGTTCATTACTTAAATTTTGGAGGGTATCCAGAAGTTGTATTATCGGAAAGAATACAAAGTGATATGGGACGATATGTAAAAAACGATATTGTAGACAAAGTTCTACTCAGAGATTTGCCTAGTCTTTATGGAATTAAAGATGTTCAGGAATTAAATAGGTTTTTCACATACATAGCTTATAATACTGGTAACGAATTTTCGTATGAAACCATGTCTCGAGAAAGTGGAATTCAAAAAGATACTTTAAAGAAGTATCTGGAATATTTAGAATCAGCATTCTTAATCAAGGTATTAAATAAAGTCGGTTTCAATGCAAAAAGATTAAAAAGAATAACAAGTTTCAAAGTATATTTAACGAATCCATCACTTAGAACTGCTTTATTTTCACCTATAAGTGAAACTGACCAAGAAATGGGAAACATGGTGGAAACAGCAATTCTTTCACAATGGATGCACAGAGAACAGTTAGACTTGACATATGCTAGATGGAAAGACGGAAGAAAAGAAGGAGAAGTAGATTTGGTTTTAGTAGATGACAAAAATTATAAACCTGTTTGGGGAGTAGAAATTAAATGGAGTAATAGGTATTTTGACAAACCTAAGGAATTAAATAGTCTAATTAAATTCTGTGATGAGAACAAACTTACTGCTGCACTAGTAACTTCAATTGATCAGATTGGAATAAAAGAAATACAGGGTTTAAAGTTTACGTATCTACCTGCTTCAATTTATGCATATAATATTGGTGAGATTACACTTAAAATGAAAACAAATAATTAAAAAACGAAAGTACAACAATTTGTGTAGTGCATATGCTCCCTTCGGGAAGCAGACATTTATTCCTACTTTGTTATTTTAGGGCGTTACCGTAAGGGTCGGGCTTTCCGCTACAATTCCTCGCTACTCCTATGATAGTAGCTGTGGGATTTTCACTGCAATCCCTAACGCAAATCAATACTGCTCGCTAAGATGACAAAGTAGGATTATATACTTTAGCAGAAAACGCAGGAGTTTCTAGGTATAGAGATACTTATTATAGAAACGTTGTCTTTGCGTTAGGGATTGCAGCGGCATCCTTTTTTATTTTCCTTACAAAACAAAAAAGATACAGCGGAAAGCCCGACCTCCGATCTGAATCGGAGGAAACGCCCTAATGTTTATACTAGCAACTTTATATTGTGTTATTTATGGGATGTAGTATTGAAGTGGTTTACACTTTTTTCAATTTGCTATAAAAACGATCTTTTGCACTCAAATTTTGCAATTTTTGAGTTCCGTAGCGCTGCTATGCAACTAAAAAATCACTGTATTTGATCACAAAATCTTGGTTTTTCGCTTAAATCAAAAAAGTTTAAACCACTTCATTTAGAAAACATCGGGTTTGTTGTTCATACAACCTTCATGATGAAGTTCTATTACATAAAACCGCTTAAAAGTTGGCTATATTTATCAAGTAGATGATTGATTTAAAAATAATTACTTAAATTTGTAATTATGAGTAAATTTTCATTTATAGAACAAGCGCAAAAAGCTAAAGAGGTATTGGAATCTGAAGTTCGACCACAGGTTGCACACTATGAAGAAGTTAAGAAGCTGGAGAATGATGCTAAAAACGTAACAGTACTAAGTCCTGAACAAAAAGCTCATCGCGATTGTATACACCTACTTTAACCGTTGTTGCTGGTTGTAATGGATCGGGTAAATCTACTTACTCTAAGACATATTTTGATACGATACAACCTTTTGATTATGATAAAAGATATCTAGCGACATATCGTGCATTACCTGATAGTGAGTTTAGGGATAAATTTGCTAAAAATCAAACAACTAAAGAATTTATAAGCTCCATTGAAGGGGCTTTTTTAGATAGATTAGATTTTTGCTATGAAACAAATTTTGATAATTATCCAACTGAGTATGTCAAAGAGGCTAAGAAACTTGGATATGAAGTATGTTTGATTTTTTACTGTTTAAATTCTCTGGAATTAGCTGAAAAACGAGTTGATATTAGAACTAAGAATAAAGGGCATTTTATAAGCAATGAAATTATTGAGTATAAATGGAAAGAGGGGTATAAAAATCTTAATCTATATTTTGGTTTATTTGATTACGTCTTGTTGGTAGATAATTCCAAACATCTAGAGACTCCCACAAACTTATTCAGTTTAACAAAAAATGGTGCAGAAGAATTTGATGTTGAGATCTATGTAAAAGAAATTCCCAACTACGCTAAAAGACGTTATCCCAAATTATATGATCTTCTCTTAAATTCTAACCCGAACAATTTATCTTGATTATTGGAATAAGAGAGTAGCATAACTAGTTCTTATGATCAAACGATAAAGAGGTATATATAGTAAAGCGAGTCAGGAACTGATATATCTTCGATAGACGCCATTACTTATGCCATTTGTCTTTTTGCTAACTTAAAAAACATCCCGTTTAGTTCCATTAACTCATCATATGTACCAGACTCTACGATGCTTCCCTTATCCATTACGTAAATTCGATCTGCATTGATCACGGTACTTAATCGGTGTGCAATGACAATACGCGTGGCTTGTAATGTGTCTAAACTTTTGGCTACGATATGTTGTGTACGATTGTCTAAGGCACTGGTGGCTTCGTCCATAAATAGTAACCGAGGTTTATGAACAATGGCACGGGCGATCATTAATCGCTGTCGTTGCCCTCCTGAGAAGGTACCTGCTCCTTCGCTAATGACTGTATGCATTTCCATAGGCATCTGTTTGATGTCTTCTTCCATTCCTGCCATTCGTGCAGCTTCCCATGCATCTTCTAACTTTAACTCAGAGTTACCAACAATATTCTTATAGATACTTCCAGACATCAAAGCGCCCTGCTGTAAGACTACCCCAATTTGTTTTCTGACTAATTCTTTATTCATGGTGTCATATGCGTGTCCATCATAAAATATCGATCCCGATTCTGGGGTTTCAAACCCTAATAACAGGCGCATGATGGTAGATTTTCCAGAGCCAGAAGCGCCTACAAAAGCAATCATTTCTCCTGGTTGTATGCTAAAGGAGATGTCATTAAGGATGAGGGGTTGCTCTTGGTGATACCTAAAGGAGACTGAATTCATTTCTATAGCTCCTGCTAATTCTCCTGGATTGGTGGATGCCTCAGAGGATTCTGGGGTTTCTTCTAAAATGGGTTGTACTCGTTCGTATAAAGTGACTATTTGAAGCGAAGAAATCAATGCCATACTCATTTTAAGGCAATCATTTAGAAACTGGTTAAAGGCACTCATAAAGGCCATAAAAGCTCCCACAGAAATAACTCCAATTGCTGATGGATTAGCATGCATCATGTAGTATATAAAAGAAAAGAAAAATATATTGGTACATAATGGGTATGAACTATTGAATACCTCTACGTAATTTTGATAACTACCCGCGGCAAAGCCAAGGTGCTTTAGTTTAGAAAAGCGATCTGACCATAAGGTAAATATACGTCGCTCTCCACCTGTAATCCTAATTTTATTGATCCCTGATAAAAATTCAAAAAGAAACCCCTGTAATGACCCTTGATGATCAGATATCTGGCGGTCGTATTTTAATTTTAACCACCCTATTCCTGCGATACATACTATGGCTACTACTGCTAAGCCAATACCCATCCATGCCAGACTGGACTGGTAATAGAAGAGTAATGCTAGGTTAACGAAAGAAAAAGTACCACTTAATACTGCGGTTAATAGGGTGTTAGAAAGTAGTTGTCTAATGCTATTGATACTCAATGCCCGATTGGTAAGGTCTCCTGCACTAAATTTTTTGTAAAATGATACGGGTAATCGCAATAAATGATCCATTACGCCCGCTTGTACATTCATACTGGATTTGGTTTCGACTCGTAATTGAAGTACGCCCTGAATTAATTGTAAACCTGCAGTAATACTACCGATCAGTACCATGATTATAAATACTTCTACCAACAGCGAACGGTCTGCGGTAGGAATGACATCATCAAATAGTACACCAGACAATACTGGGACTAGTAGCCCTAGAAGGCTTCCTGCCAATGCTGCAATCACTAGCAATTTGGAGTCTTTTTTAATCCCCTTAACTGCAAAATTATACATCTTTTTGACCGAAGTCATGGCGTGTTCAAATCCATAAAAAAACATATAGCCTATAGGATCTAAGGTCGCTGCTACATCATGAGTAATTGTTTTTTCGACACCCGTTTTTGGGTCTTTTAGGATGTAGGTGGTAGGCGTTTTTTGTAGTAAGGCTACTGGGGTTTTGGAGTCTTTTAAAAAGCCTAATAGATGTCCGTTTTCTTCTTTCCACCAGACGCCTCGCAGAATTATTTTTCGCATGCGTATTTTAGAAGCTTGTGCAATCGCATATAACTGATGTGTTTTATTATTAGCATACGACTCCATAAATTGTGGCGCCTTAAAATCAAATCCTACAGCATCACCAATCAGCCGACATGCTGCTAACAAATCATTATCTGTAGTTTGAAGTTCCTTGGATTTTAGACGCCTTTTGGTACGGGTGATCATTGATCCTAACTGATCTAATGTGCCGCTGAGCCTGTTTTTTTCGGTACTTACTTTTTCGGCAATGCGTTTTACTTCATATGTATGGGCTTGGAGAGTGGTAGTGCACAACTGCTGATATACATATTTTTGGATATCATTCAGTGCTAACATAAAAAAGATTTCATCCTGAAAAACCTCTTTTGTACTCAGCACGTGTAGTGTCGTGTTGCTTTGCATAGCGGTTACCCAAAGTGTATTGGATACTACGATGGGATATCCTATAGCTGCTGTTGCACTTTCTTGTGCTGCGTCTGCATACTTGGTTACTACTCCTGCTACTACCTTTACCCACGCCAATCCTTTATGGGGAAAGGCAAACTCTTGCTTGTCTAAAGTGATCTCACTACCTATAGCCAGTGTTTTATAGATTCGTGGAGGGGTTTGGGACTGTAGTGCATGGGTTATTTTGTGTATCCATTTTTCGATTTGGTATTTTAAAAAGGTAGTATCTATGTGTACTAACCTATTTTTATTGATGGCTAGTAACCCTGCTTCTGAATTCATGGCGATCAACTTTATACCACGCTCCTGATAGTCGGTTAACAAACTAAATAACAGTTCTCCTTTTTCTGCTCGGTATAGATGTGTTAAGGAGCTTTTATATTCATTATTCTCTCCAATTTCTGCATAAAAAATATCTACCTGCCCAGATGTAATCATCCAAAATCGATCGGGATGTGCTAGCACTAGTGGGGTGTTTACTGCTAGCTGTATTTTCTCTTTTTCAAACATTATTGCTCTATTTTTATGTGGCACTAATTAGTGTAGCATAGACTCCATTGAGAGCCAACAGCTCTTGATGTGTTCCTCTTTCTACTATTTTTCCAAATTCCATCACGATAATTTCATCACAATCCATAATGGTGCTTAAGCGATGTGCTACAATAAGACAAGTACACCCTCGTTTTTTTATATTATCCATGACTATTTTTTCTGAGGTAGGGTCTAAGGCACTAGTGGCTTCATCTAATACCAAAATAGAGGGGTTGAGTGCGAGCGCTCTTGCGATTTCTAAACGCTGTTGTTGTCCTCCACTAAAATTAGCTCCTCTTTCTGATACTTCGCTATCATACCCCTTGGCACGTGCCGCAATCGTATCGTGAATGGCAGCATCTTTAGCGGATTGAATAATATCGGTTTCGGGTAGATGCTCATCCCAAAACGCTATGTTTTCTTGAATCGTACCCTTGAACATCAGTACTTCTTGATCAATCACAGCTAGCGATTCGGTCATGATATGTCTAGGAATTGTAGTTGCTGGTTTTCCATCAAAAGAAATCGTTCCAGACCAAGGTTGGTATAATCCAGATACTAGTTTCGCAACGGTAGATTTTCCACTACCTGAACCTCCTACCAAGGCAACTCTACTACCTGGTTGTAGTTGTAAACTAAAACCTTCTATGAGCGCAGGCATAGTGGTATTGTAGCCAAAAGTTACATTGTTAAGTGCGATATAACCGATGAGTTTTCCTTCTATTTGCACAGTTTTAGTACGATCCTCTGAAGCTACCTCGGTTTGGTCAGATGGGTGTACTACTGCTGAGGTTTCTTCTGACTGCTGTGTACTCAGTGTTTCATCCACTTCATAATTCAATACATCATCGATACGGTTCATATCGCCTTCTGTTTCCTGTAATAAGCTTCCTGTAGTGACTAATTGATTTACCGGTCGCATAAAATTGTTCATTAGGTATAAAAAAGCAACCAACATTCCCAGCGTCATCTGCCCATCCATGACTCGCATCGCACCTACTACCATAATAATAGTAGTAGTTAGTGACATCAATAATGGTGGAATTACATTGAGACGAGTGGTGAGCCATCCTAATTGTTGTTGCGCATTCATTACCTTGGCTAAATATCCCGACCAAGTAGTAAAGAAATCACTTTCTCTACCTGATGCTTTTAGAGTCTCAATCATACTAATTCCTGAGGTAGTCGTTCCTAATAACTTACCACTTTCATTGATTAAATGGCGGTTACCGTCTTTTCTTGCACGAGAAACGTATTGTAATGCTACGATATTCAATACTGCCATCATCACCCCAATACTGGTGAGTACTACATCATATGAATACATCAAAATCGCATAAAAAAGCACGACTATTACATTGAGTATAGCATTCGCCAAGTCTCCACTTAATAATCGAGCAACTTTATCATTTAAGGTCACTCTGTTTCCGATTTCTCCACTATAACGCTGTGTAAAAAATGCAATAGGAAGGTGGAATACATGCCATAAAAATTTACTGGAGGTGGCTACTGCTAACTTGGTCTCTAGTCTTAGTAAATAATACTGTTGTAAATACACTAAGGTAGCATTGATCATGAGCATGCCTCCCATGATTAATAATAAGGGCATCACAAATCCAGTAGTACCATTAATCAGATACTTGTCTATAAAAATTTTGGTAAAGGATGGGATCACTATACCAGGAATCACAAGAAAAAGACTGGCTAGTATGATATATACTACACTGATTTTAGAATTGGAAATACGCGCTCGTAATGAAGCGATGAGGCTTTTTTTCTCATTCGCTTTTTTAAACTCTTCTGTAGGGGTAAAGGTGAGTACAACGCCTGTAAAAGCATCATCAAATTCTTGATGGCTTACATGATACCTCCCTTGGGCTGGATCACTGAGATATACCTTGTTTTTGGTAAACCCTTCTAGCACTAAAAAGTGATTGAAATTCCAAAAAATAATTGCAGGCATGGCTACTTGCTTTAGCTTATCGATGGACTTAGCATACCCTTTTGCTTCTAACCCAAAGGTTCGTGCTGCCTTTAAAATATTAGTTGCTTTTAGCCCGTCTCTAGACACCCCACAGGCAATCCTTAGTTTTTCTAATGGTACCACTCTACCGTAATACCCCAAAATAATACTCAACGCAGCAGCGCCACATTCCACAGCTTCCATCTGAAGTACAGTAGGTGTTTTTACGGGGCGTGCTAGCTTTTCTTTGGTTTGTAGATGTATGTTCATAGCCTTTTTAATAGAGATCAAAGAATTTCTTTAAAGCAGGAACGACCATTGCTATGGGAGGTTCAGTTTTTACTGTGATTTTTCCCATACAAGAAGTACCTTCATGAATCACTAAGTCAGGCCCTAATGCAGATGTCCATCGGAATCCACTAGGGGCAGTCGTATCTTTTTCAAACTTTACATACACTTCAAAAGGCGCTCCTACAGAAAGCATACGTTTTACTATTTGATCATTTTTTACAGATGTCATGATTCCTTTTTGAGTTACTGGAAATTCGGATACATAGGTAATCTTACCCTTCATAAACCCATATTCCTGTGGTTGTACTGTAGAGGGAACTACCAAAGCTTCCATGCCTTCTTTAATCTTTTTTCCATCTTGAGAAGGAATGTAAAGTACACCTCGCAAGCTATCTTCTGTTGTTTTTGTTTTGTTTTTGAGCTTGAAAAGGGGAGAGCCCTGACCTACTACGACTCCTGCATCAGTCAGCACCTCTACTACCTGTCCATCATAAGCACTTCGGATATTCGTTTGGATGTCATACCGCTCTTTAAGGTGCTCTAGCCTACGCGCTGTCTCTGCAATTCGTTGCTGTTGTAAGCTGATTTTTTGTTCTAAATCATATCCTAGATTTAGTTTTTGACTAGAAGTTTGTACTTTTTTGGCTTGTAGATTGGCGATTGCGTTTTTAGCGTTTTCTATTTGTTGTTCTGTGTGAGCAATCTCTGATTTGGTAATCAGTCCTTTATCTAACAGTCTGTTTTCTCTTTCTAGCTGATTTTTTAAAAAAGTTACATTTTTTCTGTGCGTATCGATTTGTAATTCAATATTGGAACGCTGTTGACGGATGAGGTTTGCCTGAATTCGACTGTCTTGATTACCGAATGAAAGTAATGTTTCCAATTCATGCGTTCGTTCTTGTAAAGAAGCTTTTACATCTTCTATTTGTTGGTACAATTGTGGCTGTTCTATAAAAGCCACAATTTCATTGCTATGTACTTGGTCGCCCACCTGTACGTTTAGCCGTACTAATTGTCCCTGAGCGGTAGAAACCACCTCGTGAATTTCTCCCCCTAATAATACGCCTATCACAGTGAGTTTGGTTTTTACGCTCCCTAGAAACGCCCAGCCAATACCAGTACCTATTATAAGTACTAGCGTCGCCAATGATAACCATGCTTTTGGGCTTGTGACTTTGATTAATTGATCTAATTTTTCGGGTGTAGAAAGTTTTTCTAATGCTGCTTTTCTAAAAAATCCTGCTGCCATTGCTACTTTTTTTAATGTTATTATAATGTTGGGATTTCGTAAAATACCTTTGTATTGCGTAAGACGATTTCTTCATCTGCATTCTTTTTTACGAGTGTTCCTGTTTCAAATCTTAGATTAATGATTGCTGTTGCAAACTGTTGCTGTGCTGCTAAGTAGTCTAATTGTGCAAATGTCAAACGCTCTTGAAATAAAATAAGGTTCAGTAAAGTGGTCAACCCATTCTGAAATTTGACTTGTTCATTACTAAAAACTTCTTGATAGTACTGTAATGTTTCTTCTGCTTTTGTGAGAATGGCAACACTATTTCGCAGATTGTTCAAAGCTATATGTACGTTTAAATCAATATTTCTTTGCAAGTTGTGTAATGAAACTTCTTGCTCTGACAGTGCTGCCTGTTGTTGCAAAAAAGACCCTCTAGCCAAATTATTATTTAGGGGGAATGCAAAATTAAGTCGTAGTCCTATCGTATAATCACTACCTTCTCTATTTCCTAAAGTGCTAAATGCTTTCTGAAATCCATTACCTGTATTCATTGCTCCATAGGATGCAAAAGCTGATAGATCTAGGGTAGGTTTTAGATGGTTCCTGGCGAGTTCTAATTGCAATGCTAATCCTTTTTTTAGTGCATGAAAGGCTGCTATATCTTTTCGGTGGTTTGCAGCGATGGCAAGCATTGTTTGATCAGAAACCGCTGTAGCGTATTTCGATTCGGGGATCGAAGGGAATTCATTCATTGGTATTCCGATATGTTCACTCTCCTGTACTTCAATTCCGATAGCCCTTCCTAAGTTGATTCTGGCATTATAAACCTGCTGTTCTGCTATTTTTGTTTGTCGTTCTTGATTTGCAAGGTCTGCACGAATCTGAGCGAGATCACCTGCGGGCTTTTTATCTGCCTGTACTAATTCAAGCGTAATGGCTAATACGTTTCGTACCCTTTCTTCATTAGCTCTAAAAATCGTTAGACGCTTATACGCTCCGACATATTGCCAGTAAGCAATGCCTGTCTGTAGGATTTCAAAAGCGTTGGTAAGCTCATAACTGTATTTAGCATTTTCTAAAGCTAACTCTGATGATGTTTCTAACGCTGTTGCTATTTTTTTGCCTCGTCCTCTTATTAGTGGTTGTGTAACAGAAAGGGTAGTCGTGATGGTATGATCTGATTGATTCGCCCCCACTTCTTCATTAAACTGATTGAATGGGAAATTGTTAGATAAACGCCCATAATCAACTGTAAAACTTGTACGTATGCCTGATCGCAGCGCTTTTTGTAATCCCAATGAGACCTCTGTACCATTGGTGCTTACATTTCCATTAACGATAGGACTTATGGGGTCTGCATCAAAAAGTCTGCGTTTATTCTTGGTGATCGATGCTACTGATGTTAATTGATAATCGAATGTACTGCGCTGTACTTTTATAGTACCTGCTGCGTTTTGAATAGCCAGCGCACCAGTGGCAATATCAGGGTTTTTATTCAGCGTATAGGTCGCTAATTTAATGAGATCTCCAGGAATTTCTTGTCCGTACACGACATTGAAGTGTATCGCGAAAAAAGTAATGAAAAATAGTATGTAATGCATTTTATTCCAGTTTTTTGATACCATTCTTATGCTTCTGAAAATCGATGTAGTATTTGACTAAAACGAGAACCTGCTCTAGCAACTCCATCTAATACATTGGTATCTATTAAATCATCATCATCAGTAGCATACCCTAGCTTATTGGTGGTTTTACGCAGTCTATCCGATAAGAACAATGCCAAGGCGTAGTAAAAATTAGCTCTAAATTGCATATCCGTTTCTAATCGTTGATGGATCATTTTTTTTGAAATTTGATATACAGTGCTTTCCTGTGTGGCTACTACCGAAACAGATGGGGGTCTTGATTCTAAGAATGACATTTCTCCTACAATTTCACCAGGGCCTATCAGGGCTATTTCATGTACCCCATCTACAATAGAGAGTTGCCCCGATAGGATAATAACTATGGTGTCTATTTCTTTTCCTTTATCAATTAATTGCTGACCAGAAGACAAGGTAGTTTTCGCTCCTTGGTCAATCATCCATTCAATATCTAAATCTGTCAAATACCCTAATAAAAACAATACTTTTTTCATAATAGCTTTAATAATTAACTCCTAATTCAGTGTTCTAAATTAGTGCTACTACTAGCTATAAAACTGCCATTGTATCGGTGAAAAGTGACATCTTTAATCCAAAAAAAAAGTGACCCTATAGGTCACTAAACATCTTTTAAAAAGCTAGGTAATTATATGGAAGTGGTTTCGACTTTTTTCAATTTGCGCTGCCATTAAATCTGTTAATACTACTTTATTGAAAGATGAGCAACAAACTAAGAGGGGGGCTAAAAATCAGATATCCTTTTGGTTTTTAATTAAGATAACATTTGACTAAAGCATCAAGTTAAATATTCGGTAATGACCTTTTTTATGATCCCAAACCCTTCTACAAGTTCTTCTATGATATTGCCCCCAGCCACGGTTTCTAATTGATTTTCTGTTAGTTCTATATCCTCTAAATTTGGTTTAGGAGGGATATTGATGTAAATAGTGTCTTTTTGAGATTGATCTGCGATAACAATTTTCTTTTCATCAGGAACGTTGAATGATTTTCCTGTAAATTTTTCTATAGTTTCCACTGGGGATGCTATAAGTTGCTTCTTAAATGTCTCATCTTCCCAAGCTTTCGTAATTATACCTAGTACTGATTCTTCTTTTGTAACTTTCATGAGTTTAATTTTACTTTTATAAGTACTAAAAATACTCCTATTCTTTACTACAAAACTGACAACAAAACCGATAAAAGTGACAGTGTGTAAAGTGATGATTGTTATACTACTTGCGTTAGGGATAGCAGCGGCATCCTTTTTTGTTTTTTTTCTAAACAAAAAAGATATAGCGGATAGCCCGACCCTTGGGAAACGCCCTACAGAAAAAAATGTATAGGTATATTGATTTAAAGTTTTTTTAGGTAATGTAAGAAGTGTTTGTTGTAGAGTACAGGTATAGAGAAAGGGAGAGGAAGTATTGATTTTAAGGTGTTGTGTTGGTTTTTAGTAGTATAGATTCAAATAAAGGGGGTGTTGGTTATTCTGATTTTTTTTATTTGATGCTACATTGTTTTGTAAGAAATAGTATGTTTTTTTTTCTTTTTTTAACAAAAGTAGCAACGAAAAATTAAGTTTATTTTTTGAGGAAAAAACGTACAATTGATGAGGTTTTTCTTTCTTTTCTAGAAGAATCCTGTCGATTACTCATAAATTCACTACGGATTCTAGTTTCGCGCAGTATTTTTATGGTTTTTTTGTAGTTTTGGTAACGGATGTAAAAAGGTAAAACCTTAAAAGTTATTAAAATATGGGGACAACTACACTAAGAGTGTTACTGCTGTGTTGCTTTGCAATTAGTAGTTATGCACAAAAAATTGATGCCAATTTCGGGCGAAACGGGCTTATTACTTTTAAAGAACTGGGAATGGAATCTTCTCAGATTATAGATTTCGATATTGTAGAAGAAGATAAACTACAAGTCTTATACGAATCGGAAGCGGATAGACATTTTGTAAAACTGGATCAAAAAGGAAAGAAACAATTCGTTTTTGATATAGACAGTACATATGTTGGCAATTATGATAATACGCCAGTGGATATGGTTACCAAATCTGATGGAAGTGTATTGGTACTTTCTAGCATATGGGAAGAAGAAAATTCTATCGTAGCTATTAATCAGTTTAACTGGGATGGTACTATCGATACTTTTTTTGGCGAAGAAGGTGCTTATAAGCAGAAAATTACAGAAGGAGAAGAAGATAATAATTATGGGCAGCAAATTCATGTGTCTACAGATGGTTCTGTAATGGTTGTGGCTAAAGTATCTCAGGTAGAAGAGTTTGAAGAAGTAGAAAAAATGGCTGTTCTAAAAGTTTCGGACATAGGAGAAACGATGAGCACTCATGTGTATCCACAAACTAACTTCGTATTAAATGCTACTACTATGGTAGATGATCATTTACTGATGGGGTATGCCGAGACTATTAATGATGGAGAGCCAAATCTAGCACACTTAGAGCGAATAGATAGTCAGCAAATGCTACAAAGAAAACTTGATGTTCGAAAATTAGACGCTTCCTACCAATCTACAGATCAATTAGTGGTTGCGAATGATAAAATATACGCTTCGCACATACAAGACGACGAAAAGATTGTATACACGATCCGTAAGTATGATGTAAATGGAATCAAGGACACTGCTTTTAAAGGAGAAATATCGATGAGTACAAGTGCAGATATTTACACGTCTAATTTCATCGTAAGCGAGCGTGGAGATATACTTATTGTATCTACTAATCTAGATAATGCACAGCATGTACTGATACAAAAATTATTTAAAGATGGTAGTGTAGATACTACTTTCGGTAAAAAAGGGATTGCTAGCCTAAAATTAAAGTATCCAGTAGAGGATATTACTAAAATACGCTTAGATGACAATCAGGGCTTATATATATCGGGTAATATGGAAATCATGGGTAGTTCTTATGGTTTTATTACTAGAGTAAAGTTGAATTTTCAGAAACTGGAAGGCGAGCAGTTAGAGGAATTTATCAACGAATTGTTTACAGAAGATTAAAACTCACACACAACACACATACATATATAGTTAAAACTTTACTTTTATTATTCTGGGTTTGACGAATACGATTGGATTACGATACTAGTTAGTTAGTATGTATCTAAAGTTTGTCAAACTCAGTTTTTTTATTTCAGCGAAAATTGAAAAGTTTGAGTAAAAAAAAGCACTCTTACAGCAAATTAAAAAAGTGTAAATTACTTTTGCCTACAAAACGATCAATAAACGGAGTCGTTTTGTAGGGGGGGGCTATGTATTTATTACAGTACTTTAAAATAATTCGCCGATTTCAGCTTTGATAGCGATAAGGGCGTCATCGCATGGAGAGCCATTATTGACTACATTCTGTAATATAGTTTCTCTCATTTGATGGGCTGTAGCGACAGAAGTGTCTAAGGTCGTTTTGCGTATCAGTGCGATAGTAGCATTTTTAGATGCTTTGATAATATTCCAACATTCATGAGTCATATAGACCTGTTGTGTGAGATTGTGCTCAAACTCCTGTTCGATAGTAGCGATTAGGAGTGATTCATACTCTTTTTTTTCGTCATTCAGCGGAGCAGTTCTAACCAATAACTGTCCAGGCGTGATACGTTCTAGAAATAACACCATTCGCTCATACGCTTGCAACCGCAGTGGAAGGGCTTGTTTTTGATTTTCTTTATGAAGATAGAAGGTACGTCTCTTACTTTCGTTTTCGATGTGTAATCGAAAATAATATAAGGCAATGAGTGTAAGAAATATCGATGGGATCAAAGATATTAATAGGGGTAAAACTTGAATTTGCATAATGAATATATAGGTTAATGAATGCTTACTTATACGACCCGCCTAAATGAGAGCACTCTTTTAGATCTTGGGCGCAGCTAAATGGTACAGGTGTTTTTTTGTATTTAAAAGTATCTTCTAATGTTTTAGTGAGATCGCCATCATCTACATTCATATCAATATCTTGCATAGTGAACTGAGAAGGATGTTCATAGCCTGCAGCATGTGTTATTTCGATGAGTTCTTTTCTAAACGTTTTAAAGTACTGTGCAGCTCGATCGGATTTTAGAGGTACATCAATTCCTTTTTCGAGCCATTTATTTTGTGTGGCAATTCCAGCAGGACATTTATTCGTATGGCATACTTGGGCTTGGATGCATCCGATACTCATCATGGCTTCTCGGGCGACATTGATACAATCTACACCCATCGCAAAAGCCATAGCAGCCTTAGCAGGGAATCCGAGTTTTCCACTACCGATAAATACCACACGCTCGGTAAGATTATGGTGTTGAAAAATTTTATAAATCTTAGAAAAAGCATGCATAAAGGGTAAAGATACGTGGTCTGCAAAACTAGGTGGGGCAGCTCCAGTACCTCCCTCACCACCATCGATGGTAATAAAATCAGGGCCTCTATCGCTAGAGACCATCAGGGCAGCTAATTCTTCCCACTGTTCGGTCTTTCCGATAGCGGCTTTAATACCTACGGGTACTCCTGTAGCATCTGCGATCGCTTCGATAAACGCTAAAAGCTCAGGGATATTCGTAAAGGCTTTGTGTGCAGAAGGAGAGAGTACATCTTTACCGATTTCTACACCTCTAATTTCTGCAATCTGAGGTGTGATTTTAGCCCCAGGTAATACGCCGCCTTTTCCAGGCTTGGCTCCTTGCGAAAGCTTGATCTCAATGGCTCTGATAAAAGGGTTGTTGTCTACCAGTGCTTTCATCTTATCCATGCAGAAATTACCATCCTTGGTGCGCACACCAAAATAACCGGTACCAAAATGAAATACAACATCACCACCATGACTATGATATGGAGATAAACCACCCTCGCCAGTATTATGATAGGCGCCTGCTTTTTGAGCTCCAATATTTAGCGAAGAAATAGCTCTAGATGATAAGGAACCAAAACTCATGGCAGATACATTGATAATAGAAGCAGGGCGATATGGTTTTTTACGCTGATTATACGCACCCATTACCTTGGCACACGGTAGAAATGCATTGTCCGTTTTATTAGGATGTGCGGCATCCATCTGAAAAGGGATTAAGCAATTTTTTACAAAAATATGTTGGTGTTCATGTACGTTTCTATCCGTTCCAAAACCTTCGTAATTATTTTCATTCTTAGAGGAGGCGTATACCCAGCCTCTTTCGATCCTATTAAAAGGAAGTTCTTCTCTGTTATTTGCTACAAAGTACTGTCGCATTTCAGGACCGATACTCTCTAATAAATAGCGTAGGTGACCCACTAAAGGGAAGTTATGGTTAATCGTATGTTTTCTGTTGAAAAAAATATCACGGATTGCAATAATAAGTAATACTGCTACAATCCACATCCACCAACTGATATTGGTAATAAAATCCAAAATAGTATGCATATGTATAAAATTTAGGGGGTCTCTAGGTATTCTAGAGCTAAGTGAGACATTATTTTTACACCCAATACCAATCCACTTTCATCAATATAAAAATCAGGAGTATGATGCGAAGGAGGGGAGAGTGTTGTAATTGCTTTGCCACCTAAGAAAAAGTAAAAACCAGGTACTTTTTCCTGAAAAAATGCAAAATCTTCTCCGCCAGTAGTTGCTTTGGTGAGTACTACGTTCTCTTTTCCGGCTACCGCTTCTAGCGTGGGTAACATTTGTTTTACTAACTCAGGATCATTATATGTAATAGAAGTATTGTTTTGTATCTCTACAGTAGCACTACCGCCATAGGATGTAGCAATGGCAGGCACCATTTCGTGCATTCGGCGTAAGATGAGTGTTCTCATTTCGGGATCTAATGTTCGGATTGTACCGATCATTTCTGCGGTTTCAGGAATGATGTTAAAACGTACGCCACTCGTTATTTTGCCCACAGTGATCACAGCAGCTTCGTTTACTAGAGGCGCTTCTCTACTAATAATAGTCTGTAATCCATCAATGATCTTGGCTGCAATTACTATAGGGTCAATTCCGTTCCATGGGGCAGAACCATGTGCTTGCTTTCCCTGCACTTTAATTACGAATCGTTCTACTGCCGCCATTGTACCACCAGGTTTATAACGCACCGTTCCTACAGGGGTGCCAGAATTGATGTGTAATCCAAAAATGGCATCTACAGATGGATTGTCTAATACACCTTCCTTGATCATTAGTTTCGCACCACCTTCTTCTCCAGGAGGAGGTCCTTCTTCGGCAGGCTGAAAAATAAACTTTACAGTACCTGTTATTTTTTCTTTATGTTGGCTTAATACTTCGGCTACGCCCATTAAAATAGCCGTATGTGTATCATGACCACAAGCATGGCTAACTCCTACTTCAGTATCTAAAAAAGTAGTTTTTATAGTAGACTTAAAAGGCACATCTGTACGCTCAGTTACAGGTAATGCATCGATATCAGCACGGAGTGCCACCGTTTTTCCTTCGGTTGCGCCTCTGAGGATACCTACCACACCAGTCTTAGCTACCTGCTCGGTCACCTCTAATCCTAAGTCTTTTAGATGCTGTGCTATTTTTTTTGCAGTCTTAAACTCGCGATTGGATAATTCGGGGTTTTGATGGAAGTCTCTACGCCAAGAGATCACTTTATCTTCTACTTTATCTGCTAAAAGATTAATTTGTGGATCAATTTCTTGTGCTTGAATTAGCGTGCTACACAGTATAAAAAGAATCAAGAAGTTATTTTTCATAATACGTACTGATATTAAAAAAGGTATCTATGTAGTAACGATAGTATATAGCTATAAAACATCAATAAGTAGCGTTGTTACAATCCTCTTTCTTGTATGTTTTCGCATCTAAAGATATTCAAAAATCTATTAAAGGAAAACTAAAATCCTGAACATAAAAATACTCCCTATAAGTATGGTAGTATTATAGAGAGCAGAAATGTAGCATTGCGTTTATCAAATATAGGTGCTAACTAATACTTATAATGCGTTTTAGTGGGATAATTGTAGCCTGTTTTAGGATCACTTCTTTATCGGTAATTCCCCAGATAGTGGTTTCTACCTTTTTACAGCCAGTACTGTCTTCAAAAACAATACGTACCTTTTGTCGTTCTAGATTGCCTAGAGACAAAGCTCGTTGAAGCTCAAAAATACGATCGATTTGATCTTTTTTTTGAAGCAATACATCTTCTTTAGGGAATTTTAAAAATTTAATTTGTTCTTTTTGGATAGTAGGTACATTGGGGCGTAGGGGCATAATGACGTGTTTTTTAGTTATTTTAGGGCTTCGTTAGCTGATGTGTACACAGTTTTTCTAACAGTAATGATTGTAGGCTATAAAAGTGTATGGATGTTTTTATAGCAGAAAAGTGATTAAAATGATACACTTATTCTAAATAATAGAGGGACTAATTATGACTGTGTACATCACTATTGATCTTTAAATTTAAGCATTTTATCTTTAAAATATAATTTTTTGACGATATTTTTTTTGAATAAAACTAGATTTGTAGGATTGTAGTCAGTTTTGCTTTTGTGTTTTCGTTCATGACTTGTTTATAACTAAATACCTCAAAAGTTCTAAAAAAAAGATAGTTTACTTACATTTCGAATCTTAAAAAAAAATAGCAATTTGGAAGAATATTTAGCAGGATTGAATGATGCTCAACGGGCCCCTGTTTTACAAAAGGAGGGACCTATGATCGTTATTGCAGGAGCAGGGTCAGGAAAAACAAGGGTACTTACGTTTAGAATTGCCTACCTGATGCATCTGGGAGTAGATTCATTTAACATCTTATCGCTGACCTTTACGAACAAAGCAGCGCGTGAGATGAAAAAACGTATTGGAGATATTGTAGGGGCTAGTGAAGCTAAGAACCTATGGATGGGTACGTTTCACTCCATATTTGCTAAAATTCTAAGAATAGAATCCGATAAGTTGGGATATCCGTCTAATTTCACAATCTATGATACCCAAGATTCTCAGCGATTGATCGCATCTGTAATCAAAGAAATGGGCTTGGACAAGGATATTTATAAATACAAACAAGTACAATCTAGAATCTCCTCTTATAAAAATAACCTGATTACGGTGAAGGCCTATTTCCAAAACCAAGAATTAGTAGAAGCAGATGCGATGGCCAAAAGGCCACGAATGGGAGAAATCTACCAGCATTATGTAGATCGATGTTTTAAAGCAGGAGCCATGGATTTTGACGATCTGCTGCTTAAAACTAATGAGCTGCTTAACCGCTTCCCAGAAGTATTGGCTAAATACCAAGATCGATTTAGATACATATTAGTAGATGAGTACCAAGATACAAATCACTCTCAGTACCTAATCGTAAGAGCATTATCCGATAAATTTCAGAATATATGTGTAGTAGGAGATGATGCACAGAGTATTTATGCATTCAGAGGAGCCAATATTAATAACATTCTGAATTTTCAGAAAGATTATGATAATGTGCAGCAGTATCGATTAGAGCAGAACTATCGTTCTACTCGAAATATCGTAGAAGCTGCCAACTCCATCATCGATAAAAACCAGACCAAATTAGACAAAGTAGTTTGGACTGCCAATGATCCAGGTCCTAAAATCGTGGTCAATCGATTGATAACCGATGGAGATGAAGGACGCTATGTAGCCAGTTCCATCTTCGAAAACCAAATGCAGCATCAGCTCTCCAATGGGCAGTTTGCGGTATTGTACAGAACTAATGCACAATCCAGAGCTATTGAAGACGCCCTGCGTAAAAGAGATATTAAATATAGAATCTACGGAGGGTTGTCGTTCTATCAGCGAAAAGAAATCAAAGATGTACTCGCGTATCTACGGCTGATCGTTAATCCCAAGGATGAAGAAGCACTCAAGCGGGTGATCAATTATCCTGCTAGAGGTATCGGCCATGCCACGGTAGATAAACTGATCGTAGCAGCTAATCATTACGATCGTTCGATATTCGAAGTCATCGAAAACCTAGATCGTATCAATCTAAAAATAAATAGTGGTACCAAAACGCGCCTCGAAAACTTTATGCACATGATAAAGAGTTTTCAGGTAGCCAACCAAAAAGTAGATGCCTTCGAGCTCACCGAAATGGTCACCAAAAAAACAGCCCTGTTACAAGAGCTTAAAAAAGACGGTACTCCAGAAGGTATAGCGCGTATCGAAAATATCGAAGAGTTACTAAACGGAATCCGAGATTTTGTAGAAGGGCAGAAAGAGCTAGCAGATCAAACAGGCGCATTATCAGAATTCCTAGAAGACGTAGCGCTAGCCACAGATCTAGATCAAGATACAGGAGATGATGATCGAGTCGCATTAATGACCATTCACCTAGCCAAAGGACTAGAGTTTCCATATGTATATATAGTAGGGATGGAAGAAGACCTCTTTCCATCTGGGATGAGTATGAATACCAGAGCCGAACTCGAAGAAGAAAGACGTCTTTTCTACGTAGCACTTACACGTGCAGAGACCAAAGCCTACCTGACCTATACACAATCTAGGTATAGATGGGGTAAACTAGTAGATGCAGAACCCAGTCGTTTTATCGAAGAGATCGATGATAAATATTTAGAGTACCTAACCCCTGTAGAAGGGTATCGATACAAACCACTAATTGATTCAGATATTTTTGGCGAAGTGGATAAGAGTAAATTACGACTCAAAAAACCCACTTCAGGCACACCGCCCGTAGCGCATAAGCCCAATGAAGAACAATTGCGTAAACTCAGAAAACTACGACCTGTGAATAACAATGCAGCTTCCAGTAGTTCAAGCAGCACTGTCGTTAATGATCTTGTTGCTGGTACACTCGTAGAACACATGCGATTTGGTAGAGGAAAAGTGCTGCAGATTGAAGGAGTAGGGCAAGATAAAAAAGCAGAAATCCATTTCGAAAACGGAGGCATCAAAAAACTACTACTCCGATTCGCAAAACTAAAAATAGTAGAGGCATAACTAACCAATCGCTGTAGATCACTGGTAGCGGGGGTAGTTATAAAGGAGGATATATATTATGGCACAACGCATACGATTATACACAGAAAACCCCAATCAGCGACATATCGATCAGGTAGTCAATTGCCTGCGCAATGGAGGACTAGTCATTTATCCTACGGACACCGTATATGGATTGGGATGTGATATTACCAATACGCGCGCACTCGAAAAAATAGCTAAAATTAAAGGAGTCAAGCTTCAGAAAGCTAACTTCTCCTTTATCTGTAGTGACCTCAGTAATCTATCCGATTACGTAAAGCAGATAGACAATGCTACTTTTAAGTTACTTAAAAGGACACTGCCAGGGCCCTACACCTATATTTTACCAGGGAATAACAATCTACCCACGGTGTTTAAAAAGAAAAAAACAGTAGGAATACGAGTACCAGACAATTCTATCTGTCAGCTGATCGTAGAGCAATTAGGCAATCCTATCGTATCTACCTCTATACACGACGAAGATGAGGTGATCGAATACACTACCGATCCAGAACTTATTGCAGAAAAATGGGATCATTTAGTAGACATGGTCATCGATGCAGGCTATGGAGGCAATGTAGCCTCTACCATTATCGATCTAACCAGTGGTGCCCCTGTAGTAATCAGAGAAGGAAAAGGAACTATTGATATTCTGTAAAGAAATTATGAGGGCGTTACCACAAGGGTCGGGCTATCCGTTCCAATTCCTCGCTCTCCTAAGGTCGAGCTGTGGGATTTCCTCTACTATCCCTAACGCAAAAAAAAACTTTCTATAGTAATTATCTAGTCGTTACAAACGTATAGCAACACACCTATACCTTATTATACGGATAAAAAAGCAACGAAAAGCAGATGAATTTCAAGTATCTTTTAGGAAACAATGTATTTTAACTCATTTCTATACATACTAGGAGTTTTGCCCGTAAACTGCTTGAACAATTTATTAAAATGAGAAAAATTACTAAAACCACTCTCGTAACAGATGTCTGTAATACTCGTTTGTTTTTCATGTAATAATTTAGCAGCATGTACCAAGCGATATTCATTCACAAACTGTACAAAGGTCTTTCCTGTCATCTTCTTAAAATACCTGCAAAATCCCGGAACGCTCATACTTACCTTATCAGCAATTTCTTCTAGCGGAATCGGTCTCGTAAACTCCTCTTGTACAAAATTAAAGATCGAATTGATACGAGCATTGTCCTGCAATGCAGTTTCTATAATAAACCCTTCAGCATTTAAGATAGAATAATCAGTAGCCTGAGCCATGGCTCTTAGGATAGTGAGCATGCCTAGTAATTTATCAAAAGCGTCCTTATTCTGTAATGCTTCTATCAGATCGCCAATCGTTTTCTGTGCCTGACCATGAAATACGATTCCTTTTTTAGCTTGTTCTAATAAAGGACCAATAGTATGCATCTCAGGAATGTCAAAAAATGAAGCTCCTAAAAAATCAGGCAGCATCTGTATAATTGTCTCACTGCTATTCCCAGTAAAACTATCTGTAAACCCGCAATGAGGCAAGTTAGACCCTATGAGCATTAATGCACCATTTCTATAATGAGACATATGACTACCTATCTGTATCTTTCCACTCCCTCCATGTACATATACAATTTCAATCTCTGGATGATAATGCCAGATCGGAGCCTTGTTTTTTTTCTCTTTAGAAAAGTTCTCATAATAGAAAGAACTACCGAACTCAGGAACGATTTTTTCTAAAGAAGGTTTAATGTTTTTCATAAATAATTGAAAATCTGTTAGTTTTTAAAGCAAAACACTGACAAGTAAGTTAATAAAACGTAAATATAAAACAAATAGTGTGTTAAATTAGCGTGATTAAGGTTTTTACGTAACTAATGAGGTTAAAATAGAACATATATAAGCAAAAATTCATGTGCTTTAGGGAAAATACCCGCTTTATATTTGCAGTGTAAAAATGTTAAAACAACAACTTAGAAAAACTAGAAGTTATGAAAACAGTAATGAACCTATGTCTACTAGCACTAGCAATTACATTTAGTAACGCAGTAAACGCGGCAGGAAAAATTTCTGTAGCGATTAACAATTCGATGGTGAATGTGTCACTAACCAAAGTGACCAAGGGAGAGAAGCTATATCTAAAAGATTTTAACGGAGAAGTGTTGTTTAATACAACCTTAAAAGCAATGCCTACCTACACAAAGTTCTTTAACCTGAGCAACATGCCAGATGGAGTATACTTTGTAGAAACAGAAGCAGCTTATGATGTAAAAGTGACACCGATTCTAAAGAACCAAAAAGGAGTTTCTTTGATCAATAACTCTGAGGTAACTATTTTTAAGCCTCAAGTATCAATACGGAATAAATTTGCAAAGGTACTATTTAATAATACCAGAAAATCACCAATAACGATCAAGATATATGATACTGATTGGAAATTATTAGAAGAGTCTACAACAGTAGAGGACGCTTTGGTAAAGAAAACATACGATTTCAGTAAAGTACCTGAAGGGGAATATATCTTTTATTTCAATATCAGAAACAGAGAATACGTACAGAAAGTAAGTCTACATTAAATAGCACATCCAAATTCCAGAAAAATAACTTGGGAATACAATAAGAGAGGCTGCCAGAAAAGGCAGTCTCTTTTTTTTGTATGCAATGCTTATTAATTATAATAGGCATCACTGTTATTTGGTTGTATGTAGTAGATTTTCTATTGGATAAAACGGGTTAAACTACTTCAGAATTATTATTCTAAAGGATAAGTTAAGCAATTATCTATATAGGGTCTCATTTATTAAAATTGTGATTGATTCGTTTTTGGTGTATATTTACATCAAAAAAAACACAATGGCAAGACAGAGTATTTCCTTTACTCAGCCCAATGATGATTGGTTGAAAGCTCAAATAGAGAGCAAAGAGTATACTAGTAAAAGTGAATTAGTAAATGATTTGATAAGACAAGCTAGAAAACAGCAAAAGCAAATTGATTGGATAAAAGCTAAGATAGAAAAGGCTGAAACAAGTGGCTTCACTGATGATAGTAAAGAAGATATTCTAGCGCAATCCAAAAAGCTTCTTAATGGCTAATTACAAGTTGAGTAATACAGCCAAAGAAGATCTTATTAGAATCCATCATTACGGGGTTGAAACATTTGGAATTGACCAAGCAGACAAATATTTCAACTCGTTTTTTGAATATTTTGAAATAATTGCGCAACGTCCGTACTCATTTGAATCTGTCGATTTTATCAAAGATGGTTATAGAAGATGTATTTGTGGAGTGGATGCTATTTATTACAGAATCAATGATGAATCTATAGTTGAAATCATGACTGTAATTGGTAGGCAAGATATGCAAAATTGGATATAACAGATGAGAAGACAATACATGAATAAGGCTAATTAGAAAGAGCTGATATTAGAAATCAATTCGATTGCCATGTACTAATTATTAGCTTAAAACAGCTCTTATGGAAAATGCTCACAATATTCTAAATAATATAAAGCGCTATGTCGTTTTAACCACCAAAGATGAAGACGATTTTTTATCTATTCTAAAGACGCGCCGTATAAAAAAAAGACAATGCATCGTACAGCCAGGCTACATTTGCGATCATCAGACCTATGTAGTAGCAGGTGCGTTAAGAGCCTATTTTGTAAATAGTAGCGGGGTAGAGCATACCCTGCAATTTGCGATCGAAGATTGGTTCATCAGCGATTTTAATAGTTATATTTCTAGAACACCTGCTTTTTTATTCGTAGAAGCATTAGAAAATGCTGTGATACAGCAGATAGCCTATGATGATGTAGAAGAGTTATGTGCTAACAACCCAGTATTTGAACGATTTTTTAGACTAGTTGCTCAAAAATCCTTTGCCTACTCACAGCGGCGGGTACTTTCTAATTTAGGGAAGTCGGCAGAAGAGCGTTTTTTAGAATTTCAGACATTATATCCTGCCATTGTACAGCGGGTACCACAATACGCATTGGCATCGTATTTAGGCATGTCTGCCGAATTTTTGAGTAAGATTCGCAAGCGATTGGTTACAAAATCTTGAACCAGTTCAAGTAGATTACCTAATCTAGTTCATTTTTTAATGTAGGATAGCAGTGCAACTTTGTAGTGTCGATATTGACATCATTTAAAACAAAGTATAGTATGCACATTAAAACCACATCCTATCAAACAGAAGTAACTACACTAAGAAGAAACCTGCACAAGCAATTACCAGCCGAAGCATTGGCTGTTTTTGATGCAGATGCAGAGCGCTTACAAGACACTCACATCACGCTTTTAAAATGTACAGAGGGTGATACTGCATATGATTTTTCACTACCTAATGCGGTAGGAACACCTAAAAGGCTATCAGAGTTATTAGCCGACCAAAAAGTAGTATTGGTTTTTTACAGGGGAACTTGGTGCCCGTATTGCAACTTGCAATTACGACATTACCAAACCGAATTAGCCACCATACACGCTTTGGGTGCTCAATTAGTAGCCGTATCCCCGCAAACAGCAGATGCATCATTGGATATCAAAGAAAGAAACGAACTCCAATTCGAAGCCTTAAGTGATCAGGGCAGCGTGGTAGCGCAGCAGTACACCACTGTTTTTAAAAATGACGATGCTCCTGTAATGGCCATGAAAGCACTAGGGTTTGACTTCGATGCGCATTATTCCGATGCTTCTAGGCTATTGCCAGTACCCGCTGTTTTTATCATAGAGCAAGATGCCACGATCTCATTTGCAGCATCTTTAGGAGGCGATTATAGAAACCGAGTAGATGTATCAACAATCATTACCCATTTAAAAAAAGCATAAGATGAAAAAAAGAGTTTGGTTCATCACAGGAATATCTAGTGGATTAGGAGCAGCCATGGCAGAAAAGGTCATTCATCAAGGCGATTTTTTAGTAGGTACATTTAGAAAACAGGCGCAAGTAGATGCTTTTAATGCACAGCATGAAGGTAATGCACATGCAGTCTTGGTAGATCTTACTGATCAGAAACAGATTGTGGATAGTGTGCGACAAATTATTGCCAAATTTGGAAAAATTGATGTCTTGGTGAATAATGCAGGTGTGGGATTTGCGGGAGCGGTAGAAGAAGCTTCTATGGCAGAGGTGCGAAAAGTATTTGAGTGTAACCTCTTTGGAACACTCAGACTTACGCAGGCGGTGCTACCGCATATGCGGGCTGAAAAACAAGGGCATATTCTTCAAATCTCTTCTCACGCAGGTATCAAGGCATTCGCTGGTTTTGGAATTTATAATGCCAGTAAGTTTGCCTTAGAAGGTTTTAGCGAAGCACTGGCCGCTGAGGTAGCCCCGCTAGGGATCAAGATTACTATTGTAGAACCCGGTCCCTTTAGAACCAATTTTGCAGGAAGTGGCCTTTTAGAAGCTACGAAAGAGATTCAAGATTATGGGATGACAGCAGGCAGCTTTAGAAAAAAGTTAAGAAGTGTACATGGTATACAAGAAGGAGACCCTCAGAAAGCAGCAAGTGTATTGATGGATGTTGTAGATGCAGATTGTACTTCGCTTAGGCTACCGTTAGGCAAGATCGCATTAGCTACCATCAGTAGTAAATTAGAAAGTATTGCCTCGGATATGGCAAAAAATAAACACTTGGCAGAGCGTGCAGTATATAATAGGGTGGAATAGGGAGTGGTTTACTTTTTTTACAATTTCCTATAAAAACGATCTTTTGCGCCCTAATGCTGTTATGTAAATAAAAAAATACTGCATTTTGTCACAAGATCTTACGATGTTTGCTGACATCAGATACGTGTAAGTCGCTTCTAGAGGCTATAAAGGCTGAATACAGGATATAGCAGTGAGGAAAAAAAAGATATAGGTTTTTAGTGTACTAGTGCCTATATCTTTTTATGTATTCTATATCTTGCGTTAGGGATAGTAGCGGCATCCTTTTTTGTTTTTTTCTAACAAAAAAGATACAGCGGATAGCCCGACCCCCGACCTAAGAAGGGGGTAACGCCCAGAAAATCAATAATAATCGCTATTATTCTTCGATCTCATTTAATTCGCTTTCGATCTCTTTAAGATCTTCGATAGCTTCCTTTTTGCTTTCTTCTTCTTTTTGCACCAGCTCTTGGTCATCCGCTATCTCGTCTTTGCTCCAAATAGATTTAGAACCACTAGTGATCACTACCAGTATACCAATCACCACAAATAACAAGGCTACTTTAGTAGGTTTTTCTTGTTTTTTGGAGATACCATAGGCTGCCAAACCTACAATGGCCGCGATGCCTCCTGGCAATATACCGATGGTACCTAGCGGTAAGATAGCCATAATGATTCCTATAAAAGCGGCAATGGCTGCTATAAGTATGAATACGATTCTGATCATAATTAGATAAAAATTAGTTTTTGAGACCGCTGGCACTGTTTAGTGTCAACTGCCCTGTTCCTGCTGGGATGCTGAATTGAATTAATACAGGGATTTTATTCGCATCTGCGGTAAGATAAATAATATTTTTGTTAGTACCTTTTAGGGTGCTGTTATTCACCGCTATTTTATAACATTCTTTACTGCCGATTGCCGTATTTAAGGTTTCCTTACCCAGTAGTTTTAGATAAGCGATTTGGTTTTTTTGGTCAAAAAGTACTGTTACCTTTTGATTCGTGCCTATCGGTGCTTTGTTGATATCCATATTTCGGATATGATACAATGTAGAGATCACATCGTAGGTGTTAGATTGCATGGGTAATGTTTTGGTTACTGGTTCTTTTCGCCTTTGCATCATCGCTTTGATGGTCTTGCTTTTATGCTTGTACGTATACTTTTCTTTTTTTACATAGTTTCCTTCGCTAACATCTCTTTTGTATAAATAAGGGGTTAGGTTATTGGGGTTTACATAGGCTTCATATACATCTCTGATCTTAAAAAAAGAATCCCATTTTGCATAGGTTGCGGCATTACATTTCAGGCGTAGGTATTCTTTTTTTCCAGTAGCTACACGCGTAGTTTCCATTGTTACTTGCGCTAGATTGGTGAGCAAACCAGACATATTGTAGGAAGCGGTATAGGTTAGTTTTTCGGCATCGCCAATGGCAGTATTGGATTGCTGTGCATAGCTGCTGCTGATGATGACGAGTGTGATAAGAGCAGTGAGGGTTTTCATAAAGGGTAATTTAATTAGCTGATTGACTGTTATAAAAAAAGGGTTAATATATGAATATCAACCCTTTTTTAAAAATAGAAAATTGTCTATTTATTTTCCGTTTTCAGAGGCTTTTTTCATTCCATCTTCGATCATATTGTAGAATTGATCTAGTTTAGGAAGTACCACGATTCTAGTTCTTCTGTTTTTAGCTCTGTTTGTAGCTGTAGAGTTTTCTGCTACAGGTACATAGTAACTACGTCCAGCGGCAGTCATACGTTTTGGATCTACACCAAATTCTTTTTGTAATACACGTACTACAGAAGTTGCTCTTTTTACACTCAGATCCCAGTTATCTAATAATACCTTGTTCTTAATAGGTACATTATCTGTATGTCCTTCTACTAAGAATTCGATATCTGGCTTATCGTTTACTACTTTAGCTACTTTGCCTAATACTTCTTTGGCACGAGTAGATACATTGTAGCTTCCGCTCTTAAATAATAGCTTATCAGAGATGGATACATATACCACTCCTTTTTCTACATTCACTTCGATATCTTCATCTGCCAAGTTTCCTAATGCACCTTTAAGACTCGTTACTAACGCTAATGTCACTGAATCTTTTTTGTTCAATGCATCATTCATCGTTTTGATCTGTAGGTCTTTTTCTTTGATGCTTTCTAAAGATCTCTCTAAGTTTTCAGCTTCTTTAGTAGATAAAGTAGCTAGGTTTCCTACGTTATTTAAGAGTGCAGAATTTTGGTTTTTTAAGTTAGAAACTTGGTCTTTTAGAACTTTTAGTGCAGAGGCTGAGCTTGCTTTGTCTTCTAGACAGCTGTTTAATTTTACAGTTGCAGTATTTAGAAGATCCTGAGTTTCTTTTTGCTTAGCTTGTAGTGCCGTAAATTTCTTTTGTGATACACAAGAAGAAAGAAGTACGGCCATAGAAGCCCCAATAATCATTGCTTTTTTCATTAGAAAATTTGTTTTATGTCTTGTTCAGATTATAAGACTCAAAATTATTAAAATTGTGACGCAAAGATACGCGATTAACAATAATTTAAAGAATATAACTGCTCAATTGGTTGAATAGTTTTTTGTTACGAATATAGTATTTCCATACAACGGACGAAATCTGATAATATTTTTTTCTAGTCTTTGGTTTTTCACGTTTTTTGATAAAAGTAGGGAATAGTCTATAAAAACCGCCATGTGCCTTTAATACAGCTACAAACAAAGCGGGTTGTCCTGCAGCAAGAAATTTAATAGCAGCAATACCATCTAATACCATGCGTATAAAAATCAGCGGCACTACAGTGTGGCTCGGTAGGTTCTTAAGCATCATCAATAAGTTATTCCTAAAATTTAGAAACGTTTTTTTTGGGTGCATTGCAGCTAGGGTAGCGCCTCCCACATGATAGACACTACTGTGTCCTACATATTTAATATCCCATCCCTGTTGGTGAATTCGCCAGCAGAGATCGATCTCTTCCTGATGTGCAAAAAAATCTTCGTCAAAACCGCCTAGAGTGTCAAACACTTGTTTTCGGATAAAAAAACAAGCGCCACTAGCCCAAAAAATATCTGAAATATCATCATACTGCCCCGTGTCCTCTTCTAGGGTGTCGAAAATACGCCCTCTACAATACGGATAGCCCAGTTGATCCATAAAACCACCTGCCGCACCAGCATATTCAAAATGCGTTTGCTGTTTATAATCTAGTATTTTGGGTTGTATAGCAGCTGTATTCGGATATTGATCAAAAGCAGTAAGAACTGGAGTCAGCCAATCTTTAGTGACTGCAATATCACTATTTAATAAGCAATATATATCGGCATCTATATGTGGCAAGGCATCATTATAGCCTTTGGCATAGCCGCCATTACTGTTATTTTGGATGATGTGTACAGTAGGGTAGTGCTGTTGTAAATATGCGATAGAGTCATCTGTCGAAGCATTATCCGCTACATATATAGTAGCCATTTCAGAAAATTCAATGACTGTAGGAAGAAACGTTTCGAGTAATTGTCGGCCGTTCCAATTAAGGATTACAATAGCGATATTCACAGGCTTACATATTTTTTAGTTAGATACAATTAGGTGTATGCAGGTATGTCTTGTAGAAAACAATAATTCATCTCCTTATAATCCATCTGGCAGTAATAATGTTGCATACCATTGGTAATCATTAAATAGGTGGCATCCAAAGCTAGGTTATAGCGTGCAATTTGATCAAACACCCCTTGGGTAATCGGTACCGTATGCGATTTACATTCTACAATCAAAAAAATACTCCCATCAGGATTAAAAATAATGATGTCATAGCGTTTATTAGTATCATGTACCTTTACTAGTTTCTCTACATTGATCAGGCTTACGGGATACTTCTTATGTTCGATTAAGTAATGTACAGTATGCTGTCGTACCCATTCTTCGGGGGTAAGGATGACAAACTTTTTGCGAATACGATCAAAAATAGCAACTTTATTTTCGCTATTTTTGAGCCTAAACTGATATGCTGGAAAATTCAGTACTTGCATGTCGCAAATTTGATGATTTTTTCTGAATGGATGAAGTAAAACAGATTGTAACTGATATAAAAAAAGGAGCGATACGTCCGATTTATTTTTTGATGGGCGAAGAGCCTTACTACATCGATAAAATTTCTGAGTACATAGATAAGAATGTATTGGCAGAAGAGGAGAAAGGATTCAATCAGATGGTGTTGTATGGTAGAGATGTATCTGTAGATGAAATTGTTTCTAATGCCAAGCGCTATCCAATGATGGCAGAACGTCAGGTAGTGATTATCAAAGAAGCACAAGAGCTATCTCGTACCATCGAAAAGCTGGCGGACTATGCCGATAATCCGCAACCTACTACAGTTTTAGTAGTGTGCTATAAGTATAAAAAGATAGACAAGCGAAAAAAACTGTACAAGGCAGTAAAGAAATCTGGGGTGATCTTCGAGAGTAAGAAGTTGTATGAGAATCAAGTAGCTGATTGGATTCGTAGAATACTGGCAGGTGCTAAATATACTATAGATCCCAAAGCTGCACAGATGTTGGTCGAATTTTTAGGCACAGACCTGAGTAAGATTAGTAATGAGTTAGACAAGCTAAAACTAATTATTCCTAAGGGCGAAACCATTACGGCCGATACTATAGAGACGAATATAGGAATCAGTAAGGATTTTAATAATTTCGAGTTGCGCAAGGCGATCGGCGCTCGTAATGTGACCAAAGCCTTTCGGATTATCAACTATTTTGCACAGAATCCTAAGGATAATCCCTTGGTGATGACCATCTCCTTATTATACAGTTTCTTTTCTCAAGTGTTACAATACCATGGATTATCAGATAAATCGCAGCGCAATGTAGCTTCGGCCTTAAAGATTAATCCATACTTCGTAGGCGATTATGCAGATGCCGCCCGCAATTATCCAATGCGAAAGGTAAGTCAAATCATAGCCTTGCTAAGAGAAGCAGACGTAAAAAGCAAAGGGGTAGGGGCTGCGAATATTCCACAAGGAGACATACTCAAGGAATTGTTGGTTAAAATTATGAACTAGTTTTCTGGTCTCGTTTTTTTATAATCTGGGCGTTACCCACAAGGGGTCGGGCTATCCGTTCCAATTCCTCGCACCTCCTATCGTCGGGCTGTGGGATTTCCTCTGCTATCCCTAACGCAAAAAAATAATGTTTTTTATAGAGAAATGAATACGATCATGAAAAACGGTGTGATGGAATAAGATGCTTTTTATCGATGTATTTGGTCGATCATCTCTTTTTTAGTGGAGCTTTAGGGCTTTTGACTGTGTAAATTAGGTGATTTCCCCCATTGTGTAAAACACGTACTCAATTTATATTTGTACCATCGAAACAACTAATTTTAATCATAGGAGTAGAGCAATCCACTTCATTTAATCAATCACAAGATCATGAATTTATTTCATACTTATTTCAAAGTTTTTGTAACGTTTGTAAAAGAGTTACCAGGTGCTAGTAGTCATGCGATGCGTAACTAAGCAAACGACAAAATTTATATGCACTGAACGCTTGGGGAAGCGAGTTTTTTTAATCTATAAATAGTACGCCTATACAATACTAATACACTTACACTTATGAAACCATTCCGAATCAATTGGAAATTCTTAAAAACTTTCTTTAAAGAATTAGCAAAAGCAAGTAGCCATGCGATCCATAGATAATGCTATGTATTAGATGAATACATAATAAGATGGGGCTCTTTTCTAAGAGTTCGCCATCTAATAAAGATACATTGATACAGTTAGCTATTGGGTATATAGTCTATAGCTACAGACAGATTAAATGTGTCAAAGTAATGGGGTAACTTTGATGCATTTTACTTTTGGGGACGTAAAAACCCGCACTTTTACAAGTGCGGGTTTTTCATATATATAATAGGTGTATAGGAGTTTATTTTAAGGCTCCTACCATATCTTCTGGTTTTACCCATTCGTCAAATTCTTCTGCTGTTACATACCCTAGTGCAATAGCTTCTTGCTTTAGTGTAGTACCATTGGCATGTGCTGTGTTGGCAATTTCAGCAGCTTTGTAGTAACCAATTTTAGTATTTAATGCAGTGACTAGCATTAAAGAATTGTTGAGTAATTCTGTAATTCGTTGTTGGTTTGGTTCAATACCTTGTGCACAGTGTACATCAAATGATACACATGCATCTCCGATCAATTGTGCACTCTGTAATAGATTAGCAGCCATTACAGGTTTGAATACATTGAGCTCAAAATGTCCTTGCATTCCTCCTACATTGATAGCTACATCATTTCCTAATACTTGTGCACATACCATAGTCAATGCTTCACATTGTGTAGGGTTTACTTTTCCAGGCATAATCGAACTACCAGGCTCGTTAGCAGGGATTAGTAATTCTCCGATACCACTTCTAGGACCAGAAGCGAGCATTCGGATATCATTTCCTATCTTGTTTAGAGAAACAGCGAGTTGTTTTAGTGCACCATGTGTTTCTACAAAAGCATCGTGTGCTGCCAATGCTTCGAATTTATTTTCGGCAGTGATAAAAGGTAGGTTTGTAAATTCAGCTATGAATTCGGCTACGCGTTTTGCATACCCCTTAGGTGTATTTAATCCAGTACCTACAGCAGTTCCTCCGAGTGCTAACTCCGCTAAATGCGGTAGTGTATTGGTCAGTGCTTTAAGTCCATGATCTAATTGCGATACATATCCAGAAAGTTCCTGCCCTATAGTCAGTGGTGTAGCATCCATAAAATGCGTACGACCTATTTTTACTACATTTTTAAATGCTTCGGATTTCTTTTTTAGGGTATCTCTTAATTGCGTAACTCCAGGAATTGTTACTTCTACCAGTTTCTTATAGGCAGCAATGTGCATACCTGTAGGGAATGTATCATTAGAAGATTGCGACTTATTTACATCATCATTAGGTTGTAGTGTTTTTTCGCCTTCTCCGATGGTCTGTCCAGCTAATTGATGTGCTCTGTTAGCGATTACTTCATTGACATTCATATTACTCTGTGTACCAGAACCTGTCTGCCAGATCACTAAAGGAAACTGATCGTCGTGTTTTCCGGCTAATATTTCATCACACACTTGTCCGATCAAGTCTCTTTTTTCTATAGGAAGCACCCCTAGTTCACAATTTGTATAAGCGGCAGCTTTTTTGAGATATGCAAAACCGTACACAATTTCTAATGGCATAGATGCAGGTGCTCCAATCTTAAAATTATTTCTAGAACGCTCTGTTTGCGCTCCCCAAAGTTTATCTGCAGGCACTTCTACAGTACCCATAGTATCTTTTTCTATTCTATATTCCATAGTGGTGATGATTTATAATACGGTAGACAAAAGTAAGGATTTGTAGACCGTATACCGTATAAACCAACTACTTTTTACAAGTCGGTGAAAGGATGAAATTATTTGCGTTCTTCTTTTGAGAAATATAAGAAGAGTTAGTATATTTGCTTAAAAATTAGAAATTACAATACATTATGTTTGAATTTGATCAATATCTTGGTTTTTTAGCATTTTTAACAATCCTAACTATTGGATTTTGGTTAATGATTTTCTTATTGACATTCGTAATTCCTTACTGGTTGTTTGGAGCTACGATCGAGAATATCAAACTTAAATTGCAAGAAAAACGTAATCAGAAGTAATTAACTTCTATAAGATATTATAACAATATATTATATAATTAGGGATCGCTATGGTGATCCCTTTTTTTATGCAATTAACTAAGGTATTGGATTTTTTGTAAAAGAATATTGTTTGTGCACATTAATAAAACTAGGCAAGTGTGATCGTGGATTTATGTAAAAAAAAGTGATGGATAAGTGGATTCACTATTGAGAATAGTGAGTTAAGTATTGCTAAAATTAACATAATTTTTCCGTACTTTTTTTTACATCATGAATTTCCTTTTATTTTTGTTAAGATAGAAATGGTAGTAAACTTATAGAAGTTGCTGTATGTAATGATTTATTACATCTTTTTTTAATTCAAAAAGTTAGAACCATTTTATAGATAGCTTAACTAACCCCAATCAATAATTGTTTTTCGTTATGAAAAAAAAACAGACAAATGCATTATTGCTATTTGCTATTGTTTTATTTGCTTCATTGTCCGTACAATCTCAAGAATATAAAATTGCAGCTTCTCTTTCAGGTGGCTATGTAGCTAATGGTATAGGTGGTATGGTGTCGATCGATTATAAAACGAATACGTATGATTTTTTAAAAGTAGCAATTGTGGCAAATGCTACAGAACTAGCATTTCGTAATATCGAAGTTCCAGTAGATATTTATGCCTTACAGCTAGGTTATTTTTTTGGTGTATTACGGAGTCATAAAAGAACAGTTGCTCTAGCAATAGGAGTAGGGGGTACTGTAGGTAATGAACGAATTAATAAGGGAGAGGCGTTTTTAGAAAACGAAAACTTACTTACGATTGATCCAGACAAAATCATTTATGGTTTGTATGTTGGGATTGATGCAGATGTATTTGTTGCTCAGAGTGTCGCTATAACTGTAGATGCTAATGAAACATATCATCTAAATAGTGATCTAGGTGATTTTATACCTTATGTGGGATTGGGTTTAAAATTTATAATCAAATAAATGGATATGAAACGTACGTGTGCAGCTAATTTGTGGGTATTGTTATTTTTTTTGATGCTGGTGGGCTGCTCTAAAGAGATTACTAAGGATGTAATAGCACGATTTGAGTTGCAGGTGCCTGATGAAGACAGTACGCTAAATGCGGTGTTGAATATGCCTACGCCTTTGGATTTTAGTATTGTAACAGCGAGTGGTAACGTAGAAGATTTTGAAATCGCTTTTCGATTGGTTCAAGGACAAGGTAGTGTTACAGTTGGTGGGCAATTGATAGATCTGAATACATTTGTATCTTTGCCATCAGCACGAAAACAACGGGTTTTTTATACGCCTGCTTTTGTAGGGGAGCATCTTTTAGAATTCACGATCAAAGATGCGTTTGATATGATAGATCGCTTTACTGTATCCTATGAAATTATAGATTCTCAGTTTTCTTTAGATGTAGCAGATCCTAGACAGAGTGCTTATATAGGAGGTATGATTGACCTCTCTCTCTTTATATCTGAGCTTACGCCTTCTGAATATGATCTTAGTTATTCTATAAATCCGATCGACCCTGATGGAAAAGGAGCTGGGGTGATGAGAAATGCAGAAGGAATGGAGTTGCCAGCGGTAAAAATTGTGCAAACGGTTACATCGGGTAGAACGAATTGGAGTTTTGAAGGAACAGCGATTGGTACTGTGTTATTGCAGTTCTCTGCTACTAGTGCTTTAGGGGCGACATTTACTGATACTTTAGAGTTAGTAATTAGTGATGTGCCTGATTTTACGTTTACGGGAGCTATGGTATTAGCAAATCAGAATATAGATGATGGTACTCAAATAGATTTTGAATTGATAGAGACTGTAGGAATATCTACTTATGTAATGCAATTTGAAACATCATCAAAAGGGATGTTTGTTTATGATGAAGTGATGTATGAGTCAGGAGATGAAATTCCTATTGAGGTAGGGGTGTCAAGTGGCTTTTATGTAAATAGTGAAGCGGGTACACATGAGCTAACTTTTATGGTGAGTAATGCGAATAATAAACCCAAGCGTAAAACAAGTATGATTACGCTAGATTTTTAAGTAGCATAATAAAACGTACAAGAGCGTTAGTGAAGCGGTAAAATCACTTCTGCATAAAAAAAAGAAAAAAGCCTGAATTCTCATTCAGGCTTTTTTTTGTAGGGTAATGACTTATAGTATTTCGATTACTTTTTCAGGAGGTCTACCAATGATGGCTTTATTGTTTTTAATCACAATAGGGCGTTCAATAAGTTTGGGGTATGCTGCCATGGCCTCTATAATAGCTTCGTCCGTAAGTGTATTCTGTTGTGCTTTGAATTTTTCTTTCCAAATAGCTTCGTTTTTGCGAATCAATTCTATGGGTTTGATGCCTAGTAGAGCTAGTAATTCTCCTAATGCAGCAGCAGTTGGTGGGGTGTCTAGGTATTTAATGATTTCTATAGTTTCCTTTTTTTCTTCTAGTATGGCTAAGCATTGCCTAGATTTACTACACCTTGGATTGTGATAGATTGTTGTCATAAAATATATAGGTCTCTACTGTGTTTGATTAGTCTTCTTGTTTTTGTCCCATCATCATTAGGAATGCTTTTAAGAAGGCGTCGATATTACCATCCATTACAGCATCTACATTTCCTGTTTCTTCGCTAGTACGTACATCTTTGACGAGTTTGTATGGGTGCATTACATAGTTGCGAATCTGAGATCCCCATTCGATCTTCATTTTAGAAGCTTCAATTTCGTCTCGCTGTGCTTGGCGTTTTTTAAGTTCAAGTTCGAATAATTGAGATTTTAGCATTTGCAAGGCTTTTTCTCTATTGTCATGCTGGGATCTAGAATCAGAACAAGAAATCTGTATGCCGGTAGGAAAGTGTGTAAGTTGTACTTTGGTCTCTACCTTATTTACGTTTTGCCCACCAGCACCACTGGATCTAGAGGTAATGATTTCATATTCCGAGGGGTTGATGTCTATTTCGATGCTGTCATCTGCTAATGGGTATACGTAGATAGATGCAAATGAGGTATGTCGTTTGGCATTGCTATCGAAAGGAGAGATACGTACCAATCGGTGTACTCCGTTTTCTCCTTTGAGCCATCCAAAGGAATACTCCCCTTCGATTTCTAAGGTTACGGTTTTAATACCAGCCACATCTCCTTCTTGGTAATTCAGTTCTTTTACCTTGAATCCTTGTTTTTCTGCCCACATTAGATACATACGCATGAGCATGCTAGCCCAGTCGCAACTTTCCGTTCCTCCAGCTCCTGCTGTGATTTGCAGCACAGCACTCATACTATCGCCTTCATCACTTAGCATATTTTTAAACTCTAAGTTTTCTAGAAGTGCAATGGTTTCGGTGTACTTTTCGGTTACTTCCGTTTCTGTAGCGTCTCCTTCTTTATAAAATTCATAAATGATTTCGAGATCATCTACGAGGGCTACGCTTTGTTCGTATTCAGAAACCCATTTTTTTTCGGCATTGAGTGCTCGCATTAGCTTTTCGGCTGCTGGGGCATCGTTCCAAAAATCAGGGGCATATGTTTTTTCTTCTTCATTGGCTATTTCTATAAGTTTGGCATCAATGTCAAAGATACCTCCTTAACGCAACCAGGCGCTCTCTAAGATCTTGTAAAGTCTCAGTATTGATCATGTATTTCTGTTTTTTTGACAAAAATAGGGTTTAACTGTTCAGTAGGAAATATTTTTGGTATTATTTTGTGTGTTTGATAAAATACTTGTGGATTCTTATAGGATTGCGTTAGGGATAGTAGAGGAAATCCCACAGCCCGACGATAGGAGGTGCGAGGAATTGGAACGGATAGCCCGCCCGCAGGGAACGCCCAAAAAAATATAAAAGACATGATTATAGATTTAAGAAGTGATACGGTTACAAAACCTACGAGTGCAATGATAGCAGCTATGATGAAAGCAGAGGTAGGGGATGATGTGTATAAAGAAGATCCTACTGTAAATGCACTGGAGGATGAATTAGCAACTATGTTCGGAAGAGAACGTGCTTTGTTTTTCCCATCTGGAACAATGGCGAATCAAGCAGCGATAAAACTGCATACGCAACCAGGAGATCAGCTAATCGCAGATGCATTTGCGCATGTGTATAATTATGAAGGAGGAGGGGTGTCTTTTAATAGTGGGGTGTCTTGTCGATTGATAGAAGGTGATAGGGGGATGCTTACGGCAGCACAGGTCGAATCACACATCAATCCACCAGATTTTTACCATAGCCCATTAACACGCTTGGTATGTGTAGAAAATACAACGAATAAAGGTGGTGGGGCTTGCTATTCGCTAGCGGTATTACAGGAAATAAGAGAGGTGTGTGCTAGTCATGGATTGAAATACCATTTAGATGGTGCTCGTTTGTGGAATGCAATGGTGGCTACAAACACTTCTGCAGCGCAATATGGTGTTATGTTCGATACGATTTCGGTGTGTTTAAGCAAAGGCTTAGGGGCGCCGATGGGTTCTGTGTTAATAGGAGATGCAGTGACGATCGAAAAAGCAATAAGGGTACGCAAGATGTTAGGAGGAGGGATGCGGCAGTTGGGCTATATGGCAGCAGCAGGTTTGTATGCGATTAGACATCACGTATCTCGTTTAGAAGATGATCATAGAAGAGCACAGGAAATAGGGCAGGTGTTGTCTGGATTGCCTTTTGTAATTAGGGTAGCGCCTATTGATACGAATATTGTCATATTCGCTATTGATGGAGATGAACAAGAGTTTTTGGCAAAGATGGCAGCCAAAGGTGTACAATTTTACAGTCTTGGTAAAGGGAGATTACGATTGGTAACCCATTTAGACTATACAGAAGAGATGCATTCCTGTTTTTTACAGCTATTGCGATCATTGGTATAATGTGCAAGTCACATCTTTAAATGCATACAAGTGTCTCGATTGATGGTCTATATGGTGTCTTTGGTCGATGCTTGGGGAGCATTTTTTTTCACTGCATTGATGCCATTTTCCATTCCGGATTCTGAGGAATACATTTGACTAGAACCGATGACTTGCCCATTCACAGCTTTTAGATTAAAAAAAAACTTACCATCTTTGGCTGTTTTACGTTCGTATTTTGTGTCTTCAGGGGCATTCTGCTGTACGGAGGAAATACCGTTCATAGCTGCAGTTTTACTCGTGTAGCTTTCGCTACTTAAAATGACCTGTCCATTTTTAGCTTTGAGCGTAAAATGATAATGGGTCGTGTCTTTTCTTTTTAATTCAAACATAGGATTAATTTTTTAGTATTCTTTTAAATGTTTTTGATAAATTTATAGAATAAATGGCAGATAGAAAAATCAAAAAAATGTGAAAAATAGAGCTTTTCGTGTTTTTGAACGATGAAAAGTTCATATAGTCGAAAAAACAAGTATTTTATACAGTGACAATTTTAACAATTTTTTTCAACTATATATTTTCGTACCTTTAAATCTTAACATAATAACAATAACCACAAAAATCATCAACTATGAAAAATGTTATTTCATTGTCTTTTTTAATGATATTAGGAGTATTTGCCGCGCAAGCGCAAGATTTGCCTGCTAATCCAGAGCCTGGTAAGTGCTATGTACGTTGTACAACTCCTGATATTTATGAAAATCAAACAGTGCAAGTACAGATTACACCAGAGTATAAGAAGCTTAAAACCTTTCCTGCAACATTCGAAACAAGAACAGAAAAAGTATTAGTAAAAGAAGCGGCTAAGAAGTTAACCGTAATTCCTGCAAAATATGAAACTGAGACTGTTACTTTTGTAAAAAAGCAAAAAGCTTCTGCACTAAAAGTAATCCCAGCCAAATTCGGAACAGGATCAGAAACTGTAGAGACCAAGCCTGCTTATGCACAGTGGGAATTAGGTGCGCCAGCACCAGATTGTGCATCTAGCAATCCAGATGATTGTCGTTATTGGTGTTACAAAGGGTATCCAGCAGAGTTTACTACTGTATCAGTAAAAACATTGGGTAGCGACGCCACAACGACAAGTTCTGCTATTGCAGAAAAAACAAGTACGTATACTAAGAGAGTGATCTCTGAGCCTGCAAGAGTAGTAGAGGCAGAAATTCCTGCAGAGTATGCTACAATCACTAAAACTGTGATGGTAAAAGATGCGTATAGTGAAGAAGTAGTAGTGCCAGCTACATTTAAGACGGTAACTAAAGAGGTGCTTACACAAAAAGGAGGATTGACTACTTGGAAAGAAGTAGAGTGTTCTTTAGTAGAGTATTCTGCATTACCGATCAATTGGAACTTAGGAAGTGCTACACTTACTACTGCTGCAAAAAATATTATTGATACACGATTAATGCCTGTATTAGCAAGTAACCCAGGAACTAAAATGGAAATTGCATCACATACAGATGCTAGAGGTTCTAAAGCTAATAATAAAAGCCTATCTGAAAGAAGAGCACAATCGGTAGTAAACTACTTATTAACTAAAGGTGTAAACGGAAGCAGATTAGTAGCTAACGGATACGGTGAGAGTAGATTAAAAAACAGATGTGCTGATGGAGTAACTTGTACTGAGAGACAACATGCTGCTAACAGAAGAACAGAATTTAGACTAATTAATAATTAATTCCTTTTTTAGTAAAAGTAATTTAATTAATTGAACAACAAAAAAAGGACTGATTCAGCAGGGATCAGTCCTTTTTGTATTTAAGTGATGATTTATTATTTAAATAAATCAAGTCCAGGTATATTAGGCATTCCTTCTTTGGCTACTGCAGCGAGTTCAGTTTCATTCACCTCTGTAGCTTTTTGGATGGCTTTGTTGAGGGTAAGGATCAGATAATCTTCTAGTTGTTCCTTATCTGCAAGTAATTCATCTGATATCTGAATACTTTTGATTGTCCTATTTGCTGTTATAGACACCTTTAGTAATTGGTCGCTACTAGATTCATCGACAAGTACAGTGTCTAATCTTTTTTTGGTTTCCTCGACTTTTTGTTGGGTTTCTTTGAGTTTTCCCATCATGCCCATCATATCTCCAAACATTTCTATAGTATTTTAAGATTTATTCGTTACAAAATTAGTATTTTGCTAGGTAATAAACTAAGAGATTACTTCGAAAAGCATAGTCTTGTTACTAATGAATGGTTATGTTTGTAGCTTTGTGTAATCTATTATAAAAAGTCACCATTGGAGATAGAAATTAAGCAACCTGTCGCTGCTAAAAAAGAAATGTGCTTGGAGAAGCATGGCGATGTAAGAGTTGATCATTATTTTTGGTTAAACGATAGAGAGGATTCAGAAGTTATTGAGTATTTGCAACAAGAAAATGCATACAATGATAGAATGACTGCGCATACGGCTTCTTTTCGGGATCGTCTTTTTGAAGAGATGAAAGGAAGAATTAAAGAGGATGATGCTTCTGTACCTTATAAATTAAATGGATATTGGTATATCACTAAATATGAAAAAGGAAAGGATTACCCTATTTATACGCGAAGAAAAGGGGTTTTAGAAGCTCCAGAAGAGATTTTATTTGATTGTAATGTAGAGGCAGAAGGCTATAGTTATTATCGTATGGTGGGACTTAATGTAAGTCCAGATAACACATTGATTGCTTTTGGAGTCGATACTGTGAGTCGAAGAAAGTATACAATACGGGTTAAAAACTTAGTTACTGGGGAAGTGTACCCAGAAACGATCGAAACGACAACAGGTAGTAGTACTTGGGCAGCAGATAGTAAAACACTGTTCTATACTAGAAAAAATGAAGAAACCTTACGTTGTGATACGATCTATCGTCATACACTAGGTACGGATGCTCAGGAAGATGTAACGGTTTTTCATGAAACAGATGATACGTATAGTACATTTGTGTACAAAACGAAGTCGAAGAAATATATCGTTATTGGATCGGGTAGTACATTAACTACGGAATACCGTATTTTAAAAGCAGATGATCCTCTGGGAGATTTTACGATATTTTTGCCTAGAGAAAGAGGGCATGAATATAGCATTGCACATTATGAAGATCATTTTTATATTCTCACTAACTGCGATAAAGCTATAAACTTTAAGCTCATGAAGACGCCAGAAATGCAAACGGCTAAGGTGCACTGGGAGGAAGTCATACCGCATAGAGAAGATGTATTGTTAGAAGATGTTGATATTTTTAGCGAATATTTGGTAGTGAGTGAGCGTCGTAATGGATTGAATGAGGTGAATATAAAGAAATGGGATGGTACTGCAGATTATTATCTGCCTTTTGATAGCGAAACGTATACGGCTTATGTAGCTGCAAATCCAGATTTTGACACCCAAATCCTTAGGTATTCTTATAATTCACTGACTACTCCTAATTCAGTCATTGATTTTGATATGGTGACAAAAGACAAGACTATACAAAAAGAACAGGAGGTATTAGGAGGAACCTTTGCTAAAGAAAATTATGTTTCTGAGCGTGTATGGGCTACAGCGGCAGATGGTACCAAGGTGCCAGTTTCTTTAGTGTATAAAAAGGGAATGCAAAAAGATGGTTCTCATCCATTACTACAATATGCATATGGCTCTTATGGCTCCACTATAGATCCTTATTTTTCTTCTGTGCGTTTAAGTTTATTGGATAGAGGTTTTATCTATGCTATAGCGCATATCCGAGGAGGAGAATACCTTGGGAGATCATGGTATGAGGATGGGAAAATGCTAAATAAAAAAAATACATTCACAGATTTTATCGATTGTTCTCAATTTTTGATAGCGGAAAAGTATACTTCGGCATCACATTTGTATGCTATGGGAGGATCAGCAGGTGGATTGTTAATGGGAGTGGTGATTAATATGGCTCCAGAATTGTATAATGGAGTGGTAGCTGCTGTGCCGTTTGTGGATGTAGTGACTACAATGTTGGATGAAAGTATACCGCTCACGACAGGTGAGTATGATGAATGGGGAAACCCGAACCAAAAAGAATATTATGAATATATGAAGTCATATTCCCCGTATGATAATATAACAGAACAGTATTATCCCAATTTATTAGTGACCACAGGATTGCATGATTCTCAGGTGCAGTATTGGGAGCCTGCAAAGTGGGTGGCTAAGCTGCGCGCGTATAATAAAGGGGAAAATGTAGTATTGCTACATACCAATATGGATACCGGACATGGTGGCGCTTCTGGTAGGTTTGAAGCGCTAAAAGAAGTGGCAGAGGAATATGCTTTTTTACTAGATTTAGAAGGTATAAATGATTAATTAAAAAAAATAACGTAACTTCGTGGCGTTTTTGAAACAGTAAGCGGTTTCCCCATTTACTTGTGCTGCGGTTCTGTTAAACAATAACCTTATGAAACAAGAAATTCAGGCTTATAATAATGTGTTAGAACTTATAGGTGATACGCCACTTGTAAAACTAAACAAGATTATGAAGGGCTTTCCTGGAAATTTTTATGGAAAAATTGAGTCTTTCAATCCAGGACACTCTACAAAAGATAGAATCGCACTATATATAATCGAAGAAGCTGAGCGAAAAGGTATACTCAAACCAGGTAGTACGATTATAGAGACTACCAGTGGTAATACTGGTTTTAGTTTAGCAATGGTGAGTATTGTCAAAGGCTATGATTGTATTTTAGCGGTAAGCTCTAAATCTTCTAAGGATAAGATAGAGATGCTGAAAAATATGGGAGCCAAGGTATATGTTTGCCCAGCTCATGTAAGTGCAGATGATCCTAGATCCTATTATCAAGTAGCTAAAAAATTACATTCTGAATTACAGGGGTCTGTGTATATTAATCAGTATTTTAATGCATTGAATATAGAGGCGCATTACAATTCTACTGGGCCAGAGGTTTGGAAGCAGACCGCTGGTAAGATAACACATTTCGTGGCGTGCTGCGGGACAGGAGGTACTATTTCTGGTACAGCAAAATATTTAAAGGAACAAAATCCTGATATCCGTGTTTTGGGTATTGATGCGTACGGTTCTGTACTGAAAAAATATCATGAGACGAAAGAGTTTGATGAAAATGAAATATATCCGTATCGAATTGAAGGGCTTGGGAAAAATTTAATTCCTACTGCTACTGATTTTGATGTAATTGATAAGTTCGAAAAGGTAAGTGATGAGGATAGTGCGCATACTTCTAGAGAGCTAGCGAAGGCTGAAGGGATGTTTCTTGGATACACAAGCGGAGCAGCAATACAAGGAATAAAACAACTGGCAGAACAAGGAGAGTTTACTGAAGATAGTAACGTAATTGTGATATTGCCAGATCATGGATCTAGATATATGAGCAAGGTTTTTAGCGATGATTGGATGATGGAGCAAGGGTTCTTTGATAGTCAGCATGAAGTAGATGCTACAAAGATTCAATTTGTAAAGTAAAAGAATATATAATTAAACGAGAAGCATCTAAAATCTTTTCTGGATGCTTTTTTTGTGAAAAATAATTTGAATTACAGGGGGGTATATATTATGTGATCCCGTCATTTTTTTTTATTTTCGCACACTTAAAAGAAAAATCAAATTTAGCGGTAGATGAGAGATTTATTTGATAAAATATACAAAGACAAAGGGCCTTTAGGAAAATGGGCAGATCAGGCAGAAGGATATTTTGTGTTTCCAAAGTTAGAAGGACCTATATCAAATAGAATGCGATTCCAGGGCAGGGAAGTTGTTACTTGGAGTATCAATGATTATTTGGGACTTGCTAATATGGAAGAAGTAAGAAAAGTAGATGCAGAAGCTGCTGCAGCATATGGATCGGCTTATCCAATGGGTGCAAGAATGATGAGTGGGCATACGGATTTACACGAGCAACTGCAGAATGAGTTGGCTGAATTTGTAGAAAAAGAGGCTGCTTACTTGCTGAATTTTGGATATCAGGGTATGGTGTCTACGATTGATGCTTTAGTAAGTAAAGATGATATCATCGTGTATGATGTAGATGCGCACGCATGTATTATAGATGGGGTGCGACTGCATCAAGGGCAGCGCTATACGTATCGCCATAATGATATAGAGAGCATAGAAAAGAATTTAATGCGTGCTACGAAAATGGCAGCCAAAACAGGTGGAGGAATCTTGTTGATTTCTGAAGGTGTTTTCGGGATGCGAGGAGAGCAAGGAAGATTAAGAGAGATTGTAGCGCTTAAGGAAAAATATAATTTCAGGCTTTTTGTAGATGATGCACATGGTTTTGGTACGCTAGGTACTACTGGAGCGGGAACAGGGCAGGAGCAAGGAGTACAGGATGAAATAGATGTGTACTTCGCTACTTTTGCAAAATCAATGGCGAGTACAGGAGCATTTATTGCAGCAGATAAAGAGATTATTGATTACTTAAAATATAATTTGCGTTCTCAGATGTTTGCAAAATCATTGCAGATGCAACTTGTGGTTGGTGCGTTAAAGCGTTTGGATATGCTACGTACAATGCCAGAGTTGAAACAAAAACTATGGGATAATGTAAATGCATTACAGAATGGATTGCGTGATCGTGGTTTTGACCTAGGGACTACGCAGAGTTGTGTAACACCAGTATACCTAAAAGGAAGTATACCAGAAGCGATGGCTTTGGTTAAAGATCTTAGGGAGAATCATGGTATTTTCTGTTCTATAGTAGTATATCCTGTAATTCCTAAAGGAATGATCTTGCTTAGATTGATACCTACGGCATCACATACTATGCAAGATATTGAGGACACACTTACTGCGTTCTCCACGATTAGAGAGACATTAGAAAATGGTACTTATAAGCGCATGTCTGCTGCATTGGCGGAGTCTATGGGAGAATAAGTATCAATAACATAATACCACATAAAAAAACTGCTAATTTTTTTAATTAGCAGTTTTTTTATGTGGTGAAGAAATGGTTTATACTTTTTAAATTTCAGCTAAAATCGAAGATTTTGTAACCAAGTGTAGTTACCTGAGTTCGATTAGTAATTATAAACCACTTCGAGTTTGAGAGAGCGTTTTAGATATTTTTTCTATACGTTCTTCTCATTTTATGTTGTTCGTGTTCGTAGTCGTTCCAAAGTGCTTGTATGGCTTTGTTTTCTTCTAATTCGGGGTTTGTTTCTACGACTTTAATACCATTTCTAAGAAAGGTTTCGTTCATTTCTTTAAAAATGAGTGCTGTAACACCTTTGTTCTGATATTCAGGATCGATACCGATAAGATAGAAGGAAGCAGTGTCGTTTTTACGTTGTGCTTTGAGAATATGTAAGAATTTAAAAGGATATACCTTTCCGTTCATCTTTTTTAATGCTTTGGAAAAAGACGGCATCACGATCGAAAAAGCAATGAGTTTTCCTGTCTTGTCGCTAATGCAAGTAATGTAATCAGGGTTCAGATAGGGGAGGTACTTTTTTTTGTACATATCTATCTGGTATTGTTGGATGGGAACAAATGTTTGTAAACTACTGTAGGTTTTGTTTAGTAGATCAAACATATCATCCGCATAAGCTAGTATTTCTTTGCTCTTTTTGAACTTTATCAAATTCAATTCATAGCGTTCCTTAATGATTCTGGCGAATTTGATAACCTTATCCTTTGTGGATTTTGGTACTTTGATTTTGTATTCTACCCAAGTAGCTGCGTTTTCGTATCCGAGCTGTTCTAAGTGCTTTTGATAGTATGGGTGGTTGTACCAAGTAATCATTGTATTTAGTTGGTCAAACCCTTTGATCAAAATACCTGCTTTATCCATATTAGAAAAGCCTACAGGGCCCTCCATAAATGTGAGCTGGTGTGTTCTTCCGAATTCAGCTACTTTCTCAAGTAGTGCTTTGGTAACTTCTATGTTATCGATTACATCGAACCATCCAAAACGAACTTTGGATTTTTGTTGTTCATTAACTTCTATCCAATTGATAATTGCAGCAATTCTACCAACTATTTTTTCGTCTTTATATGCTAGAAAATACTTAGCAACAGCATTTTTAAAAACAGGGTTTTTAGCAGGGTTCATTACGTCTAATTCTTCTTTGATGATAGAAGGTACGTAATATGGAGAGTCCTTATATAATGTAAAAGGAAACTTAACAAACGCTGTCAAATCTCCTTTAGAGGTAATTTCTTTTATCGTAATCATATAGTTACTGTAGTTCGTAACAAATATATAACCCTTTTGTCAAATATGCTTAATAGATAGGGATGATTTTGTCAATCTATCAATATTCTTAAATCACGAGGTTTTTTAGGAGCTACATCTACTGGATATGCAGTATTTGCTAGGTGGTAGCTCCTTAGTTTTTAAACGACTATTCTAACGGATACGAAGTTTTAAGACGAGGTGTTTATTCTCCTTGACTTTCTTCTTTTTTCCTTCGCTTTTCTTCCTCTTTCTGCCTTTTCTTTTCCTCTTTTTGACGTCTTTTTTCTTCTTTTTGCCTACGTTTTTCTTCCTCTTTTAAGCGTTTTTGTTCTTCTTTCTCGAATTTAGCTTCCTCTTTCTGTAGTTTTTCATAGGCAGCATCTATATCTTCATCTTCCTTCTCTTTTTTGCTAGGTGCTTCTTGGTCTGTATTAGCACCTTTTTCGAGTTGTTTGATTTCTTCTTCTAGCTTTTTGAGTTCTTTGTCCTCGCCATCATCATCTTCCATCAAATTCAATTCTGCATCGATATCTTCGATCATTTTTTGCTTTTCTTTTTCGGCCTTTAGTCGTGCCTTTTCTGCATCTTTAGCTTCTTTGGCTTCACGTTTTAGGCGTCTTCTTTCTTCTTTTCTAGCTTTCTTTTCGTTTTTCTTATCTACTTTTTCTTGTTCGATACGTTCTCTTTCGATACGCTGTTCAGTTCTTCGTTCGTCTAAGTCTTGTTCCATAGCTTCTCGATGCGAACCGTCTTCGAAGTCATTGATAAATGGTGTTCTTTCTTGTTTTAAGCTATCACTTTCGATTTCTTCAAATTCACTATCTCTTCCTTCCAAGTCTTCGCCTTCTCCATCTTCATTCTCTTCGATGCCTCCTTCTTGTTCATCTACACCCCCTTTAAGTCCTGGGGGTAATATGATTTCGTCTTTGGAGTGCCAATCAAAACGATAGGATGCTCCAAAATTAATATTGAAAATAGAAGGAGTGTCTTTAAAGTTAGTGGCGATATGTGCATCCAATTGTAGGTCTTTAGTCACTAAGTAGGCACTTCCTAAACGCAGGATATTATCGCTATAAAAATCACTTTTTTGGCCCTGATACTCACCGAAAATGGCCCATTTGTCATTTAGCGTATGTGTGCTGGTGATAAACCATCCAATAGCAGGGTTATCTGTAGTAATTTTGTCTATAATAAGATTGGTGACCAATACCCAGCTTCCAGCATTGTTATTCCACCAATTGTTTTGAGTCATGACCACTATTTTAGGGCTGAAAGTCGCGTCACCGACAAATGTAAATGGATTATCAGCAGTAATGTAATTAGCCCCCACATAAGCGGATACTGCTGGGATCAATGATTTCCAACTAAAAGCATATGTTTTTTTCCAGCTTTTTAGCTTTTCATTCTGTAATGAGTCATTTTCTTTAGGACGTTTGTACGGGTCGTAGATTAGGTATTTAACCCCGAGTGTATTGTATTCGAAATCTGTACGACGGATTACTTGTTCATTAGTTCCTATCGTTTGTGTTACACCTTCGGTTCTGAATCTACCTGCAAAGTTAATCTCTAATTGCTCTATTAATAACCCATACCGAATAGCGTAATCCAGGTATACAGCACTGGTTTTTGTTTTTCGTATCTTATGTTTTTGTCGTTCATACCCAAAACCACCTTCTCCTTGTAATACATTGTTTCCTACAGAAAAAGCACCTTGCGATCGTCCAGGTCTGTTGGTGTTTATTTTTTCGGTATACTGAGAATTCATTGTTTGCCCAAATAGTAATAGGCAAGCAATTAGCAATATAGATTTAGGGCTCATGTATAATAAATTTGTTTCAAATATAGTAGAATTTATCATTTTTTTAGGATGGATAGCCTGTAATTGTATGTATAGTTTCCTATTTTTGAACAAAAATAATATGCAAGAAGCTTCTTTATTGGGGGCCTTAAAGATCATTCTCATTATATTACTTATATATTATGGGTTAAAGATAATAACGCGTTTTCTAGGTCCTCTATTGCTTACATACATTACAAAGAAGGCTGGAGAGAAAGTACAACAGCACTTCCAGCAACACCATCAGAATGCAACAACAACCGAACCAAAAGATACGATTAATAAAAAACAAAACAGGAAATCTACGAATAAAGATGTAGGAGAGTATATCGATTTTGAGGAAATTGATTAATTTGGCGTCTTATTAAAATAAAACCTGTAACTATGTTGCCTGCTCTTAAAAGACTGTTGCCTCATGTATTGATTCTGTTAAGCTTTGTGATTGCCTCAATTGCTTATTTTCATCCAGTACTGAGTGGTAAAAAAATGCGCCAAAATGATATTGTACAATATACAGGAATGGCTAGGCAGCAAACCAATTTTAGAAATCAAACTGGCGAAGAACCTTATTGGGCAGATAATGCATTTGGGGGGATGCCTACCTATCAGATGGGGGCACAGTTTCCGCATCATTATATCAAGAAACTGGATCGACTGATTCGTTTTTTACCCAGACCTGCTGATTATCTCTTTTTATATTTTGTTGGTTTTTATGTGTTACTATTGATTCTAAGAGTCGAGTATAAACTAGCATTTATAGGTAGTTTGGCTTTTGGTTTTTCTACTTATTTTATCATTATTCTAGGAGTAGGCCATAATGCCAAGGCGCATGCTATAGGATATATGCCTTTAGTACTCAGTGGTATTTTACTTACTTTCCGACGGAACTATATTTGGGGGTTTCTATTGTTAGCGGTATCGATGGCACTAGAAATAGCAGCCAACCATTTTCAGATGACCTATTACCTCTTTTTATTGGTATTAGCACTAGGTATAGCCTATCTAGTGGATGCCTATCAAAAGAAAGAACTTCCTCATTTTTTTAAATCCGTTGGTGTGATGGTCGGTGCGGTATGTCTTTCGATTTTACTCAATGCGACTACATTATTAGCTACCAAAGAATACACGAAATATAGTACCAGAGGCACCACAGGACTGACCATAGAACCCAATGGGGCACCTAAGAAAACAACAGGTTTAGACTATAGCTATATTACAGAGTACAGTTATGGGATTTTAGAAAGCTTTAATTTATTTATTCCACGTTTTATGGGGGGAGCTTCTGTAGAAAATGTAGGAACAGACTCCAATATTTATAAAGAATTACTAAAACTAGGTGTCTCGCCCAGTCAGGCAGCCTCTATAGTGAGTTATGCCCCCACCTATTGGGGAGCACAACCAATTGTAGGAGGGGTAGCCTATATTGGAGCTACAGTGATCTTTCTATTTGTATTTGCGTTGTTTTTAGTCAGGGGAAGACTGAAATGGTGGATTGTAGCAGGTACGATACTTACCTTATGCCTGTCTTGGGGTAAAAATTTCAGTGTACTGACCAATCTTTTTATCGAATACTTCCCGATGTATAATAAGTTTAGAGCAGTATCTTCCATACAGGTGATTGTAGAACTATGTTTGCCACTACTCGCTATTATAGGTGTTCACAAGCTATTGGATCATGATATCGATAAGCAAACAAAACTCAAAGCACTAAAGTATAGTTTAGGCATCGTAGGAGGGATTGCACTATTCTTCTTGCTATTTAAGTCTATGTTGTTCGACTTTAGTGGTCCTACCGATAAGATGTTGATCGATCAAGGAGGGCCTTCCTACCTCAGAGCGGTAAAAGAGGACCGAAAAGCCATATTTACCTATGATACCTTACGTTCTTTGGTATTAGTACTACTGGTAGGAGCTGGAATTTGGGCTTTTCTACAAAATAAATTAAAGAAAAACGGTCTGTTTGTTGTCGTAGGAGTGCTGTTTCTTTTTGATTTAGTAGGCATTGCACATCGGTATGTAAATACAGATAATTTTATAGCAGCAAGAGCTTTTTCAAAACCATTTGAAGCCACAACAGCCGATAAAGAAATCATGAAAGATACTGAGCATTACAGAGTATACGATCTATCTGGAGGCCCTTTTAATTCTGGTAGAGCTTCGTATTTCCATAATGCTTTAGGAGGGTATCACGCAGCTAAATTAGGGAGAATACAAGATATATATGATTTTTACCTGACCAAAGGAGATGTAGGGATTCTGAACATGTTTAATGTAAAGTATTTTATCATCAGAGATGAAGAAGGAGTACATGCTACAAAGAATACGTATGCTAATGGCAATGCGTGGTTTGTAAAGAAACTACAATTTGCTGCCAATGCCGATGAAGAAATTTTGGCATTAAAAACACTAGAAAACAAAGAAGCAGCAGTAGTAAACCATGCTTTTAAGTCTACTGTACCTTCACAAGAATATACTGTAGATAGTTTGGCTACGATACGATTAGTGAGCCATCAACCCAATCATCTGGTCTATGAATCTACGAATGCAGCTGCAGGTTTTGCAGTGTTTTCTGAGGTGTATTATAAAGACGGTTGGCAGGCGTATATCGATGATCAACCTGTAGCACACGTGCAAGCCAATTACATACTCAGAGGATTACCAATTCCTGCGGGTACACACACCATTTCATTTAGATTTGATCCACCAGTAGTGTATGTAGGGAGTAGTATTACACTGATTAGTGCCATTGTATTGATCCTATTATTCTTGGCAGCCCTTTGGTGGACGTATAAACAGCGAAAACAAACACCAGCTGGAATAGCGTAGAAGCAGAAGAGAGTGAAGGTACTACTGATTACATATTATTGGCCTCCAGCAGGAGGGCCTGGCGTACAGCGATGGCTTAAATTTGTAAAATATTTTAAGGAGTTCGGGATTGAACCCATAGTCTATTGTCCAGAAAATCCTACCTATCCGATGCTAGACACTAGTTTGGCTACAGAAATACCAGCGGGTACTACAGTGTTACAACGTCCTATTGTAGAACCGTATCGATGGGCTTCTTTATTTTCTAAAAAAGAAACCAAAACCATTAGCAAAGGACTGATTGCAGCACAACAACAGCAATCATTAGTACAGCGAATCCTGCTGTATATTAGAGGTAATTTTTTTATTCCGGATGCCCGTAAATATTGGGTGCGACCCTCAATTATGTATCTCAAAAAATATATAGACGATCATGGTATTGATACCATTATCACTACAGGCCCACCCCACAGTATACATTTAATAGGAAAAGGGCTTAAAGAAGCAATAGGCGTTCGATGGATTGCTGATTTTAGAGATCCGTGGACTACCATTGGGTATCATACCCAATTAAAACTTACCGAGGCCTCCATGCGTAAGCATCAACAATTAGAAAAAGAAGTCCTGACTACAGCAGACCAATTGGTGGTCACGAGTTATACAACACAACAAGAATTTAAGGCGATTACAGAACGCCCCATCACTGTTATTACCAATGGATATGACCAAGAGGCAGTGGGGGCAGTGGCAGTAGATACCAAGTTTACAGTAGCACATATAGGTTCTTTACTATCAGGTAGAAACCCTATGCAATTGTGGGAGGTGTTTTATGAATTGACACAATCAAATGCTGCTTTTGCAGCCGCATTTGAACTGCAATTAGTAGGTGCTGTGAGCGAAGAAGTATTACAGTCTATTGATGTGGCTGGATTATCGGATTTTGTAAATGTACGAGGGTATGTACCGCATCAAGAAGCTATCGAGATACAACGTAGTGCTCAGGTATTATTACTCATAGAAATCGATAGTCCCGATACTCGATGTATCATCCCCGGTAAATTGTTTGAATATATGATTGCGAAGCGTCCGATTCTGGCAGTAGGACCTAGCGGAGCAGATATAGCCCAATTATTAGACCGTACAGAAACAGGTGTATTTATGACCTATGATGCCAAGGAAGCGATGAAAACTACCTTACTCTCTTATTTCGATGCGTATACCCGAGGAAACCTAGTCGTGACTCCAAAAGGGATAGAACGCTACAGTAGACGATCGCTGACCGAGCAGATGGCTGCACTATTAAAAGCGCCATCACCATCCAAAACGAACCAATCAGTATCTGATGTATCCTAGAAAACGACATTTGGCGAAAAGAATAGCATAGATACATAAAAAAATGTACGATTATTCGTATAATAGCACAATATAAAAGTACAGATGCGGTTTGTAAAAAAAATAATAAAGTGGTTGTTATTCCTAGTAGCGATTCCTTTGGGGTATTTGCTAGTAGCTGTTATATTGTCAATGCTTACAGTGCCTAAAAAAAATCCTACGAATTTAGGAATTACCTCGGTGTTTTTGCACACCAATGGCGTTCATTTAGATATTATTGTAGCCAAAAAAGATTTGGATAATGACTTGAGAACAGCATTACCACTGGCAACTACAGATGCTTATGTAGCATTTGGGTGGGGAGATGCGGATTTCTATAGGCATACGCCTACATGGAATGATGTTACCCTCAAAATAGCATTGCGCGCCCTGTTTTTAGAAAGCAGTACCGCCATGCATGTAACCCGCCATGAACAATTACAGCAGGGATGGGTAGAGGTATCCGTAGATGCCGTAGAACTCAGTAAATTGAATACCTACCTCTACAATTCATTTCAGCATACCGCTAAAAAGAAGTTTATTCCTTTAGCGGCTAAGGGATATGGAGATAATGATATGTTTTACAAAGCGGTAGGTAATTATTCCTGTCTACATACCTGTAATACTTGGGTGAATACAGGGTTTATAGAGAGTGGGTTAAAAGCTAGTTATTGGACACCTTTTGATTTTGGACTATTGCAGAAATATAAATAACAATGCCGCGTCAGGGATAGTAGTGGAAATCCCACAGCCCGACCGTAGGAGGAGCGAGGAATTGTAGCGGATAGCCCGCTCGGACGCCCAAAAAAACAAAAACGGCTAAGTCGCTATAGATGAAACATTGCGAATTGTAAAAATATATGGGAGTTGTCGTACATCAATCGATCAGGAATGTCATTATTACCTGTATAGGCTTTGGGATTGGGGCTGTAAACACCCTATTTCTATTTACCAAGTTTATGGAAGCCGATCACTACGGATTGGTGATGTATCTGTTATCTACGGCTAATATTTTGTGGTCATTCATTGTTTTTGGAGCACATAATACATTGATTAAATTTTATACAGGCTATCAAGAAACACAGCAGCGTAACCGTTTCTTAAGCATGTTATTGATCGTGCCACTGTGTATTGCAGCTGTGATCGGTACGCTGGGAATAGTGCTATACGAGCAATTAGTAGCCTATTTTACGGTCGAAAATCCAATTATCGAACCCTATATCTGGACCATCTATGTACTAGCCATCGGCATGACCTATTTCGAACTGTTGTTTGCATGGGCCAAAGTACGATTGCAAAGCGTGTTTGGTAATTTGCTCAAAGAAGTATTCGTAAGAGCCAGTGTTTTTCTGCTGTTATGCCTAGTCTATCTACAGTGGTTATCTGCCGAGCAGTTTATCTATGCGATGGTGTTTGTCTATCTGCTCAGAGTAGTGATTATGGGCATTTATGCCATGCGATTACACCAATTCCAGTGGGAGTGGAAGTGGCCTACCAATTATGGTACCGTACTCAAATATTCCTTTTTAATCCTCATAGCAGGATCGGTGGCCAGTCTATTGCTAGACTTAGATAAAAATATGATTGCACGCTATATGCCTATCGCCAATGTAGCTGTTTATAGCTTATGTGGTTTTATCGCCAGTGTTATCGCAGTACCCGCTAGAGCGATGCATCAGATTACCTATCCCTTAACCGCTAAGTTGATCAATAACGCCGCTTTCTCAGAACTTGCTACCCTGTATAAAAAAAGTTCGCTGAATCTATTGATTGTCAGTGGAGGGTTGTTATTGCTCATTTTGTGCAATGTACAGCAATTATATCTACTGATCCCTGAACCCTATGCGTTATGGATATGGATTGTAGTACTACTAGGTATCGCTAAATTATATGACAATATATTAGGTATCGCCAACGCGATTTTATACAATTCGGATCACTATCGGTTGGTACTCTACATCGGAGTGGGTATGGCAGTACTGTCCTTTGTACTGAACTGGTGGTGTATTCCGCGCTACGGCATAGAAGGAGCAGCCATCGCCACCTTTATAGCCATTAGTTGCTATAATAGTACCAAATTAGTCATCATCTGGCGTTTATACCGTATGCATCCATTTTCTGTACGTACGCTATGGATACTACTACTCATCGCGTTGTATACCATCAGTTTCTATTACTGGGAATTTTCATGGCATCCGATACTGAATATAGCGCTAAAAAGTAGCTTGATTGCTCTCAGTTATGCAATAGGCATCTATTTTCTGAAGCTCTCGCAGGATGTGAATCGGATCATCGATACCGTACTTAGTAAAATAGGTGTTCCTACCGATAAAAATTCTAACTAATATCCACACTGCTCATTTGGGCGTTACCACAAGGGTCGGGCTATCCGCTGTATCTTTTTGTTTTGAAAAGAAAACAAAAAGGATGCCGCTCCTATCCCTAACGCAGTTATAGTGCTAATGATAGAAAGGCGTGTTTTGATTAGAAATGGTGCTTATAAAGTAAATATAATGAAGTTATTTAGGTGTGTCTTTAATTACATTGGTCTTTGATAGATAATCATGGATACCATTTTTTACAAATAAGAAGGAGATTCGATCAAATGGAATTAATCGACAAAAAGTACGTGTCAAAATAGCGCCATTTGTCGGTTTTTCACCATGTAATGTTACAACTTTAGTATTGGTTACGAACTTCCCGACAGTTTTTTGAAATTTTACTTCTAATATAGTGTAGTAAGCAATAAATGTTCCGACATATACAAATGAACTAATAAGCAGTATGATTATTTGATCAATAGTCGGGATAAAAAGCCCAATGAGCATACTTACTACCACGGCTATTAGTACCCATATGAAAGAATCGATTAAAAAATGGATACATCGTACTCCAGAGCTTACAACAGTAGTACTCACTTTTTCCTTTTGCTCATTTTCAATAGCGGCTTTTTCTCTGATCTGCTCAAAATGAGTAGGGTCAATAGCTCGTTTTTGAACCTCAGATTCAGCAGCTGCAATTGCCTGAGGATTGTATTTTTCTTTTTCTACGGTTACTATTTTTATCAGTTCCTCGTCAGTGCGTTGAGACATCACTTTTTGAAATTCGTTTTCCATGTAGTTTTCTATGCTGTTAGTAGTATTAGTAGTGCAGTTTCGGTATTATAGGCTAGTTTTGATGCTATTATATTCCAACCACTTTAATGGCTCGGCTAGCGTATGTTTGTTAAATTCTAAATGAATTACTCGTCTTTTCTTTCCGTTGGTGGTTCTGTCAGAAGCATGTAACGTCAGAGGTTTCATAAGCATTGCACCACCTTTTTCTACCTTACAAATATATTCATTCTCGATATTCCAATCTTTTGAATTCGCACGAACTATTCCTTTTAGGTGAGATTTTGGAATCACTTTTAATGCTCCATTGTTTTTGTCTGTTTTGTCCAAATGAACTCTGATGGTTACTGTATCCTGTAAAATGTCAATAGGCGGTTGAACACCATATTGTCCTTTCTTAAAAGTCCAATTCAAATAATTTTTTAATTCTGCTTTTTTGTCTACCGAAATACTTAAATCTTGATGATACCCTACAAACCAGTTCGAATCACTTGGTTTATCAAAGTAAATAGCTTTTGTGAGGAAATATTCAGATTCAGAAAGATCAGAAATTAGTTGAGTTAGTTTTTTGTTAAATAGTACATTACGCAATTCAGGTACATGATTGATCAATTGTCTAATCGCAAACAAGTCTTTTGTTTTTAGAAACGAATTAGCGTCTTGTTTTGCATTTTCAATGCATACTATCATACTGTTTATTTCGTTATCAGAATACAGGTCAGTTACAATAGAATACCCATTTTCTTTAAGTTCTATTTTGTTTTTTGAATAGTTCATTGCTAGTTTTTGATTACGATCAATTACTGTTTGTAGGCTCTACGAGTAGTATGTTTGTTTTTAGTTATTGAAGTGGTTTAAAGTTTTCTCCAATCATATAACCAGCAGCAAGCGGTCCACCTAAAAAAGTAGCACCTATGATTGCTTTTGCAGAGAAGAGTGTACTATCCTTTGTTACATTTTCAGTGTTCTTATCTATTTCGATCATTGTATTTAGTTTAAAAAAGTAAAAATGACTTCTATTATAAGTGTCAAAATAGCGCAAAATGTTACCGTTGTTTTTCTTTTTTTTGCGGATTGCATCAAATTATCAAAGAAGATCTCTGATAAGAGAAAATCCCTTGCGATGTACCGAGGTACAAAGCGAAGGGATTTTCTAACTAACCAACCAAAAAAATAATATTTTCGTTATTCGCCTCTGCTATAGTTACTGCGAGTCGATCTGTTGTAGGATGTAGACCTACCATTGCTATTCGTTGTATATTTTTTCTGTCTCGTACTAGCGGGACGTGTAGTTCCTTTTTTATAATGACTGTTCGAAGAACGATATGTTACAGTATTGCGTGTCGTACTTCGTGTGGTAGGACTATATTTTTTAGTAGTACGTTGCTGGTAGCTACGTGTACCATTATTATAGGTTACCTTACTTCTCGTAGTACTTCGTACCGCAGGTGCTGTATACTTCCTTTTATACTGCGTACTTTTTCGAGGGGTGATCGTTCTATTACCTCTAGTCGTTTGCTGCCTGTTGGCTGTATACGGTGTATGTGTACGACGGTACTCACGGTCATTTCGTTGATACATCGCTGTTCTGCGGTCTCTGTTTCTATATTGTAAGCTTCGGGCATTACTATGTCTCGTACCTCTCTGATAGCGTGCGATGTTATTTTGTGGTCTATAATAGTTACGACTTCTATAAGGTTTTCGGTAATAGCCATTGTAGTAGCTATCGCGATAGATTGTATATGAATACCTATAAGGGCTATAATATCTTCTATAGGGTCTGTTATATACTACACATCGTTCTATTACTGGTGCCGAGAAATAAGCATGATACGGTCTGTATACATATCTTCTATTATAGGTATTGATATACCCTGTATGGTTTACGAAATGTCCATAGCGATCATAATGTACATATAAACTTCCGATACGTGCTACACGCCCCCAATTGTTATAATGAATATATACATCTCCTGCCTGACTAATTCTACCGTAATAATCATAAAAGATAGGAGTGTTTTCTATCTGTACTACAGCGCCATAATCATCATATTGTACATAGGCATCGTAGTTATAGCCGGCATTAAAACTGATATTTACTCCTGGTTTGTGTACCGAAAAGCTTACACCTGGTTGCGGGGTATCGATATAGAAATCAAACTGTCCATCTGGATATATAGAAAACTCAACTCCTCCTTCGTTAAAAATAAACGATTTCCCATAGTTATAGGCAGTTTTGAGGGTGGTGTTGGTATTGTTTTCGAATGCATTGGCTCCTGTCGTAGCAAATACAAAGGCTGTAAAAAGTAAAACAAGATTTTTCATACGCTGTTATTTTAATGAAAGCATCAATATTTAGTTTTGATGCTCACTAGTATAGTATCAAGCAGCGTGCCAAAAAAATAAAGTAACGGTCTAAGAGCAGTTAAACTTTGAATTGTAAGGTGGGGAGATGAAGGGAATCTTATATATTATAAAACCATATCTGATAGGTGATTGTATTTCCATCTGTAGGCAATAATAAGAATAGCGATCAGAATACATACTTCGATGCTGCCCATGATAAAATAATGAGGTAGTGTGACTCTTCCGCCGATTATATATAGAATCGTTAGGCTAGCAATGATGAGTTGTACCCATCGATTTACATAATAGGGGAGTAACCAAGAAACCAGTACCATGAGTAATGTACTAGTCGTAGGAATTGCCGCAATAATCATAGCAGTGATCGCATTGATAGGTAATTTGATGGTAGTTGTGGTATTCAACTCTATAGTGGTAGAGAAAAAATCTGAGAATATCATGATCAGTACTACCGTAAGCCATAAAAGGGATAGTAAAATCTGTTTTTTGGTTAGCTGAAAATAATACATACAACATCATTTTTATAAAGAAGTGGTTGCTACTTTTGGGTATGTACGCAAACATCGAAGGAATAACCGTTTTACATTCGGGGACTTTACGGGACATGGTAGTTTTAAAGGCACTGGAACTATAAAAATTTGGGAGCAAAAGCACATGTTATTGGCATCGCCTCAAAAGTTTACAACCACTTCTTCTTCATCAGTAAATATCAAATCACTTCCTATTATGATATAGAAGGTAACTATGTATTGACAAAGGTCTGTAAGAGAAAATAAGTTTTTCTTGACTTTAGTCAAGAAATCTAAAAAAAGAGTTGTGTATCACGCGTATGATATTGTTGGTAATTAAAGATTATTACTATACCTTATCTGCTAACCACTCTTTGAATTGATAAAAATTCTGTGGGGCTACGCCGTGTCCTACCGGAAATTGCTGTAATTCGGTAGCAATGCCTAGTGTTTGTAATTTTTCGGGTGCTTTTAGTGCCCAATCAATAGGAATCACTTGGTCTACCGTGCCATGCGAACAATAAATAGATAGGTTAGAGAAATCATTGGATGCATATCCCTCTGCTAAAATTGCTTCATTGAGGTATCCGCTTAGTGCAATGACGTTTTTTATTTTTTGTGGGTACGACAGTGCGACTGCATAACTCAAAATAGTTCCTTGGCTAAACCCTAATATGCTAACATTGCTAGCATCTAGATCATAGGCTGCTACGGCCTCATCTATAAATTGGGCAATGCGATCGCGTGATTCAATGGCCTGTGCATCATCACTAAACTTGCCTTGTGCAGCATCAAAATAGATGGCATACCACGCATTTCCATGTGGTTGCATCGGATAAGGAGCTCTTACAGAAATAATACATAATGTTTCTGGTAATTCAGAGGCAAAGGAAAACAAATCTTCTTCATTACTGCCATATCCATGAAACATAAATAATACAGGTGTTTTCTCTTTCTGCACGCTAGGAGCTTTGATGATATGATGTAAAGAGAGTGTTTGAGTTTCCATATATGATTATTGTTTTATTTTTTAAATCATTGAAGTGTAAAAAAACACTTCATCGTATCTGTAGCCTCATGTACGCGCTACGCAGTACTCCGATTATTTTTGCTGAATAAAGGTAAACCATTCTTGAAAACGAGCGCCCAAAAAAGGAACAGGTTTTTGTTCTTCTTTAAACGCAGAAATGAGTCCGTAGATGATCAGCATAAAAATAAATACATAAAATGCAGATGAGATCATCCATGAGTCGAACATGCTTGTTAGGGCCCCGAGTAGGTAAAAGGAAATATGTATTCCTAATGCCTGTCGTATGTGGAAGGCTGCAAAGCTATTCTTATCATCTTGATTCATAAAAAAGGCGATGATCGTACCTACAATCGTTAGGTAGGCTACGATGGCGGTTGTTTTTCCTTGTTTGGCGTAATTAGACTGCATAATTCAATCGATCCTTAGTGATACTAATATATTGAGATACTATTTTCTTAATTAAGTGCTATTTTTTCTGTTGTAATAATACCGTAGACACTCCCTTTAGTGGTTTTATCTACAAAAGCACTATTGGTACTACTAGAGTGTATATGTTGTGGAGTAAAAGTAGCAGTCCCTTGTGGGGTAAAAAGTGTAAGATCTACTGTATTCCCCACAGCAATACTTTGGTCTTCGATACCAAATATTGTTTTTCCTTTGGTCAACATATCGATGGTTTGATCAATGCCAATCGCATGGTTGAGTACACCGAAGGCGCTTTCTAAACCAATTGTTCCGTATTTGGCATTGTCGAATGCTACTTTTTTATGCTCTATATCGATAGGTTGGTGATCACTGGTGATCATATCTATCGTACCATCTGCAATTCCTGCACGAATAGCATCAACATCTTGTTGGGTACGTAGTGGTGGTAATATTTTATAGCATGTATCGAAAGTAGCAAGTTCTTGATCGGTGAGTGTTGTATGATGCACAGTAGTACTACAGCTTACTTGTAGTCCTTGGGCTTTGGCTTCTCGGATCAATGCTACCGATTTTTCTGTAGATATGGTAGGGATATGTAATTTACCACCTGTATAGGCGAGTAAAAATAAATCTCTAGAAATCTGTAATTCTTCTGCTAGTGCAGGAATGCCTTTGAGTCCTAAATACGTACTCTGTGCTTCTTCATGTACCATTCCTTTTCCTGCAATATCATTATTCTGTGGATATGAAATGACCAATCCATCAAAATTCTGAGCGTATAAGAGTGCAATTTTAAGCAGGTTGGGATTGCTGATGGCTTTTTTATAATCTCCAAAAGCGATAGCTCCTATTTGTTGCATATCGTATAGTTCTGCTAAATCCACACCTTGGGATTGTACTGTGAGTGCACCAATAGGATAGACTTTTGTAGCATGCGTACTGGTTTTATGGTTTAGAAAACCAATAGCTGTGCTTGTATCTATGATCGGTAAGCTATTAGGATTAAGTGCGATGCTTGTAAAACCACTTTTTGCAGCAACTTGCAATCCATTGGCTATGGTTTCGCGTTCTTCATATCCAGGTTCTCCAAAACACACACTACTATCGAACCACCCTTTGGATACATGCAATTGGTCTAGCTCAATAGTTTCTACTCCTTCTGGAGTATCGATATGCTGAGCTATCTCGATAATAGTTCCATTTTGTATGTGTATATCAACGGTTTGTTGATGAAAAGGGGATGAAGGATCAAGTACAGTAGCAGCCTTAAGGATACAATTCATTTTAGAAATTTTAGTAATAACATTTCAATGCACAGAAATAATAGCGCAAAAATAACAAACCATTTCCAAAATTCCTGAATGCTGTTCTCTTCTTTTAGTTGATCAAAGAGTGTTTCTACTGCTTCACTGACCTGATACTGGTCTGTATTGCTTAAATTATAATAGAGTAGATTGCTTTCTTGCTGATCGTAGTTGTAGCTTACATGCTGAATAGTTTTTTCTGTATCCATGAGTGTGTAGATTCCTGCTTTTGTAGGCACATCATCGGTGGTTACTTGTACTTTATTGGCAAAATTTTGCTGTAATGGAATCACACGTTCTTCTTCGGATACCAGTGATAAGATACGATCTTGCCCGAGTGTGATGGCGATATCATAGGTATTGGTCATCCCGATGGTATATGAAATATCGGATACTTGTAGGCTCTGTTTTCCTATATTATATAAAGTAGGTACAATAAGTGGTGATTTCTGAAAATTAGAGTTTCCTGTATTTATAGGTGCTGTGAATACATATAGAGAATTGGCAGCAAATAAAAAGGGCGTATTATCCTCATATGATAAAATAGGGTTGGAGGCAGTACTGGTGTAATAGGTACTTACCGACGGGTATTGAAAATTGGTAATTTCTTTATCGAAAACGCCTTTATACAGGGGGTGAGAAAAGTGAATAGTGGTTATTTTCTTTTCTCTTTCTTGCTTACTAAGCAATCCATCTGTGGTAGACATGCTGATGAGCTGCTGATAGGAAGCGATCGTACCGGTGCTAGAAGGGATCAGACAGATGCTTCCTCCTTGGGTAGCAAAAGCATTGAGCGCATTGTTAAGCGATATGGGCAATTGTTCGATTTCATTGATAACCACTAGATGCGCAGTACTAAGATCATTATAATTTAAGGTTTCTAGTGTGCTACTGATCAACTCAAATTCATCAGGTGTATAGATATTACGTAGGTACTGATCATCTGTGCCATTAATGGTAACTACTTTTATTTTTTGTGACGCATTGATGGTGAAATAACGGGTGTTATCGAAGGTAACAGATGGATCTTCTATAAGCACACGCCCTTTTATAGTTTGTGCTTCTCCCATGCTGAACTGCGTAAGGGTCGTTCCGTTTTTAGGGATAGAGACCGTGGTTTTGGCCATTAATTGTTGTTCATTATACAAAGCTACGGGTACGTTATTGGCGGCTTGAGCTGTACTGCTGAGTTGTACAGAGAGTACTAAATCATCGGTAGTGTTGCGTGCTAGAAAAATGCTGTCTATAGCGATGTTGGCTCTATTGACCGGTGCTAATTGTACGAGATGGGTATGGGTTTGGGGATCGGTAGCAATGTCAAAGGCATTGTCTTTCTGCTGAAAATCAGAAACCATGATCACACGCTTGATAGCATCGGGTTGATTGCCGACCAATTGCTTGGCTTTTAGGTAGGCTGCAGCATAGGGCAATTGAGCAGAGGTATAGGACAATTGCAATAAGTCATTTTGTATGTCTTTTTTGGTAATATCTTTAAAGGTTTCGGTATTGGTAAAAATAGAGACTACCTCATCGTCTGGTAATGCATGCAATAGTTCTTGTACGGCTCGTTGGAGCAAAGGGCCTTTGGCGCCACGTGCTTGCATACTAAAAGAGTTGTCTAGATAAATTGCAGTAGCTTGCGGTTTACCGATGGTTTGTGTATTGGAGAAATAGGGTTGTGCAAAGGCGATCACTAGTGCTGCTAAGGCGAGTAGACGGGCTAGCAATGTCAGCCATTTTTTGATCATGGAACTCTTACGAGTTTGTAATTTGACCTGCTGTAAAAACTGTACATTGGTAAAGGCGACTTTTCTAAAGCGGCGCAACTGAAAAAGATGCACTAGGATAGGAATAATAAGGGCGAAAAGAGCGTAAAGGTATTCTGGATGTTTAAATTGCATTCCTAATGATTGTTTCTCAAATATACTATAAGATTTGTAACTGTTCCTGTAGAACGGACTAATTTTTTATAGGGTAGTGACGACTTTTTTTGCGTTAGGGATAGCAGTGGAAATCCCACAGCCCGACGATAGGAGGAGCGAGGAATTGCAACGGATAGCCCGACCCTTGGGGAACGCCCTACTAATGTATACAGATAAGTGGGACATAGGTATGCAGGTGAATTAATTGTATCTTCGCAGCAAAATAAAGGAGCATTGCAATACGAATTTAGCATACAAGTACCGCCGCCAGTCGCTGCGCAACCTGAGGCATTAAAGAAGAAAATAGCTACGGAGAATTCGATTCCATTAGCTACCATCACACATGTGTCGATTTTAAAACGATCCATCGATGCACGTCAAAAAGCGGTCAAGGTCAATCTAAAACTACGGGTATATGTATCAGAACCCTATGCACCGACGGAGGTCGAATTACCAGCATACCCAGATGTGTCACATGCATCAGAAGTAGTGATTATTGGTGCGGGGCCTGCGGGATTATTTGCGGCGTTGCGCTGTGTAGAATTAGGCTATAAGCCTATCGTATTGGAGCGGGGCAAAGATGTACGAGCAAGACGTAGAGATCTGAAAGCGATTACGAGAGATCATCGTGTAGATGCAGATTCTAATTATTGTTTTGGCGAAGGAGGTGCGGGTACTTATAGCGATGGTAAATTGTATACACGTTCTAAGAAACGTGGTGATGTAGCGCGAATTCTTCGGTTATTAGTTGGTTTTGGTGCTACAGACCAGATTATGGTCGATGCGCACCCACATATCGGTACGAACAAATTACCTGACATCATTGCAGCAATGCGCGAACGTATCATAGCCCAAGGCGGGCAAGTGTGTTTTGAAACCAAGGTCACTGATTTTGAAATTAAGGATTCGGCAATGACAGCAGTCGTATTGGAGGATGGTACGCGTTTAGAAACTAATGCGGTGATTTTGGCTACAGGGCATTCTGCAAGAGATATTTTTGAGTTACTGGATCGAAAGAAAGTGGCTATCGAAGCCAAGCCTTTTGCACTAGGGGTACGGGTAGAGCATTCACAAGCTTTGATTGATCAGATTCAATACAAGCGATCAGATAGAGGGCCTTATTTGCCACCTTCTCCTTATAGTATCGTAAAACAAGTAGGGGGTAGAGGGATGTATTCTTTTTGTATGTGTCCTGGAGGTGTGATTGCACCTTGTGCTACGAATGCTGGAGAGGTAGTGACCAATGGGTGGTCGCCTTCTAAGCGAGATCAACCTACTTCTAATAGTGGGATTGTCGTAGAATTGCGCTTAGAGGATTTTAAAGAGTTTGCGGCACACGGACCGCTAGCAGGTATGTATTTTCAGCAAGCGATCGAACAACGTGCTTGGACATTGGCAGGAAAAACGCAGCGGGTACCCGCACAGCGATTGGTAGATATGACCAATGGGCAAGTGTCTAAAGATTTACCTACTACTTCCTATAAACCAGGATTAGCTAGCGTAGATATGGGCGAGGTATTTCCTAGTTTTATTCATCGTACACTTCAAGAAGGGTTCAAAGCATTTGACAAGCGCATGCGAGGGTATATGACTAATGAGGCTGTGGTGCACGCTCCAGAATCTAGAACATCATCACCTGTACGGATTCCTAGAGATTATAAAACATTGGCACATGTACAGATCAGCGGTCTGTATCCGTGTGGTGAAGGTGCTGGGTATGCAGGAGGTATTATTTCTGCCGCTATTGATGGCGAAAAATGTGCGGAGGCATGTATCCGACAATTGGCTCAATAATATCCTGTAATATTGGGAACGAAGTGATGTATGCTTTTTGGGTTGTAGCGAACATCGAAGGTTTTTCGGTCAAAGATGAGGTGTAATTATATAAGGAGTGCTTCGTTTTCTTTTTTGATCGAAATCTCGAAAGTAGTATAACTACCTACCTTAGAAGTCACACGAATGGCACCCCCTAGACTTTCAATTAATTTTTTTACAGTACAGAGTCCGATACCATTTCCTTTATTTCCATTGCGATCGGTTTTGTCAGCCGTATTGAATAGGTCGAAAATAGTCGCAATCTTATCATTAGGAATTCCCATACCATTATCGGTGATACTAAAATAGTAGAAGGTGTCATCTTCTGAAAAGCGGATGATGATTTCTATATGTTGTTTATCATTATACTTAATACTGTTTCCTATCAGATTAAAGAAAATCTGTTTTAAGGCAGATTTATTGGTGTTCACCTCTGGATTGGGGTCAGGGAAATTAATCGAAAAGTCTTCTTCGATACTTAGCAATTCTGTAATTTCTCTGATCAGGTTATTGAATAAGAAAACTTCTGGTTTTCTTTTGGTAATCGTGTCACTTTCATAATGATTCAGTACATCATTAATGTAATCGCTCATCGAAAAAGAAGATTGTTTGATGTATTCAAAATATTCTAAGGTCTCCTGATCGATATCATCTGCTAATTTTAGTTTCAGCAAGTCCGAGGTCGTGATTACATTGGCTAGTGGCATTTTTAGATCATGCGAAATTACACGTGCAAATTCTTTAAGAGATTCATTTTTTTGCTGCAAATGTCCCTGCATTTTCTCTAAGTCCTTGTTTTTTCGATTTAATTCAAACAGGATCACTACTTGGTTAGCAAGTGATTTTAAAGATTCTATTTGTTTGGATGTTAATTCTTTAGGGTTTGGGTCTATAACAGAAAGTGTGCCCAGTGGAAATCCATTATTATCTATGAGCGGTACACCAGCATAAAAAATAACTAATTCCTCCTCTGCAGTTAATGGATTATCGAAAAAACGATCATCTTTTCTAGCGTCTTTAATAATAAAAGGCTGCTCAGGCTCTAGTATAGCATGTGCGCAAAATGAATATTTTCTAGGCGTTTCTGATATGCCTAAACCGTGTTTGGATTTAAACCATTGGCGATGATCATCTACTAGCGAAATGAGTGCGATTTGAGTATCGCATAAATAAGCCGCTAGAGAGGTGATTTCATCAAATTCCTTCTCAGGATGTGTGTCTAAAATACCGAGAGCTCGTAAGGCTTCAAGTCTAAAGCTCTCGTTTGTAGGGGTTGCAGGTATGACCATGATTAGATTACAGATTGCCTTTCTTTAAACAATCTTAACTAAAATTAACAAAAAAATATCAAATAGAAAAGAGTTTTTTAAAAATTAATAACCTAAGTCTTTGTCTTCTAGTGATTTAATGAATTTGATAAGATCGTTAATTTCTTCTTTGTTGAGTCCTAATGGGTCTGGAGGTAGGGTTTGATAGCTAAGCTCAATACCAATACCAGCACCACCTCCACGATTGTAGAAATCAATCACTTCTTCTAAAGTGTTATAAACACCATTATGCATATAAGGAGCTGTTTTACTTGCGTTTCTAATGGTTGGAGTCTTAAAAAAATGTTTGCGCTCAGGGGTTTGATACACATAGTATCGACCTAAATCGTTGCTTACGGTTGCATGGATTGTGTCTTTAGCTATAGGCACGCCGATCGCTTCTAATTCTGATTCTTTATAATCAGGAGGTACTGTGCCATTAAATAAGGGAGCAAAGTGGCAGGTAGCACATTTTGCCTTTCCATTAAATAAGTTATAGCCATTGATTTCACTTTGTGTCAGTGTGTTTTCGATTCCATTGATATTCCGATCAAATTTAGAAGAGAATGGCGTTAAGCTACGTACATAATGAGCGATTGCATTTCTGATATAAGCATGCGTTACTTCTTTTCGTGGATAGGCAGCCGTAAACAATTTGTTGTAGCTACTATCATTGCGTACGGTGGTTTCTAGCATCGTTAAGTCTGTATGAAACTCATGTTTGTTTTTTACTACATTGCTAATTTGTGCTTCTAGACCTCCCGCTCTTTTGTCATAGAAAAACCCTTTTTGCAGGGCAGCATAGAGTAGGGTAGGGCTATTACGTGTTTGGTGTTCTGCGATGCGCAATCCATCAGTAAATGCTTTTTCGGGCTGATGGCAGGTAGCACAGCTCATTTGCTGACTACGGGATAGATTGGTGTCGTAAAATAATTTTTTACCCAGTGCTACTTGCGCTTCGGTAGTAGGTATAGGACGCTGATCAATAAAATAATTGATATTAAAAGTAGTAGGGCTGTATAGTGAAGTAGCATCGTTTTTAAAAGCTAATTCAAACGGAAATGTTACCCCCCAATCCTGCACAATCTCATTCCATAGTTTCAGTTGCGTGTGTGTATGGTTTTTGGTAAATGCATAGCGGTCGAAACTAGCAAAATCCCCTGTTAAATCTTCTATAGTAGCATTGAGTTCTGCATACCATTTTTCTTTTAATACAGGGTTGTTAAACGCATCATCAAATAACTCAAAATAGCGTAGTATACTCTGGTAGGTAACTTTAGATTCTTGGATAGAATTTTCTAATACAGGAGAATCAAATCCAGTAATCCCTGTAATAGCTACTTTAATGATTTGTTTGCGGAACATCCATAATACATGGTATTTTTTGAGATGTTGTAGACTTGTATTTTTTTTGACTAATTGCAGCCTACTTTTGATCAAGTGTAGGTGTGTTTTGATAATCGATGTATCGCGATCTTCTGCAAAAAGATGTTCTTCCAGTACCTGATACCCACTTGGGTTTGTGATTCTGATATTGGTAGGATCTTCTTCTTCAACTTTTAGAATATTGGGTTGATTCAGATACGCATAATTGTCCGTATCTACTGTAGCCAAAATAGGCTCTATTTTTTTAAAAAAGGCACGCGATTTTATAAAATGAATAGAATCAGAGGGGCTATTTTTTTGCATGCTATCGATATGCGCAATGGCTTGGTCAATATCTGCATCAAATTGCTGCTTCATCGCAGTGGTAAACGGAACGTGGACAAGTGGTTGTGACTTTTTACACGAAAAAAAGGTCACAATGACACAAAGGCTTATTAAAAAATAAGCCTTTGTGAAACCATAATAATTATAAAATTTCAAGGTGTTGTGTTTTAGGGTGTTTTATCGGTCTAATCCTTTGATTACGTATAGCATACTTCCTCTTTTGTCTCCAGAAGAAGGATCGTCTGGTCGTAAACCATTGTTTAAGTTGCTAAATCCGTCACCATCAGAATCTCTAAAAGAATCATCTCTCCATCCGTGATTTTGGGTGATTAGGATAAATGTTTTATCTACACCGATCGTCTCAGAAATATCGATCATTCCTGTGATTTCCCAGTTGCTAGAATCTCCACCATAGTTTGCTACAGCTTCTGCACCTAATTGATCACATTCTAATACAGTTTTTAGCGCTCCAGTAGCGATATTATATTGGTATAATCTTGCAAAGTGTTTTGCAGCAGCCTTGTTTTTTAATCCATTAGGATCTTCCTGAATATACACGTAGTTTTCTGTAACTAATACATTGTCTGGGCTATGGAATTCTTCTGCTACACCACCTTCTTTATCACCGTCTAATACACAAGTGATTTTAGCAGGTCCTGTAGGGTTATTTTCATTAAGTGCTACTTTGTAGATTCTTCCAGAAATTGTTCCTTTTCCGACCAATCCATCTTTTTCTCTTCCTGTTACTGCAAAATAGATTTCTCTATTATTCTTGTCACTACCTCTTCTCCAGTCAATATCTTCTACTCTAGAGAATCCCATAATTCCTTTCTGTTTCGCTTCTGCATCTAATAGCTCTAGGTCTCTTTCTTCGAACTCTACGAATTCAGCATCATATGTAGTACCTTCTTTCATGTCTACTTCGAAGTCAATTCCTTCAGAAGTTACCTTTAGTCCGTATAATTTACCACCTCTTAGGTCTCCTTTATCACCAACATACATAGCTAATTGTCCAGAAGGAGTTATGTCATCTGATTGGTCATCTCCGATAAACACTACTGTTTTTCCTTTATAAGCATCTTGTCCAATAGCTACAGCATTTTCGGTAGACCATTGCCCCATTGCTTCAATTCTTTCTGCACTTCCTGCTGCGGCAGCATCTTTATAAGGATCTGTGATAAACACACCTTTAGAAGATCCTCCCCATTCTCCACCAGAAAGGTATACAGGACCAAATCCATGTTCCTCGGGTGTAATCATAGAACCAGAACACTGTGCAGTGTGAGCAGTAGCAGTAGAATTTACAATATACTCTCCTTTAATAGGTTTAAATGTTTCATCTAATGTGATTCTAGCGATAGAATAGTCTGCTTCGATATTGTTGATAAGCGTAAAAGTACCATCTTCATTGCGCAACAAACCAGCACCATCAGCCATCGATCCGTATTGGAAGTTAGGAAGGTATGTATCTTCTGTAGATAAGAAATTATAAATCTCGATATTACTAAATTCTGATGATTTCTTTAGTAATACAGGTGATTTAGAATGGCTTTCTAATACAATAGCATCTCCAATAGGAGTAGATGGGGTAGCGTCATCTTCCGTACAGGCAGTAAATAATAAACCAGTACAAAGAGCAAAAAGACCTGTGTAGTTTTTCATGATCATTGAGTTTTTTTCGTTTGCTACAAAAGTAGGTAGGGGATGACCAGAAAAACTTTACAGGAATGTTTTGGTTAGATTAACCAGAGATGAAAATTTAGGGTTGAAATGTAACTATACTATTATTATTTAGAATGGTTCTATGCTAAAAATCCTCAAAAACACCGAGTCCAAAGAGTGCATAATCATATTTTACAGGGTCTTGTGGGCATAGTAACCTTAAGTTAACATCTAGTTGTCGCAAGGCTTTTCCATCATTCTGTTTGCGGTCTAATAACCCTAGTTTTCGTGCTACATTGCCAGAATGTACATCTAGTGGACAAGATAATTGAGCTGTAGATAATTGCGACCAGATACCTAGATCTACACCAGCTTTCGCACTGCGTACCATCCATCTAAAATACATGTTAATCCGCTTTGCTGCTGAGTTCTTTAGCGGATCACTCACGTGCTTTTGTGTTCTAGGCAGGTGAGGAATACTAAAAAATACCTTTTTAAAATCATGGATCGCTTCCTGCAAGTAAGCTGCTTCTTTGTAGGGGATAAAAAAAGACTCTAGATCTTCATAAGTACGGTATATATGCTGTAGTGCTTCTATAAAACATAACAGATCTTCGCTATTAAATGTTCTATGTACGAATCCCTCTAGGTAGTCCTTTTTAGATCGATCAAAACTCATCACAAAATCATAAGGAGCATTTCCCATGATACGCATCAGCTTATGCGCATTGGTTAGAATGCTTTTTCGATTGCCCCAAGAGATGGTAGCCGTTAGAAAACCAGCAATTTCTATGTCCTGTTTCGTAGTGTACAAATGCGGAATCTGTATAGGATCAGTTTCTATAAACTTAGGTTGTTCATAGAAAGCCGCTTTTTCGTCTAAGAAATCCTTAAGGTCGGGGAGTTGATTTTTTTTCGACAACGAGTGTTTGTTTTTGAGAGGGAACTAGTTACAATTGTAGCGATGTACTCCTTTTTTAGTTGCAGATAATATTGATCATCTTATGATCACATACAATATATTTCATCGCACAGCTATAAAGTAGTAGTGCTATTAAGTTTTATCTACAATTTTGCCATCTACCATCACCAACTTACGATCCGCCATATTTGCTAAATCCTCGTTATGAGTCACGATGACAAATGTTTGTCCAAACTCATCACGCAGTTTAAAAAATAATTGATGTAGATTTTCTGCTGCCTCGCTATCTAAATTTCCAGAGGGTTCATCGGCAAAGATCACTTTTGGCGAATTGATCAAGGAGCGCGCGACAGCCACTCGCTGTTGTTGTCCACCAGATAATTGACTCGGTTTGTGATCATATCGATCACCTAATCCTAAGAAATTAAGCAATTCTTTAGCGCGTTTTTCAGCTTCACTTTTAGGAGTATTCTGTATATACGCAGGGATACACACATTCTCCAATGCAGTAAACTCTGGTAATAACTGATGGAATTGAAAAATAAACCCTAGCTTCTCATTTCTAAATTTAGATAATTGCTTCTGAGACAATAAATCTACCGTGCTGTTATGGATCGTCAGGTTACTATCTCTCAGTTTTGTAGCGGTATCTAGTGTACCTAATATCTGTAGTAAGGTGGTTTTTCCGGCTCCAGAAGCGCCTACAATCGATACAATTTCTCCTTCTTTGATATGTAGATTTACACCTTTTAGTACATGTAAATCACCAAAATTTTTATGAATGTTAGTAGCCTTGATCATATAACGAATATTCAGGTAGTGAAAGTAGCTAATATTCGCCAAAATAGCGAACATATTTTTATTATTTATAGGGCAATGATTAGAAAACATCAAGATGAGTTCATAAAATATGAGTGTATACTAAAAGCCAAAAAGAGTTATCTTGCATCTAAACTATAATACGCGGGATATTACTTTGGGCGTTCCCCAAGGGTCGGGCTATCCGCTGTATCTTTTTGTTTTGAAAAAAAACAAAAAGGATGCCGCTCCTATCCCTAACGCAGCGATTTTCGATTGCACAGTAGTTTAATAGATGCAGCAATCGTGTTTAATAGCAATTTTAAAAAAAGAACTATGCATACAGAAAATTTAGCTACAGCCGTATTAGCAGGAGGCTGTTTTTGGTGTACCGAAGCTGTATTTCAGCGTTTGACAGGCGTACAGTCTGTTATTTCGGGATATACAGGTGGTACGATTAAGAACCCGGCGTATCGAGAAATCACCACAGGTAGAACAGGGCACGCAGAAGCCATACAGATTACCTATGATCCATCACAAATCAGTTTTACCACACTATTAGAAGTGTTTTTTGCGACCCATGATCCTACTACGCTGAATCAGCAAGGAGCCGATAAAGGAACACAGTACCGCAGTGCCATTTTTTATGCAGATGCTCAGCAAAAAGCCACAGCCGAGCAGTTTATAGCTGCATTGACGGAAGCTAAGGTATTTGAGCAGCCTATTGTTACCGAAATTACCGAACTGGGTGCTTTTTATAATGCCGAAGACTATCATCAGAATTATTACAACCAGCATAGCGATCAAGGGTATTGTCAATTTGTAATACAGCCCAAACTCAGTAAACTAACACACCATTTTCAGGAGCAACTCAAAACGGAATTAAAATCATAGGATGCGTTAGAAAACTAGATTGTATTCATTCATAGCTGTCATGATCTCATGTAGTTGTATTTTTGGAACACTATTTGCTTTATAGTAAGTGTACTAACCCCTAAATAAGTAACTATGGTAGAGAACAAATACAAAAAATTAGCACTCAGTATTCTTTTCGATGCACTCGGAATGGTCAGTTTTATCATTCCAGGAGTAGGAGAATTTAGTGATATTATCTGGGCACCCCTAGCAGGTTGGCTGATGATAAAAATGTACAAAGGTACAGAAGGAAAAGCAGCAGGATTATTTACCTTGGTAGAAGAAGCGATTCCTGGATTAGATTTTATTCCTTCATTTAGTATCATGTGGGTGTACATGTACGTCATCAAAAAAGAAAAAGTACAAGATAATGATGAAGAAGTAATCGAAGTAGATCCTTCTTAATCTTTTAGAAATCGAGCCAAGCCCATTCTACGAAGCATCTTTTTTTCGAATGCCCAAAAGAATTGAAATTGCCCAAATAACCATCCTACGAATACCAGTAAAATCTGATATATAGGAAAAATCAGTAAGATACGTATCGGCCAATATACCCATCCACTTGTAGATGCCCTATCTAGTCCTAAAAAGGATAGTAAAGGGTCAGAAATTCTGGCTGCTGTAGAACCCGTAATCGCAAAGACGATAAAAATCGCGATGAGTTCCCATCGATACGTAACCGCCCATTTTTTTTCGAGTCGTTGGAATAACTTGAGGGTAATTCGAAGCAATACAGCAAAAAGAATGGCTGCAACAACTACCATTGCGATATGATATATCGATAGTTCAGATGTGGGTTGTAGTACCCCAGCTGTAATACGTTTACTCAGTAAATAAGCAGAAAACCCTAATCCGAAAACCCCTAATATTGGAAAGATCAATTGCCAATTGGCACGTATCTCCCATTTATCTTTAAATTGTTGCATTATACAAAATTACAATTAAAACTTGCGTTGTCAAAATCTTTGTCTTCTGGAAACAAAAAACCGCTGATTGTATCGTTGTTCAAAGAATAAAAAATAGTGATATAATAAGTAGTTCACTTCTAATCCATAGTGAATATTTGATTCATAATTGATTGTCTGTTGGTATAGATTCGGATTATAGCGTTGCGGTTGTAGTACCCGCTGATTATATTCGATCACATATTGGCGATTTCTGTTTTCTAAAAATGGTTCACTATAGTATGAGCGAGGGTGCTGCGTAGCTAGCCAGCCATTAAACCCAGGTTCTATAATCATAATTTCATATTCCAAACTATCATTAGCAATACGCAATGTATCAGTTACAGTTGTTGACGCTTTAGCATGCATACTAGGTCGCTGTTGCGAGCTACTACAACTCACAGCGATCATTGCTGTTATAAAAATGAATACGAGATATTTCATGTGCTTGCATACTTTCGTTATACAAAAATCTACCAAAAATCATTCCGCTTATCAATCCGGCATAATAAAAAAGCGAAACTTCGATACTACTGTTTACTGTATTTCTATTTTATCGCTATAGTAGTTACCATATGGGGTACACTATCGTGTTATTTGTATCAATATCTATATGTCGACTTTTTGAAAATACAAAAAAGCCAAAGAGTGTTCTTTGGCTTTAACGAATTTTAATAGTTGATGGATAATGTGTTACCACATGTTTTTATAAAGAGGGTATTGTTATTTTCCAAACAATCCTCCTAGAAGACCTCCAAGACCTCCTGATTTTTTATTGCCACCTAATACCATTCCAGCTACGTCGTCTAAGATACTTCCGTCTCCATCAGCGTCTAAGAATGATTCGATAAGTGATTGTTGCTGCGATCCACTACCACCTCCAAGCATTCCGCCTAGTAGATTGGTCAATCCATTCGCATCAGAAACATTATTTTGCGAAGCTTGTTTTCCTAATACTCCCATAAGAATTGGAGCAGCTACTTTTAGTATTTGGCCTACAGAACCTGCGTCAATACCAGATTTTTGGCTCAGTGCATTTTCTACAGTATTTTGTTTACTTCCTAATATATGACCTAGTATTCCAGCACCATCATTGGTTACACTATCTTCTACACCACCTTCAAACAATCCTCCTAAGTTATCTAAGATACCTCCAGAATGTTTTCCGCTAATCGCATTAAGTAAACCAGAAGCACCTTCTGGCGTAGAAGCGTTACGTTGCATTGCTCCCATCAAAACAGGCATAGCCATGCTTAGTAAATTTCCAGTTTTATCAGCAGATTGACCAGTTTGGTTACTGACACCGCTGATGATTTGCTTTCCGATAGGGCTGTTTAAAAGATCTAAAATTCCAGACATGATGTGTATATTTTTTATTATGTGACTTCAATTTACATTTTTTCTAGATAAGAAAGTGTGTTCTGTCTTATTTTATTTAGGGGCTAAATCGATGAATGTTTTGTTTTATCGATGAAAGTAGTGTTTTGTGTGCTTTTGCACGCTGTGAGCAGATGGCTTACTAGCTTACGATAGGGAAGAGTATTTATAAAAACACAAGGAGTAGAATGCAAAAAAGAGGGTGTTTGATTCCAAACACCCTCTAGTAGTACTTTGACTAAGAAGTATACTGTATATACTTAGTTCAATTTATTATTTTAAGATAGTGATAATCTGATCTGCTAATTCTTGTCCGATTCTATCTTGTGCTTCTCCAGTAGCAGCTCCAATATGTGGTGTTAATGAAATTTTGTTGTTCATTAATACTTTGATCGCTGGGCTAGGCTCATTTTCGAATACATCAAGACCTGCAAAACCTAGTTTTCCTTTCTCTAATGCTTCTACTAGTGCTACTTCGTCGATCACTCCACCACGTGCAGCATTGATCAAACCAGCTCCGTCTTTCATCTGTTCGATTTCAGGTTTACCGATTACATACTCCTTCTGTGCAGGAACGTGCAATGTAATAAAATCAGCTTGTTTTAATACTTCTTCTTTAGCAACTGTCTTGATTTTTACATTTACAGACTGCCCATCGAAGAACTCTAAAGGAATGTCTACCTCTTCGATAAAGGGATCGAATACGACTACATTCATTCCTACTCCAATAGCAATTTTAGCAGTAGCCTGTCCGATACGACCGATACCGATGATTCCCAATGTTTTTCCTCTAAGTTCGATACCACTGGCATATGCTTTTTTCAAGTTTTTGAATTTGCTATCACCTTCTAATGGCATGTTTCTGTTAGAGTCGTGTAAAAATCGTACACTACCATATAAATGTGCAAATACTAACTCTGCTACAGAACCAGAAGAAGCAGCTGGTGTATTAATTACATGCAGTCCTTTTTCTCTAGCATACGATACATCGATGTTGTCCATCCCTACACCACCACGACCGATGATTTTTAGGGATTTACAATTGTCGATAATGTCTGTTCTTACTTTTGTAGCACTACGTACTAATAATACGTTGATTTCATTTTCATTAATGTAATCTACTAATTGATCTTGTGCTACAGTAGTAGTTAGTACTTCGAATCCTGCTTTTTCTAGCGCGTCAATTCCGCTTTGAGATACTCCGTCGTTTGCTAATACTTTCATGGTATTTTTTTTATATCGTTGCTATCCAATGGATAGCCATTGTGTTGTTTAGTTTACTTTGTTTATGCTTTTCTTTCTAGATCGCTCATTACGTCTACAAGTGCAGCTACACTTTCTAATGTCATAGCATTGTACATACTCGCTCTATAACCACCCACACTACGGTGTCCGTTTACACCATTGATACCTGCTTCTGCACACATCGTATCAAAAGTTTCTTTTAAGGACTCATCAGTCAGTGTAAACGTAGCATTCATTGTAGATCTATCTTCTTTGGCAGCAAAACCTTTAAATAGTGGGTTTAGGTCTATCTCAGAATAGATCAATTTAGCTTTCTTTTCGTTTTGTTCTGCAATAGCAGCAACACCACCTAATTTCTTAAGCCATTTCAATGTGAGCATAGAAGTATATACTGCAAATACAGGAGGTGTGTTAAACATACTATCCTTACCAAGGTGTACTTGGTAATCTAACATAGATGGTATTTGTCTATCTACTTTTCCTAAGATGTCTTCTTTGATCACTACTAATGTAGTTCCAGCAGGTCCCATATTTTTTTGTGCTCCTGCATAGATAATCCCAAATTGAGAAAAATCAAGTTCTCTAGAGAAAATATCACTACTCATATCACAGATCAATGGGCAGTCAACCTTTGGAAATTCTTTTATTTGAGTACCAAAAATGGTATTGTTACTAGTACAGTGTACATAATCTAAGCCGCTAGGGATTTCATATCCTTTAGGGATGTAATTAAAGTTAGCATCTTTAGAAGAAGCGATCTCTACTACATCTCCAAATAATTTAGCTTCTTTAATAGCCTTTGCACTCCAACTTCCAGTATTGATATATCCAGCTTTAGACTGTAATAAGTTATAAGCAGCCATTAAGAACTGAGTACTAGCTCCTCCTTGTAAAAAAAGCGCTTTATACCCTTTACCTTCTAGACCTAATAGCTCTAGAGCTAGGTTTTGGGCTTCTTCCATAACAGCTATAAAAGCTTTACTTCTGTGCGAAATTTCTATAATGGATAAACCAGAATTATCGAAATCTAGTATTGCCTGTGAGGCTTCATTAAATACTTCCTGTGGTAAAATACAAGGTCCTGCGCTAAAGTTGTGCTTTTTCATCAGTGGTTTTTGTCTTTTTTTTGTTTGTTATCGTTTAAAATTTTATTCTGGTCTATATTAATATCCCAGAAACAAAAACAGCACAAAGGTGCTAATAATCTCAAAAAAAAACGGTATTAAATTGATAAATTATTAAATAAATTTATTCAAATTTTGTTAAAAATTGAATAATATCTCTACCATCGGCATAATCTACTAGTGATGGGTATTGTGTCTTACCAAAATAGACACTATCAGTAGTAAGGTGATCGCTCACAACGCATTGTATCTTATCAGCGTCAGCACTTACTTTTTGTACCGCTGTTTCGATAGTTGTATAGGTTTCGTAGAAAAGTGTAGCAATAGGAGAACTATAGCTTTCATCTTCTTTCAGCAATAAAAAACCATTTTCCAGTAACTTAAAGCTACTCATTAAATATACCGCTTTATTATAGTCATAGTTGTTCGCATATTTAGCACCTTGTATAATAGCATTATAGGTATACATCGCTTCGAAGAAATTGGTGAAATCATACCCCTCAGGTAGCATGAGTTTAGAAACACTACGGCATCCTAACCCATAATATCTAAAAACATCCTCGCCCAATGCGATCAGTTGTTCCTTCGTCTCTTCTCCCGTAAGAATCGCTACACTATTTCTACTCTTGCGAATGATATGTGGTTTATGACCAAAATAATGTTCGAAATAACGCGCCGTATTATTACTTCCAGTAGCGATAATCGCATCAAAAGCAGTAAATGTATCGGTTGTAAACTGTATGTATGATTCGAATTCAGGTGCTATAGCGATTAGATACGAAGCAAGGTAGGGCAGTAGCTGATTATCATCAGACGATTGTTTGATCAGAACCTTATGCCCACAAATCAGTACCGATAAGAAATCATGAAATCCTACCAAAGGGATGTTACCAGCCATAATCACACCCACCGTTTTAGGAGCTACCTCCTCTAGTTGGTAGGGTGCCAACCATTGCGTTAAGTTTTCTTCTGTAAGGAGGTCAGCCCATTGCGATAGCGAGAAGACAATATTTTCTTCGGTAAACCACCCATTATAGTGCTTAGTGGATTCAATTTTCTGAAGCATTCCATCGTAAAAATCATCAGTATGCGACACAGTGGTAATCTTCTCATATCCAGAGTCTTTAAATTGACTTAGGAACTTGCCTAGCTCAGAAAAAGCAAGGATTCTATCATTTAATACCATTTCTTATTTGTTTATCACTAGTTTAGGAGTTATTTTTGTGGTGCAAATTTAGAATAAAAAGAGTTATGGCAATTATTATAACGGACGAATGTATCAACTGTGGCGCTTGTGAGCCAGAATGTCCTAATACTGCAATCTATGAAGGTGCTGATGATTGGAGATATGCAGACGGAACAGATTTAGAAGGAGATGTAGTACTTCCAGGAGGAAAAAATGTTAATTCTGAAGAAGCGCAAGAGCCTATCAGCGATGAAGTATATTATATCGTACCTGATAAGTGTACAGAGTGTAAAGGATTCCACGAAGAGCCACAATGTGCAGCAGTATGTCCTGTAGATTGTTGTGTGCCTGATGAGGATGTAGTAGAAACAGAAGAGTTCTTATTACAGAAACAAGCCTTTATGCATAAAGAATAGCATTTACATTCCATAAATAGAATACTAAGCCTATCCAATCGATAGGCTTTTTTTATGAGTTCTATAGCTTGTTTTTTAAAATTTAGTATTTTCGTAACGAAGTGTTTTAAACTTTTTTGATTTCAGAGAAAATCAAAGATTTTGTGACTAAATAAAGTGATTTTTTCGTTGCATAGCAGCGCTATGGAACTCAAAAATCACAAAATTTGGGGGCAAAAGATCGTTTTTATAGCAAATTGAAAAAAGTTTAAACCACTTCGATAAATATAACCTCAATTCTAATGACAACATTTATGAAAAAAATTTTAGTACTTATTGCATGTGTATGTTTCGGAATCACTTCTTATGGACAATATCGCTGGGAAGTTTCTGGCGGACCTACCTTTTCTAATCTATCCCTAGGTGACGATACAGACTCAGAAGTAGGAACCGGTTTTTATATCAATGCAGGGTATGGATATTTAACGGGCGTACGTGCACGTACCAGTTTTGTATTCTCACTAGACCTATTACAGCGTAGTAGCGAAGTTACTTTTGCACAAACAATAGCCGAAGACGGATTGGAAGTAGGATTTTCTGGTACCGCAGAAGTAAAGGTGCTTCAAATAGGATTTAACCCTAAATTTAGATACCTGTTCAATACAGGAAAAGACAGATTCAGACCCTTTCTAAACGTAGGACCTAGTTTTAGGTTAAACACCAAAGTAGAGATAGGAGAAACAGAACTAGAAGATGATGCATTCGAGCAATTAGTGATCGGCGGAGTCTATGGAGCAGGATTCTCTCAGATGGTCGGAGAGATGTTTGATATTTTTGGTGAAGCAGGGGTCATGAATGATTTTACAGACAATCTAACAGATCAGGATAGTAAATTCTTTGATTTCTACTTACGCCTAGGAGTACGTTTTAGAATCTATGATGCCAGAAGATAATATAATCTACATTATTATAATTAAAAACCTGCTATACGGCAGGTTTTGTTGTTTTTGGGCGTTACCACAGGGGTCGGGCTATCCGTTCCAATTCCTCGCCCCTCCTAAAGGTCGGTACTGCGGGATTTCCACTGCTATCCCTAACGCGTTTAAAAGAGAAGGTACAATACACAAAGTCGTCAACTAGAAACAATAGAAAATACGGTGGTTATTCTTTGCATCAAATCCTAAATAACTTTTGAATAGCTTGGTAGTAGGGGAAATATAGTTACATTTAGTACATGTATATATAATTCATCTAAACCATTAGACTCAAAAAAACCAACAGATAATGAGTGTAAAAGCTAAAATAATAATTGACGAAAAGGAAATAAATGTATTGTATTACGATTATGGCTTTAAACAAAATACAGATATTTCAGGTAGGCCATTTGCAAAACCAGTATTTGTTGGATTACAACTGGTGATTGAAACAAGAAAAGATATAGAACTTGCGGATTGGGCATTTGCTGCAAATCAAACCAAACAATTAGAATTATATATTTATCCTGTAATTATGGGTGGTAAAACTCGTAAAATCTATTTCTATGATTGTCATCTTTTACAATGGGATAATCATTTTTCCTCTACAGGAAACCAACCTATGACTGAAACACTTCATATTAGTGCTGCTGGTGTAAAAGACTCTAATTCTAGAGCAGAATATTCTACTTATTGGAGAACTACTTTTCGGCAACAAGATATTGAAAAAGTTACTGTTGAAGAGGGTAATAATCAAGAACCTCACATAATTGAATTTTTAATTACAGATTCAGACGGTAACGTAAAACCTAAATACAAAATAGACGAATATATTTATTTGCGAGTTAAAAGTATAAACAAAATAGGAGATTCAATAGATATACAACTAAAAGAAAAAACTAAAGATTTTGAATATTTAGGGGAAAGATTAGATAATGACACACTAACAGGTTACACTATAAAAAGTAATCAAGACACAATCAAACTAAAAGTAATAAAACCTCTAAAACAATAATCAAATGGGAGAAAATATATTTCAAATAATAGAAAACGGAGAGGTTGTTGCAACTGCTAAAGTTTCAATTTATGATTTTATCCCTATTGTTATAATAGATGAAGATAGAAATGGGGAAAATGCAATGTGGTCTACTGAAAATTGTAAGGACTCAAAAAAAGAAATTATAACATTAAGTGATGACTTTGATAAAGATTTAAGAGAGTACATAGTCCCTGAAATAGTTATTGTAAAGAATTCAGTAAGTAAAATACCTTTAAAAATAAAACAAGGTTATGACCCTTTTGGACCTCAAGATGATGATGGTATTGTTACTTTTTCCTGTGCTAATAGTAATGTAACTATAGAAATAGAGGAAACCCAAAGCACCAATACAACTGAAAAGGAAGTGAGTTATGGAGATGAAATAATTTTAAAAATAGCGCATAAGTTAGGTAGAGGTAACAAGTTTTCTGTTAACATAAAAGGTAAAGATGATACCGATGATAATTTTAAATCTACAGATAAAATAGTTACTTCTGGGAGACTTAACTTTTCTATCATAGAGAAAGATGTTTTTATTAAGAATGAAGCACAAAGAGTAACAAATGAAATTTTATTTATTGAGCCCTTTGCTAATGCTGGAACTGCACCAGAATATGATGAAAACTATTGTATGCAAGCAGCTGAAAGGAGTCTTTCTGAGTTATTTAATAATTATACTGACTTTTATAGTGTTGACAGAAGTCATAAACACAGAAATAAAATTAGTTTTAGTGGTAAGAATGCTATTGATAGAGGTAATAAATTTAAATCATTGGGTTATGTAAAAACAGAGTTTAGTTTTGATGATTATAAAATAGATCATAATAATAGAAAGAGTATAGTTGATCCTCAGTCATATAAAAAGGTTAGATACGATATTATTAGTTTAAATAGTAATAGTCTTCAAGAGTTTTTTCAAAAGCAAATAACTGATCGTATTGGTTATCATATTTTTTATTTTACGGTTACTTCTGGATTTCATACACTTATTTTGATAATAAACAATACAACCCCTTGTAATCCTTATTTTACTATTTATGATCAGCATGGAGAAACAACTTCAAAAGGTGATTTTACTGAAGTTGCAGAAGGAATTAGAAAACAAACTAGTTGGACATTTGCAAATACTTGTTTAAACCGATATAATAGTCACTTAAAAAATAAAAATAACAAACATCATCAGTGGGATTCTACAAAGACTATCTTATGGAAAATGCAAAGAAAATAGTACTCATATTATTACTAATTCTTATTTCTTGTAATTCAGATCAAAGCGTAAAACATTTAAAAGATAATTTGTACATAAATGATCAAGATCAGATATGTATGAAATTATCCAATAAAAATGTGCTACATCCTTCACAAGAAAAAGAGTGGCAAGACACAATATATAGACAGGTTTTTTATTATAAATATGATTCGGTTATTAATATCAATACCGTAATCGATATAGAATCTTACCAAGCTATAATCATTGATGAATGTTATATTGACAAAAATTATGTTTACATAAATAGCTTTTACGAACCTGGGAAAAGAATATATAGAATATTTAAAAAAGACTCTTTACATAAAGAAAACGGTTTAGAACACTATATAAACGCAATAGTAAAGAAGAGTGGAAATAACTGAATATATAGCTTTAATGATAAAGGGAAATTCACTTTTAAGAAGACCAAAACAGCTAATATTATGTATTACTCGCATCAAGTTAATATTAATAGAATTAGTACTTGGTCATAGTAATGGAATACTATTTATGCCAACCCTAATGTAATGAAAGAGTAACGAATGAAAACCATAGTTGTAATTACGATACTATTTGTTCTTCTTTGTTGTAATGAGCAAGAAAAAAAACAACAGAAAATAACTCAAAAAAAAACAGAAATAACTACAGAAACTTTTAATAAAAACAAGGTTAATGATGAGTATAATTTTGTGTTAGATAGTCAAACTAAAATTAGACAATATGGAAAAGAAAATAGTTTTATAGAAATAACTACTCCATCAAAACCAGAATTATTTCAAACCCAAAAAGAATATTTTAAAAACGGAAACCTGCATTTAAAATTTGTTTACTTTGAAAGAGATTTTATAAAATTCAAAAAAGAATACGACGAAACAGGAAAGTTAATAGACGATATAAATTACGATATTCCTTTTAAATTTACATTTGAGCAACTTTTAGCACTTTTAAAAAAAGAATACGACGCTATTGACATTTTTGACACGAATACAGTTATTACAAGAGGTGTAATAGAGGAAGGTACCATTTGGGAAGTTGAGTGGAAAAAAACATTTGGTCGTAGAGAAACCTTAAAAGTCGATGGAATTACTGGAGAAGTTTTAGAACGTAGCTTTTATCCAATGAAGGATAATTAGAGGGGAATTCACTTTAGAGAACACCAAAACAGCTAACATATAGATTCTTCTCATCCAATTAAAATTAGTACTTGGTCGTGACAATACTATTTATGCGAATCCTAATGCAATGAAAGAATAACGTATGAAAACCATAGTTGTAACTACGATACTATTTGTTCTTCTTTCTTGTAATGCGGAAGAAAAAAAACAACAGAAAATAACTCAAAAAAAAACAGAAATAGTTGTAGAAACTTTCGACATAGAAACTTTTAATAAAAAACAGGTAAATGGGAAATTTAATTTTCTATTAAAGGATAGTACAAGAATTGAGCAAGAAATTGATGGAGATTTTTATAATACAACTATTCGACCTCCTTTAGCTAAGATGTTCATAACAGATAAAAGGTACTATCAATCAGGGAATTTAGAATCCGTATTGGTTCATTTTCCGAATAGATTTTTAAAAAGCCTAAAGAAGTATGATAAAACAGGAAAATTAACAGAGGAGATCAACTATGACACACCATATAAATTCACTTTTCAGCAGTTAGTTGAACTAATAAAAAAAGAAAAAGACACTATTGATTTATTTGATAATAACACTTCTGTTGGGCGTTCTTCAGATAAAACAGGAACTTTTTGGTATGTAACATATAAAAAAACACCCATGCGTAGAGAAAGAATTAAAGTAAACGGAATAACAGGAGAGATTTTGGAAAGAAGCCATTATCCACACGAAGACAATTAAAAAGGGTAAGAATCGAGTAGAGAGCTCTGTTAGGAACTGACAGCGTGCACCTCCGACACCTCAGCAAGTACAATTCTCTTTATCAAGATTTTACTGTATGATACTACGTTACGATACTTTAGTAGTCTTTTTGTTTGAAGAGTTTCTTAGTAATGGTAGTTCCTAGTATCAGACTTTGTGCAATTGCTTAGAAATTTACAAATACTTGTTTAAGCAGATATAATAGTCACCTGAGAAATTAAAAACCAAAACATCATCAATGGGATTCTACAAAGACTATCTTATGGAAAATGCAAAGAAAGTAGTACTTATATTATTATTGCTAGTTCTTCTTTCTTGTAATGTACAGAATAAAAACAAACAAAATCATGGAGCTCAAAAACACACAGAAATTGTCATAGACACTTTCGATATAGAAACTTTTAACAAAAACAAGGTTAATGATGAGTATAATTTTGTGTTAGATAACGGAACTAAATTTAGACAAACATCAAGTGAAAGTAGTTATTCTGAATATATTACTCCACCAAAACCAGAATTATTTATAGAATTTAGAGGATATTACAAAAACGGAAGCCTTAAACGTTATTCCATTAGATACCCTAATAATTTTCAGAAAATAAGAAAAGAATACGACGAAACAGGAAAATTAATAGAAGCTATAAATTACGATATTCCTTTTAAATTTACATTTGAGCAACTTTTAGCACTTTTAAAAAAAGAAAAAGACGCTATTGACATTTTTGACACGAATACAGTTATTACAAGAGGTGTAATAGAGGAAGGTACCATTTGGGAGGTTGAGTGGAAAAAAACATTTGGTCGTAGAGAAACCTTAAAAGTCGATGGAATTACTGGAGAAGTTTTAGAACGTAGTTTTTATCCAATGAAGGATAATTAGAGGGGAATTCACTTTACAGCCTCAGGAGCAGTGGCGGTCATTTGATTGTCATCCGTCTACACGATTGCCACATGTTTTTTATTCCGTTTTTTCAAGATTTTTAGTCTTTACAACAATCGTTCCCGCCCACAAATCACCAAGCCTTTGATTTTTTGGTGTCTTCAAGATTATTAAAATTCCAAAAACTCCAAAAAATAGAAACATGTCAATAGGATCTACTAAATGTCTTAATAAAGATTCTCCAAAATCTAACTTTCTGTCTTGTCCATTTTCTGGAATTACTTTTAAACCAAGTATTGAATTTCCGAGTGTTCCGCCCAAACCACTTTCAAGAACCACAGTCATAATTAACCAAAACCCGACTGGGATTAGTGCCATAAATCCATTTAGCGATTGTCCTCCTTCGTCATTGGGTTCACCGAAATTAAAAACCATAAAAAATGTAAAGGCATAAATAATTCCATAGTCTATTAATCCGGCAAGAATTCTTAGTATGATATTTGGATTAGTTTTAATTTCGGTCATTTTTTTAATGTATGGAAACATAGTGTCTATAAAGAAATGTTGACAAAGCAAACCGCCGTATACGAACACTATATGTACGGTGGTGTACTCATTTGTGTTTATTGTTTTAGAGGTATTCGTGAATATAAATATTTGAGAGGCGCATACTGTCAGTTACTGACAGAGCCGTCTACTCGATTGGTTGTAGTTTTTATTCTATGATTCTGTTTTTTAGGTCCATTCGTTCGTGAAGTATTCTAATCACTTCAATTCTTTTGGCTGATATTATTTGATAGAATATTATATGTTTTCCAGATTTAAACCCTAGAAGATTTTTGCTTATCCCAACATATTCTTTTCCAATATTAGGATGCTCTCCAATTCCATTACAAGCAATCTTTATACTCGCATAATATTTGTCAGCTTGTTTTTCGGACCACTTTTCAAAAGTATACTCCCAAATGTCATTCAAGTCGTCTATAGCTTCTTGCCTCAAGATAACTTTAGCCATTTTTTCTCTTTTCAGCTTTTAACCTTTTTAGATTTTCATCAAAGTCAAAATCTTCAACTATTGGGCTATTTAATCCTTCTTGTATTGCATTTCGTAAAGCGATTACTTTACTCTCTTCATTTTCTAAAAGCCGAAGTCCAGCTCTGATAACCTCACTTACATTTTTATACCTGCCAGTTGAAACCTGACTTTGCACAAATTGATCAAAATAATTTCCTAATGATACAGATGTATTTTTCATTATTCATGATTTTAAGATCAAAAATACCAAAATTTGGTATTTTTGTCAAATCATATCTTCTTAATTTAATTAAAGCATTCACTATTGTCAATAATTTCTATATTTAGGTCATAATATTCAGTCCTCATTTCTGTGTAACATTGTATCACTGATAATTTAGCGATATTGGATGTATATTTTTTTATATTATCAGTAAGGCGCTTATTTTTTAGGTGAGCAGTAATTGACATCACATATTTAATCGTATTAGTCTTAAAGAGGTTAATAAAGTCTAATTCACTATACTCAGGATGTCTGTCTTTAGCTCTCATTCCTTTATAAATAGATTTTAGATATTTGTTTTCCTCATCTTTTAAGTCATTTTTAAGTCTTCGTGCAGATGAAATTATTTGACTATAAAGTTCTCTAAGGTCAGTGCTAAAGCCATATTTCACATGACATAAATAAATAGTATTGTCTTTTACATGTATAACATCAGCTAACTCAATTGAATCAACAATAATAGCATCTAAAACCAAATAATTATTTTTGTTATACTTACTATTGTAAGTAGATTCATTTGCTCGTTTCCCATTTTCTTTTTTGCCCCATTTTTCATCTAATACTGAATTTTTTAGATCACTAGATTGAAAAATTTCTATACATCTAGAATTCATTTCATTTATAAAAATTTCTCTTAATTTATACCATTTTGAATCCAGAAAAATAAAAGTACCTAAATCAGGTAAGATCAATTCCGTGTTTAAATGATATATTAAAGCAGTCTTCAGAATTGGTTTTTTCTTTTGATTTTTGAAAGTATATATGTAAATGTTGTATACGTAGTGACTAAACGTAGTCAAATTTCTATCAAAATTTTGATTAGATAGAAATTCTAATATTAGTCCTACTTTGTCATCTTGATAGTGTGTTGTTGATTTGCGTTAGGGATTATATTGAGAATTTTATAACTACGAGGATAGTAGTAGCAAAGAATTGTAACGGAAAGCCAGAATCCAGTGGTAATGCCTTAATGATACGAATTTGATGATATACACGAAGCACAGTTTTAAATAAAAGCAACATACTATGTCAATAAAAAAATATGTATTACTCTTCTTAATGGCTTTTCTACTTTTTGCGTGTAACTCAATAGATAGAGAAAATAATACTCTCATAGAACAAGAGAAAAATAGTATTATCGCTTTATTGATAGAAAAACTACCTCCAGGACCACCACCTCCACCTCCTCCTGTAGGTAATTATAAAAAGGATACGATTCGTTTTAATGAATATCGCGATTCTATTTTTAGTTTAGATATAAAAATAGGGGTGTATAGCGAGACTGTAAATTTCTCTCCTGTTACAAGGAAATTTAATCAACTCAATCCAGAATATACAGCACTTTTAGCAGCGTATAAAAGCCTAGATCGCGACCGTAAAGAGAAAATAGATGTTAAAAGGATACCCGTAAAACAAAACAGGCATTTAATAGCGATAAGTAAAACTGATACTACAAGGGAGCTACTTTTGCAAAATAAATTAGATTTTATCATCAGATTTTCTCCTATTCTTTTTAATGAGCAACGGACTAAGGCAATAGTGTATTCATCCGCTTATAGTCACCCTCTTAGTGGAGAAAAAGTACTGTTTTTTTTAGAAAAAAGAGCTGCTATTTGGTACATAGCTAGGAGAGAATCATTAAGTATATCTTGAACAGGTATCAACTTTTACAGTCGTTATAAAAAGACATATCACATAAAGAACGCATGCACTTTATTTTGTTAATTATAGTACTCCTACATGCTTTCTTCTAGTAATCTATTTGATAATTCAGCTTTTTTATGGTCATCAATAGCATCGCATAATTGAATATAATGTTGAATAATTTTTTTATTATTTAAACACATTTTTATTAATCTACCGCTAGGCAATGAAGTAATTCCATTATTTTCGATATTAGAAATTGTATTCTTGCTAAAACCTAAAATGATACTAAAAGTAGATGCAGATATTTTATACTTTTTCCTAAAATTAATGATATCAATAGGATTAACAGCCCCTTTTGCAATATGATACGCATTTTTAAGGGCTTTTAGGTTTCTGTTTACTTGATTCTTAGTGTAGTGCTTTACCTTTTTGTTTCTATTAATATCTCCTGTTTCTTCATCAACTTCATAATCTAAATAATAAGCCTCGGTATAAGTCAGTTTTACTCCTTTAAAAACTTTTTCAACAGAGTCCAACAATTCATTGGTAGGTAAATTTTCTCTTGTCAGTACTTTTTTAGTTTCCATAACTTTAATTTTTAAAAGGATGATTCATAGGGTAATTAGGGACATGATTTGAAAAAAGTAATATCTGAAGTCCATCCGTTTCTAAACCATACTTTAGATAAATCTCGATATTATCTTTTCCTATCCTTGTGCAAAATGCACAAACGTTAAAATCAGCTCTGCCTGATGGATCAATTCCTCTGTAATAATTTTCAGGCGTCAAATTAAAAATAGCTGATTCGATATCATCTGCATTAATTTCATATTCGAGTGCTAAGTCTTCTAACTCAGAATTAGCCTTTGCTGTAAACGTTATTTCTGTTCCTTGAGATATTCTTTTCTTTGTCTCATTGATAAATTCTTGAATTAATACTATGTTATCTACAGTATAAGGTAATTCAGTCATATGCTATATAGTCTCTAAATTATGATACAAATATACAAAATGAATCTCATTTATTCCCATTCATTGGGAATTATTAAAGGTGTAGTCCGAAATGTGGTATCACCGAGTAGATACTTTCGTTAGAAAAATAGAAAAGGGAGTACCTGTTATACACACTTCCTAAGATACAGTGATCATGTATGTTAGTTTGTTGTATTATATTTTTTCTTAATGAAAGTGTTCTTGTCGTTTTCCTTGCGTTAGGGATAGCAGTGGAAATCCCACAGCATCGACCCTAGGAGATGTGAGGAATTGGAACGGATAGCCCGACCCTTGTGGTAACGCCCAAATAATAGGGGTCAGGCTATCTGTTGTATAGGAGTGAGTAACACTATCAGGATTAGAAATTAAAATCCAGACGCGCAAAATAATACGCACCACTGAATCCCATTTGTACAGCATCCCAATAACCACCAGCTTCGGTGTCGCCATCGTCTTGCTGATCTGGATAACGATTAAAAATATTGTTACTACCCAGTGTGAGTTTAAAGCTTTCTGCTAATTGATAGGCCAAGGAAAGATCGGTGGTGATCTTAGCACTATACAGATCTTCATTTCCTGAGAAATCAACAAGGGTAATGTCGCTAAATCGTGTAAAGCTCAGTCCTGCATTGAATTTTTCGGTATTGTAATTGGTGTTGAGTACAAATTTACTTCTAGGTGCAGAGGCTAATAAGAACGAACGCTCTCTAGCTCCAAAAAAAGTACCTTCGTCTAGATCAGTGTTTACATCAGTGATGTACATATTATTTACATTTCCTGCTAGGGTAGCGGCTAGTGAACCAAAATTGTAATTGGCTTTCCAAGATACGATAAGGTCTAATCCCACGGTTTCTGTATCTACTCCATTGGCAAAAAACTGTGCCGCAGCTACATTAGGAATTAGTGGCGCATCGAAAGTACCTGTGAGTACAATTCTGTCCTGTATATCGATATAATACGTATCTGCGGTGATGGTAAGATTATTCCTACTTTGTCATCTTAGAAAAAGAGGGCAAAATATTTTGATGAATGATAGTAAACACCTTATTTTGCCCATATAA
>CANMMM010000006.1 GCA_947498935.1 uncultured Aquimarina sp. | reverse complement strand
CTGATTACCAAAGTTAAATTAAAAAACAGTAAAGAGAAATACACTGCTGCTACCATCAAGAAAATTGTTAGTCTGTGTATAAAAACAAAAATAGAAGAACCACAATTGGCTATTAATCTAATTCTGGAACAACATCAAAGGTATATGAGTCAGCTCTTAAGGAATCGAAAAAACAAAAATACTAAGATGACAAAGTAGGAATAATCTCACCTACATAAAATCAGTTGGAAGCTCTTTATTTTTTAAAAGGTATTCCTTTTTTATAGTAAGTGGTTTTTAGTAAGCTTCCTTGTTGGTCATAATCACACCACTCACCTTCTTTTTTACCATTTAGGTAATCCCCTTCCTGTCTGAGGATACTTTCTTTATAATAAAAATCTTTATAATTACCATTTCCTTTTTTTCCAAAATTCGTTCGATATATCAATGTTCCTACAGTATTGTAGACCTCATATTTGCCAAAAATCAAACCATTATTCCAATTTTCAGTTTTTACAAGTTTGTTTTTGTAAGTGGTTCTCCATAATCCATTTTTGTAGCCTTTTATAAACCGGCCATGCTCTTTAAAATCTGACGTTATGCCTATTAAATGATTTGCATTGGTGTAATCAGGTTCTTTTTCCTTGATAAGAATTTCATAAACATCATCAAAAACATATTGCTCTTTTTCTTTAGCATAGTAAGGTTTACCATTGATGTTTTTAATTGAGATATTAAATGAAATTTCTCTTAAAACAGGAGCTTTTATTTGTGATTGTATGTCAATAACACTGATGAGTAATAGAAAAGTAAAGAATATGATTTTATACATCTAATTCAAAATGATAAGTTCCCGACACGCTTTTACATTCGATATTATCAAAAAATACATCAAACATAAATTCTATAGAGAAAACAATGCTAATAATTGTAGTGCAAATAAATAGAAGTGTCAACCATTTCTTTTTCTTAAAGATGTGGTTTTTAATTTTGGCAATTCTAAGAATTATTAAAAATAAAACAAGTGTTACTAAATACGATACTGAAAAATCTAGACAAAACTTAGTTATATCCACAAGTTTACTTAATGAGGTCACGGGGTTATCCATATTCCATATTACAAAGTTACCATAGCCAAATCCCATAGGATCACCTAAACAAATTATTTCAGACCTTCCTGAAAATGTAGTAAACCATAATAACGTAAAGCATAAAACGACTAAAAAATCTTTTGCACTAAATCCAATATTTTTCATGTTAACTTATTTTTTTTAAGTTGTTTTTTTAGAGGATTATTGCCTTTGGTGTAGAGAAATAATTCTATGGATTTGTGAGTTAATTGGATATTGTTAGCTTATTTAATTATGACAGCAACATATGCCATTAGCATAATTTTTGAAAGCATCACTAACACCATTAATATCATTCAAAATAATATTTTCATTATCTCCATTAATCGTAACAGATTTTACGCTCTTATTTTTACACTCGATAGTATAAGTCTCACTATATTCATCTGATTTTTTTTCATTAATGTGCATTGTAATATTTAATTTTGCTTGAAAATTAGAATTAACTTTAGTGAGATTTATTTCTTTATAAGTTAAAGCACATCCCGAGCCGCAGCTATGTACAAATGATGTGTTTCTAACTTGTATGTTTTTTTCTACTGTTTTAGTAGCTTCTTCCTTACAACTATAAATACTAAAAATTAAAATGATATAGAATATTTTATGTATCATTGAATATTGTTTTTTGATTGAAGCCATAATCATAGTATAATACGTTTATTTCTTGATGATCAATGATCACTTTTGCTTTTACACTCATGCTATTGTTTTTGTAGATATATATGCTGCTACTGTCTGAATATTTGATGATGTAAGGGGACTTAAGTGTGTATCATGACAGGCATTAATTTGATATCCCAAAGTACTCATTCTTCTGCAATAGTTGTTTACGGAAAAACGTATTAGTATTGCTAATTAAATGTTAAAAAAAAAGAATCTTCCATTTCTATGTATTGAAGTGGTTTAAACTTTTTTCAATTTGCTATAAAAACGATCTTTTGCACTCAAATTTTGTAATTTTTGAGTTCCGTAGCGCTGCTATGCAACTAAAAAATCACTGTATTTGATCACAAAATCTTAGTTTTTCGCTGAAATCAAAAAAGTTTGAATCACTTCATTTTTAGAAGTTTGTGTAAGTTTTTTGTAGTTAGAAAATTATCTGAATATCTAGTTTCATTGCGGTGATTCTGAAAACTATTTCCTTGCGTTAGGGATAGGAGAGGAAATCCCGCAGCCCCGACCTTTAGGAGGGGCGAGGAATTGGAACGGATACCCCGACCCTTGTGGTAACGCCCAAAAAGAGAATAGCAGATGGAATATTTTTTAGAAACTGACTTCTACTACAAATCACAATAGTGATATAGGTAATTACTACGCATATAAAATCAGAAACACTCCGATCATAATTCCTGCTAGTGGAATCAATTTTTTGCGCTTATTTTTTTCTTTAAAGATCAGTCCTCCTACAAGAACGGCAATTAGAATTTGACTGCGTTTAATTGCAGATAATAGCATGATCAATGCTTCGGGGTCTTGTAATGCTTTGAAATAAAAGAAATCTGCTGTTTGTAATAAAATACCCACCGCAGGGATGGACCATCTAAACGTAAATTGAGATCGCTTTTGAGCATTGGGAAACCAAGTAATTGCTAGGATGCCCAATAAGATGAGTAATGTGTACCAGCAAAACCAAAATTGCAATGTCTGTGGATTTAATGCAAGGTGCTGAATCAAAAACTTATCATACAATCCACTAGAAGCGCCTAAGAAAGTAGCTCCGATAATAGCAAAAATCCATTTATTACGTTTAAAATTGATGCCTTCTTTTTTACCGATTTTAGAATACAGTAGTACTGAGAAAATAATCAGGAAAAAACCAATCCATTGCCAGAAAATAGGGCGTTCATTATACAATATAATAGCGCCTATAAATGTAAAGAAAGGGCCTGCAGAACGAATGGGGGTTACAATAGTGATTGGTAAGTGTTTTAATGCCTGATATGCTAATACCCACGAGCTCGCCATGATTACCGATTTTATAAAGATAAAACCATGTATTTTCCATGGAATACGGGTAATATAAAACCCTATTTCTTGCATGTAATCGGGCCAATATATAGACCCTATAAAAAAGGGTAAGAATACTAGAAAACCAGCACTAATCGTTCCGAAAAGTACAGGAAACACTTCGTTTCCCTGTACGGCGTGTTTTTTACACAAGTTGTGCAAGCCCAAAAATAGAGCTGCTAAAAGACCTAGATACATCCACATGGCGCGAATATCTGAATTAAAGACCACATTTTATAAAGAAGCGCTAAAAAATAGGTCATATACTTCTCTACATACAGAGGTGTAAAATGGTTATATCGTTATAGTAATTGGACTTTAAAAAATAGAGTAGAGGTTTCTTACATAATTACGAAATTAGATCTTCTATTTTCTTTGTATTCATTTTCATTACAATTCACACCATCCAAACAATTATTGATGGGTCTAGTTTCTCCAAAACCTTGATACGATAGAATTCGATGCTTAGAAACCTCTTTGCTAATCAGGTATTCATAGATAGAAGTAGCTCTTTTTTGAGACAGTAACATATTATAGGAGTCATTTCCACGGCTATCTGAGTGCGTTTCGATTTTAATGATCATATCAGGATATTCTTTCGTCATTAAGGTAATCACTTTATTTAATTCAATCATGGCTTTTTCTGTGATAGCCCATTTGTCGAATTCAAAATAGATTTCATTCAGATTAATAAGGTCATTAATGGTTTTAAATGGTTCTTTGGCAGTTTTAAATTTTCCTCTAGCTGCTGCAGTAGCAGTTTCATTATTTTTTACACCAGAGTGATCAGAGCTCTCATCACTATCAGAAGAACGCATTCGCAATTCTTTCTTTTCTAAATCTTGATGATCTGCAATGAAATTTTCTTCAAAATTAGGACAGTTTAATCCACTCATATCTACGCTTAGTTTAAAAGGGTAGTAATCGGGTAAATTACACTCATTAATAAAATTGTATCCTTTAGAGTGTCTTACATCTTCATTGAGAGATCCATAAAAAGTAGCTGTCACTGGCTGATCAATGATTTGCACTAGATCTGTATGTTCTAATAATTCACAAGAGGCATTTGCCCGTACAGCATACTTGATCACGAAAGGTTCGCTTTCCATTTTAAGCATTTTATTAGGGATAGAAAAATTCAGAGCTCTAGTTGCCTCATCAAATTTTACTTTTATTCGCTTAGAAGGTAATGTCAATGATTTAGGGTCAAAAATTACATTTTCGGGTAGTATATCTTTGATAACAGCATTTTTTGCATGATCATTCCCATCATTTTTTACCGTTAATTGATACGTGATCAATTCATCAGGAGCTATCCTATCATTAGGAAAAACATAGGTGCCATCCTCATAGGTAGATCTTTTTACGATATGAATAGCAGGTTCATAGATCTCTACACTAAAAGCTACAGCCATTACTGAGTATCCATCATTATCCGTTAGTAACCTAAAGCGAGAAGATGTTTGGTTATTTCCTATGATACTGTTTCTAGGGTTTTTGATATCAAATAAGTCGGCATCATACCCTAATGTATTCTGACTAGCAGGTACTCTGGTAGTGATGTTTTTTCCATTTTCAGTAATATTGGCATTAAAGAAGTTGTTCATTGGATTCGCATTATCTGTAATGCTTTTAAACGTTTTAGCATCCTCAGAGAATACTTGAAAACGATCCCCTCTAATCCCTTTATCACCTTCGTAAGAAATCACCCCGATTTTTCCGTGTACCTCTCCATGAGGAATCGTTTGGAAGTTATCGAACGAAAAGTCTACAGGTTTTGCCTTTGCATCGATATTTACAAATCCATCATATACATAGAAACGCTTTCTTTTAAGGCTTGTATCCTCATAGATCACAACCATGGTCCATCCGCCAGCTAATCCATTACCTAGTGCAGCATTATTATCTACAGCAGATGTAGTAGCAGGAATATTAGCTACTGTATAGGTACCAATTGGAGAATCTAACTGCAATACTTCCTTTGTAATATCCTTGTAACAAGAATATTGTTTAAACACAGATGCCTCATCATTATAATAATCATAGATAACATGTCCGTCTGTGATCGTAGTATACGTAGTGCTTCCTGGATATTTTATTTTAATACTGTTAATCGCATGTTTTCTGTCTTTATCCGCATAAGCTGCTGTCCAGTATAATCCCACATGCTTGATAGTAGCACACGGCGATGACATGGCTAAATCTGCACTACTAGAATTAAATGTAGAAGTATCATTATCGATGTCTATAAAGCCCATCTGAAACTGATTGTTTAATCCACCACTGTTATAGCTCAAATTCGGATTAAAACTACCTGTACCATCATCATTACTAACCTTTCCCAAAATAGTATTTGATACAAATTTAAAATCTCCTTTGATGGTGAATTCTGTTCTTTTTTCTAATGGCACTTCTACCTGTCCATACGTTTTTACTACGATACTACATAAAATTGCTGTAATACAATACTGTAGTATTTTACTAACCTTTCCCTTTTTTATTGTTTTTCCCACGGTTCTTACTTTTATCCCTGTTTACATATATTAAGTCGATAAATTGTGTGTAGTTAAGATTGAATTGTAAGTGATTATGTCTGAGGTTTAACCGTAGTAAATTTAAAATTTAACATTTAATTAAAAGGTTAAAAAAAGCTATTTTCGATATAAATGTATATTTTAACGACAAAAGGGCTTTTAATTAGTATTCTCATTCTCATATGGTTATCATTTTTACTTACGAAAAGCTTATATTTAGAAGAAAATCACATATATATCCTGATAAAATACAATTGATTTTTCCCTATTTACATCAGATGCCTATTTGCTATAAATGACAGCTTATTCTTAGACTTGTGAAAGAAAACCTAACAAATTAAACCTTCAATGCGTTAATGAAAACTTTATATATCATAAGACATGCTAAATCCTCTTGGGAGCTTGATGTAATAGACCATCAGCGCCCCTTAAATACCAGAGGAATTGCCGATGCTACTTTAATAGGAAAACAGCTAAAAACAATCATTCCTCAGGTAGATAAAATCATTAGTAGTGATGCTAAACGTACGCTGACGACAGCAAATCTAATAGTACAGCAATTAGCGATTGATGATAAAACCATTCATTCAGAACCTAAAATGTATGACTTTAATGGTACTGATGTATTAAAAGTAATTCGCAGTTGTGAGGATATGGTAAATTCATTACTTATTTTTGGGCATAATAGTGCATTAACATCCTTGGTTAATTTTCTAGGAAGCACTTCTATCGATAATTTACCTACAGCAGGAGTAGTAGCTATTACTTTTGAACAAGCGCACTGGAAGGATGTACAAAAAGGAACAACTCAATTTACCATATTCCCTAAAGAAGTTAGATAAATGCTAAAAACCGAAGTGAAAAACCAATACATTAATAGAGAATTAAGTTGGTTACAATTTAATGCTAGAGTATTACAAGAGGCAACCGATACAAGTGTGCCACTTATACAAAGGCTTCGATTTATAGGAATCTTTTCAAACAACCTCGATGAATTTTTTAAAGTAAGATACGCAGCCATAAAGCGAATTGATCAAGCAGGAAAAGATGGTAAGAACGTTTTAAAAGGCAAGACAGCAAGTGAATTACTCGATCAAATCACGAATATCGTAATTAAGCAGCAGTCTGAGAGTCTTAAAATTATTAAAACGATCACAGAAGAGCTGAAACAACATGATATTTATATTGTTGATGAACAACAAGTAACAGCGGATCAAGATCAATTTATACGTAAGTATTTCGTAAATAAAGTCAGCCCAGCACTGGTAACTTATATTTTGAATGATCTCGAAAAATTCCCTCATCTAAAGGATAGTGTAGCCTATTTAGCAGTAAAGTTAGTATTGCAACCCACCCAGACTAAGGATAGCAATGAGCAATCCCAAAGCGAAAAAGTATATGCGTTGATCGAAATTCCTAAAAGTAATGATCGTTTCGTAGTGTTACCTTCTAAAGAAGGAAAGCAATACATTATCATGTTAGATGATCTGATACGCTATTGTATGCAGATTAACTTTAGTATTTTTAATTATCAAAGTGCCTCTGCGCATATGATTAAGATTACAAGAGATGCACAATTGGATTTTGACAATGATTTTAGTAAAAGTTTTATCGAAAAAATAGCCACTAGTGTTAAGTCTAGACGCGATGGAGAACCTGTTCGTTTTGTATATGATAAGACTATAGATGAGGATACACTTCGGTTTTTGATGAACAAAATGGGGATTACTACTACCGATAGTATTATCCCAGGAGGAAGGTATCATAATAGAAGGGATTATATGAATTTCCCTGATTTAGGAAAAAACCACTTGATTTACCAACCTCTTTTGCCCTTACCTATACCAGGATTAAGACTTCAGGGCAATTTATTAGATAAAATTGCTCAAAAAGACTTTTTACAATATACGCCATACCATACTTTTTCATATACCGTTAAATTTCTTAGAGAAGCAGCCATCGACCCTCGCGTAAAAACCATAAAAATTACGATCTATCGATTGGCTGATATTTCTCATATAGCAAGTTCATTAATCAACGCAGCTAAAAATGGTAAGAAAGTTACAGTACAGATAGAATTACAAGCTAGATTCGACGAGGCAGCCAATATCAGGTATGCCGAGAAGATGCAGCGAGAAGGAATACGATTAATCTTTGGAGTTCCGGGTTTAAAAGTACATTGCAAGGCATGTGTCATAGAACGAGAAGAAAACGGAAAGATCAAAAGATATGGATTTATCAGTACAGGAAACTTTAATGAATCTACCGCAAAAATATATACCGATTATACACTGTTTACAACCAATGAGAATATTTTAAAAGAAACGAACAAAGTTTTTAAGTTTTTTGAAATTAATTACAAAGTAAACCGTTACAAACATTTATTAGTATCACCTCATTACACTCGGAGTTCCTTGATGAAATTAATTGATAAGGAGATTGCTAATAGTAAAGTAGGTAAGCCTTCTGGAATTCAATTAAAACTGAATAGTCTTAGTGATTATGATATGATTGATAAATTATATGAGGCCAGTCGGGCAGGAGTAAAAACACGTATCATAGTAAGAGGGATCTGTTCTCTCATTCCAGGTATAGAAGGGATGAGCGAAAATATAGAAGGAATTAGTATAGTAGATAAGTTTTTAGAGCATCCTAGGTTGTATATCTTCGAAAATGGAGGAAATCCTAAAGTGTATATATCATCCGCAGATTGGATGCGTAGAAACTTAGATAGACGTGTAGAAATTTCATGTCCTATATATGATCAAGATATTAAGCAAGAATTGATAGATACATTCGAAATTTGCTGGAATGATAATGTAAAAGCCAGAAAACTTTCTGAAGATCAGAATAATCAATATATTAGAAACGATAAAGAAAAAGTACGATCACAAGTAGCTACTTATGATTATTATTTACAAAAATTAGGAAATTAGAGATTTTGTTAACAATAGAAAAATATGCTGCTATTGATATTGGGTCTAACGCTGTTAGGTTACTGATTAATAGTATACATGAAGAAGAAGGGAAAACCACACGGTTTAAAAAAACAAGTCTGGTAAGGGTACCTATACGCTTAGGAGCAGATGTTTTTTTGACCAAAAAAGTATCTGACCAGAATATAGAAAGAATGATTGATACCATGCAGGCGTATCAATTATTAATGAAAACACATAAAGTGGTACGCTATAAAGCTTGTGCAACTTCGGCAATGAGAGAAGCAGAAAATGGAGCAGCTTTAGTAAAACTCATCAAAGAGAAAACAGGAATACATATAGATATTATTGATGGAAGTGATGAAGCGGCGATTATAGCCATGACTGATTTACATGAATTAATTAACACAGATGCTACGTATTTATATGTAGATGTTGGTGGGGGAAGTACTGAATTTACAGTATTCCATAATGGAAAAACAATTGCTTCTAAGTCCTTTAAATTAGGAACGGTAAGATTGCTTAATGATGTAGTACATGAAGATACATGGAAGGCAGCTAAAGATTGGATACAATTGCATACTACTATATATAGTGATATTTCTTTGATAGGATCAGGAGGTAATATTAATAATATATTTAAGAATAGTGGAAAAAGTATGGGGAAACCCCTTTCCTATTTGTACCTCAGTACCTATTATGAGAAACTCCGCGATATGTCATATGAAGAAAGAATATGGGAATTAAATCTAAATCAAGATAGAGCAGATGTAATCGTGCCCGCAGCAAGAATCTATTTATCCGCAATGAAATGGAGTGGTGCACAAAAAATTTATGTACCTAAGATAGGGCTCTCAGATGGTATTATTAAATCTTTATATAATGAAAAATTACAATCATAAGTAGTATATCTAAAATATGTTCCTTTTGTCGGAATTAGTATTTGTTTATGCTATTTAAAATTGTAAAATTTTCTTAATTATTCATTTTTTTATTTTAAATTAGATTAATAACCAAACATTTATGAGATGAATAAAAAAATACTTATTGTTGTAGCTTTTATAATAGGACTAGGCACAATAACTGCTCAAGAATCTAGATACGGTATGCGGATAGGTGCAAACCTCAGTTCGATTAATTCAGATGATCTCATAGATGAGTTAGATGATAGTCGAATTGGTATTGCCGTAGGTTTTTTTGCGGATTATGTATTAAAAGATAAATTTAGACTACAACCAGAATTACAATTCTCTGCACAAGGTAATAAAGAAGAAGAAGTACAAGTCAACTATTTACAACTGCCTATTGTGGTAAAGTATGAATTTTCGGACTGGTTCAATGTGCATTTAGGGCCTCAAGTGGGGTTAAAGATTTGGGAATGGGAAGATAATACGCAGGCAGAGGCAGATTTTAGTACATTTGATTTTTCAGCACTCATAGGTATAGGAGGTAATATTACTGATAACTTTTTTGTAGATCTTAGGTATGCTTTTGGTATTACCAATGTTTTTGAGGAGTCTGATGGCGCTCAAATAGATTTAGATGGAAATAATAGTACGATACAATTATCTGTAGGATATAGATTATAGAAGTGATTTTGCACTTTATAAAATAAAATTTTTAATACACTAAAAAGCCAATTTCTAATGTAGAAATTGGCTTTTTAGATAGAATTTGTTTAGGCTTTTTTTTGCTATAAAAACGATCTTTTACATTCAATTTTTGCAATTTTTTACTTCCTTAGTGCTGCTATGCCAAAATTTAGAGAATGAAGTGGTTTAAACTTTTTTCAATTTGCTATAAAAACGATCTTTTGCACTCAAATTTTGCGGTTTTTGAGTTCCGTAGCGCTGCTATGCAACTAAAAAATCACTGTATTTGATCACAAAATCTTGGTTTTTCGCTGAAATCAAAAAAGTTTAAACCACTTCAATATAAGGTTTTATTACTTTTTCAATTCTTATAACGAAGTACTGTTCTATAAAACGGATTTAATAGGTAATATTAGGAAAATACTGATCTTGTAAGAAAATTATATCAAATTGAATAGATAGGGGGTATAAAAGCCCCCTGTAACGGAATTAAAATCTATCAAGAAAAAAACAATTTTGATACTATAGAAGGTTTAGAAAAAAGGATGTAGTATTTTGATAGTTAAATTTTTATGAAATTTGAATGGTATAGTTTTTGCTAATTTTATTTTGAGTTTAAATAGATAATTACAGCATTAAAAATGGTATAAGTTAATTTTTGTTTTTATAAATTTGCACTCGGAAAAATTTAAAGAATACAAGTCAGTCAAAATGAAGTCTTATACGTGTAAAATATTACTTTTATGTATTTGTTATGTACAATGGGGGTTTTCTCAATCTACAAAAGAAGATCAAATAATTAATTTTCAAAAAGATATTGTAGGTAAGCTTACAGGGCATATACCTATCAAAGGGAAAAAGAAACTAAAAAGCAGGTTTTCCACTTCTGAAAGAAAAATAGTAGCAGATTTTTTGTTCGATGCGCTAAAGGATGCGAATATTGATGCAAAGCGAAATTCATATAATGTACAGAATAAAAAAGGAAAACAATATTCAGGGAGCAACATTTATGGAATCATTCCTGCTACGGTAGATTCAGATGAATATGTAGTTTTAGCAGCTCATTATGATACTGCAGAGGATAGCCCTGGTGCTGTACACAATGCTACAGGGATAGCACTTACGCATTATGTAGCATCTAAACTACAAGCATTGCCCAATCGATCTAAAAATTTTATTGTTGTGTTTTTTGACCATCAAGAAGCGAATATGATCGGTTGTAGGATGTTTATCAAAAAAATGAAAAAAGAAAAGTACAACATTTTGTCGATGCATCGTGTAGATTATATGGGATGGGATAATGATGAAGATCGTGCTATCGAACTATTAGCATCTAATATTAGCTTGGAATCTGCATATAGATTGGAGTCTTCTGTTCCTGTTTTTAAAAGAGATGTTGCGACTGCGGAATCTAAAATATTTTCAGAGTTAGGATATGAAACAATTACTATTACTTCAGAACTTAAGAATGGAGATAATTCGCCATTTGTTAATCAAACCTCTGATAAGTATACGACAGTTAATTTTAAGTATTTAGCTTCTACTACAGAGATCGTATACAGTGTTATGAAAACATATGCTCGATAGATAAAAATCAATATATTTAAAAAAAATACCTCATAAGAAATGATTACTTCTTATGAGGTATTTTTTTTAAATATATTATTGAATGAAGTGGTTTAAACTTTTTATAATTAGCTATAAAAAAACGGTCTTTTGCACTCAAATTTTGTAATTTTTGAGTTCCGTAACGCTGCTATGCAACTAATCATTTTTCTGGATTTATTTAGAAGAAAGTAAAAATGTTTTTAGTTCTTCATAGCTTTGTACAGGGATACTCACTTTTTCTTTACCCATCACTTTTTGGATTTGTGCGGGTATAGCTACTTTTACAGCTACTGTTTCTTCTACAATATCTAAGAATTTTACAGGGTGTGCAGTTTCTAAGAATATACCGTACTCATTATCTTTTAGTCCGTGTTTTTTTAATCCTAAATACCCTACAGCTCCATGTGGATCTGCTACGTATTGCGTATTCTTATATATAGATTGCATTGCTTCTCTAGTAGTAGCATCATCAAAACTATAGGCAGAAAAAGAATCTTTAAGCGATTCAAAATTATTGTCAAACAATTCTTGGATACGTATGAAATTACTAGGGTTTCCTACGTCCATTGCATTAGAAATTGTAGCTTTAGAAGGCTGTGGGGTATAGGTTTGCGTATGCATATAATTTACCACAGTATCATTACTATTCGTAGCTGCTACAAAATGTTTGATAGGCAATCCTAATTTATGAGCTACAATTCCAGCACATATATTTCCAAAATTACCACTAGGTACAGAGACTACAATATCTTTATTCTTTTGCTTTAATTGTTTATAAGCAAATGCAAAATAGAAAAGTTGTGGAAGCCATCTCGCAATGTTGATGGAATTTGCAGAGGTTAATTGTTTATGGTCTGTAATAGAGGTATCTAAGAATGCTTTTTTAACCATATCCTGACAGTCGTCAAACACACCATCTACTTCTAGTGCTGTGATGTTTTGTCCCAGTGTAGTGAGTTGCCTTTCTTGTATGTCACTCACTTTTCCAGAAGGGTATAGAATGACTACCTTAACACCTTTTACACCTAGAAACCCTTGTGCAACAGCACCTCCAGTATCTCCTGAGGTAGCTACTAATACCGTAACTTCATTGCTGTTATTTCTATTAAAATAGCCAAGACATCTGGCCATGAAACGTGCACCAACATCTTTAAAAGCCATTGTCGGGCCGTGAAAAAGTTCTAAAGTACCGATAGTTTCTTCTACAGGTACTACAGGAAAATCAAAACTAAGTACATCCGTTAGGATTGCTCTTAATTCTTGTTCAGGGATCTCATTACCAACAAACTGTTGTATCAATTGATATGCAATTTCTACATTGTCTAATGTTTCGATAGTTTCGAAAAAAGTAGCAGGTAGTGGTGTGATTTTTTCTGGAAAATACAATCCTTTATCGGGCGCTAATCCTTTGATGACAGCTTCTGAAAAAGCTACTTTAGGAGCAGTATGATGTAAACTGTAATAGTGCATTGTATATAATTTGAATTAAGGGATGATAGCAGAAAACTCAATTTCTACTAGAATCTCTGGCGCAATTAATTTAGAAACTTCTACCATCGCAGTAGCGGGTTTTATAGTGCCGAAAAACTCTCCATGTGCTTTTCCGATTTCTTCCCAGTTTGTAATATTAGTACAATAAATTCTAGTACGTACTACGTGCTCTAATGTCGCTCCTGCTTCTTTTAATACCTCTTCTGCAGCTTTGATAATAGCAGTTGTTTGTTCGTATTCATTCTCACCAGCAGCAGTAGTTCCTGATATTTCGATCGTATTTCCTATTCTAACAGCTCTAGAATATCCTACGATGTCTTCCCATGGAGAACCTGTTGCTATTTTTTGTACTTCTTGCATTTTTATGATATTATTTTTATTCCTTGATTATTTATTGTGGATACATGGATGTCAAAATCTAATCCTGTACTGTTGTAGACTTCTCTAATAGCAGTAGCTACTTTCGTAGCGGTATCCATACTTTTGCTCAGTGCAAAGATAGAAGGACCAGATCCAGAAATACCGCATCCTAATGCTCCCTGCGACATGGCCGCTTTTTTTACATTTTCAAACTCAGGGATCAATATAGAGCGCAATGGTTCTATAATCACATCTTCTAAGCTACGACCGATTAATTCATAATCTTCTGTATATAGCCCTGCAATTAATCCGCCGACATTACCCCACTGATGAATGGCTTCTTTTAGTGTCACTTTTTCTTTGATAACAGATCTAGAGTCTGAAGTTTTAACTTCTATTTGTGGATGAATAACTGTCATTACTAAATCTTGCGGAGTATGTAGTTTAATTACATCTAATGGTGTATAGCTACGTACCAGTGTAAAACCTCCTAATAGGGCAGGGGCTACGTTATCTGCATGGGCATTACCACTAGCCAATCGTTCTCCTTCCATAGCAAAAGCTACTAACTCCTGATTGCTAAAAGGAGTTCCTAAAAGATGATTTACCGCCCACACGGCACCAGCGCTACTGGCAGCACTACTACCAATTCCGCTTCCGGCTTTAATTTTTTTATAAATTTCTATATCGACTCCTATCGTAGGATTGTTGTAGGCGTCTAGTAATGCTTCTACAGCTACACCTGCTACGTTTTTATGGGTTTCTAAAGGTAAATCTGCCCCTTCTATTTTAGTGATGCGAATACCAGGCGTAGGAGTTATCGAAATCATCATTTCATCCCCTACAGTATCTAAACAACATCCGAGTACATCAAACCCACAAGATAGATTTGCTACAGTGGCAGGAGCAAATACTTTTATACTTTTCATTTTATCAGTCATCTTGTAGGCTATTTTTTTCCAATTCTTATGATATCTGCAAAAATTCCAGAAGCTGTAACATCAGCACCTGCACCAGCGCCTTTGATAATCAGTGGCTGTGTGGCGTATCGATCAGTGTAAAATAATACAATATTATCACTTCCTTCTAGGTTGTAAAATGGGTGATCTGCAGGAATCATTTGCAATCCTACTTTTGCTTTTCCATCTTCGTATTGTGCTACATATTTTAAACGACAATTCTGCGCATTTGCTTGCTCCAAAATACTTTTGAAATGTTGTTCATTGGCTTGTAGAGAAGTAAAGAAATCATCTACAGTATCAGTAGCTAAACTTTCTTTTGGTAAGAAAGCATCATTTTCAATGTCTTCTAATTCTAATATATTGCCACTTTCTCTGGCTAGGATTAAAATTTTTCGAGCAACATCTACACCGCTTAAATCAATTTTAGGATCAGGCTCTGTATAGCCTTCTTCTTGTGCTTGTTTTACGACATCATAGAAGCTAGTACCTTCTTTATAGTTGTTAAATACAAAATTGAGACTTCCAGAGAGTACTGCTTGTATTTTGTGTACGTTATCTCCTGAAGCAATCAGGTTATTAAGTGTATCTATGATTGGTAATCCAGCACCAACATTAGTTTCGTATAAGAAAGAAGCACTGTATTTTCTAGATAATTCTTGTAGTTCAGCATAATTAGAGTATTCATCTGCACAAGCGATTTTATTACAGGTTACTACTGCCATACTTTCTGCTAAATAGTACTTATATACTTTAGCGATAGATGGGGTGGCAGTGTTGTCTACAAATATTGAATTTCTAATATTCATAGCTTTCGCTTTTTCGAAAAATACTGCGGCATCTGCTTTTTCACCATTCCCTAATTGCTCTTGCCATGCTTCTAATTTGATACCAGAAGCATCTAAAATCATAGTACGGGAATTAGAAATACCAACTACTCTAATTTTGAGATGTAGTTTTTCTTTTAAATATGCTTTTTGTTGGGCGAGCTGACTTAATAGTTTGCTACCTACATTACCTACACCAGTGATGAATAAGTTGAGTTGTTTGGTTTTTACCTCAAAAAACTCTTCATGCAATGTGTTTAGTGCTTTTTTAATGTCTTTTTTCTCTATAACTACAGAAATATTTTTTTCGGTAGCTCCTTGGGCAATGGCACGTATATTTACGTTGTTTTTTCCAAGCGTACTAAACATCTTACCACTTAATCCCTGATGTGCATACATATTATCACCTACTAAAGCTACAATCGCAACTTCATTTTCAATTTTTACAGGCTCTAATTTGTGTTTTGCAATTTCAAACTGGAACGTAGTGTCGAGTACTGTTTTTGCTCTTTCAGCATCTGTAGCTTCTATTGCTAAGCATATAGAGTGTTCTGATGATGCTTGGGTAATCAGAATGATATTGATATTTTCTTGGTATAATGCTTCGAATAAGCGCTTAGAAAACCCTGGGATACCTACCATTCCACTACCTTCTAATGAGATCACAGCGATGCTGTCTATATGTGTAATCCCAGTGACAGCTTTTTGTTGTGTCGTAACCTTTCGTGTGATTAATGTACCTGCTGCTTCGGGATCAAACGTATTTTTGATAATAATAGGAATATCTTTCTCTAATACAGGATGTATTGTAGGAGGGTAAATTACTTTTGCTCCAAAGTGAGAGAGTTCCATAGCTTCTTGATAGGAGATATGTGATACAGGTTTTGCTTGTTTTACAAGCTTAGGATTGGCTGTATACATACCACTAACATCAGTCCATATTTGTAACTGCTTCGCTTGCAATGCTGCGGCTATGATCGCTGCGGTAAAATCAGATCCGCCTCTACCTAATGTAGTAGGTTCTCCATCTACTGAACTTGCTATGAATCCAGGAAATAGTGTGATGCGATGTTTGTTATCTTGGTTGTATGATTGTAACCTGCGATTTGTTTCGTCGTAATCGACAAGCGCATTACCCGAATCTGTAGTGATAATAAAGGAGCGGGCATCTTCTAATACGATATCCAATCCTTTTACTTTAGCAGCTTCTGCAATGATATAAGAAGATAGCATTTCTCCAAAACTAGAAATCATAGCAGCCGTTTTGGCAGATAATTCACTGAGTAAAAACACCCCTTCACAGAGCGATTCTAATGTGTTTAGTTCGGATTTAACTTTGCTAATTACGGCACTTTGTGATACAACAGGAATGAGCTCTTTTACAGCTTCTAAATGGCGTTGCTCTATAACGTGTAATGTGTCTTTATACGATTCATCATTAGCAGCGGCTTCAGCACCTGCTTTGAGTAATAAATCAGTAACACCACCCAAGGCAGAAACTACTATATATAGTGAGTTTTTTTCTACTTGCTCTTGGATAATTTTTATAACTTTTTCGATAGTTGCTGCATTAGCAACAGAAGAACCTCCAAATTTAAGAACGTTCATAAATATATATTTTAAGTAAATGTAATGATAAAAAAGCGTACTATTTCGATAATTCAATCAATCAAATGGATTATCTACTTAATTTCTAGGATGTATAAATAAATTAACCCCTAAGGGTTGTTGTAGTACGTACTATAGAAGTATCGCCAGAAGGCGTAATTGTCTCCAATACGAAGTATAAACCTGAGATTGTAACCGTACTAAACATTAGTTTGCTTTATATTTAATATCAAATGTATAATTTTTTACTTTTGAAAAAAAAGTATTAGCATGGGAATCTAAAACTTTTATTAATCCTATAATTAATAACCAGATTCATTAGGATATTCTTAATTGAATATACAGGTGTCATTTATCTAAATGTATGCTACCGATTGAATCCTCTAAAACAAAAAAAGAAGTGAAGATATTTTCTGCGGCACAAATGCGAATGGCGGATCAAGTTACAATCGCCTCCCAAAAAATAACCTCTACGGAGCTCATGGAACGTGCAGCTACTCAAATTTTTAATCTGCTACACCACCGACTACAAGGAGCTCCTATACCGATTCATGTATTTTGTGGCTTGGGTAATAATGGAGGAGATGGATTGGTAATTTCTAGATTGCTTGTAGAGCACGGATACCATGTAAAAACATACATCGTAAATTTTAGTGACAATAGGTCTAAGGATTTTTTAGAGAATTATGATCGCCTAAAAGCGATTGCACCAGAGTGGCCAACACAATTAAAATCTGCCGAGCAATTACCAGACATCAAACCTGAAGATATGGTGATTGATGCCATTTTTGGTATAGGATTGAATCGAAAAATAGTGCCTTGGGTGATTGATTTGATCCAGCATATTAATGCGGCTAGGTGTTTTACTTTATCTATAGATGTCCCTTCAGGGATTTATGCAGATCGTGCTCCAGAAGACCCTGAAGGTGTTATTTATGCCTCTACAACAGTTACGTTTCAGCTACCTAAATTAATATTTTTCTTGCCTGAAACTGGTAAATATACTCAGGATATGGAAGTGATCGATATAGGATTGGATCGTAAATTTATAGTAGAAACCCCTGGAGTAGCTGAATTAATAGGTAAAAATGAAGTGCTGAGTCTCTACAAACCAAGGCATAAATATGCGCATAAAGGTACTTACGGGCATTGTTTACTAGTGGGTGGTAGTTATGGGAAGATAGGAAGTATGGTGCTAGCTACTGAAGCGGCATTACGTATAGGCGCAGGATTGGCTACAGCGTATATTCCAGAATGTGGGTATACTACGCTGCAAACTAGAGTGCCAGAAGCGATGGTAATTACTGATGATGAAGATGATTATATTACAGAAATAGCTATTGATTTTGAACCCGCAGCTGTAGGTATAGGTGTAGGATTAGGAATGCATGAGAAAACAATACAAGCTTTCGGAAATTTTTTAGATGCTATCAAGGTACCGGCAGTGATTGATGCAGATGGTATCAATATGCTCGCTACACAGCCAGAATTATTAGCTAAAATACCAGAAAATACCATTCTTACTCCACATACTGGTGAACTAAAACGTCTGATTGGTGAATGGCAAAATGATTTTGATAAAATAGACAAAGTAAAAGCATTGTCTAAAAAATACAACTGCATCGTAGTGATCAAAGGGCCTAATACCATGATTGTAGATAAAGAGCAATTATATGTAAATACTTCTGGAAATCCAGGAATGGCTACCGCTGGTAGCGGAGATGTTCTGACAGGTATACTTACAGGACTTATTGCACAAGGATACCATCCTGTGAGCGCTGCGATATTGGGGGTATATTTACATGGTAGTGCTGGAGATGTATCGATACAGAAAACAGGCTATCAGTCATTATTGGCAGGAGATCTTGTTACTGCTATAGGGAGTGCATATATAGAATTGTTTAAACAGCCAGCACCGCAAACACCACCATCACAAGCATAATGTAATAGTTATCGCACAATAAGTTGACGTGTAAAACGTACAATTTTATACGAATTTTATACTTAAATTTAGATCATTAATTTATGGAATAAAATATAGATAAGAATGAAGAAAAAAATGATAGCGATCTCCATGGTTGCATTAGGTTTATTGGGGCTAAATGCTTGCTCTAGTGATGATGATGGACCTGCGGTGGCCAATCTAACATTAAAAACATTTAATTTAGATAAATTAACCAATGATACAAAGTACCAAGGATGGATATTAGTAGATGGCGAATTAAAGGGTACAGAAAAGTTTGACGACCTTAGTACTGAAAAGGTATTTACATTTGTAGCTTCTGATTTAGAAAAAGCTACCGAATTTATGCTTACTATCGAGCAAAAAGGCGATAATGATGATAAACCTTCTCTTACACGCATTTTAAAAGGAACTTTTGATGGAAATTCTGCTGCACTGAGTTTTGAAGAAGCTGTAACCTCATTTACAGGTACATCAGGTACTTTTGTTATGGAGACTCCTACAGATAATGATGATACTAATGAAGAATCTGGCGTGTGGTTTATTGATAATTCTTCTGGTACGGATACTGCTGGTTTGCAATTAAATGGCTTAAAAAGTGGTTGGAAATATGAAGGATGGGTAGTAGTTGATGGCGTTCCTGTATCCACAGGTACATTTACAGATCCAGCTAAGCCAGATGATTTTAATTCGTTTAGTGGTAATAACAATCCAGCGCCTCTATTCCCAGGAGAAGATTTTTTAAACAATTCTATAGCACCAGATGGATTAAGTTTTCCGCTTAGTCTTAAAGGAGCAGATATAGTGATCTCTGTAGAACCTGTTGATGATCAGGATAAAACTCCTTTCTTTCTAAAACCATTGTCTGCAACGATACAGCCTACGGATGCAGCGGGAGATTTATTAACATTGACTCCGAATACAGCTACACCACAGGGGCAAGTAATTCGATAATTATGATACTGAAGAAGTGATTAAATCACTTCTTAGCATAGCTAAAAAAGACTGTCTTTTCAGACAGTCTTTTTTTATGAGTTTTTGCCTCGCTTTCTACAATCGGAAGTTAGGTATAATTTTGAGTTGCTATATTGTTTTTTGTGCTGATCTATTTATGAGGGGGTGTGATATTATGGCTGCGTTAGGGATAGCAGCGGCATCCTTTTGGTAGCGCCTTTAGTGCTACTAAAAGATATAGCGGATAGCCCGACCCTTGGGGAACGCCCATATTATTTTCTAGGATGATAGGTATGCATTACTTGTGTAAGATGGGTTTTATCTAAATGCATATAGATTTCTGTAGTGGTAATACTTTCGTGTCCTAACATCAGTTGAATAGCTCTAAGATCGGCACCGTTTTCTAGTAAATGTGTGGCAAAAGAATGTCGTAAGCTATGGGGACTGATGTTTTTTTGTATACCTGCTTTGGTAACCAGTCGTTTGATGATCGTAAAAATCATGGCTCTGGTCAGTTGTTTACCTCTGCGATTTAGGAACACAATATCTTCATGTCCTTTTTGTATCGATAGGTGATTTCGGATTTGGGTAGTGTAGATCGAAATGTATTTTTGTGTCACAGCTGCTATGGGTACAAATCGCTGTTTATCACCTTTACCTGTTATATGAATAAAATTTTCATCGAAATAGAGGTCTGATAATTTTAGTTCTATAAGCTCTGTAACTCTGAGTCCACACCCGTATAAGGTTTCAATAATGGCGCGATTACGCTCCCCTTCTGATGTGCCGAGATCTATTTGGGCGATGATCTGATCGATCTCTTCTGTAGATAGGGTATCTGGTAATTTTCTGCCTATTTTAGGAGATTCTATCAGCTCCATTGGATTGGTTTCTCGGTATTGTTCGAAAATTAGGTAATTAAAAAAACTCTTTAGTCCCGAAATAATACGTGCTTGCGAACGTGCATTGACCAGTTTGGCAGTTTCGAAAACAAAATGCTGCACTGTTTCCTTTTCGATAGTGATAGGAGTGGTAGTAATGGAGTGCTGTGCTAGATATTTGATCAGTCGTTCGATATCTAAACTGTAGTTGATGATCGAATTTTCAGAAAGTCCTCTTTCTATTCGGAGGTAATGTTGGTAATCTCTTAATGCGTGTTCCCATTTCATAAGGTAAATATATAGAAGCGATGCGAACTTTTCTACCATCTGCTGTAAAAACGAGTTCAATACTTAGATTCTACGCTTTTCTGACGCGATGATTTAGTTTTTCTGTTTTTTTATGAAAAAATAAGCTTTCATATGTTTTTGTTTTTTAGCTGTTTACTAAATAATAAAAGTTTTAGGCGAAAAAAAGTATCATTTAGGGGTAACAAATCATCACTTTTAGTCACTATATAGTGTAGGGTTTCGGATGCATCATTAGACGCTATTTTACGATCTCTGGAAGGCATAATATAAAAATTTAAAACAAGTCTGTGTGCTAAAATTTCTATACGATTAGATGTCGACTCGTTTTGAATAGTTTAAGCAATAGAATAACTAGATGAAAAGAATAGTAATTACGATGCTTGTATTAGTATCATTAGTTACAGTACAAGCGCAAGAAGAAATGCTGCGGTTTGGTATAAAGACAGGAGCTAATTTTTCGAATAGGATAGGGGACAGAGCGTCTGAATTCGGTACGAGAACTAGTTTTCATCTAGGAGTGGTTACAGAGATCCCACTCACTGAGCGGTTTGCTTTGCAATCTGAAATGATGTATTCTGGCGAAGGAGTAAGGGTGTCTGAAAAACAGGAAGAAAGTAGTTTCGAATCTGTAGTAAAGATAGATTATTTACAGATTCCTGTACTAGTTAAGATATATCTTATCAAAGGATTGAGCTTGGAGGCAGGCCCGCAGATAGGGTTTTTAATAGCTGCTAAAGAAGTGAGTAAAGCTACCTTCTTAGAAGAAGGAGTGGAAGTGAAAGAAGTTTTTGATAACAAGGTCAATGAAGAAATTACTTCTTTCGTCACTGCTGCTAATTTTGGGCTAGGTTACCAATTCGCTAATAGTGTGTTTGTTGGTACTAGAGCTACTTTTGGGTTTACTAAAACCTTTAAAAATGAACCCAATAGCCATAGTTTAGTGGTACTACAGCTATCTGTAGGGTATAAGTTCTGAAAAATGTATTCATCAATCATTATAATATCCCGTGTATAGTTTTATACAAATTGTTGATAGAGCCAGTAATAGCATTGCTTTACTGGTTTTTGTCAACATAATAGAATAATTTTAATTATTTTTGACAGTGAAGTGATAATACTTTTTTCAATTTGCTATGAAAACGACCTTTTATATTTTGCAATTTTTGAGTTTTCTAGCGCTACTATGCAACGAAAAATTACGGCTTTTAATCACAACATCTTTACTTTTTGCTAAAATCAAAAGAGTGTAAATCACTTCAATTTATAATTAAACATATGCATAAAAAATTACTTTTCTTTTTCTTATTACTAGGATGTGTAGCGATAACCACAGCCCAAAAAATAGATTATAATCCTTTGTATGCGCGTGCAGGTTTTAAAGCGGGGGTTAATTATTCTAATATTACAGGTGATGTACCTGATACCGATGCTAGAATCCGAGTGCATCTAGGTGCTGTTTTGGAATATCCAATAACGACTACTTTTTATGTGCAGGGTGAGTTATTGTACTCGGCATTAGGATATTCGTTTACCGAAGCTGATGAGGAGCAAGATGTGAGTTTAAATTACCTATCATTGCCATTGGTGGTTAAGTACTTTGTCAATTCACATATTAGTTTAGAGACAGGACCTCAAGTTTCGTTGCTTAATTCTGTTTCTAATGATGTTATAGAAGATAGTGATCCTTTCTTTAATTCATTTAATGATTTTGATACAAGTTGGGTAGCTGGAGTAGGATATAAACTAGAGAGTGGTCTGTTTTTTCAATTGCGATACGTTATTGGAATTTCAGATATTAGTAAAAATGAGGTGGCTAAAAGAAATTCGGTTGCACAGGTATCTGTAGGATACCTGTTTAAAACCAAAAATAATAGAAGAATTATTCAACAAGAAGAATATCAATAATAGTATATGAAATTATTAGTACTAAATGGTCCTAATTTAAACTTACTAGGTAAAAGAGAACCTGGTATCTACGGTAGTCAAACTTTCGAAGCCTTTTTCGAAACATTGCAACAAGAATTCACAACCTGTACACTGGATTATTTTCAATCTAATATAGAGGGGGAGTTGATCACTAAAATACAGGAGGCAGATACAGTGTATGATGGTATTGTTCTCAATGCAGGTGCGTATACACATACCTCTATTGCGATTGCAGATGCGATTAAAGCAGTGAGTGTAGGTGTGGTAGAGGTGCATATCTCTAATACATTTGCTAGAGAGGCATTTAGGCACCAATCCTATATTTCTCCTAATGCAAAAGGGGTGATTCTTGGTTTTGGTATGCAAAGCTATCATTTAGCTATTCAGAGTTTTTTGTCTTAAATCCGATATAGTTTAGTGTTAATTTTTTGGGCGTTCCCCAAGGGTCGGGCTATCCGCTATATCTTTTGGCAGCACTAAAGGCGCTACCAAAAGGATGCCGCTGCTATCCCTAACGCAAATTGATCTCTAATCTTAGCATCGGCTTTTATAAGTGATTTTTGGTTAAGAAATTAAAAAGTAAAAGTTCTCGCGAATTGCGGCAAGAATTTCTAGAATTGTAAGAAATCGTTACTGAGGCAATCACTTCTGTGGGTTATTATGGTTGTTGGAGTATTGGTACCATTGCAGATGAAATGGTTAATTAGTATTTGTAGCACCCTCAAAGATCAGAAAGTTATAGGTCAAATTTTATAATAGAATGACGTTTAGTTATGAAGGTAACTAAAAAAAATAGGCTGTCTGAAACACTTTTCAGACAGCCTATTTTTTTTATAATATCTAAAGCTAAATGTACTTATAGGTGTATTACTTCGTCATATGCATCTGCTACAGCTTCCATAACCGCTTCACTCATAGTAGGGTGTGGGTGAACAGTTTTTAAAACTTCATGGCCTGTAGTCTCTAATTTTCTTCCTAATACAGCTTCTGCGATCATGTCGGTAACTCCAGCACCAATCATATGGCATCCGAGCCATTCTCCGTATTTAGCATCAAAAATCACTTTTACAAAACCATCTTTTGTACCTGCTGCACTAGCTTTTCCAGATGCAGAGAATGGAAACTTACCAATCTTAAGTTCGTAACCAGCATCTTTAGCTTGCTGTTCAGTCATTCCTACACTTGCAATTTCTGGAGATGCGTATGTACATCCAGGGATGTTTCCGTAGTCAATAGGCTCTACATGTAGTCCTGCTATTTTTTCTACACAAGTAATTCCTTCTGCTGTAGCTACGTGTGCTAAAGCAGGCCCCGCTACTACATCACCAATTGCGTATACACCTGGGATGTTGGTTTGGTACCAATCATTTACTACGATTTTATCTCTATCAGTAGCAATTCCAAGCTCTTCTAATCCGATATTTTCTATATTGGTTTTAATACCTACAGCAGATAACACAATATCAGCTTCTAGTATTTCTTCTCCTTTTTTAGTTTTTACGGTAGCTTTTACGCCCTCACCACTAGTGTCTACAGACTCTACAGAAGCGTTGGTCATTACTTTAATGCCTGCTTTCTTGAAGCTTCTTGTAAATTGTTTAGATACTTCTTCATCCTCTACAGGGACAAGGTTTGGTAGGTACTCTACAATAGTTACATCAGTACCCATTGAATTGTAAAAATGAGCAAATTCTACACCAATAGCGCCAGAACCTACTACAATCATTTTCTTAGGCTGAGAAGGTAATGACATGGCTTCTCTGTAACCAATTACTTTTTTACCGTCCTGTGGTAAATTAGGTAATTGTCTAGATCTAGCACCAGTAGCAATGATAATATGTTTTGCTTCGTAATCAGTGGTTGTATCATCTTTAGAAACTGAAATGACTTTGCTAGATTTTAGTTTTCCGAATCCATTAATCACATCAATTTTGTTCTTTTTCATTAAGAACTGTATTCCTTTGCTCATTCCGTCGGCCACACCGCGACTTCTTTTGATTACTGCACCAAAATCTTTGTCAAATTCTTTTACAGTAAGCCCATAATCAGCAGCATGCTTAAGGTATTCAAATACTTGTGCACTTTTTAGTAATGCTTTGGTAGGAATACACCCCCAGTTTAGACAGATACCACCTAAACTCTCTTTTTCGATAATAGCAGTTTTAAACCCCAGTTGAGAAGCACGGATAGCAGTAGCATAACCACCAGGCCCACTTCCTAATACGATAATATCATATGAACTCATAAAATGTCAATTTTTTCAGATTACGAATTTACATATAATTAGGCAAAACCAGAAATGATTTTGGTGTATACCATAATACTACATGTCTTAGTGTTTTGCTACTAAAATAAGGAATTCAATGTGTAGTAGGTGTTAACCTCTTAATAAATGTTAATTAGGAAGTGTAATAGTTGTTATTGTGTTAATTTAGTGCAGATTTTTCAATGTCTGATTCTTGTATTTTTAGCGCAGACATTACTGAATCTATATTATTTAGATCCACGGCTGTATCATTAGCAAACTCTGCTGGGATTACTACGATTCTAAAAACCTGATTGTCAGTAAATGATGGGGTTAGAGAATCAGGATTATTACTTTCTAAGAATATATTGACACGTGTACTAGAGAAATCAAATCTATAATTAATTATAAGATTATTTTCGAGAAAAAAGATACTCGGTAGTGGTTCCCAGACATCTTTACCGAATTGTGTTCCTAAAAATCTAAATACTAGCACTTTGTCTGAGGAGAAAAGCTCGGTAGGAAATGTAAAAGTAATAGTATCACCATTAGCTATTTCGAAGTTTACATTATCTAATTCATAAGTAATACCGATAGTGTCTAAGTCTACTTCATCATCTTCTACACACGAGGTAAAACACAGAAAAGAGAAACAAATAAGTGTAATTATTTTTTTCATGATTGTATTCAAATTTATGTTATTAATTAATATCTGCAATAAGTATTCCAAAATAGTATAATACTATTAATTTTTTACACAAAACACCTTTATTTTTTTAAACAAAGAGTTTTTGTTTCAGAAAAGAGCGAAGATTTTTGCTGAAATAAAGATAAGTGTAAAGCACTTCATCATACATCTATCACGTGTAATTATTTTGTCTACATAGTTTCGATAATACCCTTGGTGATTATATTGTATAAATAATGGAGTTATGGAGTTAAAGAATTAGAATATTTGATTTATTTAGTGGATGTAAAGTCTAAACTGATAGAATTCACACAGTACCGCTGTCCTGTTTCAGTAGGCCCATCATTAAATACATGTCCTAAATGACTTCCGCAGTTCGTACATAAGATTTCTGTTCGGATCATACCATGGGAGGCATCTCTTACGTATTCTATGCTACCTTCTAAGGATTGATCAAAACTAGGCCATCCGCAGCTAGCTTCAAATTTAGTATCGCTGTTAAATAAAGGAGTATCACAAGCTTTACAAGTATAGGTTCCATCTTGATTATGGTGGTTATAGATACCTGTAAAAGGGCGTTCAGTTCCTGATTGTCTTAAAACACGATATTCCTCTTCGGTTAGTTTTGCTTTCCATTCGGATTCTGATTGCTGAAATGGATACTTATTCATAGTATTTTTATTTAGGTTCAAAAATTAAGGCATCTCCATTAATGCAATGCCTTTTGCCAGTGGTTTTTTGTGGCCCATCATTGAATACATGTCCTAGATGCCCTCCACAGGTAGCGCAAAGCAATTCGGTTCTAGCGTATCCTATTTTGTGGTCTGTATCTAATGCGATACTTCCAGCGACAGCCCTGTCAAAACTGGGCCAACCTGTACCACTGTCAAATTTATGTGCACTTTCATATACAGGACTCTTACATCCAGCGCATTTAAAAACGCCTTCTTTGTACAATTTGTTTAGTGGACTAGAAAATGGACGTTCTGTGCCTGCTAGGCGCAATATATAATATTGTTCAGGTGTTAGGATTTCTTTCCATTCTTTAGCTGTTTTAGTGACGGAAAAAGTTGGTTTTGTCGCTTCCCTTTTTGTCTCTTGTGCTTTACCTGTACAGCTTATAAAAAGTAAACATACGTATAAATAAGTAATTGTTTTCATATCCTGATTGTATAATTTTGGGTTCTACTATATAGTCGTAAAAAATGAAATGACTTAACAGTTGCTAGTGACTTGTATATACTCAACTATCTGTTGGATAACAGTAGGATCTCCTAAAATTTTTCGATGCCCTAATTTTTCTGTAATTAATAAATCTCCCTTAGTTAATACTGCATTGATCTCATGGGCAGCACTATAATGTACATCCACATCATGTTGATCATGGATGACTAATGTAGGAATGTGTACATCTTTGGCTGATATACTTCCTGAGTAATTATCGAGGTCTTCTCCGAATTTTTCATCGAAATAGGCCTTCATCATCTGTCCTGTTCGCTCGGATAGTTGCATGTTTTTCATGAAATTACGGGTAATAGCTGTGATGCTATTAGCAGTACCGATGATAACTAAGCGTTCTATAGGAAGGCCATACTTTACAGCTCTTAATAAAGACATACCTCCTAAAGAATGACCGATAGCTGCGTAAAAAGGTCCTTTAGTAGCAGATAGATGTTGAATCGTTTCTATAAAATAAGGCATCATACTTAGTTTGCCCGGAGATTGTCCGTGTGCAGGTGCATCAAAACTGACGGTGCTATATCCCTTAGCTAATAAGGCTTCTGCAATGACAGACAGTTGTGTGCCACTACCAGACCATCCGTGTGCTAAAAGGATTTTTTGATCGCTATTGCCATAGGTATATACCACTACATGTTTTTTGATCTTAGGGATGTATACCTTTTCTTGTAAACTATCTTCGAACATTTTTTTCTCACGAGAAGGCATTTTATATCTAAAAGGTGTAAGAAATAAGCGAGCCCCATAGCGCATGCTTATATAGGGAGAAATGCTATCTAATAATTTCGCTAGATATAGTATTGGTTTGGGGATTAATAGTCGTTGTACAGGAGTAGCATCTTTCTCTTTTTGATCCATTAATAAGTTTTTTGTTTCCGCAATTAAAATTAAAACAATGGGACGAAATGAGCTGTATATTAAGAGTAATTAACACATTTACTGAAAGATTTTGCGTAGGAGAAAAAATATAATTGTGCTTTTACTTTATATAAGTCTACAAAGTGCTTAATTTTGTAGCTTATTTTTTAATTGATATGCTCATGGGGGTACAACCCACAGATACTAAAAAGAAAGGACCAAAAGTACTATATGACTACCAAGCTAGGGATATAGATAAGATTTTTAGTCGATTAGAGGAATTTAACGAGAATTATAACTTGTTATACCAACTTCCTACTGGGGGAGGTAAGACGGTGATTTTTTCTGAGATCGTACGTAGGTACATTGAAACGAAAAAGAAGAAGGTAATGGTACTCACACACAGAATAGAATTGTGTGCTCAAACTTCTAACATGCTTTCTGAGTTTAGTGTAAAGAATAAAATCATTAATAGTAATGTAAAGAAGCTTGAAGATCAGCACGAGTACATGTGTTTCGTAGCGATGGTAGAAACGCTTAATAACCGATTGAATGATGATAAGCTAGAGATCGATGATGTCGGTATGGTGATCATCGATGAAGCGCATTACAATTCTTTTAGAAAATTATTTAAATTTTTCAATAAGTGTTTCATTCTAGGGGTGACAGCAACACCGCTGAGCTCTAATATGAAGCTACCGATGAAAGATAATTATAGAGAACTTATCGTAGGGGATACAATCCCTTCACTGATAGGTAAAAACTTTTTAGCAAAACCTGTAACGTATACCTATGATGTAGGCTTAGGCTCGCTAAAAATAGGAATGAATGGAGATTATACCGTAAAGTCTTCTGAAGAGTTGTATACCAATGCTTTGATGCAGGATAAACTCTTAAAAGCATATGAAGAGCGGTCTAAAGGGAAAAAAACATTGATCTTTAATAACGGTATCAATACTTCTGTACAAGTATACGATACATTCTACAGAGCGGGATACCCTATTAGACATTTAGACAATACGAATAGCAGACAAGAGCGATCAGACATATTAGCTTGGTTTAAAAATACGCCTGATGCTATTCTTACCTCAGTAAGTATCTTAACTACTGGTTTTGATGAGCCTACTGTAGAAAGTATTATCCTTAATAGAGCGACAAAATCCCTTACATTATACTTCCAGATGATTGGTAGGGGGTCTCGAATTTTGCCTAATAAATCAGAGTTTGCGATCATCGACATGGGGAATAACATTGCACGATTCGGTTTATGGAGTGGTGATATTGATTGGCAAGCTATTTTTAGATCCCCTGATTTTTATTATGATAACTTGGTTAGCGATGAGGAAATCGAACGCAACTTTAAGTACGTAATGCCTGCCGAAATTCGAAAAGAATTTGCCAATTCTACTGTCATTGATTTTGATATCGAAGAGGCGTATGCGAATACTAAAAAATATGGCTTACGTAGTAAGAGTGTATTAGAGGATTCTATCGCTCAACATGCTCAAATGTGTGTAGAGAATAGCGAGGATGTATTTGATGCCCGTATCCTTAGTAAGTTATTAGATCAAGATATAGAATATAGAGTAAGAAGGTATTCCTACTGTATCAGTAAGAGTACTAAAAACTATAGAGATTGGCTACAAGAAGATTATGGAAAAAAATTGCGCTCCAAAATCAACCAATTATTTATGGATAACAATAATGAAAATGAATCTGTATAGATGAATACAGTACTAATTGTGAGTATTGTATATAAGAAATACTCACAATTAGTATAATATATTGCTACGGCACAAGTTTTTCTTGATATATGCAAATAGTTCCGAGTATAGCCATAAAACGATTGGCAATAAAACTACGCCCTTCTGCAGAGAAAATGGTGAAGAAATCACATCCTTGGATTTTTGCAGATAGTATCGTTAAACAAAATACTACAGCAAACGCAGGAGATATAGCGATTGTATATGATCAGAAAAAGAATAGCATTTTGGCTATTGGTTTATATGATCCTTTTTCACCGATTCGTATCAAATTACTACAGTTTAAAAAACCAGCGCAGATTAATAGCGATTGGTTTTTGCAGACCCTACAGAATGCATATGCTTTGCGAGTACCTCTATTAGCTACAGCGACGAATAGTTATCGCTTATTATATGGCGAAAATGACCACATGCCTGGTTTTATTACCGATGTATATGCAGGTGTGGCTGTCATCAAGTTATATGCAGCAATTTGGTTTCCTTATTTAAATCAAATCATTCCACATATTATTCAAGTTACCAAGTGTACTACAGTGGTGATACGTCTTAGTAGAAATGTACAAGCTTTAGAGCAAACGTATGGTATCTATGATGGACAAGTAGTGTATGGAACGCTAACGAATGAGGTGATTGTATTCGAAGAGCATGGAATCCAGTTTTCTGCCAATGTGATCAAGGGGCATAAAACAGGATATTTCTTGGATCATAGGCACAATCGAAAGCGAGTAGGGGAGCTGTCTAACGGAAAAACGGTATTAGACGTATTTTCATATGCTGGTGGTTTTTCTGTACATGCGTTGGCAGGTGGGGCTACCGCAGTCACTAGTGTAGATATTAGCAAGCAGGCATTACAGATGGCTGCGAAAAATGCTGCACTCAATACACATAGCGGAATACATACTTGTATGGCGGTCGATGCTTTTGAAGGGTTACAGCAATTAATCGACCAGCGACAAAAATTTGATGTAGTGGTTATCGATCCTCCATCATTTGCTAAAAGAGAAGCTGAAATTGGTAAAGCTAAAAATAGTTATGCTCGATTGGCTAGATTAGGAACACAATTAGTAACTAGTGGAGGGGTGTTGGTATTGGCTTCTTGTTCTTCGAGGGTTTTGGCTACTGATTTTTTTGAAATCTGCGAACAAAATATGAAGGCTATGGGAGCATTTTTTAAGATTGAATCTAAAACGTACCATGATGTAGATCATCCTGTTATCTTTCCTGAAGGCGCTTATTTAAAATGTGCTTATTATCGATTAGGTTAAGGCATCACCACTAAAAAAATCTATATCACTTTCATCATGTAGAGACTATATACACTTAATCTGTATTGTGGATAACAGTTGGATAACATCTTTATACTTTCCTAAAAACACCGTGTATATACGATACATTTGTAATACAAAAATTGATAGTGGCTTATTTATGGCACACTTGAGTAAATAATTAATGTATGACTACTGAATATGTATTATTGACAGATGATCAAACTTATTTTGTGGAGTATCTTATTGGAGAACTGGTATTGTCCAATAGTATTAGCGAGGCCATGAAGTTTGATGATGAGCATTTGGCACTACGATTTAAGCATATGTTGCATAGTACCTGCCAATTAACTACGAGCGTAAATACATATATCGGCTAGTACGATCTATAAGATTCGTATAGTATAGCGCTATTAATCTAGACAGTCATAGTATCCCTTCTTTTTACTATTTAGCCAGAGTAAGAAGTAGTTTACCTCTTTTATAATCTACTATAAAATTCTGAAGTTTTTGAATTTTCGAACGCTGCTGTATAGTAAAAAATACTGCATTGCATTTGGTTACAAAACTTTCTTTGTATCGGTAGATCAAAAAAGTTTACATCGCTTCAATGTATGTATCTTCATTAGTATTTTATTTTTTTAACTATCTAGAAGACTATTTTAAAAACTTATTTTTGCGTTAGGGATAGCAGCGGCATCCTTTTTTGGTTTTCTTTAAAAAACCAAAAAAGATATAGCGGATAGCCCGACCCTTGGGGAACGCCCTAGATATTCATAAACCCTATGATAATGGATAAAAAAAAGAGGTCATTACATGGGTAACAACCTCTCTAGGTCTATTATGATATTATATCCGCTGATTAGTTCGCTGATAACATAGAGAAAAATTTATCTAAATTAGGAAGTAATACAATTCTAGTTCTTCTGTTGATAGCCATGTTTTCTTCGGTATCATTTTCTACTAATGGCTTATAGCTACTTCTTCCAGAAGCAATTAATTTAGAAGGATCTACATCGTATTTCTTTTGTAATAGACGAGTGATAGACGTTGCTCTTTTTACACTTAAATCCCAGTTGTCCTCTAATGCAGGAGTGCTGATGGTTCTAGAGTCAGTGTGTCCTTCGATCATTACTTCTAAACTTGGTTCAGAGTTGATTACTTTGGCTAGTTTTTCTAGTACTTCATTCGCTTTGTTGCTTACTCTATAACTACCGCTTTTGAATAGCATATCATCTGCAATAGAGATCATTACTACTGTATTATCGATATCTACAGATACATCTTCGCTATCTCCTTTTAATTTATCGTCTAAAGAATTTTTAAGGTTATGAGAAACTGCCAAGTTCATAGAATCTTTTAATGTTTTAGCACCAGCCAATTTAGTAGCGTCTACTTTAGCAAGTGTTTCATTCATTTTCTTTTTAGTATTGCTAGAGATTACAGCTAAATCCTCTACCATGACCATTTGTTCATCATTAGATGCTTTTAATGAATTGATTTTGGTGTTATAATCTGCTACTCTGGCTTCTATTTTAGCAAACTTAGCTTCTAGCTCTTCTTTAGCCACTGTTGTTTTTTGTAAAGAACTTTTTGTGTTTTGTAAATCCGCTTCTACAGCTAAGAATTTCTTTTTAGATACACAAGAGGTAGCAACTAAAGCTGCGGACAAACTAAATACTGTGATTACTTTTTTCATGGTTATTATAAATGGTTATTTAAATTAGTCTTATAAATACTCTACATAAAACTATCAGTTCTTTCATTTATTGTAATGCTGCCTACTAAACTTTTCCTACAGAGTTCTTAAAGAATGTTAAAAAGCTAGTAGTTTATTCATAAATCATTTAAAAAATGTGTTATATTGCCATCTTTAATGGTTAAAAATCATTGAATTATAGGTTTTACTGTCTCTTTTAAGCGATTTCGGGGGAAGAAACTGATTAAAAATGTAACACCTATATTTGTCACACAGTCTTATTAAAAAGTAATTTTAATAGACGTTTATATTATCTTAATTGAATGTTCATGTATTTGAAGAAGGGAAAACAAGGCTTACTTGTTCTAGTACTATTGTTTTGTAATTTTATATTTATGCATGCACAGGAGCTACCACTTGTGCCAGTATCAAAACAAAAAGTGTTATTAAACACTACATATACTTCCATACCTATTTATAAGATAAATCCTAGTATCGATAGTTTAATCGGACGAAAATCTGATCAAGATTTAATTGCTGCTGTTTATCATACAGATTGGAATACAAAATTGTTTAACTGCTATAAAAAAACATCTGAAGCTGTATTTCCTATTACATTAGATTTCCAAGACAGTACTTTTGCAGCTCCTGTGAGTCATAAAATGGTCATTACCTCTAGGTATGGATGGAGAAGGGGAAGAGGGCATTGTGGTATCGATGTAGATTTACAAACAGGAGATGAAGTACGTACTTTATTAGCAGGCAAAGTACGTTTTGCAAAGTATCGTAGAGGGCATGGAAATACAGTGGTAGTAAGACATGCCAATGGTTTAGAGACGGTATATGCGCATTTAACAGAGTTCTTAGTACAAGAAAATGAAGAAGTAGCCAAAGGACAAGTGATTGGTACTGGAGGGGTAACAGGAAATGCCAGAGGAAGCCACTTACACTTAGAAGTACGTTATAAAGGAGAGAGCATACATCCCGAATATTTATTTGCATTTGATAGTACCAATGCGATACGAGCGCCTCATACAGTAGTGACTAAAAAATGGAGTACCCCCAGTTTACACAAGTCGCGTAAAAAAAGTAGCATCGTATTAGCCACCGAAAAGGATGTAGTAGAAAGGGAAACTCCTCAGCAAATTTATGTAGTTAAGAAAGGGGATACCTTATACGATATTGCGCACAGGTATGATTTAGAGGTATCCGAGATCTGTAAGAAAAATGCGTTAAAGCACAATGCAATTCTGAATATTGGCCAAAAAATAATGCTTAATTAAACACTACTGTCTTCATTGTACAGTATTCACATACTTATCGATAATTTCTAGTAATGATTTTTTTCCGTAAGGCTTTAGTATGTAATCATTTAATCCAGCCTGCATAATCTGTCGGTTTAACTGAGTAACATCCACTGCTGTTAGTGCAATGATTGGTGTTTCGGTATTAAATTTTCGAATTCTTTTCGTAGTACCAATACCGTTTAATTTTGGCATATTGATATCCATTAATATGATGTCATAGGTATTATTTTCTGCTAATTCGATAGCATCAAATCCATTATCACAGGTAGTACATTCAAAATTTTCTTTGGATAAAATCTTATCAGCGACCAATAGATTTAGCTTATTATCATCGACTACTAGAATTCTTTTTTTGGTATTAGTAGGTGATTGCTGCGTTACTACAGTATCAGGCATTTCCATCTCTAATAAGAAAGCGTATTCAGACCCTTCCTTAGTATCATTTTGTAATACGATTTCTCCATTGATCGAAGCCGCTAATTGTCGTACGATTCTACCATTAAAACCAGAACCTAAATACGTTTTTTTCGCTTTATCGATATTGATAAACTCTTGGAATATCGATTTTTCATCTTCTTTACTTAATTCATTACCATCATGCTGAATCCTAAAAGAAACCGTGCACATTTGTGCTTTTTTCTTAATCATATTTACCGAAAAAACAATAGCTCCATTTTTGGTAAATCGCAGTGCATTGCTAATCAGATTCATGAGTATCTGAGATAAAATGGCAGGGTTACCAATCAGTATTTCAGGAATTTCCTTGTCGTAATTAAATACCAGCGCGTTATCATTACTAGAAGTCGCATAGCTGAAGGAATTGACAATATTTTGTGTCATATCCTGTATATCAAAACTCGTATTGGTATCGGCAGACTCATTATCATTTAATTTATTGACCTGTACTACATTATTTATCAGCGTCAGTAGGTAATCATTCGAAAACTTTAAGGATTTTAAACTTTTATTGTGTTGTAAATTAGGATGCTCTTCCATGAGGATATTAGTCAATCCCATGATACCGTAGAGTGGTGTTCTCAATTCCTGACTGAGCGCAGAGATGAATTCTTGATGCTTTTGATGCTCTGCATCTAATTGCGTTTTTGTATGTGTAAGTTCTTGATTTTTAGACTTAAGTAGAGTAGTAAGGTTACTGTATCTATATCCCAAAAAAAGAATACAGGCAATGGCAATTCCAAGAATAATGTACAACATCTAGTTTTTAAAACTAATATACTAATATAAAGGATTCAGTATGTAAGAATGTTTGTGTTTTTTTGTCAGTAAAAGTATTTTGTTTAGGGCGTTACCCACAAGGGGTCGGGCTATCCGTTGCAATTCCTCGCACTCCTCCCGTCGTGCTGTGGGATTTTCACTCCTATCCCTAACGCAAATGGCATTATATTTGCATTATAATCAAAGTGTCGAATGCCTCTTGCTGCGTTAAAATAATCACAAATTATGTAATGAGCGCGTGTAGATACCGACCTTTATATATGAGTGTTATACACTTTATAATCATAGTTATTTCATGAAAATTTTAAGTAGTATTATAGCCCTGTTAAGTATTGTTTATGTACATGCACAAAACATAGAGCAATCCAAATCACTACTCTCAGTAGATCCTAATGCTAGCTTACAGACTAATAAGTATAGCTTATCCTCAGGAAAGCTATCACCGAATAACAATTTTTCGATGGAGGCAGAGCGTAAGAAAATAGAAGCAGAGCGCCGACCCCAAAACTTTGATATGACAGGGAATAATGGGCTATTAAAAGCTGATTATCATCAAAAAACGACTCCCAAATGGTTTTCTAAAGATAATGAGATCAAAGATGAGTATAAATCTGATCAATATTTAGGAGATTTTAAAAGTTCAGGTGGTTTTGTACAATTGGTATACAGAGATCATCAATCAGTAGACGGTGATTTGGTACGAATATTCGTTAATGATGATGTAGTGCGTGCACGCGTATTTTTAGGTGCTCAATTTCAGGGATTTAATATCAAGTTGCTAAAAGGATTTAATAAAATAGACATACAAGCCTTAAATCAAGGAACTTCCGGACCTAATACCGCAGAGTTTAAGCTGTATGATGATACAGGCACATTGATCACAGCTAATGAATGGAATCTCACTACAGGAACGAAAGCTACAATGATTGTAGTCAAGGATTAATCATGCTCCAAAACGCGTGTAGCAGTAAAGGTTTTGAATAGAAATCCTTTATAGGCTCTTATAAAACAGGTGTTTACATCATCTGTAGTAATCCACATTTTTACGGTGTATGTTTTTCCGCTGTCTGCATTATAGATCGTACCGCCAGATAATTCCTGATCTTCAGTATCATAGGATAGATTGTTTATGATATCAATACCGATTAATGATCGTGAGCGCAATGTTTTGTCAGGGTTTTTGTTATCTAAACCATTCAGATTACATCTCGGATTTGCGGTACGTTTACAGATTTTGCCATAGAATAATTGATCCTTTTGATAGAGTTCTATCACAGAACCGCCTTCAATTTTCCATTTGCCAATATAAGAAGTTGGTGTAATGGTAGGTGTATCTGTATGGCTACAGAAAAAACATATAAAAGCACATAAAAACGAATAGAACTGCATAATGGGGCGTAGTTGTTATTAATGAAGTGTTATACTTTTTTTATTTAGCTATAAAAACGGGCTGTTGTAGTTTTTGAGTGCTGTAATGCTACTATAGCACAAACAATACTCATTTGGTCACAAATCCTTTATTTATCGCAGAAATAAAATAAGAGTACATCACTTCAATGTCTGATTGCGACGAATCGCATTCTAATTTACAAAAAATAATTAAACTAGTATTTTTTGTAACTATTGTGCAGTGGGATAAAATAAGAAAGAAAAGGAGGTTCTGAATAACTCTATTTTACATAATATAAATTATAGTACAAATGTGTTTATTGAAGTAAAACGGCGGATACCGCGTATTTGATATAATATCAGATATAAGTACGCGCCAGCGTATTATATCGATCGACAGATATTATGTCAAAGCCGTTTTGCGACACGCCTGCCACATTAGTAGTTATAATGTAATACTATGTAAAATATCCTAGTAATCGTAGCTACTCGGGTCATCACATCATAATTCCATTGTTGAAATATTCTGCTAGGTAGTTTATAAATCGCGTATTCGATAAAATATACGTGATAAAAATTTTTACGTGATTCTCGTGAAGGTTTTCGCAATAGCATAAAATTTCCCAAATGTACGCCGCAGTCGCTATATTGTAGTAAGATTATTTTAAACTAGCCTTATAAACCTTACTTTTATATTGTTTTCACGAGAGTTTTCTGAAGCCATTTTGCAAACGCTTCATCTGGGTAAAAAACGCGGGCTCTATTTTACATAATTATACAAGAACTTAAGCAGCTCGTTGTACAATATTATCTGCCCCAATCATACCCTGAACTTTTTAAACAATACTTTACTGCTGCTGGATATTCCGATGATGAAGATGCTAAATCTAGTAACTCTTTCAGCATTGAAGTTTTTAAACTCTGATTTTACAAAGTCTTTTTTTTTAAAATTTCAACTTAAATCGTTAATTGAAATGTTATTTCCAAAACTAACAAGGCTATTTCTATTTGAAACCAACATAGCTGCACCAAAAATATCATTTTCGTAATTATCGATATGTTCAGTATACTTTTCCTTCATTAAAGTAATAATATCATTTGTGCAATGGTTTTCGAAGAAAAGTTTAATTCCATAATTAGCACAATCAATGTAGGGATTCATATTGAATCCCCAAACTTTAAATTTATCTCGATAACCAATATAGTTTAAGGCTCCATTATTTATTAATTTTTCTCCTAAAACTTTTCCAGTATGACAAGAGCAGGTATAAAAAAAAGAATCAGAAAATTTATCGATATTAACTTCTGTAGAAATGTATGGAATATTTTCTCTTAATAATTCTGTTTCACTACCGTGAGAATATGCTAAAGTTATAAATTTACCTAACGAATCAGTTATTAATGAGATAGAAATTTCATTAAGCCTACGGCTATTAAAATAAGATATATTTATAGGATTATTTTCTAAATAGCTTATTAAATCTTCATAGCAAAGATGAAAAAAAAGCCCTAAAGAATCATCTTCATTATCAAATAACCCAATAACATCAACCATTATAAATTCTCTTTTTTACGTAATAATAAATCTATGGTCAATGCGTTTAGTTTTGATGAAAACTCTTTACCAATGGGCGTTTGTAGTCTAATTTCTTTTAGAATATCATTTAAAGAATAAGTTTCGCCATCAGCAGTTAAATAAATAGGTTTTTCTTTGTCTGTTTCATTACTAATAATCCAATCTTCAATCGTATTATCTAAACTATTTTTTAAGTGATTATATGCTTTATCAATTATTACCATTGATTCTTTTATGGTAGAAGTTTTGCTCAAAAAACCAAAAGCCTGATTATTAATAAAATCACTGAACTCTTCTTTAGTTTCATTTATACCGCTCCATAAAATAACAGGTATTAAAGCAGATGCGTTATAGATTTCTTCAAGAAGTATATGTCCATTCTTTTTGTCATTATCAGAAAATTCGATGTCTAATAAGACTATTAAATTTATATCTAAATTACCTTTTATGTATTGTAACCCTTCACTTGGATTGGAAAAAAAAATGATATTTTGGTATTTATCTTCAAGAGTAAATAATAAAGCGTGTTCCCTTATTTCTTCATTATCATCTATAATTACAAAAGTTACAGTCATAATTTATTATTTTTTAAATGGTAATGTGATTTTTAAAGTAGCTCCATTAGGTTTGAACTCATTTTCAACTACCTCAATATTTCCTTGCATTGCTTCTACTCTAGTTTTAACCATATAAAGTCCCATTCCAGCTCCTCCATCTTCAGATGTTTTAGTAAAGAAAATGTCGAAAATCCTAAATCTATCTTCCTCTTTAATACCTATTCCATTATCAGAGAATAAAATTGTTAAATCATTCTTAGTTGTTATACTACTACATTTAATGTGTTTATTATCAATTCCTTTTAATGCTTTTATAGAATTTGAAATTAAATTATCAAAAATATCTTCAATAGATTTTCTATTATAATTTAAAATTAGTTCTTCATTAATTGCTATTTCTGTATTTATATTTTCTTTTAAAAACCTATCATAATAGATATCATTAAATAGATTAGTTACAAGGTCTTTTAAATTAATTTCTTCAAACTCAGTATCTGACTTTGCGTATTTAAGCATAAAATCTACACCTTTTCTGAGTTTAAGCATTTCATTATAAATATTCTTAGATATTTTAATAAACCTATTTTCTAATTTTGGATTAGGGTAATTATTATTAAAATATTCCGCACTTGTTAAAATATGACCTATAGTATGCTTTGTCATATGAGAGAACATAGCAGCATAAGTTTGAAGAGAAACAAGGCTAAAAAAGAGGTTCTCTTTTTGTTTGGTTTCCTTCTCTAATTTAGCATACTCCTTAATACTTTTATTTACACTACCTTGTATTTTCCCTAAGTTAGCTTCAATATTCTTTAGCTTTTCTTTGACTACAGGAGACGCATCTTTTTTTATTAAAGCAATATCTTTCTTTAGTTCTTTTAAATCTTTGTTAGTTCCTCCTAAATTTGATTTAGTTGCTTTTCTCTGAGTCTTTTTTAAATTACTCAAATATTGTTCTAATTGACTAATTTGCTCTATAACAAAAGAATGTAATTCCCCCCAAGCCTCATTATCTACAAAACCCTGTCTATTAGTTGATTCTATAATATTCGGATTATTTTCATCTGTAATTTCAACGTAACCTAACAAATCCCTATTAGAGAGCCTATCGAAAAAACCAGACCACCTTCTCTTATCAATTCCTAATATATCTTTTTTCTTATTTCTATCTGAAACATATTCGGCAAATGGTGTTGTAATAATGCCATCTCTATAAATTTTTATACCATCTAATGTTGTTCCAAAATGTTTTCTATATCTAGCTTTGTCTTCCTCGTTAAAATAATAAATGTTTAATTTAAGTAAACCACAAGGTCTTTTCGGAACATTTTTTATAGACAAGTACTTTTCAATTTTGTTATACTGTAATATTTCTTGTGTCTCTTTATCAATATTATATGATAATTGAATTTTCTCTGTAGCAAAATCTATTAATTGTGTCTTTACAATTTTATTTTCAAACCCTTCATAAGGGGCTTTAATAGTAATATTAAATGGATATGTTTTTTTAATATCTGTATTTGGAGATACTAATTTAGATAATTCTTTGTATGCCCTATTTATATCATCTTTTGTCCATATCTCACTTACCAAAGAAATTTCTAGTATTGTTCCTTGATTATTTTTAAGTGAATCTTCATACCAATAACTATTTTCAACATCTGTAAAAAAAGGTTTTTCATCTTCAAAGTTTAATTTAAATTGAGAATTCTCTAATCCAGAATAATGTGACCAATCAGTTTCCAAACATAATAATTGTTTGTCTTCCTTTTTTTTAGTTTTTAATATTAATTTTTCTCCTAATTTATCAACTGCAAACCTGCCAACACCTTTTTTTCCCGACACTTTTCTTCTATGTGGTGGTGGAGAAAGTCGCTCTCTTCTTTTACTACTTGTACCAATTACCATCCATTTATTTTTAATATCAGAAAATTGCATTCCAATACCATCATCTTTAATAATTATTTTGGAATCGGTACTTAATGGATTAATATTTTGGAATTCAACTGAAACATTTTCAGCATTTGCATCATAAGCATTTTTAACTAACTCAAATAAAGCAGTTATTCTATCTGTAATAAGTTCTCTACCTAGTAACCTATATGCGCTGACATCAAAATTAAACGTTATAGAATCTTTTCTGTTATTAGCCATTATATGTCATTTCATTAATTTGGTCAAATAGTGCTTTAGCTAATAAAGGAGGAACAGCGTTACCTATTTGTTGTTGCATATACATTAATGTACCTTGAAAAATAAAATCATCAGGAAAACTTTGTAATCTTGCAGCTTCTCTAACTGATAAACCTCTGTTTTCAAAAGGGTGTATCAACATATTTTTTCTGTAATTAGAAATAACTACCGATGGTTTTTCAGAGTTTAAGCGCTTATATATTCCTGAATGACAATTGTTTTTGTTAGCATAATTTGCCATTAATTCATCTGGTATAGCTTTCCAGTTTTCTCCTTGTCCTATATGCCTATATCTCTCCAATACGTAATCTCTATTTCTAGAAACATAATTCTGCATAGAGAAGTTTGATTTTGCTCTCATAGTATTAGCAAATTCGTTATTAGCCAAACCATTATAAGGTAGAGATTCAATAAAATCACCATTCTGTAAATTTGGTAAATCTGAAATTGCATCTGCTACTGTGAATTTATTAGTTAATGGCTGAGGAAATTTAAATTTTATTCCATTTTTATTTCCAATCATAAAAAAACGTTTCCTGTCTTGAGGAACTCCATAATCAGATGCTATTAAAACATCAAAATTCACAGTATATCCTAAATCTTCTAATCGTTTTTTTAAAATTTTTACAACTTTACCTTTTTGAAAACTTCTAAAACCTTCAACATTTTCGAAAACACACCATTGTGGTTCAAGCTCTTCGATAAATCTTAAAAATTCCTCAAACAAACTATTTTTTTCATTTTTAGAATTTCTAGTAACTGTGTTTGATAACGAAAAGCCTTGACAAGGCGGTCCTCCGAATAGTACAAAAGGGTTTTTAGAAATTAATTCTGTAGGCTTAACATTTCTTATATCTTCTACAATAACTTTTGACGAGCTATGATTCTTAATAAAAGTATCCGCAGCATATTTGTCATTTTCTACAGCAAAAGAAATATTTATTCCCGCCATTTCTGCACCAAGACTCATCCCTCCTGCTCCACTAAAAATATCGCACCCTAGAGGAGTATTGGAAACATTATTTAAATTCGTATGCAATGATAATTTGTCTTCAATTAAAATATCCATAGTTATTTCTCGACAAGTTTTAATTCTTTACAAACTTCTTCAAATATTTCACAAGGATCAACATCAATAGCAAGTGCTATTAAATATAATTCATCTGCTCTTAATTTGGTTTTCTTGTTATTTGCCAATTCGCTAAGACGGGTTTTACTAATACCTGTTTTTCGAGAAACATCAGATCTGTTGACAGATTTTCTAGAAAGATATAGACCTAAATCAGTCATTTTTGTCTGTTTTTATGGTTATAAATCTACATAATCAGATATTTTATTCCGATTTTCTGAATAATTAGTTTTTATTTTGTCTTTATTTCGGTATATTTGTTCTGATAATCGGAATTTTTTATCGTAAGGTGTCACAATTTGAAAGGTGGATTTCAGAAATAAAATTTGAAAGTTTTATGGAAAATGAACAAATAATCATTGATCTAATAGTACAAGATCTTAAACATAGTCAATTATTGTACGGATTAGAAAGTATAGGGTTAGATGGACTAAGTATGCATCATCTTGCAATTTTGGAAATTATCTATAAGCTTATGCATATACCAAAAGAAAAAACAAATCATTATTTGGAAGAAACATATGCTTCTTTTATGAACAGATCACTTGATTATACTATTACACCCAATGGAGAATCGTTAGAACCATTAGCTAAAGAATGCTATTTTAGAATAAAATACCTTATTGATTTATAGACTTTGGTTATTCTGGCTTATGTCTAACCCCTAAATAACTACACTTTCTCTCCTTATATTATACCATTTTCTCCTACATCGTTATAACTACAATTATTCCTTCCTTCTCTTAATAAACTGTGGAAAAGTTCTCTCTCACTACCCCGCTACAAAGCGAATTATTCTTGTTACTTTAGGCGCTTATTAAAACCCGTACCTATGAGACTAAGGATTGTTTGTATGCTACTGTTAGCAGTGCCTGTAGTGAATATCGCCCAAGAGGCAGATGCTTATTTTTCTTCGATGAAATACCGAAATATTGGTCCTTTTAGAGGGGGACGTTCTGTGAGTGCTACTGGTATCGTAAATGACCCTCTCACCTATTATATGGGGACTACTGGCGGTGGACTGTGGAAAACGGAAGATGCGGGACAACATTGGAAGAATATCAGTGATGGTTTCTTTAAAACGGGGTCTGTAGGTGCTATCGCGGCTTCTGAAAGCAATCCCAATATCCTGTATGTGGGAATGGGTGAACATGCAATTCGTGGTGTCATGACTTCCTATGGTGATGGGGTATATAAATCTACAGATGCTGGTAAAACATGGAAGTCTATAGGATTGTCCAAAACTGAACAAATCTCTAGAATAGTCATTCATCCTACGAATCCCGATATCGTATATGTTGCGGCACAAGGAAAATATGCGACTCCTACTTCAGAACGTGGGGTGTATAAATCGATAGATGGTGGGAAAACGTGGAAACAAATACTCTTTGTGAATCAATTTTCGGGTGCATCGGAATTGGTGATCGATATGAATAATCCGCAAATACTATATGCAGCACTATGGCACCACCAACGAACGCCTTGGAAAATGATCAGCGGTGGCGAAGGCAGTGGATTGTATAAATCGGAAGATGGAGGCGAAACATGGACCAAATTAGACAAAGGATTGCCTAAAACATTAGGAAAACTGGCCATAGCAGTGTGTAGAAGCAATAGTAGTAAAGTATATGCGCTCGTAGAAAGCGATACCCAAAAGGATGGTAGCGGATTGTATGTATCCACGGATGCGGGTAAAAGTTGGAAGCTGGTCAGTGGAGATAATCGATTGACGCAACGTGCATGGTATTATACTGAGTTGTTTATCGATCCGAAGGATGAAGAAACGGTCTATGTGCTGAGTGCATCTGCATATCGTTCTAAAGACGGTGGGAAACGCTGGCAGAAAATTACAGGAACACATGGTGATTTTCATGATTTATGGATACATCCTACGAATTCTAAGAATATGGTGATTGCCAATGATGGTGGGGCTGCGATTTCATTTAATTCTGGAAAAACATGGTCTACGCAAAATATCATGCCTACAGGGCAATTTTATAGGATCAATGTAGATAATTTGGTGCCGTATAATATCTATGCGGGTCAGCAAGACAATTCTTCTATCAAAATAGCGAGTATGAATATGACGGGCTATGGAATTGCTGAGCGTAATTGGACAAAGGCTGCGGGTGGAGAGAGTGCCTTTTTGGCATTTGATCCCAATAATTCTACTGTGACAGTGGGTGGTAGTTATTTGGGTACGATCGAAGCTTTAGATATGAAAGAAATGGTAAGTACTAAGATCATGGCCTCCCCTATTCAGTATCTGGGAAAAGCGGCTAGAGATATGAAATACCTATACAATTGGAATGCACCGATCGTTTGGTCACAACATGAGCCGAATACCATTTTTCATGCGGCACAACGAATACTGCAATCAAAAGATCTAGGCGTCAATTGGACACATTTTTCTCCAAATCTGACAAGGGATATCGATGCCAAACAAGGCAAAGGCGGTGGTCCGTACACGAATGAAGCGGTAGGAGCAGAAAACTATGGTACGATCAGTTACTTAGTAGAATCTCCTCATGAAAAAGGCGTATTTTATTCGGGAAGTGATGATGGTTTGGTACATATAACAAGGGATAATGGTACTACTTGGCAAAATATCACTCCGAAACAACTGGAAGAAACCTTGATCAATGCGATTGAAGTATCTCCGCATGATCCTGCTGTGGTGTACATTGCTACGACTCGCTATAAATTGGGGGACTACACTCCTGCTCTTTATAAAAGTGATGACTATGGAAAATCGTGGAAATCGATAAACAAGGGAATTCCTTATGGCGCACATACACGAGTGGTACGCGAGGATGCTACTAAGAAAGGATTGTTATATGCAGGTACAGAACTGGGTATGTATATTTCATTTGATGGAGGCGCACAATGGGAGTCATTTCAGCGAAACCTGCCCATTACTCCTATTTTAGACATAAAAGTACATCGCAATGACTTGATTGTAGCGACATCTGGTAGGGCATTTTGGATTTTGGATAACCTATCGTTATTATCGCAGTATACGCCAAAAAATAAGGGTGTCAAGGTATATGAGCCTGCGCCTATCTATTATGGGCATTGGGGAAGTAAAATGAATGGCAAGTTAGATACTTTTAAAGGGATGCAAGATTTTGTGGGAGTAAATCCGACGAATGGTATCGAGTTGTACTACGAGTTACCAACTATTGATAGCACCAAAGCAGTTACCCTAAACGTATTGGATAGCAAAGGAACAGTAATTAATAGTTATACATCAGAAAAGGACAAGAAATATATCCCTCATACTGGTGGCGGTGCACCTAGAGCGCCGCAATTGCCTAAGAAAAAAGGATTGAATCGTTTTGTGTGGAATATGCAACACCCAATTGTTCCTGGAGTGCCTAAAGTGTATATAGAGGCGAGTTTTAATGGACATCGCGTGATCCCCAGAACGTATACGCTGCAATTAACCTATGATGGCAATACCTATACTACCAAGGCAATCATCAAAGAAAATCCGCATTATCAGGTAACGAAAGAAACATATGAGGCCTATGATGCCTTGATGCTCCAATTCGAAGCGAGTGCTACCGATATGCATCAGAAAGTAAACCTATTACATCGCATGGCTACAGATATTCGTACATCGATCCAACAATTAAAAGAAACACATAAGGATACAGTGTTAATCCAAGAAGGAAAGGCGTTGTTAAAGGCTATAAAAGCATGGGATACAGCAATGGTACAACGTCGCTCTCAGGCGTATGACGATGTAGAGAATTTTGAAAATAAATTCTCTGCAGAATACCTGTTTTTGATGAATCAGGCGAATAATAGTTTGCCTAAAATTACGCAAGCTGTACTGGATCGAAAGGCGGAATTAGACAAGCAATGGGCGGAGTATAAAAAAACTGCTGAAGACCTGATCAGCAATCAGATACCTGCGTACAATCAAAAATTATGGAATGTAGATATCGGTGCCATAAAAATGCAATAAAATTGATCATAGCGCTGATAAAGTGATTAGTGCTATGATATTTCCTTTTTAAATAAGCAAATCGGTGCATTAGTATCCTATGCTACTTTGCTGTATTTGGAAAGTGGAGGAATGCATTTTAGTAAATGTTATGGTATTTAATTCCCTACACCAGCGCTAATGCTTCTTCATATAACGAAAGGTACAAGGGTACGATGGATTCTATATCAAATTTCATCGCTTCGTTATAGGCGCCTTGCTTAAAGGTAGCGAGTACGGCATCATCGCGTAGTATTTTTAAGGCATTGGCAGCCATCGCATCGATGTCTCCTACATCACTCAGGTATCCTGATACGCCTTGTATGTTTACTTCGGGAATTCCACCGGTATTGCTAGAGATCACGGGTACTTTATTAATCATAGCTTCTAAGGCGGCTAATCCAAAACTTTCGCGTTCTGAGGGTAATAAGAACAGGTCTGAAAAACACAGAATCTTATCAATCTCATTGCTATTGCCCAGAAAAATTACTTTGTCTTTGATGCCTAACTCTTTGCACTTGGCTTCGGCAGGTTTTCGTTCTGGACCATCACCTACCATGAGTAATTTAGCAGGAATTTCTTTTTGTACTTGATAAAAAACAGCAATAATATCCTGAATACGTTTTACGGGTCTGAAATTACTGATATGTGTAATGATACGTTCTTCTGGTGTGGCCATCAGCTCGCGTTGGCAATCGGTAAATGCCGTTTGATGCGAGGAGGCGTCTATAAAATTAGGAACTACTTTGATCTCTTTGGTAAGGTCAAAAAGGCGTAGTGTATCTTCTTTAAGGCTTTGAGATACAGAGGTTACAATATCGCTCTCATTGATGCTAAAAGTCACTGCGGGTTTGTAAAACGGATGATTCCCTACGAGTGTAATATCGGTACCGTGCAGGGTGGTGATCATAGGTATATGAATCCCTTCTTCTGCGAGCATTTTTTTAGCCATATAGCCAGCATAGGCATGTGGTATGGCGTAATGCACGTGTAGTACATCGATTTTGTGCTTTTTGACTGTGTTTACCAACTTGCTAGACAATGCTAATTCATAGGGTTGGTATTGGAATAAGGGGTATTCGGGTACGGTAACTTCATGAAAATGAATATTAGGACTTAATAACCCCAGTCGAACGGGCTGTTTGTAGGTTACGAAATGAACCTGATGGTTTCGTTTGGCCAGTGCAATGCCTAGTTCGGTGGCTACTACTCCACTACCTCCAAAGGTAGGATAGCATACAATCGCAATATTCATATTGTTACAATTTTTCTTTTAGGAGTGCACAATTTACAAGAAAATTAGCGGTATTTCCTGTTAAAAGATTGGTAATATAGCATCAGTGCCCAAAGTAGAAACGGTAGCACTGCGTTAGGGATAGGAGCGGCATCCTTTTTTGGTTTTCTGTAAAACCAAAAAAGATACAGCGGATAGCCCGACCCTTGGGGAACGCCCATATTCGTATTAAAATTAGTAAAAAAAAGCAGGTCATAAGCCGGATTCTGTAACCAAAAGGTTCCTTATCATTTATCTAGCACTGGTATTACTACCAGCGTCTAACCGTCTACCCTCCAGCATTGAGCGTGCCGCTCTTTTGCGCTGGTATACATGACGTTGCACCCTATAGAGTTTACCTGGTTTCACTACAGCATGATCTGTACATTCTTTCTGTTGCACTGGTCCTCATCTCGCGATGGACGGGCGTTACCCGCTATAGTGCACTATGGTGTCCGGACTTTCCTCTTTACTTAATCAATAAGTACAGCGATAAGGCGACCTACTTTTTGGCAAAAGTATTACAATTCATCGGTGTGGATGGTATATGAGGGGTATTATTTTGAGAAACTACTGCAAATGCTATGGGCTTGTTGATAACTCCGTAGAAAAAGCAATGGGGAGCGGTTATTTTTTGAGTGCAATGTGTAAATTTGCAATATATGGAACATTTTATCGTATCAGCACGTAAGTATAGACCTAGTACATTTAAGGATGTGGTGGGGCAGCAAGCTATTACCAATACTTTACTGAATGCGATTGAAAATAACCATTTGGCACAGGCACTGTTATTTACAGGACCGCGTGGTGTGGGAAAAACATCTTGTGCTAGGATTCTAGCTAAAACGATCAATCAGCAGGAACATGAAAATCCTGATGAAGATTTTGCGTTTAATATTTTTGAGCTAGATGCGGCTTCGAATAACTCTGTAGATGATATTCGTAGTTTGATCGAGCAGGTACGCATCCCTCCACAAATCGGTACGTATAAGGTATACATTATTGATGAAGTACACATGCTATCACAGGCGGCTTTTAATGCGTTTCTAAAAACGCTAGAAGAACCTCCGAAGCATGCCATCTTTATCCTAGCGACTACCGAAAAACACAAGATCATCCCTACGATTCTTTCTAGATGTCAAATATTTGATTTTAAAAGAATTACGGTTACTGACGCGAAGTTACACTTGATGGAGGTGGCCAAGCAAGAAGGGATTGATGCAGAGGAAGATGCATTACAGATTATTGCACAAAAAGCAGATGGTGCGATGCGTGATGCGCTGTCTATTTTCGACAGAGTAGTGAGCTTTAGTGGTACAAACCTAACACGGCAGGCGGTAACCGAAAATCTGAATGTGTTGGACTATGAAACGTACTTTACGACTACAGATTTGATCCTAGAGAATAACATTCCGCAATTGTTATTGACCTTTAATGAAATCCTGAGTAAGGGATTTGATGGGCATCATTTTATAGCAGGATTGGCATCGCATTTTAGAGATTTATTAGTGTGTAAAAACCCTGCTACGATTGCATTACTAGAGGTTGGAGAGCAAACAAAGCAAAAATACAGTGAGCAATCCCAGAAAGCACCACAGGGATTCTTACTCAGAGGAATAGAACTGGCAAATGATTGTGATCTGACGTATAAAACGAGTCGTAATCAACGGCTGTTAGTAGAATTGTGCTTGATGCAATTGGCCTCTGTACTTACTGAAGACGGAGAAAAAAAAAAGGGCAGCCTTACATAATCCCTCCTAGCTTTTTTAGGAGCAAAGGGACACAACCGATTGCCAAAACCCCTGCAACAGCTACAGACACGACGTCTAGTACACCGCCACCTACAGTAGCAACTCCCGGCACAGCAATAGCAACGCCTGAAGATACGAATACGACACCTCCGCCAGCGGAAGTACCTCCTACTCCACCGACTCCAAAAGCACCTAAGCTAGATATTAAAAATGTAGGGAATAAACGTGTATCTGGTTTCTCGCTGAGTAGTATTAAAAAGAAAAAGGAACACGAAGAGAGTAAGGTAGAACAGGTGATTGATCCTACGAACTTACCTAGAAAACCATTTACAGAAGAAGCATTACGTGCGGCATGGATCGAATATGGTAAGATGCAGGATAAAAAAGGAGAACGTATCATTGGATCGATGTTCGCGATGAATATTCCGAATACCGAAGGCAATACCATTCTTTTAGAACTGCCTAATCAATCGATGAAGGTAGATTTAGAATCGGCTCAGGCTGGATTATTACAGTATCTATATAGGAAACTAGAGAATTATGATATTACGCTAGAAATTACGGTTAATGAAGAGGTTTCTAAAAAATATGCCTTTACCACACAAGACAAATACGAAAAACTAAAAGAAAAAAATCCATTGATCGATAAGTTACGTTCGTTTTTTGATTTGGATATATAGTACACCTCTTCACTTTTTATTTCGATTAATCTTAGGGCGTTACCACAAGGGTCGGGCTTTTCGTTACAATTCCTCGCTACTCCTATGGTCGTAGCTGTGGGATTTTCACTGCAATCCCTAACGCAAAAAATACTACACGCAAGATGACAACGTAGCATTAAAACAGGACTGCTTTTGTCCATAGAATTTTCGATGTTGGAGAAATCAAAATGGGTATACAACGTTCATAACATTGAAACTACTTTGATGTTATCCTCTTCATTTTTAGGTGATTTTACTGCCTTTTTTACAGATAATTACAAATTTATGACAATTTAGAGGTAACATTTCACTGTGATCTGACACTTATATACGAGTTCCGTAACTATAAAAGTGTATTATGATCAAAAATGACGTACAATTATCACAGGATTTTAAAATGCAAACCACCAAAGCCATTACTGCTATTGCTGTGTTTATCATTGTATATCTATGTATTCTCTTATTTGCAGTGTTACTTACCATCGCGTGTATCTATGCAGGTATTTTACTAATTGTAGAAGTACCTCGTTTTTTTACCATCGCACTTGGTATAGGATTGGCTAGTTTAGGGATTTTTATACTCATTTTTGTAGTAAAATTCTTGTTTAAGAAAACAACAATTGATCGTTCGCACCTCACGGAACTAACCGAACAAGAACAACCCGAACTCTATGCGACGATTCGACAGATCGTATCTGAGGTGGGCACATCTTTTCCTAAAAAAATATACATCTCGCCAGAGGTCAATGCGTCTGTATTTTACGATGCTAGTTTTTGGAGTATGTTTCTGCCTGTGCAGAAAAATCTAGTCATAGGATTGGGATTGGTCAATACGATTCATGAAGAAGAACTAAAAGCTATTTTAGCTCATGAATTTGGACATTTCAGTCAGCGTACCATGAAGGTGGGTAGTTATGTGTATCATGCAAACCAAATTATTTATAATATGCTGCACGATAATGAATCGTATGATCAGCTATTACAGCAGTGGGCAAATGCGAGTGGGTATTTTGGAATTTTTGTAGTTATTGCAGTAAAAATTATCGAAATGATCCAATGGATATTTCTACAGTTATACGGCTTTATGAATAGGAGCTACCTGAGTTTATCTAGAGAAATGGAATTCCATGCAGATGAAATCGCAGCGCATGTAACAGGAACCAAGCCGCTACGATCTGCACTACTGCGTATGAATCTGGCGGATCATTCGTTTAACGCTACGCTGAATTTTTATGATCCCTCTATGGCTGCAAATACGATCAGTACAAATGTATTTAAAGAACAGCGTTTTGTGATGCATTTTTTTGCTACAGAAGATCAGCTGCCCATGGTGGCTGAATTGCCAGCGGTAGATACAGCGTATATAGACCGATATAACACTTCTAAACTAGTAATTAGAGATCAGTGGGCATCACATCCTAGTGTACAAGAACGTATTGCACGTTTAGAGAAGATGCAGGTAGCTGAAACTACTACAACACCTCGATTGGCAAGTGCATTATTCAATACGTACGACCAATTAGAAGAACGGATGACCCAACAGCTATTTACCAATGTACAGTATAGCGAAACCCCTACTCCACTGTCATTTGAAGCGTTTAGAGAAGGATTTGTTGCCGATTTTAAAAGCGAAACCTTTGCCAAAGTGTTTAATGGCTATTACGATATTAAAACCCCCATACATTTTGATCCTTCAGCACTCACTCCTGTTGTAACATCCGATAGTTTTGAAGATTTATTTTCTACAGAAAAGAATACATGGATTTATACCGCCAATGCATTAGAAAATGATATTGCGATCTTGAAACAAATTGCTAATAAAGAGCTAGCGATTAAATCCTTTGATTACGACGGTACAAAATACAAGTATACAGCTGCACTGTCTCTATCTGAAACTTTAGCCAAAGAATTGACGGATGTACAGGAACGTATTAAGGCGAATGATCTAGCTATCTATCACTACTTTTACCAACTCGAACAGCAGACCACGACATCTCCACAACTACAAACCTTATACACCAATTTGTTTGCCCATGATGCTGTCTATGAGCAGCAAATAGGCATCTATAATGACATATATGTACAACTAGAATTTATAGCCAATACCACTCCCTTTGATACGATACGGGCTAATTTCAGGGCTTTGATTCCTAAGGAAAATCTTTTGAAAACATACATTACAGAACTATTAGAAGACTCGCAGTATGCCGATGAAATAACACCGACTATCCAAACCAATTTAGAATCTTATACTGCGAAAAGTCTACATTATTTCGAAGGGGAAAAGTATCATAACGAACATTTAGAAATCTTGTTTACCGCCCTACACACCTATGCGCGATTGGTGTCTAAAGGCTATTTTACCAAGAAAAAACAACTATTAAGTTATAAAGAAAGCTTACTGAATTCAAAAAATTGAAAGGAGTTCTAAGATTTACCCAAGGGTATTTTATATTTTTGACATCCACAGTCGTTTTATATTCATTATGCCAGAACAATCACAAATAGTACAAACGTTAAAAGAATACTTTGGGTACGATAGCTTTCGCCCGTTACAGCAAGATATTATCGATACGCTGCTAGCAGGCAATGACAGCTTAGTCATTATGCCTACTGGAGGAGGAAAATCCATTTGTTATCAACTACCTGCACTGGTATTACCCGGAGTTACCTTAGTGATATCGCCACTGATTGCCTTAATGAAAGATCAGGTAGATGGCCTATTGGCCAATGGTATCCCTGCAGCATTTGTAAATAGTAGCCAGGTAGAGGAAGAACAACAAGACATCTATGATCGACTGATCCAACAAAAAATCAAATTGCTATACGTAGCCCCCGAAAGTTTAAGCATGCTAGATGGTATTCTACCGCAGATTACCATTAGTTTAATTGCAGTAGATGAAGCGCACTGTATTTCTGCATGGGGGCATGATTTTAGACCCGCTTATACGCAACTAGGGTATCTAAAGAAGCGATTCCCACAAGTACCTGTAGTGGCACTGACGGCTACTGCTGATAAAGCGACACGACAGGATATCTGCAATCAATTGAGTATCCCACATGCGAAGCAATTTTTAGCCTCTTTCGACAGGCCGAACCTAAAGCTAGAGGTGCGCCCTGGTAATAAACGTATCGAACAGATTATCAGTTTCCTGAATGATAAGCCCAATGATTGTGGGATTATCTATTGCCTAAGCCGAAAAGCCACTGAGCAACTAGCAGATAAATTACAGCAGCAGGGATTTAATGCTGCCGCTTATCACGCAGGGATCGATCATGAAAAAAGAGCACGGGTACAAGATGAATTTATCAATGATACCATACAGATTGTCTGTGCCACCATCGCTTTTGGGATGGGAATCGATAAATCCAATGTCCGATGGGTAATTCATTATAACCTACCTAAAAATATAGAAGGGTATTACCAAGAAATTGGACGTGCAGGACGTGATGGACTGCCCTCTTCTACTTTATTATTTCATAGCTATGCCGATGTCGTACAACTGCAAAAATTTGCAGATATGTCTGGTAATAAAGAGGTACAAATAGCCAAATTGGATCGGATGAAGCAATATGCCGATTCCCTGAGTTGTCGACGAAAAATACTACTCAGTTATTTTGGAGAATTGGTAGAAGAAGACTGTGGTAATTGCGATGTATGTACCAATCCGCCTAGTTTTATCGATGGAACGGTCATCGCTCAGAAAGCGCTGTCCTGTGTAACCCGAGCCAAGCAAGACGCCACCATGGGAACGATCATTGATATTCTGAGAGGTGCCCAAAATGCGACGGTTTTTGATCATGAGTACCAGAAACTCAAAACCTATGGAATTGCGAAAGATATATCGTGGAAAGATTGGCAGCAATACATGATCCAACTGATCAATCAGGGATATTTAGAGATCGCTTTTCATGAAAAAAATAAATTACGACTCACCGAACTGTCTCGAAAAGTCCTTTTTGAAGGCGAAAAGGTAAGCTTGGCAAACTTAGCAGAATTCGAAAAAATAAAAGAGGTAAAAGTAGACCCAATAACTACGACTAAAAAGAATACTTTATTTGCCAAATTGCGCGAATTACGATTAGCACTATCTAAAGAAGCAGGTATCCCTGCCTATCAGATATTTAGTGATGCTACGCTAAAAGAAATGGAAAAAGCACGCCCGATGAGCGACGAAGAATTCTTGCAAATCAGCGGAGTCGGAAGGCAGAAAATGCAGGATTACGGAGCTGATTTTATCAAAGCGATTATCGATTTTTCTGCCGAAAAAACGAAAAAAAAGAGAGCTAAAAAGAGTAAAAATGGTTCTCATAAAGAAACCCTAGCCTTGTATGCGAGTGGTTGGACAATAGAAGAAATCGCTACCAAAAGGGAACTCGCCATTTCCACGATTTTTTCGCACTTGATCAAGTGCTATGACATAGGAGAAGCCGTCAATTTAAAAAAACTGGTTAATAAAGAAGATCTATCAGCCGTGAAGGAAGCTAAGAAAACACTCGATAATCCTGATACACTAAGACCTTATTTCGAGCATTTTGAGCAAGCCATGGATTACGGAACAATTAAAGTAGCCCTAGCCATACTCGATAAAGAAGCTGCTGAAGTTAATTAGTATAATCATTTTCAAAATAGTAATTTTACATCCTTAATTTGGTACCATAGAAGAATAGATATGCTAGGTTTAAAACTTCCCACAGACCCAAGATGGGTGAATATTGTAGAAAAAAATATAGAAGAAATCCTGACGGATCATGCCTATTGCGAGCAAAAAGCGACCTCTACAGCGATTTCCTTGATTGTGAGTTTTCCAGAATATACGGAGTTGGTACAAGAAATGACCAAATTGGTCAAAGAAGAAATCAGCCATTTCAAAATGGTGCATGACAAAATCCTAGAAAGAGGATTTATCCTCGGTAGAGATCGCAAAGATGATTACGTACTCCAGTTGGTAAAATTTTTTCCAAAAGGCGGTAGCAGAACCACACAACTCGTACACCGATTACTGTATGCCGCATTGATTGAAGCCAGAAGCTGCGAACGTTTTAAATTACTGTCGGAGGAACTGCAAGACCCTGAACTCGCTAAATTCTACCGAGATCTCATGGTCAGCGAAGCAAATCATTATACCATGTTCCTCAATTTTGCACGCCAATATGGAGAACGCGCAGAAGTAGACGAAAAATGGCAAGCTCTCCTTACGTACGAAGCTGAAATCATGAGAGGTTTAGGCAATCAAGAAACCATTCACGGGTAGTTTTTTACTGCTCAATTCGTTTGTATTATTTAGGGCGTTACCACACAAGGGTCGGGCTATATATTGTCTAGAAGCTAAAAATATATTAGAAGTGTATATTATCCTGTATGAGTTTCTAGTGCTAAGGCGAGTGTTTTAGTACGTTGTACCTTGCCACTACCTGTTTCTAGAAATTGTGGAATGCAATACATCGCTTTGGGTCTTTCGTATTTAGAGAGTGTTTGTAGCTGCTGCATGTTATTCTGTAATGCGCTAAGTGTAGCTGGATCATAGTGGTCTTCTAGGATCAGTACTACTTTTTCGCCAAGGGCATCATCGGGAACACTACTAATAAAAAAACGATGCGCAATGAGTACTTGTAGTTTGGTTTCTATTTCTTCGGGATAGAGTTTGATCCCTCCACTGTTGATCACGTTATCGAACCGACCTTTCCAATGGAACTTTTTATAGGTTTTTAATGCTACAATATCATTTGTTACGATAGTTTCAGTACTGACTAGTGGTGCTTTGATGACTAAACAATTGCGTTCGTCTTGCTGTAATGTGATATTGGGCAATGCTTTAAAAAAAGGGGCTTCTTTTTTTTCTTTTTTCTTTGGATTGACCCTTCTGGCGGCAATATGTGTTACTGTTTCGGTCATTCCATAGGTTTCATATACTTTAGTTTGGATACCTTGTAGCAATGCTCTTAAATTTTCTGAAATACTGCCTCCTCCGACAATTAGTTTTTTGATGAGATGTAATCTATTGATTGAATTGTCTAATTGTAGTGGTACCATGGCACAGAAATCATAGTGTTTGTACACCGCATCTAGTGGATTGATTTTAGGGGGTACACACTCAATTTTCCAACCTAGTACCATCGCGCGTACAAGCATCATTTTACCAGCAATAAAAGCAGCAGAAAGGCATACTAATGCAGTAGTGCCTGCCTCTAGTTTAAAGAATTTTCCTGTAGCTTTTGCACTATTGATCATATGCGTTTTTAAAACCTTGATTTTCTTAGGAGTGCCTGTGGAGCCTGATGTCTGTACAATCACATGATCCTTATCATCAAGCCACTCTAGTAAAAAACTACCGATCTCTTGCTGGTATACTTCTCCTTCTTGTTGATACTTAAAAGCAAGTTTTTGCAAGCTTTCTTTAGTATAAGATATCTTATTAATACTAAAGCTTTCGTGCATCTCTGGAATCGAAAAAGTAGTACTTGTTTGCATATTCAAATTTCGAGTTTCTGTTGGTTTCAGGTATTATTATAACATAAAGCCTGTATTATGAATTCGTTAGTTAGTCACTAATCTATACGATATTGATTTGATATTTTAGATGAATTATACGCATAGATTGTCTAAAAATCAATGGAAAAATAAGAAAAAATATACTTCTATGTACAGCATAACGTTCTATTATGGCAATGAAGTAATATAGATTGAAGTGGTGCCCCCAAATTTTGTGATTTTTGAGTTCCGTAGCGCTGCTATGCAACAAAAAAATCACTTCATTTGATCACAAAATCTTACGATGTTCGCTGAAATCAAAAAAGTTTAAATCACTTCATTGTTATAAAAATCATGCTATATCATAATTTTTTTCTATTTTAAAGTTTTAAAAATCCCCATTTTCTTATCCTTATGAATCATATCAAATGGTTATTCATAGTCTTAGCCCCTTATTGCCTTTTTTCGCAAGCACATACGATTGTAGATGCATCAGGTCAAAGAGGAATCGCATATGCTACCATTTCTTTTGGTAATGGTAATGGTATTTTTGCAGATGCTGATGGGCTGTTTAAATTTCCTAAAAAATTATACAAAGATATAGACTCTTTATACATCTCTGCATTAGGATATAAAGAAACAGCGTTAAGTACATCGGCACTACCTGCAACTATTCGACTTATACAGCATATTGATGAGTTACAGGAGGTAGTGATTACAAGTGAAAATTTGGGTCCTTATAAAAAGCGTAAAAAGAATCCCATCATACACAATGATTATTTTAGATGTTGGTTGCCTACGGTAGAATCTGAAATTGCAGTGTTTTTTGATAAAAAAGCTACTCACCCTATCAAAATTACTCATGTAACGCTACCTGTAATGATGGAAAGCAAGAAAGGTTCTGGAAAAAAGCAATCTTTTTCTACGCTCTTTAAAATGCAGTTCTATAAAAACGAAAAAGGGTATCCGGGTAAACGATTGCCTGGTGATGCTATTATTTTTAGAATTACTAATAAAGATAAATCCAATTTCGAACTCGATATTACAGAGCGCAAAGTGTTTATCCCCGAAGAAGGAATCTTTATAGCGATACAAGTACTGGGGTATACGGATGCTGCGGGTAAATTACAACATACCAAAAAATACCACGAAGTAGCGACTCGAAAGGGAATTGTAAAAGTATCGACTACTTTTAGACCATTATTACCCTTTACTAATAAGATAGCGCACCCGCAAACATTTACGCGTAGGATATTTTTTAAAAATCGAACATGGCTGCGATTTGACAAGGAGTACAGCGAAGGAAATAACTTAATCAAAGGTAATCATATCAATTATGGTATGGGGATCAAAACACATGAATACCAACCGAAAAAACTGAATTAATCTAAAAAGGAGCGCTTTTTATTGTATTGAATAGCGGGTTCGAAAGTATGTTTTGTAGAGGTGTCGTTTTCTACAAAATTTACTGCGTCTGCAATGTTCATAAAATAATGCATTGTACCCAATCTATCGGTAAAACCTGACCTTTTTAGAAAATCACGTACAGGGCCTATCGTACCCGTGATCAATAATTGAATTTTAGAATCCTCTAAATACTGATGTAGGTCTTCTAATACATGTAATGCCGTACTGTCTATATCATGGATATTAGTAGTGACTAAGATCAGAAATCTAGGTGGTGTACCTCGCTGTTGTATGTGTTGTAAAATCGTATCCTTAAAATAACTTGTATTCGCAAAATATAGTTGATCATCGAATCGAATGATTAAGTAATCTTCTGATTGTTTGGCTTCTGGAAATCGATTGATATTTCGGTAATATTCTGTATTAGGGATATTCACCAATTCTGCTACATGGGGTCTAGAACTGTAATATTGCAAGAATATATACGATAGGATCACGCCTATAAAAATACCTCTTTCTACCCCAAATACTAGTGTACCTATAAAAGTGATTAACATAACGATAAATTCTCTTCTTCTTAATTTTAGTAAGTACTTGGCTTCGCTATAATTGATTAACCCAAATACTGATACTAAAATAGTGGCTGCCAATACGGCCTTAGGAATATAATAAAAGAAAGAGGTTAGAAATAGTAATGAAATCATAACCATGCATACCGTAATGATCGAAGATATGGCTGTCTTCCCTCCTGCTTCATCATTAATAGCAGATCGGCTATAACTCCCCGATGAAGGAGGCGCCTGAAAAAATGCTCCGATGATTTTAGCAATTCCTAATGCTAATAATTCTTGATTCGGGCGAATTTCATGGTCTCTATTTTTCATCTCCAAGGACTTGGCAATACCTATACTCCCTACATATCCTATAAACGTAACTGTGAGTACCGATGGAATCAATGCTACCATCGTATCATAGCTCATTGTGGGGATTTCAAAAGCGGGTAATCCACCTGGTACATCTTCTATAACTGCCACTCCATATGATTTTAGATCAAATACGATGGTCAATATCGTAGTGATGACTAATACAAATAGTGCTCCAGGAAAAGAGCGTTTCCATTTTTTGAGTCCTAGCATGGCTGCTATAGAACTGCTACAAATCAAAAAGGTAATCCAATGAATATCTGCGAGATGTTGTATGGCATACCCTAATTTTTGATGTGTATACGGAAACCTAGGGATTTGAATGCCTAGTGAAGCTCCTAATTGCGAAACAATAATGACAATGGCTGCTGCAGAAATGAAGCCTGAAATAACAGGCTGAGAAATCAGATTTACTAAAAAACCCATTCGTAGTACGCTCAGGATGATTTGTAAAATACCGATTAATAAACCACTAAATATGACCAAATTTGTAAACTCTGGTGTAAAAGGAGCTGCTAATTGACTGACACCACTCATCACCAAAATAGCTGTTACCGCTACAGGACCAATACTCAATTGTCTAGAAGTTCCAAAAATAGCATACAGGATCAAGGGGATTACACAGGCATATAATCCATAAATGGGTGGTGTACCCATCAATAAAGCATAGGCGATAGCTTGTGGAATTAATACCACACCTACTGTAATACCAGCGATTAAATCTGCTCTAAAAATAGAGGCAGTATATCCCTTTGTACTCTCTAAAATGGGGAATATTTTATGTAATGTCTTGATGGTGTGTCTTATTTTGGTTGATATAGTAAATCTACGATAGTTTTTGAGAATTAAACAAATCTCAAATCCAAAAAAACACTGTATTTTTGATCCTATAACATATACTAATGAACGAATATTTAGCACTACCCCTATTAGCAGTTATCGGATGTGTAGCTGGCATTATCAATACGATTGCTGGTGGAGGATCATTACTTACACTACCCATGCTTATTTTTATGGGAGTCCCCCCAGCGGTTGCAAATGGTACAAACAGAATCGGTATTTTACTACAGAGTATTACCTCGATTTCGGGATTTAAGAGCAAAGGGATTACTCCTACTGTTTTTAGTATCTACATAGGTATTTCAGCACTGATAGGCTCGCTCATTGGCGCTAAGATCGCTATCACGATCAAAGGAGCATTATTTAATAAAATACTCGCTGTGATCATGCTAGGTATTGTTCTATTTATGGTCTTTAAACCTAAAAAAACGAATTTGGAAACAGCTATCCGAACACATGGAAAATACCGATGGCTTTCGATAGTGGTATTTTTTGGTATTGGTATCTATGGTGGTTTTATACAAGCTGGTGTGGGTATCCTGATTCTGCTAGCACTAACTACGATTAATCATACTAATTTGTTAACAGCTAATGCCATCAAAGCTGTAGTAGTTGGAATTTATACGATAGGAGCACTCGCTGTTTTTGCATATAATGATCAGCTCAATTATCTTTATGGTATTGCATTAGCTATAGGCAATGCTGCTGGTGGTTGGATAGGTAGTAGATGGGCAGTACAGCAAGGTGAAAAAATCGTAAAAATCGCTTTATTGATTATGGTATGCTTTATGGCCTTTAAATTATGGAAAACAACTGGTATGTAATTTGCTATAAAAACCAAATACTATGCACATTCGTATCTTCATATACTGTTGTATCTATTGCTGTTTGATCAGCTGTAAAAAAGATAAAAAAACAGAAACTATACCTTCTACTGCTACTGTCCAAGATACACTAGCAGTATCAGAAGCCATATATATCACTCCTATACAACATGCTAGTGCGGTACTTACCTATGAAAATATAACACTATATATTGATCCCGCAGGCGGTGCTAATAGGTTTGTGAATCAACCCGAAGCAACTATTGTACTAATTACTGATATTCATGGCGATCATATGGATATAGATACGCTAGAAGAACTCTCTATAAATAATGCTAAGATCATTGCTCCAATCGCTGTGGCAGAAAAACTTCCAGCACGTTATACATCACAATTAATTGTATTGAAAAATGGAGAGCGTACGACTACTCATGGTATTCAGATAGAAGCTGTGCCTATGTATAATCTACGAGAAGAGGCTTTAAAATTTCATCCCAAAGGACGTGGTAATGGCTATATCATTACGCTAGGTGAAGAACGCGTGTACTTTTCTGGAGATACTGAAGATATTCCTGAAATGCGTGCTTTAGAAAACATCGATAAAGCTTTTATATGTATGAATTTACCTTATACTATGACTGTAGCAAGTGCAGCTGATGCTGTTATGGCATTTGCGCCTAAACAAGTATATCCTTATCACTACCGTGGTACGAATGGTCTAAGCGATGTCACTTCATTTCGGGAAATGATTACCTCTCGTACCAATGCGATACAGGTCATTCAATTAGACTGGTATCCTGCAAAAGAAACAGATTAGGTGTGTACGCAAAAGAAACTTTCTTTTTTAGAGTGTTTTCCTGTAAGTTGATCTGTGATTTTATAGAAGAAGTGATTTACACTTTTCGGATCATTACATACATCATACAATAAAGTTAATAATGAATCACCTAGTATGAAAACTGTATCTGGTGTTTGTCATTTTTTAGTAGTATCTATGCAGCTTTGTATCATACGCTAGCTATATGTCTATTCATCATCGCCATTTTAAGCTTTATAAACCTTATGGATACCTGAGTCAGTTTATCAATAATGGGCAAAAACAACATTCCAAAAAACTATTAGGTGCCTTACACGATTTTCCAGAAGGAACGATGTCTATCGGACGATTAGACGAAAAATCAGAAGGCCTATTATTACTCACTACAGATGGAAAAATAAGTAATTATGTAAATAGCAGTGCTATCGAAAAAGAATACTATGCGCAAGTAGATGGTGCTATTACACCAGAAGCGATTGCAGCATTAGCAGCGGGTGTACAGATTGGTTTTAATGGCAAAAAGTATGATACAAAACCCTGTAAAGTATTGCAATTAAACACCACTCCTACACTACCAGATAGAGGAAAAAAGATACGAGATGCGCGTCATGGTCCTACGAGTTGGATTTCGGTAACACTCACAGAAGGTAAATTTAGGCAAGTGCGAAAAATGACTTCTGCTGTAGGTTTTCCTACGCTTAGATTGGTACGAGTACGAGTTGGTAATATTATGTTAGGCACTTTGCAGCCCGGCACAGTGATCGAATTGCAAGAGATAACACCTTAAAACAAAGAAAATGGTTACAGAGTGGTTTTCACTTTTTTTAATTGGCTGTAAAATTCGCTTTTGCACCCAAAATTAACAATGAACTCATCTTGACTTTTTCTTTTCCCTAAAAAATGACTGAAACCTAGCTGTATTTGGTTACTTGTTTATTCGTAGTACTGCTATGCAACAAAAATTACTGCATTTGGTCATAGAATCTTTCGATGTCCGCTGAAATTAAAAAAGTCTACATCACTTCAGACTAAATAAAGCTACTAATTCGCTGGCTGCGGTTACTTGTTTAAACAAAGGACTATCAATTGTACCCTCGTACTGTTCATGTGCCCAAGTCGTATGAAATGGAATATGAATCGCATGTGCTCCGATATTGAGCACGGGTACAATATCAGACTTTAGAGAATTCCCAACCATTAAAAAAGCTGTGGGTGGAATATCTAAATGCTGTATCAAAGCTCGATATTCCTTTTCTGTTTTATGGGCTACAATTTCTATATGATGAAAATAGGATGCGAGCCCAGAACGTTCTAATTTTCGTTGTTGGTCTAATAAATCGCCTTTGGTCGCTACTACCAAACGATATTTTGTGGCTAAAGTAGCTAAGGTAGTTTCGATGCCTTCTAGTAAGGTAACGGGTTCTTGCAACATACGCTTGCCAATAGCTATCAATTGCTGGATTCCACTACTGTCAATTGCTCCATCAGAGATGGCAATTGCTGCTTCTATGAGAGATAGCGTAAATGCTTTGATCCCGTAACCGTATAATGCTAGGTTTTGCATCTGCATCTCGTATAAGCGTGTATGAATCTCTTCTTTGGGCAGATAGACTGCTAGTAGTTCAGCAACTTCGGCTTCTGCCTGTCTAAAAAAAGGTTCATTGATCCATAAGGTATCATCTGCATCAAATGCGATTACTTGTATATCTCGAAGCGACATTGGTCTAGAATTAAAAAACAACTGCCTAAAAAGTATTCACATTTTTAGGCAGTAAAGAGTTGTATAAGAATAGTACTAACGTACTAATTTTTTGTATTTGATACGCTTTGGAGTAAGGTCTCCTCCTAGGCGTTTCTTTTTGTTTTCTTCGTACTCAGAGAAACTACCTTCAAAGAAATATACTTGCGATTCTCCTTCGAAAGCTAATATATGCGTACAAATTCTATCTAAGAACCATCTATCGTGAGAAATAACTACTGCACAGCCTGCAAAGTTTTCTAATCCTTCTTCTAGTGCTCTGAGCGTATTAACATCTAGATCATTGGTCGGCTCATCTAATAAGAGTACGTTTCCTTCTTCTTTGAGCGTCATGGCTAAGTGCAATCGGTTGCGCTCTCCTCCTGATAGTGTAGCTACTTTTTTGTTCTGCTCACTTCCTCCAAAGTTAAAACGACTTAAATAGGCTCTAGAATTTACTTGTCTCCCTCCCATCATGATTAATTCTTGCTCATCGCTAAAATTCTGCCATATTGTTTTTTCGGGATCGATGTTACTATGACTTTGGTCTACATAGGCTATTTTAGCGGTTTCTCCTACCTGAAAACTACCTTTATCAGGCGTTTCTTCGCCCATAATCATTCTAAAGATAGTGGTCTTACCAGCACCATTAGGCCCTATGATTCCTACGATTCCTGCTTGTGGTAGGTTAAAGTTTAGATCCTCATAGAGTAGTTTATCACCGTAGGCTTTGCTAATCCCCGTTACCTCGATCACATTGGTTCCTAATCGCGGTCCATTAGGGATGTAGATTTCTAATTTTTCGTCTAGTTGCTTTTGGTCTTGATTGAGTAACTTATCATAGTTTTTTAGACGTGCCTTTTGTTTTGTCTGTCTTCCTTTGGCTCCCTGTCGTACCCAATCTAGCTCTCGTTCTAGTGTTTTCTGACGCTTGGATGCAGATTTACTCTCTTGCTCAAGGCGTTTTGCCTTTTGGTCTAACCACGAAGAGTAATTTCCTTTCCATGGAATTCCTTCTCCTCTATCGAGTTCTAAGATCCATCCTGCTACATTGTCTAAGAAGTATCTATCGTGTGTAACGGCGATCACCGTTCCTTTGTATTGGGCTAAGTGATGCTCTAACCAATGTACAGATTCTGCATCGAGGTGGTTGGTAGGCTCATCTAGTAGTAACACGTCTGGCTCTCTTAATAGAAGTCTACAAAGTGCTACTCTACGACGTTCTCCTCCAGATAATACTCCAATCTTTTTATCGGCATCTGGTGTACGTAAGGCATCCATAGCGATCTCTAACTTGGTATCTAGTTCCCATGCATTGGTCGCATCGATCTGATCTTGCAGTTTAGCCTGTTTATCCATAAGCTCCTGCATCTTATCGGCATCTTCGTATACTTCTGGCAATGCGAAAAGATCATTGATCTTATTGTACTCATCGAGTACTGCTACTGTTTCAGAAACCCCTTCTTTAATGACATCCAACACCGTTTTTTCGGGATCTAGTTGGGGTTCTTGTTCTAGGTAGCCTACTGAATAGTCTGATGAGAATACTACATCTCCCTGATAATTTTTATCAACTCCTGCTATGATTTTGAGCAAGGTAGATTTTCCAGACCCATTGAGTCCTAATATTCCGATTTTAGCTCCGTAAAAAAAGCTTAAATATATATTTTTGAGTACTGGAGTATTGGCACTTTTGTACGTTTTAGTGACTCCAGACATTGAAAAAATAATTTTCTTATCGTCTGACATAAATAGTAATAATTAGCTAAGTGTATGTTTTATTTGTGTACTATTAAACTCTTCCTTTTAGGGCATTAAATACCCAAGCATTGGCAAAGAAGCCAAGCCCAACAGCGGCAAATCCCCAACCAGATACATCTCTGTAGCGGAAAGCACCCAATCCGACCAATAATAATCCTACTCCCACCATAATGATTGTTGCCCATGCAAGCACTGTATTTTTATTCATTCCCATTCTCTATGCGGTTATTTGTATAAATTGTATGTTTTGTTCGTTATTCTACTACAAATATCGGTTTTTTATCGTCAAAAAATACCTTTTACTGATAGGCTTTTATCGTTAATCATTAGTAAATTACTGTTTTTTAGTTAGTTATTTTACCAGATTCACGTTATATTTTAGCATTTTTTTTAGAATACTCAGTACTGCTTTTCTCCTTTTAACCTGCTTTATCTAATAGAACTTCGCTATCAGGGGTGTAAAATCAACAAAATCAGATATAGAACTCATCTTGACTTTTTCTTTTCCCTAAAAAATGCCTGAAATTCACCTGTATTTCGTTACTTTTTTTATCCGTAGCGCTGCTATGAATTTCAAAAAGTGCCTTATTCAGTCAAATTTCTTCTCATTTTCGGTAAAAAACAAAAAGTCAAGATGACTTCATTTTATAAATGTTAGCATAACATCGCTATGGTACTATTTAAAAATAGAATTGCGTGTCAGGTTTTACAGCAGTTTGAGACCGTAATAAGTTTTTTATTACGTAAACAGGATGTAAACCATTGTAAAACAATTAATAAAGAAATTCTTTTGCGTTAAGGATAGCAGTGGAAATCCCACAGCCCGACGATAGGAGGAGCGAGGAATTGTAACGGATAGCCTGACCCGCAGGGAAACGCACTACTAATGATGTATGACTCCTTATTTAATACACGAAAACAGTATCTTTTTTTTGTATTTTCGTGCAAAGAATACACAGCTATGGATTTAAACTTCAATAAAAACGAAGACCACAATAAACTTCTAGTCTCTGATTTAAAACATAAACTAGCCAAAGTATACTTGGGTGGCGGTGAAAAACGTATCGAAAAACTACACCAAAAAGGAAAAATGACGGCTAGAGAACGTATCGATTATCTGTTAGATGCCGATAGAAACGCGATAGAAATAGGCGCTTTTGCAGGAGAAGGGATGTATGAAGAACACGGAGGGTGCCCAAGTGGTGGCGTAGTCGTAAAAATCGGCTATATCAGCGGTAAACAGTGTATAGTAGTAGCTAATGATGCTACAGTAAAAGCAGGAGCTTGGTTTCCGATTACAGGAAAGAAAAACTTAAGAGCACAAGAAATCGCTATCGAAAATAGATTACCGATCATCTATCTTGTAGACAGTGCTGGTGTGTACCTACCGATGCAGGATGAGATTTTTCCAGATAAAGAACATTTTGGCCGTATTTTTAGAAATAATGCGGTGATGAGTAGCATGGGAATTACTCAGATCGCTGCGGTAATGGGCAGTTGTGTAGCGGGTGGTGCTTACCTACCTATTATGAGTGATGAAGCACTGATTGTAGATAAAACAGGAAGTATTTTTCTGGCTGGTAGCTATTTAGTGAAAGCTGCCATAGGCGAAACCATCGATAATGAAACCTTAGGTGGTGCAACTACGCATTGCGAAATTTCTGGGGTTACGGATTATAAATCCAAAGATGATAAAGATGCACTAGATACTATACAAAATATCGTGAGCAAAATTGGAGCTCCTGATCTTACAGGGTATAATAGAATACCAACGAAGGCTCCTGCGCTAAATCCAAAAGATATTTATGGCATACTCCCAAAAGCGAGGAATGAACAATATGATATGCAAGAGATTATCAATCGATTGGTGGATAACTCTGAGTTCGAAGCCTATAAAGAAGGATACGGACAGACGATTATTACAGGCTATGCCAGAATCGATGGATGGGCAGTAGGGATTGTAGCGAATCAGCGTAAAATCGTAAAAACTAAAAAAGGAGAAATGCAATTCGGTGGGGTTATCTACTCAGATGCTGCTGATAAGGCTACTCGCTTTATAGCGAATTGCAATCAAAAGAAAATACCGCTTGTATTCTTGCAAGATGTGACAGGGTTTATGGTAGGTAGTAAAAGTGAGCATGGTGGCATCATTAAAGACGGAGCCAAAATGGTCAATGCTGTGAGTAATAGTGTAGTGCCTAAATTTACAGTAGTCATTGGTAATTCGTATGGTGCAGGTAATTATGCGATGTGTGGAAAGGCATATGATCCTAGATTGATCTGTGCATGGCCTAGTGCTGCACTAGCGGTCATGGGAGGGGCACAAGCAGCTAAAGTACTATTACAGATAGAAACAGCTTCGCTAAAAAAACAAGGGAAGCAATTATCCGAAGAAGATGAAAAAGAATTATTCGATACGATAAAGGCGCGTTATGACCAACAAATATCCCCTTATTATGCGGCTGCTAGATTGTGGACAGATGCTATCATAGATCCATTAGAGACTAGAAAGTGGATTTCTATGGGAATAGAGGCTGCTGATCAAGCACCGATCGAAAAGCCTTTTAATCTAGGGGTGATACAGGTATAAGCACTTATTTATTCTTCGATAGTTCTCGCCCAAGCAATGGCACTTGCTAGATTATCGAAAGTCTGGATTTTATTTTTTACAAACAACTTTTCTATTATTCCTCCAAAGAACCCTTTGGGGGAATAGCTGACTACAGCATACCCCTTAAGTCTGTAATTATTTTTATAAAACTTGATCCAATCATTGGGTTTTACAGAATACGAATGTACTCTATTGGAGATATACACCAAATCCTCACCATTCTGATCATATAGGTTACTCATATCACTTACCACTTTTTGGGCATGGTGATCCCACGTAAAAACGATTCCTTCCTTAATTTCTGCTATAATAAAAGTATCAAAAAGGTAATAATTACCAAATGGATACTCCAATTCATGGATAGCTTCTTTATAAAATGGGGAATCTTTTACATACTCCATAACGCGATGCAGCTCAAAGGATTGTTAGATATGATTACTACAATATGGGTAAAAAAAAAGAATAAACATAAAAAAAGGAAACAAAAAGATAGTTTTGACATGTAATTTAGAAAGAATGTAATTTTTTAGTACTCTTTCTTAGAAAAGTAATTTTATGCACTCTTCACATATGCAAATACGATATTTAAGCAATTGACTTTTATGAATAATGCAATCTATTGATTATAAATTGGTTTTCACTTCTATAATAAAGCTTGTTTAAGAATATGAATAGGATGCAGTGCTGTTCTACCAGTACCATCCAGTATCTGATGTCTACAACTAGTACCTACAGCAGCAATGAGCGTATCAGTAGCTGTTTTTTGAACGGTAGGAAACAGTGTTTGTGTTCCAATAGCCATACTGGTAGCATAATGCTCTTTTTCATATCCAAAAGAACCTGCCATCCCACAACAACCCGATGGAATGATGGTAACCGTATAATTCGTTGGTAAATTTAGATAAGTAAATGTTCTATGCACTGTAGACAATGCTTTTTGGTGGCAGTGTCCATGCAGTTTGATCACTTTTTTCTGTGTCGTAAATTGGGCGGCTGTAATATGTCCTTTCTCAATTTCTGATGCCAAAAACTCATCAATTAACAGTACATGTTTAGCCAGCGCTTTAGCAGCTACTCTATCATCAGCCAATCGTAGGTATTCATCTCTAAGGGTTAATATCGCTGAGGGTTCTATACCTATGAGCGGTGTTTCATCAGAAACACTATCTTTTAGCACCTGAATATTATGATTGGCTAATTGTTTAGCTTCTGCCAGTAGTCCTTTGGAAATAAAGGACCTTCCACTCTCTTTATGTGCTACAATTTGTACTCGGTATTGCAATGCTGTTAGTAACTCAATAGCATCGATACCGATAGGACTATCTAATAGATTCGTAAATTCATCAATAAAAAGTACGACGGTACGAATCGGTTGTGTAGGCTGTAAAGCAGCTAAATGCGTAGTACACCAAGCTCGTAACGTTTGTGGACTTAGCAAAGGTAATGAACGTTGTTTAGCGACTCCTAATATGTTTTTTAAAATAGTAGAAGTGATATTATTACGTAGTAAAAAGTTCGTAAGCTTAGGAACTTTACTCCCTATATGTAATAATTGTGTATTGTAGGCAAACAATTTAGTGCGTAAGGGCGTACCATTTGCCTGCTGGTACTGGTATTCGAATTCTGCTTTTAACGTAGCTACATCTACATTAGAAGGGCATTCGCCCGCACATCCTTTGCAACTGATACAAAGGTCAAAAACCTCTTTTAGGGCTTGCTGATCGAATTTATTAGCTTTCTCGCTATTGGTTAAAAACTCGCGCAAGGCATTGGCTCTAGCACGTGTTGTATCTTTTTCATCTAAAGTAGCGCGATAGCTAGGACACATCGTCCCTCCTGCCGCTACTGATTTCCTGCAATCACCACTCCCATTACACTTTTCTGTAGCGCGTAGAATGCCCATAGAATCTGTAAAATCTAGTAGTGTAGGAATGCTAGGCTCTTCTCTATCTATTTCGTAGCGCAAATGTGTATCCATAGGATATGCTGCTACTATTTTGCCAGGATTGAGTATCCCATTAGGATCAAATACTTCTTTTATCGCTTCCAGCAGGGCATAATTTTCATCTCCAATCATATAAGGGATATAACTAGCACGTACGATACCATCTCCGTGCTCACCACTCATAGATCCTTGGTATTTTTTTACCAGCGCAGCCACATCATCTGTAATCTGCTTAAACAATACGACATCCTCTTTTTTCTTTAGATTTAGTATTGGACGTAGGTGCAATTCCCCTGCCCCTGCATGTGCATAATACACAGCTTGCTGCTCATAACGCTGCATTAATGCCGAAAACTCTTGGATATAAGGCGCTAGATCATCTAGTGCTACGGCAGTATCTTCTATACAAGCTACCGCTTTTTTATCCCCTACAATGTTTCCTAATAGTCCTAATCCTGCCTTTCGCAATTCTAATGCCTGCTGTATTTCTCCTCCACTAAGAATCGGATGTGCATACGAAAGCCCTGAGGCAACTAAAGTTTCTAATAACGCTTCTTTTTGAGTCTCTAAATCAGTAGCGGTATCTGCTTTAATTTCGAGCATTAAGATCGCTTGTGGATCCCCTTCTATAAAGAACCGATTTTGTAACTGCTCTTTATTACTCTTAGTACAATCTAGGATGGTTTTATCCATCATTTCGCAGGTATATAGGCGATGCTGCATTACGGGAGCTACCGCCTGTAGACAAGCTGCTATCGATGTATAATGCGCCGCAATCATTAGTGATCTTGCTGGGGGCAATTCATCTAATTGTAGGGTAATGGCTGTAGAAAACGCCAATGTCCCTTCGCTACCTGCTAGTAGCGCACACATATTAAAATCTGCTGCATGCTCCTGAAATACATTGGTATCGATCAGCATATCTATAGCATAACCTGTACTACGCCTATGAATTTCTGGTTTTGGAAAATTATTTCGTATACGATCTTGTACTTCCTTATCTTTAAGCGTGGTATATACTGCCTTGTAAATCGTTCCTTCTAGATCATCTTGCGCTAATTTTTGCTCAAATTCTGCTTTAGAAAGACTCGAAAAAGAGACTTCGCTCCCATCTGACAGCACAGTGTCCATACGTACTACTTTATCCCTCGTAACTCCGTATTGAATCGAGGTCGTACCACTACTATTATTCCCTACCATTCCACCAATCATACATCGGTTAGAGGTAGACGTATTAGGGCCAAAAAACAATCCATAGGGTTTTAAAAACCGATTCAGATCATCTCGGATCACTCCTGGTGCTACCGTAACTGTTTTAGCGACTTCATCTACTGCAATAATCTGTGTCCAATATTTAGATACGTCTACCACAATACCATCTCCTACACACTGTCCTGCTAATGAGGTGCCTGCTGTTCTAGGGATCAATCCACAATTGTGCTTCGTGGCGAAAGCAATGATTTGCTGAAGATCTCTTTTGTTTTTTGGAAATGCCACCGCTAGTGGAACACGCCGGTATACAGATGCATCTGTAGCATAAATAGCAGTGGTAAGCGAATCGTATGACAACTCTCCTTCTAAGGAGTTGTGCAGTTGATCAAATGCTTGATGAATATGTGTATCTGTTGGATTGGGCAATGGCATCTGTTGGAATATTTATCTAAATCTTAGCTTAAAAAAAGCGGTCGAGCTGTCAAAAATAATATTTTTGTAGAAGAACTCACTTTTTAAACACACTATATGTAATGTATCTATACGATAGTACTACTACATATACAGTAAACGCTACAAAGTGGTATGTACTTTTTTTGATCTGATAGAACATCGTGAGATTTTGTGACCAAATACAGTATTTTTTGAGGCATCATAGCATTATAAATGACAAAAATTGGATACAAAAAATCGTTTTTAAGACAGATTACAAAAGTATACAGCACTTCTGGGCTATAAAATAAATAACTTATGACACAACACACACCATTTTTTGAGGCACTCTGGCAGCAATACACAGATAAAACTCCTTCGGCATCTAAGATCAAATCACTTTTTGAAACCCATGGTAATACTGTGCTGAATGATCATATAGCCATTCGTACATTTGATCATCCTAGTACTGATATTTCTATCATGGCACAACCCTTTATCGCTATGGGGTATGAAGAAAAAGGGAGTTATCATTTTCAGGCAAAAAAACTAGATGCTAAGCATTACGAGCATGCCACCAATCCACAAGCTCCCAAGATATTTATCAGTCAATTACTAACTGCTCAATTTTCTACTGATTTACAGCAGACTGTACAAGAAATAATAGCACAAGCCTCCTCGAAGCTCGCTGCCAAAGATTTGGTGCTACAAGGGCGTATTTGGGACACTCCCTCCTATGCTATGTATCAGCAATTACTAGCCGAATCCGAATATGCAGCTTGGTTGTATGTAAATGGATTTTGTTCCAATCATTTTACGGTTAATGTCAATGCGTTAGCACAATTCGATTCACTCAAAGCTGTCAATGATTTTCTAATAGCCAATGGCTATGCGATGAATACGGCTGGAGGATTGATCAAAGGAAGCCCCGCACAGTATCTAGAGCAATCCAGTATTCTAGCAGATAAAGTAGCGGTTACTTTCCAAGAAGCTACCCATGAGATTACCTCCTGCTATTATGAGTTTGCCTATCGTTATGCACAAGAAAACGGAAAATTATTTACAGGCTTTATTACCAATTCTGCTGATAAGATTTTCGAAAGTACAGATATGCACCCCCATAAACCATCAGGTAATTAACATAACATTAAGCAACATACACACATAAAATATAGATCTAAGCGTTATACATAGTATAAAATTATGACTATGAAGCATCCATTATGGACTCTCTGCTATATCTGTATAATACCTTTTTTTCACACTGCTAATGCGCAAGATACTGTTTCTAAGCATGCTATCGGACTAAGACTTAGTGATGCAAGTGGATTTTGGGCAGAAGCTTCCTACCAACACAAGGTTACTGAAGCTACCAGAATCGAAGCCAACCTAGGGGTAAGAGGGCGTTCAAATTTTAATGCTGTCAAGCTCTCAGGCTTCTATCAATGGTTTTTTGCTATCGATAATGCATTATATTGGTATACAGGACCAGGTCTAGGCTTGGGATTGGTAGACTATAATGATAACGTAGCTGGTAGAGATGAATCAGAAACCTTTGGCTTTGTGTCTGGTACTATCGGAATGGAATATCACTTTGATTTTCCATTGATGGTGAGTATCGACTTTAGGCCCGAGATTTTCTTTGATAGTTTTAATAATGATGATCTCAACTTTAATATTGGAGTGAGTGCACGTTATACCTTTCAATAATTATCTAGGATTACATAAGTTGGGCGTTACCACAGGGGTCGGGCTATCCGCTACAATTCCTCGCCCCTCCTAAAGGTCGGTACTGCGGGATTTCCACTGCTATCCCTAACGCAAAAAAATGCTATTCTACAAAAATATAGACTATAAACAGATATTCTGTTCTATATACTAGTTACTCGTATTCACTGCCATAAGTAATATACAGTACATACTATTTTAGCATACTGCTTTCTTCATTCGATTGTATGCTAGTACTATACTCATCATTACAGTTTCCCCATGGTATCGTTACTTACTAAGCATAAGATGTTTAAAAATAAGGCTTTACGAGATATTTACGTGTAAAAAATGAGTATATTAGTTTGTATAACTTATAATTTTCAAGGACTATGAAAAAACAACTATGCATGCTCGTTATCGCTAGTGGCCTCTTCTTTGTGGGGTGTGGAGATAAAAAAGCAGAAAAAACAGAAGAAGTTGCTAAAGAAACAGCAGCAGAAGTCTTAGACACAGCAGTAGAAGAAATACAAAAAGAAACAGCTAGCGAAGATATTGAGACGTTAGAAAAAGAAGCACAGGAAATCGATCAAGCGATTGATGAATTGGATAACTTATAGAGCTACCCTACTCCTTATATAACAACATATTGTACAATAACTACAATTATTCATTACACAACTTTCTAACATAGTGAATAGTAGTTCGTATACAACCTCTTAAAACATGATACAGCACATGAAATTACAATACTATATACTTACCCTCTGTTTTCTAGCCATTACAAGCACTTCTTATGCGCAAGGAGCTGCCAATAAAGCGCTAAAAGAACGCAAAGAAATTGCTAAAGAACAAAAGGCTAAGATGAAAGAGCAACACCAAGAAATGAAATCCAAAAGAAAGGAGTTGCAAGAAGCTAAAAAAGATATTAAAGAAGCTCGAAAAAATATTCAGGCCAAAAAAGAAGCTGCGTTAGGTGAGCATTATACCAAAATGAAGTCGATGACTCCCGAGGAAAAGAAGGCATATCTAGCAGCCAATCCAGAGGTAAAAGCGAAACTTGCAGCATTCCGAAAAGAGCATAAAACAGAACGTGAAGCACTAAAAACCAAGCGCAAAGAGTTTAAGAACGAAAAGTCTAATGTACTACAGCAAAATATAGAAGCTAAAAAAGAAAAATTAGCCTTTTATGAGCAAAAAAGCAGTAAAGGAGCTGAAAAAATCCAAAAAACAAAAGAGCGATTGGCAGCCCAAAAAGCAGCTGGTGAAATTACAGAAGCTGAATACACTGAGAAATTAGCCAAAGTAGCACGAATCGAAGAAAAACTATCCAAGCATCAAAACAAGGTTACTAAAGTAAAAAACAGCCTAGCTAAGAACGAAGAAAGATTAGAAAAACTGAATAGTAAATTAGAAGAAAAAACCAACTAGCCCCCGCTACTAGTATATATAAGAACGCCTGTAACTATTTTATTTACAGGCGTTCTCTTTTATATAAATTGTAGAAAGTAAACCTCTTCAATGTCTAAGAAGTTATTATTTCATAAGTTTTAGAGCGGTATAAAAGCAGATACTTTATAAAACTCATCAGATGCACCTACATCAGTTACTAGATTAGCCCCAGCAGAAAACCGAAAAGCCATTCCGTTATCTAATTTAAGTTTCATAGACCCTCCAAGGAATCGATATACCTGAATATTCATATTTACATTGTCATTTTCTAAATTCATAAATGCTAATTCTTCGAAAAAAGCACCGAGTACAAAGCGTTTACCTACATTAATTCCTGGAGCAGCCCATACTAAAAATAAATCTCGGATGGATAATTTTCCACTATCTCGTATCGATTTATAATAGGCGGCATATCCTTCGAAATCAAAAGTCTGATCGTGATAGGCTATAAAAGTATTAGGAATCAGAGATTCTGCAATCCGAGTACCATCTACATCCGAGAAAAATTTACCATGTCCCAGTCCTAATCCTGGGTTTAGATACAGTTTTCCGTCTAGTAGTTTAAACCCAAGACCAATCCCTGTTTCGAGTAACTGATCACTTCCAGATTCTAAATTTCCAAAGGAAGTATTGGTCCAAAACATACTATAAAAAGTGATGTCAAAATTCTTATTGGTTTCAAAACTTCCTAAGAATAGCGGCGAAAATCCTGCGACACTGTTCTGAATCATTTTTACAGCCAATGTGGCCTTTTTTTTCTTGACAGGTTCTTGTTGTGCGCTTGCAACATAGCATACGCTCATCATAAGACTAATAATAAAGATTTTTTTCATGAGTTGTACGAATTGATTGATTAAATACATTGTTTTTGGGTAGTAAAATTTGGTGTTCTTTTTTCTATAAAGGCTTGCATTCCTTCTTTTTGATCTGGGGTATCGAATAATGAATGAAACATTCTACGCTCAAATAAGATTCCCTCGTGTAACCCTACTTCTAGTGCTCTATTCATTGATTCTATGCCTAGTTGTGTAGCCATCGGACTGTAGGAGGCGATGGTTGTAGCAATAGCAAGCACCTGTTCTAAAAAGTTGTTATTGGATAATACTCTAGCAATTAATCCGATTTGTTCCGCTTCGATCGCATCTATGATACGACCTGTGAGGATCATTTCTGCTGCTTTGGCTTTGCCAATGCGCTTGGTTAATCGCTGTGTTGCCCCGATACCTGGAATAACTCCTAGCTTGATCTCAGGTTGTCCGAATTGTGCAGTGGTAGTCGCATAAATAGTATCGCACATCAGTGCTAATTCGCATCCACCGCCAAGGGCATACCCCGATACTGCAGCAATTTTTGGGGTTCGAATGGCTGTAAATGATTCCCAGCCGCTAAAATAATCGTCTCTATACATGGATGCATAGGAATGCTGTGCCATCTCTTTGATATCAGCTCCTGCTGCAAAGACTTTTTCTGATCCTGTGATGACAAAACAGCCTACCTCTCCTTTTTTTTCGAGTTGCTGCATGGTGGTAACTAGCTGTTCCATCATCTCTGTATTCAGAGCATTGAGCTGTGCAGGCCTGTGTAAGGTGAGTACACAGACACGCTCATGTTGTGTGATTGTGATTTTCATAATCTTATTAAATGTTAGACATATAGGTGTGTTAGTACATCGCTATTTCTAGGGAAATAGTGATAATAACATCGATCGTAAATAAGTTGGAAAAATTAACGTGTTTATGAGTCCCAGATGGCGCCATAGGCAGGAATCCCTCTGCTTTCCATACCGTAGACTACTTTCCAGGTCAGTTTTTTATTAGAAATACAAATGATAGCCTCTGCTCCAAAATCCATATAGGCTTTGTAAGCCAGTTTTACCATATCTGGTTTTCCATAGGCATCGGTATCCCATATGAGGGCTTCGGGCTGTACCTCCATGATTTCATCTACTAGTGCATCACCAAAAGTTTTTCTAGGGTTGCGTGTAGCCCATACAAGTTTAGAGGGGACTTCTTGTGCCAATAAATGCGGTAGACAAGGCCCAATACCGCTTCCTGTGGCTACCCAAATTACTTTTTTAAATAACTGATCGATATTACCTACTCCTGCGGTACTAATCCCTTTAACCCACACATGACTCGGCATATCATCGATTAGTTTTCCTGTCCAGTCTCCTGCTCTAGAGATGGTAAGTCTAAAACCATCACGCCCTGGTTCGGGTACATTGGCAAAGGAGTGCCACTCTAATAAGGGGCTTCTACTAATAGCGGTAGAAGAACCTGCAAATGGAGTAACTCCATAATTAAATCTAGCCAAAATCGCATGATTAGAAGGTTTGGTGATGTCTACTTTTACTTTTTTAAGACGTAACCAAGGCAGTAGAATACTAAGCGTAATTAGGCTTAATAACCAAAAATTGGTGGAGTGTATCAATGGTTGTGTGGGTGTATGTAACTGTTGTAAATGTATCAACTGCCACCAGAGTAATCCTAATGATAACCAACCTCCAAAACGGTGTGTCTGCTCGAACTGGTTATGATATTTAGCTCTAATACTTGGTAATGCCATGATGATCATCCCTATACAAAGTGCACTAATCATACTTGTGCTCCATACTAAAGGGGTATCGATCTGTACATTACTGGTATTGTTTACAAAATAAAGATAATAGATACTGGCTGTAAATAATACATACCAGAACGTACCACTAACGGTGCCTCCTATATGAATACCGCCAAAATGATAGATCTTTCCTGCTCTTCGCCTCATCCATAATGGCCAATCTACAGGAATACTAGTTGCTATGCCAAATAACATATTGATCACATATTGCTGGCGTATAAGAATGCCTATCGAAAAATTAATCAGGGCTATTTTGGCTAATAAAGCGATGGGGACATTGGTTACTGTCCACCAATCGGCTGTAGTACTTCCATAGATCAGGATCCCCATATTGGTCAATACTAGTAGGGCAAATAATCGGTAATAGTGCATCAGTTTCTCTCCTTTCCACATACTAGCTAGTGGGCGTTTCTGTGTAGGTAATACCACTGTATCTAAATCTGGTGGTGGTGTTTCCTGATGTTTAGTCATTTTAGTAGCTACCACAGTTTTTTCTGGTGGTTTCTCTGGAATAGTTTCTTGGGGTTCAGGAGGGATTTGTGCGATGACTTCTTTTAATTTGCGCTTATCGATCTTCCCTCTACGCGTCATTGGCAATGCTGCGATGGGTATCACGATCTTCGGTACGTAGTAATAGGGCAAGGTCTCTTCTATCCTTTTTTTAATTGCTTCGATATCGATCGTGGTAGTAGCTGTTGCAGGACTGATAAATAACGCTAGGGTTTTATGATCTACTTTTAGGGTTACGGCTCGTTTGGTCTGAGGCATTTGTTCGGCAATCGAAGAAATGGCGTCTAACTCTACTCTAAATCCTAAAATTTTTACTTGATCATCGGTACGACCAAAATGTTCTAAACCTCCATTAGGTGTCCATCTCGCTAAATCTCGAGTTCTAAACATACGGAATCCTGCTCCTAAAAAAGGATCATCGGCATAGCGCTCTTCTGTCAGTGTCGCATTATTGATATATCCCTTGGACACACAATAGCCTCCTGCCCACATTTCTCCTACTTCTCCTATCTTACAGGGTTGTCGATTCTCATCCAATATATACACAGTATTATTGGGCATGGGAGTTCCGATAGATACTACTTGATCGGTAGGAAAAAAACGCTGAGCGGTATTAACTATAGTTGTTTCTGTAGGCCCACATGAGTTATAAAATGCACTAAATTCTGCCCATTTTTCGGCTAAGATACGAGGACATGGTTCTCCTGCTACGGCAACTACTTTTACGTTTTTACAAGCATTGGTATCTAAGGTACTTAAGATTGTAGGTGTGGATATAACGATATCGACTTCACTTACAGTTTCTTGGATATCCTTGCCTCTTATGACCAGACTAGCTCCATTAGCCAATGCACCAAAGATTTCCCATACAGACATATCAAAACTGATACTGAGAATCTGTCCTACTTTGAGTCCTGGGCGTATGCCTAGATTACCAGGTTCTGTGAGTACTACATTACATAAATTACCATGAGATACGACTACTCCATTAGGCATTCCTGTAGTTCCTGAGGTAAAGATGATATAACATCCATCTTGTGCAGTTATAGGAATTGTAGGTAATGTAGGTGCTATAGCATCTACAGGGATGGTTTCTGTAAATTCATCAATGACCAAAGTAGTGACTGTCGTTACTACTGGAACGAGATGTTTAAAAGCTTTGATCGTTAATACATGTTGGATCGATGCTGCGTCTATCACATAACTTAGTTGTTCTTCTGGGGTCACTCCTATGTGTTGTGGTACATAGACTGCTCCTGCCTTTAAGATCCCTAATATGCCAATAAGCATTGGAATCGAACGCTGTACAAATAGTCCTACATTGTCTCCTTTTTGTACGCCTTCATCAATCAGCTGCTTGGCTAAGAATTGTGCGTTTCTATTCAATTCTGCATAGGTAATCGTAGCCCCTTGGTGATAGGCTGCAATGGCTCTAGGATGCATCTTAGCTTGCTGTTCAAAGGCATGATGAATACAATAGAAAGGAAGCTTGGTAATGGGGCCTTGTCCAAATCGCTGAAATAAATATTGATCTGCTAATGAGAGATCGCGAATTGGAGGCTGTAAAAACTTGTCTAATTCATGCACTGCTGCTTCAGCAGTTGCATCTCGTATGATGGTGGTTTCTATCATAATGCTCGCATGAATGTAACGGTTGTATACTGTTGTTGAGGATGCTGTGATTGTCTGCGAATTTGATGGCAGATACAATCATGAGTGTTGTCTGATTTCATGAGTTGTTGTTTTTAACCCTTTTTGTATAATAAAAATTCGTTATAAGGGTTGTAAAAGCAATACAACCTGATGTTTTCTAAATAGTTAGTATAGCACCACTATGGTTATATTTAAAAACATAGCGGGGTATCAGGTTTTGAAGCTGTTTCAAGCCGTAATAGATTTTCTATTATATAAAACGGGTTTAATTAAGTGATTGAACATTGTTGTTTGAGGGATCTAAAGTAGCGGCGCCCCCTAGCAATTCATATAAAAAAACGAACACAAAATCTTTTGAAATTTTACTAATACACTACTAACTACTATAGATAAAACATATAAAATATGCGTGTTTACCGTACAAATGGCGTCATTTTGGCGACAATTATTCTATATATTGTTGGTGTTATTATAATGTTTTGTTAATCGTATACCAATGAATTCAGATGTTAGACATAAAATATTGGATAGCTGGATAGAAACGGGCGCTTATAAGGAGAAAACGTACCAGCAGAAGGAAGTAATTGTATACAAAAATAAGTTGGTGAAGAAAGTGTACTTAATCCGAGAGGGTTTTGTAAAGGCTTCTTGTTTTAATGAGAAAGGCTATGAAATGATTGGTGCATTACTGACCAAAAACCAAACTTTTGGCACTAGTTTTTTAGTACAGGGTACGTGTTCTAATTTTACATTTACTGCTGTAAAAAAGACAGTTCTTTTTGAGTTTGAATTGTCTCATTTATTAAAGTTAAAGATGCACAGATCGCATCAGATACTACAACTGCTATTAAAGCAAGAATATACTGAGATCGAAAAAAGGATCAAGACACTACATCATCGATCTTCTAAAAAGCGATTGGTCAGTAGCTTACACGAATTACAGGAAAAATCGAGCGTAGCGATTGCTACGATGCCTACTAAAACGATGAATTATCCGTTTAACCAAAATGAATTAGCAGATTATACAAGAACTTCTAGGGTGACGACCAATACACTGATCAATCGTATGAAAAAAACGCCTGCTATCCATGTTCTATAAGTAAATTACTGGGCATCTAGATATACCCAATGACCATGTTGTTTAACAAAGGAAGATCGTTCATGAATCATTTCTAGTGTACCATTTTCATAATAGAAAGCTTTAAACTCTACAGTACCTTCTTGATCCTGTTGCATTCCTTTGGTCGCATTAAGTACTTGGAGTCGTAGCCACTGTACACTTTTAGTCCATTTGAGTAGTGCTTTGTTTTCTTGGTGAGTAGGTCTGGTAGTAGCATGATGACTTTTCTGTAAATAAGCGCCTTTAGCCAATACGAAGGCACTGTAGCGCGACCGCATTAATTGCTCGGCTGTATGCGCTGCTGTAATATCTGAATGGATACGACCACAGCAATCTGCATAAGCTTTGGGATAACCACAGGGACAATTCTTAGGTATTTGCATCTTGTTGTGTATTGATTCGATGTACGAGTTCTTTGAGCCTAGCTGCACGTGCTTCCTTATCTTTTCGCAATTTGTTTTTCTTGCGATGCATTAGTTTAGCATGTTTGGCCTTGTTTTCAGTATTTTTTTGTTTTCCTTTTTTGGGCATGGCTATAGGTGGTATATAGAGACGTTTTATCTGCAAAAAGGCGCAATAAATCTTTATTAGGTTTAGTTACAGACCTTTCCATTTTTTAAGGATTTGATCTATGTCGGGTCTAATACTACTACGAATTTCTTTTTTGCGTTTTCCTTTTCCGAATTCATTGTCATAATTAGTTTCTATATGTCGGATATGGGCTATAACGGCTAGGTCGATCATTTTTGCATCAAATTCTTTGGCATCTGCGGTACGCCCCACTCTACCGCTATATTTCTGGCAAGCATGTTGGGCTATGATAATTTCTCTATTTTCTGGACAATAAGGATATTTCATTCGAACGTGTCTAGCAAATTCCGCTATATAGAGTCGGTCTTGTTGTGCACGTACTACGGCGGCTTTCTTATTTTTTTGCACACGCACCTCTTGATCTTTGGCACATTCGATTTTGGCTTTTTCGATAGCGCTAGGTTCTACGAGTTGTCCTTTGCGTTCATAACGTTTTCTTCGTTGATTCCACGCCCACACGACACCACATAATGTAGAATATTTTTTGGATCTACGAGTCATGGCTGCATCTCCAGCAGGTAGCATGACATATCCTACAAATGGCGAACAATTAAAACAAACACCTTTGTGCTTCTCGCTTTCAGCTACAAAAGATTTACCCAAAGGAATGGGTTTGGAGCAGTTCTGACAGCGTAGTTTTTCTTTTTTGGTTAAAAAAATATTTTGAGAAGTCGTAGCCAATAGTACTCTAGTATAGAATTCGGACTGCAAAATACGTTTTTATAACAAATTGAAAAAGTTTACATCACTTTCAACATATAAAGTAATATAAATTGAGATCTATAAAGATTTTTTATGCAATGAATACATTAGGTAAGGTATACATATTCCTTGCGTTAGGGATAGGAGCGGCATCCTTTTTTGTTTTCCTTTAAAAAAACAAAAAAGATACAGCGGATAGCCCGACCCTTGGGGAACGCCCAGCACTACAACACTACGAATATTATAACAAAATGTTATGATTTTTAAGATTTATGTAATAAGATGTCTTATCTCGGTATCGATACTAATAACTTATCAAACAAAAGCATTGTATAGGAGCGCAAAGTTTTTTACTTTCGGCATCAGTTTTACTAAAGATTATTGATACTGTGTACTAAGGCATAGGAATCAATAATGGATAGCAGGATGATGTATATACTAATTTAAGTAAAGATTTTATAAGACAATGAAGGATACAGCTTTGACAGCAGCACACATAGCTTTGGGGGCTAAAATGGTACCATTTGCAGGATATAATATGCCTGTGTCGTATAAAGGAGTAACGGTAGAACACGAGACTGTACGCAATGGCGTAGGGGTATTCGATGTATCACATATGGGAGAGTTCTTGATTACAGGACCAAATGCCTTGGAACTGATACAAAAAGTGACTTCTAATGATGCTGCTAAGTTAGTGGATGGTAAAGCACAGTATAGTTGTATGCCGAATGCAGATGGTGGTATTGTAGATGATCTGATTGTATATAGAATCGAAGCAGAAAAATATTTATTAGTAGTAAATGCTTCTAATATCCAAAAGGATTGGGAGTGGATCGAGCGCCATAATACGATGGGAGCTACGATGCGTGACCTATCAGAAGCCTATTCTTTATTAGCTATTCAAGGGCCTAAGGCTGTGATGGCGATGCAGTCTCTGACATCTGTGGCACTTGCTGATATTCCTTTTTATAGTTTTGAGGTTGCTGATTTTGCTGGAATCGAACATGTGATTATTTCTGCTACTGGTTATACGGGTAGCGGAGGATTCGAAATTTATTGCAAGAATGAAGAGGTGGCACAGGTTTGGGAGCGTGTACTGGCTGCTGGAGCTGATTATGGAATACAACCTATCGGGCTTGCTGCTAGGGATACATTACGCTTAGAAATGGGATACTGCTTATATGGTAATGATATTGATGATACGACCTCGCCTATCGAAGCAGGATTGGGATGGATAACTAAATTCTCTAAAGATTTTGTTAATGCAGAGGCATTGGCATTACAGAAAAAAGAAGGGCCTACGCGTAAGTTAGTGGCTTTTGAACTCAATGAGCGTGGCATTCCTAGACAGGGGTATGACATCTTAGATGCAGGTGAACAGCCAATAGGTGTTGTCACTTCGGGTACGATGTCGCCGTCATTAGGAAAAGGAATTGGTCTTGGTTATGTACCTACGGCCTTGGCGAGTGCGGGAACTGCTATAAAGATACGGGTACGTAAGAAAGCTATTCCTGCTTCTGTAGTGAAACTGCCATTTTATAAATAAAAGTAAGTAGCTTACACTTTTTTGATTTCAGCTAGAATCGAAGATTTTGTGACTAAAAGCATTTTTTTGTTGTTGCATCGCTGTGCTACAGAATCTAAAAATTGCAAAATTTGAGTGCAAAATATCGTTTTTATAGCAAATTGAAAAAAGTGTAAACAGCTTGATAAACATAGGAACTAACAATATATTTTCATACTGGTTTTTATTTGAAAAAAATTCTCATCATAGGTGCTAGTGGTTTTATAGGTAATGCATTGTATAAAGAACTTAATTCTTATTTCGATACATATGGTACCTATAGAAGGGATAATGCTTTTTTTGAACAGAATCAAAAGTTTTTTCAGTATGATATGGAACTGGAAGATATTTCGATCTTGCTCGATGCGTTAAAACCTACGGTGATTATTGCTGCTCTGCGAGGTAATTTTAATGCGCAATTAGATGCGCATTATCGAATGATTCAATGGATCAAAACACATCGGTGTAAACTGGTATTTATGTCCAGCGCCAATGTGTTTGACTCTTTTAGTAATTATCCATCGTATGAATACGATAAAACATTGAGTGAGAGCACGTATGGAAAACTAAAAATTAAGATTGAGAATGCATTAATGCGACTACCTACCCATAAGTATGTGATTGCTAGAGTACCGATGGTATTTGGTGCTACTACTCCTAGGGTACAAGAGATTAAAACATTGTATGATCTAAATGTGGGTATAGAGGTATTTCCGAATGTGATTATTAATGCAACTTCTATTGCTAAATTAACACAACAGCTCCACTATATTATTAATCGAAATAAAAAAGGGATTTTTCACTTAGGAAGCAAAGACTTGATTTATCACTTAGATCTGATTACAGAGATCTGTGATATATTGCAATTATCGAGGCCTGTTTTTAAGCAGGTTTTTGATTCTAATAATGACCGCTACCTCGCTGTATTGCCTAAGGATAACTTACTCCCTGCTAATTTACAGATTACGACCAGAGAGGTAATTGATTCTGTGATTGTAAAGTAAAAAGGGGGTACAGAAGTTAAGAAAAAGAAAAGTATGCTTACAGCAATACGAAGCTACGTATATTTGTACTATGGAGTTAGAAGGCAAAAAAGTAGTATTATTTGATGGGGTCTGCAATTTATGTAATGATGCTGTTAATTTTATTATTAAGCATGATCATAAAGATGTATTTCGCTACGCTTCGTTACAGAGTGAGATTGGGCAACAATTGGCTGCTGCACGTGCTATAGATGCCACTAAATTGGATACGATTCTATTAATTCTACCAGAAACTACTACGACTTATTACCATAAATCGACAGCTGCTTTACAAATTGCAAAACAGCTGTCTGGTGGATATCCCTTCTTATCAGTATTTCTACTGATACCTAAAACAGTCAGAGATTATATATATGATGTTGTGTCTAGAAATAGATATAAATGGTTTGGCAAAAAAAGCAGCTGTACAATTCCAACGCCTGAATTGAAAGCGCTTTTTATTGACCAACCTTAAATTCTTAAGTCCTATTTAGGATGCTCTTAAAAAAGTATCCATTTTTATTTGCTCATGCTCTAATTCCGTTACTTTCTGGTCAATTAACTCCATATTATCCATATGTACGTACATTAGGCAAGAAATCGCAAAACTTAATAATGCAATAGGAAGTAAAAATTGTTTCATGTTATTTTTATTTTGGGGGTTTGTAATGTGTGTGTAATAATTAAACGACAACCGTTAATTATATCCTAAAATTAACATAAGATGGTACTTTATTTACCTCTGTTCTAGAATTCGTAATGATATAACTAGAATTCGTTACTTACAACTGTTACAGAAAAGTTAATTAATCACATAATACTCTATCTTACAAGAAAAAGAAAAGTATAATTAATGTTAAATATTGATCCTAGAGTCACTTAAGGAATGGTGTTTTCTTTAGTTTTTCGTACAAAAAACCCTCTGATACTAACTATATCAAAGGGTTTCTTTGCTTAGAAATAAGTGCCAATTACCTTTCAGGAATAGGTACATGAGTTTATGTTCTTCATTTTGTATAGGTGATCGTAAGAATCAACACCCTTCTTTTTATCAAGCGTACAGTTACGTTAGATACATGTATAAATAGCGCCTAAACTAAAAGCATCTAACGATAGCACTGTACAACTTTGATACAAATTCATTTGCTTATTTATTGGTTAGTTGTGCCTGCAAATGTTTAAAAAAGGGTATGGTTGTATCTATACGATGCTACATACTATTGTTACAGGAAATGTGGTTGTTGTATCGTAATAATAGTATAAAATTGTAATTGAATTTATTTCTAATTGTTTGTTAACCTAGTTTTCGTTGTTTTGATTTCTTTCTGATGATGTTCTACTTGATGTTTTTCTCTGAGCTGATTAAACTCTTCATCTAATTTATTTACATTATCTATGTGTACGATGCATAAGCATATGACTGCAAATGCCATCAACGCTAAGGGTAGAAAAAGCCGTTTCATGACGTGTGTGTTTAAGTGTTAGTGTTTGATTCAAAGGTATTTATATTTATGATACAAATTAAAGGGAGTTTCACTAGAAATCAAATAGGGGTTTTCCCCCTATTTTATGCAGTCATCACGACACAATACATATCGACTATAAATAAATGATTTATAAATAGTTACACAAAATCATACAATCCTTGTGAACTGTAAACTCCGTTTGTGTATATCAAAAAATAACATTCTGATAATCAAATGATAATAGATAAATGTCTATATATATATAGGTGTCACAAATTGCCTAAACATTGGTCTTATATGATTTTTACGCCTGTATTGAGGTTTTATATATCGTTATAATATGTGCTAATAATGTAGTAAAATCAGCTGCTTTAGTCAAAGGATTCATAATCGCTACTCTTAAAAATCGTTTGGATTGTACGGTGGTTTGTACGATATAGAATTGTCCTTCTGCAATGATATGTTCATGTATCAGATCATTGATATAATCTATTTTTGTGGAATCGCAATTGATGAATCTAAAATTAACAATATTGGCTTGTGGAAAAGTCAATAATTCAAAATCTGGATGGTCTTGTAATTGAGTAGCAAACGTTTTGGCAATATCATATAAGTATGTTACATTTTTGCCAAAAACTTCTTTGCCATGCATTTTTAGAATGCTATATACCTTCATCCCCATCATCAGTTTGGTGCATTCGAATGTACGTTTACCAGAGTTGTACCATTCTGTAGATTCTTGCGCATTCCAGAGATATTGTGCCTTTTGCTGGAAGGTAGCATAGGCGTTTTTATGATTTTTAAATACTAAAGCAGTGGTTAATGCAGGGGTGAGCAGCATTTTATGAAAATCAATGACTACAGAGTCTGCTTGCTCAATTCCTTGAGCCAAATGCGCATATTTTTCTGAGAAAATAACTCCCCCTCCATGTGCACCGTCTACATGCAACCATATATTATGCTGCTTCGCAAAGGCTGCTAATGCTGTGAGATCATCATACGCACCTGTAGCTGTAGAAGAGGCACAACCAATAAGTGCAATGACATGCAGCCCTTGTTGTTTAGCTTCTTCTAACTTAGATTCTAACATGCTAGTTTGCATCTGAAATTGATCATCTACAGGTATTTTTATAATCCCTTGTGTTCCTAATCCCATAATTCTAGCTGCTCGATCGATACAATAATGTGCTTCTTCAGATACCAGTACAGCTAATTGATCTGTATGTCCATTTTCCCATACAGCCGTAGGAGCTTTAGCACTACGTGCTGCTAATAATGCTGTAAGATTAGCCAATGTACCACCAGAGGTTAGAAACCCTCCACTAGTAGTATCATACCCTAATTGTTTATTTACAAAATCAGTTACTACTTTTTCAATCGCATTAGAAGCCATTCCCATTTCGTAAACAGCTGTACCATTACTCAGAACATCTGATACGAGACCCGATAAACTACCTATGAGTGCAGGTACAGATACTTGATGCCCCATGTAATGTGGGTGGTGCACAGAGATAGAGCGTGCTAGTATTGTACGAAAAAAAGAAAGCATCTCTGTAGAAGCCTCTGTTTTAAAATCTTCTTTCCAAAATGCAAGTTCTTCTTCTGGGCTTCGATACGAAAGTACAGGCTTGGCTTGCTGCTGTACCGCATCCAAATGATCAGCTAGTAACTCAATGAGTTCCTGACCTATTGTTCTAAAACTTTCTGTATCGTATACTGCATGCATAGCAGCATGTGGTTGGTGCTTTGTATCCATAAGCTACCGAATCTTTTTTAGTACTTGATTGTACCTATTAGTTACTTTTTATTAAGGAGGATACACGCACTATAAACGGCGTGTATTATATTAATGAGCAATTTATTAAGATGGATGCTCGCTATTGTTTATAATGGTCATCCCACTCCTTTACTTTTGGAGTTCCTAATTTACCTACAGATTTAGCGACCAACATAGACACTGTGGCATCTCCTGTAACATTTACAGTAGTACGCAACATATCTAAAGGTCTATCTACTGCAAAAATGAGGGCTAAACCAATGGGTAATTTATCTGAGGGAAAACCGATAGCTTCTAATACGATTACGAGCATTACCATTCCTGCACCAGGTACAGCAGCGGAGCCTATAGAGGCTAATAATGCCGTTACTACAATCGTAATCTGATTACTGAATGTAAGCCCTTCTGGCCATAATACTTGCATAATAAATACAGAAGCTACAGCTTGATACAGACTCGTACCATCCATATTAATCGTAGCTCCTACTGGCAGTACAAAACTAGATACTTCTTTATCCACCCCGATGTGTTCTTCTACACGCTCCATCGTAACAGGTAATGTGGCTGCACTAGAACTGGTAGAAAAAGCCAATAATTGTGCGGGGCTGATCTGTTTTAAAAACCAAATTGGTGATTTTTTGGTGATAAGCATGACCAATATACAATATACTGCAATCATTAGAGCTAGCCCCACAAATACCACTCCTGCATATCGCAGCAAGGCTATTAAAATATCAGGATCATCAGAGGTGACTACTACATTAGCTAATAAGGCAAAAACTGCATAAGGTGCTGATAGCATAATCAAATCTACCATTTTAAGTACCACTTCATTTAAGCTATCAAAAAATTGTTTTAAGGGAGCTGCTTGTTTTTCTTTGATCAACAGCATACTTATTCCTAGAAAAATAGCGAAGAAAATAACTTGTAACATCAGCTTATTATTACTCATTGCCGCTACAGCATTCTGCGGCACCATATCTATTACAAATTGTAACGGCCCACTTTGTTGCTGTCGGCCTGCTTCGGCAATACGTTCAGAAATTTTAGAGTTACCCGCATATGCAGTGGTCAATTTCTCTATCGTAGTCGTCGTAATTCCATCCCCCGGTTTCAATATATTAACTAATACCAAACCAATGGTGATCGCTACGACGGTAGTAAGGATATAAATAATGATAGTTCTCCCTCCTATTCGTTTGAATTTAGAAATATCTTTTAAATCAGAAATTCCTTTGATGAGCGATGCTAGAATTAGTGGAACTGCTATCAATTTTAGGAGATTGACAAAAATAGTTCCTAAAGGTTTGATCCAATTGCCTACAAATACCTTACCCCACGTAAATTGAGTCATCAAAAAACCGAATAGTACACCTACTACCATTCCGATTAAAATCTGCCAGTGCAATGCTAATTTCTTCATGAAAAGTTGCTAAGTTTTTTAAGGAAAAAGCTTCCTCTTTGTATGATTAGTTATGAAACGTCTTTTGTTTGCTCTCCTATTAGAATACTCAACGTACTGAATACTACTTAGAATAGTATTCTATTGTAGAACGCAAACCGCCGAAGATATAAATTAAATACAAAAAAACGGCAATCTTACTAAGATTACCGTAATATTAACGTATGATATGGCTATAAAATTTACTTTTTGATAGTGCGATTCAATAACCAATAATCTGCAATAACTAGTGCGGCCATAGCTTCGACAATAGGAACTGCTCTTGGTACTACACATGGATCATGTCTTCCTTTTCCTTGCATCGTAACGATATTTCCTTCTTTGTCAATGGTATCTTGATCCTGCATGATCGTAGCTACAGGTTTAAAAGCCACCTTAAAATATATATCCATCCCATTAGAGATTCCTCCTTGGATACCTCCGGATAAATTGGTTTTAGTAGTTCCGTCTGTGTTAAACAGATCATTATGCTCGCTTCCTTTAAGGGCAGCTCCTTCAAAACCACTACCGTATTCAAATCCTTTAACAGCATTGATCGATAGCATTGCTTTTCCTAATTCTGCGTGTAGTTTATCGAAAACTGGTTCTCCAAGCCCAACGGGTACTCCACTGATTACACAACTTACAATCCCTCCTACTGTATCTCCTTCTTTACGAATCTGTTTTATATATTGCTCCATTTCAGCAGCTTTTGCTGGATCTGGACAACGTACAATATTACTTTCTGTAAGGGACAGGTCTAATGCTGTATGAGGCACTCCTAATTGTATAGTACCTACACCACTAACATAGGCATTGAATGTAATTCCTAATGAATCTAATACTTGTTTAGCGATAGCACCAGCCACTACTCTACTGGCAGTTTCTCTAGCAGAAGAACGTCCTCCGCCTCTGTAATCTCTAATTCCGTATTTCTGATCATAGGTATAATCTGCATGCGAAGGTCGGTATGAATCCTTTATATGTGAATAGTCTTTCGACTTTTGATTTGCATTTTTAATTACAAAACCAATCGGAGTCCCCGTAGTCACCCCTTCAAAAATACCTGAATAAAAAGCTACTGTATCTGGTTCCTTGCGTTGTGTAACTATAGCAGATTGCCCTGGTTTACGACGATCTAATTCTGCTTGTATCGCCTCTAAATCTATAGCTACCCCAGCTGGGCATCCATCAATAACACCTCCAATAGCTACTCCATGTGATTCTCCAAAAGTAGTTACCTTAAAAAGGTTTCCAAACGTATTTCCTGCCATCAATAATAATTTTAGGCAAATGTAATTTTTAATCTTAAAAAAACGCTAGTTTTTTCACATAAAAACTAGCATTTCTACACTAAAAATTGAATCTATGCCATGAAGTCATTTAAACTTTTTTCGATTTGCTATAAAATGATCTTTTGCTCTTAAATCTTATAATTTTTGAGTTTCGTAACGCTACTATTTAATGAACTCACTGCATTGATCACAATCATCTCTATAATATTGCTGAAATCAAAAAAGGATACATCACTTTCATAACTCTTTTAAAAAAACCATCACTGTTATTTAATATGACTCACCATAAGCTATTGTAGAAAAAACCCCGTGTTTTAAACTAAGGCTATACAAAATTCATAATCATACATTCATTTATAGAACATCTATTTTGAGATTATTGAATTAATCCACTCTAAGCATAATTACACAAAACCATCAACAGATACAGAGGTAAAACAATAAAAAAGAAACGACTTTAACATAATTTAATGTTAAAAAAATATAATTAAAAGTTAAAAAAAATAAGTAACAACTCTCTAATTTAAGTAGTAGTACTTAGTTTTAAATAGTAATTAATCTATCATTGATTTTTATGCTATTGTTACGTAAAAATTAACTCTTTTAAATCACAGAATTACAATTACATGAGAGGGGAAAAAAGAAATACACAAACGACACTTAAAAAGCTTATTAATCTTCCAAAGAAAACGTTAAAGTAAACCTTGAAAAAACCATTTTTTCTGTTAAACGGATGAAAATATGTTAATTTTTTTTCTCCTGAAATTGTATACATTTGGTACCCTAATACAAACTCAAACCCTTATTAGATTATGAAAGGAAGCAAATTATTTGCCTGCTTAGGCTTGTCTTCACTATTGTTTTTGGCATGTGAAAAAGATCAAGAAAATTCCCCTATCCCAACAGACATGACTACCATGGATCAACTCAAATCACTTGGTTTTAATACCAATGGGGTTTACCAAGCTACTATGGATGGTAAAGAAGGTCATGTAGTAGAAGGAGATATTTTTTTAGACCAAGAAATGATAGATTACATGCTAGAAAGCAATGCTGGAACTCAATTCAAACATTATGTAGCTCCTGATTTATTACCCAGAGATAGAGCGGTGACTGTAGATGTATATTTGGATACAGCATTCGGAAGAGTAATGGAAGCTGCCTTTTTAGAAGCATTGAGACGTTACAATGCTGTAGGAACCAACCTTACTTTTAGAAGAGCATTTAGTAGAGCTACTTCTGATATTGCGATTCTATCAGAAAACATTCCTAGTCCACCAGGTGGTGGAACCATTTTAGGGCGTAGTGCTGGATTCCCAAGAAACGGTAGACCTGCTACACCAATCGTACTGAATTCTCAGATATACGGAGGAGAAAGTGTAGGTGCTGATGCAGTAACCGTAGTAGCACACGAAATTGGACATGCCATCGGATTTAGACATACCGATTGGGATGATCGCTCGTACAGCTGTGGAGGGAACTTTAATAATGAAGGGCGTTTTGGAGCACTTTATATTCCAGGTACTCCCGCAGGACCGGAGGCTGGCTCTTGGATGTTAGCTTGTAGTAATGGTTCAGATAGACCGTTTACTACAGGAGATATCAATGCATTACGTTTTGTTTATTAATTACTGAACGTTCATTTTTATTGGTTACGTTTGAAAATGAAGAATAAAAAGAGGCTACCTTTTCAGGTAGCCTCTTTTTTGTATCTAAAGCCTTTTAGATAATCTATATACCTTAAAACAATATTCACATAACAGTATGATAATACATCACTCCTTTTTGTAAGAATTCGTAACAATCTTCTCATCACCAGTTAAATATTTAGTAACTATTAGGTAGTTAATTTGTAAGAAACAATCGTAAGTATGAAGAAACGACCTGTCGAGCTAGTAGTTATTTCAGATATACATTTAGGTACATACGGTTGTCATGCAAAAGAATTACTACATTATTTAAATAGTATAAAGCCCAAAACATTGATTCTAAATGGTGATATCATAGATATTTGGCAATTTAGAAAACGGTATTTTCCTAAACCACATCTCAAAATTATCAAAAAAATCATTTCCCTGTCCACTAAAGGGACTAAAGTCATATATGTGACAGGAAATCACGATGAAATGCTTCGAAAATTTAGTGATACCCAGATGGGTAACTTTGAGTTAGTAGATAAAGTGGTGCTTACCTTAGACAATGCTAAAAAAGCATGGATTTTTCATGGCGATGTGTTTGATGCATCCATACAAAATGCAAAATGGTTAGCCAAACTTGGTGGGTGGGGCTATGATATGCTTATTGTACTCAATCAATGCATCAATTGGATATTAGAAAAAATGGGGAAAGAAAAATTCTCGCTTTCTAAAAAAATTAAAAACAGTGTCAAAAAAGCTGTCAAATACATTAATGATTTTGAGCAAGTTGCTGCAGAGCTAGCTATTGACAATGGCTATGATTACGTGGTTTGCGGTCATATACATCAACCCCAAATTGCAACTAAAACAACTAAAAACGGATCTTGTACCTATCTAAATTCTGGAGATTGGATCGAAAATTTAACCGCATTAGAATATGATCAATCTCACTGGAAATTAGTATCTTACCAAAAAGATATGGAATCAAAAACTAGCTCAGAAGAACTAGAAGATCTTATCGATGTAGATACCAATACTTTAATCACTACCATCACATCTTTTAGTAACACTTAATGCTTAGTATGGGCGTTACCACAAGGGTCGGGCTATACGCTATATCTTTTTTGTTTGAAAAAAAACAAAAAAGGATGCCGCTCCTATCCCTAACGCAATAAAAAACAAATAACTGATTTTAAAACAATAAACATACTTATCTAAATAAATACTTTAAAAATAACACTAAAAATTACTCAACTTTAGTACTTATAAAGCAATTACTAATGTTATATTTATTCCAAATATGGAATATATATATAGAATATAACGAGTATGAAATTCACCTATGCCCTAAATGACCTAGCTACTATTGCCAACGAAATTATAACCCATTGCCCCTATAAAATTATCTTATTTGATGCCCCTATGGGAGTTGGAAAAACAACTCTGATCAAAGAAATCTGCAAACAATTAGGAGTACAAGATACAATTAGTAGCCCTACGTACTCTCTAGTGAATGAGTACAAAGGTACAGACAACATTATTTATCATTTTGATTTTTATCGTATACAAGATGAAGAAGAAGTATATGATATTGGATACGAAGAATATATAGATACAGATGCATGGATTTTTATAGAATGGCCTCAGAAAATTACCAACTTACTACCTATCCATGCAACTCAAATACAAATTGATATACAAAGCGATGGTAAAAGAGTACTTTTTATGAGATAATCCTACCGAAATCACTAGAAAACAAAAAATTAAGGTCTCTACGCTTTTTCTTACAAGAATAATTAAGTAAGTTTAAAATGATTTTACTAGTACTTAAATATAAGACGTGTATACTTTTTTACAATTAGCTATAAAACGATCTTTTGCATCCTAATTCTGCAATTTTTGAGTTCCGTAGCATTGCTATGCAATAAAAAATCGCTTCCCTAGGATTACAAATCTTCGCTTTTAGCTAATGAAGTGATTTGAACTTTTTTTTTTCAATTTGCTACAAAAACGATCTTTTGCACTCAAGTTTTACAGTTTTTTGAGTTCCATAGCAGTGCTATGCAACAAGAGGATCACTGTATTTGATCACAAAATCTTTGTTTTTTGCTGAAATTAAAAAAGAGTAAACCACTTCTATATAATAAAGAGTAAACATTTCTTTATAAAAAATGTTTTAAACCCACTTTCTAATAGATTATGAATTTTATAATTGAAAGATTGTATCATCAAAGCGAATATATGACTACACTAAAATTAATAAATCCTATATATAATGAAAATCACGACGACAATTTTAGTAAGTATGTTTTATGCATTCGGTATATATGAACTAAACACCCATTCCCTTTATTCAACCACAAATCATGAAAAAGCTACTAAAAGAATCGAACAAAGGTCAGTTCACACACCAAAAATTAAGAAGCCTAAAAATGGCTAATTGTATTGCTTTTTTAATTGCTACAATTCCCTTTTTATTTTATTTGAATGAACTATTCCCAAATGCAGCGATTTGGGAAAGTTCATTTTTTGTATACCAAAGTAGGTACTATGAAAATATCAATGTATTTACGTGGGTTTTATTAGGCAAACTCATTCCCCTACTCTTGTTTCTCATTTGGTTTTTTACTTGTAAGCATTGGTGGTATATGGTCATTATGGTACCCATAGCCCTATATACATTTCAATTACTATCGATTGTGGTAGAAGATTCTGATATGATCGATTACAAAGATATTTATGTCTTAATTCCAATTACTGGTATCATCCTGATGCTAAATTACATCATACGGAATAAACTTTTTGATATCATAAATGGGGTAGATTTGTCTGAATTAACGACGCTCTCTAAAACTCATAAAAGAACATGGTGGAATAAACTTCGATGATTTTTTATTATTACAGCTAGTAGATGGCTACTTTGTATATAAAGAAGTTTAAATCACTTCAAAGCATGAGTTTTGCAAATAATTGAGTTTATAGAATCAAACAAAAGTATAATTTGCATACTTTACTTTTTTATTCGTAATTTGAGAAGCAGAATTACACACAACAAATGAATCAACCATCTTCTCCTTTTACCAAAGAGCAACTCCTACCACAGGAGGAAATGATAGAAGTTACACGACAAAAAGGAAAACTATTTATAGGGATCCCCAAAGAAACTAGTTATCAAGAAAAACGCGTATGTCTTACACCCGATGCAGTAGCTGCACTCACAGCACATGGACACCGAGTAATGATCGAGGCCAATGCAGGATTAGGAGCTAGTTTTACAGATCGTGAATATAGCGAAGCTGGTGCAGAAGTAACTAACGATAGTACCAAAGTATTTGGGTGTCCGATTATCCTAAAAGTAGAACCGCCATCGCTAGAAGAATTAGCACATATCAATCCACAAACTGTATTGATCTCTGCTCTACAACTAAAAACACAGTCCAAAGACTTTTTTCAGGAATTGGCTAAAAAAAGAATTACTGCTCTTGGTTTCGAATTTATTAGAGATGTAGATGGTGCATACCCAGCTGTAAGGGCTCTGAGTGAAATAGCAGGAACAGCTGCAGTACTGATCGCCTCTGAATTGATGAGCAACACCACCATAGGATCTGGACTCATGCTCGGAAACATTAGTGGCGTGCCACCCGCAGAAGTAGTAATCGTAGGTGCTGGTACTGTAGGCGAGTTTGCTGCTCGATCTGCAATTGGCCTAGGTGCTAATGTAAAAGTGTTTGATAATTCTATTACCAAACTACGCTGTTTGCAAACCAATGTAGGAAGGCCTTTATACACCTCTACTATACAGCCCAAAAATCTATTAAAAGCATTGAGAAGATGTGATGTAGTGATTGGCGCAGTAAGAGGAAAAAATCGTTCGCCAATTATTGTGTCTGAAACCATGGTAGAACGTATGAAAACTGGAGCTATTATTATCGATGTCAGTATCGATATGGGAGGGTGCTTCGAAACCAGTGAGGTCACTACACATGATCACCCTACCTTTATCAAACATGGAGTGGTACATTATTGCGTGCCTAATATCCCCTCTAAATATGCCAAAACGTCTTCGTTATCAATTAGCAATATTTTTACCCCCTATTTACTACAAATCGGAGAAGAAGGTGGTATCGAAAATACTGTGCGATTCGATAAAGGATTGAAAAACGGATTGTATTTTTATCACGGTATTCTAACTAATAAATCCGTGGCTGATTGGTTTGATTTATCCTACAGGGATATCAATCTATTAATCCTATAGAAAAATATGAGCATGAAGTGATGTAAACTTCTTCTCATCACTATAGAAAGAGACTACAATAGTATCGTACCTTTTTGTTTTGAACCACGAATGTATTTACTTCTGATCTTGTAAGGTAATTTTAGAAACATTACAATGAAGTGATTCAAACTTTTTTGATTTCAGCGAAAAACTAAGATTTTGTGATCAAATACAGTGATTTTTTAGTTGCATAGCAGCGCTACGGAACTCAAAAATTACAAAATTTGAGTGCAAAAGATCGTTTTTATAGCAAATTGAAAAAAGTTTAAACCACTTCAATACTAAAGATTATATAAAAGTGACGAAGTACATGAGAATTTTAGTCATTTTTTAGAGAAAAGAAAAAGTCAAGATGAGTTCAATTACTAATAAATGTTGTGTGCATAAAAACTTTGAGTAAGTTTGCATTTCTAAATTTTATACTGTGATATGAAACTAGCACATCGCTTAGGTTATTATTTTTTTGGATTTATTATTGGTTTATTTTTTCTATTCTTCTTCTTAGGTGGCAAAAAAGCGTCTTGTGATTATGGTCCCAATGCTAGAGTTTTAAAAAATATTCGCATTAAAAAACAACGCTATAGTGAACAGGTAAAATCAGTAATGCTTTCGCATGCTATTGATAGCAGTATCATAACTACTATACTACAAAAAGGAAATGTAGATTTTGGAAAAAGTAATACTGAAAAAGATAGTTGTAAAACCTATTATGTAACCGGTATACATCTAGAACAAGAAATAGGAATGCATATAGATAACTGTCACACTACTGCTGTCATCCAAACAATGACAGTAACCAAACCATAAAATTATACAGAATGTTAACTTTGGTAGCGCATCGTAAATAAGGGAATAATTATTTACTGCGTTAGGGATAGGAGCGGCATCCTTTTGGTAGCACCTTAGTGCTGCCAAAAGATATAGCGGATAGCCTGACCCTTGGGGAACGCCCGCAGTAATATTTTATAAATGTTTATGCAGTAGATTTTTTTACATATTGTGTAAGTAGTATAATCTGTTGTCCATTTACACGGCCTTCTATATGAGATGCATTGTCATGTACCAAGCTGATGTTACGCACAGCGGTTCCTCTTTTGGCAGTAAAATTAGCTCCTTTTACTACTAAATCTTTGATCAAAACTACTGTATCTCCTGCCTGTAATATGCCGCCATTGGCATCTTTGTGTACAATTGTATCTTCTGGGTCATCTGCTTCTCCTGTAGCTTTTGCCCATTCTAATGTTTCATCATCTAAATAGAGCATTTCTAATAACTCTTGTGGCCAGCCCTCCGCTCTCAGTCTGGTGAGCATTCGCCAAGCGATCACTTGTACTCCTGGTACCTGGCTCCACATACTATCGTTTAAACATCGCCAATGATTGACATCTACCTTTTCGGGATTTTCTAATTGTGTATGACAAGTATCACAAATCAATACACTTGCATCTGTACCCACATTAGGAGATTTTGGCACTTTATAGATTGCTAACTGTGTGTTAGCACTACACAATTCGCACTGTCCTCCGCTACGAGTAGTCAATTCTTTTAATTCATCATTCATAACTAAGTGTGTATTCTAAGTTGTTTACAATTGTAAACTCTTCCCTTTTTTACGTAGTTTAAAATTGATAAACTCTACAAATAGTGAAAATGCAATAGTAAAATACAGATACCCTTTAGGGATAGTACCTACTGATTGCTCAAAAATAACTAAATGTGCCAAGTGTGCTGCTTCTGCTATAAGCATAAAACCGATCAAGATTAAAAAAGATAGTCCTAAAATCTGTATGGATGGATGTTTATTTACAAAACGACCCACGGGGGTGGCGAATAACATCATAATTAGTACAGATATAATAACAGCTATAATCATTAGTAATAAAGCATCATTAGGGTTGTCACTTAAACCATTGGTCATCCCTACTGCTGTAAGGATAGAATCAAAAGAGAATACGACATTGATGAGTGTGATCTGTACAATGGCCTTGGATAAAGAGGTCGTACTTTTTTGGGCCAATTCTTTCTCTTCCTCCCCTTTTTCATCTACTTTTTCGTGTATTTCATGTACGCTTTTGTACAATAAAAACATCCCTCCACCGAATAATATCAATGCTTGTCCACTAATTCCTGCTTCTATCCATGGTAGATTGATATGCCAAAAGGGGGCTTCCATAGCTACGAGTAATGAAATCCCGAACAGTAGTACAATACGCATAACCATCGCTAATAATAGTCCTATGTTAGTTGCTTTTTTTTGCTCTTTTTCAGGTAATTTACTACTAGCTATAGAAATAAAGATAATATTATCTATTCCTAAAACAATTTCTAAGAAAGTAAGCGTGAGTAATGCAACCCAAGCATCTGCTGATGTAAAAATTTCCAACATTTAATGTGTTTTTTTAGCGGTTCCTTGTTGTTTGTTCTTTTTTTGACCTACATAACCGTATTCAAAGGTATAACTATCCTTATCGGTGTATAATATCTTAATGTGCAACGGTTTTTCTTCTTGGCGATTTTTAGGGTGTAGTTTGGTACCTATATATTCACATTCATTAATCCATCGAATGGAAGAGGTATCGGTTTTGCCATTAAAGTAGTCTATTTCTATAGTATCATTGCGGATGCTTTTACTTTTTACAATTTGACCATTTAGGTATGCTTCTGCTTCAAAAGTACCTGTTTTAAAATCGATACAATTACGGTCTTGGTGGTAACAGGATTGTATGCATATGCTTATGCCTATTATGAATAAAAAACGAGTCATTTATATACTATAATTACTGAGCGAAAATAGATTTATTTCTTTAGATATGATAGAAATGCTATCAGAAAATAGCATTAACTAGACGTATATGCTTTAAAAGTACCATCTGTATAGAATACGACAATCTGTTCTACTTCTTTAGCTATATCGGTACTTGCTGCTATGATAGGATCCTTTACTGTAGTACTATCAGCTAATGAACTATCCGTAGAAGGGGATTGTGAAAATAAATCTTGATGATCCTTAATTACTGCTGATGTAGCAGCTGTATTTATATCATTTGCAGGCTGATTAGGTGTTTCTATTGGTATAGTAGCTTTAGGAGGGGTTACTTTTTTAGGTTTAGGAAATGTACCTTGTCCATATAATAACCAATGTAGATCTACTTCTTCGTATGCATCTATAATTTTCATAACAAAATCAAGACTTGGTTTGTTCCTGCCTGATAAGATATGTGATATAGAAGATCGCCCCACTCCCATTAAATCAGCAAAGCCTGAAGCAGGTAAAGCATAATAATGCATGATTTGTTCTATTCTTTTTCCGAAAGCTGTAGTGTTTACCATTGTAAACTATTTTGGTTAGCATATATATTACAAAAGTAAACAAAAAAAGTAACATCTCTAATTTACATATGTAAACACTTCTAACAAAGTATTAAACAAACGCTACAGGTAAAAACATATAATCAATTGATATGCATGATATTAATATGATTTAAAAATCTAAGAAAAGTATTTAGTTTTATTTTGTGAATTAAACCTTAATGATTGTTTACAGAAGTAACTCATTTGACTCTAACACCTTGTTTACAAATGTAAATGCAGTTCTTTTACATTTGTGAACCACTTCTCTGTTTACTTTTGTAAATACCTTACTACAGTTATGATACTTCGAGAAACAATCTTAATTTTGTTTTTATAAATTGAGTTATGCATACAGACACATTATCTGCTTTCTTTAAAAAAAACAAGGAAGCTTCACTATCTGGTAGATATATTCATCTAAGCCATATAGCGCCCTTATTAGAAAAATTAAAATCTAAAACAGCAATTACAATCACTACGTTGGGTAGTTCAGAAAACAATGCCCCTATCGATTTAATTACCTTAGGTACTGGATCTAAAAAATTATTGTTTTGGTCTCAAATGCATGGAAATGAAAGTACGACTACCAAAGCTATATTTGATTTTATAAATACGTTGATTGCTCCCGATAATGAATGGGCAACTACGATCTTACAGAAATGTACATTATATATAATACCTATTTTAAGTCCTGATGGAGCTAAAGCGTATACACGACTTAATTATAATCAAGTAGATCTTAATAGAGATGCACAAAACCGAACACAGAAAGAAAGTATAATTCTGCATGATGTGATTCGACATATACAGCCTGATGTAGCTTTTAATTTACATGGGCAGCGTACTATATTTGGCGCAGGAACTACACCTAATAGTGCTACTATTTCATTTCTATCGCCTGCTGGAGATGCTGAACGCACTATTACTCCCTGCCGAAAAGTAGGTATGGAAATCATTTCAGCTATGAACACAGTATTACAGCAATATATTCCTAATGCTGTAGGGAGATATGATGATGGCTTTAATCTAAATTGTGTAGGAGACACACTCACCAATATGGGAATACCTACTATATTATTTGAAGCAGGGCACTATCCTGCGGATTATGATAGAGAGAAAACAAGGGCATTTATTTACTACTCTTTAGTAACAGCTGTAGATTATATTACCCACACTCCTACTATTGGTAATAAATACGAGGATTATTTTGAGATTCCTGAAAATGAAAAGTGTTTTTATGACATTATTATCCGAGATGTGGTATTGAATGGTAAAAATGTAGATATAGCGATCCAATATATCGAAGAATTATCCGAAAATGATATAAAATTCGTGCCAATGATCGAAAAAATTGAAGATTTACGAAAATTTTATGCTCATAGGGAAATTATCGGCAATAAAAGACCTATACAGAACGAAAACGTTACAGTAGAGGTGGTTTCAGGTAATAAGTTGTTAAAATTCAGGCTAAATGATGAATTATTCTCAACAGATGTGAGAAAAAATTGATATAAAATATGAGAAAACATTATAATTCTGTTATTTTTGCAAAGTAAATAATCGGGAAAATTAATTAGAATAACTATGGCAAAGTTTAAATTAGACGAAGTTGATCATCAAATATTAGACATGTTGATCGAAAATACACGTACTCCGTTTACAGATATCGCAAAAAAATTGTTGATTTCTGCAGGAACTGTACATGTACGTGTTAAAAAAATGGAAGAAGCTGGGATTATAGAAGGCTCTTCTCTTACGTTAGATTATAAAAAATTAGGCTATTCGTTTATTGCTTACGTAGGTATTTATCTTCAAAATACGTCACAAACTAAGTTTGTATTACAGCGTATCAATGAGATCCCATATGTAACTGTAGCACATATTACTACAGGAAAATTTAATATTTTCTGTAAAGTACGTGCTAAGGATACGAATCATGCCAAAGACATTATTTTTATGTTGGATGATATTGATGGAGTATACCGCACAGAAACGATGATCTCATTAGAAGAGAGTATCAATGATAAAAAGCGTTTAATGCATTCTATTTTTCAGGATTTGTAAAAATAGTAAGGGCACTCAATACTAGTCATTTAGACACCCTTTAAGAAGTTTCTTAGAGGTTTTTTTATGACTTCTCATTAAAAGGTTTTGTAGCTTGCTCTTAATAGAATACCTTTATTAATTAATAGTAACCAATCCACACAGTCACCACATTATGGCAAGACAACCAAAAATAGATCGTTTTAACCATAACGTTCTAACTAAATATCAAATATACGATAGTATATTTATGACATTACCCTTTGATACTATCACCAATACCGGTGTTTTGTTACCACTATTCAAAGAGGTATGTGAAAAAGGATTTGATGATAAAAAAAATCCAACCGAAATTATAGAAAGTTTCTTTAAACTATATCAGGATAACCCTACTGATAAGGAGCGTTACGATCTATTATTTAGATTTATACAATATATAGAAAGACAGGTTGTATTATTTGATGCGATCGAAGATGCTTCATTTCCTATTGTAAACAATATGGATGGTCGTGGTACATTACGTAGTATCAAAGAAGAAGCGCAAGCTAAAGGACAACAAGAAGCATTAAAAGCATATTTACGTAGATTTAAAATCAGACCTACGCTAACTGCGCATCCTACGCAGTTTTACCCAGGTACTGTTTTAGGTATTATTCATGATTTAGATACTGCAATCCGAGAAAATGATTCTCAGCAGATCAAAAGATTACTAGCGCAGTTAGGAAAAACAGCTTTCTTTAAAAAAGAGAAGCCTACTCCCTATGATGAAGCTGTAAGTTTAATCTGGTATCTAGAAAATGTATTCTATCATTCTGTAAGTAAAATCTATAACTACATACAGCAAAATATCTTCGAAGGTGAAGATCTAGAGAATGATTTGATCAATCTTGGATTCTGGCCTGGAGGAGATAGAGATGGAAACCCATTTGTAACTACAGAGACGACACTAAAAGTAGCGAAACGATTACGCAAAACAATCTTGATAAATTACTATAGAGATATGCGTAAATTAAAACGTAGAATTACTTTTGGTGACTTACAAGATAAAATTGGAGCTTTAGAAACAGCTCTTTATGAAAATTTCTACTATGCACGTACTGCAGAACCATTATCGATAGATACATTAATGAATGGTTTATTAGAAATTAAAGAAGAATTGATCGAAAAACATCAATCTTTATTCTTAGAAGAATTACAAGATCTAATTAACAAAGTAAAAATATTTGGATTCCATTTCGGAACCCTAGATATTAGACAAGATTCTAGAGTACACCACAGTGTATTGACAGAAATTGTTAGAAAAACAAATGAATTAGATTTAGGTTTGTTCCCTAAAGATTACGATACCTTATCAGAAGAAGAGCAAATCAAAGTATTATCCAATACTACAGGTACATTAGACCCATCTGTATTGGATAATGATATGGCTAGAGCCACTATCGAGTCTATTTATGCAATCAAAACGATCCAGAAGAATAACGGAGAACGCGGTGCTAATCGATACATTATCAGTAATAATGGTAGCGTATTGAATGTAATGGAAACATTCGCGATGATTCGCTTGTGTGATTGGGAGCAGCCTACAGTAGATGTTATTCCATTATTCGAAACAGTACCAGATCTAAAGGTGGCACACCATGTTATGGAGGCATTGTATACCAATCCTGCCTATTTAGAACACCTAAAAAGAAGAGGCATGAAACAAACCATCATGCTAGGATTTTCTGATGGTACTAAAGATGGTGGATATTTGATGGCCAACTGGGGAATCTTTAAAGCGAAAGAAGCGCTGACTGAAATTTCTAGAAAATACGATGTAAAAGTTGTCTTCTTTGATGGACGTGGTGGACCACCAGCAAGAGGAGGTGGTAACACGAACCAATTCTATGCTTCATTAGGCCCTACTGTAGAAGATGAAGAAATACAAATTACAGTACAAGGACAAACAATTAGTTCTAATTTCGGAACGCTTGATTCCTGTCAGTATAATTTAGAACAACTACTAGGTGCAGGTGTAGAAAATGAATTGACTAGTAATGAAGTTAATTTGTTCTCTCAGGAAAACAAAGAAACGATGCAGGAATTGGCAGACATCAGTTACCAAACCTATGTAGATTTTAAGAATCATCCAAAATTCTTGCCGTACCTAGAACATATGAGTACGCTTAAGTATTACGGAAAAGCAAATATCGGAAGTAGACCTTCTAAGCGTAGTAAAGGTACTACATTAGACTTTGGAGATTTAAGAGCCATCCCGTTTGTAGGAAGCTGGAGCCAGTTAAAACAGAATGTTCCTGGTTTCTACGGAGTTGGAACAGCCCTGAAATCTTTTGAAGATAAAGGAGAATTCAGTAAAGTAGTTACTTTATACAAGGAATCTGCATTTTTTAGAGCCTTGATCGGTAATAGTATGATGAGTCTTACGAAATCTTTCTTTGAACTGACTGCTTATATGAAAGAAAATGAAGAATACGGAGCTTTCTGGGAGATTATTCATGCAGAATATGAATTATCAAAACGTTTGATCCTAAAATTATCAGGTTCTAAAGTATTGATGGAAAATGAACCAGCTGGTAAAGCTTCCATCGAGGTGAGAGAAAAAATCGTATTACCACTACTTACTATCCAACAATATGCACTGAAGAAAATTCAGGATATACATAGAACTGGAGAAGGTGCTGATAAATTACCTATTTATGAAAAAATGGTAACAAGATCTTTATTTGGTAATATCAATGCAAGTAGAAACTCTGCATAAAGAGTATAGTATATAGTATACATAAAAAGGGTGATTGATTTGATCAATCACCCTTTTTTTATGTATTAATTTGGTCTATTTTTTTTAATTTGAGTTAAAAGAAGATTTTCTGAATACATACTTTTTTTTACTTCGGAGCAGTAATGCAACTTAATGATTGGAAAAATTAGGTGTATTTTATTAAAGCATGCGTATACACCATAATACATTTCCATTAGTATTGATTGGAATGTTATTTTTTCTGCCCAATTTGAGTATAAAAATGAACTACCTCTTCCTACTTAGTTCCATTATTTTATGCGCTTTTTTTAAACCAAAAGTTTTCATTTTTTATAGGAACTCTGATACTAATAAATATTGAAACAAACGTTTCAAATAAGTGAAAACAATTAAATATTGTAAAAATCCTTGTGACTTTTATACAGTATTCTTTCACTTAATAAAATAGACTTTTTTGATTTTACCTTTCTCAATATGATAAATAGCTACAGCTTCGTTGATTATGGTTCCAAACCGAACACGCTCCTTATCTATAACAATAGTACCTTGAACAATTCTTTCTTTTAGTTCACAATGTAAGTTAGGTACTTGCTCAAACAGCTCAGAATATTGCTTCCTCATTATTTTCTTTCCCTTGTATCGCAATGTATTTGGATATGAATAAATCTCGACATCATCTGCATAGGGTTCTAAAAATGCATCAATATTTCTAAAATTATATGCATTTAATTGCCTTTGTACCAGATCAGTTGGTGAGTCTTTTATAAGAGTATTAGGGGTAAAGATCTCTCCTTTATTAAAAACAGTATGTATTTTGGTTACATTCTGAATGTCCTCTATAGGGTTTGCATCTAATAAAACAAGATTTGCTTTTTTACCAATGTTTATTGTTCCAAATTCTCTCTCTTTGTCAAAAACTTTAGCACCATTTATGGTTGATGCTTGAATAATTTTCCAATTACTCATTCCGCTTTTTTGCATGGTTTTTAATTCTTGCAAATAAGATGACGCATGTAAAGTCCCAATATTTCCTGCATCAGTACCCGTAGCAATTAAAACTCCTGCATCGGATGCTATTTTTAGATTAGATAGACTAATGGAATCAGTTTTTTGTAGGCGTTTTATACTTTTTTGAGAGTTTGCGTAGTTTTTATACCTTTTTACTAAAGTAGTATCAGACAAATGTTTTAAATCCAACAAGGAACCTAATTGGTACGCATCTGCTTTTTGTAATTCATAATTGCTCATATGTAATGTATGACCAAATGTTTTTAAATATCCGCTATGCACTATTAATGTTGGGCAAAGAATCGTTTTGTTTTTCTTCATTAATTGAACAAAATCATCTTTTAAAACTTCATCATCCACGCTATGTACTAAAAAATCTGCTCCATTTTCAACAGCTAATTGCGCTGTAATCCTTTGAGTTGCATGTACTGCTACTTTTAAATTATTTTTATGAGCTTCATCTATGATAGCCTTAACAATCGGAAGATTTTTTCGTGCACTTTCTTCTATATCTAATCCATCTGCCCCCGCTATATACCATATTTTAATAAAATCAGGTTTATATTTCAATTGTTCCTGAACTCCTTTAATACCGTCTTCGATAGTTGCTGTCAATGTAAAAGGCTCATCTTCCCCTAAACCATTATAAACTTTGGGTTTATAGGTGGTCAGTAAAGGACCTGACATAAAAATGGAAGGAGAAAACGTCTTATCTGTAAAATCATTTCGTTGTTTAAGAAACTGATAATTAGCACCTACATCAATTACAGTGGTAATACCATTTTGAAGATATCTTCTTAATTTGGTTTCCATATCAGTTTTTGCATAAGCAATTTCTTGCTCATAATCCTTGAATTTTCGTAAGTCAATGACATCAGGGCGAGTATACAATCCTCCATTTTGGAAAAAATGGATATGCGCATCTATTAAACCAGGAATAAGATACTTATCTGTTCCATTTATAATAGTAACATTTTTTGGTAAGTTTTCATCATTACTTTTTTGAATATTTGAGATCAAATTTTTAGTAATAATTACTGTTTGATTGGGGATTAATCTTTCATTCTCTACATCTACTATTGTTACATTGTTGATGTAAGTTTGAGCAAATAAAAAGTTTGAAAAGATTAAAAACGATAAAGCAAAAAGGTATCTGTTTCTCATTAGTATGAGTGTCTTTTATTTTAAAATTTTATGAAATCTGTAGCTAACGGTTTGATTAAAAAATTTACGCTCTAAATACCTTTAACTCATTTAAAGAATAAAAATTTACTCATCTAAAAATGTATATCAAAACCACAAACACGTACACTATTCTAATCAAAAAAGAGAAGTTTGTTCTCCTTTATCCTCATCCCCTTCAGCATCTTTAGTATGATCAAATGTAATATCATTTACAGAAGGATTTTTCGCTTCCGTATTACTCACGGTTTCTTCCCCTACGACTTCAATTGCATCTGTATCAATAGCTTGCTCCTCCTCCTCTTCATAAGGCAGTGGATCTAATAAATTAATTTGTCGTACTTTTTCTGTAGTCAACTGATTTCCTAACGCTTTAATCCCTTTGATCGCTATAAAATCTTCGAGACTGATTTCTTCATTTGGTTTTTGATCTTTGCCTCTAATCTTTGTATAAACAACAGATACTACGGGTCTATAATCTGTGGCCACAATTTCTAAAAACGATTTTGGATGATCCGAAATAAAATTTTCTTCTCGATCTGCATTCTCTATTAAGAAACGTTTTACGTAATAGCGTTCTTTTTCTCCATCCCAGTAAATAGCTGCTATCGGTTTTTTAGAATTCCATTTTTCTAATACGATCATATCTTGGCCAAAATGGGCTGTAATCTCAGGAACAATCGTCTTTGCCTCTCCTTTTTGATTGATAACTAGTAATCTATCCTCTCCTCTAAATTCACCGAGCAGCTCCCCTCTTCCATCTACATTTAGCCTTCGTACCGTATCATCAAACCATATTTTTCTAGGTTTAAGCGTAGATACCCCTTGTTCCTTCAGCTCTATTTTTTTGATATTGTACTTGGTAACAATATTTCCTTTTACCCCTCTTCCTTTGATCAATAATTCTGCAAAATCTAAATCAAATTTTAATTTTTTGATACTACCAGCTTGTCGCAAAAGAATGGTGATCACCTCTGCCTCCCCATTAGGGTTCGCTGTAAAATAAGTAATCTTAGAACTTTTCTTTCCCTGTGTTAAATCATACGCTTTATCTCTAGTAATAGCAGTTACCGCAAAACGTTTTACAAAGGACGCTCCACCTCTACCATCTTGATAAATCATATTATAAATGGTGCGCTTATCTTTTTTCTTAAATACCGCTACATGAATGATATCTTTGCCTACGAAGGTTTTAGAATCCACCTTGGTGACCATCATTTTTCCATCTCTGGTAAAACAGATAATATCATCAATATCAGCACAATCAGTTACATATTCATTTTTTCGTAGCGACGTACCAATAAATCCTTCTTCTCGATTGACGTATAACTTGGTATTTCTAATCACCACTTTCGTAGCTTCTATATCATCAAAAATTCTGATTTCAGTTTTACGCTCTTTGTCCTTTCCGTAGGTATCTTTTAAACGCGTAAAATACGCTATTGCATATTCGATAAGATGTTCTAGATGATGTATTACCTGAGCAATATTTTCTTCTAATGCTTCTATTTTTTGTTGCGCCTTATCAATATCGAATTTAGAAATACGTTTGATTCTAATTTCAGTCAGGCGTACAATATCTTCTTCTGTTACCGCCCTTTTTAGATGCTTGATATGAGGTTGTAACCCTTTATCTATAGCCTGAATCACTCCTTCCCACGTTTCCTCCTCTTCAATCAAGCGGTAAATTCTATTTTCGATAAAAATACGTTCCAATGAAGCAAAATGCCATTGCTCTTGGAGTTCATCAAGTTGTATTTCTAACTCACTTTTCAGTAATGCTACGGTATGGTCGGTAGATCGCCTAAGCATTTCGGATACGCCTATAAAATTAGGCTTATTATCTTCGATCACACATCCCAATGGCGAAATAGAAGTTTCGCAATTGGTAAATGCGAATAATGCATCAATCGTTTTATCTGGAGATATTCCAGAAGGCAAATGCACTAAAATTTCTACAGTAGCAGCAGTATTATCCTCTATTTTTTTGATTTTGATCTTCCCTTTTTCATTGGCCTTTAAGATCGAATCGATCAAACTAGTAGTCGTAGTCGTAAAAGGAATTTCTGAAATGACTAGTGTATTCTTATCTAGCTGAGAGATATTAGCACGTACACGTACCTTTCCTCCTCTATTTCCATCATTATAATTCGTAAAATCTGCGATACCTCCCGTAGGAAAATCCGGAACTATAGTAAAACGTTTGCCCTGTAAGTGTTTTATAGAAGCTGTGATGAGTTCTATAAAATTATGTGGTAATATCTTCGTACTCAATCCTACTGCAATTCCCTCGGCACCTTGTGCTAATAATAATGGAAATTTAACAGGCAGATTGATTGGTTCTTTTTTCCTACCGTCATAAGACAGTTGCCAATCTGTAATCTTAGGATTGTAGACTACATCCAGCGCGAATTTAGACAATCGAGCTTCGATATATCGAGAAGCCGCAGCTCGATCCCCCGTAAGGATGTTTCCCCAGTTCCCCTGCATATCGATCAATAAATCTCGCTGCCCAATCTGTACCATTGCATCTGCAATACTCGCATCACCATGCGGGTGATATTGCATCGTATGCCCTACAATGTTAGCTACTTTATTATAGCGACCATCATCTAGATCCTTCATAGAATGTAAAATCCTACGCTGTACAGGTTTCAATCCATCCTCTATAGCAGGTACAGCACGCTCTAGGATTACATAAGAAGCATAATCCAAAAACCAGTCTTTATACATACCTGTGACCTTCGTGATCACCTCTTCTGGCTGCTGTTCTTGTGGGTGTAATTCGTTATCTAATCCTTCGTCGTTATCGTTTTCTATATCCATTCCGTATTGGGGGCACTTTTTTTGTATTCTTTATTACTTCTCTTTTTCTTCTATGGTGTCTAGTTCTACTTTCAGATTTTCGATAATAAACTCCTGTCTACTAGGTGTATTTTTTCCCATATAGAACGATAATAACTCTTCTATCGATTTTTCTTTATCCAGCATCACAGGATCTAAACGAATATCATCTCCTATAAAATGTACAAATTCATCTGGTGATATCTCTCCCAATCCCTTAAATCGAGTAATCTCGGGCTTACCAGATAATTTTAAAATAGCTGCTTTACGCTCCTGCTCAGAATAGCAATAAATCGTTTCCTTTTTATTCCGTACTCTAAATAATGGTGTTTGTAGTATATACAAATGTCCTTCTTTGATCAATTCTGGAAAAAACTGCAAGAAAAACGTAATTAATAACAATCGGATATGCATTCCATCTACATCGGCATCCGTAGCAATCACGATATTATTATAGCGTAAGTCTTGCATAGATTCTTCGATATTGAGTGCAGCTTGTAGTAGATTAAACTCTTCATTTTCATACACTATTTTCTTAGTCATATTGTAGCAATTCAGTGGCTTTCCACGTAAGCTAAATACGGCCTGTGTATTTACATCTCTAGATTTTGTAATCGATCCACTTGCAGAATCTCCCTCGGTAATAAATAAAGTGCTTTCTAGATTTCTATCTTTCTTAGTATCGGTCAGGTGTACTCTACAATCCCGAAGCTTCTTATTGTGCAGACTGGCCTTTTTAGCACGTTCTTTGGCCAATTTACGAATACCCGATAAGTCTTTTCGTTCGCGTTCTGCTTGCAAAATTTTACGTTGCAGTGCTTCTGCTGTATCTGGGTTTTTATGCAGAAAATTATCGAGTTTAGTCTTTATAAAATCATTAATATATGTACGCACTGTAGGCAATCCACCTCCCATATCTGTAGATCCCAGTTTGGTTTTAGTCTGACTTTCAAAAACAGGTTCCATCACCTTAATACTAATCGCCGATACGATCGATTTTCGTATATCACTCGCTTCATAATTTTTCCCATAAAACTCACGCACTGTTTTCACCACCGATTCTCTAAAAGCAGCTTGGTGTGTTCCTCCGTGGGTAGTATGCTGTCCATTCACGAAAGAATGATACTCCTCACTATATTGTGTTTTACTATGCGTAATAGCGATCTCTATATCATCTCCCTTGAGATGTATAATAGGATACAATCGTTCTTCTTCTTTGATCGTATCTGACAGTAAATCTTTTAAACCATCCTTAGAAATATACTTTTCTCCATTAAAAATAATCGTAAGTCCGGGATTCAGATATACGTAGTTTTTAAGCATTTTTACCACATACTCTTTTCTATATTTATAATTTTTAAATATAGAAGCATCGGGTATAAAAGATACTTTGGTTCCTTTTCTTCTAGAAGTTTCTTCTAGCTCATCTTGATTGGTTAGGTTTCCTTTTTCAAATTCTGCCGACGCTGATTGCCCATCTCTAGTAGATTCTACTCTAAAATAAGTAGACAATGCATTCACTGCTTTTGTACCTACTCCATTCAGTCCTACCGATTTTTTAAACGCTCTAGAATCGTATTTTCCACCAGTATTCATTTTAGAAACTACATCTACTACTTTTCCTAACGGGATTCCACGTCCATAATCTCGTACAATCACTTTATCACCTTGTATTGAAATCTCGATGGTTTTCCCAGCTCCCATGACATATTCGTCAATAGAATTATCCAATACTTCTTTTAATAAAATGTAAATACCATCATCCGCAGATGATCCATCTCCTAGCTTTCCAATATACATCCCAGGTCGCATACGGATATGCTCTTTCCAATCGAGGGATCGTATATTATCTTCGGTATACTTAGTGTCGTTGCTCATAAAATCTTGGGTAGAATGCTTGCTAATATACTGTATCACATAGACAATTAAAATAGCCTGTCCCCAAAGTAATTAACAAATCCTACATCTTTTTTGTTGATTATTTGATGATCAAGTAATTACCTCTCTATTTTTTAGCACTAAATTTCTTACTACATAATTAGTAAAAAGACAGAATAACCGACATAGAATTTTCACAAAATAAATCGATTAAAAAAGTGTGTATAGCGTCGTTACGATCTTTCCTTTTTTGGGAGCTAATAGTACCGACACCAATTCCTTTTTCTCTTTGAATTTAATCGCAAAAGGAACTGCCGTTATATCCAAACCACTTTTCTTTTTGAGTCGTATCCCTTGTCCAGAGATAATATCTTTATTTGCCTCAAACACCCCCGCAGGTATATGTTCAGTAAGCACTACATATCGATACTTTTCTAATTTCAGAAGCACCTGACCTACCTCTTGATTAGACAAATGCTGTAGCACCTGTCGTAGTATCGCACAATCAGCATCAGGCAATACATCCTCTGCTATATCTAAGCAATGGAATTCTAATTGTTTAGCGGCATCGTATATTCGATGGTGATCTATCAGCTTTTGTACAATATCTACTGCAATATAGCGTGTTGTATACGGTAGTAATTGCCTACCTATTTCAAAATCTCCACATCCCAAATCACACACCGTCAGCGGGGACTCGAAAGACTCCAAAAAGTCTACCATTGCCCTAATATATGGCACTACAATCGTCGGATCATGCGACCCTTCACCCGAGTAGAATATGTGTTGCTCACTACGTCCCCATAATCCCTGATCATACACCTGTTCCATGGCATCTTTAGTTGGCCAAGGCGTTTTCTTTATACGTTTTTTCATAAGATTTTCTATTGATACTAGCTGTTGTATCACTATTCATTAGGGCGTTACCACAAGGGTCGGGCTATCCGTTACAATTCCTCGCACTCCTAAGGTCGTGCTGTGGGATTTTCACTACTATCCCTAACGCGTAGCCATCGTATAATATACAGACATATTGGTGTGCTATAAACTTCTTGTAATTTGCTATAAAAACGATCTCTTGCACTTAAATTTTGCAACATTTGAGCTCCATAGCGCTGCCATGCAACAAAAAAATCACTGTATTTGACCACAACATCTTCAATTTTAGCGAGAATCGAAAAAGTGCAAACCATTTCATAGATAAAAGCAGTCTATACCACAGATTTACAAACAAGTACTTGTATATCCTTACTATATTATTTGCACAGCATACTAGTATATAATTTAGCCAGCGAAAATGTAAAAGTAGTTCCCTCTCCCTCTACAGAAGATACAGATATAGTTCCTCCTAGGCTCTCTACAATCTTTTGTACAGTAGCCAATCCAATACCAGTTCCCATGTTTCCATACTTATCAGGAGCCCCAGCTACAGAAAACAATTCAAATATCTTATCAATATGATGAGAAGGAATCCCATCAGAAGTATCCTCTACCATAAACTCGTACATCGTAGAACTCTCAGTGATCGCAATAGTGATACTCGTAGTTTCTTTAGAATTGTACTTAATAGAATTGGTGATCAAGTTCACCAAAATTTGTAATAGCGCAACTTTATTTACTAATAGCTCTTGGATTTCAGTCGTAATCGAAAACTGCACAGTATGATCTGCTCCAGTAATCTTTATAAGCTCATCCAAGAGTGCTACACAATCTATTTTTTCTGTTTGTAAACTAATTAACTCATCACTTTTATAGAACATAAGAATCCCATCGATATAATCTTTAAGTGCATACGAAGAATCCTTTAGATACTCCAAATATTGTAAAGATTCATCATTTAATTGATCCGAAATATCCTCCTTAAGTAATTCAGTCAGTGAAATAATATTAGCCAATGGAGATTTTAGATCATGAGATACAATATGTGCAAACTTCTTTAAATTTTCATTTCTTTTCTTTAAGGTTTCTTGGTATTGTAATAATTTAAAATTTTGATAGCGCTGCTCAAATAAGTTTACCACTTGTTTAGCCATACATACCAATATTTTTTGTTGCTCCTTATTCAATACTCTAGGTTTAGCATCATAGACACACAATGTACCTAGCTTAAACCCATCAGAATCCACTAGAGGCGCCCCTGCATAAAAAATAGCATCGTATTCTGTAACTAATGGATTCCCTATAAAACGCTTATCTTTTCTAGAATCCTCTATAATAGTTAAAGGAGCATCAGAGTTAATCGCATGCCCACAGAAAGAAATTGCTCTTGGCGACTCAGAAATAGCAACTCCATAATGTGATTTTAAGAAATTTCTTTCTTTATCTAATAAAGTGATCAAAGCGATAGGTGTATTACAAATATATGCTACCGTAGCAGTAATATGATCATAAGCATCCTCAGGCAATGTATCTAATAACTCGTATTTTTCTACGGCTATTTGCCTTAGTTTTTCATTTTCTGGGTATTCTGGTGATTTCATTTTACAATTATGAAAATATAGATAGTTCTAAGCTTTAAACCAAGAGGCTTTTTTTAGTGTTTATGTCTAGTATGATTTATGTTTTATAAATCAATAAAAAGCAATACGCCTTTTTCAGGGTACATATATGGGGGTAAGGTATATTGCGCAAAAATAGTCATTTTATATGCTTTAATTTTTTAAAATGACTTTTTTGTCATAAAAATTAATACCATATAGATTTACTAAGTATACTTACAAAATGGTAGAACTCCCCTACTTTTTTAGAAAAATTCCCATTCTTTCAACACTATAACAAGTATAAAAAAGTACTTTTCTAATCCTAAAAAGGAAATATACATGTAAAAAAATAAATAAACCACTATTTCCCACTTAAATAAATTACGGTTTTCGCGTAAATATTGAATTTACTGGTATTTTAACCACCTCTTCTTATTTTTAATCGCATAATTATAACTACATTTAATACTGTCTACATTGCTTTTCATCGGTAAAAAATGCATTTTAACTTTTGAGTAATATAAACATTACATACAAATCATTATTTATTTTTGAAAAACTATCAATTTAGATTTTGTTAATTAAAGACCAACTTTCGTTTGCACATTTGTTATGAATAACGTTTTAACCCAAAAAGAAAAGAGCACTCTCTTACACAATAAAACGTTTTATGTTATTGGTATTGGAAGCTCAGCTGGTGGACTCAAAGCATTAAAAGAATTCTTTGATTATTGTCCGTCGGATACAGGCTTTGCTTTTGTAATCATACAACATTTATCTCCTGATTATAAAAGTTTAATGCCAGAGTTATTAGCAAGGCATACCGAAATGAGTGTCCAAGAAGCTAAACAAGGAGATATTATAGCACCTAATCATGTTTATTTAATCCCAGGAGAAAGAAACATACAACTTCACAAAGGAGCATTAGAATTAACAAAACGCCCTCCTAGTGATCAAATGAATTTTTCTATTGATCTTTTCCTGAATTCACTAGCAAGTTCACAAAAAGAAAAAGCAATCGCCATCATTCTATCTGGTACAGGATCAGATGGCACTAAAGGAGCTAAAGCAATTAAAGAAATCGGAGGAACAATCTTTGTACAAAGTCCAGAATCATGTGATTTTGATGGAATGCCTAAAAGTGTGATATCACAAGGATTAGCCGACTACATATTGAGTCCTAAAGATATGGGAAAAGAACTCATTGATTTTATTTCTAACCCCAATTATATCTACACGCATCCATTGGCCAATACACAAAATACAGATGAGTCCTTAGGACGGATTTTGCGTATTATAAAAAGACATGTTGGTTATGATTTCTCATATTATAAAAAACCTACTTTATTAAGAAGAACGGCAAAACGTATTCATATTACAAAATGTAAAACCACTGACAATTACATCGACTATTTATACGAATACCCCAATGAAAAATTTTTACTAACTCAAGAATATTTAATCAGCGTTACCAAATTCTTTAGAGATAAAAAAGCATTTGAGATACTAGAAAAACAAGTGATTCCTAAGCTTGTAGCAACTAAGCAAAAGGGAGAAATCATCAAAATATGGGTAATTGCTTGCTCTACAGGAGAAGAAGCGTATTCTATCACCATATTGTTAGAAGAATACCTACAAAAAAAGCAACTAGATATCGATTATAAAGTATTTGCTACAGATATTGATAATAGTGTCATCGATGTAGCTACTAAAGGAATTTATAATGAAAATATTATCTCAGAAGTTCCTGCCAACTTATTAAAGAAATACTTTCTTAAGAAGAAAGATAAATACCAAATAGTCCCCAATATTCGGAAAAAAATTATTTTCTCTAAACACGACGTATTACAAAACCCTCCATTTAATAAAATAGATCTCGTATCCTGCAGAAACATGCTTATTTACATGGAAAATACGATTCAACTTAAAGTATTATCCAGTATTCACTATGCACTAAACCTGCATGGGTACTTATTTTTAGGAAGTTCTGAAAATTTAGGAGCATTACATAAAAATTTTAAGGAGATCAATACCAAATGGAAAGTATACAAAAACATACAATCCGAACGTATCTTAAATATAAACAAAGGGAATATTTGGAAAGTAGATAAAGATGAAAACACTAAATTCCATTTCACGAAACAAGCAAGTACCTTAGATGATAAAATAACGAAATCAATCAATAAGTTATTGATGGAAGAAATGCAGGTCGTAAGCATCTGCATTGATGATAACTACGAGATTATACATGCCTCTGGAAAGCTAAAAAAATACATCCAGTATCCAGAAGAAGGATTTTCTAATAATTTACTAAAAATTGTTCCAGATGCCTTAAGTATTCCTATAGCCACCTCAGTTAGAAAACTCTGTGTTAGTAGCACGAAAACGGTTGAGAAGCAAATCAAGTTACTCATCGATGATCAACTCAAACAATTACGTGTTTTAATTAACCGATTCACCATCCCTACCGTAAATAGTCATTCTTTTTTGATTACCATTATCGAAGAATTCGATCGAAAAATAACCGAAGCTGATAAAATACAGATTACTCCTACCCTTGTATCTAATGAAGAGCAAGTACAAGAACTAAAGGAAGCACTTAATGAAACACGAGAGAATCTACAATCTACTATTGAAGAGCTAGAAACTTCTAATGAAGAAATGCAAGCGACCAATGAAGAGTTATTAGCCGCTAATGAAGAACTACAAAGTACCAATGAAGAATTACAATCACTCAATGAGGAATTACATGCCGTAAACACTGAGCTACACGAAAAGAATAAGCAGCTTATAGAATTGAATTCTGACATACAGAATTTGATGAAAAATATCAATGTAGGCGCTATTTTTCTAGATAAATCATTTTTGATTAGAAAATATACACCTGCTATTAATGATCACTTCCAATTACAACCCGAAGATATAGGTCGCTCAATTACTCATTTTTCGGGTACTATGGTAGGAGAAGATTTGATTACTCATGCAAAGAAAGTAATCAAGACATTACAGCCCTACAGAAAAGAAGTAAAAAATGCAGAAGGCCGATGGTTCATCATGCAAATTTTTCCGTATAGAAGTCAAGAAGACAGTATTCAAGGAGTAGTCATTAATTTTGTAGATATTAATGACTTAAAATTCGCTATACAAGAAAAAGAAAAATTAAATAGCTTTCTATCACACCTAATGGATTCTAACCCTGCCATTATTTATGTATATGACATTGTAAAACAACATAATGTGTATAGCAGTGCTAATATTGCAGAAGTAGCAGGATATACCCCTTTAGAAATACAACAAATGGGGAATAAAGTATTGCAAAAAATCATCCACTCTGGAGATATGCAAAAAATATATGAACATCATACACAGATACTGCGCTCCAAAACTGATGATGTCAAACAAATTGAATACCGCATTGTACACAAAGATACTAATGATATCATATGGCTTTTATCATCTGATAAAGTCAATGAAAGAAATAAAGATGGAAGTGTAAAAACCATTCTAGGCGTAACCCAAATTATTACACACTCTAAGCAAATGGAAATCAAACTCAAAGAAAGTGAAGAGCGTTTTAGATTAGCGATCAATGCTACTAGATCTGGTTTATGGGAATGGAGTGATCTCCAAAAAGATCAAGCTTGGTATTCACCAGAATTCTATGAACTTACTGGAACTACAGAACAGGAAATGAACGGCACATTTAGTGAATTAGTAAACCTTATCCATCCAGATCAAATCAAAGTGTTTAGAACAGGATTAGAAGAATATGTACAGACAGGCAATATATTCGAAGAAGAAATCCAAATCAAAACAAAGAAAAATGGATACCGATGGTTTCGCATTAATGGACAGATGCAACAAGCCATGAATTCTAAAGCAGTTAAAAAAATTGTAGGTACGCTATTAGATATTAATAATCGCAAAGAATCTGAGCGCAAAATGCAAGAATTAAATATAGAATTAGAGCGATTTGCTTACTTAGCATCACACGATTTAAAAGAACCGCTACGCACCGTCACAAGCTTTACAAAATTGTTTAAAGAAGAATACAGTGATCAATTTGATGAAAATGCAAGTAAGTATTTGAGCTTTATAGAAAATGCTTCTGCCAGAATGATTACACTTACGAATGACTTATTAGTTTACTCGCAATTAGATGATAAATCATTAAATTTTCAGAATGTAAATCTAAATGCACTCATCAATAACATAACAGAAGATTTATTTAATACTATTTTAGAAAATAACGCAAAAATCAGAGTAGACAAACTACCGAATATCACTTGTGACTCACTACAAATCAAGCAACTATTTCAAAATTTAATAGCGAATAGTCTTAAATACAGAAGTGAGAAAGACCCTATTATTCACATTGGTTGCATCAAAAAACAATCTCATTTTATTTTTTATCTCAAAGATAATGGAATTGGGATTGCTCCTAAATATCATACCCAAATTTTTGAAGTTTTTAAACGATTACACACTCAGAGTGAATACGAAGGTACTGGCATCGGATTGGCCAATTGCAAACGAATCATAGACAATCATCAAGGTAAAATATGGGTTGAATCTAAAGAAGCAGAAGGTGCTAAATTTCTTTTTACCATACCTAAAATAAAAGTAAAATGAAAAAAATAAATTGTGTATTATTAGTAGATGATAGTGCATCTACTAATTTTTATAATAAAAAAATTATTGAAACCTCTGGCAAGGTGGAACATATTTTTGAAGTAGCAAATGGATTAGAAGCCCTTGAATTTATACATCAAAAAGGAAGGTTTAACCATTATCCATCCCCTGATATTATTTTTCTAGACATCAACATGCCTAAAATGGATGGTTTTGAGTTTCTGGAACAGTATGCAAAACTAGCTAAACAAAAAACAGCACATAGTATTATTGTTTTTCTTACTACTTCTAATTGGAGTAAAGACAAGATGAAAGCAGCAGAAAATGATTTGATACATGGATTTATAGAAAAACCATTGAAAGAAAAAGATTTGAAGAAACTATGTAATTATTATCATAATAATGATACCCATTTGTACAATCTGATCTAGAAATAATGTGATTGATTAGCTACTCATGATCAGCTTTTGACATGTATTCATTTTTGTATATACTTCAGCAATAGCCTTTGCATCCAAACTTTTATTAGTGATAGCGCATACACTATCATACGCACATAGTTTATCTATTTCTTCTTCTAATAACTCTCTTGTATGCATTACTACGATCATAGCAGCCTGTGATTTAGGAAATTGGTCATACCTATCTAAAAACTCCCAACCATTCATTAATGGTGCATGAAGATCTAAAAAAATTACATCAGGTATAGGATGTACAGCTTGTTTATGTTCCACAAACTCTATAGCTTCTAAGCAGTTATCTACAGAAATCAGCTTATTGATTTCCCAAGTTTTATTGAGAACAATTTGGTTGAAAAAATTAGATACCCGATTACTATCCACCAAAAGTATCAAATCAAATTTAACATCCATAACCTATTTCTTTTTTCTTACTAGCTACTTATACATTCTTTATATAAAGAACATACTATTCCATTGGTTTACATGAGAGAAGAATCAAACACATTATAAATAATCGATAAAAAACAAATAAAATCGACGAAATGCTATTTTTAGTTATTTTCTATCTCTAAAAAAGAAATGATTGAGGGTCTAGGTATTTCTAAAAAATAATGAACTAAAAAACTGCCTGTACATACATTTACAGGCAGTTATCTATCTTTACAGGTGTAAAGAAGTTATTTTATCTTTTAATTAGCTTATAGGATTTATTGAATGTTTTATTAAAAATCTTAACCACATATATCCCTTTTTGCTCCGAAGATGTATTCCATACAAATGGAACATCTGTAGCTACACCGCTTTCTTCATACACCTGTTTACCCATGATATCATAAATTAGAATCGTTACATTTTCTGCCATAGAAGTCTTAGGTCTAATTTGATTCCAATGAAACACAAAGTTATCAGTAGAAGGATTAGGGCTTATGCCTACTGAACTTTTAGGTTCGGTTACTGCACTTCTTTTTATTTGTATTGCTAATCTTTTTTCTCCAAATAGCTGAAATAACAAGTCAAAACTACGATTTTCTTCATCTCGAAGTGCAATTCTAACTGGTGTCCATGTAATCGCATCATAATAAAGATGTTCTTCGGTTTCTTGTACATGGGTTTCAGCTCCTATTAGCGGACCATCAAAAATATTCCATGTCCAATATGCTCTTTCGAATGGCTCAATTACCTGCACGGATATCCAATAAACACCACTCATCAGTGTAATGGATTCAGGCAATGAAATTGATAGAGTACTGCTATCTATAGGAGAATCTACTTTTATGTTATCTGTATTATAAATTTCTACACCTGGCTTCCCTTGATCATCTTCATAAAAAATAACTCTCGCAGTATTAACCAATCCTTCATCTAAATTAAAAGAACCCTCTGCAACAACCCCACTAAGTGACCAAATATACCCTTCAGGCACTATAAAATCATCTGCCGCCATAGAATTAAACAACTCGTCTTCAGCCTCCTGAGAAACAAATGTCACAAAATCTGTTTCTAATGGCTCTGTTTGTTGTGTATATATACTTGGATAAACAACCTGCACTGTAAATCCTGCATAAATTTCTTCTTCTCCATACATTCCGCGTACTACTACTCTAGTTGTTCCTGTATTAATTCCTTGGATCAATAATTGATTGCCTTCTACACGAACTGATACTACTTGTTCATCATCTGATTTTACTGAAACTTGTACCTGTTTTCCTTTTGATTGATAAAAGATTCCATCAATATCTATAGTTACAGTATCATCCGTTAATTCTCCTTTGGTTATCGTTATATCCTCTAGTGTTACAGATGTATCTCTCTTTAGCGTGTTAGTAGGTAGTGGTACTCCAATAGGCAATTTAGCACTATAAATTCCGCTACCATGTGTAGCCACGGCTATAAAACCATCTTTTCTAGTTCTTACTTGTGATACTACTGTATTACCAATTCTTAAATTTTCGCGTATCCAACGTGTTTTAGTACCTCTTAATTTATTCGTATAGTATAATCCAGTACTGGTCGCTACATATACTAGTTGTCTACTAGGTAGTTGGTCATCTTGAATAGATGCTCCTAAAAACGCGCTTCCTCTTACCGAAGGTCCATTTCCAGATCCATCTTCATGCGCTTCTAAGTTACCACTAATATTTTGCCAAGTCTCCCCTCCATTGATCGTTAAGAATAAACTAGGAATACCATAATTAGAAAAAGAAACAATCACACGATCACTATCAGATGGATCTACATTGATATTATTTACATAGCCTTCTGGCAATCCTTTACCTGTAGCAATATCTACTGGCTCAGAACTTACGATATTTGCTTGATCCAAACGAAATATTTTTCCAGTTTCCGTTCCATAATACAGTCTATTCTGAATCGGATAGGTACTCATTTCTAGTGCAGTAATTTTAGATAAATCAGGTGATTGTGTATTACTTAATTTTACCCAGTTAACCTCGGTAGTAGTTTCTGCTTTATTATTTAAGGGTACTTCATCTAAATTGGTGTTCCAATAAATTACATCACCTGCTGGGATATACATTTGGTTTGTATTATTAGGGTCTAAGATAAAAGGAGTAATAAATAAGAAACCACCAGTTTTAGGGCGCACAGAACCATACGCTATTAGGTTTCCATCTTCGTCATACTCAAATCGTACCACATCTCCTACTTGTCTAGATGCATAGTGCGTACGTCCCTGATTAGTGATGGCACTATGTCCTCCATCATTGTGTAAAATTCCTTGCCAAGGAACTATCGCTTCCGTAGAAGTACTGTACCAACTTCCTCTATCTTGAAATCCTGCGATAAGATCATAGTTATCAGTAGCTTCTGGATCAAATGACACTCCATATGCTTGGCTAGTTATAAAACCATTATTTAATGATGCCCACGTGATTGGTCTTTTAGGTGTAAAATTGGTACTCACATCTTCTGTAATAAACACACCTCCATCATTGGCACTTAATAGTCTATTAGGACTCGATCTAAAGAATACTAAATTATGCTGATCTACATGATGATTTGGATAATGTGGGCGTAGTGGATCATTCGTATTACCTATACCACTTTTACCACCAATCCAATCACCTTTGCTATCGGCTAATCGTCTTTTAAAACCATCTAGGGTACGAAATAAATTCACCCCACCTATAAGCACGATATCTGGATTGGTAGGATGTACTTCTAGTACCATATTATAACCATCCTGTGTATTAAGTCCACTTAGTGTAGTATTATTGATACCTAAAACCCGATCTTTAGCTGGGATTTTTTTACTTAAATCCTCCCATTGATCAGCATTCGTTGCTTCTCTATTGTATCTAAAGAGTCGATTGGTTAGGCCGCTTTTAGGTTTCATATATTTATCTTTCCAAAACGTAAAGAAATATACGATATGTTCTCTAGAGGGATCTACTGCAATCATAGTTCTTCCATGACTATTAGGGTTTTCTAATACACTTGGGGTAATCTCTTCCCATGTTACTCCGTCTAAAGAAGTATACCAACCATATTCTTTTCCTCTATTTCTGTTAGCTACAGAAGCGTACAAACGACCACTAGTTGGTGCTACCTTTAATTCTATAATACTAAAATTAGTAACGGGCAATACTTTAGAAAATGAATTCCCTTCATCTGTAGATTGAAAAATTCCTGCATTCGTAGCTACAAATAATGCACCAGTAATGGGGTGTACTACAATACCAAACACATAATCCATTTCTCCAATACGGCTAGGATCATCATCTGAGGTTGCTGTTAATAAATTCCATGTATCACCACCATCTGTCGATTTATATACTCCATTACCTGTATAGGGTGTTTCTCCACTACCACCAGTGGCATCTATTCCTATAGTTTGTCCTTCTCCTGTACCGTAGTACCATATCATTTCCTTTCCCTCTCTTGGATCTTGTACAATTGTAGAAATACTTTTGGTAACACTATTAGCTGTAATACGCTTCCATGAAGCTCCTGTATCATAGGACTTCCATAAACCTCCTGTAACCCCTCCTGCAAAAAGAATTTCTTCATTACTACGATCAATCGCGATAGCTCTCGTACGCCCTCCTATATTAAAAGGTCCACGATTTTTCCATTGCGAAAAGTTGTTTGCATTTTTGGATATCGATCTTCCTAATCTGTTATTAGTGGTAGTTCCTACGGGTAGTGTCGCTGCGAATGCTTTTTCTCCTTCCTGTATACTTTTCGGAATCGTTTGTGTGACTGGATTCTTTAATCGCATTTGATCAAAAGAAAGTCGTTGTAATTGTTTGGTAGCTTGTCGTTCTTTTTTGCTCAGTATTGCTCCCTTTTTACTATCATATATTTTTTGGGATGTATGGGTAGCAATTTCTTGTGCTTGCAAAGATGCCAAGCATAGTACACCCAAACAGATAGTTTGGTGTATTACTCTTTTTAAAATGTTCATTTTGGGGTTATTTAATTATCTTAATAATACGTATATGTTATACATGAATTAGATGGTCAAATGTATTTAGATTACATATAGATGCATACTATGGATGTATAAACGACCTAAAGAATTGTACTAATAACCATAATTAATGTATGGTTATTAGTACAATTCTTATGAAATATAAAAATGCATTCGCTATTTAGAGTATAAAAAAAGTCGAGTATATCTGTACGCCAGATACTCGACTTTCGTTAAAAGATTACCGTATTAAATGCTAAACCAATCTTATTTTATAAGCAAGTCGTCGCTTCTTGGCAACCGTTATCTATAGCTTGTTGTGCATTCTCATAACATGCCCCGCAAAAATAATACTTCCAAGGCTGACTCTGATCGCATTTCTCTGCATTAGGAGCGCACAATTTCTCTTCATTAGCTACACAACTGATCGCATCTTTACATCCTTGATCAGCTGCCTGTGCTGCATTTTCATAACATTGCCCACAGAAATAGTACTTCCATGGTTTACTCTGATCACATTTCTCTGCATTAGGACTACAAACATCCGTCTCTGAAGTCGCTACGCAACTAATTGCATCTTTACATCCTTGATCAGCTGCTTGTTGTACATTTTCATAGCATTTTCCACAGAAATAATATTTCCAAGGTTGACTCTGATCACACTTTAGAGCATTAGGAGCACAAGGATCTATTTCTGAGGTTTCTACACAATTAATCGCATCCTTACACCCTTGGTCTGCTGCTTGATCTGGACTTTCGTAGCATTGGCCACAGAAGTAATATTTCCAAGGTTTACTTTGATCACAACGTATGGCATTAGGCTGGCATTGTTCTTCTGGGTCTACCGTAGGTGCTGTCCCATACAAATGCGTAAAAGCTGTAATATCATCTGGTGTAAATCCAGCTATAAAATGTGGATTTTTACTAACCATTATAGAATTTGTCTCTGTTCCTAAGCTTCCAGTACCTGGGATATAGTACACAGTATTGGTCTCTGAATTACTCTTATAATCCGAATGTCTTAACCCTAGTGCATGTCCAATTTCATGCATTAAGAAACGCTTCCATTCTTCTTCAGAAAAGCCACGTTCATTATATGCTTTTACATTCACTTCTATTAAGCTTCCTGGCTTACCCTCTTTAGGAAACAAAGCACTCGCTACAGGATCACTTACTGGATTACCTGCATCATCATGGTAGTTAGAAGCTCGAAAAACGATATCTGCAGGACCTTCTTCTAATAGTAATTCAAATGTAAAATTCAATCCTAATGCATTGTACTCATTGATAGCCTGCTGCATAGATGTATTCAAAAAAGATACAGATAACCCTTTAGAAACAATGACTATTTTTTTATAAGATGTAGCTACTAAATTACCATTATGAAATGCTCTCACTCCTTCATTCGTAGTTTGCAAATTAGGATATTCTGACAACTCATCTAATGGAAATAACAAATCCCCTACCTGCACCACTTGGCTTATTACGCCATCAGATACTTCTTTTTCTATCAATCTAGCATTAGAGGGGTCAACACCTAATGCCCATAATTTTTCTTGGATTTTTTGAGAAACTGTATTGTTGGCAGTGCTAGCAATTTCATCTTTTTCACAGGAAATTAATAGTATTGCGCTGCATATCAAGATCAGTGAGACCTTGATCATTTTTTGTATTATAATCATTGTTGAGTGTGTGTTTTTAACTATTGTAAAATAATTGAGGTTAGTACTTCTTTTGAAGCTCTACACACTAACGTACAGATTTACAAATAATTGTGTTTTTAGTAAAAAAATCTTACAACACAAAATTAAACGTTAAAAACAAGGGGGATTTGGTACTTACTCTTACAATAGTTTACACTTTTTGGGCGTTCCCCAAGGGTCGGGCTATCCGTTCCAATTCCTCGCCCCTCCTAAAGGTCGGTACTGCGGGATTTCCTCTGCTATCCCTAACGCGAAGAAACAACCTAAGCGGGGGGCTTATTTATTTTTTAGATTGTTTTGGTTTGTTTCTCACAAAAATTAATTTATGTCTACTTTTTTGATTTTCTCTTTGTTCAACTTCAAATTTATTTATTGATTTTATGAGTGGAGTTAGTTTATCAAATCCATAATTTCTAGAATCAAAATTTGGTCGCTTTTTTTGTAATAAACTCCCTACATCACCAAGAAAAGCCCAACCATCTTCATCTGATAAATCTCTAATCGTTGTAGATATTAAGTTTATTTCTTTTCGAGCGATTTTGTCAATTATAGGCTTAATAGATTCTATATTTTCAATTTTATCCTCAGATTGTTGTTTCAAAATTTCGATGTAAATGAATTTATCACAAGCAACTATAAAAGGGGTTGGTGTTTTCTTTTCTCCAATTCCAATTACTTGCATGCCTGCTTCTCGAAGCCTTGTCGCTAATCGTGTAAAATCACTATCGCTAGAAACCAAACAAAATCCATTGACTTTTCCGCTATATAATATATCCATAGCATCAATTATCATTGCAGAATCAGTAGCATTTTTACCTTTTGTGTAGCCGTATTGTTGGATAGGTGTTATGGCATTTTCTAAGAGTAAATTTTTCCATTTTGTCAACCCTGGTCTTGTCCAATCTCCATAAATTCTTTTAATGGTTGGGTTTCCGTATTTGGTAATTTCTTCCATCATTTCCTTTACTTGGGCAGATGGAATATTATCTCCATCAATTAACACTGCAATATTTGAATTTTTTTGATTCATTGATATACTCTCTATTTTTGGTTTTAATGCACTACGACATAAAATTGTTAGCTATTTTTATTTTTTCTGTTTTCTTCATCTACCATTTTATCAATTCCCTTATTCATAACAGCACCTTATAGTGATTTAGTACTCTCTACTGTAAGACAACACCGATGCGTCGATTTCATAATCTTATCTATAGTTCGTAATCAACTACTCATTCCTTCTCTGCATAATATTATAGATATATCAAACAAAAAATTAATCATAAACACCTATTTAATAATCAAAGCCACTTCTTTTTTCTAAAGAAAATCAATAATCCTATAAAAATGAATAGCATAATACTCAATAACACGTAGTAACCATATTCGTATTTGAGTTCAGGCATATGCTCAAAGTTCATTCCGTATACTCCAGCAATAAATGTTAAAGGTATAAATATAGTTGCGATTATAGTAAGTACTTTCATAATACCGTTCATCTTATTACTGATAGTAGTCATATACATATCCATAAGTCCCCAGATCATTTCACGATATACATCAATATTCTCTTGTATATGAATGATATGGTCATACAAATCTCGATAATAATCTTTATTTTTTTCTAGGATTAAAACCGTATCAGATTTAACGATCCTACCAATAACTTCTCTGAGCGGTAAAATACTTCTTCTAATACGTAAGATTTCTCGTTTAAGTGATTGAATTTCTTGTATAATATTATCTCCTTCTTTTTCATTAAATAGTTCTTCTTCTAATCGTTCTACTTTATCACCAAGGCCATCAATAACTACAAAGTAATTATCAAAAATGGCATCGAGTAACGAATAAGCTAGATACCCTGCTCCAGAGTTACGTATTCTACTTTTTGCATTAGTCATTCTAATTCTTACTGGATCAAAAATATCTTCGTCAGATTCTTGAAATGTAATAACATAATCTTTACCTAATACCATAGAAATATGTTCTACAATAAACTCCTGCTCTTTATTAAAATACATCATTTTTAGTACTAAGAAGATGTAATTTTCGTACTCATCTATCTTAGGTCGTTGATCTGTATTTACGATATCTTCAAGAATTAAAGGATGTAAACCATAAAATTCACCAATCTTAATAATCTCATTAGTATGATTTAAACCGTTTACATTAATCCAGGTAACTCGATCATTTCCTTTGAAAGTAAATATATCTTCAACCTTATCTGTCTCAGACACTTGATGTATCTCTTTTGTAAAATCCTGAATTTCAATTTTAGTTTCAAGGTGTTCTTTTTCACCGATATATACTACTGTTCCAGGTGCTTTACCTAAACTTTTTGACGATTTTGGTCGTATATTTTTTTTGAGAACAGGTTTGTTTTTCTTCATAATGTAGCTAATACTACAAATATAAATTAGTTTTCTTCTGTTTGCATCTATAACTTCAACAAAACTAAATCTACTAATTGCTCCTTTGGTTATAATTCTTTTGCCGGTGCAAATTTGTAGCTTGTACCCATACTATGTTTATATTTAGAGCTATCGCGCTCCGTAAGCGCATAAAGGACTGTACAGGTTGTATATATTAGAGTAGCTGAATACCGTAGATGTACATCTTATATCCACAGAACTATAACAAAAAAGAACCGCAGTCCTATAACTACTGTACATACTATATATGATAGTGAATATGGAATACCAAAACAAATCTTTTGGTCAGCATACTATAGTGGATAAAAAAGCAATGACCACATTTAAAACTTTTTTAAATTTTAAGCTTAGTTATCGGCACCATTCTCAGAAAATCAAAGTGGAATTACCTGTAGATAATACGAATGAAATTTTATGTACAAAAAACCACAAAAGTTTATATCATTAGTGAAGGTGATAAAAACACTTTACCCTTATTAGTCATGGACTTTAGATTTTTAGAGTTTGACTTCTTTGATTCTTTACACATTAATTTCAATGATGGTTATAGAGAGTCAGAGGCAAAAAATGGAACTATAAAATTATTCTCATTAATCAAGAGCCTTCACCTCAAAGTCTAATTATTTCTTTTTTGTAGAATATGCCAATACAAGTAGATGCTGTTTAATTTTTAGCACGCTGTTGCTGCGTTAGGGATAGCAGCGGCATCCTTTTTTGGTTTCCTTTAAAAACCAAAAAAGATACAGCGGATAGCCCGACCCTTGGGGTAACGCCCTACTACTTATTGATAGACTCTCACATAATCAATTTCTAATGTAGCTTCTGTAAATAATGGATCAATGGTACCTCCAAAATTACCTCCCATTGCTAGATTGAGTAGTAGAAAGAAATTATTTTCGTAAAACGGTAAATCATTGGTATACTCATATGTATGATATGGTACTGAATCGATAGAAAAGGTAATGGTATCGGGGGTCCAAGAGACTTCGTAGATGTGGAAATCTGTGGAGGCTCCTGATAGCACACGATCTTTAAAAATAGCATCGGCTCCTGAATTCTCTGGAAAATGTAATGCACTCGATACGACGTCTTGATTATTGCCTACATGTTCCATAATATCGATCTCTCCACAGGCTGGCCATCCTACTTCGGTGATATTAGCGCCTAGCATCCAGATGGCAGGCCATGTACCGCCGCCTGATGGTAATTTAGCGCGTACGGCTACTTTTCCGTAGGTGAAATCAAATAGGCCTTGTGTTTTGATTCTTCCAGAGGTGTATCCTCCGTTTTCGGCTCTGGCTGTGATTTTTAGAACTCCATCTACTACGCTTACATTAGTAGCACTATCGGTATAGGATTGTGCCTCGCCATTACCCCACCCGTTGGTGCCTGTGCCGATGTCGTACGTCCATTTCGTAGGGTCTGGAAATCCTGCTGTATCAAACTCATCTGCCCATACTAGGGTGTCGAATGGCAGTGTGCCTACTGGGGCTACTGTTTCTGGAACAAAGGTATGATACCACGCCAATAGTCCACCTCCAAAATCTGCAGGTACTTCTTGGATACCACGTAGTGATAATTTTTCTGAGGTGAGTTCTAGTATGTCATATGTGGTAGCGCCTGACCAATAGGATAAGGTACTATTGGCTACACTTAGCTCTTTGATGGGGTTTCCATTGGTGTCTAATCGATCAGAATCGATGATGATAAAACTGGTATCGGTAGCGATCTGATCACTAATATCTCTGCACTCGTCTACAAACTGAGCGGGGGTGTCATTAGGGAAAAACCGAGTGATTTCTGCCCAATTGACAAAACTGGTACCTGCTGCTCCTGTGAGTAATTGAAAGGTATATATATCATTTTGATCATAATTAAATACTAATACATCGTCGTATAGGCATTCGTTTAACTGATTGGCTGATGCACTAAAAAACTCTGGGAAATCATTGGTTATGGGGCCTACTCCAAAATGTCCGCCTACGGTTTGATCCCAAACCCATCTTTTAGTCCCATCTCCTGCTATTTGCTGGAGTGTTTGGGTATCGATAAATAAGCGCACGTCTAGTGCTACTGTAATCGTCTTAGTGGTAGCAGTACCGCCTGTGCCATATGCTACTACTGTAATGGGTACTGTATATTGCCCTGATCGTGTATAACGAAAGGTTGTAGAGGTACCGGGGGTTACTACAGATGGATCGCTATTGGGCATAAAAAAGACATGAAAATTCATTGCATCTGCTGCTGTAGGGGTAATGGTTACATTTCCTGTTTGCCCTGCTTCTACCACTGCGGTGACTTGTAAATCCGAGGGTACTGTAATGGCACTCAGGGTTGCATCGTCATCCTGACAACTGCTAATAAGTAAGAGCAATGCGATTATATATAGGTATCTAATACTATCCATAAGAGTATCGTATTTGTATTATTATACTGGGTTTTATTTTAGTAGTTGGTATTCATCAAAATAATAAACTGAATCGTCTCCATTATTGCCAAAATCAAAGAAGATCACAATACGTACATAATCTGCTGCAGGGGCTCCGCTGAAGTCATAGGTTAGCGTTTCCCAACCATTAGCTACTGTATTGGTTATATCTACTTCGTGATCTATAGTGGCGTCTTGGTTTTCGATTTTTACCTTGACGACTATACCGCTTTTCGGAGACCATGTTTGTACACTTATCTTATTGTATGTAGTAATGGCTAAGGGCGTAGGTACTTCAAAGAAAGTTCCTGCCCAAGTTTCTGAATTGGCTGTTTTGGTCAATTGTGCTACCATACCAGTTGTATTGCTTCCTGATGCATCTGGATTGGCAATTACTTGTGTATCGGCTATGTTACCAAATACGGTAAATGTAGGGGCGGCTCCTTCGAAGTCTTGTACTACTACTGGAGGGTCTGTACTGGTGGTGGTTACTAGATCGATCGTATCGAAGTAATAGACACTGTCATCTCCTGCATTGCCAAAATCAAAGAAGATCACGATACGTACATAGTCTGCTGGAGGGGCTCCACTAAAATCGTAGGTTAATGTTTCCCAACTATTGGCTACACTATTGGTTATATCTACTTCATGATCTATAGTGGCGTCTTGGTTTTCGATTTTTGCTTTGATCACGATACCGCTTTTGGGCGACCATGTTTGTATCTGTAATTGCGTGGAACTTGCGAGGTCTAATGGCATGGCGGTTTCAAAAAATGTACCTGCCCATACTTCTGAATTGGCTGTTTTGGTGACTTGTGCGACTGTATTACTGGTATTTTCTCCTGTGGGATCTGGATTCGATACTACTTGTGTATCGGCTATATTACCGAATACGGTAAATGTAGGGGCTGCTCCTTCAAAATCTTGAATTCCAGCATTCGTATTGGGCGGGGTAATCGCTACTAAATCAATGTCATCGAATAGATATACGCTATCATCTCCTGCATTTCCGAAATCAAAGAATAGGACTACTTTATGATATTCTTTACTGGTGTCTATGGTACTGAAGTCAAAGAGTAGCTCTTCCCATTCATTTGCTAGACTGTTGGTGACATCTACTTCTGCACTTGTGGCTGCGTCGGTTGCATTTTCTACTTTTAGTTTTACTACGATACCACTTTTAGGAGCATAGACTTTAACTTTAAATGCTTTCTTCGTCGAAAAATCTATGGGTGTTTCTAATTCTAGTAGTGTCCCTGCCCATACTTCGGCATTGGAGGGCTTTACTAAATGCCCTACTCTACTACTTGTATTGATTCCTGTAGCATTGGTATTGTCTACTACTTGTGCTTCTCCATTTCCGAAGCTTGCAAAGGCATAATCTATGGTGAATGATTCGAAATCTATGGGTAGCGTAACTGGGTCTGAAGGGGGGATAATGGTTATTTCTTCTGTAATTTCTGCTGTGGCTGCTCCTGCGCCCTTTGCTACCATACGAAGTGTATAAATTCCTGCTGTGGTATAGGTATGTTCTAATGTTTCGCCTATCATGAGTGTGGTTGGAGTCTCATCAACTACATCTCCAAAATAAATATCAAATAGGGTTGCGAAATCTGCTGTGGGGGCTACTTTAATCATCGAGGGATTGGTGGTATCTATAGTAGCATTGATGGCTAAGTTTTCTGGTGTTCTGAATGCTATTGTGATCACCTGAGAAAACTCGCTAGTCAATCCTGTTGCGCCTACTGCTACGATTCGGGTAGTAAATGTTCCCTCTGTATAGGTGTGTTCTGCGGTACTACCAGGGGTAATGGTTGTAGGCGTTTCATTAGCTGTATCGCCAAAGTAGATCTGAAAAGAGGATGCTCCATTACCGCTGGGGGTAATGCGTACAATACCTGTATTATCTTGTGTAATATCGAAACTAGCTGTAACTTCTTTAGGTGCTGAAATGCCTTCAAAGGCAAATGAGGTTTCTTCTTCTGTACAGGCATTCATGAATACAGCGAATGCAATTATGGGTATTATTATTTTTATCAATTTCATCTTTTCCTCTTTTAAATTCTTTAATATCCTGGATTCTGCTCCCATCGGTTTCCTGCTAATTGGATTTCTATAGCGGGTATCGGAAATACTTCGTGTTTTCCTGCTATAAATCCATCTATCTCTTGCGCAGCTCTTCCTGTTCTTACTAGATCAAAAAAGTGATGTCCTTCTCCGATTAGTTCTACACGTCGTTCTTGGTATATGGCATCTCTAAGTGCTGTTCCTGTAAGGGTTAATTCGCTTAATTGTGCTCTCGCTCTTACCCTATTGAGATAAGCAAGTGCTTGTGTTTCATCACTGGCTGTTTTTTGCAAATGTGCTTCGGCTGCTAATAGCAGAACATCGGCAAAACGAATGGCTCTGTAGTTCGTAGGGTTGGTAAGATTGGCATCTGGTGTATTAAGATCTCCCTGCCGTGCGATATACTTCCTGTTATAATATCCTGTATGTTCAAATCCTTCGGTAAAGGTAGCTCCTTGGGCTATTGCCCATGCTTCGATGTCTAAAATGGCTACTGGTAGTCTTATATCTCCTGCTTCGAAAGCATCTACTGCTTCTTGGGTAGGTACATTAAAACTAAACCCAGAATCGAATACTGGTCCTGTGTAGTTACGTATGCCATTAAATCCTACTGCTATATTGCCCTCGCTACATTGTAGGCAGTCAAATCCTGCGCCTTCTTTGTCTGTATATTGTATTTCGAAAACGGATTCTATGTTGTTTTCTCCTTCTTGTTCGAAGATGGAAGCGTAATCTGCTACTAAATCATAGGGACCTGAAATGGCTTGATCTAAGACTGTTGCTGCTTCTGTAAATTTGTTTTGATAGATGTATGCTTTTCCTAATAATGCTAATGCTGCTCCTTGTGTAACACGTCCTTTTTCTGATTGACTGTCAGGTAATTGTGCTGCTGCAAATTCTAGGTCTTCTTCTATCAATGCATATACTTCTTCTTTGGGGGTTCTATCGATACTACTTTCTTCTCCAAATAGAATACGCTTGTCTACAGCTAGTGGTATGGCTCCAAAAAACTTGACCAATTCGAAATTATAATAGGCTCTTAGAAATCGTGCTTGTCCTATGACTTCATTTTTATTGGGGAATGTGATGGCATCTTGAAACTCTAGGATATAATTCACTCTATTAATACCTGCATACATCCAATTCCATACATCTCTTAATTGCGCATTAACGGGTGTGTGTGTCATATCATCTATTTCCTGAATACCAGGGGCATCTGTGGCACTCTCGCCTCCTGCTAATGTATTATTAGAGGCTATTTCGCCTAACATGACATTAATATAGGTGGCTTGTAGCATGTCATAGGCTGCTATGAGTGCATTTTGATAATCATCTTCTGTCGTAAAAAAATCTTCTGAATTCTGATCCTCTGATGCTACATCTACAAAATCATCACTACACGATAGTGCTGTAAGTAGTATAAAAAACAATAGGGCTGGTATGTGCTTTTTCATTTTTTGCATGTTTTCTTAGAATTTGAGATTTACTCCTACTAAATACGTTCTAGGGACTGGATAAAAACCATTATCGATACCACTGCCTATAGGGGCTCCTGAAGATGCCGATGGATCATATCCCCTATAGTTCGTAAAGGTGTATACATTGTTTACGGATCCGTATATACGTAGTTTATCGATTCCTAGGGGATCCATAAATTTAGCTGGGATCGTATAGCCTAATTGTACATTTTGAATTCTGAGATAGGAACCGTCTTCTACATAGAAGCTAGAAAATAAACTATTAGAGTTGGCTCCTGTAGTGACTCTAGGAATAGTAGTAGAAGTAGTAGGTCCTGTCCATCGATCCAAAATATAATTGCCTCTATTGACTAAGGGCTGATTCCGCTCATAATTACGGACGATCTCATTTCCTAATGATGCAAAGGCATAGGTAGTAAAATCGAGTCCTTTGTAATTAAATCCTATATTGAGTCCCATGGTTATATCTGGAATAGGATTTCCTATATCTGTACGATCATTGGTATCGATTACTCCATCATTATTAGTATCTACAAAACGTAGATCGCCGGGTGCTGCATTGGTCTGCGTGGCATGTGCATCGATAGCCGCTTGATCCTGAAAAATTCCGTCGGTTTGTAATCCATAAAAATAACCTATGGGTTTTCCTGCTTCCATTCTAGCTGGTGGTTCTTGTCCGACTCCAAATGAGCCTCCGGGGATAAAGGTGTTTTCGCTATTTACTGAGATCACTTCATTTTGTAGCGTAGTTAGATTATAACTGATAGAGAAATCAAGATCGTCTGTAATAGTTTCATTATAGGCGATTCTAAACTCTATTCCTTTGTTTTCTATCGTACCCGCATTAATCACTGGTGGTGCAGAACCTGGAGCTGCAACTCCCAATATTCCTGCTACAGGAGCGACAACTAATAGGTCTTCTGTACGTCTTCTAAAATAATCAAATGTAATATCAATTTTATTATTCAGGAACTTAGTATCGAAACCAATGTTTAAGGTTTTCTGTTTTTCCCATTTAATTTCTGGATTGGATAATGCACCGATGGCGGTACCAAATACAAGTTCGTCATCTATCACATATACTCCTTCTCCATTCAATAATGAAACAAATCTAAAGTCAGGAATTCTATCATTTCCTAACACTCCGTAACTCCCTCTGATTTTGAAAAAATGAAGCCAATCCTGCTGCATAAAGGTTTCTTCTGATACTACCCAACCTGCGGAGAACGATGGGAAATATCCAAACTTATTTTTAGGCCCAAACCGTGTAGATCCATCTCTACGAATGACCGCAGAAAATAGATAGGTATCTTTATAATCATACTCTAGTCTAGAGAAGTAGGATAGTAAACGTGCATCGAATGTGTTTCCGCCATTGGCAAAGTTATCGACTACATCGGATGCTTGTGCTATGGATGCATTATCGAAAGAATTTCCTAGAATATCAAAACCTGTAGCTCCTATAAACTCGCCTGTAGTTTTAAAAACAGACATCCCTAACAGTGCTTTTATATCGTGTGCGTCTGCTATTGTAGTTGTATATCGTATAAAATTATCCCACGTAAAATCTCTAAAAGTGTTGTCAGATTCTGTGACACTACTTCTGTCTACATTGAATACTTTTCCAGAACCGTAGAAGACTTCTGGGGCAAAGGTTTTTCCTAGTACTTCTGCATAGTTAAATTGAAACCTAGATTCTGCACTAAAGTTTGTATAAAAATCATAGGTGAGTCCTAACACGCCACTGATTTTATCTACACTGGTATTATTAAATGTGTTGGTTATCTGAGCTACTGGATTAATGACTTCATTTCCCAAACCTTCTGCTAGGGTAAATGCTCCATTACGGTCTCTCACCGAAAGATTTGGCGCCATATTAATGGCGTTAAATAATACGGATCCTATGGTGTTTTCTAGTAATGTTTTTCTATTAGTTTTGGTATATATAAATGAACTTTTGAATTTGAATTTTTTAAGGAAATCTGCACCTAGATTCACTCTGGCTGTAAATCGATTAAAATTAGAACTACTGCCGCCTACGATTCCATCTTGGGTAAGATAAGAGGTGGCTGCGGCATATGTAATGTTTTCTGTACCACCAGAAGCATTAAAATTCACAGAGGAAATGGCTGCTGTCTTGAAAACTTCTTCTTGCCAATCGGTGCCTTCTCCTAGTGTAGAAAAATCTGTGAATATAGGAGCATTCCCTCCTGCTGCAAAGGCTTCATTTATAATCACTCCGTATTCTGTAGCATTTAAAACGGGTAATTTTCTAGTAGTTTCTTGAAATCCTGCGTAGCTATCGATTTCGAATTTAGTTTCTTGGTTTATCCCCCCTGATTTAGTAGTAATTAATATCACTCCATTAGCTGCTCGTACTCCATAAATACCAGCAGTGGCATCTTTGAGTACATTGATGCTTTCTATATCATTAGGATTAATGACACTTAGATCTTCTATAACATTACCATCTACTAAAATTAGCGGTCTATTATCTCCATTGGTAGAAATCCCTCTAATGGATATAGTAGCATCACTCCCTGGAGATCCTGATTGTGATGTGATGTTTATTCCTGCTACTTGTCCCTGCAATGCTTGTTCTACTCGTACTGGGTTTAATTCTTCTATAGTTTTAGCGCCTACGACTCCAACGGCTCCTGTAACTTCTTTTTTAGTTTGTGTTCCGTACCCTATCACAATTACTTGTTCTAATGACTCTGTATCTTCTGATAGTGTAATATTTATGGTTTTATTATTAGCTATTCGTACTCGCTTGGTAGTGAATCCTAGGTATGAAAAAACCAGCGTACTCCCTACTGTTACATTAGCTACTGTATAGTTTCCATCTATATCTGTTACTGTGCCTATATTGGTATTTTCTACTGTCACATTTACACCTAGTAATGCTATCCCAGCGTCATCTTGCACCTGACCTTGTACGATAATTCCCTGCCCATATTGGAATTGAGCAAGCAGCAGTGCTATTAAGAAATATGTAATTTTCATACGTTATTTTCTTTGATTTACTCAAATTTAACTATGATTATTAGGAATTTCTGAATAACAAACCACAACAAAAAATATACAATACTATACAAATACCATAAAAAAGCAGGGAATACCCGACAAAATCCCTTTTATTATGGATGAAAACAAATGATTTGTAGGATGAAAAAAAATCAAAAAAAGCACTTAAAATGCTTTTCAAAGCTTACTATAACGTTTTAGTTGAGGTAATGTTGAGGTAAATTTTGGCAATGTTGTAGACTTTATACTTCTAATATGTAGCTCACTAAGCTTTTGGAGTGTGCTAAATTTAACTTTTTTCTGAGTCTGTATCTTTTTATTTCTACACTTCTTACGGAAATATTTAATAGCGGCGCCACCTCTTTAGACGACAGATTTAATCGTAGATAGGTACAGAACTTTAAATCATTAGGCGTTAATGTGGGATGCTTATCTTTTAATTTCTTTAGAAAATCTTTGTCTAAGTTGCTAAATGCCTGTTCAAAATGTTTCCAATCTTCTTCTTCATTAAGACTACGATGTATCTTCTTTTTTAACTGTTTAAAATCAGGAATATGCGTTTGTCCTCTACTCAACTCTTTTTTAACTTTAATCAGTATTTTATTTTTTTTGAGTATGTGCATGGTAGCAGATGCTAATTCTCGCTTTTTTTCTTCTAACTCTTCTTTAAGTTTCTGATTGATTGTTCTTACAAGTTCATTCTCCCCTGTAAGCTTTTTGATCTCTAACTGTTTTTTGCTGGCTTGTATACTTTCTAATTGTTTGGTAAAATAATAGCGGCTATAATATTTATGAATACCTATAATCATCATTAGGAGTAGAATTCCATATAGCATGATGGCTACTATAGATAAATACCAAGGTCTTGCTATGCTAAATGCATATTCATATACACTAGTATTAGATTCCGTATTGTCTATGGTACCTCTAAGAAGTAATGTATAATGGCCTGAGGGTAAATTTTCAAAAACAGTATGGCTATTGGTAGCCCAATCACTCCAATCCTGATGATACCCTACTAGTTTATATTGATATTTTGGTCGTAGATATGTATCATACGTAGGGATTGCGTATGAAAAGGCAATTGTATTTTCTTTATAATCAATAGTGGGTGGCTCTGCACTTTGTAAAGGGATTTCTCTGAATACAGTTTCTTTTTGCTTTATCGCTACTTTATGTAGTATAAGCTGATGATTATTTTGGAAATTTGTATTAGCGCGATTGATGCGCATATACCCTTCTGTAGTACCGATGAGGTATTGCTGGTCTTGGAGGTATACTATATTTTCAAAACCTGTCATTTCTTTGCGTGCCGTATGTGATATGGGTATTTGTATGTTCCGTAATTGATCCGAGAATTTACTTTCTATTATATAGCCTAGTGCATCTTGGTTAAAATTCCATAGCGTACCTGTATTGTCTTTTACAAATTTTCCTTTGGGAATGATATCGAAAGTAGCTTGTAATACATTATCGAGCTGAAATCGTTTTTCTTTTGGGTGATACCTATAAATAGCCTCTTCATGTGCATACCACAATGTACCTCTGTAGTTTAGTAATTTAGAGTTTTTACCTCTGGCTACTGTTGTGTCTTTCTGTACATGTGTGACTTGGGTATATGCATCGTTTATTTCTAATCTATAGAGTCCTTTATATTCGTGATTGACCCAGAGTGCTTGCTGAAAGTGTTCTACAAAACGAGCTGAGTAATCGAATCCTTTGATTTTATGCTTGTATTTCCATGTATTCTGCGTTTTTTCTAGTAGTATTAAACCTGTATAGGTACCTTGTAGTAGCCAATTAGGGTGTTTTGGAATTGTTTTAAATACCCAACCTCCTGCTGTAGAGACTATTTTATGTGCTTTGGTATTTTTAATAACGAATGTGCCATTGGTATGTCCACAAAACAGGGTTTGATCATATAGATACAAGCTCCATACTTGTCCATGGGTTTTGGGTATAAACCTTGGTATTTCATCGGTTTTTATAGGTTTATAAAACAGTCCTTGATTGGTACCTAAGTACAGGGTATCTCTGTGTACTACTGTAGTATATACTGTGCCTATTTTGCCTTTGGTGTCTTTGAAATTCCGAATGGGAGATTGTATATTGATGCAATTAATACCATTATCTAGTCCTAGCCATATGTTTTGTGCTGTGTCTTCAAATACTGCTAGTACTGTATTGGTATTTAAACCCTTGCTTTGGTCTATGGTATATTGTAGTACTCCTTTAGACGATACGTGTAGCATCCCATTGGCTATGGTGCCTATAATAAAACTTTGATCGCGTAATTGCTGTGCTGCGTAGATCGTTTTATGTTTTAATATTGCATTAGCCGCTATTGTATCGGAGTGTATCGTGCCTGCTATCCACTCTAAAAGCCCTTGTGTGCTGGTGAGCAATAAGAGTCCCTTTGGGGTATGTGAGATATGTACAATTGTATCGTCATTATAGGCTGTGGCATCGATCATTTGCTTGGGTGCTCCTTTTTCGATCGTATAGAGTCCTTTTTCTTTTTCTTGGTAATAGATGGTACCACTCACTTCGAATAGATTAACCATACCAGTTTCGGCATTGATAATTTCGATCTTGTTTGTGACCGTATTGTAGATATATATACGGTCTAATGACTGAAATAAGATATGATTTTCTGAATGTACGATTCTCCAAAATTGTTCGTCTTCTTTTAGCTTAGCAGCTATGGAATCACTAAGTGAGGTATAGGTGAGGTTTCCTGTTTGATTTTTTTTCCAATACCCAAAGTTCATATAAAACCCTGTATATATGCGATCTTTTACTACGTGTACGGATCGCATAATCGTACCATTGGGGGTGGGATATAGTTCCCATGTTGCTCCGTTGTATTCTAGCAAGCCTTGATTATTCGCTACATATATATAATTCGTATCGGATTGCGAAATAGACCAGTTTTGAGTTTCTGCATTATATGCCTCTGGTAGAAATGATTGTATGGGTGGTAATTCTTGGGCTACAAGTATATTGAATAGTAGCCAATAACTACTAATGATGAGAATGCGAATGGAAGGGAGTACTTTGGTCACGTATTAAATACCTTATATTGTCTATACACATGCTTTATGTGTAGCATGCTTGCTTTTATTCGGTAATTATAGGACTGTCTGACGTGCTTTTAGGCAGTATTAAGTTACTAATTATTCTTGTACGTATCTTGATTTAGGTAAAAGTAATTTAGAAATGGTTTAAACTTTTTATAATTGGCTATAAAAACGATCTTTTACTCTCAAGTTTTATCATTCAGTAAGTATTTGCTTACTCGTATGGAGTCCGAGTTACAAACTTGAACTAGCCACATATGATAACCTAGCAGGGGGCGTTACCACAAGGGGTCGGGCTATCCGTTCCAATTCCTCGCCCCTCCTAAAGGTCGGTACTGCGGGATTTCCACTGCTATCCCTAACGCGAAAAAACAGTTTGGACGAATCACATACGATACCCTAGCGAGACAACCTATCAATAAAACAAACACGATTTGTTTTTACTTACTCTTACTCTGCCAAGCTGTAACGGTACTAGTTACAAACTAGCACTAGCGCACACCTTGGATCATAAGGGTTGGCTATTCAGCAATATTAATTATTTCGTTCTGTTTATATAAGTTTGGTAAAAATCCAGACTTTATTCTAAACTGACTTCGTTTTTTAATTTTAGGTTTGGTAGATATGTTCTCCAATTTAATTCCTGGGTCGTAATAAATATTTCCAATTACCATTTGCGAAAGAAATAATTGAAAATCGGTTCCAGTTCCTAATATAATTTCGTTCCCATATCTGTATTTTCTTTCAGGTTTTGTTTCTGAAAGAGAAGGTACATAGCAGGCTTGATTGTGTTTCCTGTTCCAATGTTTTAGCATTGATGAAAAACTCCAAGACGCTGTTTCATTATCTTTGTCGTCTAATAATGCAATTCTACCATTTGTATTCCTAATTTTCCCGCTCTCAATGTCAAATCCGATTAATTGCATTGTTAAATCCGTCAGATGATGTTTTTCTCCAACTTTATGAACACCTCCAAAATTTAATCTGTCAGGTTTTCCAAGTTTATCTTCATAACCATAATTTCTAACGAAGTATTCAGCACCTTTGGTTTTGTATAACCCATCAGTTGGTTCTGGTGTCATTAAAGTTATAGCTTTGGATTTGGTGCGGTTGAAATTTGCAACTCCAAACTGTTTAACTTCCCAACCCATAAAATCAGGTTCAGAATATCCATTGGGTGTAACTCCTAATTCCGCTTCTAAAGTATAGCCTCCACAATTAGGTACTCGACAATCCATTATATTTCCATCTCTATCTAACCTTTTTGATTCAATCCAACCTAACTCGTAAATCCGTTTCAATTCACCTAATAATATTGCTCGATTATTTTTTGTTACAGGTAAATCTATAACTGAGAATACTCCGTGAGTAGAATCTGATTCTGTTTTATTGAATTCGTTTGCGATTTCAGAACTAGGTGAAGTTACATAACCTAAAATCGTTCCGTTTTGAGTTACAGAAAAGAATAGTAGTCTACCAGCCAACCTTTGTGTCATTAATTCTGATGGTGCTTTTTTGCATCTTGCAAGAAAACCTGAAAAACGAACTTCAGGATATTTGGGGTAGAGAATAAGTTGTGCTTGGGGTGCAGAAGAAATTATTCCTTCATCGTCAATCCAAGAAAAATTAATTTTTGCTTTAAAACGTTCTTTATTCCAATCTCCAGCTTCTTCAGTTATGATTTCTGATATTGGAAGAATATTTAGGATTTCAAAATTCCCACCAATGTAAACTTGGTTTTTAGAATTATCATTAGGCGAAAGAATTTTCACATAAACTTTCTTACATCCATTATTAATGAACAGCGATTTTAGATTTGTTAGATTCATTAATTTTTGAAAGTTCTTTTACAATATTTTTTGCAACTGCCTCTATTAAAGGTGTTACAACTGAATTGCCAAATTGTTTATATGCTTGGTTGTTTGAAACTGGAATTATAAATTTATCAGGAAATCCTTGAAGTCTAGCACATTCTCTTGGTGTCAATTTTCTTGGGTTTTTTCCTTTTTGTGGAATTAAAATTTCAGACCCATCTTTGTAATATCTAGCACTAATAGTTCTTGAAATTCCATTTAAATTAGTCATTCCAAAACCAAATCCGTTTCCTTTCGCTTTGTGTTTTCTAGCGTGTTCTTGTAGGTAGCTCCACAATTTATCTGACAATGTATACTTGTCATCCACTTTTGATTCAAGTATATCTTTAAAAACAAAGTTTGCTTCTTTCGGGTCAGGAAATTCAAAAGTTTCTTTACTCTTAAAAACTGTTTTTTTAAATCCTACAATAATAATTCGTTCACGATTTTGAGGTACATAATACTTACCATTTAAAACTTTGTGATGAACATTGTAACCTAATTTCTCTAAAGTTTTAATGATAACTTTAAAAGTTTTCTTTTTGTCGTGCGAAACAAGATTTTTAACATTTTCAAGCATAAAAGCCTTTGGCTTTTTATGTTTTATTATTCTAGCTATATCAAAAAATAAAGTTCCTTGGGTTTCATCTAAAAATCCGTGTTTTCTTCCTAACGAATTTTTTTTTGAAACTCCTGCAATTGAAAAAGGTTGACAAGGAAAACCACCTAATAAAATATCGTGGTCTGGAATATTTTTTTCTGAAATTTGGGTAATATCACCAAAAGGGACTTCTCCAAAATTAGCTTCATAAGTTTTTTTTGCATAAGTATCCCATTCGCTAGTAAAAACACACTTTCCACCATTATTTTGATATGCCATTCTTATTCCCCCAATCCCAGCAAAAAGGTCAATGAACTTGAATGTCGGATTTTCAGTTGGTGGGAATGGAATGTCCCATTTTATTGGTAAATAATATTGAAAATCTGGCTCTTGAACAATATTCAATTCTTCGTGTAGTTCAGTCAAATATTCTGTGGCAGATGGTCTGAAATATTGAGATACACCATTTTTATGATTCTGAAAAAAGTGTGTCAAATGTGCCAAATCATTAGTAGTTTTCTTGTCTACAACGATTTGAAGTTTCTCTTTTATGTCCGAATATTTTTTACCCATAATTTGCTTGCAAAATAAAGAAAATTTAGGATAGATTTCGTTCTTCAGTACTTCATTTTTTAACAATCTTATGAACGTACACGAGTGCTGGGTAAAGGCTAACTCTTTTTATTTTTTTCATACCTCAAAAAATAAAATGTGCTTGACTGTGCGGTGGGATTTTTGGTGCTTGTAGGTAACAATTATATATATACAATCAATAGAAAGTACCCTCACTTTTTGAGAAATATCTATAACAGAAATACAGGCATCAATTTTTTTACTAGAAACGTCTAATCCAACACTATATTTTAAATTCATAATGGGTACTATTTGTAATGAAAACAAAATATAACATAGGTCTTTGCTCATGTTTTATACAACATCTAAATTCATAATCTAGTGTTTAAGTACTTATCCAGACTTTAATGCTATAAAAACAAAGTTGATTTTCCTATCCGTCAATATCATTAAAATGTATCTAGCCCGAAATCAATTAGCAACTTTGATTTTGTTATCATTTTGGTTAAAAAAAATTATAGATGCAAAGATATGAGCCCGACCCTTGTGGTAACGCCCAAATTATACGTACTCAAATGATGTATTCGGTATGCCTATTTTTTATAATGTGCTTTGTATTTCCTGTAGGATAAAGCACTGAGTATGATCCAAAAAGCAAAACTGTAGTATACTGATGATGGCGTTATTAGCAACTGTTTTTTTCAATTGAACATTTCTTTTATTCTATCAATCCAACTCTTTGTCACACTCTCAGTTTTCATTCTCATTTTTTTAATCGGATTAAAGTCAACTTCGTAAGCGGTTTCAATAATTCGCTTTTTGGGTTTGTAAATTTTTCCGTTTTTGTCCTCTATGAATGGATAGCAATAAACCGTGTTTTTAATTCTTGGATTGTCAAATGGAATTTCAAATTCCATTACAGCTTTTTTTATAAAGTCCATTTCAAATCCGTTATTTGACAAATCCTTTTTAAGAATTCCTCTCAACTTTTTTAAATCAACTTTCAATGGTCTTATATCAGCTTCTTCAGGTTCTATTTTATCATTCAGAATGTCAACTTCAATTTTCTTTATATTCTTGTCACGAGCAATAAAATTGAGCCAGTCTGCCATATAACCGCCATCATAGTATCCGAGCGTACTCAAATAACTCAATGCTAAATTCTCTGGTGTTCCATTTAAGTTTCTCTCTTTTCCCATTAGAAATTAGCTTTATTCCATTTATTAGCTCTTTCATAAATCCGATTTCCTAATTCAATTCCGTCCATTCCGACAAAATCGTCCCAAGCTGAAGTTGGTGCGAACCAAATACAAATTCGTTCAAAATCGGGAACATTTTGGTATTTCAAGTCATTTAATTCATCAACAAATTCTTCGTGGAATTGCTCTACATCTGTAAACTCTCCAGAATACCCTCCGTTTAATTCAGACAATGTCCTTTCCACTTTGTCAAGGTCATTAAACAGTTCAAAGAGTTCAAACTTTTTCCAAGTTTCAACTTTAGACGGTTCCATTTTTCTTTTTTAAAAATCCCTTTGAACATTTTGTTATACTTGTGGCTAACAAGGAGGCAACCTATCAATAAAATAGATCGTATTTGTTTTTGCTATTACTTATCGTACCCTGCCAAGCTGTAACGGTACTAGTTGCAAACTAGCACTAGCGCATAGTCGAATCATCAGGGGGTATTTTTTTAGGACATCTTCTGTTAATTGTATCTCTTCAAATTCCTTTTTGTTAAATGATTGTAGGGAATCTATTTCGTTTTAACATTTATTAATTTCAATGATAGATTTGCAATCTCACCAAGAATGCTTTGAACACCGCTAGCATTTGAGGCAATATATACACCTATTTTTGAGGCTGGTTCTACCTTAAAAAAAGTTGAGAATCCAGGGACTCCACCTGTATGTTGTAAATACTTTACATCATCCTTTTTAATAACTCTAGTCCCAAGACCATAGGAGCTTCCAAACTGTGCTTCCTGCATCATAGACACAGATTTTGAGTTTAAAATTGATTGACCTTTAAAAGAGCCTTGATTTAATTGAGCTATATAAAAATTAGCCATTTCTCGAGCAGTTAAATAAATGTCTCCTGCAGGAAAAACATCAAAACGGGATTGATATTCGGGAACTGGTTTATTATTTTCTAAAGAGTATGGTAAAGCCAGTTCTTCCACCATAACTGGTGTCGGAATTACTGGGCCTTTAGAATCAATTTGAAGTGGTTCAAGAATATGTTTTACGATGTATTCCTGAAAGGTTTGTCCAGAGATTTTTTCAATAGTGAGACCAGCAAGTGCGTAACAATGGTTACAATACTTAAAATTCATTCCTGGTGGTTCTTCAGCACTAATCTCTGAAGCTATGTCTTCTAATGTTTTAGGAATCTTTCTTTCCCAAATTGGAATAATCTCAATAGGTCCCTTTAATCCTGAATGATGACTTAGTAAATGACGGAAAGTTACGGGTGTTCCCTCACTCGAAAGATCATTAATGGCTGATTCTCCAAGATAATTGTTGATAGGGTTATCAATATCTAGTTTCCCTGTTTCAGCCAATTGCATTATTGCGGTTGCAGTAACGAATTTGAAATTTGAACCGGTACTATAAATTGTGGAACTGGTTGCTGGAAGTTTTTTCTTAACATTCGCATATCCGAAAGCTTCAGACCAAATAATAGCATCGTCTTTAATTAGCGACAAAGAAATTGAGGGTATGCCAGTCTCTTTTAGAACTTTATTGATTTCTTCAGTAAGTCTTTTTTTTAATTGTTCTAGATCAAAGTTATTTTCTGTCTGATTAACTTGAGAAATGGCCGTATTTGATATTAGAAAGAGACTAAATGATAATAGGAATAGAATTTTATTCATAATTTTTAGTTTTGTTATTAATGAGATATAACGTTTAGCTATGCGTAGTGCGGGAGCAGAAAATCACAGGTTTTCGAGCCAGCACTTAGCCAAAGTTTATGTTTTGTGTTTATATTTTCTAAAATACTAAATTTAATACTTTGGCGACAAACTAAATAAGCAATGACTTTTTGATTTAACCCAAACCCCGCATTATCGCATAGGTGTTGTTACCACACGTTTTTTAATTTAATTTCGTTGCTTTTTTCGTCAAACTGAATTTTCAAAGGTTTTTCATTCAAGGGCATATAAAGAAATTTCACTTTCTTTTCGAGTATTTGATATTCAAATCCGTCCACAGCAACTCCATTCTGAATTTCACAAAGTAGTGCTTCATAGTTTTCAGTCAGGTCACTAACTTTTTTAAATGTTGATATTGTAATTGGATAGATATTAGGACTCATTACACTTCGACAGATTTCAGTTATATGGTTTTCAGTATTAATATTCTTAATTAATATTCCAGTTTCTCCAAGTGTTCCTATATAATCATAGTTGTCCGATTTAGATAAAAGTTCAAATATAATTTCTCTGCTTAACTTACCTTTACTCTCTTTTCTAACATTAAATCCTCCACAGCATGTATTGTATTCGAATGAATACTTACTTGATTCTGAAATATTACATATGATCGTGTCATATTTTGAGTTAGAATTCGTGCGAAACAAAATAGTATCAATTTTTTTAGAATTTGGAATGACTTTAATTGATTTAGAACCAAAAAATAGTTTTTCTCCGTTTATAATCCATTCCATTTCCATAGCCTTTTTATAAACCCTCTCGTTATTTCCAATCCTTTTTTTTAAGCTTACAGTATCAGCTCTAAATTCAGCTGTTTGACCAAACAATGAAATCGAAAATAGTAAATAGGTTATTATTAAAAGGCTTTTTTTCATATGTGTGGTAACAATTATATATATGCAATAAAGGTAGCTATATTTCTAATATCTGTTAATTATCCTAAGGATCTTAATTGCTTGTAATGCGTTAGGGATAGGAGCGGCATCCTTTTGGTAGCACCTTAGTGCTGCCAAAAGATACAGCGGATAGCCCGACCCTTGTGGTAACGCCCAAATTATACGTACTCAGATGTAGTGTATTGGTTTCGCTTATTTTTTATAATGTGCTTTGTATTTTCTGTAGGATAAAACACTGAGTAGGATCCAAAATGCAAAACTGTAGTATACTGATGATGGTGTGACCACTTGGTCTCCACTGGCGTATGAATGCAGTCCTTTTAGGTAAAAATTGACACCAAAATAGGTCATCAGAATCGATCCTACGGCGAGTACTGACATGCTATTAAAGAACCATCTACTACGCAAGCCTGGTACTAATCGCATGTGGATTACAAAGGCATATACCATGATACTAACGAGTGCCCATGTTTCTTTGGGATCCCAGCCCCAATAGCGTCCCCAACTCTCATTCGCCCACATACCTCCTAGGAAGTTTCCGATGGTGAGCATGACTAAACCGATCGTGAGTGCCATCTCATTAATAATAGTCAGTTCGCGTATATTGAGTTCCATCTTTTTCTTATTGTTACTGGTGGTTAGTAACATTAATACTAAGGCTAAGATTCCTAGAATGGCTCCGACAAAGAAGGGTCCGTAACTGGCTACAATAATAGATACATGTATCAATACCCAGTAAGAGTCTAATACGGGTTGTAGATTGGCAATGGCAGGATCTGTCCAGTTTTCGTGCGCAAAAAATAGAATGATGGAAGCTACAAAGGCGGTGGCTGCAATGGTAAGGTTACTTTTCTTACCGAAAGCTAGTCCTAATGCCATGGTAGCCCAAGCTACATAAATCATGGATTCATAAGCATCACTCCAAGGGGCATGCCCTGATACATACCATCGAATGATCAATCCTGCTGTGTGGGTGATGAATAGGATAATGATCAGTCCTATCAATGCATTGATGGTAATTCGTATTGATTTTTTGTCCCAAAAGATGCGCATAATAACCACTACGATCAGTAAGAGTCCTACCAGTAGGTAATAACGGTATAGGGTCTTAAATATATCGTATTTATTCAGCGCTATTTCGGCTTTTATCTTCTTTTCTGTAGGTAATACTTCGCTTCCATATTTTTTCTGAAAACTACGGATACTTTCTATGTATTGGTCGGGCTGACTGTAGTCTCCTGTCTTTCTGGATTCTACGACGGCTTGTCTGTATATCTGTAATATCTGACGTGTATATACAGAATCCATGCCTTTAAATGTCTTGATTTCATTTAATTGTGGTACGGATACCCATTTGTTATTTTCGTCTTGTGGCACTGGGAATATTCTTAGGATTCCTCCGCTGAGTGCTTTTTCTAACAGGTAATAGTTGTCATGTATTTTTAGGAAGTCTTTTTCGAAGTTACTCGGGGTGTTCGTACTACTGGCTTTTTCTAAGTAAGGTGCTAGTTTGTAGCTTCCATCGGGTTCGAAAAGATCTACCAAGGATACGTGCTCCTCAGTAGCGGGTACTCCTAAAATCTTGCGAATGCTGTCGTTTTCTTTTTTGAGATTGATAATGGGTACACTATACCATATAAATGGATTTTCTACCATAGAGACAAATACTTGATCTGCTGTTAATCCCTCGTAGGTGTCTTTTTTGCTTAGTTTACGCAATAGCTCTGATGAAAAGGTATTGATAGGTTTCATCCTACCACGGTCGTCTTGGATAACGATACTTCCGAATTTTTCGGCATGTTCTTTACTGACTGCATTGGCTTTGATCACAGAGTCTAGTTGTGCCTTGCTAGGCAGTGTCTGTAAATGCCCGGTGTGTGCAGTGGTAGCGGGCTGTTGTGCAAAAGTGGCTACTGATAGTAGTAGCGCGATCATGGTAGCTGCTTGTGCTTTTTTCTTAGACTTTACTTTATTAAGCATTTGTTCTAAGTCCTTAAATCTAGAGCCTTTGGTAAATAAAATAAGCATCAATCCTGCGTATAATAATAGGTAGCCTAAATAGGTAATTTGTGTTCCCCAGAAATCATGACTCACGGATAGAACGGTTCCTTTTTCGTCTGGATTAAAGGATGCCTGAAAGAATCGATACCCTTTGTGATCTAATACATGATTCATATAGATATCGTAAGGTTGTGCTGGTTTATCAGCTTCGATAATAGCTACCTTACTCATATAGGATTTGTATACTTTTACGGTTCCTGGTTGTTTTTCTGCTATAAAATCTTTGAGTTTTAGCGAAAATGGGAGTTCTAATCGTTCTGATCCATAACTGAAATGCATGTCTAGCCCTCCTAGTGTTATCTTTTGCATATCATTAGCAAATCCCTTCCCTCCTAGTAGTTTTACTTCTTTGGTTTCTCCATTAGTAGTGACTTCTAGAATCAATGCGTCTTGTTGGTCTTTTTCTTTGACTTCTGTAGGAATGACATCATATTTCCCCGTCAATACTGGGTCAGGCACTACGAATTGCATCCCTGCTGTTTGATACAGTGATCTAAGCATCAATGGTTGGATACTATCTTTAGTAAGCATTCCTTGCTTTTGATCTGCCATTCTTAGATACGTACCTTCAAAAGGGGATTCTATGGTGTATTCATCATTTTTATAGCTGATATTAATCGCGCCTGGTGTAGGAGCATTAAATGCTAATAACACATTGTGTATATTGGATACTTCTCCAGCTTTGAGATAATGATCATGGCGATTTCCATCTCCTGCTTCTACAATTTTTAGGTATTGGTCTCCATCGGGCGTTTCTACCAGTCCCATTTCGGCGCCTGCAATATACTCTTTATAACGTATTTGTACTGGTTGCCCGTTATAATCTGTATCGATGGTAAAATCATTATACCATGTAGTGGCTTCGGCTAGTTCTAAAGGCTCTGTAATGATACGGCGCTTGGGTTCTCCATTGATTTCTCCATCGAGATAGGCGATTAGGTTTGTCTTCTCTGATAAAAAAGCGGCTGTGGTCTCCCCTTCTCGTATAGGCATAATTCCCTCATAACTAATATATCGAGTGACAAACGCTCCTAATAAGATAAAGATGAATGAGAGATGCAGCAGGAGTGTGGCCCACTTCTCTTTGGTATACAATCGATACCGTACAATATTCCCACAAAAATTGATCATAAAAATAACCATGATGGTCTCGAACCACCAAGCGTTATAGATCCATATTCTGGCAGCTGTGGTGCCATAGCTATCTTCTAGGAAAGTACCTACTCCCATAGCGATCGCAAATACAATAAATAAAACAGCCATTAATCGTGTAGAGAATAAAATACGTACGAGATTCTGTTGCATTGTGTGGTTTTCTTTTTTAAGCTTCGCAAAAATAGTGCTTTTCCATAGATTTATTGGTATACATCTGTGCGCAAGAATACGTTTTAACAACTCTTTTGTAATCGATATCTAAAGTATCTTCCTTATTTTTACGGCATGATTACTATTGTTATTATTGGCGCAGGAAATGTGGCACGACAGCTATACCGTGTGTTGGATATGTATGAGGGCAGTACTGTAGTACAATGTTACAATAGAAAAGGGATACCATTAGCTGCTGAGCAACCTAGAGATCATATCGTGACTTCTCCTACAGCAATCATCAAAGCTGATCTTTACATACTAGCTGTTAGCGATGATGCCATCGGTAGTGTATGTAACACCTTGCCTTTTTCGGATGCGCTGATTGTACATACTTCGGGTAGTGTGCCGATGGATGTGATTGGCACTACAGATCGAAAGGGTGTGTTCTACCCTTTGCAAACATTTAGCGCTACTAAGACTGTAGATTTTTCGACAGTTCCGCTGTGTATAGAGGCTAGTAATGAATCGGATGCTATACTACTTACCGAATTGGCATCTGGTATTTCTAAGAAGGTATATCGCATTTCTTCTGCACAGCGTAATACACTGCATGTGGCAGCCGTTTTTGTCAATAATTTTACGAATCATCTCTATACGATGGCACATGAGATCTGTATGAAAGATGCTATTCCTTTCGACATCTTATATCCTCTCATTCAGGAAACCGTAACAAAATTACAAACGATGCCACCAGCTGATGCACAAACTGGGCCAGCCGTACGCAATGATACCGAAACTATTCATAGACATTTAGAGACGTTATGTGATACTACATCACATAGCGATATCTACACTATAATGACAGCATTAATACAAGAGAAATATGGAAAAAAGTTATAAAGAATACTTACAGCACATCACTACTTTTATCTTTGATGTAGATGGCGTACTGACCAATGGGAGCTTATTCATCAGTGAAAGTGGTCAATTACTCCGTACGATGAACGTAAAAGACGGATATGCACTAAAAGCTGCTATACAACAGGGGTTTAAAATGTGTATTATCTCTGGAGGAAAAAATGAAGGAGTTAAAGAACGACTACAAGCACTAGGGATTAAGGATGTATATCTAGGAGCGCATCATAAGATAGAACAGCTCACTACTTTTTTATCTGAAAATGCAGTCAAACCCGAAAATGTATTGTACATGGGTGATGATATTCCTGACCTACCTGTAATGAATATGGTAGGCTTGCCTACTTGTCCGCAAGACGCCGTAGCAGAGGTAAAAGCAATCGCAAAGTACATTTCGTTTAAAGAAGGTGGCAAAGGCTGTGTGAGAGATGTAATCGAACAAGTACTAAAAGTACAAGGCAAATGGGAAGAAAACTATGATGCCAAAGCATAAAAACGGATTCACTAAGTTCTGTACTAGATCAGTATATTCAGTATACTGATCTAGTGCTGCTATCATTTTTCCCCAGCAGCTTCAAAACACCTTACCACCTGCACTGCGCTACTGCCTACTAAAAACAGATAGCAGTTTATCTACTGTAATGAAGTAGAAAAAATACAGATAAGTTCATTATTATGAATCATTTTCGTACATTTAAAAACTACGAATTCTCATAATAAGCATGGCATTAACAGCACAGGAACTGGTCTTACTAGCAGAAAACACAGGATTTTATTGTATTACGTTAGCCAAAGACGGTCGTGTGGTCAATGCCAATAAAAGGATATGCCAATTACTAGGAATTGCAGATTTAGACGACAACGTCTCTATTTATGATTATATTATAGATCGAGAGCAAACCCTATTAGCTACGCATATTAATCAATGCCTACAATCACAAACGAAGCAAGCGCATACTTTTACATTTGCTACTACAGCTCCTATGGGGATTTCGATTATGAAATTAGAGTGCATCCCTAATGGAAACGAACTATTTTTATATGGTATCGATATTACGAAAGAATATGAAGAGCATTACACCTTTAGTAAATTTTCTAAAGCACCACTTACAGTATTCTGGAGTTATAATTTTGTGACATCTCATTTTTTCTTGTCCAAAGATTGCCATGCATTATTAGACCTAGAAGTTCCATCTCCTGTGAGTATCCAAACTATTATAGATCGCTGCTCTACAGTTGCACAACAGAAAATACATACGAGTTTACAACAACTGAATGATAAAACCCCTATCGATTGTGTAGAAAAAATATATGATCGACAACGAAATGTAAAATGGATCCATGTACTTGGAGATCCTATTGTACATAAAGGACATACCATTTTAGTAACTGGTAGTATTACAGACATTACAGCAAAACACGCACAATTAGAGCAGCTAGCTTATAACGAAGAAACCAAACACTTAGCCCTAAAAGGGATTCAATCTGGGTTATTTGACCATCATTTTGATAAAAATGCGACTTTTTATAGCACTGATTTTAAAAAAATGTTGGGATTGCCTATCAAAGAAGATTTTATAGGTATCAATCTATTAAAACAGCACATCCACCCCGATGATTTAGCACCTGGTTTAGAAAGGCATATACAAGGCTTAAAACAACAGGGAAGTCACTATTTTAATTTTTACCGAATTAAAAACAAACTAGGAGATTACCGCCACTACGAAATACATGGCTATCGCAAAAAAGATGCCAACGGGCGTACTACGCGAATGATTGGCAATCTGATCGATGTGCATCAACGAAAGATCAATGAACAAATCATTGAAGAAGATAAAGGGCGACTAGCAGCTATGGTAAATAACAGTTTTGCCTATACCATCTTACTGGACAGAAAAGGAATGATACTGATGGCCGATGATGCCACGCTAGATATTATTAAAAAAGATTATCATGTAGATCCTATCCTTACCCCTACACTATGCATTAAAGTAATCCCTGTAAATTACCAAACTAGGTTTGCACATTCTTTTAATGAGGCGCTACAAGGCAAAGTGATTAAACGAGCCATGCAACGTGTAACGTATAAAGGCGCTACCCAATGGCTAGAAGTAAAGTATACGCCTATTATCGATCAACAGCTACAAAAAGTAAATTCTGTATTGGTCAATTGCCATGACATCACCGAATTAAAAACTGCTGAATTAGCCATTAAAGAAGCGCATCTCAAAGAACAAGAGCTCAGCAATCTTAAATCTAATATTCTATCTAATTTCAGTCATGAGATTCGAACGCCTCTTAATGGCATTATGACCATTGCTAATCTCTTACTAGCAGGTGAAGAAAAACCGTTGGACCGACAAAAATTAAAAGCATATCTAGAAGAAAGTAAGGATCGATTGCTACAAACGATCAATAATCTATCACACTATAGCGAGATAGAGACCATACAGAATAATTTGGACTACGTAGTATCAGATATGAACTATATCGTAGAAACCTCGTATAGAGAATACAGACATATCGCTACATCCAAAGGACTAACATATACATTAACACTGGATGAGCGTTGCCCGACAGCCAACATCGATGAAAATTTATTCCATACAGCAATCAATAACATTATACACAATGCTATAAAATATACAGAAAAAGGAAATGTAGCTGTAAGTATCATAACCATCCCCGAAAAAAAACATATCCATATAAAAGTCAAAGATACTGGTATCGGTATCCACAAAGACAACCTAGAGAAGATATTTGATCCATTTGTACAAGAAAGTTTTGGACTGAGTCGCAAGTATGAAGGAACTGGTATCGGATTGAGTCTTTCTAAAAAATATATAGAAGTACTAGGTGGTCGCATTAGTATACAAAGCATACCAGAACAAGGAAGCGAATTTACGATCATAATACCCCTAAGTGAATGAATATACTATACGTAGAAGATAACAAGATCAATGCTATGGTCATGGACAGAATGCTGTCTAAAAACGGTTACAGCATCACCTTAGCAGACAACGGAGATACTGCACTAACCCTACTCCCTGCACTACAACATCCATTAGACCTAATTCTCATCGATATTAATTTAGGTATTAATCAGATGGATGGTTGTGAATTATTACAGCACTTTAGAAAAATAGCTGTTTTACAAGCGACTCCTATGTATGCAGTAACCGCATACGCCATGCCTGGCGATGCGCAGCGTTTCCTATCAGTAGGCTTTGATCAATACTTTGCCAAACCTGTAAATTTTGATAAACTACTAGAAGCTATTAACGGTATCAAGGCCAAAGCGTCCTAGTAATTATTACATAAAATAGTTACCTGATTTGATGAAAACGTATCCCTAGATTTTTCTCCAGCTCTCTAATCATTTTAAGCTCTTGTTTTACAATCAGTGCTAATGACAATCCTGTATTACCCGCTCTAGCCGTTCTACCACTTCGGTGTGTATAATATTCTATTTGATCCGGTAATTGATAGTGTACTACATACGCTAGATTAGCGACATCTATTCCTCTAGCAGCTACATCAGTAGACACTAATAATTGTAGGTCTGCTTTCTTAAAAGCGCGCATTACCTTATCGCGGTCTTTCTGGATCATATCCCCTTCTAATAAGCCCACCTCATAATTTTTAGCAATCAATTGCTTAGCTAATACCCGTGCAGCCACCTTCGTTTTTGTAAAAATGATACCTCGTTGCTGTTTTTGGGACTTTAAAAAATAGGTCAGTACATCTAGTTTTTGTCCTTCTTCACCTATCACAAAATTATGTGTTATTCCCGTATTCACGGTATCATTTTTATCTATAGAAACACGTACTGCATTCTTAGCCACATAGGAGTGAATAATATCCGTTAAAGATGCAGGGATCGTAGCCGAAAAAAGCCATATATTCCTACGTCCCTTAGTTCTAGCTAAAATAGAAGTCAAGTCATTTTTAAACCCCATACTCAGCATCTCATCTGCTTCATCCATCACTATGGTGTGCACCTTAGAAATATCCACCACCTTTTTATCCATCAGATCTATCAATCTTCCAGGGGTAGCTACTATAATATGCGTAGGCCTTTTTAATCGTGCAATCTGACGTTCTATTTTTTCGCCTCCATAGACCGACTCTGTAAAAATCTTATCTGTATACTTCGTAAACTTAAAGAGTTGTTTCGCTATCTGCTGTCCTAATTCTCTCGTAGGCGCTAATATCAGCGCTTGCACCTGTGATATATCTGGATTGATTTTCATCAAAAGAGGAATTCCAAACGCTGCCGTTTTCCCTGTACCCGTTTGTGCCTTACCGATAAAATCTGTAGCACCTTTGCTCAACAGTGGAATCGCTTGCTCTTGTATTTTAGTAGGGCTTACAATCCCCATCTCTTTAAGACCTTTGGTCAGCTCTTTGGTTACTCCTAATGCAGAAAATGTCATCTCTATACGTATTTTAAGCTGCAAAAATAAGCGATTCTCGCTATTCACACACTAGATTCTAGATAAATCAATATAGAATCTAGTAGTGTATAACCAAAATGCTAGTTATACACCCTGTAAAATGGAAAAAAGTTTAAATCACTTCAACAATAAATTAGCAAGAAATCTGCACAAAATAATCAAATAATTGACGCTTTAAAGTCAATCCTTTTTTATGAAAATGGAATCGATTTAAACAAAAACCTCCTGAGCAATTAAAATCTGCCCCTTCATCCGAACTGATAATGTCTAATAAACTGATTGCATCCGTAGGTAGTGATACACGGTGATCTAAAGAATGATCACATGCCATTATTTTTTTAGAATCGTAAGAAAAAACGTTGTTTTTTAGAAGTAACGTATTACGAACTGCTATCAAATGTACAGATTCAATATCGAGCAGTGTAGCACTACTTAATACTTTGGTATCTAAAGTGGTATTAAACTCCTGAGCGTACGTTAGTACAGAAATAGCGCCTATTAAGAGTGTAAGGTGTAATTTTCTAATCATCATCTATCTTTTACTAAATTATTTGAGGTGAATATGTTGTTTTTTTAAGACCTACATATGAGTTATCCAAAAACAAATAATCATTATAGATTCCAAAACAATCGTTAAAGTACACAAAAACAAGATGAAAAGCAAGCTATTTTTAAAACAAAGTAGGTGTATCCTGTTCATGATGCCTCGACAACTTCAATGACACCCCTAATTTTTTGTTCACTCCTTTTACCAAATAATTAGATAATAAAGGAGAGGCTTCCTCTACATTTTGATGTACAAAAAAATGAATACTCTCAATACCTTGCTCCTTCCATAACCGCAAGCGTGCTATCCAATCATCTAATCTACTGTAATCTGTCTCATGGTTAGCACCTACATAGCGTACAAATGCTTCTTTGGTAGTCAATCGCATATGCAACAAATCTCTTCTTCCCGCCGTATCGGTGATTACATTAGTAATTCCATGTGTCTCTAATACATCATACAGCTCTGTAGCGACTACCACATCATTAAACCAGTCTGTATGCCTAAACTCTATGGCTAGCGGTATTTCTTTGGGCCAATAAGCTGCAAAACGAGCTACACGATCCATGTGCTCGGGATCAAAATTACTATGCAATTGTAGAAAAATAGTCCCTAACTTTTCTTGTAAATGTATCACACTTTCTAAATAACGATCTACCAACGGAAACACCCCCTCTCCTAACCGCTGAAAATGCGAAATATCCTGCACTAGCTTCGGAAAAAATTTAAACCCAGCAGGTGTTTTATCGTACCATTTCTTAAACTGTTCTGCAGCGAAAATCCTGTAATAAGTAGCATTCATTTCTATCGCATTAAACTGCCTAGCATAATAATGCAGTTCATCTTTAATACCTCGTGGATAAAACCCTTTTAGATCTTGCCGATTCCACTTGGCACAACCTACATATACTGATAGTGGCGTGTCCCCGCTCTGACTCAATACCCCTAAAGTCTCTGGCGCATCAATCGGTAATGTAAAATCTATCAATTCAGGTTGTGCTACTTTTCCAAACTGCATCTATTTCTATAATTTTTAGTATTAGAACTTCTTTTACTTTTTTGGGCGTTACCACAGGGGTCGGGCTATCCGCTACAATTCCTCGTACCTCCTAAAGGTCGGTACTGTGGGATTTCCACTCCTATCCCTAACGCAAGAAAAACATCACTAGCCATACAAGTAGTTTTTATACTATAGAAGTCCCCAATTATTGCAACAAAATAACTCAAAAAGAGTTTTTAAAATAAAAGAGCCTTATTTTAATTCTAAAATACATACTCTTTTCTCTTTAATATATTTACAAAACAATGAACCCGAATCAGTTATGTAAAAAATTGTTTATAAGTGGTTTAAAAGTCTATTACATACCGTATATTTCGGATCAAACATTTCTGTAAATTTAATAAACGTTCTTTATTATGGAAAACAGAGCTTCTAATTTACGAGCCATTAGGCCACAAATTGCTAGTGCTAAGGTGACTCCTAAGATGTCACTTGACGAACAATTTCAAAACAAAACCATTAGACCTATTGTAAAACTACAAAACGACTTATTTATTGAGGTTTTTAAAAACTATATCCGCAAGCGAAAAAATACTTTCTATGAACTCTCTATCGAAAAAAGGCTCTTATTTATAGAGAATGCCATCCAAAAAGATACTAAATTCAGAAACAGCCTTAAAGGAATCATTATAGGACTATTTACTGTAGATGAATACCTATTGTATATACAAAATTCTTCTGCACTCAATAAACGAATGATGCATATCGTAAAAGAGCGCTTACAAAGCAATCTTCAACTATTAGAAAGGCACTATGACCTTATTTAGCGTTCAAAGCTGCCAATAATAAAAAAGCTGTCTACTTCTTATGAAATAGACAGCTTTTTTTATAGCTATTAAAATGAAGTGGTTTAGCTTCCTCCTTCTAATGCTTTTAATTTATTTTTCATTTCATCAGCTTTAGGATCATCTAACTGATAAAAGATATTCATTAATGTTCTTACAGCCTCTACATTATCAGGCGCACTTTCTAAAGCACCTTCTAAATAAGGAACTGCTTTTTTGTACAATTCTTCACGCTTTAATTTTAAAGCATCATATTTTTTATAATCACTACTACTAGTACCTAAACCGTTCATCTCTTCTACGATTTTTTGTTCTCCAGAAAGGATGATAGAAGCGATATTAATTTGTGCAGAACCGTAATCTGGCTTTAATTCTAATGCTTTTTCGTAATAAGCAATAGCCTGCTCATTATCTCCTAATTTAGAAGCACTTACTCCTAAGTTGTATAATAAATCTGGATTTTCAGGATCGTTAGCTACGATTTGTTCCATGATTTCTTTATACTTTTCTATGTCTCCAGTTTTATAGAACATATCAGCTTCTGCTTGTAATAATGCAGGATCTCCAGGATTCGCTTCTTTTGCAGTAGCAATGGCTTTTTTAGCTTCTTCGTCTTTGCCTTGGCTTACATAGATCAACACGATATTTTTTGTAATCTCTGATCTTTTAGAAGCAGACTTCTTCGTTTCTGGCTTAATATGAGATCCAGCTTTTACTGAAGCATTTCTTAATTGTCTAGACTGAAAAGACTCTACTTCTCCAGATGTCTTATTCGTAGCTACAAACGTTTCTTCTATACCATTAAATCCAATTGTTACCAATTCATTGTAATAGTTCAATGCCTTGTCATAATCTTTTGCATTTACAGCATTAGATGCTGCATAGTATAAATACAAAGTATCTTTTGTATTCGTTTTATATCCTAAATACAATTTTTCTGCAGCTAATTTATTATTTCCTGCATTTTGGTCCTTGATAGCCCCTTCTATCAATGACTGACGTAATAATTGTAATTCCGTAAACGCTTGCTCAGAATACTTCTTAGCTCCTGCTTCGTTCTCTACTTCCATTACTTTGTTATACGCAGTAGCAGCTGCTTCTATTTTCTCTAAAGAACCACCTGTTTTCTTTCCAATTACCTGTCCATTTAACAAATAGTATAGTGATTTAGTTTTTGCATCTGCAGCTCCTAGCTGTCCTTCTGCAGCTTTCAGTGCATCGGCAGCAGCTTCTAAGTTTCCTGATTTCAGGGCTTTTTTAGCAGCACCTAATGCTTTTTTCTGTGAAAATCCAACAGTACTCATAGTGACGAATAATGCGGCTATCAATTTAGTTCTCATTACTTTTTTAGTTTTTGGGATTTGTTTTTGTTTGTTTCGATCATTTATCAATATTCGTGCCATATTTAGGCTTCATTATTGTTTTCTATTTCATCAGAAGCTGCTGTTACGTCATCTTCGTCGATTACTTCATCATCATCATGCATCACCTTAGCCACGGCTGCAATTGAATCTTTTCCTTTTAGATTGATTAATTTTACTCCTTGTGTTGCTCTTCCCATTACTCGCAAATCCTCTACAGATAATCGGATTGCAACACCTGATTTATTAATAATCATTAAATCATCTGCATCAGTAACGTTTTTTATAGCAACTAATTGTCCTGTCTTATCAGTAACAGAGATTGTTTTAACTCCTTTACCTCCTCTATTGGTAATTCTATAATCCTCTAAGCTAGAACGCTTTCCGTATCCATTCTCAGAAACTACTAAGATATTACTCTCCATGTCATTTACCGCTACCATACCGATTACTTCGTCCTTATCATCTGCCAATCGAATCCCTCTTACTCCCGAAGCACTACGTCCCATTGGTCGTGTTTTCTCTTCTTCGAAGCGTATGGCTTTTCCAGATTTTACTGCTAGCATTACTTGACTTTTTCCATCTGTCAGTTTTGCCTCTAGTAATTCATCATCTTCCTTAATAGTAATGGCATTGATTCCATTAGTTCTCGGTCTAGAATATTGTTCTAAAGATGTCTTTTTGACCTGACCTTTTTTCGTTGCCATTATGACATAGTGCTCATTTATATACTTTTCATCCTTAAGATCCTGTGTACATATAAACGCCTTCACTTTATCATCATTCTCTATATTAATTAAGTTTTGTATCGCTCTTCCTTTAGAAGTTTTACTTCCTTCTGGAATTTCATACACACGCATCCAAAAACATTTTCCTTTTTGTGTAAAGAATAGCATGTACTGGTGATTCGTTCCTACAAAAAGGTGTTCTAAGAAATCTTCGTTTCGTGTCGTACTTCCTTTTTGTCCTACGCCTCCTCTATTCTGCTTTTTGTATTCATTAAGAGAGGTACGTTTTATATATCCCGCATGCGATATAGTAATCACTACTTTCTCATCAGGAATCATATCTTCGATACTTAGATCACCTCCTGCATATTCGATCTGCGATCTACGAGCATCTCCATATTTCTCTTTGACAGTTATCAATTCTTCTTTGATAATAGTCATCCTACGCTCTTTCTTATCTAAGATGTCTTTTAAATCTTCGATCGTCTTCATTAATTCATCATATTCAGCTCGTAGCTTGTCTTGTTCCAGACCTGTAAGCTGTCGCAATCTCATTTCTACAATTGCTCTGGCTTGTATTTCTGTAAGCTCGAATCGATCTATTAATTTCTGACGTGCTTCATCTGCATTAGCAGATGCACGTATGAGCGCTATTACTTCATCTATATTATCAGAAGCAATGATTAATCCTTCTAAAATGTGTGCTCGTTCTTCTGCTTTGCGTAATTCGTACTTGGTACGACGCACCACAACATCATGTCTATGCTCCACAAAATGATGAATCATATCTTTAACATTCAATAATTGCGGTCTTCCTCCTACGAGTGCAATATTATTTACACTAAAAGAAGATTGTAATGCTGTGTATTTATACAGTAGATTCAGTACGATATTAGGAATCGCATCTCTTTTTAGAATATATACGATACGCATTCCTTTTCTATCCGATTCATCACGGATAGAAGAAATTCCATCTATTTTTTTCTCATTGACTAGATCCGCCGTTTTCTTGATCATATCGGCTTTATTTACCTGATATGGAATTTCGGATACAATGATACATTCTCTTCCGTTTACCTCTTCAAAACTAGCTTTTCCACGCATTACGATACGCCCTCTACCTGTTTTAAAGGCTTCTCGTACGCCATCATATCCATAAATAATTCCACCTGTAGGAAAATCGGGTGCTTTGATATGCTGTATGATCTCATCGATCTCTATATCATTATTATCTATATAAGCGATGGTACCATCTACTACTTCACTAAGGTTATGTGGAGGCATATTGGTAGCCATACCTACTGCGATACCTGATGCACCATTGATTAATAATCCTGGTACTCTAGTAGGTAATACGGTAGGTTCCTGTAACGTATCATCAAAGTTGTATGTATGATCTACAGTTTCTTTTTCTATATCGGCAAGCATATCTTCGGATATCTTGCGCATTCTGGCTTCTGTATATCGCATAGCCGCAGGGCTATCACCATCTACAGACCCAAAGTTTCCTTGTCCATCGACAAGCATATAACGCAAACTCCATTCTTGCGCCATACGTACCATTGTATCGTATACAGAGGTATCTCCATGTGGGTGGTACTTACCTAACACCTCTCCTACGATTCTTGCAGATTTCTTATGAGCACTACTGGCCTTTACTCCTAACTCATACATACCATATAATACTCTTCTGTGTACAGGCTTAAGACCATCTCTAACATCAGGAAGTGCACGTGAGACAATAACAGACATTGAATAATCAATGTATGCAGATTTCATTTCATCTTCTATATTGATAGGTATTAGCTTTTCTCCTTCTGCCATATTCTATTTTGAAAATTAATTTAATTAAACGCGCTAAATTAACTAAATTAAGATGTTATTAACAACCAATTACTTCAGTAATATACGTAATTTATTAACAACTTCCACGTCTAATATGGTTAATAAGTCAATAAATCTAGATTTTGATTATTACAGCTTTTTTTGTCTATTTACTCAGCAACACAAAATCTGCTATACTTTTAAGCGGTTTTTTACAAAAAATTAGTAACTTGAATGCCTAATACGTAGTACTAAATAGTGGTAATTAGTGTTGAAAACTGTTAAAAAATTGCTATATTTAAAATACTAAGAAAAAGAAGAAACGAATTTTATGGATGATAATTTTTCACCTAGAGTCAAAGATGTGATCGCTTACAGTAAAGAAGAAGCCCTACGATTGGGGCATGACTTTATTGGTACGGAACACCTTATGTTAGGACTGCTACGTGATGGAAGTGGAAAAGCAATTAATATTCTAGATGCATTAGATATCGATCTAACGAATCTGAGAAGAAAAGTTGAAATCCTGAGCCCCGCAAACCCTAATGTGGCGATCGCCTCTAATGAAAAAAAGAATTTGCACTTAACTAGGCAAGCAGAAAGAGCACTGAAAACTACTTTCTTAGAAGCCAAGTTGTTTCAAAGCTCTTCTATTAATACAGCGCACTTATTGTTATGCATTCTCAGAAATGAAAATGATCCTACAACTAAGTTGCTCAATAAACTAAAAGTAGATTATGATAATGTTAAAGATCAATTTAAATATATGATTGCTAACGAAGACGAATATTTCGAAAGCCCCAAGGCAGAATCTTTCTCTGATGATGAAGATATGTCTGGAGAGGGCGCAAAAGAGAACCCATTTAACAACCCATCTGGCGGATCTAAACAGAATAAGAAATCTAAAACTCCTGTTTTAGACAACTTTGGTAGAGACCTAACTGCTATGGCAGAAGAAGGCAAATTAGATCCTGTAGTAGGTAGGATGAAAGAAATCGAACGTGTTTCTCAGATTTTAAGTAGACGCAAGAAAAACAACCCACTATTGATCGGAGAACCTGGTGTAGGTAAATCTGCCATCGCAGAAGGATTGGCGCTACGAATTGTAAAAAGAAAGGTATCGCGTATCCTTTTTGACAAAAGAGTCGTTACGCTAGATCTAGCAAGCCTTGTGGCTGGTACTAAGTATAGAGGACAGTTCGAAGAGCGCATGAAAGCTGTGATGAATGAATTAGAAAAGAATGATGATATTATCCTTTTTATAGATGAAATTCATACGATTGTAGGCGCTGGAGGCGCTACGGGTAGTTTAGATGCTTCTAACATGTTTAAACCTGCATTAGCTAGAGGAGAAATCCAATGTATTGGTGCCACTACCCTAGATGAGTACAGACAGTATATCGAAAAAGATGGAGCGCTAGAAAGACGTTTCCAAAAGGTAATCGTAGAGCCTACGAATATCGAAGAAACCATCGAAATACTGAATAACATCAAGGAGAAATACGAAGAACACCACAATGTAACGTATACTGAAGAGGCAATTAAAGCATGTGTAAAGCTTACCAATCGATACATGACAGATCGATTTCTACCAGACAAAGCTATTGACGCTTTAGACGAAGCTGGATCTAGAGTACACATCACTAATATCGATGTGCCTAAAAAAATCTTAGACCTAGAAAAGAAGCTGGAAGAAGTCCGAGAGCTAAAAAATAGCGTAGTCAAAAAGCAGAAATACGAAGAGGCTGCCAAATTAAGAGATGATGAAAAGAATCTAGAAAAAGAATTGGTACTGGCTCAAGAACAATGGGAAAAAGACTCGAAGCTGCATAAAGAAACGGTAGACGAAAATAATGTTGCCGATGTCGTATCTATGATGACAGGAATTCCTGTAAATCGTATCGCACAAACAGAAAGTAACAAATTAGCGGGATTACCAAGCTTGATTAAAGGTAAGGTAATCGGCCAAGATGAAGCTGTAAGCAAAGTCGTAAAAGCCATACAAAGAAACCGTGCTGGACTGAAAGATCCGAATAAACCTATTGGTTCGTTTATATTCTTAGGACAAACTGGAGTTGGAAAAACGCAGCTAGCCAAAGTATTAGCTAGAGAGCTTTTTGATAGCGAAGACACACTTATACGAATAGATATGAGTGAGTATATGGAGAAATTCGCAGTATCTAGATTAATTGGTGCACCTCCAGGATATGTAGGATATGAAGAAGGTGGACAATTGACCGAAAAAGTAAGAAGAAAGCCCTATGCGGTAGTATTACTAGATGAAATCGAGAAAGCACATCCAGATGTGTTTAATATGATGCTACAAGTACTAGACGATGGGTATCTAACAGACAGTTTGGGGCGTAAAATTGATTTTAGAAATACGATCATTATCATGACCTCTAATATTGGTGCTCGTAAACTAAAAGATTTTGGGCAAGGTGTTGGTTTTGGAACTACTGCTAAAAAATCACAGTCTGATGAATATGCAAAAGGCGTAATCGAAAATGCATTGAAAAAAGCATTCGCACCAGAATTCCTAAATAGAGTCGATGATGTGATTGTTTTCAATGCACTAGAACGTAGTGACATTCATAAAATTATAGATATTGAACTTGATAAACTATTCGGTAGAATCAAAGGTCTTGGATACGAATTATTGCTTAGCGAAAAAGCAAAAGACTATATTACCGAAAAAGGGTTTGATAGACAATACGGTGCTAGACCACTAAAAAGAGCTATCCAGAAATATATCGAAGATGCATTAGCAGAAGAAATTATCAATGCTAAACTCGAAGAAGGCGATAGTATCTTTATGGATCTAGATGAAAATGCCAACGAATTAACTATAAAAATCAGTAAGGCAGAAAAACCTACTGAATCATAGTTTGACAACTATATACCTCTTTTTAGGATATAATAATTAATTTTCAAGTTGTTATATAAAAAGCGATCTGTAACAGGTCGCTTTTTTTATGTATGATTCTATTCCTAAAAAATCATCATATTTGATCACAACATCTTCGATTTTTTCTGAAATCAAAAAAGTGTAAACCACTTCTATTAAATGTTTGTGATTCAAGAATACTATCTGCTTTTTCTTGATACCTCCTATCATATAATAGAACTCATCTTTACTTTTTCTTTTCCCTTAAAAATGACTCAAGTTTACCCGCATTTCGTTATTTTTTTATCTATAGCGCATCTATAGATAAAAAACAAGATGAGTTTATTCATTAAAAAAAGCCACCTATGTAACATAGGTAGCTTTTTTAGCTATTAAAGAATGGTGTTTAATAGAAAAATTTATAAATATTAGTTTACACAACTAGAGGCTTCCTGACACCCATTATTCACTGCAGCTTGAGGACTCTCGAAACACTGACCACAGAAAAAGTATTTCCACGGTTGATTCTGATCACATCGCTGTGCATTTGGCTGGCAGTTATTATTACCTCCGCCATTGGTACAAGCATTAGCTTCTTGACACCCATTATTCACTGCAGCTTGGGGACTCTCGAAACACTGACCACAGAAAAAATATTTCCACGGTTGATTCTGATCACATCGCTGTGCATTTGGCTGGCAGTTATTATTACCTCCACCATTATTTCCTCCGCCATTGGTACAAGCACTAGCTTCTTGACAGCCATTATTCACTGCATCTTGGGGACTCTGGAAACACTGACCACAGAAAAAGTATTTCCATGGTTGATTCTGATCACATCGCTGTGCATTTGGCTGACAATTATCGCCACTAGCACCACCACCATTGGCACTTCCATTACCATATAAATAGCGTAAGGCTGTTACATCATCATTGGTAAAATTAAGATGTTTAAAATCGCAAGTAGCCATGATAGAATCATCAAAATCCGCGCTACTATCCGTTCCTGGAATATGTATCGCTCCTCCAGTAGGTGGAGAAAAATTAGAAGGTCTACCACAAGATTTTCTCGTACGCCAATCAGAATGTCTAAGCCCAAGCAAATGTCCTAGTTCATGTATCATTGTAACTCTCCATTGATCAGGAGTAGCTTCATCACTTTCTGCTTTACTCGTACTTACCAGTAGTCTTCCATCAGGGTTTCCATTATTCGGAAAAAATGTACCTGCTAATGCTCTAGAACCAAGTCCATCATTGGTAAGAAACGCTATAACATCCCCGTCTTGCCCTCCTGAACTTAATGAAAATGAAATTTTTAACCCCAAATTGTTATAGGCATTCACCGCCTGTCGTAAGGCTTCATCCACCACATTCCCTAAACCACGAGAAACAATACTAATCACTCTTCCATTGCCTACATCTATTAAATTGTTAGCCCTAAATGCTCTTGTATTATCTCCATTAACTGCTAGATCAGGGTAGTCAAAAAGTTGATCACTAGGAAACAGAAGATCCCCTACTTTCCACACCTCTTGTGTATCTCCTTCTGGTGTGGGAACATTTATTAACTCTGCTCCAGATGGGTTAACCCCTAAATTGATTAATTTTTCTCTAACTTTTTCTGGAATTTGGTTTGTTTGTTCTTGTTCAAAATTGTCTGTCTCGCAAGAAACTGTACCTACTACTATAGCTAATACAATGCTAGCTATTCTAATTAATGATTTCATAAATAAATAAATTAAGATAGTTATAATTAATTAGTACAATACAAATCTGATGATATAAGCACTAATTAATAAAAAATGTATGAATTGAGTATGTAAAATAATACTTAACAGTATATATTTTAATTGTTGATGTTAAATTATTGAAAAATAGCTACATAGAACTACATCGTTGTATAAACGGTATGTTTCATTGTATAAAGAGTAAATACACAAGTAACTAATTAGTAAAATAAAGTAAATAGTCTATGCAAAAAACGTATCTCTTGATTTAAAATATGACAATCTAAAAGACAGTTATTTATATACTTAAATAAGAAAAAGAGCTGCCTATACATAGTATATAAACAACTCTTTTTTATAAAAAATCTACTAGTACCACAAATACTATCTGGTATACTTAATTACATACAGAAACTGCATAACGAAGTACTATTGTTATATAAAGTAAACTAAAAGTAACAAATCAAAATATGCATTATAGATACCTGATGAGCATATATCATAAACGTATGCCATGCGTTAGGGATAGTAGTGGAAATCCCACAGCATCGACCTTAGGAGATGCGAGGAATTGCAACGGATAGCCCGACCCTTGTGGTAACGCCCTCATTATTATTCAAAACACAGTTTAGCTTCTTCGCAACCATTTTCTATGGCTTGTTGTGGACTCTCAACGCAGACTCCACAGAAATAATATATCCACGGTTTTGTGGGATTACATTTTAGACCATTAGGAACGCATTTGGTGGTATTAGAATCTCCTTCATTAAGACAACTCCTTGCTTCGTCACAGCCATTGCGTGATGCTCTTGCTGGTGAGTAGTAGCAACGACCGCAGAAGAAATATTTCCATCGTTTGGATTGATCACATCGTTTAGGATTAGGAACGCATAAATCTACAGAAGTGTCTCCGTATAAAAAACGTAATGCGGCAAAATCTTCGCCTGTCATATTGTGAGAACCTAAACATTCTGTCATGATAGAATCTATATTATCGCCTGAATCGTCTGTTCCTGGTATATGTACTACGGTAGCGTCTATAATATCGGCTGCATCACCACATGATCTGCGAGTACGCCAATCTGAGCTTCGTAAGCCTACGGCACGTCCTAATTGACGCTTAAGAATAAAATCCTTAAAGGTACTATTAAATGCATCAAGTGCTGGAAATAGCTCTATCGCACCTCCGGGGTTGCCCTGATAAGGGAGGTAGGATCTACCAGGAAGGACTTGTGTATCATCTTCGGTTCTATATACAATAATATCGCCGTCCTGCGTGCCAAAAGCTATACTAAAACGGAATCTAAGCCCTAATCGATTGTAGGCTTCGACAGCAGTTTCTAAAGCGGCAATACTTTCGCTTTTTACAGCATCTCGTACCACTATTGAAATCACTCGATCATCACCTACGGCTACTATATTAGTATGTACAAATGCTTTTTGATTCGTAGCTGCTATAATGACCGGATAATTAAATAATTGATTTAGTGGAATCATAGATTCTCCTGCACTTACAATTGCTGTCGATACTCCATCGGGTGTAGTGGTGGTGGTAATAACTGCATCGGTAGGATTGACTCCTATTTTTACTAATTGCTGGGTGATCTCTGGAGTGATTTGTTGTGTAGCTGGTGCTATTACTGATTCGCTTTCGCAAGATGTGGTGATGCTTATAGCTGCTGCGATAAAGCTAGCAATGCTAACAAGTTTGTGTAGTGGTTTCATACAAATGTTGGTTTTATAAAAATGGTTAATAAATAGCTATTCGTAGCGTATACAATGATAGGGAATTTGACGTATCACCTATAGCCATTTGTATAAACTTTATGACATAAAAAAAGAGCTGACTTTATAGACAGCTCTTTGTACGATATATTGAAGTGGGTTAAACTTGGTAAAACTACGATTTTAAACAGCTAGTTGCTTCTGCACACCCATTATCTGATGCCTGTTGTGCACTTTCGAAACACTGCCCACAGAAAAAGAATTTCCAAGGTTTGGATTGATCACATGCTTGTGCATTCGGAGCACATTGCCCTTGATTTCCACAATTATTGGCTTCTTGGCATCCGTTATCGATGGCTTGTTGAGGGCTTTCAAAACACTGACCACAGAAATAGTATTTCCAAGGCTTAGATTGGTCGCATCGTACAGGATTAGGTTCACAGGTATTAAAAGATGGTGTTCCATATAAGAAACGTAACCCTTTTTTATCATCATCGGTTAATGCAAGTGTAGAGGTAACACATTCTGTCATAATAGATGCTGTACTATCTCCAGAATTATCTGTTCCTGGGATATGAATAACCGAGCTGTCTACAATAGTTGCAGATTCACCACACGATCTTCGGGTACGCCAGTCTGAACTACGTAATCCTATGATACGTCCTAACTGACGTGTAAATAAAAGACTCCTAAATTGTGCGCTAAAGTTACTGACTTCTTGAGATAATTCAATGGCACCTCCTGGATTTCCTTGATAGGGTAAAAATGATCTCATTACACCTTCGAAAAGCTCATTATTATTTCTATATACAATTACATCTCCATCTTCTGCTCCTTCTACGAGCGAAAAAGTAAGTTTCAGCCCTAATCGATTGTATTGGAAAATAGCACTATTCAATCCAGTAATGCTTTCTGGTTCTAAAAAACGTGCTACAATTTTAATATTTCTACTTTCTCCAACATCTACTAAATTCACATGTCTAAAGGCTCTGGTTTGCCCTTCGCTTATTTCTAAATCAGGGTACTCAAATAATTGATCCGATGGGATCATTACCTCTCCTGCACTCACAATTTCTGTAGTTGCTCCATCGGGCGTAATGGTGTTGGTGATAGCTGCATTGGCAGGGTTTACTCCCAGATTAATTAATTTTTGAGTAATCTTACTTGATACTTCGTTTGCAGCGGGTGCTGGTGATACACTTTCGCTTTCGCAAGATGTAGTGGTGCATACAATTCCTGCAATCATACTAGCGATGCTAGCAATTCTAATAAATGGTTTCATACAAATTGATAAATTTGATAATTGTGTTAATAAAAGTGGTTATTAAATACCTACTTTACTTCATAAAAACGAATGCAAAGCAGTAATAAAAGTAAGTTTTAATTATAAAACTATATGTTATCTAATTGTAAATTGATAAGACAGACGACATCTAAAAACAGTAAACAACTACCATTCAGCACATGTTATCTTTCTTTTTTCTGGGGGGAAGTGACTTAAAGTATGTATAACGTACTATTTCGTGTTATATTTTCTTACCACGTACTAGAAGTATGTCATCACACACACAATAATTACGATACAAATTTATAAAAAAGGAAAAATTCGTACTACCATATTGTATCAGCAGTAGTCTACATTGTACGAACGCCCTACTAGATTACATTAACTACACATGATCTTTATTACATGTATAAAAAAAGCTTGCTACACATTCGGTAACAAGCTTCTATATATTTAGAGTGCTTACATCTGTTTTAAAACTATTTCTTTATAAGCATTCTGTCGCTTCATTACAGCCATTATCTACTGCCTGCTGTGCACTTTCGTAGCAATTACCACAGAAATAGTATTTCCAAGGTTTAGATTGATCACATTTATCAGCATTTACTGTACAAAAAGCTTCTTGTTCATCCATACCTGAACAGTTTACTGCTTCTGTACATCCATTATCTTTAGCTTGTGTAGGACTTTCAAAACATTGTCCGCAGAAATAGTATTTCCAAGGCTTAGACTGATCACATTTATCAGCATTAATAGAGCATTCCATATCGCCATCGATACAAGTACTTGCCTCACTACAGCCATTATCCATTGCTTGCTGTGGGCTTTCGAAACAACTACCACAGAAATAGTATTTCCAAGGCTTAGAGGGATCACATTTCGCAGAATTTGGTTTACATACATCTCCGTATAGGAATTGTAGTGCTATCAAATCACTATCTGTAAAATTCATTCGTTCATTAGGAGCAAAACAAGTTTTCATAATGGATTCTACATCATTACCAGTACTACTTGTTCCTGGAATATGTATCGCTCCTTCGCTACCTATAGCTTCTCCTATGCTTACATCACATGATTTTCTAGTTCGCCAATCAGAGTGGCGCAATCCAATACAATGTCCTAATTCATGCATGAATATCAATTTCCAAAAATTAATATCTAAATGATCTCTAAGCTCATTATTCACTTCTATGGCTCCGCCTGGATCTCCTTTGTACGGAAAATAGGAACTTGCAAATCCCATTTTACTGATATTTCTGTATACTGCGATATCTGCATCGTGCGCACCAAAGGTCAATGAAAAAGATACTTTCAGTCCCAGTGCATTATATGCATCAAGCGCTTGCTGTAATGCGGTATCTCCTTTGGTTCCTAATCCTCGAGATACTACACTGATTAAACGGCCTTCACTCCCCGTATGTACTAAATTAAGGGTATTAAAGGCTTTAGTGGTAGTATTCGTTGGTACATCTGAATATTCAAAAAGTCGATCGCTAGATATTAAAATATCTCCCGATTGCCATACACTAATTTCTTGGCCACTTGGATGGGTTGTAGTGGTCAATTCTGACTCGTTAGGATTCACTCCTAGACGAATTAATTTTTGTTTTACATCATCAGGTAGCTGACCAGTTTCTTCTGCATCAAAACTTTCTGTCTCGCAAGACACACCTAGCAATAATGCTCCAATAATAGGAATCGTTAGTTTTACAATTCTAAAAAATGATTTCATAAAATATATATGTAGTCTAATGTTAATAGTGAAGTAGTTTACACTTTTTTCAATTTGCTATCAAAACGATCTTTAGCACCCAGATTTTGCAATTTTTGAGTTTCGTAGCACTGCTATACAACAAAAAAATCACTGCATTTGGTCACAAAATCTTACGATGTTCGCTGACATTCAAAAAATCTAAATCACTTCTTATGAGTGTTCGTAAATTTCAATACTAAGGTTGTCGGTAAAACAATCATTTTATATCATAACAACCTTAAATTTTAATCATTAGTTTTTAAAATTAGTAAGAAGCCCTTTTATCGATGCTAAAAATATTAAATAATATCTTAAAAAAAGATTTTACAACTATTTTTTATACTTAAAATATCGATATAACACACATTAAGTTCGCTGTAATTAACTTTTAAACCTTTAATTACTAGTATTTGTAATCATTATATGACTTTTTTAGGATTTGGTAGCTATAGCAGTTATGGCGTTACCCAAGGGTCGGGCTATCCGTTACAATTCCTCGCACCTCCTATGGTCGGGCTGCGGGATTTTCACTGCTATCCCTAACGCGTCTTTACTAAAAAAACAGTCATTATCATTCCTAAATTAGTATACAATTAGTAGGTACATCCACACTTACTTTGTCTACAACTAAAATCGATTCCTAAAGTAATTAAATGTGATCCTGCTGCAGATGTAGGTTGTAACACTTCATTAGTATTTATCTGGTATCCGTACGCTACATAAAAATTATATTTTTTTACCCCTATCATAGGAGAAACAGATAGTGGTTTAAAATCTTGATCTACTAAAGAACGTATGCTAATACCTGCCCAGTAATAATCTGATTTTCGTAATTTTCTGACTTTTAGGTTTAAATCGGCAGTACTTCGTCCATCTCCTCTAAAATTTTGGTACAATACCGTCGGTTCTATTTCGATATCACTAAATCGATGGTAAAATGTATACCCTGTATACAGATAATAATTCTGTATCTGCGAAGGTTCTGTAGGATTAAAATCGTCAATCTCTTTTTGCAAAATATTTACCACATTAGCACTTAAGAAAAAACGTCCCATTCTATACAGTGCTCCCAAATCAAAATTTGAATTATTTACGCTTATATTAGGTAAATTTGATGGATTTAGAGGACTATTCGGGTCTCCATCACTAAACTCAGAAGTGTTAATACCGAATTGGGTAAATTTATAACTCAGTCCAAAGGATAAATATTGATTGGTATATTCATTGAGCGTAAGGTGATGTGCAAATGATAGTTGAAAACCTTTCTGAGTTGTAAAACCATTTCTATCATTAAATAAAATAGCTCCAACACCTGATCGGTCTGATATCCGCCCATCTCCAGAGATCGACTGTGTACCAGGAGCATTGGCTACACTTACCCATTGCTCAAATCCAGAGGCACGTACCTGCCAGCAATCCCCGATCCCTGCATACGCACTAGAAATCAAATATGGATTATCGGCGATGTATTGATTCTGAACAGGAGCAAAAAACTCCTGTCCAAAAATATTATTCATAAGTATAGTCATCATCACTACTGTGATACTAATTACCAATCTATTATTTCTATTCATTCTTATTATCTGTATAAAGTAAAGTGACCTGTAAACTTTCTATTATGTACATCATTCATCACGATCATGTACCAGTAATCTCCCGAAGGCAAATCTTTTCCTTGATAAATACCTTTCCATCCTCCATTAGTTCCTTGATCTCCCAAAAATTCGGCTAACAACCTTCCATGACGATCAAACACTTTTACTTCCATATTACCAAAGAAGAAAGGTTGCTTAAATGGATCCTGACGAGGGTACCAACCAGTAGAACCATCATTAGGTGTAAAGTAATTTGGAATCATGATATTGATAAACTCTAAATCTTGTACACGGTTCACTTCACATTCCCTATTAGAAGCACGGGTATCTATAACTTGTATTGCATATGATGCTGTAGCTTCTATAGTAAATATATTAGTCGCTAATGTTGTATAATCTGCTGGTGTTAATGAAGCAAAAGTTTGTCCTTCTTGTAACATGGCTACCGAGTAGACATACTCATTATTATACCCTTCTGTTCCTACAAAGATCTCATATTCATTAGGGTCTCTAGGATTATTAGTCATCTGTGCGATAGGTAATGGTCTAGGTGTATATTCCTCTACTGTTATAGTTCCTGCATTAAATTCGCAACCTGTAGGGATGTATCGAACCATTCCTTGATAAGTTCCCGGAGCAAATACTTCAAACTGCCCTTGTGTTAACTGTGGTATCGGTGTTGGAGCTCCATCAACTGGTGTCAGTACAAACTCTAAATTCGTATTCTCTGACTCTGGCCCTAATTCAAAATCTACATAATATCTTGGATCTTGAATAATAATTGGTGTTTTTGGATCTGTAAGATCCCATATTGGGCACTCGAATCGTTCTTGCATTGTGGCTACTAGCACTACCCCTTCAGGTATCTCTATCGGTAGACTAATTCTACAACCACTACTATCTATAATAAATACTGTAGTGACACCGCCTGGTAGTCCTGTAAAGCTAAACTGCCCTTCTACAAAGTCTGCATCATTATTCGTAATATTAGTAGAATAAGGTCCTGTACCTCCTGAAATCTCTATAGTAGCAGCTCCATCGCTATCTCCAGCACAGGTTTCTGGTGTTACCGCTCCTACTATATTCGCACTTAATATCGGAGGTTCTGTAATGGTAATTGGAAATACCACATCACACCCATTAGCATCTTGTGCCAATACATCATATGATCCTGGCGCTAACCTATCGAATATATGCTCATTAGGAATATTATCTGATGCATCGTTAAAGAAAACACCTGGATTAGAACTAATCGCAAAAGAATATGGAGGTGTACCACCACTAGCTAAAATTCTGATACTACCATTATCCTCTCCATTACAACTTACATTAGATACATCACTAGTAGGCGTAAATTCTGCTGGATTGGTAATTGTAAAGTTTGCAGTAGATGTACAGTTCCCTCCACTAGTTACCGTATAAACATATGCTCCTGGTGGAAGGTCTCTAAACTCATTCTCAGGTTGTGCAGTCCATGTATCACCTGTAGTTGTATTAGCTAACTCAAAGTTATAACTACCGACACCGCCACTCACTGTAGCACTGATAATACCGCTACTTTCATTAAAGCAATTTACATTTGCTGCCGATACATCCAATGCAATTGAGATATTACTGATCGGTAATACAGGTACTGGTATTGATAGATCGGATCTACATCCATTTACATCTTCTACAAAAAATTGATACGTCCCTGCTCCTAATGCTGTAAAGTTTGTTGATGTACTTGAAGTCTCATTACCATCCTGATCTACTACATAATATAAACTAATAGCTACATCACTCGTACCACTAATAACTACATCTATGGTATCTAGATTACAGGCTACTTGTGTTACACTATCTATAGTTACTGTTACTTCACTTGGTTCAATAATAGTTGTATCTATAAATTCTGAACAATTCAAATTATCAGACACCGTGACTCTATAATCTCCAGGTCCAAGATTGGTAAACTCATTGATCGTTTGTGGCCCACTAGTAGTAACACCATCTGGGAATGTCAGTGTATATAAGTAAGTACCTGGTCCCTGACCTCCTGTAGCATTTACTACAATACGACCATCCGTTGATCCGAAACAACTCACACTACTCGTAGGTATCGCTGCTATGGTCATTGGCGTAGGGCTTAAGATTTCAAACATTTCATCATCACTACATCCTTGCATATCAACAGCAGTTACAGTATACGTTCCAGCTGTTAAATTCTCAAACAACCCTGTATCATTAGTGGTTCCTCCTGGTGTTAATGTATAATTCACAATCCCTTGTGCTCCTGTAACAGAAGCTTGTATAGCTCCATCTGACCTAGGATCACACGATTCTATCTCATTAATTATAGACACAGAAGTTACTAATGCAGATCCTGGTCCTGTTACTGCTACCACATTAGATCGCTCAGTACAGAAAGGCGTTACTGCTTCTCTAACTTCTACGATATAGATTCCTTGTGGCAAGGATATAGGTAATACACTAGGACTCGTATTAGTAGCAGTTGCTGTTCCTGTAAATCCAGCTGAACTACCATCTAAATTAAAAATTTCAAAATTGTAACTTCCTGTATACCCTGTAACGGCAAGACTAATGGTACCATCTGCATCCCCCAGACAACTCACTGGTGTTTGTTCTGTGGCTACTATAGCGATGGTATCAAACTCATCTATTTCATGATTTACAGTAATCGTACAATTCGTTCCTTGATCTGTAATTCTAATCGTATAAATCCCTAATGTTCTCGGCATCGCAAATTGTGCTGTATTCAATCCTGCTGCTGGATCTATCGCCGATGGTAAAATCGATCCCGATGGTCCACTGATTACTTCGAATAAGAAGTCTCCAGACCCTCCTTGTACAGTTACATCTACCATCTCATCACTGGTACACGTTATATCTCCTCCCATAGAAACTACAGCTGTAGGATTGGTCATAATTGGGAACGGAAGTACACTTTCTACAATCACGGAAGGCACAGTATTACAACTGTTCGCATCAGTAACTGTAATCGCATAATCCAACTCCTGATCCGCTACTATTTCATATTGTACTCCAGCAGTTACTGTATCTGCATCTACTATAGTAGGTTCTGTAATAGTAGTACCTGATGGGGTAACATACGAAATACTATAAGGAGGTATTCCATCTGTAATAGTAACTGTAATTATAGGGAATATAGAACTATTATCTGGTGCACAACCATAGGCACTCTGTGCTGTAGTAACAGCAACCTGTGTTGCATCAGGTACACTAACTGGTAACTGCGCTGCACAATTTCTATCAGAAGTAACAACCACAATATAATCTCCCATAGATAAATTAGTAAATAATGAATTTTCTAATTGTGGTGCTCCTACTGCTGCCCCTGGTGTACCTAAATTATCTACAAATAATTCATATGTATAAGGACCGTCTATATCTGTACCCGCTTGTAAACTCACATCAATAGTTCCGTCTGTAGCACCGATACAAGATACAGGTGTCGGTACTGCCGATGGAATAGGATCTACTGGTATTGATAACTGAGGTACTGCAATAGTTAATGCACATGGAGTCGTAGTGACAGCTGGTAGATTCACATCTACAATACTAACGGTATAGTTTCCTGCCGATACACTCGTAAAAATATTCCCTCCAGCTCCTGTTTGGTTTATATTTACTGGACTTCCTGTACTATCTGTTCCATTAAGAATGAAACTAAAGTTTGCTGCATTGGCACTAAAATCAGAACCTCCAGACACATTAACCGTAATTGTCCCATCTGCATCTCTACAGGTTGGATCAGCTGTAAAATCTGCTGTAGCTAATAAGGCCGGCAAAATAGTAATGGATTCTACATTAGAAGGACACCCATTCTCATCATATGCTGTTACAGTATATATACCTGTAGTAGCTACTGTAAATGTATGAGATGTACTTCCATTATTCGCATCTTCTATGTCTCCTGTTCCTAATTGGAATCTAAGGGTTCCTGTTCCTGGTGCTGGCACATTACTCGTAGCAGTAGCAGTTATTACATAACTTCCGTCATGTGTACATACATCATCTACAGCTAATGGTGCTAACACAGGATTATCTGTTCTATTAACTGTTACATCAAGTGCTGGTAATGTACATGAATTCGCATCACTTACAGTAATTTGATAATCCGCAGTGGCACTTGGTGTATTCGGTACAGGTACATCGAATATCCCTGTGTTATTAGTTTCTAAAAACGCAACTGTTGCTGGTGCATTAATTGCTGTAAACGTATATGGAGGCGTTCCTCCTGTAGCGACTACCCGTATCTGAGCATCATCAGTACAATTAGCATTTACCGTAGAATTGAGTGCTAGCATTACTTGTGTAGGTTGCCCGATCACCACTGAATTAGAGGTGTCTGTACAAGCAGATACTGGATCTGTAATGGCTACCTCAATAGTACCTGCTTGGAATCCTACAATTTCTAAAGGATTTTGCACAGTCGTATCTCCTGTACCATTAATCGTAGCACCCGTAGTCGTATTCGTGGCTGTATAGTTATATAAACCTGTATGTCCTGTAACTGTTAATGCCACTCTGGCCGTAGCATCATTAAAACATTCAATGTCGTCTGGCGCTACAACAGCAATTGCTGCTGTAATCGTATCATAAGGTGCTACATCATATGGTAATGTTTGTATTGTACATCCTGTAGTAGCATCCACTACATTAAATGTATAATTACCTACTCCTGGTAGAAAGAATGGATTACTCGTAGTACTCGCAATACCATTCTGCGGTGGTACGAGTCCATTAGCTTCTACAAAATCATACGTTCCTGTTCCTCCTGCAACAGTTACAGTCACTTCTTCTGTATTGGTATTACAGTCGATTCCTGTTACTTGATTTACGATTGCATCGGTCATAATAGGAAATGCCGGTACTGGGAATGCAGCTAAAAGATTCGGACAATTATTTGCATCAAAAATGGTAAACGTATAGTTTCCTGCTTCATTTGCTATAATTTGTATCCCTGCTGTAGCCATATCTGTATCTAAACTAGCTGGTGCTACTGGGCCTACTGTATTTCCAGAAGGATCTACATACGATATTGTATAAGGTGGCGTTCCGCCCGTAAATCCATCCACCGTGATCACTGGGGTATTAACTGTAGTCCCTGTACATGTATATGGTGTCACAGTTAATGGATTTACTGTGGCTAATGTAGGATTCACTAAGGTTGCTGGACTACTTGCTTCACACCCTAATACTGATCGAACTCTTACTAAATATTCTCCTGCTGTAGGGAATGGTGCTGCTAATGCATCAAATGACAAGCCTGTGAATAGTGGATTATCTACCTGAGTAGCAATCAATGCACCTGCAGTACCTCCATTGTTTTCTAATAATTCATAGGTATAAGGACCAAATCCATCTGTTCCTGGTTGTATACTAACTGTAATGGCTCCATCTGTAGCGCCTATACATGATATTTCATCGATCGCTACCGTAATCACTGGGGTTACTAGCGGTGCTCTTTGTACAGCATCTACTGCTGCAGGACAACCTGTAGCGCTGTCTATTACTTGTACTTCATAATTACCTGTAGGTACATTGGTAAACTCATAGCTATTTGGTGCTGTAAATGCAGGCCCCGTTCCTGCCGCTAAACTTGTATCAGTATCGATTAATACTACTGTCCAATTAGCAGAAATATCTGAGCCTCCTGTAACAGTAGCTGTTACAGTACCACTATTTGCATTAAAACAAGTAGGATCTACTGTAAAATTAGCATCTACGATCAATTCTGGATAGATCGTTACACTATCAGTATCAATACATCCATTCTGATCTCTTAGCGTTATTGTGTAGGCATCTACACTAGGTCCAGAAACGGTGTATGTATATTCATATTCATTAGGATTAGCTGTAGCAGTTCCTGTAGCAAATACAATCGCATCGCTAGTACTGGTATCACCATCATCTATACCGAAGTCTGGTATACTTTGGCTAGTAGCGGTAACTGTAAACTCAAAACTACCATCAAATATACAAGAGTCTACAACCGCAGATATAGCATCAATTGTAGGGTTGGGTATCACCGCTGCTGTAAGGTCTATAGGGCCTAACACACATCCAAATGCATCTTGCGTATATAAATCCCAATCTGTAGTAATGGTCTGATCTAATACCACTACATTACTCGCATTATATGCACCTGAACTTGGAGCTGCTGCTCCATCTTGTACAACTGCAAATAGATATGGAGTTTGCCCACCAGACACAGCTACAATTCCCTGAGAGGCAGCATTACAATTTCCGTCTATAATAGTCGTACTATCATAAGTAAACGGTGTTGGTGCTTCTTGTATGGTAAACTCAATAGCTGCGTTACATTGATTAGCTCCTAGAGCACCATCAGTCTCATTAACTCGTATCAAATACGTACCGGGTCCAAAACCACTTACAGTTCCTGTAGCAGTTCCTCCTGCCGCTACTGTCTGAGGATTGGTAGCACTAAATGTATAACTGGCAGTAATCGGTGTTACTAAATTATCAGATCTAAAGATACTATATGTTAACTCAGTACCTTGATAGCCTGTCACCGAATAATCAATACTTCCATCATTTGCACCCACACAAGTAATAGGGGTTGGTGTTGCTGCAATAGCAATTGTACCTGGGCTAGGTTGTGGAATTATTGTCTGTATATCTGTACAATCATTAGCATCAATCACTTCAAAGGTAAATGGTGTATCAAATGGTAATCCTGTTATTACATGAGAATTAGTACCTGGTGATGAGAAAGGGACATAAGGAGCTGTCGTTCCTGGAAAATATTCTCTTATTCGAAATGGAGGATTTCCCGTTCCTGTTACTATACCTATATTAAGTTCTAATCCTGCACTACAAGATGTTACAACATAAGAGTTTATTTGAAAAATAGGTGTTGTAGAAATACTTTCAAAGAAAGAGTAAGTACAACCATTTGCATCTACTACTCTTAATGTGTAATTACCAAATGCTAAGTCATCAAAAGATATAGTGGCTCCAGCTGCTACCCCTGCTACTGGATTGGTAGATGATGTGGTAGCTAGCGATAAATCTGCTGTATTTAATAGAGTGATATCATAGGGTGGCACACCTCCTGTGATCATTTGAAACTCAAATCTCCCTTGTGTAAAAATTCCACCGGTACATGAAATATTCCTGCGATCTATACTATCAATAATTACTGGAGGAGCACTCAATGTTACTGAAAAGCTTTCTTCACAGCCTTTTGCATCTCTCACTGTGTAATTATATGTATTTTCTGCGAGTCCTCCGTAAGTAAGTTGATTGCTAAAACCTGCTCCATTAAAATCAACTTGATAAGGTCCTGTACCAATCGCTGTATTGATATTAATAGTTACCGAACCATCTACTCCACCGTTACAACGTGGATTGGTGATGGTAGGCGGATTAACCTGTGGATTCGGTGCTGGTGTGACAGTAATAGGTGCTGTCTCTGCCTGACACCCTGCTACATCTCTTACTCTAAACTGATAGGTTCCTGCTGTTGCTGCAATATATGGGAAGGCACCTGTGTATGGTGCATATCCCGAACCATTGATATCTAGCTCAAAAGTATTGGTACCATTACCACCTGTACTGGTTACTTGTATTTGTCCTTCTGGAGAAGCACTACAATCTAAATCCTTTAGCAAACTAGCTGTTAAAGTAATCTGAGGTTGTATGGTTTGATTTAATGTAATGGTACACCCATTTGCATCAGTAATCAAAATACTATACGCATCTGGTGTAAGTCCACTCATCGTAAATGCAGTCCCTGTTACTGTCATATTCGCACCTCCGTTTACAGCATAGGTAAAAGGACCTACGCCTGTATTGATCGTTATATCTAAACTTGCTTGATCCGTCGTATCAAAACACAAATCAGAAGTAGTTTCTATAATAGCAGTTACTGCTGGTGGTGTGGTTACTGTAGCAGTAGTCGTGGCTGTACATCCTAATGCATCGGTAGCATTAATCGTATAAACACCTGCTACACTTACAGAAAATACAGTGCTCGACTGAGGCCCTGCAATTACAGTACCGCCATTATCTAACAACTCATACTGGTAACCTCCATTACCTCCTGTAGCAGTCGTAACTGTAATAGTCGCATTTTGCACACAAGTTAAATCAGGGTTTGTAGTCGCTCCAATAGTCAATACTGCAGGTTCCCCAAGAATCACTTCTGTATCATCGCTACAATTTGTAGTCTCATCCGTAACAATGATGGTATAGGTACCTGCTGCTAATATATCGGTAGTGGTAATTGTGGGTGTGTTTTGTCCTGTATTATTGGCTACAATGGTACCTGTCGCACTACCTAGTCGTACTTCATACGCATACGTAGTAGTAGTTAAATCAATGCCTGAGACTGTAAATCCGATTTCTCCTGTGCTTTGACCATTACAAGTTGGTTCATTCACCACGGTTCCATTTACTGCTATAAAGTCTATCAATGGTACTGTAAAGGTTTCTGTATACACACAACCATGTGTAGCCGTTGTAGCCTCGAATGTGTAGGTAGTTCCAGAAGTAAGTCCATCGAATCGATTCTCGTTAGGTGCTGGTTGTGGATTGATCGTCGTAGGAGCTGTAATCTGATATGTTACTCCACTCGTTCCATCTAAAGTCGCTGACACTGTTACATTTGATGTCAATCCTGGACATTGGATTTGTGTAGTAATAAAACTCAAATCAGTTACTTGTACTAATGGGGCAATAGTAATATCACCTAATTCTACTGGACAGGCTGTAGTATTCGCATCTCTTATATAGAGCGTATATATACCATCAGTTAAGTTTGCAAATATCCCTGTTGTATTACTATAATCAATTCCATCAATACTATACGCATATGGAGGCGTTCCATTTGCTGGACTCGTCACTGAAATTTCACCTAATTGAGGTGTTGTACTTGATCCTGCTACATCGCATCTGTATTCTTGTGTTTGTGCAATACTAGCTGTAATAGGAGTTGGTGCTATAATTTCTGCTGGTACATCTATTGTACAAGGTGGTGTATTTCCTGTACCATCAGTGATAGTAATTGTATGTGGTCCTACCGGAACATTGATAAATGTTACAGGACCTGTACCTGTTGGTCCTTGTGTAGTAGTAGGGTCATTATCTAAGGTATAGGTAAATGGTCCTTCTCCCGCAGTGAGACTAATAGCTATAGTTCCATTTTCGCCTGCACAATTTGGGTTTGTAATTACAGGAGCACTCGCTACCATTGTTTCGTATGAAGTTACTGTAATAGGGTTTGAAAAAGCAGTACATCCCTGATCATCGGTTACCTGTATTACATATTCTCCTGGTGTATTCAATGCATGTGCCGTATTACTATCGGTAGTAGCTGTATTGAGTGTTGGTGATCCTGCATTATAGTCATAGACTGCAAAACCAGTATAGGTTGTACTTCCTCCTGCTGCGGTAAAACTAAGGTTAGCAGGCTCTGTACAGGTAATATCATTGACTAAACTAGCTGAAATAGTAAGCTCTGGATTGATTGTAAAGGATAAAGATGTCGTAGCACAGTTCGTAGCTGTATTGGTCACTATTACTGTATACGTATTTGGAATCAAATTCGGTATCTCGAAAGTATTAGCAGGTGCTGGTGCTCCTAAAAATGTAACTGCAGTAGCTGTACCTCCATTCAGACTATATTCAAAAGGTCCTATGGGAGATGGTACCCCTGGCGTAATAGTAATTCGCTGGCTAGCTTGGTCTACTCCATCATAACAAGGATCACCTCCATTGGCCAATGCGATCGTAGGAGATGCCAATTGATTAATACGTGCAGGTCTGCTGGTTTCACAAGCAGCAGCACTGTTTCCATCTCTAACAAATACGGTGTAATCACCTGTTGCTAATCCAGGGAAAATTCCTGTGGTATTTGGATATGGTACTTCTATAGTACCAGCACTATTCACTAATTGGTATTGGTAGTTTCCTCTTCCTCCTGTAGCTGTAGCTGTTATTGTTCCAGAATTTACTGCACAATTACTATCGAAAGTGGCTACTGTGATAGCTAATGGCGCTGTAGGTTCTGTAATAATTACTGTTCTTGTATCCGAACAGTTACGTGGAGAACCAGAACCTCCTGGATTGGTATCTGTAACTGTAATCGTATAATTACCTGCGGCCAAACCATTAATATCTACGTTATTAGTAGTAACTCCATTCCCTGAATTTACGATACTACCGCCTACGCTTATTGTATAATCAAAAGACGTACTATTGGTTACTGTAAATGTCAATGCTCCATTCGCATCCCCTACACAAACTGCTGGTGCAGCTTCTACAGCGCTCGTAATAGCAATAGGTGGTATTGAAGCTATGGTATACTGATCCGTAAACTCACACTGTTCATCACTCCTTCTAGCGATAATTGTATAGACCACATCTGCGCTTACAGTATAGCTATTAGTAACTTGAAAACCTGTAGTACCAGTACCTGATGTAGGATCAGGTGTTACTTGGTATTGGTATGTTACGCCTGCTGCAGTAATTGGTGGTGTCGCTTCAAAACTTACCTCTGATGTACCAGTAGTACAATTCGTATCTCCTGGTGTAAATACAATATCTGTAATATTTTGTAAATCTGCTACCGTTACTTCGTAAGAAACTGCACAATCACTAGTTCCTTGATTTCTTATATAAATCGTATAGGTTCCTGCTGCAGGAGCATCCACCGTAAAAGGCGTAGTTGTTACATTTTGAAAAAATGAATTATCCGTACTCCATTCGTAAGCACCTGACCCCCCTGTAATACTTGTTACTTCTAATAGTGCATTTTCTTGTCCTGGAATACAGCTTAATGGTCTTTGTGGAGTCGCAGGAACTACTGCTGTAATGTTTGACGGACTAGAAATTGCTCCCACTCGCTGTCGCACAGGACATATTGTTGGTGCTGGCGTTGGGAATGTACACGTAGGATTTGAAATCGTAGGGGTTGTATTATTATGCTGTACTGACACAACATAATCTGATCCTTCAGCTACATTTACAAAGGTAACATTCTGACTAGTCGCAGAAGGAATTTCATCTACTAGAGTCCATAGTGTAGGATCCCAATTCGCAGGGTCTCCACAATTCAAATCTGCAGCACAATCCCATAATTGATACGTATAGACACGTCCTGCTACACTAGGATTTACAGCTACTTGTAGCTGACCTGAATCTCCTGGACAAGGAGGATCAATAATGGTAATGGCATCTATTACTGTAGGTGTATATGGAGAAATATTATCGATACTGGCTGAGATAATACATGCAGCAGTACCTGACGGAATATTTTGATCACTGACTCTAAATGTATATGTCTGAGATGGATCTGCTGGCGAAGGAATTTCAAAAATATTACAAGATACGAAATTACCATTTCCATTATCATATGCATAGTTCCCAGAACCATTGCGAACATTCACTTCTACTAATGCCCCTCGATCACAAGTCTCTGGAGCAATCAATACTACCTCTGCATCAAAATCTGGAGCAGGATTGATGGTTACATTAAAACTATCAATACATTCAGGAGTAGGTCGATTAGATATCACCTCTACAGTATAATCACCTGGAGGTAAATTTAGTTCCGAATAATTTCCATTATTTGCACTACTATTAGGTACAATGATGGGGCTTACGGCTCCTAATGCAGGACTAGAAATTGTATATTGATATTCTGGTATCCCTCCTGTTACTGAAATAGTAATGATTCCTCCTCCAGTACCTGTGTCATTATTGATACAAGTAGGATCTACCGTAGTTACTTCAAAGGTAGGATTATAAATAGGTACATTAATGGTAGCTGTATATTCGCATCCTGTAAAAGCGGTATCAATTCCGTATACAGTTACATCCCCTGGTGTACTAATCGGAAAAACTCCAGCAGTATTCGTATAAGGTCCTCCAGAAGTAAGACTAAACGCAAAATTAGCAGGTACATTAGTTACTGTTACACTTCCGTCATTACCGCATTCGATAGGGTTCATGGATAATGTAGGTTGGTAATCATTTCTAAAAGCACTAAAATAGAATGGGATAGTACATCCGCCACTAAACTCTACCATTATTCGATAATCGCCTGCTGTACTTACTGTAAAGTTTTGCGTATTCCCATTTATTTCTTCTACCCAATTCGTATCTGTACAATTACCATCTAATAAGGAACAAGGATCATTAGGGTCTACCATACATGAACCTGAAGGTGCTAAACGCTGCCATGAAATACTGGTGATACCAGAAGGGTCAAAACCAGTTTGTAAAAACTCTGTTTGTGTTCCACACAATAAAATTTGTGGAATATCCAACCCACTACAGGAAGTACTAATGATAGAAGTATTGTTTACTAAATCTAAAATGGGGTTTCTAATTTCTCTAAAAGCTTGTACATTAAACTCTTCTGTCAATGTCATACAATTAGACCCTGCTATATCTTCTTTGATTACAGAATACACACCCGATTGTACATTAGGTATATTCAACAGATGGGCTGTAGGTCCCGTTTGCACTATCGGAGGAGCAATTCCAGGTCCTGACCATGTATATTGATCATATCCTGTACCAGCTGCTAACACGATATCATCGTCACAGGCTGTTACTTCTTGTCTACAAGCAGGAACATTGACTAATACATTAGAAACCTCTCCTAAATCTTCTCCACAAGACCCTAATTCTGCTGTACTTAAAGTTCCAGAAGCAGTGCCTGATACAAGTCCTGTATAAGTTGCCGATGCTGTATTGGTAATGATATTAGAACATGCATCTCTTAATTCCTCACAAGTACTGACTAAGCCTGCTCTAAAACGTATAAAAATAGGGCCATCACCCACACCTACAGGTTGGTCATTTGGGGTTTCTACAGCAGACGAAGAAATTGAAAATACTAAGGTATTAGAAGTAGGATCTGAAATTAAACTAATTCCTGGAGACATCGTAATGTCACCCACAAAATCCATATTGGCAGGTAATACATCTGTAATTAATACAGTACCATCTACAAAATCTTCATTTCCTATATTTTCTATTTCTAAATCATAAAATACTTCATCCCCTAATTCTACATTATTTCCTGTGATTTCAGTAATTCCGTCTAAAGCGTATACGCGCTTGATAATTTGTAATTCTGGTTCGATAACAGTTACTGAGAATGCCCCAAAAAATACTCCATAGCGGTCTCCTGCTGTAGAGAGTCTAAAATTAGCAGATGTTTGATTATTGCCTATTAAATTGTTACCCGCATTAGGCAGTGAAAATAAGTCTGCATCAAATCCTAGTGTATTTTCGGAAGCAGGTACCCTATTAGTTGTGTAATTATTATTTATACTTATAGAGCTATTAAAAAAGTTTGTTGTGGGATTTACATCATCAATTACACTGGTTCCACTTCCTAAAGGGGTAAAATTACCGCTACCTACAGGAGGTGTCTCAATCAATAATTGATCTCCTGTAAAAGCTCTATCACCTTCCAAACCAGCTGTTGAAAAGACTACCTCTACAGGCTGATTCCCTTGTAAAGTTCTGAATCCAGAAAAATTAAAATCTAAAGGAGGATCTGATGCTCTGATTTGTACATACCCATCCTGCATACTGATATATTTACTGGATTCTTGAGGGTCCTCGTAAGCTACCACTAATATCCATCCTCCACAGGCACCATCTGCAGTTGATGTAAATGCCTGTGTAGCATTCATATTCGCTACTGTATAGGTACCAAAAGGGTTATTGGGATCAATTAAAGCCGTTACATCACTATAACACACATATTGCACTTCATCATTCGCTACGGTATTATTATTGGTAGGTGTATTTCTATATCCATCCCATATGATACTTTGAGCAGCTATATCCACATAGCTTCCATTAGGTACTTTGAATTTTATATTTTCGAAATTAGCAGGACCCTGGCGTCTAGGATCGGTAAAGGGTAAGTTAAAATTTTCGTCATTTCCATCAGTCGATAAGGTAGCAATTACCACATTGCTTTCTGCTCGTAATGCATTAATCAAGTCTTCCCCCGTAAGAACAAAATTATTAATATCATCATTACCAATAGATACTGAAGGAATGGTGATTGTAGGCCCATTTCCTACGAGTTTTGGCATATCTGGAGTCGTATCTACAATGACCACTCCTACTGCACCCGCATTTTGTGCATTTACCACCTTCTCTCGCATCGAGCATCCGCCTGTATTTCGTACGACAGCGATATTACCGTCTAATGCTGCTCCATTCGTAATCCCACAACCTGTTTCGGGTTCTGCTATTACTAAATAAGATGAAACAGGACTCAATCGAATATCTGAAACATCATTATCAAACTCAGAAGGTCGAGCAAGATAGGAAAATGCTAAAGGAGAATTATCAATATTCAGCCTTACATTGGTTTGTCTCGTACTAGGAATATGATTTTCTGGCCATGAAATAATTTGATTCGTTCTAGCCATATAATAATTAGCAGACCAATACAGACCTGCATATACAATTCTACTACAATCTGTTCTAGGTACCACTAAATCTGCACTACTAGAACTAAAAGTAGTAGGGTCATTATCTATATCGATATAAGCTGTAAACTTATTTCCATTAAAATCATTAGCTATATTGTAGGCTGCATTAGGATCGAAATCTGTACTAGTAACAGTATTATATAAGACACCTACGATATCATTAGCAGCCATCGTAATATTACCTCTAATATTTTCATTCGTATATCGTGGGTTAAAATCACTTAGAACCTGAGCATACGATGTATTTATAGCGCACAACAGTAATAGTACTATTGAAACTTGTTTTTTTAAAAGTAGTGTATTGTTCATAGATTACAGTTTGGGGATGATCTACTTTACAGTATGAATTATCAAAAGGATGTTTTAATCAATAAAACCAACTTGAAAGTTTTTTCTTACTATTTTTGTAGGAATAAAAAAATGCAAACCTCACTTTTAGTACATTTTTACCTTCGCTGTTGAAAGTTATCAACTTATTACTTTTACGGTTTTTTAACAATTACTAAGTTCATCTGTGTTGCTATTACATTTTTTTTAACATAAATATACAAAAAATACACAGTCAAACTATTTTTTTAATAAAAAACATAACTTTCGTCGATAAAAAATACGGTTTTAACGTATTGTAAACACTCGTAAGAATTATTTAAAAACAAAAAAATTGATATGTTTTTAATCGATTAAAAACGATTTTTAAGGAGCTAACGTGGTTTTATTGAAAGAAAATAACGTAAGTTTTGGCGCTTTTTTTAAAACATCTATTTCGTTTAGATTTTGAACAAACTTATACTAGTACAAAGAAGCGATCTCCTCAATAATTCAATTTGTAACGAATCAACAAACCCTCATAAAAACACGTAAGAAAATATTGAAGTCTATTTTATAATCAAACTTCTTTTTTTCAAAGCTTTGTAAGAAAACAAACCTTTGTATTTCAGTAAAATAACTCTATCTCACCTAAGCAACATCCTTTCATTACATCGACAAAAAGAAGTTTTTAATCTATATTTATAATCTGAAAACTGAAAAAAGTGATTGTAACTGTAGCTCTAAGAATCATGTATAGTTTATCAAATCACCACATTTTTTTTACAACAAACTAGATAAACAATATGATTATACATACTGAAGTGGTTTAAACTTTTTTCAAGTTGCTATAAAAACGATCTTTTACCTCCAAATTTTGCAATTTTTGAGTTCCGTAGTGCCGCTATGTAACTAAAAAATCACTGTACTTGATCACTAAATCTTAGTTTTTCGCTGAAATCTAAAAAGTTTAAACCACTTCATAATGATATGTTATATATACAGAGGTCACACTTATCATGTAGTTTGAAATCGCGTTAGGGATAGTAGTGGAAATCCCACAGCACGACCTTAGGAGTGCGAGGAATTGTAGCGGATAGCCCGACCCTTGGGGAACTTGCCCAGAAATAAAAAAACCTCATGCTATAAATAATAACATGAGGTCATTTTTTGAATATGTTTGTATTTTACTTTGCTATATTTACAGCTCTTGTTTCTCTTATCACTGTGATCTTTACTTGACCAGGATAGGTCATATCTGTTTGTATTTTCTGCGAAATTTCGAAAGATAGGTTTGCTGCCTTTTCATCATTAACCTTTTCGCTTTCTACGATAACACGTAATTCTCTACCCGCTTGTATGGCATATGCTTTTTTAACACCTCCAAAACTAAAGGCTATTTCTTCTAAATCTTTTAATCGCTGAATATACGAATCTAAAACTTGTCTTCTAGCTCCAGGCCTAGCTCCGCTGATAGCATCACAGACCTGTACTATTGGAGAAATAAGTGCAGTCATTTCTATTTCATCGTGGTGAGCTCCAATCGCATTACACACATCTGGCTTCTCTCCGTATTTCTCTGCCCATTGCATTCCTAAAATAGCGTGTGGTATTTCTGTTTCTGTATCAGGCACTTTACCAATATCATGCAATAACCCTGCTCTTTTAGCTAATTTAGGATTTAAACCTAATTCTGCTGCCATAATTCCACAAAGTTTAGCTACTTCTCTAGAGTGCTGTAATAGATTCTGCCCATAAGAAGAACGGTATTTCATACGACCTACAGTTCGTATTAATTCTGGGTGCAATCCATGAATTCCTAAATCTATAACAGTACGTTTTCCTACTTCTACAATTTCTTCATCTATCTGTTTTCTGGTTTTCTTTACGATCTCCTCGATTCTAGCCGGATGAATTCTACCGTCTGTTACTAACTTATGTAGTGATAATCGTGCTACTTCTCTACGTACTGAGTCAAAACAGGACAAAATAATCGCTTCTGGTGTATCATCTACAATAATTTCTACTCCTGTTGCTGCTTCTATAGCTCTAATGTTTCTACCTTCTCTACCAATAATTCGACCTTTTACATCATCACTTTCTATATTGAACACAGACACACAATTTTCAATTGCTTCTTCTGTTCCTACTCGTTGAATGGTATTAATGATCACTTTCTTAGCTTCCTGTTGCGCAGTTAACTTAGCTTCTTCAATAGTATCTTGTATCAATGCCATTGAATCTACTTTAGCTTGTTCTTTTAACGACTCGATTAATTGATCTTTAGCTTCTTCTGCAGAAAGTCCCGAAATTACTTCTAATTGTTTTACTTGACTTGTATGCAATTTTTTGACCTCTGCTTTCTTTTTCTCTAAGTAATCTGTACGCTGCGTATAGTCTTTTAGTTTTTGCTCTACTTCTGCATTTAATTTTTTATTCTTAGCCAACTCATTAGATACTTGAGACTCTTTATCTCTCGTTCTTTTCTCTGCATCAGCCATCTTTTTATCTCTAGACAATATTACTTTTTCATGCTCAGATTTTAATTCTATAAATTTTTCTTTGGCTTGTAATATTTTATCCTTCTTAATACTATCTCCTTCTTTACGTGCTTCTTTTAAGATAGTTTCAGAATCCTTTTTTGCGCTTTTTATAATCTCTGAACCTTTGCTTTTTTCCAGTGCTTTGGCTATAATATAGCCTATGACCAAGCCTGCTACCACAGCAATTATCAAAAATAGTATGTTATCCATAGTTTTAGTTAGTGTTATGTATATAAAAAAAGCCTGCACTAGTTGGGTTTTGTATAAACTCTGTAAAAACAGGTTTAGGGCTAACAAGTTGCTCAAAAATCCGTGAGACATATATATGTAATGATATATAAGCACGGCACGCTTTTACAACTTAAACTCACCCTTTTTAAGATAATTCTTGTTGAGTTTATCAAAAAATAAAAACTAGTGCAGGCAGTAACCTTGTTTCGTTTAAAGAACGTCTATCACAAATGATCTTGTAATACATCATTCAGAGCACTGAGCCTTTCTGATATATCCGTTTCATTTGTATCTTTATCTATAATCTTTTGTTCTACTTGTGTTGCAAATTGTAGGGCGCACATCGCCAATACATCTTGCTTATCTCTAACAGCATAACTCTGCTCAAATTGCTTAATCATTTTATCAATCTTTTTTGCTGCTTTACGCAACCCTTCTTCTTGAGAAGGATTGATAGTCAATGGATACACGCGATCTGCAATTGATAATTTAATCTTGAGCTTGTTTGCCATCTCTAAATTATTCTGATAATTGCGCTATACACACATCTATCTCTTTTATTAAAGCATTTATCTTGAGCTTCGTTTCCCTTTTATATTCGTCACTGCCTAGCATTGCATTTGCGTTTTTGAGTGCACTAAACTTTTCTTCCCATTGTTTCAATTGATCTGCTTGTAATGCTGAATGCGCATTTACTTGCTTTATTTGTTCTCTGAGTTCAGTATTTTGCTGTTTCAAAAGCTCATGCTTGTGCAGCAGCTTACTGATCTTATTTTCTAGAGAATCAACAATTTGAATCAAATCACTCATTATATTTTCGCACAATACTTCGTCACACAAAGTTAACATACCAATTGTAAAAACCCAATAGTTTTTACACTAATTTTATTGAATCATAATCTATCATAGCAACTAGTTAATCCGTAGTATTTTACAAATACCCTCTATCATCTCCTATTATTTTTTGAATCAATAGAAAAAAAACAATACAGCATACTAAAAGAGCGCACCTACTTAGTAGACAGCAAAGGTATGATCTATACCAGTAGCACTGTAGCAATATATTTTAATAGTGAAGTTTATTTTAGTAAATCCTATAAATATAGGATCGCAAAAAACAGCTATCTACAACTCTAAAATCTTTGCTTTCTGCCGAAATCTAAAAAGTTTAAGCAGCTTCTATATTTTACTTCTGAATCGCTTTATTATTACAGTCTAAATTTTTACATTTACTTTCTATGCGAACATTTATATTAGTTTGTGCTTTTTGTAGTATGTATTGCTATGCACAAAAAAACATTCCTAAAGACTACTTTGCGCATCCGCTACAAATCCCGTTAGCGATTTCAGGTACTTATGGAGAACTTCGTTCTAACCATTTTCATTCTGGACTAGACATTAAAACACAAGGAACAGAAGGAATTGCTGTACATGCTGCTGCTACAGGCACCGTAAGTAGAATCAAAATCGCACATGGAGGCTACGGAAAAGCGATGTATATTACGCACCCTAATGGATATACTACAGTATATGCTCATTTACAAAAATTTGCACCAAGCATAGAAGCTTATGTAAAAAAAAGACAGTACGCTAAGGAATCTTATGAAATTGAATTATTTCCTGCAAATGGAGACCTACGAGTTACAAAAGGAGACCTCATAGCCTATAGCGGTAATACAGGAGGTAGTGGTGGTCCACACTTACATTTCGAAATTAGAGACGGAAGGGCTAGACCCATGAATCCTTTGCAGTTCGGAATGACCATTGCAGACACAAAACAGCCCATTATTGAAGAAGTTTGGCTATATAACTTAGAAAATACGCTACATGGTACTGCTGAAAAAACACAACTCCGTCTAACACCTGTAAGTACTGGCCAATGGAAGGCAGAAAAAATAAGTGCGCATGGAAAAATAGGGATAGGAATTGCTACGATAGATCAGCAAGATTTATCTACTAATAGAAACGGAATATACGGAATTACTACCTCGATAAATGGACAGCCTAATTTTGAATTAGAAATGAATCGGTTTTCATTTTCTGAAACCCGATACATCAATCAATTAATAGATTATGCGCACTATAAAAAAAAACGTACTCGTATTACTAAACTTTTTGTAGCACCTAATAATCCATTATCCATTTATAAAAACACGACCAAAAAAGGAGTAATCGAAATCCAAGAAGGACTCTCCTACACTATTGATATACATATTAAAGACTTCCATAACAACACTATCAAAATCACGATTCCTGTAGAAGGAAAAAAGACAATTCCAACTTCTACAAATACAACTACAGAAATGCCTTATACTATACAATCCACCGAAAATTTTGTACATAGAGATGGATTAGTCTCTGTATTTATTCCTAAAGGAAGTGTGTATGAGAACTGCGCTATAGGAATCGAAACGCAAGGGGATACTGTTTATTTACACAGAGATGAGATACCACTACATAAAAAAATGACCATTGCTTTTGACATCGAAAAATACACCCCAGCTGATCGCAAAAAATTGTATGTCGCTCGTGTAGGTAGTGGCGATAAAAAACACCATCAACGCACTTATCGAAAAGGAAATCGTATTTCGTGTAGAACTCGTTCTTTTGGCACCTATTCTATTTTTAGTGATACAACTGCCCCTACAATAATGCCTCTAAATGTTGCTAAAAACAGCTGGATGGATAACGAACAGTTTCTAAAAATAAAAATTGATGATCAGGATACAGGAATTGCCTCTTACAAAGCTACTATCAATGGCAAGTACATTCTTATGGAATATGACTACAAAACCGGAATGCTCATCTATGACTTTAACGATAAAGTAATTAATGACACAGAAAATAATTTTAAACTTATTGTGTTAGATAAGGTAGGAAATAATGCTACTTTTGAAACTATATTCTTTAAGAAACCGTAAATATCACATTTTTTGAAACAGTTACCGTACACATTACTCTGCTTATTCAGTTTTTTACATTTCTATTGTTTTGCCCAGAATGCCACTGTTCAAGGAATTGTACTTGATGAATCCAATATACCTGTGGCTGGCGCTACTATATCTTATAATCAAGACGGTACTCTTACAGACCAAAACGGTGTTTATTTATTACAAATACCCGCTAACACAGATGTACGAATTCGTATTACACATCTAGGTTTAAAGCCTGTAGTTTTCTCCATAAATCTACAAGAAAATCAATCCTACGAATTAAATCCTATATTAAAAGCTGATGTAGAACAAATTAGCGAAGTAATAATTAGTGGCAAAGAACGAAAAATAGTCGAAGGGATCACTACCCTAGACCCTGAAACCATACGAATTACTCCATCTGCCAATCCTGGTGTAGAAGGATTATTAAAAACACTACCTGGTGTGAGTTCTAATAATGAACTGAGTACTCAGTATACTGTGCGAGGTGGAAATTTTGATGAAAATCTTGTCTATGTAAACGAAATAGAAGTATATCGCCCTTTTTTGATTCGCTCTGGACAACAAGAAGGGTTGAGTTTTGTAAACACTGATTTGGTAAGAAATGTAGATTTTTCTGCTGGTGGTTTTCAGGCTAAATACGGAGACAAGCTTTCTTCTGTATTGGATATCACATACCGCAGACCTACTAGTTTCGGCATGACCGCAGATCTTAGTCTGCTAGGAGGTAGCTTATCTGCGGGTACTATCTCTAAAAACAAAAAACTAGCCGCTATTGTAGGGGTTCGCTATAGAGACAATAGCTTACTCGTAGAAGCCAAGCAAACAGAAACTAATTTTAGGCCTCGATTCGTAGATATGCAAACTTACATTTCGTATAATGTATCCGAAAAATTTGAACTTGGTTTTTTAGGAAACATAGCTATCAACAGCTATGATTTCGAACCCTTAACAAGGATTACCAATTTTGGAACCTTACAAATCAATCAAGCACTACGGATTCTTTATCAAGGAAAAGAAGAGGATAAGTACGAAACCTATTTTGGAGCTATCAAAGGAACCTATAAAGCTACAGATCAACTAACTCTAAAGATTATCGGTTCTGCCTACCATACACAAGAACAAGAACATTTTGATATCCTAGCACAATATGGACTGGGGGATGTAAATACAGATATTGGTAGTGAAGATCTAGGGAGTGTAGAGTTTTTCAGAAGTGCTGGAGCACAACTTACACATGCTAGAAACGACCTTGACGCACTTATATTTAATATAGAACACAAGGGTAGTTACACTCAGGATGAACACCAATTAGATTGGGGGATTAAATACACCTCAGAAGACATCAAAGATAGAATACAAGAATTCGAAATTATTGACTCTGCTGGATTTTCGATACGCCCGCCGGGCATACTTATTAATGATGAGCCCTACACCCCTTTTACCGGTCCATTAGTACCTTTTAATAGCGTTAGAGCTACAAACGCTGTAAAGATTGACCGTTTTTCTGGATTTACACAATATAGCCTACGTACGAATATTAATGAACATGAATTATGGGCTAACGTAGGAATACGATACCATAGCTGGAGAGTAATGGGAGCCAATATCCCTACCTTCTCTAGGACAGTTTTTAGTCCTAGAGCACAAATCGCTCTAAAACCAGATTGGGAAAAAGAAGTGATCTTTAGACTTTCTGGTGGTTTCTACCACCAACCTCCGTTTTACAGAGAACTCAGAGATCTCTCAGGTACAGTTTGGCCACAAGTAAAAGCACAGCAATCCATACACATTGTAGCGGGGAATGATTATAGCTTTTTATTATGGAATCGTCCTTTTACCCTCACCACAGAAGCTTATTATAAGAAGTTAACGGATGTCAATCCATATACTATCGATAACGTAAGGATTCGTTATCAAGCCGACAATAATGCCGAAGCATATGCCGCTGGTTTTGACCTAAGGCTTAATGGTGAGTTTGTACCTGGTACCGAAAGCTGGGTAAGCTTAGGCCTACTAAAAACAGAGGAAAACATAGATAATCGAGGGTATATAGCACGCCCTACAGACCAACGATTTAAGATAGGCATGCTTTTTCAGGATTATGTGCCTACCATCCCCAACTTAAAAATGTACCTCAATCTATTGTACCAAACAGGTACACCCGGTGGAACCCCTAACAATACTGATCCTTATCAAGAAAATAGCCAAGGAGAGAATTTTAGAGACCGTAGGCTTAGGGATTATAGAAGAGCAGATTTAGGAGTGTCTTATATCGTAGTAGACCCTAATAAAAGACCTGCTAAAGAAAGTAGTTTCTTTAACCATTTTAAAGAATTAAGCATTGGTATCGAAGTATTTAACGTATTTGATAATCAAAACTCTATTACCAATACCTTCGTGAGAGATGCAGCATCTCAATTACAATTTTCGATCCCTAATTTCCTCACACCTAGAATCCTGAATGTAAAATTAGGCATGCGATTTTAGTAGTAGAATAAATTAATTATGCAAACAAAATACTGAAGAGGTCTATACTTTTTTGATTTCAGCAAAAAACAAAGATGTTACGATCAAATTCAAATGCAGTGATGTTTTAGTTACAGCTTAGCGTTACTGAACTCAAATGTTATAAAATTTGAGTAACAAAATCGTTTTTATTCCTACTTTGTCATCTTAGCGAGTAGTATTGATTTGCGTTAGGGATTGCAGCGAAAATCCCACAGCTACGACCATAGGAGTAGCGAGGAATTGTAGCGGAAAGCCCGACCCTTGTGGTAACGCCCTAAAATAACAAAGTAAAATTATAATAAATTGAAAAAGTTCACATCACTTCCTTCACAAAAAGACACTTATTAAAAACAATGATACTATCCTATTAGCGTACCTAAGGTATCAACTACATACTCCACTTCTTCTATAGTATTAAATGCAGAAAAAGAAAAACGAATAGAGGGATTCGATAATGCTTCCATATCTAAAATCTCTGCTAATACATGAGATCCCTGATGACTCCCACTCTGGCAAGCACTCCCTTTAGAACATGCTATACCATGAATATCTAATTGGAATAATAAAATCCCTGCTTTATCAGATGGCATAGGAATGGATACATTGAGTAAGGTATACGTACAATGTGTAGCTACAGTACAATCTGCATTAAAAGAAACTATGGGTAATTTTTTCTGGATTTGTGTTATAAAATAGGATTTTAATTGAGCTATATGAGTCTTTTCGTTTTCCATATTTTCATAAGCTATACGTAGTGCTTCCTCCATACCTACGATGTTATGTACTCCTTCTGTTCCTCCTCTATACCCTCTTTCTTGTTGTCCACCATAAATTAATGGTTGAATCCCTGAGCTTTTTTTGATATATGCAAACCCTACTCCCTTAGGGCCATGAAATTTATGCGCACTTGCTGCAGCAAAATCCACAGCTGTTTTTCCTAAATCAATAGGCAAATGTCCTATAGATTGCACCATATCACTATGGAATAACGCATCATATTGCCTGCAGAGCATACCTACTCTATCAATATCCAAAATAGTTCCTATTTCGTTATTTACATGCATCAAGCTAACCAAGGTTTTGTCTGTAGCAGTGTCCAATAACGTTTCTAAATGTGTATAATCAATAGCTCCATTGTTCTGAACAGCTACATAACTAAGCTGCAATGCAGTTTTGCGCTCTAACTCTTGTAATGTATGTAATACAGCGTGATGCTCTACCTTAGAAGTAATAATATGTGTTACGCTAAGATCTCTGACAGCACTATTAAGTACTAAATTATCCGCTTCGGTACCCCCAGAAGTAAACGTTATTTCAGCTGCAGTCACCCCCAGATAAGAAGCTATATTTTTTCGTGCCTGTTCTAAATGATTTTTTGCCGATCTACCAAATCCATGTGTAGAAGAAGGATTACCATAATCCTCTCGCAATACTGTTGTCATTTTTTCGATCACCTCTGGTCTCAGTGGTGTCGTTGCTGCATTATCAAAATACACTTTTTGCATATTACCCAAAAAAAATAGTAAAACAAACACTCAAATTACTGTAAACACAGCAATTACACATATTCATTATCAAAATGATAATTATTTAGCCCAAAAATAATCTAAATAAACGTATTATCCTCATAGCATATTAGAATCTTTGAGAAGAATACCTTTTGTTTTCAGAGCATAAACATATATTTTCGCGACATATCATAATTTCATTCGTCTTTATGAATACATCCATCGGGTGTACATTAAAAATGATTGTCTAAAAACAGTTGCTCGTGAGACACCTTTGTTACGTTTTAGCATGCTTACTGCTATATATATCCTGTGATGATGGAGATATCATCATTACCAGTTTCGAATTCGACGAAGCAACTCTTCAATTATGCAGAGGGGCTAAAGAAAATGAATTTGTATTTTACAAAATTAATAGCGCCACAGAAGAAGCCATTTCCTATAATTTCTTTAGTGACACATATGTAGAAAATGCAGAAACTCCCGAACCGATAGTGATTGATTTAGCAGACACCGAAGCTCCAAATCAACTTATATACAGACAATTTAACACTGCTATCACCAATGGGTATTTCTGTAATAACATCCCCGATGCTACCATTACAGTAACCGAAGAATTAATGAGCATCGCTGGTACAGCTACTATAGAAAATACAATCGTAGATGAGGATGATAAAGACGGAGTAGACCTCTTATTAGAAGGGCCTAATGAAATAGACCCACAAGATGATCCTGATCTAGACGGAATACCTAATTATTTAGACGATGCTATGGCGGACAGCAGTATCGGAGACGAAAACATGAGTATCGAAGCTGGCTATGATACAGACGCAGACGGTATACCAGATTTTAAAGACCAAGACGATGATAATGATAACATACTCACTAGCATCGAATTGCCAAATGGAGACCCTAATGACGATAGTTTTTTAGATACAGACGAAGACGGTATTCCTAATTATAAAGATGACGATGATGATGGAGACGGTATCCTAACCCGAAATGAAGACATTAATGGCGATGGTAATCCCAGAAATGATGATACAGACGGAGACGGTATATTCAATTATTTAGATGATGATGATGATGGCGATGGCATTCCTACTATTGATGATCCAGATACTGTATCTACTGTACAAGAGCCTAGTGCCAAAAATACTGTGAGCACCACTTACAGAACCACACTTATCATCACAGAGCTCCTATTTAGTGAAAATTCAGATGATTTTACAGAAGATCGATTTTCATTTGGGTTTAGAGACCTAGTAAGGGATATATCTAATTAAAATACGTAATTAAATAACACACTATGATCTATAGATTGTGCATATTCATCGCATGTTTAGCAGTAGTAAGTAGCTGTAGCGAGGGAGATATCATTGATATTTCTGTTGATTTTAACGGAACTTTAGAAAACTGTACAAACCCAAACAGCAGAACCTTTGTTTTTTACAAAATAGACCCTGAAGAAAATCGCGTATTATTCGTCAATTTTACAAGTTCTACTTTCGATAATACTCCCGAGAGTGCAGATATATCACTTACAGAACCCACTACAATAGCCTTAAACACCTCTACCAATCAATTTACATACAGAGTGTTTAGTACCCCTATAGAAGGAGACACCTATTTCTGTAACAGTATACCACCTAGTAGTGCTTCAGTAACAGAAGAACTCATAAGTACCAATGGAACGATAGAAATCAGCTATACCCTCATATCCGACAAGACATATACCAGAACAGTTACGCTCAACGACGTAACCCTATCTGGTAGTGGACTATCTGTACGCCGAGAAATATTTATCCTCGGATCTGATGTAGTAGAAGTAGCCGATTAATCTCTTATTTAGGATTCTGGATAATATACACTTCCATAGCCCCTAGACCGTATTTTTTATAATCTGCATCAGAGATGCTTATGTTGTCATATCTACCCAGCACATAAGAAAGTTCTTCTTTCAGCACCCCCTGTCCTACTCCGTGGATAAACACCACCCTAGGAATTCTTTTACGTATCGCAAAATCTAGTTGTCGTTTAGCAGTATCCAATTGCAAGGTTACAATATCATGATTCGTCATCCCTTTAGTAGATTTCACCAACTTATGAATATGTAAATCCACCTCCATAGGCGGCACTTCATTCCGTTTTGGTTTTACCACTGGGCGTTTCGGTTTTTTCTTAAACACCTCTTTGTGCTGTACCTGTTTTTGCACCTCGTCATACGAAGGAGTAAGCAATGTATCCGAATGCTCTTTAACCAATTCATGACTAGAGAACACCATATCAAAACCGTCCTCGGAACCAATCGTAACCTCTGTTCCCTGAATCGCCAACACAGTACCACTGATCGGCTCATCCAGCACGCTTACCCTATCGCCTATTTTTAATTCCATTAGTAGTACTATTCTTCTTCTTGTTCAAAAAAATTGGTCTCTGTATCCGTAGTCCTAGACGTTAAGGTCGTATTCATTAAAAACAACCCTCCCATAAGACATACAATCCCAATACTCTGTACGTAATAATTTTTAGTAGTAGACGCTAATTCATAAAGCAAAGCACTACCACCCACCACTATCAATAGTGTGCTACCTATTCTTTTTAGTTTCGTTCCATTCATGCTACAAAAATATAGATATTTTGGGCGTTACCACAAGGGTCGGGCTATCCGCTGTATCTTTTTTGTTTTTTTTTAGGAAAACAAAAAAGGATGCCGCTCCTATCCCTAACGCAACCTTAGATTATAGAAATAGTATACAATTGGTAATAAAACCCATCTTCTACATCCAAATTTTATGATTTTTGAGTTTTCGAGCGCCGCTATCTTACAAGAAAACACTGTAGTTGGTCACAACATCTTCGATTGTCGCTGAAATCGAAAAAGTACACACCATCTCTACAGTATTACATCACTTCTATGTATCTTTCATCAAAAAAATAACTGCATGGAAAAATACATGCTCCCCTGTCTCAATAAAAAACTATTCGGTATTGACTGTTTAGGCTGCGGATTACAACGATCTGTTATGCTACTCCTGCAAGGAGAATTCCAAGCAGCATTCTACATGTATCCTGCTGTCTATCCACTGATACTACTACTAGTATTTATGATCAGTCGTTTTTGGATACTACTAAAATACGACAAACATATTCGTATCCTACTGATCACCATCACCGTTATCACCATCATTATCAGTTATCTTTTTAAAATGAAGGTAATACATATTCACAATCAGTAATAGAAGTGGTTTACACTTTTTCATTGTGCTATAAAAACGATCTTTTACACTCAAATTTTGCAATTTTTAAGTTTTCGAGTGCTACTATCCCACTAAAAAATCACTGTATTTGATCACAAAACCTTGATTTTTCGCTGAAATCAAAAAAATGTAAACCACTTCATATAAAAGAGCGCGCACTAACCATCGTATAGTAGCGCGCTATGCTTACGCTTAGATTAGGGTTCGAATTGCTGTAAGGTATCCGTAATGATACGTACACAATCCAGTAACTCTTCTTTAGTCATCACCAATGGAGGTGCAAAACGAATGATATTACCATGAGTAGGTTTAGCCAACAAGCCATTTTCTTTTAGCGCTACGCATATATTCCAAGCCGTTTCACTCTCTTCGTGATCATTGATCACAATCGCATTAAGCAGTCCTTTTCCACGTACCAAACTCACGATAGAAGACGTTTCTATATACGCTGCTAATTCCGCTCTAAACAATTCCCCTAATACAGCTGCGTTTACAGCCAGTTGCTCATCTCTTACCACCTCTAACGCAGCAATAGCCACAGCCGCCGCTACAGGATTCCCTCCAAAGGTACTCCCGTGATTCCCTGGACGAATCACCTCCATAATTGGATCATTCGCCAATACACCAGAAACAGGATACGCGCCACCACTCAGTGCCTTTCCTAAGATTAAAATATCAGGTTTTACATCAGGCGTGCCAGAACAATTCTTTTCTGGACAACTACAATTACCGCAAGTAGCTAGTAACCTACCCGTACGCGCAATTCCTGTTTGTACTTCATCCGCTATGAATAATACATTGTGTTTCTCGCACAGCGCCTTGGCTTCCTTTAGATACGTATCAGAAGGCACATATACCCCAGCTTCTCCCTGTATCGGTTCTACCAGAAACCCTGCGATCGTATCATGAGTTTCCAGGGCAGTCGCTAATGCCTGTAGATTATCATATTCTATTTTTATAAATCCCTCAGTATAGGGACCAAAATTAGCCCTAGCCACAGGATCGTTAGAAAAAGAGATAATCGTAGTAGTCCTTCCATGAAAATTATTGTTACATACGATAATTTGCGCTTCATTCTCTGGAATTCCTTTTTTCTCATACGCCCATTTTCTACAGATTTTAAGTGCAGTTTCTACAGCCTCTGCCCCCGTATTCATCGGTAATATCTTATCGAAACCAAAATACGAAGTCACGAATTGCTCATAAACCCCCAATTGGTCGTTATAAAACGCCCTAGAAGTCAGTGTGAGCTGTTGTGCCTGTGCGGTCATTGCCCCCACAATTTTAGGATGGCAGTGTCCCTGATTAACCGCCGAATAGGCGCTTAAAAAATCATAATACTTTTTACCCTCTACATCCCATACATATACACCTTCACCTTTACTCAGTACTACTGGTAGGGGGTGATAATTATGAGCTCCATACTTATTTTCTAAATCAATTGAATGCTGTGATGACTTTTTATCTAAAATTGCCATGTATTCACGTATTAAAATAAAACTTATTCGATTCCTTCTTTGATACATAATACAGGAGAGAAATCATCCATGAGAAGTACTGTAAGACCACAAATATAAAAGCATTTTCATCGATTTTAAAAGCTTTTTATCGATTTTACATTATTAATGGTATATTTATATGCCCCACATATTTGTTGCAACTATTAATTTCATTTTTAAATTAAATAACAATTATATGGACTATCTAAACAATCTATTTAAAAACTTCACAAGTGGAGAATTTATCCCCAACATCTTACTCGCTATCATCATTCTAATTATAGGATGGTTTATAGCCAATATTATCAAAAAAGTAATCACTAAACTCATCAAAAAAACAGGCATCGATAACAAGCTAAAAAGTGATAAAGTTACACTATCCAGCTTTATTGGCAAGTTATTATACTTCCTGATCATGATCTTTGTCTTTCTATTAGTATTAGACAAACTAGGTATTAATAATGTAATGGATCCTATAAAACACATGCTCAGTGGTTTCCTAGGATTCATCCCTAATATTATAGGAGCTGGACTTGTAGGATATATAGGGTATATGCTCGCTTCTATCGTATCTGAATTAGTAGGACTTTCTGGAGATACCATTCAGAAATTCACTCCTAAGCTAAAACTACCCGAAAATATCGACCTCGTAGCGATTCTAAAAAAAGTAGTATTTATCTTTATTTTCATCCCCCTACTGATCGCAGCACTCAATATCCTAAACATGGATGCTATCTCTGAGCCTGCTACCGCCATGCTACAAACCTTTTTAAGTGCGATACCTAAAGTATTGGTTGCAGCCATCATCCTGATCGTATTTATTATAGGAGGTAGATTTATCAGCGAATTGCTAAAAGACTTACTAAACAGCATGAACCTAAATAACTTCTTCCAGAAAATAAACCTAAACAGCATTACAGGAAGTGCCAATATTGTAAAACTGATCGGAAATATTGTATACTTCTTTATCGTTATTTTTGGAATCGTAACAGCCGTAGAGAAATTAGAATTTACACGACTCACAGACATTCTACACACCGTTATTAACTATGCAGGTAACATCCTTTTTGGACTCATCATCTTAGCCATCGGAAACTGGATTGCTACCCTAGCGTATGAAAACTTTGCAAAGAAAGAAGGTAATAAGTTCATCGCTTCCATCCTTAGAATGGCTATCATAGCCATCTTCCTAGCCATCGGATTACGTACTATGGGTATCGCTAATGAGATCATAAACCTAGCATTTGGTCTTACTTTGGGTACTGTAGCCATTACCATTGCCCTTTCATTCGGTTTAGGAGGAAGAGCCGCAGCTGGTAAACAAATGGAAAAAATCCTAGACAAGTTTAATAAAAAATAAGAGCTTAACATAGTAGCAGACACATAACTTCAAGTTACATCCGTTACTATTTTTTAAACGAATAATCATACTGTTTACAAATAGAACGGCCAGTTGTAGTGATATAACTGGCTGTTTTTAGTCTATAATATTATTAGGGCGTTACCACAAGGGTCGGGCTATCCGTTCCAATTCCTCGCCCCTCCTAAAGGTCGGGGCTGCGGGATTTCCTCTGCTATCCCTAACGCAAATAGAAAGTATCATACATACCCTCTCTGTATACAAATAGTAGTCTTAACTATTACTATACCATCTAATCATTAGCAAATAATAAAACATTGTAATCCGATAACGCGGAAATGTTTTCCGTGTATAACGCATGGATTGATGGCACTCCTCATTATTTATAAGTACAAATGCTTGCGGAGAGTTGTAACTTCTACCCATTACCTAACTGTTACGATAGCCGTTGCAGCCAACGAAAGCAAAATGGCAACATATAGCAGAAAAAGAAACCAGTTATAGCGCTGTAATTGGTTTTTATCATTTAGTGAGTATTTGCTTACTCGTATGGAAGTCCGAGTTGCAAACTCGAACTAGCATATATGATAATCTAGCGAGGTAACCTATCAATAAAATAGATCGTGTTTGTTTTTGCTATTACTTACTCGTACCCTGCCAAGCTGTAACGGTACTAGTTGCAAAGTCAAGTAGATACAAGGAGTTTCACCCCATACCTCTCACAGAACCGTACGTTACAGTCTCCCGTCATACGACGACTGGTTGTTTACTTTTATGACTATTGCTGCGTTAGGGATAGGAGCGGCATCCTTTTTTGGTTAGAAGTGTTTGAGTTCCGTAGCGCTGCTATGCAACAAAAAAATTACTGTATTTGATCATAAAATCTTCACTTTTCGCTTCAATCCAAAAATAGTAAAACACTTCTTCTTAAAAAAACAAAAAAGATACAGCGGAGCCTGACCCTTGGAGAACGCCAAAAAAAAATCGCTACATCAATTCAACTCCTAAAAGTGTATGTACAACTAAAAACTGCTTAAAAGAGCTGTTTTTTTTATTTAAATCCTATTTTTGCGCTATGGCAAGAAAGAATAAAAGAAAGGTTTTCGAACAGATCGAAATCATAGATGCAGGTGCAAAAGGAAAAAGCATTGCCAAAGCTCCTGATGGAAAGGTGATTTTTGTAAACAATGCTGTCCCTGGGGATGTTGTGGATATACAAACTACTAAAAAGCGAAAGGCGTTTTATGAGGGTACTGCTACGGCATTTCATAAGGAGTCTGATAAAAGAGTGTCTCCTAAATGTACGCATTTTGGTACCTGTGGTGGGTGTAAATGGCAGTTTATGGGCTATGAACACCAACTAGCATATAAGCAGCAAGAGGTGGTGAATAATATCACTCGTTTGGGCAAAGTGGAATTACCTGAGGTAACGCCTATTGCACCTTCTGCTACTCAGTTTTATTATCGTAATAAAATGGAATTCTCCTTTAGTGATAGCCGTTGGTTATCATTGGATGAGATCAATAGTGGGCAGGAAATCGAAAATCGAAATGCGTTAGGGTTTCATATCCCTGGTATGTGGGATAAAATCTTGGATATAGATACCTGCCATTTACAGGAAGATCCAAGTAATGAGATTCGTAACAAGATCAAAACTTTTGCTACTGAAAATGGACTCGAATTCTATAATGCTAGGCAGCAAAAGGGGTTTTTGCGTACGTTAATGCTGCGGATTGTGTCTACTGGTGAAATCATGGTATTGGTACAGTTCTTCCATGAGGATGTAGCTAAAAGAACCTTGCTACTGGATTATATCCTCGCTGAATTTCCTACTATTACTTCGTTACAATATGTGATTAATGGCAAAGGAAATGATACGATCTACGATCAGGAAGTAATATGCTATCATGGAAAGTCGTATATAGAGGAAGAAATGGAGGGACTGCGATTTAAAATCAATGCGAAATCATTCTACCAGACCAATTCTAAACAGGCGTATGAATTGTATAAAATTACTAGGGATTTTGCTGGGTTAACTGGTAATGAACTGGTATATGATTTGTATACTGGTACGGGTACTATCGCTCAGTTTGTAGCCAAAAAGGCAAAAAAAGTGATCGGTGTAGAGGCGGTACCTGAGGCTATTGAAGATGCTAAAGCGAATGCAACACATAATCAGATCGATAATGTAGAGTTCTACGTGGGGGATATGAAAAAGGTATTTACCGCAGATTTTATCGCTACACATGGACAGCCAGAGGTAGTGATTACTGATCCGCCTAGAGATGGTATGCACAAGGATGTAGTGGCGCAGCTACTGGCTATCTCTCCTGAAAGAATCGTGTATGTAAGCTGTAATAGTGCTACACAGGCACGGGATTTAGCGCTTTTAGATGCTACGTATAAGGTAACGAAGATACAGCCTGTGGATATGTTTCCACAAACACATCATGTAGAGAATGTGGTACTGCTAGAGAAACGATAAGATGATACATCATCTTCTATATCTAAACGACCGAAATACTCATTTTTAGGTCGTTTTTCTTTTTAGTATACGTATTGAACTGCGTTAGGGATAGTAGAGGAAATCCCGCAGCACGACCTTAGGAGTGCGAGGAATTGGAACGGATAGCCCGACCCTTGTGGTAACGCCCAAATAATTAAAACAGTAGCCACTAGCATCAAAAACTTATTTTCCAAACACTTAGCAAAAGTAACTATCTAAAAACAACCTATGGGAGTCACAATGTAATTTTCTGATCGTCTTTCTTTTTTGAATGATAGTCTATAGATATTGATTTATGTTTACTACTTTTGGTCACGTAAATTACTAAATCATATCTAACACCAACGTGTTGTTGATTCTGTGCATACGATTGATAGATTTATTATACATTACATAGCTATTTGTATAGCATTATCTAAAAAAGAATATTTGAGAATGAAATTATACCATATTTTAGGCATTTTATTACTTCTAGGCTGCATTACCTATGGTGTAGTGAGCTGTGAACGTGATGATATTTGTGCCGAGGATACTCCCATTACGCCGCAATTGATTATTAAATTTTTTAATCGTGATCTGCCTGATCAGATCAAACGTCCTAATGAATTAGCGGTAAAGGCGATTGGATTCGATAGTATTATCCGTTTTGAAACCAATCAAGATTCTATTTTGATTCCACTACGTACGGATGCTGCTTTTACAGATTTTGAAATCACTATTGATGCGGATACTACGAATGCAGGATCACCTCCTAATATAGATACATTAAAACTACAGTATACACCGCAAGAGGAATATGTGAGTAGTGCATGTGGATTTAGAGTTGTATATCTAGGTACTACGGCAGGGGTGGTTAGTGAATTGAATGATGGAGATGATGATACTTTAAACTGGATAGATCGAATCGAATTAAGAGAAGAAAATATTAAAAGAGAAAATGAAGCGCATCTGTTTATTTTTCATTAGTAGTATAATGATCACGCTCATCGGATATGGGCAAGAACAAGAAACCAACACAACTGCTGTAGATACGCTTCCGCCATCTGAAAAATATGGATTGCGTATCGGTGCTGACATTAGTAGATTGGTACGTACCGAGAGTAATGATCTGTACCGCGGTTTCGAAATTGTGGCAGACTATCGGGTGTATAAAAACTTTTATGCTGCGGTTGAGTTCGGTAATGAGTCCTTGACTAGAGATGAAACAAATATCAATGCTGAGGGTGATGGTAATTTCCTGAGAATCGGATTTGATTACAATACATATGATAATTGGTATGGAATGCAGAATAATATTTTTGCAGGGTTTAGGTATGGAATTGCTTCTTTTGACCAATCACTGAATAGATATAATGTATTTACGGGTTCTAATTTTTTTCCTACGCAGATCAATACGGAGCCTGTTACTTCGGATACACTAACAGCTAATTGGATTGAAATGGTCCTGGGTATTAAGGTAGAACTCATAGCTAATATTTACTTAAGTGCTAGTGCTTCTATACGAAGGATGGGTAAACAACAGCAACCCGAAATTTTTAAAAATCTATTTGTTCCAGGATTTGGTAGAACGAATGATTTTAGCAGATTTGGTATAGGATATAATTACACGATTAGTTATCTGATTCCTTTTAAAAAGAAAAAACGATAATCATCTATAAAAATCATCATTTACGATCAACTAATAAATGATGATTTTTATAGAACTCATCTTGACTTTTTCTTTCCCTAAAAAATGACTAAAATTCACCTGTATTTCGTTACTTTTTTTTATCCGTAGCGCTGCTATGAATTTCAAAAAGTGCCTTATTCAGTCAAATTTCTTCTCATTTTCGGTAAAAAACAAAAAGTCAAGATGAGTTCATAAAATTAGAGTAGTTGTTTTATAAGATATTGAATTAGTTTATAACTTCTTTTATGTCTATTTTTTCGGAAAGTTCACATACCTTTAAACAGCATCTGAGCTGTAGATGGATTGGTAGCTAATGGGACATCGTAGACATCACATAACCGCATTAACATAAAGATATCTGGCTCGTGTGGATGCTTGGCTAATGGATCTCTGAAGAAAATTACCATGTCTACTCTTTTTTCTGCTACTGCGGCCGCTATTTGTGCATCCCCTCCTAATGGACCTGATAATAATGCTTCTACCGCAAAACCTCCTTTTTTAGCTTTTTCTCCTGTGGTTCCTGTAGAAATTAAGTGTATACTTTTTTGACGTAAAATGTCTTGGTGTTCGTTAAGGAACTGCACCATTTCCGCTTTTTTGCCATCATGGGCTATAATTGCAATATTCATAATGTTACTAATAGATTGGTTTTTGATTGATGGGAAATCAGTACAAGCCTGTGCTACCTGTGTATATTACACAGATAGAATATCAGAAATCCTAAGTAGCTCCTTATTAATACCATGATCTTCTTTAAGACCTGCTTCGAAATTGGTGGCTACAATATCATTATTCACGAGCCCTACCATGAGGTTTTGCTTACCATCTAATAGTAGTTCTACTGCTTTTACACATAGTCTACTGGCCAATGTCCTATCAAAACAGGATGGTGACCCTCCTCGTTGCATATGCCCTAATACGGTAACACGTACATCATAGTCTGGTAAATTAGCGGTTACATAATCAGCTAGCTCATATACGTTTTTTCCGATTTTATCTCCTTCGCTTACAACTACAATACTGGATGACTTTCCTGCTCTTTTACTACGCTGTAATGATTCTAACAGCCTGTCTAAACCTAAATCTTCTTCGGGGATTAGTATTTCTTCTGCTCCGGCTCCTACTCCACTATTGAGAGCTATAAATCCTGCATCGCGCCCCATGACTTCTACAAAAAATAATCGATCGTGTGAACTGGCTGTGTCTCGTATCTTATCGATCGCATCTACCACTGTATTCAATGCTGTATCATATCCTATCGTAAAGTTGGTACCTGCAATATCATTATCTATAGTACCAGGCACTCCTATTACTGGTATATCGTACTCTTGGCTAAAAATTTGCCCTCCTCGAAAGGTACCATCTCCTCCGATAAGTACCATGGCATCAACGCCTAATTCTTGTAGATTGTCTGCTGCTTTTTTTCGTCCTTCTTGGGTTCTGAATTCATCCGAACGGGCTGATTTGAGAATGGTACCGCCTTCACTGATAATGTTTCGAACGCTTCGAGCTGTCATCTCGCAATAATCGTTTTCAATCATTCCTTGATACCCTCTATAAAACCCTATGCATTTTACTTTATAATAGGAGCATGCTCTGGCTACTGCTCTAATAGCTGCATTCATCCCTGGTGAGTCTCCTCCAGAGGTCATTACTCCGATTGTTCTAATTTGTTTAGCCATGAATCTGTGTATAAAAATTAGATTTGAAAATTACTTTTGCTACTAATAATGTACGCTTCTATGGTTGACTGCAAAAAACATTCTCTAGATTGTAATTTTGTAATTAGCATGTTTTAAAACAATAACTTGTTTCAAAAAACAATATGCATAATCACAAATTGTTCGTTTTTTGTGGAAATCAAGAAAGTGTACATCACTTTATTTTTTGTTTACTAATGCTATCGACTGATGTGCTTAGACGACACATAAAGTAACCTATTTTTTTTCATTCCATTCGCTACAACAGTAGTACCTACCTTCGTTAATCTTGTATAAAACAGTACTACAATAACGGGAATTATTTACTTTTTTTATCTGTAAAATTAATAAATTCCTTTTTTTCGGAATGGGTAGTTGGTGGTCTTTTTACTGTTTGTTTCTTTTTTGTAGTATCTGTAGTGAATATTTTTTTCCATAATTCATTAAAATTATCAAAATCTACCGAATAAGACAATCCCACTCCTTGTTTATACCCTTGTGCTTCTCCTATGTATTGAATTTCGTTTTGACGATTAAAAATAGTACCTTTAAAACTCCCTTCTTCATTAAAGAGATATTCGATTTCTACATCTCCTGTAACGACTGATTCACTAACCCCGCCAATAGGTACTCCTACTCGACCATTAATTAATATTCTATTGTTTATTTGAGTAGACACGGTAACCCCGAATTGATCGGCTGCGGTTTCATCTATCGTACGGTTTCCTTGTACATAATTGATCCCTACTTTAAACTTATCATCATCTCCCGAGAAGATACCGTTTACCAATCCTGCGGCTCTTTCTACTAGATTTCCTGTGATAAAGTTTGCGCCCAACTCACCACTGTAAAACTGCCCTTGTGTAACTAAAGAAAGGGCTTGTAATTCTTTGGTGGCTTGGTCTTCTAATTGAAATTCTAATTCGCTTTTGGCTACTGAACTTAGGCTGGGCAACTCTATATTAAAATCTAAATCGGGCTGTATTAATTCTCCTTTAAGATCTACTACTACTTCTACGGGTATTTTACGATTAATCGAAGAGTTTTCTAGCAATACTGCTGGATTGGCTTCTGTTTTATATACAGCACTAAGGTCTAATACTGCTCTAGTAGGGCTCCCATCCCAGTTAATACTTCCTCCTGATCGTACCGTAAAGTCTTTTCCGACAACTCCTCCATATCTAAAATTATAAATCCCTTCATATACGGCAAAATCCCCCCACATTTTAAATTTACCATTGGTATTAATTTCTATACGCAAGATCCCTGCTCCTCTACCTCTGAGTGTGTTTCCTGTTTTTTTATCGACTATTACTTCTACTTCTGCGGTATTATCGACATCGAGGTCAAAGTTGAGGGCTAATCCTTTGATATTGTCTAATATGATTTCTTTTCCTTCTAAACGTGCTCTTTTTTCTTCTGGGCTTAAAAAATGAATATAGGAATTGTCTCCTATAGATTCTGAATCATTTAATGGAATTTTAAATACAGTTCCTTCTTCTGTTTTGGCATTGACATTGATTTCTAGTTCGTCTGTAGGGCCTGTAATGGTAGCATCGCCACTGATAAAACCTCTTCCATAGTATAGCGACTCTTCTTCTTCTTCGGTATTTAATACTAGTAACCGTTCTTCAGCGGTAAGTATCAATCCCAGTTGCCAGTTTGAGAATCGTTGGTGTGCTATATACCCTCCTAATACCCCTTTTGTGTTATAAGCGGTATCTGTTATATCAATATCATTAAAAATAAATTGCTGATTTTTAAGGGTTACCGTAGCGTTTTCTTCGATCGCCATATCTACATTTAGATAAGGAATTGTGAGCCCTGCTTGATTGAGTGTGAGTTCTCCATCTATCGATGGGTTTACATAGTTTCCTGTAATCTTAGCGTTACCTGATACGAGTCCTCTAAGGTCATTTAATACAATCCCTCCTAAATCACTAAAGCCATCAATGGCAAACTGATCTAACTTGACATCGATATTCATTTCTTTACTAGCACGCCCAATATCAATCACTCCCAATGCGGTGAGTGTTTTTACTTTTGCTTCATTTACTAGGCGTGTATTGATTTTATACTGGGTCAATGACTCGTTTCCTGCGGCATTAAGTCGTAATTCACCTAGTGTGGATTCGTTAACTGTTAGCCCATTAATAATCACAGTAGAACGCGGAAAATATACGCCTTCTTGTTGCACAAGAGTTATATCACCGTCTACTACACCTCCTAATTTTAAGTTTTCGATATCCGGTGTAATTTTATTTAAATCTACATCTCTGAATACGGCTCGTACATTTTTATGATCTTTGCCTTCTACTATACCTGATACTCTAATTTCTTCGTCTCGGTGTCCCAGTATGATAGATCGTATATCTATATTTTGAAAATTAGTATCAAAGATAATTTTATTGTTACTTTTTACCTTATCTGGATTTATATCCCATGTATACCCTTTAAAGGTAAAATCTGATTTTCTAAAACCTAATACGGAGTTATTATCTTCATTTATGGTATGATATAAATCCAAGTTGTAAGTATCTTGGTTAGCTACACCTCCCTTAAACTCTGACCGCATAAATAAGGTGTCTTTTAGCGTAACATTGATCAAACTAAATTTAGAAATATCATAGTATTTGGAATTAATACTATCAATTGCTACATAGGTATTAAATAATGGGTTCTTATTATCTACCTGTATATCTACTTTGCGCATCAGATTATCAAATGCTTTGATTTCTGGGGATCTAAACGTAAGTTTAAATTCTGAATCATTGCTTTCTACCCTTCCTCTAATAAATGTATTGGGTGCAAATTCTATTTCTGGAAAGAATACATCAACAATTTTATTATAGATATTAAAATTAAATTCCATAAAATTATCGTCTGTAATTTCTGTGGCTTCGAAATTGGTGTATAAACTACCGATAGAATTTCGAAATAAATCGAATACATTTTCGAACTTGAAAATACCTCGTACGCCTCCCTCAATAATATCTGGACTATTAATCGTAATGGTTCGAATATTTGAGGCATCAAAACTAGAGGTGATCTCAAAATCATCGAAATAATAACTGGCATTTTGATTTTTGTATAGGGTTTTGGTAAACGCTATGGTTCCTACTGCATCATTAATACCTGTTCCTTTCATATTCATAAATACATCTCCATTAAATATAGATGTACTGTCTCTGGTAAAAATATGTAGCTTTTGTAAATCGATATGATCTACATTGGCTGTAAAATCATAGTTATTTATTTCTTGAGACATATCGGCGATCCCATTAAATACAAATTTTATGTTAGGATCATTAGAAACTAATTTCCCATTAAATACTGGATCTTTTAGATTTCCAACTACACTGAGATTGGTATAGGTATAGCCTTTAAATTCTAAACGATTGATATCGCCTTCTAACTTAGTATTTAAATCTTCTAAAGTAAATCCACTCCCGTCTACATCTATATTAAAAGCAGCAGTACCCAGTAGCTTTTTATCCAATAGTTGACCTAAATTGAAATTATTGGATATAATATTTCCGTTATAAGTTGCTTTTGCCTGATCGTTTAAGGTACCCAATAACACAAACGCTTTGACAGTACCTAATTGAGAAAACAGCTCTACATCTACATCCACCATATTCGTAGTAATGATAGCATTTCCTTGTGCCTTGACATTACCAAATTGATACAATTGTTTAGGCAATGTATTACCTAACAACCTAGGTAACAGATTGATCAAATCATAGTAATTAGTGGTTAAGTTTTTAAAGTTTCCTTCTAACTTAAATTTAGAACGATTGGTAACCGCATTCTTTATACGAATATCTCCTTCTATTTCGGAACGATCGAGTCCACGTAATTTAGCATCTTTTAAATAAAAGTTATTTAATGTTCCTTTTAAATTAGTTTTCGTGAGATATACATGTTGATTACGTCCAAATTTATTGTAAAAAGGAATCAAATCATTGGTAGAGATTTTTGCTTTTTCGAAATCTGCATTGACCTGTACCTTATTTACAAAATCTACTAGACTTCCATTATCGTATGAAAATGTAATCGCGCCTTCTACTTTAGAATCAGGTGTTTTCATCTTCATCTTTTTAAAATACATGGCTGTAGGTGTATATGAAAAGTCTGTTTGTAGCTCTTTTACGACCAATCCCCTACCTTCATTTAAAGCTAACGATTCTGTATGAATGTACACTTCTGGTCCGTCTACAATTAGATAAGATGCTTCTAATGCTATATCACTTAGTGTAACTAATTCTGGAGTAGTAAAGTTTTCATCTGTATAACTAAAAAAACTATTTTGCATCGTAATCTTATCAGTAGTAAGCTTAAATTTCTTCGTAGTTTTTTTAGGAGGTTTACTATCGAATTTGTGAACGAATGTCATGAGGTTATCACTCGATTCGCCTTTATATAGCTTCATTTTCATGAGCAATGAGTCCACTGCTACTGCTCCAAATTCGGGTTGCCCTTTAGAAAGCTTTGTAAGATTAAGAATGGAAGTCGCTATACTACCAGCATAGATTAATGTATCTTGATGATGATCTTTAATTAATACTTCTTTGATATCAATAGCCCCAGAATATCTAAGCCCTATTTTACCAACTTTTATAGCTACCCCGTAGGTATCATTCAGGTAGTCAGTTGCTTTTTTACCAAAATATGTTTGTATAGAAGGGACAGAAAATAGTAAAACCAATAGTAGGAATAGTACTATTAGTGAAAAGAAAATCCTTTTCAATATTTTCCAGAATTTTTTGATACGTATTATTGTTTTAACTTTGTTGACAATATTAACAATTTCTATGCCCTTTTCCTCATAATGAGCTCACAAAATGTATATATATTAGGTATTGAATCTTCATGTGATGATACTTCTGCTTCGGTACTACTTAATGGCAACGTACTTTCTAATGTGGTAGCATCGCAAAAAGTACACGAACAATACGGTGGTGTAGTACCTGAATTGGCTTCTAGAGCACACCAACAGAATATCGTTCCTGTAATTGATCAGGCAATACAACAAGCTGGTATTACCAAAGAACAACTGAGTGCTATTGCCTTTACTAGAGGTCCCGGGCTAATGGGATCATTGTTAGTGGGTACTTCATTTGCTAAATCACTAGCATTAGGGCTTGGGATTCCTCTGATCGATGTGCATCATATGCAAGCACATATTCTAGCACATTTTATAGAAGAAGAGGGGTATGAAAAACCTACGTTTCCATTTCTAGCAATGACTATCAGTGGAGGACATACACAAATCGTACAAGTCAATGACTATTTCGATATGGAGGTTATTGGCGAAACGATTGATGATGCTGTGGGTGAAGCATTTGACAAAAGTGCTAAAATTCTTGGATTCCCTTATCCTGGTGGCCCCTTAATCGATGCCTATGCAAAAGAAGGAAATCCTAAGGCTTTTCCTTTTACAAAACCTAGAGTTGATAGATTGAACTTTAGCTTTAGTGGCCTTAAAACGGCTGTACTTTATTTTATCCAAAAACAAGTCAAAGAAAACTCAAATTTTATCCAAGAAAATCGAGATGATATTTGTGCTTCTATACAATATACGATCGTCAATATACTAGTTGATAAATTAAAAAAAGCAGTAAAACAAACAGGAATTAATCGCATCGCTATTGGAGGTGGTGTATCTGCTAACTCTGGAATACGAACAGCACTAAAAGAAGGTGAATACAAATTTGGATGGAAAACGTATATCCCTAAATTCGAATACACCACAGATAATGCAGCCATGATAGCTATCGTAGGGTATCTAAAATACTGTAAAAATGATTTTACAGATATGAGTGTTGTTGCCAAAGCCAGAATCGATCTCTAATACCACTTACTAATAACCGTCTCTAAACTATACTCCCATTACTATGCAACTATTTTACAGCAGCAAAATTACAGATATCGCTACTACGTTTGTGTTTTCTAAAGAAGAAAGTAAGCATATTACTAAAGTACTTAGAAAAAAAGAAGGCGACACCATACATATTACAGATGGACGCGGTACATTATACGATGCTACTATTATACTTGCTAATCCTAATAAATGTAGTATCCAAATTAGTCATCAGACAGTACAAGCTGCTAAAAAATACCGATTACATATCGCTGTAGCGCCTACAAAAATGAATGATCGATTTGAATGGTTTCTAGAAAAAGCTACAGAAATAGGTATCGATGAGATTACTCCGATCATTTGTGATCATAGTGAACGTAAGGTGATAAAGTTAGAACGTTTTGAGCGTATCGTACAGAGCGCAATGAAACAATCACTACAGTGCTATTTACCTACTTTAAACCCTGCAATGACTTTTAATGATTTTATAAACCAACCTGTAGCAGGGCAACTCTTTATAGCACATTGTGAAACTACAAACAAACAACAGCTACAAGAAGTTATACTCCCTGAACAACAGTATACAATATTAATTGGACCTGAGGGAGATTTTTCTACTAATGAGATCAATCAATCTATTGCTGCTAATTATCGTGCGATTACATTAGGTACAAATCGTTTGCGTACTGAAACTGCTGCCATTGTAGCAGTGCATAGTATTGCTTTACTAAACACATAACTCTTTAGTATAGCCATTAACTAGTGTGTCGCCTGTAGTAAAATTCACAAAATTAATCTGCTTGATTCCCCACTGAATAGGTGTAATACGTGCTTTTTTTACTATTGACTAAAATAATTTCAGAAAAGGCTAGTTATGTAATCGCATCACTAAAAAATAAGCTATAGTGTATTTTCTTTGACTAAAAAAGAAACAACTACACTTCGCGATCTCAATACTCATTAAAACCCCAAAGTGATATGATTTTTTTCAAACGAAAAAAGCAATACGAATGGGACGGTTGCTGGGAGACGGATTATCACTTCTCTGAATTTCATCCCAGAAAAGAAATCGTCATACGATTCATCGATCAACTATCTGACAGCTACACGCCTAGTAAAGCACAGATACAAGCCGTAAGCTATCTAATTAATAACCAAGAGGCTATTTATAACGCTATTTGTCATTACATGATCAATAGAAAAGCACAGCTCTGCGAAATGTATGACAGGCTATTGCCTGAACTAAATACGATCGCAGCTGTAAAAAAGCATATAAAAATAAATGCTATAGTTATTAGCACTACTCTGCAAAATAAAATTGCGCATATAGGTTATTTAGGTAGTTGCTCGTGGGATGCAAATCAGGGAATTGCCTGCTATTTACATAAGCAAGAGGTATTGTATATAGCTACTCCTAATCAGCTGCTAGCTCATATGCAAAATACGACTTCTAATACGATCGTTGCTACATCTGACGCTATTCCAAAACAGTATACGCCCCATCATATTTATAATCTAAAACCATCTCAAGAAGCCGCTAATAATGCGTATTATTATTTATTGATTGAACGCAGCTTTAATCAGCAATTTATTGCTCATTTTGAAGAAGGTGATATTGCTACGGAAACTCGTACTAGTTATACTGATATGAGCTTTCTACAAACTGCTTGTGCTTACAATAATGAAATACTGGTGGATTATATATTGTCTCACAAACCTGTGGATACCACAGGCTGTATAAAAAGTGCTGCTTATAACCTAAATCTTAGTGTGCTCAAAAAATTAATTGCATATGGAGTAGATATTAATGAAAAAGATGAGATCTCTAAAGAGTACTTGATTGAACATATTATTGGCGCTATTACTAAGCTAAGTCAACAAAATGCTTCAAAAAATCAATTAAAAAAAGGAATAACTATACTAAAATGGGCTATAAAAAATAACACCAAACCTATTCACACAATTAAACATTCAAAAAAATTAGCTGCTTTGGATACAGCATGTACTAATATGTCTATAAAAAACACAGTTAGAGAAGTTTTACTTACTTCTTTATAAACACGTCTACTGATTTTCTAGGGGCTTTGGAGGGTCAATACCAGTATGTAAAACACGCTCAGTGGCTTCATTTTATAAAGTCATCAAAGGGATGCTACCAATTGTAAAATAAAGTAGAACTGTTTATTCCCTATTTATTTCTTCAAAAAAGCTGTAGATTACAAGTAATTTAAGGCATCTAGTTTTTATAACCTACAGAATAATAGTATATTTATAAATGAAAAAAAGTAGGTATCGAGAAATTAAAATATTTATGATAAGACACATATCCTACTCATTTTTTTTATGTTTTACTATATTTAGTATTATATCTTGCTCCAAGTCAGAACTTTTAACTACTGAAGAAAAACAATGGCTTACTGATCAAGACACTATAAATGTTGCGCTGTACCCTTACTACCCTCCTTTTCAATTTATCAATGAAAAAAATGAAATCAATGGTATCTTTATTGATTATCTAGAATATATAGAACGGAAAATTGATTATAAATTTAAGCGGGTACATTATGAAGATTGGTCACAATTATTATCAGATGCCAAAAAAAATAAAATCGATCTCGTACTAGAAATCCAATCTACTCCCTATCGCAGTAAATATTTTGATTTTTTTGATCCCCTTTTAGAGTCTCAACATGTTATCGTAACGCGTAAGGATGTCGTTGAACAATTAACTATAGAGGATCTGGTTCACAAAAAACTCATCCTCCCTAAAGGATTCTCAATTGTTGAAGAACTAAGCTATTTAAATCCCTCTTTAGATATACATACTGCTTTTAATGAAATTGCAGCATTAGAATTATTAAATGCAGGGAAATTTGACGCATATGTAGGTAGTAAGGCTATGGCTAATTATTATATACAATATCATAAATTAGAAAATTTAATGATCAATGGCGAAACTCCCTTAGTTTACAGACCTAGTGTAGCTACAAAAAAACACACACCAATATTTAATAGTATTATTAGTAAGGTCGTAAAAGACATCAACAAGAATGATAAAAAAGCAATCTTAGAAAACTGGTATTTTAATAGCATTGTTCCTTTTTATAAATCCATAAAGTTTTGGGTCATCGTAGCAATCATTACTTCTTCATTATTTTTATTAATTGTAGCTTCAAATACATATTTAAAATTCAAAATCAAGCAAAAAACAGAGGAATTACAGATTGCTAAAGAAGTTGCAGATGAGAGCACGAAATTAAAAACGAGTTTTATCAATAATATTCCTCAAGAAATACGAACCCCTATGAGTGGTATTATTGCACTTTCTGAATTATTAGAAGATAATACACTATCTACAGAAGATCGCACAAAATATACACAAATGATTATTTCTAGTAGTAAAACACTGATTTCAATCATTGATAATATTCTAGAGTTATCAAAATTACAAAGCAATCGCTTTACGCTGAAATTAGGGGAAGTGAATATCTCTAAATTATTAGACACATTACATGCTTTTTATCAGATTCAAACACAGGAAAGAGGTATTTTATTAACTGTAGAAAATAAGTTGGGAGATCATTCTAATTACATTCTTACGGATCGACCAAAACTGAATAAAATTTTGCATGCAATTATAGATAATGCGATTAAATTTACACTACAAGGGAGTATTACCATCACCTATGAAATTATTGAACAGATTCTAACAATTGCTGTACAAGATACAGGCATCGGAATAAGTGCAGAAAAAACACAATTAATCAATGAAAGTTTCTCTAAGCAAAGTATTTCTACCACTAAGGAATTAAAAGGGCTTGGATTAGGGTTAATCATCGCTAAAAAAAATGCAGATTTTTTAGGAGGACACATTCAATTAGATAGTTCGCAAAACGAAGGAAGTAATTTTATCATTAAAATTCCTTACACTCCTATTAAACAAAATACTACAGTGATTAATAGAGCTGAAAAAATAACAATCAAAAAAGAAAAACATATCATTCTGATCGCAGAAGATGGCGAAACGAATTTCTTATTTTTAAAAACAATATTATCTAAAATGAATCAATATGAATTCATTATTTATAGAGCTATTAATGGTAAGGAAGCAGTAACGATCTGTAGCGAGAATAAAAATATAGATTTAGTGTTGATGGATATTAAGATGCCTATCATGAATGGATATGATGCCACTAAATATATCAAAAAAATGAGACCTGACCTTCCTGTAATAGCACAAACAGCCTATTCTGTCGAAGAAGATATCCAAAAAGCATTAGATGCAGGATGCGATGATTTTATTTCCAAACCTGTAGACAAAAAAATACTATTTCCGATGCTCAAAAAACATTTTAGAGTATTTAAAAACAACTAGCAGCACAAACTTTTTTCACACAATGTATCAAACACTCCGTCATATTCCTTATTACTTATTACTGCTGCTTTTCTTATGTATGAGTTGTGATAGTAATCAACTAACACAAGCTGAAAAAAATTGGCTAGCTCAGCAAGACAGTATTAAAATAGCTGTGTATCCGTATTACCCTCCTTATCAATTCTTAACTAAAAATGACAGTATCAATGGTATTTTACCTGATTACTTAACACTTATCGAAAAAAAGCTTTGCTATACATTCAAGAAAAAACAATACATCGATTGGCAATTATTACTTAAAGATGCCAAAGCTGAGCGTATAGATATGGTACTAGAAATGGAGGAAACCACTCAGCGACTTCAATTCATGAAATTTCATTCCAAGCTTTTTCAATCTAGTTTGGTAGTAGTTTCTAGAAAAGATAACGAGATCCCTACTTCTCTACACAAATTTAAAAACCAAACGATTGCCATGGTAGAAGGGTATTCTTTTTACGATCGCATTACAGAAAAGTATCCTCATATAAAAATCATAAAATACAAGAATAGTATTTTATGCCTACGAAGTGTACAAAATGGTACTACGGATGCATATATAGATACCAAAGCAATGGCTCATTATCTAATTGGACAAGAACAATTAAACACATTAGAAATTACCTATGATATACCCTTAAAATATGCTCCTAGTATAGCAGTATCAAAATCTAATGATACGCTAAATAATATCATACATAAAACAATCGATAGAATTACATATGGCGAAAAAAAACGCATCTTTGACAATTGGTTATTTGATATTGTAAAACCTTTTTACAAAAGACCTAAATTCTGGATGTTATTCTTTTTAGTCAGTATTTCTATCATTGCTGTCATCGCGCTATTAAACTTTTATCTAAAATTTAAAGTACAGCAACGCACTAGAGAACTTCAAGTCGCTAAAGACCTCGCAGAAGAAAGTAACCAGGTGAAAACAAATTTTATACAAAATATTTCACATGAGATTAGAACTCCTATGAACGGAATCATTGGGTTTTCTGAATTATTGAAAAATAATTCATTAAGTAATCAAGAAAAAAAGGACTATGCACAAATTATTATTGATAGTAGTAAAGAATTAATCGCATCAGTAGATGATATTTTAGAAATCTCTAAATTAGAAACATCGAACATTGATACAGTACCCATAGCTACTAATATTTCGGAATTATTACAAAACATTGTGGAGCTATTTACCCTTAAAGCTAGTGCAAAAGGGCTAGACTTACTGTTAAACAATAAAATAACTGATGTTCAGAAACATATCATCACTGATCAAGCAAAGCTTCTTAGAATTTTAAACAATTTTATCGATAATAGTGTTAAATTTACATATCAAGGTACTATAACTATAACTTCCTATATCGAAGACTCCTACATAGTAATCATGATTACAGACACAGGTATTGGTATCAAACCTAAGGATCAGGAAAAAATATTTCAGAATTTTTCGCAATCAGAAAAAGAAATATCAAAAAACTTTGGAGGACTAGGATTAGGGTTAGCTATTGCCAAAAAAAATATAGACTTAATGAGTGGTAAAGTATCTTTTTCTAGCCAAGAAAATAAAGGCTCTTCTTTTACCATACAGATTCCATATCACCCTATGCAACAAGAAACTACTACATATATTGAGAAAGATAAGAAAACAAAAAAGCATATCGTATTAATCGCCGAAGATGGTAATATCAACTTCTTATTACTTAAGACCGTATTAGAAAAAATGGTTGACTATGAATTTACAATTTATAGAGCTAGTAACGGGCAGGAAGCAGTATCACTCTGTAAAGAAAATGATACTATTGATATCGTACTAATGGATATCAAAATGCCTATTATGGACGGATATGACGCCACTAAAGAAATTAAAAAAATTAGGCCTGAACTACCTGTGGTAGCACAAACCGCTTACTCTACACAAGAAGATATAGAAAAAGCATTGGCTGCTGGCTGCGATGATTTTATCGCTAAACCTGTAGATAGAAAAATATTGACTCCGATTTTGAATAAATATTTTTCTGTTTTTAGAAAAAATTAATGACCCTAGATTCGCAATTTCAAGGCTTTTTGAACAGTCATTCGCTTTGGGACACACCTACAGATATAGTACCGATTTGCCATTTAGTAGTCCCCCCATATCCAAAACCTCCTATACACATAAAAATTCCAACCAATGAAGTACTAGGCAAACGTATTGAATACTTTTTTGAACATTACTTGCACTACACGAATCAGTACTTACTCATTGCTAAAGGGCTACAAATTTATGACCATAAAACCACTATTGGAGAGTTAGATTTTATTATCAAGGATACACATACTAATCAATTATTGCATATCGAATTGGTGTACAAGTTCTATCTATATATCCCTGATTCTGAAAAAGAAGAATTAGCACAATGGATAGGCCCTAATCAAAAAGATAGTTTACCCGAAAAAATCAAAAAATTACAAAAAAAACAACTTCCTTTATTACATAACAATTGTACTAAAATAACGTTAGAACGTATGGAAATCAATACTGATACTATACAACAGCAAGTTTGTTTTTATGCAAATTTATTCATGCCTTATGCAATGCGTAATTATTGTCCTCCTATTATAAACCCTAACTGTATCGTAGGGTATTGGATTTCTATTTCGGAATTTACAGCACAGCAATATGCCGCGCATTTGTTTTACATTCCATTAAAAAAAGAATGGATTGTTGCACCATCTTTAGGGAATCGATGGCATACCTATGCACATATACTTCAAGAAATTCAGTTACATCATGAACGAAAAAACGCCCCACTACTTTGGATGAAAAGTAAGAGGGGCGTTTATACACGATTATTTGTAGTATGGTGGTGATTTATAAACCACTAATATAACTACCATACATATCTTTAAATTTAAAACCTTCAGATAGCCTAAATTTGCTTAATTTTTTATATTCTACTAACCCCCATAATAAAAATTCTTTTACAAAATAGGCATCTTTAGCAGATATCTCTGGTTGGTATTTGGCCAATAAGCTAGTTAAGGGAGGAATCGCGTCTAATTGACGATGATATTCATCATCAGCTATATCATCTAATAACTCAAAGCCTGTACCTTCAAAAAACCAATCTATTAATTCTTGATAAGGACTATCTACCCCTTCTTTTTCTAAGCGTTCTATTTTTGGAAAATACATAGGAAACATCGTTTTAATGGCATCTACAATTAATGTATTTGCTACTGCTGCCGCTCCTTCCTGCTCGCCTTCGTATACTAACTCTACTTTTCCAGTAATAGCAGGTATCACTCCCATAAAATCGCTCAAACGAACAGCTGTCTGTGTTTCTCCTGATTTAAGTGCTCTATACTCCGCAGTACTTAATAAGTTCTCGAAAGCAGTAATACTCATCCGTGCACTAATACCACTTTTTACATCAATCAACTCACTTTCGCGTGCTTCAAACCCTATTTGTTCCAATAAGTCTTTTGCTATTTCTGGTACATATATAGCTGCATGTTGTCGATCATCTAATGACGCTTCCTGCTGTGTAATCGTTTTAGCAATTGCTACAGATGCTGGATAATGGGTTAAAATCTGTGACCCAATACGATCTTTTAATGGAGTTACAATACTTCCCCTATTCGTATAATCCTCTGGATTGGCTGTAAAAACAAATTGCATATCCAATGCGAGTCGTAATTTAAAACCTCTAATTTGGATATCACCTTCTTGTAGAATATTAAATAATGCCACTTGGATACGTGCTTGTAAATCTGGTAATTCATTAATTACAAAAATACATCGATTGGCTCTAGGTATCATCCCAAAGTGAATGACACGATCATCTGCATAACTTAGTTTTAGATTAGCTGCTTTTATAGGATCTACATCCCCAATGAGATCAGCTACTGTTACATCTGGAGTGGCTAGCTTTTCTGCAAAACGCTCACTTCGATGTACCCAACTAATAGGAGTATTATCTCCATGTTGTGCTATCGTATTGATAGCATATCTAGATAAAGGCGCTAATGGATCATCATTAATTTCTGATCCCGTTACTACAGGTATCCATTCATCTAATAAGTTGATCATTTGTCGGGCTAATTTTGTTTTTGCTTGCCCTCGTAGCCCTAGTAAGTTAATATTGTGCCTAGATAAAATTGCGCGCTCTAATTCAGGAATCACAGTATGTTCATATCCATGTATTCCTGTAAAAGTAGGTTCTTGACTTGCAATTTTTGTAATCAAATTACCTCTCAATTCATCTTTTATACTTTTTGTTTGATAATCTGATTGTTTAAGTTGTCCTAGAGTGGTGATACTTTGTATATCCATAAAATGATATGTGAGGAATAAAACCAACTGCTTATGTAAACAGCGATCCATCCTTTGTGTTTATATTATTTTCTGATTCTTTTTTTTCTGTTGGTTTCGTAATCTTCGAAAATCATTTCGCCCAATCCCTTTACTCCAGTGTAAAAGGCTTTTCCCTGATTGGTATGCGTAAATTCTTTTACAAATTGCATTAAGTAAGGATCTTGTGCAATCATAAAAGTGGTAATTGGAATGTGTAATTTTCGTGCCTGTTGTGCCATCATATAGCATTTAGAAACGATATGACGATCTAATCCATTGCTATTTTTATAGTACTGCCCATCTGGCATAATCATACAGCTTGGTTTACCATCGGTAATCATAAATATTTGCTTATTTGTATTACGTTTTCTCCTGAGCATATCCATAGCTAATTGTAGACCAGCTACTGTGTTAGTATGATAAGGACCTACCTGTAGATACGGTAAATCTTTTATCGCTATGGGCCAAGCATCATTTCCAAAAACTAAAATATCCAACGTATCTTTTGGATAACGAGTAGTAATCAATTCTGATAGCGCCATAGCTACTTTCTTTGCAGGAGTAATACGATCCTCTCCATACAAAATCATACTATGACTAATGTCTATCATCAGTACAGTACTCATCTGTGCCTTAAACTGAGTTTGCTCTACTACTAAATCATCTTCTGTAAGTTTTAGCGCTCCAATGCCATGATTGATTTGTGCATTTTTTAAACTTTCTGTAATCGAAATTTGTTCTAATGAATCTCCGTATTGATAAGTACGAAATTCTCCTGCATGTTCATCTCCCTTGCCTGTATATTGCGTTTTATGATTCCCAGAGCGGCTTCGTTTTAGATTCCCAAAAATCTGATCCAGTGCTCTTTTTCTAATAGCGCGTTCCGTCTTAGAAGTAATAGCTACCCCTCCTTTTCCATCAGGTTTTATTTCTTCTCGGATGTATCCTTTTTTCTTTAAATCTTCTATAAAGTCATCTAATGTATAGTCTTCGCTAGTAAGATGGTACTCTTTATCTAGCTGTTCTAACCAATCTAGTGCTTCCTCTAAATCTCCTGATGTATGTGTAATAATTTCCTGAAAGAGATCAAATAGTTTTTCAAATGGGGACTGGTGAGGTGCTTCATATTTTCGAAAAGTAAATCCTCTTCTAAAGACTGTATGTTTCTTCTTCATACACTAAATTTACTATTTTTATAGGTATCTTGTTTACTACATAGAATCTAATAAGAAAGAATTAACAATTGTTTGTTTACCTTCATGCACTCTACATGTAACTCTATTCAATGGTTCCTAATATATAGTATCCTACACCTAATCAATATCAATGTGCACTTTATTTTTATACTCGCATTAGGTAGGGAGTCTAGATGGAAATCCACAGCGGGACGATAGAAGTGTAAAGAGTTAAAACGAATTAGCCCAACCCTTGAGGGGAACTACCTTAGAAGTACTGCACTTGACTATTTTTTCTTTAGATTCTACCACATGCTGTAACTTTGTCCAATGATGTATTTTCTAAAAAGTAAGATTAACCCTACTTTATTTACCAAAAAATTATAACAAACTAGTTAAAACTTGTAAAAATATATCTTTTTGTCGGTTTTTTTATGAATTTTATCGTTATTTAACTATTGCAATATCATAATAAATATTTATATTGCATATATTCATAGTAATACTTATTATGAAGTATAAAGTCAATCCATTTATTGTCGCAAAGAAGATGAAAAAAACCGCTGTATTCTTACTCGTTATTGTATGTACTCTCAATACACTCTCTGCACAGAAGAGAATAGACCATATGGTTTGGGATCAATTATTATTACTGAATGTATCTAACCAAGGAGAGGTAGACTACAAGGGCTTTATAAGAGATAAATTTCTTTTTTATCAATATTTTGCTTCTTTGTCTGTTAATTTTCCAGATATAGAGTATAGTCAAGCAGAACGACTTGCCTATTGGGTAAACTTATACAATGCAGCAGTAATGAAAATGATTATCGACCACTATCCAGTTACTTCTATTAATGATATTGAAAACCCTTGGAAACGAAAAGTGGTTACTGTAAATGGTACTAGTTATAGTCTAGATGATATTGAACATACCATTCTTAGAAAAATGAATGAGCCAAGAGTACACTTTGTTCTTAATTGTGCGGCTAAATCATCGCCAAAATTATGGAACAGAGCATATACAGGCGCTAATATCTATAAAGAGCTAGAAGCCCAAACAAAACTATACATAAACGACAGCAGAAAAAATATACTTTCTAAGCAAGAAATACAAGTATCACAAGTTTTTGAATGGTATAAAAAAGACTTTAATAATGGTAATATCGTTGAATTTATAAAGAAATACACTGACAAATCTATTCCTAAAAATACAAAAGTCAGTTATTTACCCTATAATTGGGAGTTATACGAAAGAAATTAATAGATTCTCAATAATTTTCTTAAATAATTTCGAACCAATTATGTAATCAATCCTTCCATTTATACATTTAAAGCATACAGTTGTGAAAACTCCCCTGTTTGCTACTCTTCTTTCTTATAATTTTATCATTGTTAATATGATTCATAACTCATGAATTATCTAAACTAAATAACGATAAAACATATAAGATGAAAAAAATAACCACTCTATTAGCCATCTCACTGTTCTTATTATATGCATGTGACACAGAGACTCTAGAAGACACTACACTTTTGGGACAAGAACAGATCACTAATCCGCTACCTGATCGTATAGAAAATCAAGGGCAAGGTAGTACTACAGTGCCATCAGAGCCAACAAAACCCAGTAATGTTGGGCAACCCCCTGCTGTAAATACTCAAAATATGTCGAATATGAGTAATGAGTCTATTTGTTTAGACGTAGAAATTCTATATCTAAAACGGCGTACACTACGTAGTAGCTGTATGAAATCACCATATTCTACCACCATAGATCCTACTGATATAGAACTTCCTATAGTATTTAATTTAACAAATGAAACCGTTAGTATAGAATGGGCTATCTATGAAAAAGGTACAGGGAAAAAAAATAAAAAAATAGCCGAATCCAAAACAAGCATTGAAGCCAAAGGACAATTTACAATACCGGTAAATATGAAAAAACCTACTGAAAAGAAGTTACTCATCTGGGTAAGAAAAACGAATATTCCTACTAAGAAGCAATAATACGCTACTATATAATACACACTTTTTTATATACACATCACAGCAATGCTATTCTATGATATAGTATTGCTGTTTTATAGTATTAGGGCGTTTCCCAAGGGTCGGGCTATACGCTATATCTTTTTTGTTTGAAAAGAAACAAAAAAGGATGCCGCTCCTATCCCTAACGCAAAAAATAGTCCATAATCCCCCTACAGCAGTTTATCTCTTGTTTTTTTAACTGTTTTTTAACCCTTCCAAAAAGTTAGTGTATCTTTAAAACAGCGACATTTAATAAAAACAGCAATTTATGAGTCTTTCCAAAATTACTTTTACCAATACACAAGGTCATACCCTTTCTGGTCGATTAGAGTTACCTACTGAGCAACATCCACATAATTTTGCTTTATTCGCACACTGTTTTACATGTAATAAAAACCTAGGAGCAGTACGTAATATTAGTAAATCATTAACTGCAAAAGGTTTTGGTGTCTTACGATTTGATTTTACAGGATTAGGAGAAAGCGAAGGTGATTTTGAAGACACTAACTTTTCGGGTAATATAGAAGATTTATTAGCAGCAGCTGATTATCTAGCTAAAAACTACCAAGCACCTTCCCTTCTGATAGGACACTCCTTGGGAGGAGCAGCAGCTATTTTTGCAGCACAGCAAATGGAAACTATTAAAGCAGTAGCAACTATTGGGGCTCCTTCTAATCCTACACACGTACAACACCTATTTAAGAGTGGTATGGATCAAATAGAAGCTACAGGTCAAGCAATTGTAAACCTAAGTGGTAGAGATTTTACAATTAAAAAACAATTTATAGAAGATCTAGCCACAAAATCATTACCCGATGTTGCTAAAAAGCTAAACAAAGCATTACTCGTTATGCACTCCCCACAAGACGACACCGTGGGAATTAAAAATGCAGAAGAAATCTATATCGCTGCCAAGCATCCAAAAAGTTTTGTAACACTAGATGGCGCTGATCATTTACTCATGCGAAAAGAAGACTCATTATACGCAGGTAGAGTCATTGCTGAATGGTCTTCTAAATATGTTCCTCTTCCTAAACAACCGTTATTAAAAAGCACACATCAAGTCATTGCAGCACTCGGAAATGTACAGGGGTATACAACACAAATGAAAGTGGGTAATCACTACATGATTGCTGATGAGCCTACAGATGTAGGAGGAAATGATTTTGGACCTTCACCCTATGAATATGTATCTGCTGGATTATCTGCTTGCACCGCAATGACTATAAAGATGTATACCACTCGCAAGGGATGGGATTTACAAAGTGTAGAGGTACATACTTCTTATAGTAAGTCACATATACAAGATTGTAAAAACTGCGAAGATCCAACCGCAAAGATAGATACCTTCCATAGAGAAATCAAAATTCAAGGAGATCTCGATGAAAAACAACGTACTCGAATTTTACAAATTGCAGATAAATGTCCCGTGCATAAAACACTACATACCGAAACACAAGTTATCACTAAGTTTATGTAATATAATATGCTTGAACCTATAATTAATTATTTTTTTTAATGTATTATACTTTACAAGCAATGGTAGCATAACGATACTTCTACGATTCAAAACAATGCAAAGAGAGCACCTAAAAACGAATTTAGATGCTCTCTTTTTCATATTCATTAATACATTACGTAATGATGAATATCTTCTATATAAACACTACAATTTATAAGCTTTTGAATCTATTAGGATTGCTCCATTTTTTATGCGGTAGTACGAACTTTAGAATGATCTCGTGACTCCCTTGGTTGAAATCATTGACATTGGTTGTGGTCTGTTCATAAGCATATCCAAATCGGAGTCGCTCTAAGAATTCTACCATAAAGAACCCTGTAATACTTTCATCCAATCTATAATTAGCTCCAAACTCTATTCTTTGTTTGTACATTCCTGCAAGCGATAGATCTATAGAAGACGGAGCTCCTGACACAAATTTTCCCAATACAGAGGGTCTTAGGGCAAAATTTTCACTGAGGTCAAATTCATAGCCTCCTCCAGCAAAGAAATGTATTTCGTCTGTAGCAGATACAGGTACGACTCCTTCTTTTTCAAACCGATCATTTTTGAGTAATCCAGGAGCCGA
>CANMMM010000005.1 GCA_947498935.1 uncultured Aquimarina sp. | reverse complement strand
TTATATGGGCAAAATAAGGTGTTTACTATCATTCATCAAAATATTTTGCCCTCTTTTTCTAAGATGACAAAGTAGGACTAATTTTAGGATGGTTGGTATTCTAAAATCGCCATGCATATTTAAAATAAGTGAACTAGCTTCGTGTAAATCGATACCGATAGCAGTAACATAAAGTGGTTTTTTACTCTCCCCTCTAAAGACTTCTTTTTTTAGCGTATTGAGTGTAAAGAAATTGTTTTTAGCTACACCAATTACAGGTTGGAATATCTAGTTTTGTTGTGACGATTTAGATAAGCTTTTTACCTTTATGATATGAAAAAAAGGAGTTTCGATTTAGAATTTAAGCGAACGATAGTAGAGCTAGTATTATCGGGCAAACCAGTGAAGGAAGTTTGCATTGAATATAATCTATCTCATAGTATGGTTAATCGCTGGAAGCGAGAATTTAGCGATAAATCAAAAGGCTTAAAGACAGTTCAAGAATTCTCAGAAGAACAGAAAGAGTTAGCTAATTTGCGTAAAGAACTACGTGAAGTCACTATGGAACGTGATATCTTAAAAAAGGCAGTAAGCATCTTTTCCAAGAGCGGCAGGTAAGATATGAATTCATTACTACCCATAGGGGTGAATATCCTGTTGAAAAGTTGTGTATGTGTATGAGAGTAAGTAAGAATTCATACTATCATTGGTTAAAAACAAAAGACATTAAAAAGCAAAAAACCTCTTTGGTTTATTTGAAAAAACGCATCAGTATCTTATTTGATCAGAACAAGCAAATCTACGGTAGTAAACGTATAAAAAAAGCTTTAGAGCGTGAGGGGCTATATTATTCAGTCTCTTATATCGCTTCCCTTATGAGGTCATTAGGGTTAAAAAGTGTTCTGAAAAAGAAATATATAGTCACTACTGCTTCTACACATGATTTAACAGTAGCAGACAATAAATTAAATAGAGAATTTAGGTCTTCACAATTAGGTGAAAAATGGGTGTCAGATATCACTTATATCAAAGTAGGAAACTCATGGAATTACTTAACAGCCATATTGGATCTTGCAGATAGAAAGGTTGTTTCTTGGGTAGTAAGTCAAGACATGAGAACAGAAAATACCGTTTTAAAAGCATGGAAAAAAGCTATAAAAACAAGACAAATTACTGATAATCATATTTTTCATTCTGATAGAGGTGTACAATATGCTAGTTGTCAAATGCAACAGTACTTTAATGATCCTCTTAAAAATCAAACTCAAAGCATGAGTAGGAAAGGGAATTGTTGGGATAATGCAGTAGCGGAAAGTTTCTTTAAAACTATTAAATACGAGTGCATTAATAGACATAAATTCAGTAATTACATAGAACTTTATAGTTGTATAGATGATTACATCAATTGGTATAATTATAAACGATTACATTCTAGCTTGGATTATTTAACACCAGCTGAAATGGAACTAAAAATTAAAATAAAGCAATTAAATAATGTAGCTTAAAAAATCGTCCCAAATTTATTAGGTAGTCCATATCCAAACCATTACCATTACTGGTACGATCGAAGGGTGGTCTTTTAAAGGCAAAAATTTTCAAAATGCACTAAGATTAAAAGAACTAGTCCAATGGGGACAGCTAAGATTAGGTAACTCTGGTGGGTACTTCTGGGGGTGTAGAAGGCTTAGCATTACTGCTACCGATATACCAGATCTTTCTGGAACCACTGTACTATCCAGTATGTTCGAACTCTGTTCTAGCCTAAGCACCATCCCTAATATCGAGCAATGGGATGTAAGCCAAGTGACGGATATGCAATTGATGTTTGGCGAAGTGTTTTCATTCAACCAACCGATTGGAGGTTGGGACACAGGCAATGTTACAAATATGAACAGTATGTTCTCAGGAGCATCTTCATTTAACCAACCGATCGGCAATTGGGATACGAGTAAGGTAACGAGCATGAGCAAACTATTTTCAAGAGCCAAAGCCTTTAATCAGCCTATAGGAAATTGGAATACTAGCAATGTAACCGATATGAGTAATATGTTTGATGGTGCTACAGCCTTTAACCAACCGATTGGCAATTGGGATACGAGCAATGTAAAAGTGATGAGAGGTATGTTCGATAATGCCACAGCATTCAATCAGCCGATTGGCAATTGGAATACAGGGAATGTTACCGAGATGGGAAATATGTTTGATGGAGCAACGTCTTTTAATCAGCCCATCGGAGATTGGGATACGAGCAAGGTAGTTACTTTCCAAAGTATGTTCTCTAGGGCTACAGCCTTTAACCAACCGATCGGTAACTGGGATACCAGTAGTGCTATGAACATGACCTGGATGTTCGATAATGCCACAGTCTTCAATCAACCGATTGGTAATTGGAATACCAGTAATGTTACCGAGATGGGCGCTATGTTCAATAGAGCCACAGCTTTTAACCAACCGATTGGCGATTGGAATATGAGTAGCGTTACCAATATGGCATTCATGTTCTCAGAAGCCACATCGTTTAACCAACCGATTGGCAATTGGGATACGAGTAAGGTGACAGCAATGAGAGGCATGTTCTCAAAAGCGACATCCTTTGACCAGTCTGTAGCCGATTGGGATATCAGCAATGTTACGAGTATGGATGCGATGTTTCTAAACGTCACTTTATCGACTGCTAACTACGAACGTACTTTAAAGAAATGGGGCAGTTTGCCCAACTTACAGCAAAACGTTTTGTTCCACGCAGGAAATTCGCAGTATTCGTTCTGTGGTCCTTTGCAATCGATTAGAGCGCGATTGATTCAAGGTTTAGGATGGAAAATCACCGATGGAGGTGGTTCTGGCGATCAGTGCCCTGCTTTTGTGACACGTTGGAAAACCGATCACCTTTCTCCTGATTCCTCTGCTCGTAATCAGCTCAAACTACCATTACTGCCTAGCGGTACGTATGACTTTACTATCGATTGGGGAGATGGTACCTCGGATCGCATCACTGCACATGATCAGCCAGAAGTACTACACACCTATGCCTATCCAAATACGTATACAATCAGCATTGATGGAAAGATCGAGGGTTGGAGTTTCCAGCATACAGGAGATCGCAATAAACTGACCGAAATCAAAGCGTGGGGAGCATTGGTACTAGGAGATTCTAAAGGGTATTTCCAAGGCTGTGAACACCTAAAAATTATAGCCAATGATGAGTTGAACCTCAGTAAAACACGCTCCATGGAAGCGATGTTCCAATCTTGTAACCGTCTAGACCATATCCCTAATATAGGGCAATGGGATGTAAGCAATATTACTTCTATGAAAGCTCTTTTTGCAGATATTCCTAACATCAATCCTAAGATTGGCAATTGGGATACTAGCGCTGTAGAAAATATGGAAGCGATGTTCCAAAATACAATCGCTTTTAATCAACCTATTGGCAATTGGAATACTGGTAGAGTATCTACTATGGCTCATATGTTCCATAATGCAAAATCATTTAACCAGTCGATTGGCGATTGGAACCTATCTTTTGTAGAAAGCTTTGAGGCCATGTTTGCCAATGCAGTAGCCTTTAACCAACCCATCGGAAACAGGAAAGCATTTCGTTCCACTACGATGAAGGATATGTTTAGTGGTGCTCAGAATTTTAATCAAAACATTAGTACCTTGCCTGCTTTAAGAGTAAAAGATATGAGTGGTATGTTGGATGGCGTTACCTTATCTACGGATCATTATGATGCTCTTTTGATCAGTTGGGCAAACAATCGCTATCAGATACCAAGGGGAATCGTGTTTAGTGCAGGAAATTCGATACATAGTTGGGGCGGAGCAGCAGAAGCCGCTAAAAATAAACTAATCCAAGAGTACGGATGGACAATCACCGATGGTACTACTAGATCGAAAGCAGCATCGCAAACAGCAGCATCGACGGAATCTTCCTTATTATACGTAAACGCTACCAATGATTTACTGTTTATAAAGGCAAAAGGAATGAAGAATCCTAAAATGTTTGATCTTTCAGGACGTTTTGTACCCATACAGTTTCAATCAACTTCCTCACAGACACATCAATTGGATATGCATGGCCTAGCGAAAGGTATCTATCTGCTACTAGCAGAAGTAGAGGGACAGCTAGTAACGCATAAAATCATAAGACCATAATATAGCAGCGTATGTAAATGGTATTTTAGGAATGCATTGCAGTATTCACACTTTTTGAATGCTGCAATGCATTTTTAATTACTTAAAATGCTATTAAGCTTGTGGAGAAGATGGGAGTCGAACCCACGACCTCTTGACTGCCAGTCAAACGCTCTAGCCAGCTGAGCTACATCCCCGATTTATAATCGAACTAGCAAGGTAGTAAAAAAAGGTACATTTCTGCAAAAAAATAATGAAGTGATTTATACTTTTTTGATTCCTGCGAAAAGCAAAGATGAGTTCGTTGTATAGTAGCACTCGAAAACCAAAAAACTCAAAAAAATGCAAAATTTCGGTGCAAAAGATCGTTTTTATAACCAATTATAAAAAGTGTACACCATTTCAACAAAAGGATCGCACCTATATACCAAAAGAAGCAAGGAATAGTTTGTATTTTTGGAGTGTCAAAATCCACCATTTATGATCCGACAAGCGGTACCCTCCGATCTAGCAGTAGTCAAAGCCCTAACCACTGCCTGTGCAAATGCCATGACAGCAAAAGGCATCCACCAATGGAGCGAAAAATATCCCACCCAAGAGCGATTGCTACAAGACATTACCGCACAGGAGCTCTATGTGTTAGTCATAGCAGACCAAATTCGAGGAATGATCGTGCGCACCGCTACGATGAGCGATGCATATGCCGCTGTCCAATGGGCCACTCCTACTAATCGAAATCTCTATATCCACCGATTGGCAGTACATCCCACCTATTGGGGGCAAGGCTATGCCCAGCAACTCATGGATTGGGCAGAAGCATACGCCATAGCCGAGGGGTATCAATCCATCCGCTTAGACACCTTTAGTCAGAATACCAGAAACCACCACTTTTACGAAACCCGAGGCTACCAGCGGTTAGAAGACATCTATTATCCGCATAAAAGTACAGCCCCGTTTCACTGTTATGAACTTGTATGCTAACCTATGACTTTTAAACGCATTCATCAACTGGCCATACCCGCCATTATATCGGGTATTGCAGAACCCGTTTTATCAGCCACCGATACTGCAATTGTAGGCAATATTCCAGTAGAAGGCACCGCATCACTAGCCGCTGTAGGCATCGTCGGTACATTTTTATCCATGCTCATCTGGATATTGGCACAAACCCGCAGTGTGATCTCTGCCATCCTCTCCCAGTACTTAGGAGCTGGCAATCTCGATGCCGTAAAAACCCTACCCGCACAGGCCATTCTGTGCAATGTGGCCGTTAGTCTATTGGTACTATTTGGTACACTGCCCTTTATGGAGCAGATTTTTACACTCCTCAAAGCCCAAGGACAAGTATTAGCGCATTGCATCACCTATTATAGCATTCGAGTATGGGGATTTCCGCTTACCCTATTTGTATTTGCGATTTTCGGAATTTTTAGAGGACTGCAAAACACCTTTTGGCCGATGGTCATCGCCCTGATAGGGGTCGCGACCAATATCTTATTAGACATTTTATTAGTTTACGGTATTACAGATATCATAGCACCGATGGGACTCGCAGGAGCAGCATGGGCAAGTGTAGGCGCACAAGCATTGATGGCAGTATTATCGCTCGTGTTACTACTCCAAAAAACCAATGTATCCCTCCGATTACGAGGCCCGTGGCACCCAGAGATGAACCGTTTTCTGATCATGAGTGGCAATCTGATTCTACGCTCCATAGCCCTGAATACCACCCTTATCCTAGCCGTACGAGAAGCCACCGCATTAGGCACTCATTATGTAGCCGCACACACCATAGCCATGCAATTATGGCTGTTTTTTGCCTTTTTTATCGATGGATATGGCGGTGCAGGGAACATTCTAGGAGGCAAACTAGTAGGCGCCAAAGCCTATAAAGAACTCGTAAGTATGACCAAAAAAGTACTCCTATACGGAGCCATCGTAGCAGGAATACTAGGAGGTATTGCTAGTAGTATTCCTGAGCAACTAGGCAGTATCTTTACCCAAGACCCAGCCGTATTAGCCATATTTACAGACGTATTTTACCTCGTAGTATTGGTATTGCCTATCAATGCATTGGCCTTTGTAGGCGATGGCGTTTTTAAAGGTTTAGGCGAAACAGGTTTCCTAAGAAACGTACTCATCGGTGCTACCGTACTAGGATTTATCCCCACCCTCTACATCGCCATGCAATTAGACGGCAAGCTCCACGGTATCTGGATCGCCATTACCGTATGGATGCTATGGAGAGGACTCGCCATCATATTCAAGTTTTATAAAAAATACATCCCCCTAGCCAGCGCAGCAACACCCTCTTAATAATACATACTGTAAACCATTTTTATATACATAATTAGGGCGTTCCCCCACTCCTAAGGTCGTGGGGTCGGGCTATCCGCTGTATCTTTTTTGTTTTTTTAAAGGAAAACAAAAAAGGATGCCGCTCCTATCCCTAACGCAAGGAATACAGCACAGTAGCATCATTAGGTTTTTAGTAGTAGCTTTAACCCTGTAAAAGAGAAGTACGTTATGAGGCTTTGAAGTGGTTTGCATTTTTAGTAGTGCTACAGAATTCAAAAATGGTAAAATTTGAGTTCAAACGATCGTTTTTATGGCAAATTGAAAAAGTTTACATCACTTCTTTATAAAAATAGAATATCTTTGATCTGAATTGCCTTGTTTTTAAAACACTATAATGAAGGATATAACTATAAATAATTATAAATGTCTAGAAAAGATCAGTATTTTAAATCTTGAAAAAGTAAATCTTTTTACAGGTAAAAATAATACAGGAAAATCTACAGTTTTAGAAGCACTATCTTTATTTGCATCTAAAGGTAATTTTCAATGGATTCATCATTTATTAGAAAGTCGAGGAGAAATTAAAAATTATAGCAATGAAAACATTAATGAAGATACGAATATAAAACTGTTATCTTCTTTTTTTAGTCATCGAAGTACCGATTTTTCTGAAAACAAGTCAATCTCCATAATATCTGACCAAGAGAGTTTTTCGTTAAGGTTTGTTAAGTTTAAGGAAGAGGATGTTATAGATCATGAACAAGGAATCATTGGTACAAAAAGAATTATAGTTAATGCTTCTTTTGATGGTAATGCCTCTTATGGATTAGAGATCAAAAATACTGTACATACGAATCTGTATAGTTTAGATAGACATTTATTTAGAAAAGCAAATGTGGCATTATCAGATAATTTTCATTTGATCAATGCTAAGGGAGATGATATTCTTAATAGTGCTTCCTTATGGGATAAGATTACACTGTCTGAAAAAGAAGATTTAGTAGTTGAAGCACTAAAAATAATTGAACCTAAAATTACTAGACTATCTTTTATAGGAGAAGATAATTATAGATCCAAACGCTATCCCATTGTAAAATTACAAGGCAACTCAAACGTCTATCCATTAAAAGCGATGGGTGATGGCATCAATAGGATATTAAACTTAACCTTGGCTTTAGTGAATTCTGATAATGGTTTCTTATTTATCGACGAATTTGAAAATGGGTTACATTATTCTGTCCAAGAAAAATTGTGGGAAATTATTTTTGAAATATCAAATCGACTCAATATTCAAGTTTTTGTTACAACGCATAGTAATGACAGCATCAATGCATTTGCAAAAGTACTAGCAAAAAGTAAAGATTTTAAAGGGAGTTTATATAGATTAGACAGAAAGGAACATGAAGTTAAAGCGAATCCATTTTCAGAAGAAGAAGTTAAAGAAGCTGCTTCTCAAAAAATAAATCTACGGTAGCCTGATGAACCAAATTCTTTTAGTTGAAGGAAAAGATGATCTGTTTGTTTTTTCAAATATTTTTGAAAAGCATAAAGTTGTACAATCATTTGAAATTGAAGATAAAAAAGGAATAGAAAATATTTTTAAGAGTATTCCTATTTATGTAAAAACAGATGTATTGTCAATTGGTATAGTAATAGACGCAGATGTAACTATTCAGGATAGATGGAATTCGTTACGATCAATATTGACACAAATAGGCTATAAAGTACCAAACAATCCAATAAAACAAGGTACTCTGATCAAAGAAGAAGGGCTTCCTAATTTTGGAATTTGGATCATGCCCAACAATGACAAAAATGGCATGTTAGAAGATTTTGTAAAGTATTTGATTCCTAAAAATGACGAATTAATGCCTGTTGTAGAAAATACGTTACAAGTCCTAGAAGATAAAGAGCTTTCCAAATATAAACGGATTCACAAGTCAAAAGCCAAAATACATACTTGGTTAGCTTGGCAAGAATCACCAGGTACTCCAATGGGGTTAGCAATAAATCAAAAGTATCTTGAGACCGATAACGAGATGTGTGAAACTTTTGTAAAATGGATTAACCAATTATACAATTAAATAGCAGCAATCAAACAATATATTTTTCATAGTACGCAATTTTATGACAACCACCACCAGACCTAATGGCAGTTTATATGTAGCTATCCAAGAGGGCATCGCTACGGTAGAATTTGGACATCCTGCCAGTAATTCCTTTCCCTCTGAACTATTAGCACGATTGGCTGATGCCTTTCATGAGTTATCTGCCAATACCACCGTACGCGTTATCATTCTAAAATCCGAAGGTGATAAAGCCTTCTGTGCAGGCGCTTCCTTTGATGAGTTGCTGCAGATCACCAATCTCCAAGAAGGTACTGCCTTTTTTTCGGGATTTGCGAACGTGATCAATGCCATGCGCCAGTGTGTACATCCTATTATCGGTAGAATTCATGGAAAAACAGTAGGCGGAGGCGTAGGTTTAGCCGCAGCCTGTGATTATTGTTTGGCTACTGAGGCCGCTGCGATCAAACTCAGCGAATTAGCGATCGGTATAGGTCCTTTTGTGATCGAACCTGCTGTTTCCCGAAAAATAGGCACCTCAGCATTCGAAGCCTTGGCATGGAACACCTCGCAGTGGAAAAATGCCTACTGGGCCAAAGAACGTGGACTCTATGCCAGTGTGTTCGAAACCATCTCCGAACTAGACAAAGAATTAGACTTTTTTGCCCATCAATTAGCAGGGTATAATCCTGCCGCATTACAGCAGATGAAAACCATTACTTGGAAAGGAACAGCACACTGGGCTGAACTCTTACCAGAACGTGCAGCCATCTCTGGCGAATTGGTACTCTCGGAGTTTACCAAAGCTGCCATCGCAAAATTCAAAAAATAATAGGCGATACAATCAAATGGTGTACACCTTTTTAATGTCAGCTGTATCGCAAATCGTAAAAAGTGTACATCACTGCTACACCTGTATCCAATAAAAAAGGATATAAGGAGTTATTGTATTGGTTTATAGTTCGCTAGAGGAACAATAAACAAAAAATAGAAACCACTTTAGTTCACAAAATCAGTCATATACAGATGAAAATACTTAATTTTTTAAGCGGTAATGGATTATTTCTTATCCTAGGGATCGTATTAGTAGTAGTTTACTTTTATAATAAAAGAAAGAAACGATAATCTTCCGTAACTTTGCAAAAATTTTTGGATAGACAGTAATGAGTAGGATTAGAATCACAAAACAATTTTCTTTCGAAACAGGACATGCCTTATACGGATATGATGGAAAATGTAAAAATGTACACGGGCATAGTTATAAACTAAGTGTCACCGTTATCGGAAGTCCAATTACCGATACCAGTCATGTAAAGTTAGGTATGGTGATTGATTTTGGAGATCTCAAAAAGATTGTAAAAGAAGACATCGAAGATGTATTTGACCATGCTACAGTGTTTAATAAAAACACACCTCATGTAGAACTGGCAAAAGAACTAAGCGATCGAGGGCATAATGTAATCTTAGTAGATTACCAGCCAACGAGCGAAAATATGATCATTGATTTTGCAGCAAAGATCAAAGCACGTCTTCCAGAAAATATCCAATTACATTCATTAAAACTAAAAGAGACCGAAACCTCATACGCAGAGTGGTACGCTAGTGATAATGAATAAGTACGATACGACTAGGCCGATAGGGTCGGTCTAGTTGCTTTTTTTGTATACAATATAACGTATCGCCCTGTTGTATACCTACCAAAGGGAACGACCTATTATGAAACAACCACATACCATTGATGTATCCGAAGGCAAGAAAATATATTTTGCCTCCGACAATCACTTAGGAGCACCCACATCGCAGCAGAGTCTGCCTAGAGAAAAGAAATTTGTCCGTTGGTTAGACAGCATACAGCAAGATGCAGCGGCTATTTTTTTATTGGGGGACTTATTTGATTTTTGGTTTGAGTACAAAACGGTTATTCCCAAAGGATTTACCCGTACCTTGGGTAAATTAGCCGAAATCGCCGATGCAGGCATTCCTATTTACTACTTTGTAGGCAATCACGACTTATGGATGGACGGCTATTTCGAAGAAGAACTAGGCATTCCCGTATACCACACCCCACAAGAGTTTATAGCAGGAACAACTACTTTTTTTGTAGGGCATGGCGATGGATTAGGCCCCGGTGATAAAGGGTACAAACGGATGAAAAAAGTATTTACCAATCCAGTAGCCAAGTGGTTCTTTAGATGGTTACACCCAGATGTAGGCGTACGATTGGCACAATACCTATCAGTAAAAAACAAGCTGATTTCTGGCGATGACGATGTCACCTTTTTAGGCGAAGATAACGAGTGGTTGGTACAGTACTGCAAGCGCAAATTGGCAGATAAACACCGCGACTATTTTGTGTTTGGACACCGACACCTCCCGATGCAAATCCAATTACAACCCGATGCCCAGTATATCAATCTAGGAGATTGGATCGTGCATGATACCTATGCCGTATTTGATGGACAGGCATTGGAATTAGTGACCTATGATAAGGCAACACCCACACCGATACATACCAATTAAGAATCTAGCAACTATCCTGTACTAGGTTTAATCATTCATTCTGGCATGAATACGTGCAGTAGGCACATAAATACCAATTTTGCTACCCTGTGGCAGGGCTGTAGGATGCTGTATAAAAATAGATTGCCCTTCTAGTACCGCTTCGATGAGGTAATGACTTCCCTCAAAAAATGCATATTTTACATACCCGTGCAATGTAGCAGTATCGGATATTTGGAGCTCGTGTGGGTATAGTAAGATATTTCCTTGATGCGTAGTATGCGGTAGTAATACGGCCACTGGAATCGAGTTGACCTCCCCAAACAGCGAAGCAATGTAATGGTTTTTGGGATGTTCGTATAATTCAGTGGTAGGCGCTTGAGCTATGATTTCGCCTTGTTGGATCACGATGGTTTGATCGGTAAAGGAGAGCATATCTGTCTGATCATGCGTAGCGATGATACTGGTGATTTCATTTCGAGTCAAATAAGCAAATAAATTTCTACGTAGGATATTGCGTCTAAAATTATCGATGTTCCCAAAGGGTTCGTCTAATAACAATACTTCTGGGCGTTTGGCCAAAGCTTTGGCAAGTGCTACCCGCTGGCGTTGCCCGCCACTTAGCACTTCTACTTTGGTATCTGCAAAAGCAGTCATTTCTACAATCTCCATCAATTCCGCGACACGTCCTTTTTTTAATTCAGGCTCGAAATTAGAAAGATACTGTCCGATGTTTTCGGCTACCGTACGAAAGGCTTGTAATTCAGATCCCTGTGCCAAGTATTTCATCTGTTCATGCCCCGGTACGAGGTGATAGGCAGGGCCTAACAATTGGGTATCCTTCCAGTAGAGTGTTCCTTGAGCTACATCCATCAGTCCGTAGATGATTTTTAGCAAGGTACTCTTTCCACAACCACTAGCCCCAATCAGTGCTACATGCTGTCCTTTTGGGATGGTAAAACTAATATTTTTTAAAATCGGAGTGGTATCGTAGGCAAAGGATAAAGAATCGACTGTAAGCATATTCCAAATATATAACTAAGTTGTACAACAAACTAGTGTTTTTCTTCGATTCGGTCTAGTTTTATAGACAGTGCCTTGGTAGAAATCTGTATTTCTATAAATGAAAATAGCAGAGAGAGCATCAAGGCTACCAGACTGATGGCAAAGACCAGATGTGCTGTACTCTGCTGTTCGATATACAATAGAAACATGGTGATTACACTGGTCAGAAAACTAATAATTGCGATCGCCTGCATGTTTCTGATTAGCCATAATCGTTTCCGAAGGTTCTGAATCTGTAGTACGATATTCTTAGAGGGAGTATGTAGGTATTCTTGGTGCAACTGACGGATAAGCGCTGCAATGGCTAAATAACGCGCATTGTAGGCCAACATGGTTAGTGATATGGCTGGAAATAATAAAGCGGGAATCCCCATAGTCAGTGTCATAGCGATGGCTTTTTGTAGTGGGGGTAAGATACACATATTAATCGATACTGTATATTTTGGATGCCTACAAAAGAAAAATGGATGCCATCTGACATCCATTTTCTGTATACAATTGATAGTATATAAGAAACGTACGTTAGCGATTCGTTTACTCTATCAATAATTCTGTACTGCTAGTCTTTCCGAGACCTTTGATCTCTACGGTATAGGTGCCTACAGGTAGGTAGTACTTTCCGTTTTTCTTTTTGGTAATCTCTTCGTCTGGGAATGCTGCGAGTAAAGCAGTTGTACCTTTTTCCGAAAGCGTAAGATCATAGGTCAGTTGATTCATCCCCGTGATCGCTTCGGTCGTAAATTCCTGAAGGACTGTACCTGATTTGGTAGCAATGACTACTTGTACCGTACTAGGTTCGGCAGCATAGTAATTGAGGTGTTTGGCTACTTTTTTGATAGGCATCCATTGGCTCCATGAATCACCCCAATACGGATTATACGCCGTTTTTTCTGTGGGGAATAGGTGTAGTTTACGATCACGCACGCTAGCATCTAACTGCTGTAGAGCCGCCATACTGGCCTTATAAATACTCCTTCCGTGCGTAGCGAGTAAGAGGTCTCCGGTAGTAGGATGTAGTACCAAATCGTGTACAGGTACATTGGGCAAGCCTGCTACAAAAGAATGCCAGTGCTGCCCACGATCGATCGATACATAGGCGCCATTATCGGTACCTACGTATAATAGGTCGGCATTTTTAGGATCTTCTTTGATCACATTTACAGGCGATAGTGGAATCTCTTTGCCGATCTGTTGCCAGGTTGCTCCGTAATCGTCACTACGGTAGATGTATGGCGTAAAATCATCATTTCGATACCCATTGAGACTGACGTATACACGTCCTTTTTGATGGCTAGAAGCGACTACTCTGGATACCCATAGGTTTTTAGGCAATGTTTTGGAAATATCTGTCCATGTTTCGCCTCCGTTTTTAGTGATATGTACGCGTCCATCATCACTACCTACGTATAAGAGTCCAAACTGAAATGTAGATTCGGCAATCGTGGTAATGGTACCGTAAGCGACATTTCCTTTTTTACCTCCATGGGTCAGATCTTCGGAAATAGCGGTCCAAGATGTACCTTGATCCATAGATCGCATGAGTTTATGTGCGCCTAGGTATAGAATATCTTGGTTATGCGAAGAGAGTAGGATTGGAGTTTGCCAATTAAAACGATACGGGCGTTCGCCAAGTGCGTGTTTGGGTTGTATAGGAGTTCGGGTATTGGCCGCCCGATCGAGCCTAAAGTAATTCCCAAACTGAAAGCCTGTATACACTGTATTAGGATCTCGCTGATCGATTTGTACCTGCATACCATCGCCCCCCATAATGTGTTTCCACGGATAGTGACCACTTTGATGCCAAGCTGTGTTTTCTGGAGCGGTTACAGCACCCACCCATACGCCATTATCTTGCAATCCACCATATACCTGATAGGGTGTTTGCTGATCTACGGCGATAGCATAGAATTGGCCTACACTGGGTTGATTGGCCTTACTCCAATGAGCACCATCATCATAACTGATATTGATACCTCCGTCATTTCCATTGATTAGATGCATTGGATTGGCAGGGTTGATCCATAGATCGTGATGATCGGCATGTACATTTTCGGTATTCATGCTTTCAAAACTAGCGCCTCCATCTTTGGATTTTAGAATAGGTACTCCTGCGATGTAGATATGCTCTTTGTTGGCAGGGCTCACTCTAATCTGTCCAAAATAATACCCATAGCTAAAAAATACGTCGTCTAAAAAATCTGTATGCGTCTTTTGCCAACTTTTACCTCCGTCATTACTTCGGTATACTTCTGCTCCGATGACTGGGGTATCAAATAAGATGGCATTGGCATCTTCTAGGTATTCGGCGAGTGCGATAGGCTGTAGCTTCTTGGTGCGTACCATGTCTTGTACACTAGCTGCGGTATATTTTTTCTGAAAACCATTCTTGCGCAGAAAAGCCTCTATTTTTTTGGTGTCTAGTGCTAGAAATGCTTTGGTAGACATGGTTTTAAAATCGTCTTTGGTCAGTCCTTTGTCATCACCATCAGTAGTGGTTTTTGGTCTATGCCCTTGATGATCATGTACAGCATAGAGTACCTCGCTATTGTATACGGCGAGTCCTATTCTACCCACTCCCTGACCTGTGGGAAATCCACTGGTTTGGGTGGTAATTTTGGTCCAACTGGCACCAGCATCGGTACTTTTGTAAATCGCTGATCCCTGTCCATTACCTCTAAAGTTCCATGCTTTTCGGTCTTTGTCCCATGCTGCGGCATATTGTACCGAAAAGTCTTCTGGGGCATAGGATAGATCGATAATTCCTGTTTGTGCATCGATGAATAGGGTTTGCTGCCAGGTGGCGCCTCCGTCGGTAGTTTTATAAATTCCTCGCTGTGTATTGGGTGTATATAAATTACCAATTACGCCTACTACCACTTCTTCGGGATTCGTAGGGTTGATGATAATTCTACCGATACGATGCGAATCGTTGAGCCCTACTTGCTGCCATGTAGTACCGCCATCGGTGGATTTGAGCATACCGATACCTGCGTAGGAGGATCGAGAGGCATTATTTTCTCCTGTACCGACCCATATGATATTGTGTTTCCAGTCTACAGCGATGGCGCCAATGATTAGGGTAGGTGCAGTATCTAGTACAGGCTCAAAGGTAATCCCATTATTAATCGTATGCCATAAACCACCAGAGGCATAGCCGACGTAGAATTCTGTAGGTTGTGCAGGATTGACTGCAGTGGCCACTACACGACCACTCATTACAGAGGGACCGATGTTTTCAAAAGGGATGTTTTTTACGATAGAACGGGTAGCGAGTTGCTGCTTGTGTACCAGTCCTTTTTGTACAATGTCTGAGGTGGTAGGGGGAGATTGTGCCCATAACCCCATGGTACATAGATATAAAAAGAGCGTTGAGTAGCCTATTTTCATGAGTGTATAATTTTAGTTGGCTTTAATGTAGAGAATGCACTTTTGGTATCAAATTTTTTAAAGATAGTTTAACAGCAAATAAGAGGTGTGGATATAGCAGTGCTTTAAACTTTTACAATTTGCTATTAATAGGAATATAATTGCGTATATAATACAAAGCAACTAATCGAAATTAATGTATTTTTGATGCAACTCAAGTGGAAGTGTTACCCATTTTTTTTGTTGGTAACAATGGATACTATTCTTGTCTTACCCGATGAAAACAATGTAAACACTTCACTATATAATATTACACTCATGCTACACGTCGATATTATTTTTCTGCTAGAAAATAGAGAATTGACGGGGCGATTAAAATAATACGATATACTTATGAAATACGATCCGATTGATCCGCAACTATTTATCAAGAATCGAAAAAACTTTGCAGCACAGATGCAACCTAATAGTATTGCGGTGTTTAATAGCAATGATATTTACCCTATCAGTGCCGATAGTACCATGCCGTTTGAGCAGCATCGAGATATTTTTTATTTGAGTGGTATCGATCAGGAAGAGAGTATATTGTTACTGTTTCCAGATGCGCCCCACCCAAAGCATAGAGAGGTGTTGTTTCTAAAAGAAACAAGTGAGCTGATTGCTATCTGGGAGGGCGAAAAATTGACTAAAGAAAAGGCTTTTGCCACTTCTGGTATCAAAACAGTGTACTGGTTACAGGATTTAGAGAAGGTATTTTTTGAGATCATGACCCAATGCGATACGGTGTATGTAAATACGAATGAGCATTACCGTGCTACGATTGCTACTGAGACGCGAGAAGATCGTTTTACGAAATGGTGGAAGGAAAAATATCCTGCGCATTCGGTAGCGAAGAGCAATCCGATTCTACAGCGCTTACGTTCTGTAAAAGATCCTATAGAAATCGCATTGATTCAGCAGGCATGCGCGATTACCGAAAAGGGATTCCGCAGGGTGCTGAACTTCGTAAAGCCAGATGTATGGGAGTATAATATAGAGGCAGAATTGCTACACGAGTTTATCAATCATAGGTCTAAGGGATTTGCGTATACGCCGATCATCGCTAGTGGTGCGAATGCGAATGTATTGCATTATATAGAAAATAATAAGCAGTGTAAGGCGGGAGACTTAATCCTGATGGATGTAGCGGCTGAGTATGCTAATTATGCGAGTGATCTGACACGTACGATTCCTGTATCGGGGCGTTATACAGCGCGACAGCGTGCAGTCTACGATGCAGTATTGGAGGTAAAAAATCGTGCTACAGAGATGTTAGTACCGGGTACGTTATGGGCTGAATATCATAAAGAGGTGGGTAAATTAATGACCTCGGCATTACTAGGACTTGGACTGATCGATACGGCAGATGTACAGAAAGAAGATCCTGACTGGCCTGCGTATAAGAAGTATTTTATGCATGGTACGTCGCATCATTTAGGGTTGGATACGCATGATTACGGTATCCTCACAGAACCGATGCAGGCGAATATGGTATTTACGGTAGAACCTGGAATTTATATACCCGAAGAGGGATTCGGTATTCGATTAGAGGATGATGTGGTGATCCAAGAGCAGGGTGCACCATTGAATCTAATGGGTACGATTCCGATTGAGGCAGATGAGATTGAAACCCTGATGAACGAATCCTAAACGTCGTATTGCGTTAGGGATAGGAGCGGCATCCTTTTTTGTTTTTTTCTAACAAAAAAGATACAGCGGATAGCCCGACCCCACGACCTTAGGAGTGGGGGAACGCCCTACTAGATCGTATTTTTTAGCTTGTTATTTCCGAAGAGCATACAGTAGGTCTTTAAAAATTAGTCAACATCTAGTATCTTTGTACGTTATGGTATAAGCAAGAGTGTGTTATAGATGCGTTGGAGGATTATTTTTATAGGTTGTTGTTGGGCATGTGTTTCTGTACAAGCGCAGGAGAAAGCTGTGCCTACATCTCGGGATTCAGTAGCACTGCGGTTAGAACGGGTATTGGATAGTGTACTAGGCACTACTGCGACGGATGTGTCGGTTCCTGTACTGAAAAAGTTATTAAAAAAACGAAAAAAGAAGGAAGAACCCACCGAAAAAAATGGTTGGAAGAGTGCTGGTAAGTATACCTTATTGTTCAATCAATCGGCATTTAATGTGGATTGGCAGGGGGGTGGAACTACGAATATTGCTGGTAATACGACCTTGGCCTACGAATTGAAATATCGCAAGAATAGCCTGACATGGGATAACAGTTTGCTGGCAGACTATGGATTGACGTTTCTTAAGGGAGAGGATTTTGCCCGAAAAACCAATGATCGTATCGAACTGAATACGCGATTGGGGCAACAGATTGCTGAGAGTCAATGGAATTATTCGCTGTTTGCGAATGTACGAACGCAGTTTGCTAAGGGATTTCGCTTTAGTAAGGATGATGAAACAGATGAGACACTACGTACGGAGGAAACTCGTTTTTTCTCGCCCGCCTTTGTACAATCGGGACCGGGTATTCTATGGAAAAAAAATGATGACTTGCATGTTAATATTGCGCCTGTAACGACTCGTATGATTTTTGTAAATCGCATGTTTACTACCACGCCTGATTATGTAGATGGTGATTATTTTGGGGTAGAGGCAGGACGGAGCGCCCGTCTTGAGTTTGGAGGCTCGGTTGCTGCACACCTAAAATTCGAGGTACTGACCAACGTTTCGCTTACACAATTACTGAACTTATACTCTAATTATATAGAAGATCCTGCGAATATAGATATTGATTACACGCTGTCTATAAACTTGGTCGTGAATAAGTATATTTCTGGAAGCTTTGTGTTTCAGGCGATCTATGATGATAATGCTACTGGGGCATTCCAAGTACGAGAGATTGCAGGCTTAGGACTCACCTATACATTGAAGTGATATACGCCTGATTATACAATAGTATAGGTATTAGCTACGGGCTACTGAAACTACACTGTTTTTACAACAAAAAAACACTAGCTTTTTTTGATCACGCCATCTTACTTGTTTGCTGTCACCAAACAAATAATATACATACCACTCAACCTGTTTTATTCTTCTGCAATCTCTGGGTATAGAAAGTGATTGTACGGAAAACGGGTAACGTGTATATTGCGTACTTCTTTGTACACTCTTTTTCTAAAGATGTCTATATTTTCTTTTTGAACGGCTGAGATGAATAGGGCATGATCGCCGATTCTACTCATCCAAGTTTGTTTCCATTCTTCGAGCGTGTAGTGTGCTGTGGTGCGCTCTGTGATGAGGTCGTCTTCGTCTATGGTTTCGTGTTGGTAGGCGTCGATTTTATTAAATACCATAATGGTAGGTTTTTCTACACTGTCGATCTCTGCGAGTATTTTGTTTACCGAGGTGATATGATCTTCGAACTGAGGGTGAGAGATGTCTACGACGTGTAGTAATAGATCGGCTTCTCGCACTTCGTCTAGGGTACTTTTAAAACTTTCTACGAGTTGTGTAGGGAGCTTGCGAATGAATCCTACGGTATCACTGAGTAGAAAGGGCAGGTTGCCGATGACTACCTTACGCACGGTGGTGTCTAGGGTGGCAAAGAGTTTATTTTCTGCAAATACCTTACTCTTAGCAATGACATTCATAAGGGTGGACTTCCCAACATTGGTATATCCTACGAGTGCTACACGTACGAGTTTTCCGCGATTGCCTCGCTGTGTGGCCATTTGCTTATCGATGGTGGTCAATTTTTTCTTGAGTAATGAGATGCGGTCTCGTACGATCCGTCTATCGGTTTCGATTTCGGTTTCTCCAGGACCACGCATTCCGATTCCTCCTCGCTGTCGCTCTAAGTGGGTCCATAACCCTGTAAGTCGTGGGAGTAGGTATTGGTATTGTGCGAGTTCTACTTGGGTACGCGCATAGCTGGTTTGGGCGCGCTGTGCAAAGATATCTAAGATCAGATTGGTACGATCGATGATCTTGGCTTTTAGGATGCGTTCTATATTACGCTGCTGTGCAGGTGTGAGTTCATCATCAAATACGACGGTGCTGATGTCATGCTGTTGTACATAGGCGAGTACTTCTTCCATTTTTCCACTACCGATGAATGTCTTGGAATTCGGCACGTCCATTTTTTGGGTAAATCGCTTGACTACTTGCCCCCCTGCGGTATAGGTAAGAAAGGCTAACTCATCTAAGAATTCATTGAGCTTTTCTTCGTTTTGGGTTTTGGTAATGATACCGATCAGGATTGATTTTTCGTATGTGATTTCTTCTTTTTCTAACATCCAAAGAGTTTAAGCGACTACTAAATTAAGCTACAAAGATACAATATTGAAGTGGTTTAGGCTTTTTGCAGTCCGCTATAAAAATGATATTTTGTACTTTCGTCGCTCAGGAAAAATTTTAATGGCATGTCTCCAAAGAAGTACGTTACCCAAAAACAGACCAACCTACATACGGTTGCTTTCTATAATCTCGAAAATTTATTTGATACGCAGGATGATCCTGAGACCTTGGATGATGATTTTTTACCAGAGTCTGAAAAGCGATGGAATAAAAAGCGATATGAAAAAAAGTTATTTAAGTTAGGGACTGCCATTTCTAATATCGGATTTTCTAAGAGTGGAAAAGCACCTGTATTGGTCGGAGTAGCTGAGGTAGAGAACAAACGGGTGTTAGAGGATTTAGTACAAACGAAACATTTAGCACACAAGGAGTATGGAATCGTACACTATGATTCGCCTGATGAGCGAGGAATCGATGTGGCTTTGTTATATCAGAAATCACATTTTACGGTTACCAAATCGCAGCGTGTGCCCCTACTGTTAGAAGATGAAAAGGGTAGACGTGATTTTACGAGAGATACGCTATGGGTTACAGGAGCATTGCATGGTGAGGTATTGCATATATTGATCAATCATTGGCCTTCTAGAAGAGATGGTGCTGAGCTAACAGCGCACAAGCGAATTGCTGCTGCTCAAAAAAATAGAGAAGTGATTGAACAGATCACCGCAGAGGACTCTGATGCTAAAATCATCGTTATGGGAGATTTTAATGACGATCCTGCGAATGAAAGTGTAAAAAGACATTTGGTACAAGGGGATTTATACAATCCGATGGAACGATTACTGACTAAATACAGGGGAACATTGAATTATAGAGGGCAGTGGAATTTATTTGATCAAATCATTTTTACAAATAATTTTCATCGTTATCAGAAAGATGCACATAGTTTTTCTGAGGCTAATATTTTTGATGATGATTTCTTAAAGGTGTATCGTGGTCGGTATAAGGGCATGCCGTTTCGTACGTATGCTGGTAGAAGATACAAGGGTGGGTATAGTGATCACTTTCCTGTTTTTGTACATCTAAAATATAATGAATAGTAAATAGTATAAGACATCACTAATAACAGTAACATCCGCTTTCTTTCTAGAGAGCGGATGTTTTTGTTTAAATCACTTCAAGATATTGTTTTACCCTTTGACCATAGTTTCTGTTTCAGAAGGCAGGGTTTTGTATCCCATATTGTATAGTGTAAAACCAAATATATCGGCGTATTGTTCGATGGTTTTGGATACGGGAGTACCTGCTCCATGACCTGCATTGGTTTCGATACGAATCAGTGTAGGATTGCTACCTGTTTGTTCTTCTTGTAATGCTGCGGCAAATTTGAATGAGTGTGCAGGCACTACGCGATCATCGTGATCTCCAGTGGTAATCAGTGTGGCTGGATAGGTAGTTTTAGCGGATACATTGTGTACTGGGGAGTACTTTTTTAGGTATTCGAACATGGCAGGGCTTTCTTCTGCGGTTCCGTAGTCGTAGGCCCATCCTGCTCCTGCTGTAAAGGTATGATAGCGTAGCATGTCTAATACACCTACTGCGGGTAATGCTACTTTGGCCAATTCAGGACGTTGTGTCATGGTGGCACCTACAAGCAGTCCTCCATTAGAGCCTCCTCGAATGGCTAGGTATTCGCTAGAGGTATAGTTATTAGCGATTAGGTATTCTGCAGCCGCAATAAAATCATCGAATACGTTTTGTTTTTGCATTTTAGTACCTGCATCGTGCCATTTTTTACCGTATTCGCCTCCTCCTCTTAGGTTCGGAACTGCATAGATACCTCCTTGTTCCATCCATACCGCATTGGTAATGCTAAAAGCGGGTGTAAGACTCACATTGAATCCTCCGTATCCGTATAAGATGGTTGGGTTATTTCCTGTAAGTTCTAGTCCTTTTTTGTGGGTGATGATCATAGGTACTTTGGTACCGTCTTTAGAGGTATAGAATACTTGTTTGCTCTCGTAGGCATCTGGATTAAAATCGATCGTTGGTTTGCGGTATAAGCTAGATGTACCTTGGGCAATGTCGTATTTGTAAATACTACCAGGGGTTTTGTAATTGGTAAATAGGTAGTAGAGTTCTTTTTCTTCTTTTTTGGCACTCATAGTTCCGACACTTCCTACTCCGGGTAAGCTGATTTCTCTAATCAGTGCTCCTTTATAATCATACTGTACGACTTTGGATACTGCATCGACCATATATTCTGCAAAGAAATAGCCTCCTCCTGTGCTCGGAGAGAGTACGTTTTCGGTTTCTGGAATAAAGTCCTTCCAATATTCTGGTGTAGGCTGACTGGCATCAACTGTTACGATTTTTTTGTTGGGTGCATCGAGATTGGTACTTAGGTATAATGTACTGCCTACATTGTCTATAAGGGATGTATCACTATCGGTATGCCCTACAATGGTCGTTAATGGACTATTGGGCTTGCTAAGGTCTTTGATAAATAGTTTGTTTCCTGATGTAGATACACTGGCGCGAATGAGTAGGTACCGATCATCTTCGGTAACTGTACCGCCTACATATCGGTGTTTCTGCTCAGCAGTACCTCCAAAGATCAACGTATCTTCTTTTTGTGTAGTGCCTAGTTTGTGGTAGTACAGTTTATGCTGATCAGTTTTGGCAGATAATTCACTTCCTTTGGGCTTGTCATAACTAGAATAGTAGAACCCTTCATTGCCTTTCCATGATAAGCCAGAGAACTTTACATCTACGAGGGTGTCTTCTATGATTTCTTTCGTCTCTGCGTTTTTGATAATCACTTTACGCCAGTCGCTACCTCCTTCTGAGATAGCATAAGCAAGTAGTTTTCCATTTTTAGAAAAACTAAGACCACCGAGCGAGGTAGTACCGTCTTTACTAAAGGTATTAGGATCTAGGAATACTTCAGGTTGGTCTCCTTCGTTTTTAAAACGATACAGTACATATTGATTTTGTAATCCGTCATTTTTATAAAAATAGGTATAGTCTCCTTCTGTAAAAGGAGCACCAATTTTTTCATAATTCCAGAGGGTGGTTAATCGTTCTTTGAGCTGACTTCTAAAAGGAATAGTGTTTAGGTATCCAAAGGTCACTTCGTTTTGTGCCGTTACCCAATTTTCGGTTTCGGTACTTCTATCGTCTTCTAACCATCGATACGGGTCTTTTACTTCGGTACCGAAGTAGGTATCTACTGTATCTACTTTTTTGGTGATTGGATATTTCAATGTCGGATCGTTTTTAGCGGTTTCTTGTTTCGAATTTTGTGTGCAGCTGGCTAGTAATGCGAGTGAACACAGGAGTAAGCTAGTTGTTTTCATTGATGAGTTACTGTAAGTTATCTTACAAATCTATAAAAACAAGGAGTGCATATATTGTAAAGAAACTATAAAAGATGTGTTTATCTACCTACCAAAATAGTCATAATAGCGATCCGCATGTTGCTCATAGCGTTTAATAAGTGCTATGTTATTGTGCTCTATTGTGGTCAATTCTTCTCTAACGTCTGTAGAAATAGGCATGTACCATGCTATATAATTATCGAAAAAATAGCGCATTTTTCTATTTTTAAAGGAATACCCATGCCTAGCATATATTAGGTTTCTAAGAATTGCTAATTCGCCTTTGCGTAGGTTTTCAATGGCTGCTGGGGTAAGTTGCTGTACCGATGCGTTTAGATCTTTAAGAAGGTTGGCATCAATCGCTTCTGTTTCTCCTGATTCTTCTTCTTGTGATGTAAATAGCGGCATGATATGATACTCATGTTCCTCATTATATGCTAAGTTGAGTGTAGGGTTATACTCAAAAGTTCGTTTTTCTAATGTAAATTTTCTTTTGGTGACCGTTATATCTTGATCATTGGCTACCCAAGTTCCTTCGATCTGTTGTGTTTCTGCAAAGAAAGTAAAGCTAAAAATACCGTCGTATTTATTATCTCCGGGTTCTACTACTTTGGCAAAAAGCGTTTGTGGATCGATGACGCCTTCGAATTCTCTTTTTCCTCCTGCTACGACAGAATGCCCATAAATGCTATTCTCTTTGATCTCATCTATAGAAATAGTTATTTTATTAGAGTATGAAGGAGCACCTTTGTCATGATTAATTTCTACTGCTTGGAATTGACCTACATAATAGCCCAATAAGGTGTCTAATGCTGTCGTTTTTTTAGACGGATTGTTTTTTTGTGGGGTAGGTTGTTTAGAGTCTAATACAGGTTTCTTCTCTTCAATAGTAGCTGTCTGTTCTAAGGGAGCAGAAGGCGTTTTTTGCTCTTGTTTTTCTTGGCAAGCAACTAGCAATACGCATAGGATGAGTAGTATTTTTTTCATATTTTCTTTGAGTAAATTTTTCTAATAATAATTTCTGCAATCACTAAGTTGAGCACCCAGCCCAGCCAAGCTACAATTCTGTATACATCCATAGGCCTGGGTTGCCATACTAAAACGATCATGTATTTCCATAAGCGCAATGTGATGGCAGATAATGTTAGCGCAAAGCTACGAATCATAAAGATTTGATGGGCAGTATATTTTTGTTGTTTTATGGTAATAATTGCTTGTAAGCTACACCAAAACCATGCTATCGCTAAAATACAAAATGCTAGTTGCGACCAAAAACCACCATTGGCATAATATCCGATGACTAGACCAGAAGGAGCAGCAAATAGAATGATCGTTACCGCATACATCCATCCCAATATTCTGTGTACACGCGGATGCTCCTTTCTGATTTTTTTAGAGAATTGTGTAAACCCCGCTAATAGTGAAAAGAAAGAAGTACTGACATGAATATAAAAAGCCAATTTATAATGTGTGTACTGTATGTATTGTTGTTTGATTCTCAGGAAAGCTACATCAAAATCAATAGGAAAATATTGCCATGTAATTTGCCACATTAAGATGCAAAAAAAAACATAGAGTAGTAGTATGATATATGATGGTTTGAATTGTTGCATAAAAAAACCTCTTTCAAAAAAATTAGAAAGAGGCTGTATTTTTAGGTACTGAGATCACGGTTTATAAATCAAATCCAATACTTACATTTAATTTATCTGCGATCAGTTTATTGATTCTATTTTTTAGTTGAGGTATTTTTACGCTCTCCAATACGTTATTGGCAAAAGCATACATTAATAAAGCTCTCGCTTCTTTCTCGCCGATACCTCTGGATTTCATATAGAATAATGCATTTTCATCCAACTGTCCTATCGTACATCCGTGCGAACATTTTACATCATCTGCAAAGATCTCTAGCTGCGGTTTAGAATTAATCGTAGCCTTATCACTTAACAAGATATTATTGTTAGATTGAAAAGCATTGGTTTTTTGTGCTTCTTTGTTTACAATGATTTTTCCATTGAATACCCCTGTTGCTTTTTCATCAAAAATCCCTTTATAATCTTGGTGACTTTCGCAATTCGGAGTTGTATGGTGTACCAATGTATTGTGATCTACATGTTGTTTTCCTTCTAAGATCGTAACACCGTTTAGAATGGAATCAATACCCTCGCCATTTTGATAAAAGTTCAGGTTATTACGCGTTACATTTCCACCAAAGGCAAATGTATGTACAGAAGCTACACTGTTTGCTTGCTGCGCGATGAATGTGTTATCGATTAAGGATGCTTGCGCATTGTCATTTTGAATTTTGTAGTAATCTACAAATGCATTTTTAGCTGCAAAAATTTCGGTAACACTATTCGTTAGTACAGGAGCATCGGATAAGCTTTGATGGCGTTCGATGATCTGTACCTGTGCATTTTCTTCTACTACGATTAGATTACGTGGTTGTAAAAACTGCGCTGCTTCATTTCCTGTAGAGAAATGAATAATTTGTATCGGTTTATCCGCTACTACACTTTTAGGGATATGAATATAGGCACCTTCATGCGAAAATGCTGTATTCAATGAAGTAATCCCGTCTTCAGTAGCTACGGTATTAAAATAGCGATCGATCACTACTTTGTATTTATCATGCATCAGGGCAGAAGACATGAGGCATACATCTATTTTATCATGTGTAGTTTCTGATAAATGAGAAGAGTACTTGCCATCTATAAATACAATTTTGTAGGTATCTAAATCATACAAAAAGTATTTTTTTACATCTTTAAATTCTATAGCACTTTCAGCCTTTGGAAAAATACTGTAATCGTGTTTTAGGATAGCATTTAGCGAAGTATATTTCCATGCTTCTTCTTTTTTGGTCGGAAACCCTTTTTCTTCAAAAATCTTGATGGCATTGCTTCTAATATCATGTATTGATGCATCTACATCTACTGTATTTTCGAAGGCCAAAAAAGAAGATACTAATTTTTCTTTCAATTCCATTGTTTCGTTACTTATGATAATGGTTCGTTAGTAACTGACGGTACTTTGCTATCAGTTATAAAACGGTTTGATATCCTTATGCGTTGATCTCTTCTTTGATCCAGTCGTATCCTTTTTCTTCTAGTTCTAGTGCTAGTTCTTTAGTACCAGATTTTACGATCTTACCATCGTATAATACGTGTACATAATCAGGTACGATATAGTCTAATAATCGCTGGTAATGTGTAATTACGATTACAGCATTATCTTTACTTTTTAGCTTATTCACACCGTTAGCTACGATTCTAAGAGCATCAATATCTAAACCAGAGTCTGTTTCATCTAGGATAGCTAGTTTAGGTTCCATCATAGCCATCTGGAATATTTCATTTCTCTTTTTCTCTCCACCAGAGAACCCTTCATTTAGGGATCTGGATAAGAATTTTCTATCGATTTCTAAAAGTTCAGATTTTTCACGGATTTTTTTCAGCATGTCTTTTGCAGGCATTTCTTCTAATCCTTGCGCTTTTCGGGTTTCATTGATAGCGGTTTTCATAAAATTAGTCACCGTTACCCCAGGGATTTCTACAGGATACTGAAAAGAAAGAAAAATACCTTTATGCGCACGTTCCTCGGCAGCCAATTCTTCGATATCTTCACCTTGTAGTACAATGTTTCCTTGTGTTACTTCGTACTCTTCTTTTCCTGCAACAATACTGGCTAATGTACTTTTACCAGCACCATTAGGTCCCATAATGGCATGTACTTCTCCTGCGTTTACAGTAAGGTTTAAACCTTTTAGTATCTCTTTATCCTCAACGCTAGCGTGTAAATCCTTAATTTCTAACATGTCGTTTACTTATCTTTACTATTCTTTAGCAGAATAGGTTTCTTTAGTGTTTAATTTTTTAGTGGTTATGTCCCTCATGGCCAGTATTGGCACTGTTTTGGATTGTATCAGAAGCCTTAATTTTTGTAGGCAATTCAGACACAGGTTTGGTAACTCCGATAATCTCTTTGATCTCTACGACTTCTGGCCACCCTTCTTCAGGATTCGGTTTTACAACTCCCTGAATCACTACAGGTACCATGTCGTATTCTTCTCTTTTTAGCGGTTTTGTTTTTTCATTTAATTGTGTAGCCATATCGTCTAGCACCACACCATAAATAAAATCTTTTCCTTTAATTACTCCAGCATTATCTACAAGAATGAATTCTCCTCGGATCAGTTTAGAGATTCCGTTGTCTATATCTTGATCGGATTTTTTGTCACTTTTACAAGAGAAAAGACAAAGTGTAACAATGATTAAAAGAGTGGAAGTAAGTGTTTTCATTACTATAATTTTGGTTAATAAATGACGTTATCCTACAGAACCTTCTAGAGATATTTCTAAAAGTTTTTGCGCCTCTACTGCAAATTCCATTGGAAGTTTATTCAATACTTCTTTGCTAAAACCATTTACTATTAATGCAATTGCTTTTTCGGTATCGATACCTCGTTGATTGCAATAAAATATTTGATCCTCTCCAATCTTGCTAGTAGTCGCTTCGTGTTCTACTTGAGCTGTTTTGTTATTAGCTTCGATATAAGGAAACGTATGTGCGCCACATTCATTGCCCATTAACAGCGAATCACACTGAGAAAAATTCCGGGCATTCGTAGCTCTACTATTGATCTGTACTAAACCTCTATAACTATTTTGTGATTTTCCTGCTGATATTCCTTTAGAAATGATGGTACTTTTTGTATTCTTACCTAAGTGGATCATCTTTGTACCCGTATCAGCTTGTTGGTAATTATTGGTAACAGCGATGGAATAAAATTCCCCAACAGAATGATCTCCTTTAAGAACACAAGAAGGGTATTTCCAAGTAACTGCAGATCCAGTTTCTACTTGAGTCCATGAAATCTTAGCATTGGTTTCGCAGAGCCCTCTTTTGGTTACAAAGTTAAAGACTCCTCCCTTACCTTTTGCATCTCCAGGATACCAGTTTTGTACCGTAGAATATTTTATTTCAGCATCATCTAATGCGATTAATTCAACGACAGCAGCATGTAATTGATTTTCATCTCTAGAAGGCGCTGTACATCCTTCTAAATAACTTACATAACTTCCTTCATCAGCAATCACCAAGGTGCGTTCGAACTGTCCTGTTCCTGCTTGGTTGATTCTGAAATAGGTAGATAATTCCATGGGGCAGCGTACTCCTTTAGGAATGTAACAAAAAGATCCATCACTAAATACAGCAGAGTTTAATGCTGCGTAAAAATTATCTTTTTGTGGGACTACAGTACCAATGTGTTTTTTTACTAGCTCCGGATGTTCTTGGATCGCTTCAGATATCGAACAGAAGATAATTCCTTTTTCGGCCAATGTTTCTTTAAAAGTAGTGGCTACTGATACCGAATCCATTACGATGTCTACTGCGACACCTGCTAATTTTTTTTGTTCATCCAAAGAGATTCCTAGTCTTTTGAAGGTGTCAAGTAATTCAGGATCTACCTCGTCTATGCTGTTGTATTTTGGCTTTTTATTAGGTGCTGAGTAATAAGATATATCTTGGAAATTAGGCTTTTCATACTGTACATTAGCCCATTCAGGTTCTTCCATTTCTTTCCAGATTCTAAAAGCCTGTATTCTCCAATCTGTCATCCATTCAGGTTCTTCTTTCTTTTTAGAAATCGCACGAACAATATCTTCGTTTAACCCCACAGGAAATGTTTCGGATTCTATATCAGTATAAAAACCGTATTCGTATTCTTTGGTCTCTAATTCTTTTTTTAAGTCGTCTTCTGTATATGCCATCTTCAGAAATCCTGTATTAAATTATCAGGATCTTAATTTTAATTCTATTTATAAGGAAAAACTTTCTCCACAACCACAAGTTCTATTGGCGTTTGGATTATTAAATACAAAACCAGTACCATTCAGTCCTCCAGAGTATTCTAAGGTAGTACCAACAAGGTATAAGAAGCTTTTTTTATCTACAATAATACGTACATCATTGTCTTCAAATACTTTGTCACCTTCTTCTTGGTTTTTGTCAAATTTTAGATCATAAGACAAACCAGAGCAGCCGCCACTTTTGACACCTACACGAATATAGTCCACTGATGCATCGAAACCATCATCCTTCATGAGTTCGATGACTTTCTTTTTGGCAGTATCGGATACTTTAATCATAATGCTATAATTAAAAAAATTGATTCATTCTAAATCGAATGCAAATATACTACATATGTAGGTTTTATTCGCATAACCTAACATTAATCTAATATATAGTTGAATAGGAAAAAATTATAGCGATTCATAAACCGTAGTTTGATGATCAGGATACACTATTTTATCAATAGCATTCTGTGTGAGCAATTTGAAGGAGAATCTAATTTCTAGATGTATACAACTTACACATCATTCTTGTTCTTTAATAAGCATAAATCCAGAAAATAGATCACTGACTACGATATGTCCACTTTCGAAAAAAGGATATACATCAGTAGCTCCATTAAATCCACCGTTATCATCAAAAGGAAAAGTATCGAAATAGGATACTTCTTCTAAAGACTTATTTGCCACATTCGAAATGTCTAATACACGAATTCCAGATTTATTATTAGCTAAATAATACTTATTTCCTTTAATTATTCCTACTCGATCAGTAGCACTAGTAGTTCCAAAGTGATTCATATGGAAAATAGGGTTGTCTAAATCTGTAAAATCTAATACGACAGTTCTAGTATTGTGTTGATTATTAGATTCATCAAATTTGTCTGTTAAGAAGAAATATTGATGATCCTCCGTTAGCCAACCTTGAAATGTAGATTGTGTATCAGGGTATTGTACTTCTGATAGTATAATAGGAGAAAATTTATTGGTAACATCTACAATGATTACCGAATCTTTGGAGTTGGTGATTAAGATTTCTTTTCCTGTATATGTTGTATCAGGACCGTCATATGTTACGACCTGTGCATCAATACTATTTACAGGTCGATTCTCTACAACAAGCCCACCAGCAGCGACAGGGTTCTGAGGATCATTAATGTCTACAAAGTGAATCCCTCCCATAAATGTATTGGTCCCTGTACAATAGGCAAATCCAGTAGTCTCATTAATCATGATATTAGTAGCATTACCGAACCCATTGTAGCGGGCAGTTGTTGCAAATGTTCGTGGAATTAATGCTTTGTTACGTAGTTGACTCAGGTCAAAAATTTGTAATCCATGATTAGGTACATCACTTACGATAAAAGCATGGTCTTTGTATACCTTTACATCTCTTATAATGTTAGTCTCATTAGCAGAGGGTAATTTTCCTAAGTAAACAGGTTTTTCGGGTGTCGAAATATCTATAAAAGCAGTACCATTGGTTAGGCCAATGATCGCATATTCCTTATTCGTCAGTGGGTCTGTCCATCCCCAAGCACCATCTACATTAAAAGCATCTAACTCTATTAAAGAAATTCTAGATACAAGATCCATGCGCTGGCAGGGATATAAATCACCAGCAATTCCGTCATTACATGGAGCCAGCCCACTTTGTGTAATTACATCAGGTTCTATAGGTTCATTATTCATATGGCTATCTTCACAGCTATACAGGCATGCTACAAATAGTATACAGTAGCAAGCATGATATAAAATATGACCACTATTCTGAATTAGATGTAAAAAATTTCGATTCATTGTATAAGTAACTACGAAGTTGTTTAACCCCTTTTATGTATATAACAATTATAACCCCTAATACCCTACAATATTTTATAGTACAAAAGTTAATTTAGTCATTAGAATGCTTTTATATGCTTTTTTTTCTAGAAATAAAGGTGCTAAATTCCCTAATTTTTTACGTTTTTATAAATGTAGTAGTAGGGCGTTCCCCAAGGGTCGGGCTATCCGTTATATCTTTTGGCAGCACTAAGGTGCTACCAAAAGGATGCCACTACTATCCCTAACGCATTACTATTGGTAAGAGATCATATACAGTAAGCAATGCATATAATTTTGTGCTCTATTAGTATGTTCCTACCTTTGCACTTATGATTGAGGATAAAAATACATCGAGAACATCGATATCGACATTAGGAGAGTTTGGTTTGATTACCCATTTGACCAAAAATTTTCAAATCACACAGCCTTCTACCATCATTGGAATAGGAGATGATGCGGCGGTATTGGATTTTGAACAAAAAAAATGTGTACTTACTACTGATTTACTAATCGAAGGCGTACATTTTGATCTATCATACGTACCATTAAAACATTTGGGATACAAAGCTGTAATGGTCAATTTATCGGATGTATATGCAATGAATGCCACAGCTTCTCAGATTACAGTATCGATCGCAGTGTCTAATCGATTTCCATTAGAAGCATTAGAAGAATTATATGCAGGGATTCATACAGCTGCTAAACTATATAATGTAGATGTAGTAGGAGGAGATACGACTTCATCTACCACAGGAATAATGATTAGTGTCACAGCAATTGGTTATGCAAAAGAAGAGGAACTTGTCTATCGTACAGGAGCCAAAGAAGGAGATTTACTAGTAGTTAGTGGTGATCTAGGAGCAGCGTATTTAGGGTTACAAATTCTCGAACGTGAAAAACAAGTTTACAAAGCCAATCCTAATTCACAGCCTGATCTAGATCAATATGCATATCTGATAGAAAGACAATTAAAGCCAGAAGCAAGAAAAGATATTATCAAGCTCTTAAAAGATTTAGAGGTGCAACCAACAAGTATGATTGATATCAGTGATGGATTGTCCTCAGAAATCATCCATTTATGTACACAGTCTAAGCTAGGAGTGAATGTATATGAAGATAAAATTCCATTAGACCCTACGGTAATTGCTACATGTGAGGAATTTTCTATGAATAGTACTACAGTTGCTTTAAATGGAGGGGAAGACTATGAACTTTTATTCACAATACCACAAGAGGATTATCCAAAAATAAAGTCAAATCCTAGTTTAACCGTAGTAGGTCATATGCTAGATGAGAAAAGTGGTATGGCACTGGTGACAAGAGCAAACGAAAGAATTATGCTACAAGCACAAGGGTGGAATCCTATGAAAGAATAAGATTTTAAGATGCTGCTTGTAAGTTATTTTTGCGACTATTGTTACGCAAATTCTTTTTTTGATGTACAGAAGCAAGGGTATTATTAATTTCTTTAAGTTTTGGAGTCATCACTTCTAATTTGCCTCTACTATTTGTAGTTACTTGTTCTCCGCAGTGTGTACAAGTATATTCTCTGATGTGGTGCGTCACTTTTTTAGAAGTAACATAATTATGGCCAAACAAGCTGCAATACAATTTGGAAACCAAATTTGTGGGTGGGATTTTCATACTAATGGGGTTAAAAGTTCATTTTCAATACAATAATACTATTTTTTTTAGTTATTAACAATTTTTTGTAAGAAAAAATATTACAAAAACGTTTGATAATCGCTAAAAAGTGTATTTTATAGATAATTTATCCCCTTACATATGTGTTTCCCTACACGTCTTACAAACTTATTAACGAAATAGCTTATTGGTTAGTATGCGTTTTTTGGAGAGTTATTAACATCTTGTAGAAGTATAGGTATTCTCAAAAAATTGTTCTAGGGCATTCACACAGGCATCCTTATTTTCTAAGTAAGACATATGTCCTCCTTCCAGTGTGATTATAGGGGTGTTGGTGGCTGTAGCTTCTGCTGTATTTTGGTTTACAGAAAGTACAGGATCTTCTTTCCCTGCAATAATGATTTTGGATCCCGTAAATTCATTGAGTAGGTAGGTGTAGCTTTTTCGCACTTTCATACCTTCTAATGCTGCAATGATCCCTTGTAAAGAAGTTTTAGCTGCCATGTCTTTGATATGTTGGATGTCTGTATCGAAGGCATCACGATTTTTTTCGGCAAATAAGTTAGCGATGGCCATACTCGTATACGCATTAGGATTTTTCTTTACAATCTCAATCGCTCTAGATCGATTTGCTTTGCGCTCTTCGCTATCGGCATAGGTGGTAGAATTAAGCAATACGATACCTGTAACCATAGAAGCGAATGCGTCGGTAAAAGCTAGCGAAACATACCCTCCCATCGAATGACCTATCAGAATACATTTTTTAATGCCTATCACATCGATGACACTTTTTACAGCCATGGCCATATCTTGCATCGTATGGATATATCCCATGCAATCTGTTTTTCCATGTCCTAATAAATCAATACGAGTACAGGTGTATGTTGTTTCGAAATGGGGAATGATACCCTCCCACATACTACTATTCTCTAAGAAACCGTGTAGAAACACTAAATGCGGTCCTTTTCCTGTTACTTCGTAATTGATTTTACCTCCTTTATATGTAAGTGTCATCCTTTAAGTTTATATTTATAAGGTGATTTTTTGAACTTTTTGAATTCAATGAAAAGTGTACGTCACTTTAAAGTATAAACCTACTTAAATGCGTTTGAATAGAGAAACTTTTATTACAGGATTTGCGTTGTTTTCTATGTTTTTTGGAGCAGGAAACTTATTGCTACCTCCTATGTTAGGCTATAATGCAGGATCGGATTGGTGGTTAGTAGCTATCGGATTTATGATTACAGCAGTTGGTATTCCATTATTAGGTATTGTGGCACATGCCCGTCTACAAGGTACGATGTTTGATTTTGCCAAAAAGGTATCGCCTACGTTTAGTACGATCTATTGTATTTTGGTATATATTATATCTGTAGCGATTCCATCGCCCAGAACAGCTGCAGCTACTTATGAAACGGTGATTGCTCCTAATTTCGAGATGATAGGGCCGTTAGAAAGTAGTGTGGTCTTCTTTGGAATAGTATTTCTCTTAGCATTGAATCGGACTAAAATACTATCGTTATTAGGAATGTATCTTACACCTTTGATTGTCATCATCTTATTGTTGGTTATTGGTATAGGATTGTATAGTGCAGAAACACTTGTGGCTCCTGTAGCAACTGTGACTCTTTTTGATGGACTCATAGAAGGGTATCAAACTTTTGATGCTATTGGCTCAGTAGTGATAGGAGGAGTGATTATTATTTCGCTACAGTTACGAGGTCATACCGCCTTTGAGGTAAAAAGAACCTTAATCTTTCGTGCAGGATTATTGGCAGGAATAGGGCTATTAGTCATGTATTTAGGAATGATTGCAATAGGGGGCTATTTCAGGTCTACGACTATGATCACTACTACGCTGAGTGCGGATTTACAAAGAGCACAATTACTCAATACGATTTCATTAGCTGCATTAGGAACTATAGGAAGTGTGTTTTTGAGCTGTTTGATTGGTCTAGCATGTTTTACAACTGCTGTAGGGATCGTAACAGGTACAGCAGATTATTTCAAAGGGATTTTTAATGACGCACATACTGCATATGTAGCGGTAGTAAGTATGGCCTGTATACTAGGAGTGGTGATTGGCCAGCTCGATTTTGGGACGATCATTCATATAGGGCTTCCTATTATTTTTATGATATATCCTATTACCATTGTTTTGATTTTTCTGAATGTACTGCCTGATCGCTATGCTTCGCGGCTAGTGTTTAGAGTCGTAGTGTTTACTACTATAGTATGTAGCCTACCTGATTGTATACAGTTTGTCATTCAAGAAGGCACAGCGATTGCCAATTGGAACGTCTATATCCGCACCCTATTGCCATTGGGGAATCAGCATTTTGGATGGGTGCTTCCTGCTGTGTTGAGTTATGTGCTGGGTATTGTTTATGAATTGTATAGAGGAATGTCCAAAAAGTGATAGGTTGTTCTTTTGGAAAAGTTTTCCACTGCGTTAGGGATAGGAGCGGCATCCTTTTGGTAGCACCTTAGTGCTGGCAAAAGATATAGCGTATAGCCCGACCCTTGGGGAACGCCCAATTAATGAAAAGAATAATAACTAGATATAGTGAGTTACATCTCTTGTATAAAAAAAGCCTATCCATAATACAGATAGGCTTTTGTTATAGTAAATTTTTCTGAATTAGAAAGCGTAGCTTAGTCCAATATTCCAGAAAGATTGTAATTTATTATCAGTATCCTCTAGCGTACGTGGTGTAGTAGGAGTAACCATAGCTGCAGCATCTTGTCTAAGCAAGTAATTGAATGCTTCTTGCTTATTCTTTCTAAGTCCAAAATCAAATCCTACCCCGATCGATTTCCATAGTGTATATGAGAATGAGTTGGTCCAAGTCCAGTTAGAATAATCTGCATCTTCGTAGCTTAAGAAAGCAGAAAGGTTGGTTTTAAAGTTGATAGCACCAATCTTACGTGTATAGTCTGCTACTAGTTTTGCTCCTAGAGAAGATTCGAATTCTGATGCTCCTTTGCTGAATACAAAGTTGTAGTTTAATGGGTGTACTACGACTACTAGGTCTTTTATAGGTGTCCAAGTAATACCAACCCCAAGGTCTAGGTATCCAGGATCATTAAAGTTATCTAATAAGGTAGTTCTGTATTCTCCTAATGTAGATACGGCTAAGGTTTTGGAGATTTTGTATCCGAATAAAGAAGTAAGGTTAAAAACATCTGTAGATTCTCTAAACTCATCACTGTCTGTTGGATCATCTTCATTGTCTAATTTTACCCAAGCTAGATTAACTAATGCACTGTTTCTCCAAAAGTATTTTTCTTGTAATAAATTTGCGTATCCGTTTACGGTAATTCCGATAGTCCCCGCAGAGTTATTAGGAATTTCCTGAGAAAACCAGTCATTAAAGCCAGAAAGGCTTCCCCCTACGGTACCAAAAGCACCAATTTTCCATCCTGGTATAGCGTCTAATTGTGCTTGGATGGCATTGGCTCTCCCCTCGATCGCTGCAATAGAATCTTTCTTAACAGCTAATTCTTTTTTTAGTTCTTCTGCTGTCTGTGCAGTGATAGAAGTTACTGCCGTCAACATAATGGTTACTAAAACAAGTTTTTTAAACATTTTCATGTGATTTAATTTATGAATTTTTTATGTAATTGGTTATTCTTAAATTTACGCAAAATGATACACAAAAAATCCTATTTACTTTAAAAATTTTGCGCTGACAAAGATAGAAGAACAAAGTAGATGAGCGTGTAAATTGAAATAAAAAAGCAAGTGTTTTTTTCGACGAAATACTATTTTAGACGACAAGAGTGTTATTTTCGTTTGTAAATAGGTACTGCTGAGCAGGCTTCGCCATACATAATGCTTTTGGCCACGGGTTGTAGTTTTTGTACCAAAGCAATATAAGCACTTTCTGGAACGGGCTTCTGGGTACATCCTTTGATGATGATCAGCTTGTCTTGATAGGGAGTGACATCCAATACATCGATAATCTGAGTATATATAATGGTTTCTAAATCCTGTAGGGTGCCGACTACTACTTTTTTGGTAAATGCCATTGCCGAGCTAGTGAGTAATATATATGCCCATCCAGGAACAATGGCGTCGGTAGCACAATAAAAAGCGAGGTAGGCGCCTTTGTACTGACTCCAGTCATGAGTACTTACATGCTGCCGAAACTCTTTTTCTTTTAGGATCAATCCCTCATACAGCCATTCCTGAATATCAAATGCAATCCGCGCGCCTTCGGGATAGAAATCTTCTAGGTCAAAGGTAACTAGTTTTTTATTGGATGCTATTTTGTTAATGATTTCGTCTGCCATATGAGAGTATAAAAATATGAGGGATGCTGTTATAGCATTCCGAGTTCTAGTTTTGCTTCTTCGCTCATTAAATCCTGGGTCCATGTAGGTTCGAAGGTCAATTCTACTTCTACATCATTCACTGCGTCTAATGATTTTACTTTTTCTTTTACTTCTTCGGGTAGCGATTCGGCTACAGGGCAATTGGGTGAGGTAAGTGTCATTAGAATTCGTACGTCGTAATCTTCATTGACAAATACGTCATAGATCAATCCTAATTCGTAGATGTCTACAGGAATCTCGGGATCGTAAATGGTTTTTAATACGCCTACAATTTTTTCTCCTAATGCTGTGGTATCTATAGTGTCACTCATAATTCGCTTCGTTTTTTGTACTGTCTTATTGACTTACTTGTGTTTGGTATGCAATGGCATACATTTTTAATTGTTTGATCATACTTACCAATCCGTTGGCTCTGGTAGGCGATAGGTGCTCTTTGAGTCCGATTTCATCAATAAAGACGGTGTCTGCCTCTATAATATCTTTTGGGTGCTGACCAGAAAATACTCTGACTAGAATGGCTATAATCCCCTTGGTGATAATGGCATCGCTATCTGCTGTAAATACTAATTTATCTGCGGTGAGCGCTGCGTGTACCCATACTTTGCTTTGGCATCCTTTGATGCTGTTCTCATCAATCTTGTATTGAGGGTCGATTAAAGGAAGTGATTTTCCTAATTCGATCATGTATTCATAGCGTTGCATCCAATCATCAAACATACTAAACTCATCGATGATTTCTTCCTGTATTTCTTGTATAGACATAGCGTACTGCAATTTTTTATACAAAAATACGATAACCTAGTTTGTTTTTCAATACTTTCTTTAGATCCGTAGTTATTGAATCTATTTTATGCACTAGAAAACCTATTAAAGCTTTGTGTTGCTATAACTGCTACCGTTTTGTTACTTTTTTTAAATCACTTCAATAACTAAAGGTGATTCTATGATAGCATCATTTTTGCTTTTTGGAGAGCAGTTACTAAAGCGTCGATTTCTTCTTTGGTGTTATAAAAAGAAAACGAAGCTCTGATTGTACCTGGTATCTTGTAGAAATCCATAATAGGTTGTGCGCAATGATGGCCTGTACGTACTGCGATTCCTAGTTTATCTACGATCGTCCCTACATCATACGGATGTATGTTATCTATATTAAAAGAGATAACGGCAGTTTTATGTGCGGAAGTTCCATATATCTTTAGTCCTTCGATTTGTAATAGCTGCTGTGTTGCATAGGTGAGTAGTTCATGTTCATAAGCAGCAATGGATTCGAATCCTATCGCATTCATATAATCTAATGCGGCACCAAAAGCGATACCTCCACAAATATTAGGGGTACCTGCTTCAAACTTATGCGGAAGCCCTGCATAGGTAGTTTTTTCGAATGTAACTTGATCAATCATCTCACCACCTCCTTGGTAGGGGGGGAGTTTATGTAGCCATTCTTCTTTGCCATACAGTACTCCTACTCCTGTAGGCCCACATAGTTTATGCGCAGAGGCTACATAAAAATCAGCGTCTAATGCTTGTACATCGGGTTTGATATGCGGACACGATTGTGCGCCATCGATAAGTACAGCAGCGCCTACAGCATGTGCTTGGGTAATGATTGTTTCGATAGGGTTGATAGTTCCTAATGCATTGGAGACGTGATTAACGAATACCAATTTTGTTTTTTCAGAAAGTAATGCTTCATAGGTGTCTAGTACCAATGTACCTTCTTCATCCATAGGGATGACTTTAAGCACAGCTCCTGTGCGTTCGCATAGCATTTGCCAAGGCACAATATTAGAGTGATGTTCTAAGGCAGATACGATGATTTCATCTCCACTAGATAACAAGCTCGTAAATCCTGATGCTACAATATTAATACTATGTGTAGTTCCTGCAGTTAGGATGATTTCATGTGCGTGCTGTGCATTAAAATGTGCTTGTACTTTTTGGCGCGCGATCTCGTAAGCATCTGTAGCTTCTTGGGAGAGCGTGTGTACACCACGATGAATATTTGCATTATACGTACTATAGTAGTTTACTATAGCATCGATAACTACTTGTGGTGTTTGTGAAGTGGCTGCATTGTCAAAGTAAACAAGAGGTTTTCCATTGACTTCCCTTTGTAGAATTGGAAAATCTTCTCTGATTTTATGAACATCAAACATAACAATTTCTTTCTGCAAAAGTACTAAGTATTTCTAAGCGATAATGCTTATTTTTAAAAGGTTTTTATTCTTTACATTTATGAAGCGATTAAAAAAAATTATAGGGGGTGTTTCTATAGGATTGTTAGTACTTCTACTAGTAACTATTTTTCTAAATTATCCAAAGTTGACCATTCTTACGGGGTATTCGGCTAAAAATATGGCGTCTTCGGTATTTATGGCACAACGGAGTGCGGCTTATACAGATGCCAATGATCATAGTTTTTCGCCAGTGAACTTAGCAGAAGATACCGTAGATGTAGCTGCGAAACGAACGATAGCGACGGTATTTGGGCTTAGTAAACGTACAGCCATTTATCGCGAAGGCTTGGGGAGTGTATTGATTAACGATAGTTATGATCCTACACAACCTGTACCAACACCTGTACGAAACCAAACAAAGAAACCACTATCGTATCCATATGGAGAGTTACCACAGAAAGATACCGTTTTTGGGCAAGTAGATTATGATGCTATCCATACAACTGTAGCCTCTATTTTTGATCCAGAAGGGGAGGCAGTTCAGAAAACCAGAGCGGTCTTGGTGGTGTATAAAGATCAGATTATTGCCGAAAAATATGCGGATGGATTGACCAAAGATGACAAACTACTAGGTTGGTCGATGACTAAAAGTGTATTAGCTACGGCTTATGGTGTGCTACAGAAAGAAGGGAAAATAGATATATACAGCCAAGCTCCTGTAACTGAATGGCAGCAAGATGCACGTAAGGATATTACGATCCATAATTTATTACAAATGAACTGTGGATTGGCATGGGAAGAAGATTATACGACGATTTCAGACGTAACTAAAATGCTGTATTTAGAAAGTGACATGACAGTACCTCAGATAGCAAAAAAAGCGATTCATCCACCGAATACGCATTGGTACTATTCTTCGGGAGTAAGTAATCTGTTGTCAGGGATACTCAGAAAACAGTTTGCGACCTATCAAGAATATTTAGATTATCCGTATCATGCGTATATTGATAGAATAGGCATGCATTCTATGTTGATAGAGACGGATTTGGCGGGTAATTTTGTGGGTTCATCCTATGCATGGGCTACGGCACGAGATTGGGCTAAATTTGGATTATTGTATTTGCATAAGGGAAACTGGAATGGAGATCAGGTATTTTCTTCTAATTGGGTAGATTATGTGATTACGCCAAGCCCTACATCAGAAGGTGATTATGGTGGGCATTTTTGGCTCAATGCAGGTGGTTTTTATCCAGATGCGCCTAGAGATATGTACTCTGCGAATGGATTTCAGGGACAGCGCGTATTTATTATTCCGTCTAAGGAGATGGTAATTGTTCGTTTTGGACTAGCAGGAGATGAAGCCGTAGATTTCAATGCGTTTATTCATAGCATGACTACCGCTGTACCCTAAGTTTACTGTAGATGCTTACTTTTGTATGTATAATTCCCTGACTTCTGAAAGAGAAGTGTAATTTTGAACTTTTTAATCAAGTCTATTAGAAACGATATACCATAAGTTACTTTAGTTATATGAAAGCACATTGTCTTATTGTAGCCTTTCTTGTTGGAATTACTACAATAGCCCAACCAAGGAAGGTACTACGGGATACCGCACAGGCTACCCCATATATGCAAAAAGCAGATTCACTGTTGGCAGATCGAAAATTTGACAGTGCACAGTTATACTATAAAAAAGCATTACCCATATACCAAAAAGCAGTAGCATGGGCAGCTGTTGCACGGACTTATAACGGTATTGCAGAATGCCAGTGGCGTGGTACGGATGATTCTATCGCTCTGAAGACTGCGAAAAAAGCACTTGAGGTGGCTAAGATACATCTATCACCTACGCATAAGGAAATCGCAAAAGCTTATGAAAACATCGCAGAGTACTATTATTTTACACTAGTAGACTATAAAGGAGCGATACAGTATTATGAACAGGCAATGGCTGTTTATCAGCAACTGTATGGAGAGAAGCATTTAAGCATTGCTAATTTGTATAGTAGCATTGGAGCAAGTTATTTGGCATTAGTACAGAATGATGAAGCATTAGAAAACTTACAGCAGGCACTCGAAATTTTTGATGCCTTGGATGCTAAAAATGTGTTGGAAAGAGCCCATACATTTACCAGTCTTAGTAGGGTGTATTATAATACAGGGTATTTTGAAAAAGCTTTACAAGCGCAGCAAGAAAGCTTATCCATTATGCTTCATATTCACGGGAAAAATCACCTAGAAGTAGGGTATCAATATAATGATATTGCGTTGTCTTATAGTTATTTAGGGAAAGTGGATGAGAGTTTTGAGTACTACAAAAAATGTCTTACGATTTTAACCACATTAAAAGAAACGAATAAAAGCACTGTGTCTCATGTATATAATAACATAGGAGTATCATATAAAAGTACAGAAAATTATTCATTGGCTCTCGAATACTATAAGAAGGCGTTGGATGTTGTTAAAGAAGTGAACGATGACGAGATGAATTCATTACTATTTAACAATATAGGTTTTGTATATGCAAAATTACAGACACATGATAGTGCGATCTATTACTGTAGGAGATCACTTAAAATACGGGAACAACTACATCCGATGGATAGTCCATATATAGCTGCATCTAAAGCGTATCTAGGATATGCATATGAACAGAGTGGGGTATATGATAAGGCACTCAGCTACTATAAACAGACATTGGCAGCCTATACGAAGCATTTTGGAGAAAGAGATATATATGTGGCGGATATTTATAATGATATGGCAAGTGTAGCATTTAAGAAGCAACAGTTTAAGCTAGCGATTGATTATTATACAATGGCATTAGTGGCGAACACTAAAAAGAATTTACAAAAAGGATCACATTTTAATGATTATTTAGAACACGAAAATTTATTAATTTCATTAGAAGGAAAAGGTAGGGCAGAACGTGAGTTATACCAATCCGAAAAAAAGCCTATATACCTACAGCATTCCATAGAAACGTATGCGCATGCAGAAGTACTCATTGATGAAATTCGACGTTCATTGAGTCATCGCAACAATAAGATACTATTGGCCAAAAGAACAAAAGCGATTTATGCAGAGGCTATTAGTACGCAATTAGCATCCTATACGTATGCTAAAGACCAAACCACTATTGAGAAGGCCTTTTATTACGCAGAAAAAAGTAAGGCGAATATTCTTAAAGAGTTACTCAAGGAATCCAATGCGAAGAGTTTTGCGGGCTTACCCGATGATTTGGTGACGCTAGAAAAAAAACTAAGGATTGATAAAGCACATTACAAGTCTAAATTAGAATCAGCACTGTTAGATAAAGCAATAGACAGTACTCAACTAATGTATTGCGAAAGCCAATTGTTTGATATTAGTAGGTCGCAAGATTCACTGCTACAACTATTAGAAAAAAATCATCCTAAATACCATCAACTCAAATATGATGATAGGGTTATTTCGGTAGCCGAGATTCAGCAACAATTAGCGGAGGATACTACAGTACTGACCTATTTTACGAAAGATAGTACTACCTATGCTTTTACCATTAGCAAAGAGGCTATAGGAGTACAAGCATTGGCGACTCCGAATCTTGCCCAAAAGGTAGCACGTTTTAGAAAAGCAGTACTAGAAAAGAATACCCGAATTTATAAACAAATTGCACATGAATTGTATACCATATTAATTGCGCCTATTCGTCAGCAATTTGTAGGAGATGAGTTGCTGATCGTACCCGATGGAGCATTGTGGCATCTTAACTTTGATTTATTAGTAAGTACGATAGATAGTAGCAATAGCCCACAGCAGTTATCGTATCTTATTAAAGAATATGCAATAACATATGCCAATTCTGCCACTTTGTTTTTTGCAGATGCAGCATCAGCGGTTCGTCCTTCGAGGTATAAAGAAGCATGCTTGGCATTTTCATTTTCAGATAGTACTTATGTATCTCCAAAGAAGATGAGCTTGGCTACGCTGAGAGCCACTTCTGATGATTTGCCTGGTACTCGAAAGGAAATTAAATCGATCGCATCGATTATTGATGGCGATTATTTTTATGGATCAGAGGCAGGAGAAGCGAATTTTAAAAAACATGCAGCAGATTATGGGATACTACACCTTGCTTTACACGGTGCTATTGATGATGAGCATCCCGAAAAATCAAAGCTCTTTTTTACACAAACCAAGGATACAGTAGAAGATAACTTATTATATGCGCATGAATTATTTGCCTTGGATATTCCCGCAGAGCTTACCGTGTTAAGTGCTTGTAATACAGGAATTGGAAAAATAGCAAAAGGAGAAGGAATCATGAGCTTGGGGACTGCATTTCAATATGCAGGATCTAAAAGTTTGGTGCTGAGTAGTTGGGAGGTGTCTGATCAAACAGCGCCTAAACTGATGGAAAGTTTTTATACACATTTAAAAAGTGGAAAGAACAAAGCCAAAGCATTACAGCAAGCAAAGTTAGAATATTTGGAGACTGCAGCAGTACATAGGACACATCCGTTTTATTGGGGAGGGTTTTATTTGATCGGCGATACGGCTCCTATTGCTTTTGGAAGGGCTCCTTATGTATATTGGAGTTTTGGAATTGGGGTTTTAGTAATTATCTTACTAAGTTTGCTGTGGTATAGAAAAAGGTTCAAACAATAACTATCGCAGCTATATTGTGTGTGTTACTATTTGAAGCATTTATCAACATATTAAAAAAAGATCCGTGTGAAAATCATATCCTACAATGTAAATGGCATCCGAGCAGCGCTGAAAAAAGATTTTATAACTTGGTTACAACAAGCTGACCCAGATGTTATCTGCTTACAAGAAACCAAAGCACATAAAGAACAATTAGACCTTACTGTTTTTGAAGAAGCAGGGTATCCATATACTTATTGGTTTAGTGCGCAGAAAAAAGGGTATAGTAGTGTGGCTATTTTAGCGAAACAAGAACCTAATCATGTCGAGTATGGTACAGGAATTGACTATATGGATCAAGAAGGGCGTAATATACGTGTAGATTTTGATGGGGTGTCTATTATGAGTCTATACTTACCTAGTGGTACGAATGTAGATAGAATTGCACATAAGCTTCAATATATGGACGATTTTCAGGCATATATCAATGAATTGAAACAAACACATCCGAATCTAGTGATCTGTGGTGATTACAATATTTGTCATCAAGCCATCGATATTCATGACCCTGTGCGTAATAAAAATGTATCAGGTTTTCTACCAGAGGAGCGCGAATGGATTGGTAATTTTATGGATAGTGGTTTTATCGATTCTTTTAGGCATTTTAATACAGCGCCTGATCAGTATTCTTGGTGGAGTTACAGAGCCAATGCTAGAACCAATAACAAAGGCTGGCGATTAGACTATGCCATGGTGGCTACTCCTCTAGAAGATGTTTTAAAAAGAGCCTTGATATTATCTGAAGCAAAACACAGTGATCATTGTCCTATTTTAGTAGAACTAGCAGTGTAAAAAAATACCAGTAGCTTACTTATAGAAGACGTAAAGTACTATAGCACTACCTTATTAATAATTCAAAAATTTATGATACAAAGAATTACATTACTTGCCATTGCAGGGGTACTAGCTACCTCGTGTGTATCGTCTAAAGTACACAAGGAATTAGAAAGCAAATATGCACGTTTAAAGCGCGAAAATCGCAAGTTGAGAGATGAGTATAAAGACTTAAAAAAAACAAGTGATGCTTGTGAATTAGGGGTACAGCAATTAAATGATGCGTTTAATACATTACGAGCAGAAAAAAAGGAATTGCAATCTCAGTATGATGCAACAGTAAAGAATTACGAAAATTTAAAAAGTTCGTATGATGCACTCGAAAAAAATAGTTCTGCGGCCATCGCTAGTAATAGTCAGAAGAATAGAGAATTGCTAGCAGAGTTAGAGGTTAAGGAAAAAGCATTGTTTGAAGAGCGTAGTCGATTGGATCAATTACAGAAAGACTTGTCTGCACGTTCCGCAAGAGTAGATGAATTAGAAAGCTTGATTGCAGCCAAAGATGCCAAAATGCAATCACTGAAAACGGCAATTTCTAAAGCACTGCGAAATTTTGAAGGTAAAGGACTTACGGTAGAAGAACGCAATGGCAAAGTCTACATTTCTATGGAAAATAAATTGTTATTTAGTTCTGGAAGTTGGGCTGTAGGTACACAAGGAAAACAAGCGGTACAACAATTAGGAACTGTGTTAGCAGAAAATAATGACATCGCTGTATTGATTGAAGGACATACAGATAATGTACCTTATACGGGTAATGGACAATTAAAAGGCAATTGGGATTTATCGACGAAGCGTGCTACTGCTATTGTACATTTATTACTAGAAAATAAAAATATAGATGCACAAAACCTTACAGCAGCAGGGAGAGGAGAATACTTACCTATTGCTACTAACGAAACTGCTACAGGAAAGGCAAAAAATAGAAGAATAGAAGTGATTTTGACTCCAAAACTGGATCAAATTTCGAAACTGCTCAATGAAATATAAAATGAACTGATCTTGACTTTTTGTTTTTGACCGAAAATGAGAGGAAATTTGACTGGATAAGGTATTTTTTAGGGAAAAGAAAAAGTTAAGATGTTCAATGAGCAGCATAAAAAAGAGCGGTCATTTTTGACCGCTCTTTTTTATGCTGTTATGTCTTTTAGACTATTGGAATAAGCTGTTCAAAATGTTTTCTACATCTGCATCCTGATTCACTCTTAGCTCTTCTTTTAACTTTAGGAGTTTTGTTTGGAAAGTCTCGATAACACGCTCAGCGTTCATCTTATCTAATACGACTACTTTTCCTGCAGAAGTCAATAGGCTATACTTGTAGTGTTTTAAATCTTTAGCTTTTTTAGGATCTAATTTTCTTTCTACTGATACAGTTCCTTTTCCTGTAATGATAGAGATTACATTTCCTTGGGCTGTTACTTTTTCTGTCTGGTCATTTAAGTCACTAGCTAAACTGTATACCTGAGTAAAAATATCGTTTAGTTTAGTCCAGTCTTCTTGTGCTTGTACTGAAAAGCTAGCACTAACCGTAAATAGAAGTAGAAATAATTTTTTCATAATATTTGGGTGTTATAGAAATTAGTATCAAAACTACGTATTTGATTTCACGTATTCCAAAACGGAATAAAAATATTTTTAGTATTAAAGTTATCTTAAAAACTTCTTTAAAATAACCAATTTAATTTGAAGATTCCAAAAAGTATGCCACGAATTTCTTTTCTAAAAAGAGGAATTGTAAATTTTTAGAAAAAAGGAGGCAGCTAAAGAACCAAAAAAAGTTTTTTATGAGTTTGCTAAATTCCATAAAAAAACCCCTCTCAAATAATATGAGAGGGGTTTTTTATTTCATTTCAGATGTAGTTTGCTTATATCTGTGAAACACGTAAGGTGTTTACCATTCCTTTTTCTGCTACAGGCATTGCAGCAAGGTTAATAAGCATATCTCCTTTTTCTACAAAACCACGTTCCGTAGCTAGTTTGTTTACATCAGCTACAGTTTCATCTGTGCTTACGTATTTATCGTAGTAAAATGCTTTTACTCCCCACAATAAGTTAAGTTGCGCTAAAATACGTTTGTTACTAGTAAATACTAATATATGCGCTCCAGGTCTCCATGCAGAAATTTGAAAAGCAGTATAACCACTATTAGTTAATGTACAGATAGCTTTCGCTTCGATATCATTAGCCATATGCGCTGCATGATAGCAGATAGACTTGGTGATAAAACGATTTGTTCTAATATGCGGTGGGCTTTGAGGTACTTTGATCAACTCAGAGTCTTCTACACTTGATACAATTTTAGCCATTGTTTCGATTACTTGTACAGGATATTTACCTACAGAAGTTTCGCCAGATAGCATTACTGCATCTGCACCATCCATCACAGAATTAGCCACATCATTTACCTCTGCACGAGTAGGAGTAAGGCTATCGATCATAGTCTCCATCATTTGTGTAGCAATGATTACTGGTATTCTTGCTTTCTTCGCTTTTAGTACAAGCTCTTTTTGGATAAGAGGTACCTCGTGTGCAGGAATCTCTACTCCTAGATCACCTCTAGCAACCATTAATCCATCGCAATAGGCTACGATCTTATCGATATTTTCTACTCCTTCTGGCTTTTCTATTTTAGCCACAATAGGAATTTTATATTCACTATGCTCCTTAATCAAGTCTTGGAGTTCCATAAGGTCTTGTGCATTTCGCACAAAAGACAGTGCAATCCAATCTACTTGTAAGCTACATGCAAAAATTGCATCTTTTATATCTTTTTCTGTAAGTGCAGGGAGTGAGATAGCTGTATTGGGTAGGTTTACTCCTTTTTTGGATTTTAGAGGACCTCCTTGTACTACTTTTGCTTCTACAGTATCGCTACCATTCGTACCTACTACTTCAAAAATAAGTTTTCCGTCATCTAGTAAGATACGTTCACCAGCTTTTACATCCTTTGGGAAACTTGCGTAGTTCATGTACACTTTATCAGCATTACCTTCGAATGGTTCTCCAGTTACAAAATTAATTGTATCACCATCATTTACAACAATATCATTTTGCATAACGCCTACCCTTAGTTTAGGGCCTTGTAAATCTGCTAATATCGCTGCATTATATTGGTGCTCTTCATTCAGGTCGCGAATGATGTTTACGCGCTCTTTTACATCTTCGTAATCGGCATGAGAAAAGTTTATTCTAAAAACATTTACGCCTGCATCGAGCATTTTTTTCAGTACTTCTTTCGTGCTAGTGGCAGGACCGAGGGTAGCCACTATCTTAGTCTTTTTACGTTTAGGCATTATTCTAATATTAAGTTGTTCTTTGATTTAAGTTGGGTGTAGTTTACGGTGTAAGCTGTCATGATTTGAGGAATCTCTAATAAAGATACCGTTAATGTAGCGGCAGTGCGTATAGCAGTTTCAGTTTCAATTTTAAGAAAATAGTCCACATTCTTTAATTCTGGTATCAAATACTTGGTTACAGAAACGTTCTCTACATCTGCGGTAAACAAATTTGTTTCATCCGTAACATGATACGTTATTGATGCTGTGTATTTATTTCCTAAAAGACTATATGTATGATATTTTAAATAATCATCATATCGAAATAACGGAAAACAAGCAGCTATCGTATCAAATTTAAAATTAATATCCTTTTTGGTTCTAGAAAGACGAAGATTTACGTGTTTATTTAACAAAAATGCTAATTTATAGGGTGCTAATGAACAATGTATCGCTATAAGCTCATACGTGTCCTCCATAAAGGCATCCAAAACTAGTTTCTGTGTTCCCACGAAAATCGTTGTTTTTCTGTTACAGCGAGGAAATATACAAATAAAATCCCCGCAGCTGTTTAATAAACCATAAAGATATTTCACGAAAACGATTGAGTTAGTATCTTTTTTTAGGCATCATTAATATGGTAAAAAAACCATTATTTTTTTATCATATTGTTAGTCTTATTGCTTGCTTATGAGCAATGTATTACTGTTTATTACGGAGTATTGATTTTAGATTGCAATGCAAAATAAGCACGTTTTGATGCTTTTTCTTCCGCTTTTTTCTTAGAGGTGGCTCTTGCTTTGGCAATCACTTTTTCATCAATCCATAATTTTACAGCAAAGTGTTTCATTTCATCTCTACCAGTATCTTCGTAGATTTCGTATTTAAAGTTATTCTTTTCTTTTTGACACCATTCGATCAATAAGCTTTTGTAGCTAATGACTTGTCCTTCTAAACTTTCTATGTCTACATAGGGGTTAATTACGGCTTCGTGTATAAAGCGTTCGCAATAGGGAAAACCACGATCCAAATAAATGGCGCCTATAAGTGCTTCGAAAAGATTGCCATGTATGTTGATGCCAAATTGTGTTTTAGGGATGTTACTGCGTACTAAATCAATTAGTTTAAGGTCTTTGCCGAGTTCATTGAGGTGTTTTCTACTTACAATTTTAGCACGCATTTTGGTTAGATACCCTTCATTTCCTTCTGGAACTTTTTTAAATAAGTGTGCGGCAATAACACTACTGAGCATGGCATCGCCTAAAAACTCTAGGCGCTCATAATTGACAGCATTTCCTTTTTTGTCCTTGATATTCAGGGATCTATGGGTAAATGCTTTCTCGTAGGGTTTAATGCTTTTTGGCTTAAAACCCAGGATTTTTTGAATTTTGGAAAAAAAATTCCCGTTCTTTTCAGAGCGGGAATTTAATATGTTGCGAATAATAGTGTTCATTATTATTCGTCTAATTTTTTGAATAATACACAAGCGTTGTGACCTCCGAATCCGAAAGTGTTGCTCATCGCATACTTAATTTCTCGTTTCTGAGCCTTGTTTAGAGTCAAATTCAATGCTGGATCGATATTTTCATCCACAGTAGTGTGGTTGATTGTTGGAGGCACTGTACTGTGTTGCATAGCTAGAATAGAAGCAATCGCTTCTATCGCACCCGCAGCACCTAATAAATGTCCTGTCATCGATTTCGTAGAATTGATATTGATTGAAGGTGCATGATCTCCAAAAACACTAGTAATTGCTTTCAATTCGGCTACATCTCCTAGTGGAGTTGAAGTTCCGTGTGTATTGATTGCATCTACTTTTTCAGGAGCTACACCCGCGTCTCTTAAACAATTAAGCATTACACGTTCTACTCCTATTCCGTCTGGATGCGGAGCAGTCATGTGATATGCGTCACTAGACATTCCGCCACCTACCACTTCTGCGTAGATTTTTGCGCCTCTTGCTTTTGCATGTTCATATTCTTCAAGAATGAGTGCACCACTACCTTCTCCAAGGACAAAACCATCTCTGGTAGCGTCAAAGGGTCTAGAGGCAGTTTCTGGACTATCATTTCTTGTAGATAAGGCATGCATGGCATTAAACCCTCCCATACCTGCGATCGTTACCGCAGCTTCACTACCACCTGTAATAATCACATCACAATGTCCTAATCGGATGTAATTTAGTGCATCGATCATCGCGTTAGCAGAAGATGCGCAGGCAGATACAGTAGTGTAGTTAGGTCCCATAAAACCATTTCTAATAGAAATATGCCCTGGAGCAATATCGGCAATCATTTTAGGAATAAAGAAAGGATTAAATCGAGGCGTGCCATTCCCATTGGTATAGCCCATAACCTCTTGTTGAAACGTTTCTATTCCTCCAATTCCTGCACCCCAGATAACACCTACTCTAAATTTATCAACTTCATCTAAGTTGATAGCAGCATCTTTAATTGCTTCTTCTGAAGAAACAATGGCATATTGTGCAAATTTATCGAGTTTACGTGCTTCTTTTCTATCGAAATAGTCGGTAGGATTATAGTTCTTGAGTTCGCAAGCAAATTTAGTCTTGAAATGTTCGGTATCGAAATAAGTAGTAGGCGCACAACCGCTCTTACCGTTTACTAACGATTCCCAATATTCCTCGATATTGTTACCGATTGGTGTCAATGCACCTAGTCCTGTGACTACAACTCGCTTAAGATTCATATAATTTCGTAAAGTTATTACTTACTTTGCGTCTTCAATATAAGATATTGCTTGACCAACTGTTGCAATGTTCTCTGCCTGATCGTCTGGAATTTGAATATCGAATTCTTTTTCGAATTCCATGATCAATTCTACAGTGTCTAATGAATCAGCGCCTAAGTCGTTTGTGAAGCTTGCTTCTGTAACAACTTCATTTTCGTCTACTCCTAATTTGTCAACGATTATCGCTTTTACTCTTGATGCAATGTCTGACATAATGTTTAATTTTAATTTTTAAATTAGGTGGCAAAAATAAAAAACTTTATTTTAAAACCCCACAATCCCATAAAAATGTGTCTGCATTTTATCAAATATAGCGAAGTATTGTGTTTTTGCTCCTTTAAAATGAATAATAATTATTTTTTTTGCACTCAATAACTGATACATTAAAAGACCATTATGAAACGTATTGTCATTTTTGCTTCTGGATCTGGTACCAATGCAGCCAATATCATCAAGTATTTTCAAACACAAAAAAATGCTGAGGTAGTGTATGTGTTTTCTAATAAGCTGAGGGCAAAAGTACTGCAGCGAGCACATACGTTAGGAGTACCTGCATTACATTTCGATAGAACTTCCTTTTATGAAACGAATGAAGTATTGAATATTCTCCGAGATGCTGCACCAGATATTATTGTCTTAGCTGGTTTTTTATGGAAGTTCCCTGAAAAAATTATTGATGCCTTTCCGAATAAAGTAGTGAATATACATCCAGCTTTATTACCTAAATATGGTGGAAAAGGAATGTATGGACAGCATGTACACGAAGCTGTGATAGCGCATAAAGAAAAAGAAACAGGAATTACGATTCATTATGTAAATGAAGCGTATGATGAGGGGGCTATTATTTTTCAGGCCAGTACACCAGTCGAAGCACATTTTACGGCAGATGATGTAGCAAAAGCAGTTCATCAGTTAGAGTACGCACATTTTCCTGTAGTGATCGAGACGTTATTATTTCCAGAAAAAGCCCAAAAATCATAGCCAAAAAGAACATCAGTATGGGCAAAAAAGAAAAGTTTTATGTAGTATGGGAAGGAAAACGCCCAGGTATTTATACCAAATGGGATGATTGTAAGGCAGCTATTCATGGATATTCTGGGGCAAAATATAAGTCTTTTACCTCATTTGAATTAGCAAAGGAAGCTTATAAAGGTGTATATGAAGATTATAAAGGAACGAGTACAAAAAAAACTGCACTTACAGCTGCTGAATTATCCACTATCGGAGAACCGAATTTATACTCTATAGCTGTAGATGCTGCTTCTAGTGGTAATCCTGGGGTGATGGAATACAGAGGAGTCGATACACAGACAGGGGCGCAATTATTTCATCAAGGTCCTTTTCCACAAGGGACTAATAATATAGGAGAGTTTTTGGCATTAGTGCATGGGCTAGCCTACCTAAAGCAACAAAAGAGTGATCGTATTCTATACACAGATTCTAGAATTGCAATGGGGTGGATTCGACAAAAAACATGCAAAACAAAGCTACAACGCAATGCTACGAATGCTCCTATGTTTGTATTGGTAGATAGAGCTATTCATTGGTTAAAAACCAACACCTATACGACTAGTATTGTAAAATGGGAAACCAAAGCATGGGGTGAAATTCCAGCAGATTTTGGAAGAAAGTAAGCCTAAGTGTTACACTGATCTTAAAGTCAGATATTCATTATTGTGCATACGAGGTTCCTGATTTTTGATACTCCTTATATAATTCATGGTTGTTGAAGTCTACATTATAATGTATAAAAAATGCTCATAAAGATATTTCGTCTTAGTTATTGTTAGTAAAGTGGTTTGAGCTTTTTTGATTTCAGCGAACATCGCAAGATCTTGTGATCAAATACAGTGATTTTTTGCTGTATAGTAGCGGTACGGAACCCAAAAAATGCTAAACTTGGGTGTAAAAGATCGTTTTTATAACAAATTGCAAAAAGTCTAAGTCACTTCAGCATATAAAAAGGATACATTTAATCACTATAAACCTTCTTCTATTAGCCCGTAGCAATTGAAAACTATACCCTATATTTGCAAAAAATATATACCACACAGTTGTATGAGTAAATTACTTATTGTAGGCACAGTAGCCTTTGATGCCATAGAGACCCCTTTTGGTAAAACGGATAAGATTTTAGGAGGTGCTGCGACCTATATCGGGCTTTCAGCAGCTAATTTTAATGTAGATGCAGCCATTGTATCTGTGGTAGGAGAGGATTTTCCATCGACATATATAGATATGTTGAATGCCCGTAATATAGATACCTCTGCTATAGAGGTCGTAAAAGGAGGGAAAACTTTTTTCTGGAGTGGTCGCTACCACAATGATTTGAATACAAGAGATACATTAGATACACAATTAAATGTATTAGCAGATTTTAATCCAGTGGTGCCAGCAGCCTACAAAGATGCAGAAATAGTGATGCTTGGTAATCTACACCCACTCGTACAATTGAGCATATTGGAGCAAATGACTACTCAACCTAAGTTATCAGTTTTAGACACCATGAATTTTTGGATGGATAATGCGCTAGAAGACTTGATGAAAGTGATTGCCAAAGTAGATGTGATTACGATCAATGATGAAGAAGCAAGACAGCTGAGTGGTGAGTATTCTTTAGTGAAAGCCGCTAGAGCCATCGAGAAAATGGGACCTAAATATGTGGTGATTAAAAAAGGAGAACATGGAGCGCTGTTATTTCATAAAGAGCAAGTATTCTTTGCCCCAGCACTACCACTAGAAGAAGTATTTGATCCTACGGGGGCAGGCGATACATTTGCAGGAGGATTTACGGGATATTTAACCCAATCAGGAGAGATTACATTCGAGCAAATGAAAAAAGCGATTATACATGCGTCTAATTTAGCATCTTTTTGTGTCGAAAAATTTGGTACAGAACGAATGCAAGCCATCAATACGCAGGAGATTCAGCAGCGATTACAACAATTTAAAGAACTCACACAATTCGATATCGAATTGGTGTAACATATATAATCAGTCCTAGTCATGTGCTGGGACTTTTTTGATAGCCAAAAACCGACACAAACACAACAAGAATACGGGAATACAATGAGTGATGCGTTAAAACATGAATGTGGAATAGCATTCATTAGACTATTAAAGCCATTAGAATATTATAAGGAGAAGTATGGCAGTGCATTTTATGGAGTCAATAAAATGTATTTGATGATGGAAAAACAGCACAATCGTGGTCAGGATGGTGCAGGTTTTGCCAGTGTAAAACTAGATACCCCACCAGGAACTCGCTATATCAGTAGAGTACGTTCTAGTGAACCACAACCGATTCAGCATATTTTTTCGCAGATCAATAACCGAATTAATAAAGAATTATTAGCACATCCAGAATATGCAGATGATGTAGCATTGCAGAAAAGAAACATTCCATATATAGGAGAAGTGTTATTAGGGCATGTGCGCTATGGGACTTTCGGAAAAAATAGTGTAGAAAGTGTGCACCCTTTTCTGAGGCAAAACAATTGGATGCATCGTAATCTGATTGTGGCTGGAAACTTTAATATGACCAATAATGATGTGCTATTTGATAAGCTAGTAAGCTTAGGCCAGCATCCAAAAGATCAAGTAGATACCGTAACAGTGATGGAGAAAATAGGACATTTCCTAGACTCTGAAGTCGCTAAGTTGTATAAAAAACTAAAGAAAGAAGGGTTTAATAAAATCGATGCTTCACCAGAAATCGTAGAACGACTCAATGTAGCTAAAATCCTCAAAAAATCATCTAGACAATGGGATGGTGGTTATGCTATGGCGGGTATGCTAGGGCATGGAGATGCCTTTGTAGTCAGAGATCCTGCGGGTATCCGACCAGCATATTATTATCAGGATGATGAAGTGGTGGTGGTAGCCTCTGAACGACCAGTGATACAAACCGTTTTTAATGTGTCTTTTGATGATGTAAAGGAATTAGATCCAGGAAAAGCCATTATCGTAAAGAAAAACGGAACGGCTACGATCCAAAAAATCATGGAACCCTTAGCGCGTAAGGCATGTTCTTTTGAGCGGATTTATTTCTCTAGAGGAAGTGATGCAGAGATTTATAAAGAGCGAAAAGAGTTAGGTAAACTACTCATGCCACAAGTATTAAAAGAAATAGACGAAGATACGCAGCATACTGTGTTTTCGTTTATTCCTAATACAGCAGAAACTTCGTTTTATGGAATGGTAGAAGCGGCACAAGATGCATTGAACCAGCAGAAAAATGCAACCATACTAAAAGAAAAAGATACGCTTACAGATGAACGTCTTAAAGAGATTTTAGCAGCTCGCTTGCGAACTGAGAAAATAGCGATTAAGGATGCGAAGTTACGTACCTTTATCACAGAAGATAGCAGCAGAGATGATCTAGTAGCACATGTATACGATGTAACATACGGTGTGGTACAGCAGCAAGATAATCTAGTAATCATAGATGATAGTATCGTAAGAGGGACTACTCTTAAAAAGAGTATCATAAAAATGCTAGACAGGCTACAGCCTAAAAAAATAATAGTAGTTTCTTCTGCTCCTCAGATTCGTTATCCAGATTGTTACGGGATCGACATGGCACGATTAGAAGGGTTAATTGCATTTAAAGCGGCGCTAGAGTTGCTGAAGGAAAATGATAATTATGGTCTTGTAGCAGAAGTATATGAGAAGTGTAAAGCGCAAGAAACTTTTAAAGATGAAGAGGTACAGAATTTTGTAAAGGAAATTTATGAAGGTTTTGAAGATCAGCAGATCAGTGATAAAATAGCTGAATTGTTGTCTGATGAAACAGTCAATGCAGAGGTAAAGATCATCTACCAAACAGTAGAAAATCTGCATAAAGCATGTCCTCATAATTTAGGAGATTGGTATTTTACAGGAGATTATCCGACTCCAGGAGGAAATAGAGTGGTAAATAAAGCTTTTATTAACTTTTATGAAGGTAGAGACGAAAGGGCATATTAATTAAATAAGCTAAAAAAGAGGCTTGTTAAATTACGTTAAAATGTGTAGTTCAACAAATATTTTTACCTTTTATCTAAAACATTTTTGCACAAAGGAATAACGCTCTATATTAGCAGAGCCATAGCATAAGTAGGTTAAGTTCATGGTAGATTTGGGGCAAAAAAAGGTGGTTTTTCCACCTTTTTTTATTTTTAGACCTTTCGTACTTCTTTCTTGTTTTTTTAAGCTGTTATTTTTTTCATTTTATATTGTTGAATAATTAGGGCGTTCCCCAAGGGTCGGGCTATCCGCTATATCTTTTTTGGTTTTTCAAGAAACCAAAAAAGGATGCCGCTGCTATCCCTAACGCATATCCTTATGTGTAGAGTAATTTGTAAAAGAAGGATTTGTTATTTAATTAATCAATATTTTCTTTCTAGCTATTTTTACAGAGTTATGATACATGTGTATGAAATAGAAACCTTTATTGTAGTTCATTACATCTATATATAGGCTGTTTTTAGGAGAGTGTACTTTTCTCTGGTCTACTACCTTACCAGTTACATTCGTAATCTCATAAGAAGTTACCAATGCATTTTTATTACTTCGTATGGTTACTATATTCTGAGAAGGATTAGGAAATACTACAAAGTTAGCATCCTCCTTGGTGTAGTCTGCAGTTTCTAAAGTATTGGATTGATAATCATAGGCATCTTGTAATGCATCGATCGGCTCGAATATAGTAGTTGTGATCCATACATTAAGATCTAGAGAAAGTGCACCGTATTCGCTATTGGTGTCGTCTGGTGCTGCTACTCTTAAAAATGCTGATGCAGAGCTAATACCATCGTTTAGACAACGAATATCTGCACCAGGTCGTTTTGCTCCTTGCATAGCAGCCATTAGCTTATCTGCTAGTGATCCTTGAGTATTTAGGAATGCGGTTTCCATATCTTTGATTACGTCTTCTGAGATCAGGATATTGCCAGCAATCGCATAATTTGGGCCTGTAATATGAATAAATTCTTTAAAACAGTCGGCACCGCTATAAGCTGCGCTGCGTGATTCTCCATTATTGAGGTCTACAGCGATATACTGTCTGGCAGAACTATCATTATCAGTATCATTTTGGATAAGCCAATCTATGATTTCTTGCGGGCTATCTCCTGCTTCCATGCGCTTGGTAGCATTTTGTTGATTTATAGGATTCCAAAAAGATTGTGTGTGAATGGCACCTGTGCCAAGTACAATGGCGCTGATATCCTGTGCTCCATCTTCAGAGGCTAAACAGGTAGCACCAGCACTACCAATTTCTCCAGTTACTGGATCCACAGCAACAATAGAAAATGTATGTTGCGCAAAACCGATTAGGGGGAGACATAATAGGGAGTATAGAATAATAAAATACAGTGGGGATGTTTTCATTAAGTAAGTTTTTGGTGATTGTGCTCATTGTATAAACAGCTGTATTTATATTTTCCCTACAAAAAAGTGTAAATTATTTTTTTTAAAATGTTTTTATGTCATTCTCAGTCGATAAGTATGCTGTGAAGTGGTTTGCATTTTTTTCAATTTGCTATAAAAACGATCTTTTGCACTCAAATTTTGGTTTTTCACTGAAATCAAAAAAGAGTAAACCACTTTTGTATAAAAATAAAAACTGCCTACAGAATAGTATAAGTGATGTGTTCTGTATATACAGTTTTTTCAGCACTTAGACTGTTCTATAGGCAGTTAAAAAAATAGTTATGAATTAAGGAAATTTATTTCCCTTGTGCATATCTTGTAGCTACTTCTTCCCAGTTGATTACGTTAAAAAACGCAGCGATATAGTCTGGGCGACGGTTTTGGTAATTTAAGTAGTATGCATGTTCCCATACGTCTAGTCCAAGGATAGGAGTTCCACCACATCCGATACCAGGCATTAGTGGGTTATCTTGGTTAGCAGTAGCGCATACCTCTACTTTACCACCTTCGTGTACACATAGCCAAGCCCATCCAGAACCGAATTGTGTAGCTGCAGCTTTAGAGAAAGCGTCTTTAAATGCTTCGAAAGAACCAAAAGCAGCATCTATCGCATCTGCTAATTCTCCTGAAGGAACTCCTCCGCCATTTGGAGATAGTACTTCCCAAAATAAAGAGTGATTGTAGTATCCTCCTCCATTATTTCGTACTGCACCGTTAGACATATCAAGATTGATAAGGATATTTTCTATAGTTTTACCATCTAAATCCGAACCTTTGATAGCAGCGTTTAATTTAGCAGTATATCCAGCATGGTGTTTGTCATGGTGGATTTCCATAGTACGAGCATCTATATTGGGTTCTAGCGCATCAAACGCATAGTTTAATTTTGGTAACTCAAATGACATAGTTTGATTTTTTAGTTAATACGACAAAAATAAAAATCAAATTTAGGAATTAGCCTGACGAATAAAAATTAATATGTGTTATAAAATCGATTAACTGTAGATTTCTAAAATAAATTGATAACTTTTACAAAATCGTTCGTTTTTTGGGGTAGGTGCGCTGTTGCGTTAGGGATAGAAGCGGCATCCTTTTTTGGTTTCCTAAAAAACCAAAAAAGATACAGCGGATAGCCCGACCCTTGGGGAACGCCCTTATTCCTAACTATGAAGAAATAAGATGGTAACTAAGAATAAAGAATGACTGTATAGAAGTTACTTTCTGTACATATAACTATATAATGTAACATTGAATCCAAAAACAGCTTTTACAGTTTATAATGCAGCAGCAGGGGCAGGTAAAACCTACACGCTGGTAAAATCATATTTGATCACATTGCTTACGGGTACATATAGAGATAGCTACAAGAATATTTTGGCTATCACTTTTACGAATAAAGCGGTGGCGGAAATGAAATCTAGGGTATTACGTACTTTAGTAGGAATTGGGTCTCCTAATGGAGCCTCCCAGTATGCACAATTACTCCGAGAAATTAGTGAAGAGACACAGCTATCTGTACCAGATATACGACAGAAAGCGGCTCGGATGCTCAAAAGTATTTTGCATAATTATGCAGGGTTTGATATCGTAACCATCGATACGTTTACCCACAGGGTGATTCGTACGTTTGCGAAAGATTTAGAAATTCCTATGAATTTTGAAATAGAGATGGATGCCGAATCCCTAATTGATGAGGCAGTTGCAGCTTTGATTGCTAAAATAGGAGTCGATGAGGAGTTTACGAAAATCATTATCGAGTTTGCATTGCGAAAACTGGAGGATGATAAAAGTTGGGATATTACAGCAGAGTTAACCAAAATAGGACGCTTGTTGTTTAGTGAAAATGATCGAAAGCATTTGGCAGCTATTGTAGAAAAACAACCTAGTGATTTTGAAAACTTAAAGAAAACACTCCAGAAAAATAGTGATGAGGCGAAACAGAAGGTTGTTTCCTTGTCGCAGCAAGTGTTAGAGGTGATTGCCGAAAAGGGAATTGACACAAAAGATTTTACACGCGGGTCTGTACCAGCGCATTTTCAGAAGTTAGCCTCTGGGAGTACTGCTGTAGATTTTAAAGCGAGTTGGAAACAAAATATACGAGCAGCTAGTTTTTATAACAAAACATTAGAAAGTGGTAAGAAAGCATCGATAGATAGTATACGTCCTACGATAGAAGAGGTGTTTTTAGTGACCAAGGAGGAATTGAGCAAGGTGCAATTGTATGAAAATTGTCGTAAGAATGTAACACCACTATCGGTGTTAAAAGCGATTTATGCTGCGCTACAAGAAATCAATAAAGAGCGAAATATTCTATTGATTTCGGAATTCAATAAAATCATTAGTGAGGCGATTCAGGATCAACCAGCACCCTTTATATACGAACGTTTAGGGGAGCGCTACAGGGATTATTTTATCGATGAGTTTCAGGATACATCCGAATTGCAATGGCAGAATATGATTCCGCTGATTGATAATGCGATTGCTACAGAAACACTTACAGGGAAACGAGGACAGGTAACTATAGTAGGAGATGCAAAACAGGCGATTTATCGCTGGAGAGGCGGAAAAGCAGAACAGTTTATCGATCTTTCGTTGAATAAGAATCCTTTTTCGGTACAAGAGAAACAGGTGCTAAACTTGCCTAAAAATTACAGAAGTTATGATACGGTCATTAATTTTAATAATGATTTATTTACCTTTTTATCCAATGATTTTGTCAGTGATGTACATCGCAAATTATATTTATTAGGGAATAATCAGGCGTGTAATGATAAAAAAGGCGGGTATGTAAATCTTTCTTTTATCACTGCAAAAAATGTAGCAGAAGAGCATGAAGTGTACCCAGAAAAGGTATACGAGATTATTCTGGAGTTGCAGGCGAAGCACTATCCATTGGATGCGATTTGTATACTGACTAGAAAACAAAAAGAAGGAGCAGTAATAGCAGATTATTTGGCAACTAAAGGGATTCCGATTATTTCTTCTGAGACTTTGTTACTAAAGAATGATCCACGTGTGTTATTTATCATTGATGTATTGAAAAGTTGTGTGTTTTCTGATGATTTGATCGCCAAAACACAATTGCTATATTTCATTGCTACGCAGTATGGAATTCAGTCTAAGCATGCTTTTTTAAAAGAGATGCTACATGCAGAAGCGGCTGTTTTTTCTGCAAAACTACAGGAGTTGGGCATTGCTTTTTATAGCAAAAAAGTAACGGTATTACCGCTGTATGACGCTGTAGAGTATATCATTCGTAGTTTTGATCTAGGCGCTACAGCACCTGCATACATACAGTTTTTTTTGGATACTGTTTTTGCATATACCCAACAGCATTCCGATGGGATTATTGGCTTTTTGTCCTACTGGGAGCATAAGAAGGAGAAGCTGAGCATCATTGCCCCAGAAGGCGAGGCTGCAGTAAAAATTATGACGATACATAAGTCCAAAGGTTTAGAGTTTCCGTGTGTGATTTACCCATATGCTAATATTGATATTTATAGAGAAATCGAACCTAAAACTTGGTTACCTGTAGATGCTACTGCATTTCACGGATTTGAAGAGGTGTTTATTAATTATTCCAAAGATATTGCGGAATTTAATGAGGACGCAGCAGCGATCGTATGGCAGAGACAATCTCAATTAGAGTTAGATATGCTAAATTTGTTATACGTAGCATTGACCAGAGCAGAGGCGCAGTTATATGTGATTAGCAAAATGGAAATCAATAGCAAAGGCGAGATTAATGAAAATAAATTTTCGGGAAAATTTATAAAGTATTTAAAGCACTTAGGGCGCTGGGATTCGGAACAATTTTCGTATGATTTTGGAGATCCTAATGCGTCGAATCAGCATATTGAGGTTGAGAAAATACAGCATTCACAGGCGGTACTACATACATTTGAAAATGCTGCGGATATGTATAAGGTGCAAATTGTAACGAATGCTGCAAAATTGTGGGATTCTGCACAGCAAACAGCTATAGAAAAGGGGAATTTAATTCACGATATCATGGCATCGATACAGACGGTAGCAGATGTAGAAATTGCAGTTGTTACTGCCTATGAGCAAGGTATGATCGCGAGTGCTACTACAGCGGTGTTGACACAAGAGCTAGAAGCTATTGTGCATCACCCAGAACTTTCGTTGTTTTTTGCAGAGGATGTAACCGTGCTGAATGAAAGAGATATTATATCTAAAGGAGCATTATATAGACCTGACAGAGTAGTGGTCGATTCAGAAGGGCATGCAGTGATTTTGGACTATAAAACAGGAGAACCAAAAACGCAACATGCTAGTCAGCTGGTTACCTATGGGGTGTTGCTCCAAGAATTAGGATACACAGTACGACAAAAAATCTTAGTGTACTGTAATGCGCAATTACACTTACACTATGTAAACTGATTTTATTTTTTAGAATTACCCACAGAATTTTGTTGATAAAAAAAAATTTTACCTTATAATTGTACTTCGTTTTTAAAGATGAAGCTAATAATTAGATGTTAATTAGGTTTGTATTTTCACATTTCGAGGGGCAAAAAGCACTAAAAATAAAAAGCAAAAACCCTTGGAAACGTTGATATACACTGGCCTATTAAGAAAAATTTATTAGATTTATCTTTGACAGTAATATTTAACATATTACATTTGCTCTAATTAACACTTAAAAATTAAATTATTGAATATGAAACATCTTAGCAGATTTTTGGTGGCTTCGTTATTAGTACTTGGGTTTAGTACTGCGAATGCACAGGATGAAAATAACCCTTGGGCAGTATCGATTGGCGTTAATGCTGTTGATATATTTCCTACTGGAGGAGATTTACCGGTACAAGGTGATATCTTCGACGAATATTTTAACGTTAGTGATCACTGGAATATCCTTCCATCTGTATCTAGATTATCTGTAGGAAGATACATCGGAGAAGGATTTGTTTTTACAGTAGCAGGTACAGTAAACAAAATTGATGTAGTAGGAGAGCTAGGAAATGGAGACAACGCAACTGCTGATGATCTATCATATTATGCAGCTGATGGTACGATCAGTTATAGCTTCAAGAATTTATTAAAATCTAAGTGGTTAGATCCTTACCTAGGAGTAGGTGGTGGTTACACTTGGGTAGACGAATTAGGTGCTGGTACTGCAAACGGAACGTTAGGATTTAACTTCTGGATCAGTGAGAACTTAGCATTCAACATCGGATCTACATACAAGCACGTATTTGAAGATTACGAAACAGGAAGCTACCCTCCAACACACTTCCAACACAATGCAGGGTTAACATTTGCATTCGGAGGAAAAGATACAGACGGAGACGGAGTATATGACAAAGATGATGAGTGTCCAGAAGTACCTGGATTACCAGAATTCAACGGATGTCCTGATACAGACGGAGACGGTATCACTGATGCTAAAGATGACTGTCCTGATACTGCTGGTACAGCTGAGTTCAACGGATGTCCTGATACAGATGGTGACGGAATCCCTGATCCAAAAGATGAGTGTCCTACAGTTGCTGGTTTAGCAAACTTAAACGGATGTCCTGATGCAGATGGTGATGGTATCACTGATGCTAAAGATGGATGTGTAAACGAAGCAGGTCCTGTAGCTAACAACGGATGTCCTTACCAAGATAAAGATGGTGACGGAGTATTAGACAAAGATGATAGCTGTCCAGACGTAGTAGGTACTGTAGCAAACAACGGATGTCCTGAAGTAACTGAAGAAGTACAGAAGACATTAAATAGCTATGCAGGTAAGATCTTATTCGACTCAGGTAAGTCTTCTATTAAAGAGCAGTCTAACGCAGAATTAGAAAAAATCATTAGCATCCTTAAGGAATACCCAACTGCTAAATTTAAGATTGAAGGTCATACAGATAGTGCAGGTAGTGCAAAATCTAACCAAAGACTGTCTGACTCCAGAGCAAATGCTGTAAAAAATTATTTAATAGGTCATGGAGTAGATGAGTTTAGATTATCTGCTATAGGTCATGGAGAAGCTTATCCAATTGCTTCTAATTTGACTAGAGCTGGTAGAGCACAAAATAGACGTGTAGAAATTAACTTAGTAAAGTAATCTATCTATTATAATATAGAATACTAAAACTTAGTAAGTATATAAAAAAACGTCCCGTTTATTCGGGACGTTTTTAGTTTTATATAGAAACTCATTTCGATTTTAAAATGGCTGAAATTCACTTGTATTTCGTTACTTTTTTTATCCGTAGCGCTGCTATGAATTTCAAAAAGCCAAGATGAGTTCAGATAGAGAAGTGATGTAAGCTTTTCTAGACCAGACTATCGAACCGTTATTTTTTCTAAAAATACTATTTATCATTCCTTAGTCTGTTGTATGTGTATTACGAATAAAAAAGGCCGTTTGATGATATTAATAAACGAGCATAGCAGACACTCAATTTACCTCTAATGAATAGTTTTTTAAACGATATTATACAAGACCTCAATGATTCTGACCACGCTATTAGTGAGTTGATCTTTATAGTACCTAGTAAAAGGGCAGGGCTGTTTTTAAAGAGGGCATTGATGCATTTTTATAAAGAAGAAACGTTCATAGCCCCCATTATACTCAGTATTGAAGAGTTTATTAGTCAATTGTCGGGGTTACGAAGTATTGATGCTATAGAAACGCTTTTTGAGTTTTATGAAGCGTATCTATCTGTAGATACAAAAGCGCCTAAAGAAAGCTTGGAAACCTTTAGTAATTGGGCACAAACACTGATTCAGGATTTTAATGAGATTGATAGGTATTGTATTGATCATCATAGTTTTTTTTCATACCTGTCAGAAATACAGGATATCAATCACTGGTATTTGCAAAAAGAAAAAACAGTACTGGTACAGAATTACATCAATTTCTGGGAAAACTTACTCGTATACTATACGCATTTCAAGGAGTCTTTGCTGAAAAAAAAGAAAGGGTATCAAGGCTTATTGTATCGCTGTGCAGCTGAGAAAATAGAAAGCTATACAGCAGCAGCAACGCAGCAGCATATATTAGTAGGGTTTAATGCGCTAAACAATGCAGAGCAGCAGATTTTTCAGACATTGTTAGAAGCAGACAAAGCAGAGGCATACTGGGATGCAGATCAGTTTTTTATAGAGCATGAGTATCACGAGGCTTCTTTGTTTTTGAGAAATTTTAGAGCCCAATGGAATTATTACAAGGAACAACCATTTAAATGGGTACAAAATCATTTTTCTAGCGAAAAAGAAATACATCTTGTAGGGGTGCCTAAAAATGTTGGGCAAGCCAAGTGGGTAGGTACTATTCTGAGTACCATACCTACGACCGCATTAGAAAAAACAGCATTGGTATTATCGGATGAATCGCTATTGCTACCGATGCTCAATGCATTGCCTGCTACGATACCTACAGTGAATATCACTATGGGGCTTCCTTTACAAGAAGTGCCGTTGACCTCTTTTTTTGAACAGCTGTTTAAATTGCATAAAGCTCCTAATAGTAGGGGATTGTATTATGTGACAGTGCTACAGATCTTAAACAGTCCTCCGGCTTATTGGTTATTAGGAGGGATTGCGTACCAAATAGCACAGCGTATCTCTAGAGAAAATTTGGTGTACCTAACAGCGGCGAAACTTCAGGAATTCGCAGAGACGACGTCTCAAAAAGAAGCTATCACATTATTATTTGTTACATGGAGAGATGCTTCGCATGCCATTGCCCAAAGTAGTGCGATTATCACTGCGCTGAAAAAATGTTTAGATCCTACGAAGCATCCGCTAGAATTAGAATATGTATATCGATTCTATGTGGTGTTTAATCGATTACATACGTTACAATCCACCTATAATTATTTGACCACCATTACTACCTTATATCGTTTGTATAAGGATGTTATCAAATCTGAATCATTAGATTTTAGAGGGGAGCCTTTTAGAGGCTTACAGCTTATGGGGATGTTAGAATCTCGTTGTTTGGATTTTGAAACAGTGATTATTACTTCTGTAAATGAAGGGATTTTGCCTGCTGGTAAAAGTGCCAACTCTTTTATTCCTTATGATTTAAAAAGTGCCTATAAACTACCCACATATAGAGAAAAAGATGCGATCTATACGTATCACTTTTATCGATTGATACAGCGAGCCAAAAAGGTGTATGTTTTGTATAATACAGAGGATGAAGGAGTAGGTGGCGGAGAAAAAAGTAGATTTTTACATCAGTTAGAAATCGATCGTCGACCAGCGCATACGATACAGCAGTACATCGCCTCTACAGCGATTCCTAGTATTCCTACTACAGTAATGGAAATCCCAAAAGATACTGATGTCTTACAGCGCATACAAGAATTAGCGATGCATGGGATGTCTCCTTCTGCACTGGCGACGTATATTCGCAATCCACTCGATTTTTATTACCAATACGTGCTCAAGATTCGAGAAACAGCGCAGGTAGAAGAAACCATTGCAGCAAATACACTAGGTACTGTTATACATAATACATTAGAAAATTTCTATAAGCCATTAGAGGGTAAAATGGTGTCTGAGGCAGCTATAGAAAAAATGATGGTACGTATTCCTTCAGAAATTAAACAACAGTTTCATGATGAGTATACGCAATTAGACATTACGCATGGAAAGAATCTACTCATTTTTGAGGTAGCGAAGCGCTATGTGTATAATTTTTTGAAATCAGAAAAAGCATTAGTAGCCTCTGGAGCAGCATTACGAATTATAGGCGTAGAGCATACGCTAAAAGCTCAGGTCAATGTTCCATCCTTGAATTACCCTGTGTATATCAAAGGAAAAGTAGATCGCATTGATGAATTAGATGGCAGTATCCGTATTATAGATTACAAAACAGGAAAAGTCACTAAAAATGAAGTGATTATTAAAGAATGGGGCTTGTTAACTGAAGAATATACGTATAGCAAAGTGTTGCAGGTATTGGCATATGCATATATGCAACAACAATCAGGAAATCTGCCTACGACATTCGACGCAGGTATTATATCTTTTAAAAATTTAAAAGAAGGTTTTATAAAGTTTGGTATACGAGAAGGGCGAAAGGTGAACTATGGAGTGACTACAGAAGTCTTGGAAACTTATATACAAGAAATCCAAAAACTCATAGTAGAAATAGCTACTTTAGATGTACCATTTACAGCCAAAGAAGTATAAGAATATGCAGTTACAACAAAAAGATATAGTGCTTACTGGAGCGCATGGAAAACCGATCGTATTGGATATTTCATACCTACCTACTACAGAAAAGCAACCCGTAGTTATCTTTTGTCATGGGTACAAGGGATTTAAAGATTGGGGCGCTTGGAACTTGGTGGCAGCTGAATTTGCAGCAGCAGGGATATGTTTTGTGAAGTTTAATTTTTCGCATAACGGAGGAACGGTGGCAGATCCTATCGATTTTCCAGATTTAGAAGCTTTTGGGAATAATAATTATATCAAGGAGTTGGAGGATGTGGCGACAGTGCTGGATTGGGTGATGGAATTAGAGCATACCCAAGGGATTTCTATAGATGATACTCGATTAACTATAATAGGACATTCTAGAGGTGGAGGTATCGCTACGATCAAAGCTGCGGAAGACAGTCGAATTACCAAACTAATTACTTGGGCGGGTGTTTCTGATTATGCTAGTAGATTTCCGACAGGAAGCACTTTAGAGCAATGGAAGGAAACTAATGTTTTTTATGTAGAAAATGGAAGAACCAAACAGCAAATGCCTCATTATTATCAATTTTATACATCATTTAAGGCCAATGAAGAGCGACTGACTATAGCTACAGCAGCGCAGCGTTTACAAATTCCTCATCTAATCATACACGGAATGGCAGATCCTACAGTAGCTGTACAAGAGGCGGAACAACTACATCAATGGAATGCAGATAGTGAATTATACTTAGTAGATCAGGCAGATCATGTATTTGGAGCAAAGCACCCTTGGGAATATGAATTTTTGCCTGATGATTTAGCTACAGTGGTGCAAAAGTCAGTGGCATTTACAATAATTTAACAGACTTTGCAGTTATACTATAGTAAACAACTTCGGTTTTTTTTGTTTATTTGCCCAAATGAGTACCAAAAGACACATAATTGCTTCATTCTTTCTAGCTGTATTTGCAGTAATGCAGCTGGTAGATTTACATGTGGCAGCCCATGATGCTGATCACGAGGATTGTGCAGTATGTCAATTGGCCATAGCTCAGGGTGATACCGGATTTGATACCGTATGTTTATTACAGATTTCGACACCAGTTTCTGAAATTATACTGACTGCCACAACTCCGTATACAAATGCATTCGTAGAAAATCGAATTCATTTTTCTTTCCAAAATAAAGCGCCACCAGCAGCTTAATGTATTCTATTTACTCATTGTGAGCTTTTTAGATAGTAATTAGCGACTCAATTAAGTACCATGTAGTGTGTAGTGTATTTATATATTCACTATACGTATTCAATTTATATTATATCAACTAATGAAAAGAGGTACGCTTTGTATATGGCTACTTCTAGTAATTCAGGTTTCATACGCCCAAGACTGTTTGAAAACACTCAGTGGGAGCGTTATTGATTTTCACGATGGATTGCCACTAGAAGGAGCAACGATTTCTTATAATAATATTACCATACAAACTGATGCAGAGGGGAAATATAGTATTCCAAACCTTTGTGAAATAGCGTATGCGTTTACAATAGCCCATGAAAACTGTAATTCACAGGTGGTAACTATTAATGTCCAAGAAATAACCCATAAAGATTTTTATTTAGAGCACCATTTAAGTGAACTAGGAGAAGTAAAAATAGCCAGTATTCAAGAACAATTACGATCCTCCTACGAAGGGGCTTTAGATAAAAACGATATAGAAAGATATAGTGCAGCCTCTTTAGGAGATGCATTAAAAGAGATAACAGGAGTATCTTCTATTAATACGGGTTCGACGATAGTGAAGCCTGTGGTTCAGGGGTTATATGGGAGTCGTATTACGATTGTAAATAATGGAGTTCGTATGCAAGATATGGAATGGGGAGAAGAACACGCACCTAATATCGATATTAATACAGCAGGCTCAGTAACCTTAGTCGAAGGTGCCTCGGCCTTACAATATGGAGGAGATGCTATAGGAGGTGTAATCCTCATGAAACCAACTAAAGTACCGCTTAAAGATACTTTGTTTGGAAAATTACATACCTCCTTTTCTACTTTGGGTAGAGGGAATGCTACGACTGCCGAATTGAGCAAAGGCTATAAAAGCGGTTCTTTTTTTAAGGTACAAGGTATGATCAAAAAGTTTGGAGATGTAGAAGCTCCTGACTATGTGTTATCCAATACAGGTATTGAAGGAAAAGGAGCTTCCATATCCTTTGGAAAGAATAAGTTCGAATACGGATGGGATGTTTTTTACTCCTATTTCGAGAATGAGATCGGGATTCTTTCGGCAGCACATTTAGGAAATACTAATAATTTAATTGAAGCTATTAATAGCAGAGAGCCTCGAATTATTAGAGATTTTACCTATGCCATAGACAATCCAAGACAAGACGTCAATCACCATTTAGGAAGAGTGAATTATTTCAAGAGATTCGAGAAGCTAGGCAAATTGAACATTCAATACGATTTTCAAAAAAACAGTAGAAAAGAATTTGATATACGAAGAGGTGAAGAACTCAGTAAGAAACCGAGTGTTGATTTAGAATTAACTACCCATACGCTATCAACAGACTTTAAGTTCGATTCGAAACCAAATTATACAGTAAACGTAGGGTTTATGGGGAGGTACCAAGAAAATTTTGCATCTGGCGAGAATGGAGTCCGTAGGTTGATACCCGATTATGAAAAAATAGATGCAGCAGGTTTTTTAATCGCTACGGTGGACATCGCTGATGGTTTAACGTATGATGGGGGTGTTCGATATGATTTTAACTATATAGATGCGCTCAAGTTCTACCGAAAGAGCACATGGGAAGACCGTGGCTACAATATAGATTTTGCTGAGTTTGAAGTACGAGACGCAGAGGGTTCTCAGTTATTGACAAATCCAGTATATGAATTCCATAACTTCTCTACGACACATAGAGTACAGTATGAGTTCAATAATTATAGGTTAGCCGCTAATTATGCTTTAGCAAAAAGAGCACCCAATCCAGCAGAATTGTTTAGTGATGGATTGCACCATTCTGCAGCAAGAATAGAAAATGGGGATCTGAGGATCGGACAAGAAACGTCTCATAAAATGCAACTTTCATTACAGAAAAATGGAACATTTTGGAGGTGGAAAGTAGCACCTTATGTAAATTTTGTACAAGATTATATTTTAATAGAGCCTACTTCCGTTCGATTATCTATACGAGGTTCTTTTCCGGTTTGGGACTATAGAGCCGCTGATAGTCGATTTATCGGATTAGATATGAATACCAGTTTTCATTGGAGCGATCAGTGGAGAACAGATCATAGCTTTTCTATCGTAAAAGGGAAGGAGATTGATACCGATACACCATTGATCAATATACCACCTCCAAGTTTGAGAAATAAGGTTTCTTATACCAAAGAAAAGTTAAACCTATCCCTAGAAAGCGAATACAATTTTAGACAAAACGAATATCCAGATAATATCATGGTATTCTCATCAGCAGAGCAGAAAGAAGTTCCATTGGATATTAATACCCCTCCAGATGCCTATCATTTATTGCATTTTAGCTCTGACTATTCACTAGATACAGGAACAAAGAGTACCTTAAAAATAGGAGTAGATATTCATAATATTTTAAATACCACATACAGAAACTACCTAAACCGTCTGCGCTTTTTCGCAGATGATCTCGGTAGAAATATAACCGTAAGATTATCGATTAATTATTAATATAAATATCATAATAATGATGAACACACGTAAATTTTTAATTTTAGCAGCAATTTCATTAGGACTTGTAACTTCTTGTTCTGATGATGATGATACACCAGGAGAAGTTCTTGAAGAAGAATTAATAACAGACATTACCGTTACGTTGACTGCCGAAGGAGCTGACGCAGTACTATTAACTGTAAATGATCCTGATGGAGCAGACGGACCAGATGCTCCTGTAATCACGACAAGTGGAAGCTTTAAAGCGAACACTGTATACACAGGAAGCTTTGAAATCTTAAACAAATCAGAGGAAGAGCCAGAAAATGTTACAGAAGAAATCGAAGAATTAGCAGCAGAACACCAGTTCTTTTTTGTGGCTAAAGATGTAGCAATTACTACAGCATATACAGACACAGAGTGTGATTATACAACAGAAGCTTGTGATGCAGCAACAGCAAAGCCAGTAGGATTAGCGTTTAGCTTAACAACTGCAGAAGCTGGAACAGGAACACTTAGAGTAGCCTTAAGACATGAGCCTAATAAAGATGCAGAAGGAGTAGCAGCAGGAGATATTACCAATGCTGGAGGAGGCGAAGATATTGATGTAACTTTCAATGTTACTGTAGAGTAATAAAAAGCACTCATAAAACTAAAACTCTCTATTGGTAATTTATAATTATCTAGAGAGTTTTACTGTATTTATTACAAACGATACTACTCAAAACTTGATTACAGTTTCTAAAAAAAAGCAACGATACCATGTCTGATAACTGCATATGTTATTGATATAAAAAAGTATGTATAACGAATAATTACCAACGACTATATGGATTGCTCATAAGGCACTTTTTTCGTAAAAAAGACGGTTTAAAAGACGAATTGGTATGAACTTTGATCATCATTTATTAGAAATAATATAGAAAATTTATTTTAGGGAAAATTGAGCATAACAATATGTTAATAAAAATGAATAATGATGCATATATGTGTTGCAAAAGTTAATTTTTAGTCCCTTAATAACAATGATTTCTGTAAGATATTACAGTATTGTTAAATATTTCTAAGTGAGCAATTTTTTTAAGATTTGTTGAGCAAATGAACTTATCTTAGCATCGTAAATGAATAACCAATATAAACCGAAAAAATTGAAACGATCATAATTATGTATAAGTTGAGTTTGTGTTAAATATTATAATTAAGTTTCAATTTAGACCCCTAAGGAGTAGTTAACCTTAGGGGTTGCTTTTTTTACGGCTCATTGTAGTACTTTTTTTCATATAGGATTGCTATATTGCTATAACGAATCATTTTTAGCTAGCTAGTATATTCAATATAACTATGAGAGAGAATGTATGTACGCTGTTTTGTAATAACACTAGTAGCCCTATACATACATAATTCATGATACTAAGCACACTCGATTACTCTATCATCATCACTTTTTTTGTAGCTACATTATCCATAGGTATTTTAGTCGCCAAAAAATCAGGAAAAAATGCAGCAGCTTATTTCCTTTCAGGGCGTAATATGCCTTGGTGGTTATTAGGTTTCTCTATGGTAGCGACCACATTCTCTACCGATACCCCTAATTTGGTTACCGATTTAGTGAGACAAAAAGGAGTCGCAGGGAATTGGTTATGGTGGGCATTCTTACTCACGGGATTACTCACCGTATTTGTATATGCCAGATTATGGAGGCGCTCTAATGTGCAGACCGATATGGAGTTTTATGAATTGCGCTACTCAGGCAAACCCGCTCGTTTTTTACGCATTTTTAGATCCGTATACCTAGGACTCGTATTTAATGTGTTGGCCATGTCGGGTATTACACTAGCAGCTATCAAGATAGGGCAAGTTATGTTAGGGCTTTCAGCTGGTGAAACAGTGGGGTATGCAGCAGTGGTGACCGTTATCTTCAGTGCATTAGGAGGATTTAAAGGAGTCGTCTATTCGGATTTCTTACTGTTCTTTGTAGCCATGATTGGCGCCATAGGTGCCGCTTATTATTGTGTGAATTTGCCAGAAGTCAATGGACTTAGTAACCTCATTACCCATCCCAATGTAGCGAATAAAATACATCTATTACCCGAATTCTCAGATACCAAAGCCATGATTACCTTACTCATCATTCCACTAGCAGTACAGTGGTGGAGTTCCTGGTATCCAGGTGCAGAACCAGGCGGTGGTGGCTATGTAGCACAGCGAATGCTAGCTGCTAAAAACGAAGATCATGCCATAGGTGCTACTTTCTTTTTTAACTGTATGCACTATGCATTACGTCCATGGCCATGGATATTGGTAGCATTAGCATCACTGATTGTATTTCCGGATTTAGCCAGTATACAAGCAGCTTTTCCAGATGTTACCCCAGATAAATTAGGGCACGATTTAGCATATCCAGCCATGCTCACCAAATTACCAAGTGGTTTATTAGGGATTGTAGTCGCTTCGCTGATAGCAGCCTATATGTCTAGTATCTCTACCCATCTTAATTGGGGAGCCTCTTATTTAGTGAATGATGTATATAAACAGTTAAAAGAGAACCCTTCCGAAAAAGAACTGGTAGGTGTAGGTAGAATTGCTACCCTAGTATTGATGCTATTCAGCGTCTTATTAGCATTGACATTAAGTAGTGCCTCGCAGATATTTACCTATATCATTATGTTTGGAGCTGGTACGGGTCTGATTTTTATATTGCGATGGTTTTGGTGGCGTATCAATGCCTGGAGCGAAATTACAGCCATGTTTTCCTCAGGAATCATCTCATTACTGGTCGTGATCCCTACAATAAATACCTTTTTATTCGGTAGTGAGACACAAGAAGGTATATTCCCTGCATGGGCAGACATCCCTCTAGTCGTCCTTACCACTACTATATTATGGGTATTAGTCACCTATCTAACGCCACCCGATACAGACGAAAAATTAATAGCCTTTTATAAACGGACACAACCTGGAGGCCCTGGGTGGAAAAAGGTACTAGACAAAGCGTCGATCAGCCATGGTACAATAGCCACGGAGACCTCATGGACAGTTCCGCTAGGTATTGTAGCTATGCTGTTAGGATGTATAGCTGTTTATGGCGTGTTATTTACCACAGGCTATATCATTTACGGAGCCTATACGCGATCACTGATCGTAGGAGCGATCACTAGTATTGCAATTATAGCACTGATCAGCGTGTGGAAAAAAATAGGAAAGAATCTCATGAAGTAGCTTTAGTGTATGTATCATTTGGGCGTTACCACAAGGGTCGGGCTATCCGTTCCAATTCCTCGCCCTCCTATCGTCGTGCTGTGGGATTTCCACTGCTATCCCTAACGCAAAAAATCGTTGAAAAAACAGAGAAACCACTTCACAAAAAAACCCCTTACAATAAGAGGTCTTTTTATATTATGAGATGCATTTTTGTTTAAAAAAACACATCAAAACTATGTTGTACACGCACAATTAGACTGATTGTGCTGATTACATCTTTATCCGATTAATTTATTAGCATATAGGTACTCTCCGATTTGTACCGCATTGGTAGCAGCACCTTTACGCAAGTTATCAGCTACTACCCACATATTAAGAGCGTTTTCTCTAGAGTGATCTCTTCTAATTCTTCCTACGAATACATCATTTTTACCCTCTGCATAAATAGGCATAGGATAGGTATTCGTCTCAGGATTGTCCTGTACAGTAACTCCATCAGTATTGGCTAATAGTTCGCGAACATCACTTTCTACAAATTCCTTGTCAAATTCGATATTTATGCTCTCACTATGTCCACCCACTACAGGGATTCTGATTGCAGTAGCAGTAACTGCAATTGTACGATCATCTAGAATCTTTTGTGTCTCATTTACCAGTTTCATCTCCTCTTTAGTATATCCATTTTCTTGGAATACATCGCAATGAGGGATAGCGTTTCTGTGGATAGGATATGGATACGCCATTTCTCCTTTTTCTCCTACATACTCATTTTCTAACTGCTGTACAGCTTTTACACCAGTACCCGTAATAGATTGGTAGGTAGAAATAATCACACGATTGATGTTGTATTTTTTATGCAATGGACCTAAAGCCATTACTAGCTGTATCGTAGAGCAGTTAGGATTAGCGATGATTTTATCCGTAGCAGTAAGCTCATGTGCATTGATTTCAGGAACGACTAATTTCTTAGTAGGGTCCATTCGCCAAGCCGATGAATTATCGATGACTGTTATTCCAGCTTCTGCAAATTTTGGAGCCCATTCTAGAGAAGTGCTTCCTCCAGCAGAAAACAAAGCAACATCAGGTTTCATTCCCACTGCGGTTTCGAGTCCTACTACAGAGTACTCAGCATTTTTATAGGTAATTTTTTTACCTACAGATCGTTCCGATGCAACAGGAATCAATTCTGTTACTGGAAAATTACGCTCTTCTAATACTTTTAACATTACAGTACCTACTAAACCAGTGGCACCTACTACAGCTACTTTCATTTCCTTTATTATTAGTGACTTTTATAGTGAAGTTATTTAAACTTTTTTCAATTTGCTATAAAAACGATCTTTTGCACTCAAATTTTGTAATTTTTGAGTCCCATAGCGCTGCTATGCAACAAAAAAATCACTGTATTTGATCACAAAATCTTAGTTTTTCGCTGAAATCAAAAAAGTTTAAAGAACTTCAGTTACAAAAATCAGTGAATTATATCATTTCAGCAAATTTGAGAATAATTTTTGTAAGCACCATTGTTATATGTCAAATTATATTGATTTATAACTTTTTGTTAAATAGTAAACAAATTGAAAAAAATAACCACCCAATTTCTTGAGTGGTTTATTGAGACATATGTATAGTATAGCGGTAGCTATAGATAATGCAAGTCTATGATGATTACTTCTTTAATAGATCTCTGATTTCAGCAAGTAAATCATTATCAGAAGGACCAGCTGGTGCAGCAGGTTCTACTGGTTTTTTAGTTTTGTTATACGCTTTTACGATTAAGAACATGATAAATCCTACGATGATTAAGTTGATAATCGTATTGATCCATATCCCGTATGCGATAACAGCGCCTCCGGCTTCTTTGGCAGCAGCTACAGTAGCATATTCTTTACCATCCATAGCGACATGTAAGTCTGCAAAGTCGATTCCTCCTGTAAAGTATCCTACAAAAGGCATTGCGATGTTATCTACAAATCCTTTGATTACGGCGCCTAGTGCCCCCGCCATGATTACTGCTACCGCAAAATCAATTACGTTACCAGTCATGATAAACTCTTTAAATTCTTTAAGCATGATTATTTTTTATTTAGTTAGTGATTTAGTAATTACAAAATACGGAAAAAAAAGAAGTCAAATAAAAATAAGGTTTAAAAAAGTATAGTTTTTATCGACAAAAATCAAATATCATCGATAACGACTCGTTTTACACGAGCAGAAATAGCAGTGATTAATTCATAAGAAATCGTTCCAGCACTTTCTGCTAAGGAAGCTGCAGCATGCTGCGCATCAAAAACGATCACTTCGTCTCCTTCTTCACAAGCTATCGCAGTAATATCTACCATAATCATATCCATACATACATTGCCGATGATGTATGCTTTTTGTCCATGAATGGTTACATATCCTTTTCGATGTCCATAAATTCTATTAATGCCATCTGCATGTCCGATAGGAATAGTCGCAGTGCGAGTAGGTTCTTGAGCGATAAAGGCACGATTATAGCCTACAGTTTCGCCAGCGGCAAGCGTATGAATTTGTGATACTACTGATTTTAAAGCACTGATAGGTTTTAATCGAGTATCGTATTGTGCAGCATTACCGAATCCATACAATCCGATGCCTGTACGTACCATATCGAAATGTGCCTCGGGATAATTTAAAATGCCAGACGTATTGCATTGATGCAAAATAGGGCGGTATCCTAAACGTGCGATGATGGTGTCGGTCATCGAGCGAAATGCAGCAATTTGTTGTTGGGTAAAAACGTCTTCACTAAGATCTTCACTAGCTGCTAAGTGCGAGAAAACAGCAGCGATTTTAATAGCCTTCGTAGCTGTCACAGTCGCTAGTAGTGTATCAATAGTGTCTTTATGAAAGCCCAGCCGATTCAGCCCCGTATTACATTTGATATGTACAGGGTAGTCCGTTTGTAGTTTTTGTTCGGCTATAGCGATAAACGCAGTAAGCACTCGAAGACTATAGATATTGGGCGTAAGTCGGTATTCGATTAATGTTTCGAAATTCGTAGGTTGTGGATGTAGTACCAGTATCGGAATCTGAATTCCCGATTCACGAAGTGAGACCCCTTCTGCGGTATAAGCGACAGCTAGGTAGTCTGCACCTAGTTTTTGTAGGTGATTCGCTATAATGATGGCATCACTACCATAGCTATTAGCTTTTACTACAGTCAATATTTTTACGCCAGCTTGCAGCTTACTTTTTAGATAGGTATAATTATGAGTAAGGTGCTTTAGATTAATTTCTAATACTGTTTCTGTAACCTTATTCATTAGATGGTTTTTGAATCGTGGTGGGATCTTGTACGTCTAGCTTGTTTATTTTTTCTTTCAATGTAGCTTTGTAATAAGCAGCCCTACTTAGGGGTTCGTATTCTTCTTTTTCTCCTAGTAGCACGAGATCATCTTTTTGGGATTTTCGGTAGCTAAATTGTGCTAAATTGCCTGTTCTGGTGCATACTGCATGTACTTTGGTTACATATTCTGCGGTAGCCATTAAGGCGGGCATAGGGCCAAAGGGATTTCCTTTAAAATCCATATCCAATCCAGCAACAATGACTCGGATGCCCTGATTGGCTAAATCATTGCATACACGTACAATTTCATTGTCAAAAAATTGTGCTTCGTCAATACCTATTACATCGCAGGTATTGGCTAGAATTCTAATATTAGCAGCGGCAGGTACAGGGGTAGATCTAATTTCATTGGCATCATGCGATACGACCATTTCATCGTCATACCGAACATCGATAGCAGGTTTAAAAATTTCTACTTTTTGCTTTGCAAATTGTGCTCGCTTTAATCTTCGGATCAGTTCTTCGGTCTTACCCGAAAACATAGAACCACAGATTACCTCTATCCAGCCAAATTGCTCTTTATGATTTACCGTATTTTCGAGAAACATTTTGTATTTTTCAGCGTCAATTAAAACAAATCCTTACTCCTTATGATGTCTACAGAATGAGTATAAACGATTTGTGGTTGTAGGATCACAATATATGCTCATCAAACAAGGGTGAAAGATCTGGTAAATTTATTAAAAAACAAAAAACATAGCTCAAACGCATTAGAAAGTTATGAAGAAGAAATTGGAAGCTGAATTGATCAGTATTGCACATCGTATTTTAAAGATGGGGGATCGTTCTACCCTCCCTTTATTACAGGAAGAAGCAAAGAATGTATATGAGAAACTGACGATTTTAGCTTTTGCAGAAGCTCATTTTACAGGGCCGCAACCTACTATAGGACAGGTACGGCAGGCTTTGGAATCTACAGAAGAAGCAATTATTTCTAATCCAGTAGTACCAGAAGAAATCCCTGTTGCAGAAACATCGAAAGAAGTACAAACGGTTTTAGAAATCGCTGAGGAAGTAGTGGAGGAACAACCAGTGACTGAAGAAATAGTGGAGCAGGAAGCAGTAGCGCAAGAACCAGAACCAGTGATGGATGAAGTAGTGGAGCAAAAAGCAATAGCACAAGAACAAGTGGTAGAAGAAGAAGTAGAGGAAGCTCCCACAGCAACGTTAGTACCAGAAGAAACACCTTCTGCTAAACCCGAGCTGATCATCGAAAAAATAAATGAAAGAGTCACTGGAGACTTATTCATACCTGCAACAGAGGTAGCAGAAACACCACTACCTCCTACAAGTGCTGAGGAAGAAGCGCCGGTAATTCCAGAGCCAGCAGAAACGACTCCTGCTGTAGATGAAAAACCAAAATCACTGAATGAGCAATTAAAAAGAGGAATTCATATAGGACTCAATGATCGATTGGCATTTATCAAGCATCTATTCGAGGGGAGTTCTACAGATTACAATCGGGTATTATCGCAATTAAATACACTGAATAGCAAAAGTGAGGCGACAGCCTTTATCGATTCGATGGTGAAACCAGATTATAATAGTTGGCAAGATAAGAAGGAGTATGAAGAACGTTTTATGACGATCATCACTCGAAAGTACGAGTCATAAACCACTGTTAGTTATACTAAAAAAAGAAAACGTAACGTGAAAATTATCTATTGGATAGCTACCACTGTGTTGTGTGGCATTATGCTGTATTCGGCACAAATGTATTTTTTGAATACAGAAAAGGTCAAGGGGTTCTTTGAGTACTTTTCGTATCCAACCTATATAGTCATTCCGCTGGCTATAGCTAAGGTGCTAGGGGTAGTACTGATTGTATGGAATCCTATACGATGGCTGAAAGAGTGGGCATATGCAGGTTTCTTTTTTGATTTGGTATTAGCGAATCTAGCGCATTATTATGCGGGGCATTCTGTAGGATTGTCTACTTTTGCAATGCTAGCATTGATGATTTCCTATGGTATAGGAAAAAAAGTAAGACCGTAACACATGGCTAAATTATACCTTGTTCCCACTCCGATAGGGAATCTAGAAGATATGACGTTTAGAGCAATTCGAGTGCTTAAAGAGGCAGACTTGATATTGGCAGAAGACACCCGCACTAGTGGAAAATTGCTCAAGCACTATGAGATTGCCACTCCTATGCAAAGCCATCATATGCATAATGAACACCAAACTACGGAGTCGATTATACGTCGATTGCAGGCGGGTGCTACGATCGCTATGATTAGTGATGCGGGTACTCCTGCAATTAGTGATCCAGGGTTTTTACTTACCAGAGCCTGTGTAGCCAATGAAATAGCGGTAGAGTGCTTGCCAGGGGCTACGGCCTTTGTACCTGCATTGGTGAATAGTGGGTTGCCTAATGATAAGTTTGTGTTTGAAGGGTTTCTACCCATCAAAAAAGGAAGACAAACACGTATGCAAGTATTAGCACAAGAAACGCGTACGATGATTTTTTATGAGTCACCCCATAAGCTACTGAAAACATTGACGCATTTTAAAGAGTTTTTTGGAGCTGATCGGCTTATATCAGTGTCTAGAGAGCTTAGTAAATTACACGAAGAAACAATACGAGGAACTGTGGCAACGGTATGTATGCATTTCGAAGCGAAAGCGCCTAAAGGAGAAATCGTAATCATTGTCGCAGGAAAGAATAAATAATTTTTAAGAAAATGACGATTCAACAATTTTTAGAAAAGTTAAAAATAACGCCAACTGCGATTGAATTTGCAGAAACCATGGCAGTAGTCGATACAAATTATAATTTTGAGCCTACTACCTTTACGAATGGTACGGTAACGAATAAAGCAGGGGAAAATTCAGGGTCTTGTAAGTTGTTTGCATTTGCAAAAACACAAGCGTTATCTAAAGAAGAAACACTGTATTGCTTCGGAGAATATTATAAGGATGTGGTGGATACCCCTACAGCTACAGATCATCAGAATATTAGAAACTTTATGCGTACTGGGTGGGAAGGCATCTCGTTTGATACACCTGCTATTACAGCTAAATAGTAGTGATGTCGCTAGTACCGAGCGTAAATTTGCGTTAGGGATAGCAGCGGCATCCTTTTTTGTTTTTTTTCAAACAAAAAAGATATAGCGGATAGCCCGACCCTTGGGGAACGCCCTTATTTCTTAAGAAAAAGTGATAATAAGGTCGTGTATGCCAAATACAACTAAAATTGTAACTCCCTACGAAATAAAATATTATTTTTGTGCGTCTTAGAGAGAAAAAGAATTTGTAAATAAAATATATGTCATTAAAGAAATCAATTTTAGTAATTATTCTGGTGCTATTGATTGATCAGATTTCTAAAATTTATATCAAAACCCATTTTGCCCTATACGAAGATTTACCGGTATTTAACTGGTTTCGTATCGTATTTGTAGAAAACAAAGGAATGGCTTGGGGAGTAGAATTACCAGGTAATTATGGGAAATTGGTGCTTACTTTATTTAGAGTAGTGGCCATAACAGGGATCGGATACTGGTTGTATGATTCTGTACGAAAGAAAAGTGCAGGGATTCTAACGTTGTGTATCGCATTGATTTTTGCAGGAGCTTTTGGGAATATTATCGACTCTGTAGTATACGGTGTTTTGTTTAGTGAAAGTACGATGGTGCAAGTAGCTGAGTTTATGCCCGAAGGTGGAGGATATGAGCAGGTATTTTATGGAAAGGTAGTGGATATGATACAATTTACGTTCTATGATGATGTGCTGCCTGATTGGATTCCTTTCTGGGGTGGACAGCCATTTTCATTTTTTGACCCTGTTTTTAATGTAGCAGATTCTGCAATTAGTATAGGAGTATTTTTACTATTGGTTTTTAATAAAAAAGCGTTTCCCAAAGAGGAAAAAGAGGAAACAACACTACAAGAGGAAGAAGCGACTACTGTATAAGCGCCTCCTCCTATTTTTTAGTAAGGATAGTTTTTTATTGTATACTTCTTAAAAGGTGTGTGACGTGGTAGGCGTTACACAATAATCTAATGCGATATCCAATTCGTTGACTGTTAGTAACTCCGTTTCGGGATCGAAGAAGGAGAGTCCTATTTTAAGGGTGTTTTCAGGGCAATCGGCTAAGAATCTATCGTAGAATCCTTTTCCATAACCAATACGATTTCCGTGAGTATCATAGGCCAATAAAGGAATAAAAACAACTTCGAGTTGGGCTACAGGAATCGGTATTCCGTCTACAGGTTCTGGGATTCCCCAATCATTAATGGCTAGTTTGGTGGTGTCGGTTAGTAAATAATGCGCTAAGGTGTTATCGGCGAAATTACTCTTGGAGATGACCACATTTTTATCTTTGCCTTGTAAAATATGTAGTAGATATTCGGTATTTACTTCTTTATGTGCAGTGATGGATAAGAATAGATGGTAGAAAGAGGATTGCCAAATGGGTAGCTGTAGTAATTGATTGGCGATCTCCATGCTTAGCGTTTCTACCTGATCTTCGCTAAGTGCTGCTCTTAGGGCTTTGTATTTAGTACGTAATTGTTGTTTATTCATTATTGGATAATTCTGTAGTGATTCGAAAGATGGCGTCTCCTTTGTATACAATCGGAGCTTCATTGACATTGATGATATATCCTTGGTAAGGGGACTTTACTTCATGTCGCATCTTTCCGTAGGGATCAGTGATGGTGGCTAGGATTTCTCCTTTTGCTACATGTTTACTAATAGGGATTTTGATATGCAGTAATCCACTGTATTTAGCACGTATCCAAAAACTTTTTTCCACAATGATGGTGTCGTGCATAGGATTGGGTACATCTAGTGTAGGGGATAGCATTTCTAGGTGATGCAGTATACGCATGGTGCCTTGTACGCCTTCGCGTGCGATGTCGCGGTTACTGTCTTGCGACTTTCCGCCTTCGAATAAGAGTGTGGTGATTTCTTTTTTGGCACAGGTAGCACGGTAGGAACCGTCTAGATTTTTAGACAGTAGTGTAAAAGGAGCATTGAATACCTTGGCCAGTTGGATCAGGTGTGTGTTTTTTGGATCTACCCGTATGTGTGGTGCATTGAATCGGCTACTACCTCCTGTATGAAAATCAAGGCAGTAATCGGCTACAGGCAGGATTTGATGTACAAACTGATAGGCGAATCTACTGGCTAGTGAACCGTTTTTAGTACCTGGAAATACACGATTGAGGTCTCTACCATCTGGAAAAAAGCGATTCATACTCAGAAAACCAAATACATTAAGTACGGGAATGCAGATGATACTACCTCTGGCAGGTTTGTTGATTTTTTTGGCGATGATCTGCCGTACAACTTCTACGCCATTGATCTCATCGCCATGAATTCCAGCAGTGATCATGACCGTAGGCCCAGCTTTTTTAGAGCGTTCGATGATCACAGGAATTTCTACTTTGGTAGAAGTATACAGTTTAGCTACATTAAAATTAATCGTCTTACTACATCCTAGTGGAATGTCTTCGCCTAGAATATGTAGGACATCTTTTTCTGGGGTATTCTTCATAGCGATTTATACACTTCGTTCTATATATCGTATCACAGCTTTGGCAATATCTTTTCCGGTGGCGGCTTGTATACCTTCTAATCCAGGAGATGAGTTGACTTCTAGAATCAGAGGGCCTCGTTCGCTTTGTAACATATCTACGCCTGCAACGCCTAGTTTTAGGGCTTTAGCCGCTTTGATCGCAGCGTTTTCTTCCTCGTCGGATAATTCGATAATTGCAGAACTGCCTCCGCGATGTAGATTGGATCTAAACTCTCCTTCTTTGGCTTGTCGTTTCATGGCACCAACTACTTGTCCATCGACTACTAGTACTCTAATATCCGCACCTTTGGCTTCTTTGATATATTCTTGTACAATCACTCGGGCTTGTAATCCATTAAAGGCTTCTAATACAGATTCGGCAGCGGTTTTAGTTTCTGCTAATACGACTCCGAGTCCCTGTGTACCTTCTAGTAATTTGATGATCAGTGGAGCTCCGCCTACACGCGAGATGACTTCGGATACATTTTTAGAATAGTTAGTAAATACGGTTTTAGGAAGCCCTAGGCCAGCTTTAGAAAGTATTTGTAGGCTTCTTAATTTATCACGAGATTCTACCAAGGCTTGTGACTGCACGGTAGTAAATACATTCATCACCTCGAACTGCCGTACGACTGCTGTACCGTAAAATGTACTCGATGCACCGATACGCGGAATGACAGCATCTACATGTTCTAATTTTTTGCCTCTGTAATAGATTTCTGGTTTTTTCTTTTCGATTACGATATCACAATTAAGAGGATCGATGACTTGTACGTTATGTTTTCTTTTTACAGCGGCTTGCACGAGCGCATCCGTAGAATACAAGGTAGCGCTTCGCGACAGGATCTTTATATTCATTAGGGTTTTAGATTATAAGATTGGTTTTTTAGTTGTGGATCTACTAGGAATTTCCCGTTTAGAAACTTGCGACCTAGTAATATAGGGAATCGCATATCATCACGAGAAGATAAAGTAAGGGTGATAATGTGTGTTTTGTCGAATAACGTGATTTTGGTACGAATGGCATAGCGTATTTCTACCGTCCCATTACTACTTTTTACAGCAGTAATATCATAATTGGTAAAGGTAAATTTTTTGCCATTGTACTCAGGGTGTGTAGGGTCTAGAAATCTACATTCTAGTTGTTCCCCAACTTCTCTAATATCCTTGCAGTGAATAGAAGACGTATAGGCACCTGTATCGATTTTTACATCGATATCAGTCAGGGACAAGAGTGCAAAATCTACTTTATCCGTTCGGCCAATTATTTTCTTTTGAGTATTCACAAAAAGTTAATTATATATTGAAGAGGTTTACGCTTTTTTTGATTTCAGCGAAAAACAAAGATTTTGTGATCAAACGTAGTATTTTTTTGTTGCATAGCAGCGCTACGGAACTTAAAAATTGCAAAATTTGGGTGCAAAAGATCGTTTTTATAGCAAATGGTAAAAAGGTTAAACTACTTCATCCACTAAAGTACTAAAAAAACAGGCGGAGTTTACCAGTAGATAGCTTTTTCGATAGTTCGACCGCAAGTTTTTAACATTCCTAAAGCTTTAATCTAATTTTAATAGCCCAACTAAGGCATTACATTTACATTTGTAGCATGCAAAAACCTTCTGTAGACATCCAAGTTAAAACATTACCAACAGGTCCAGGCGTCTATCAATATTATGATAAAGATGGCAAATTGCTATACATCGGTAAGGCGAAGAACCTAAAAAAAAGGGTAAGCTCCTATTTCACCAAAAATCATGATAATTATAAAACACGTGTACTAGTTACTAAAATACGAGAAATTAGGCATATTGTCGTAGAAACAGAAACAGATGCACTATTATTAGAGAATAATCTGATTAAGAAACACCAGCCTCGGTTTAATGTCATGCTCAAGGATGATAAGACCTATCCTTGGATATGTATTAAAAAAGAGCGTTTTCCGAGAGTATTTCCGACTCGAAATTTGATAAAAGACGGTTCGGAATATTTTGGTCCGTATACCAATTTTAAGACTGTGCATACGCTGTTGGATTTGATCAAAGGATTGTATCAACTGCGTACCTGTAATTATGACTTATCCGCAGGAAATATACAGAGTGGTAAGTATAAGGTATGCTTAGAATATCATTTGGGCAATTGCAAGGGTCCCTGCGAGGATTATCAAAACGAACACGAGTATCAGTCGCACATACAATCCATCCGTCAGATTCTTAAAGGAAATTTTAAGGACTCACTGACACAGTTTAAAAAACAAATGATGGAGCATGCAGCGAAGATGGAGTTTGAAGATGCGCAGCGCATCAAAGAAAAAATAGAAGTATTAGAAAATTATCAATCTAGGTCTACAGTAGTGAATCCAAAGATCAGTAATGTAGATGTGTTTTCGATCCTATCTGATGAGTCATATGCATATGTTAATTTTTTACAGCTATCGTACGGAGCTATCGTACGCTCGCACACCACAGAAATCAAGAAGAAATTACAGGAAACAGATGATGAGTTATTAGCACTAGCGATTATCGAATTACGGCAGCGTTTTAATTCTAGGTCTAAAGAAATTTATGTGCCTATAGATGTAGCAGTGGGCGAAGGGATTAAAGTTACGATTCCGCAATTGGGAGATAAGAAAAAGATAGTAGACTTATCACTACGCAATGCCAAGTATTATAGACAAGAGCGTTTTAAGCAAATTAAAATTACAGACCCAGATCGACATGTAAATCGACTGATGCAGCAAATGAAAAAAGACCTACGATTGCCCGAAGAACCAAGGCATATCGAGTGTTTTGATAATTCCAATATACAAGGTACAAACCCTGTAGCCGCTTGTGTGGTATTTAAGAATGGAAAGCCGAGTAAAAAAGAATATCGAAAATTTAATATCAAAACCGTAGAAGGGCCTAATGATTTTGCATCTATGGAGGAAGTGGTGTATAGGCGTTATAAGCGTCTGCTAGCAGAAGAAGAGCCACTACCGCAGTTAATCATTGTAGATGGAGGAAAAGGACAGCTCTCATCGGGATTAAAAGCACTCGAAGATTTGGATCTCAGAGGTAAGGTTACGATTATTGGCATTGCCAAAAGATTGGAAGAAATCTACTATCCAGGAGATAGTATCCCGCTATATCTAGACAAAAAATCAGAATCCCTAAAAGTGATACAGCACCTTAGAAATGAAGCACACCGATTTGGGATCACATTTCATAGGCAGAAACGAAGCAAGGCAGCTTTAGATACAGAGCTAGAGACAATTCCTGGCATTGGAGAAAAAACCATTGTCGAGTTGCTTAAGCAGTTTAGGTCAGTCAAACGGATTAAAGAAGCTACCAAAGAAGAACTTTCGGAAGTAGTTGGCCATTCGCGTGCAACTAAAATTTATAATTACTATCTTACTACTAAAGAAAAAGAATAAGCAAGTACCTACATGAGCCACATCCCAAAATATTCACTGCTTTTTTATGGTTTTCTATGCTGGCTGAGTATGACTACTGCTCACACTCAGCAGTCCGTACTGGATAGTATTACTACCACAGAAGATGTAAAAGTAGGATTGGTACTAAGTGGAGGCGGTGCCAAAGGAATGGCGCATATCGGAGCATTAAAAGTAATCGAAGAAGCAGGGGTGCGTATCGATTACATCGCAGGAACCAGTATTGGTGCTATTATTGGATCGCTGTATGCGGCGGGCTATACCGCAGATCAGCTGGATTATATCTTTAGAGCGGTAGATTTTGATCAATTGATCCAAGACGATCTCCCGCGACAAGCCAAAACCTTCTATGAGCGCGAAGACGCCGATACATATGCAGTCACACTGCCGTTTGATGATTTTAAAATAGGATTGCCAAAAGGGTTGTCCAAAGGACAGAATTTCTATAATGCCTACACGCGACTGTCTGCGCATGTAAATCATATACGTGATTTTACCAAGCTACCCATTCCATTTTTTTGCATGGCTACCGATATTGCCACAGGCGATCAGGTATTGCTAGACAAAGGCTATCTCCCAGAAGCAGTTTCTGCCAGTGGTGCATTGCCCTCTGTATTTAGTCCTATAGAATTAGATGGTGTATTGATGACTGATGGCGGCGTAGCGAATAATTATCCGATTCAGGAAATTAAAGATCGTGGCGCAGAAGTAGTGATTGGGATCGATGTACAAGATAGTTTGATGCCTCGCGAACGACTGAATTCGGTGACTAATATCATGCTACAGATCAGTAACTTTAGGACTATCAAGGATATGAAAATCAAAGGCCCTGCGACAGATGTGTATATCAAACCTAAGATAGACGGGTTCTCTATGATTTCATTCGATCAAGTAGATGCCATCATAGGCAATGGCAAAAAAGCAGCCCTAGCCAATTACGAGCAATTAAAAGCCATTAGTGATCGCCAACAAACATCCAGAGCTATTCCTGCTGTACCCCCGATCTCTGATACCTTACATATACAGAACCTACTCATTACGGGTAATAAGCGGTACACCCGATCCTATATAAAAGGAAAATTAAAGCTCAAAACACCCAAAACCACTACTTATGATGCCCTGTACGAAGGGATTAATAACCTGTCGGCTACGGGTAATTTCGATAGAGTAAGTCATCGATTACTGAGCAATGACAGCGGAAATCAATTATTGGTGAATGTAAAAGAGTCTGAGAATACCATGCTACTTCGATTCGGATTGCACTACGATGATCTATACCAAACAGCAGCATTGGTAAATATTACCAAGAAAAGCCTACTATTTAATAATGATGTAGTATCGTTAGATGTCGGATTAGGAGATAACATCCGTTATGATTTTGATTACTATATAGACAAAGGATATTATTGGAGTGTCGGTTTTAAAAACAGTTTTAATGTATTTAATCGAGATGTAAACTATGATTTGGTACGCGAAGATTTTAACCTTCCTTCTATAGAGGTCAATAAGATCAATCTAGACTACCTAGATTTTAAAACACAATTTTATCTAGAAACCCTGCTACAACAAACCTTTTCATTAGGTGTAGGAGCAGAGTATAGGCGATTCAGACTGATTTCAGAAACCATAGGCGAAGACGAAGACCAACTTCCTAGAATTGTATTTGATAATAGTAACTATTGGAGCGTGTTTTCATACCTTCGATTCGATAGCTATAACAATAAATACTTTCCATCTACAGGGTTTTTCTTTGACGGGACAGCTAATTACTACCTATTTGATGACAATCCCAATAGCGAGGGTAGGAACTTTGTAGTTGCCAAAGCTGATTTTGGATATGCTTTTGAAGTTTTTCCAAAAGCATCCATGAATTTTACCTTTACCGCAGGCGCACGATTCGGTGGCGAAAACCTGCGTAGTCTTAACTTCTTTATGGGAGGATTTGGCGCCAGAATGGTCAATAATAACATCCCATTTTATGGCTATAACTTTCTAAATATTGTGGGGGATAGCTTTGCCAAAACATCTTTGATGTTTGATTATGAGATTTTCAAGAAAAACCATGTAAATATTGCAGCTAATTATGCCAATGCAGGCAGTCAATTATTTACCACAGGCGATTGGCTAGCATCCCCAGAGTTTTCGGGCTATGCGATAGGATATGGTGTAGAAACGCTCGTCGGTCCCTTACAAATCAAATATTCCTTTTCTCCAGAGCTCAGTGATAATGAGTGGTTTTTTAGTGTAGGATTCTGGTTTTAGGATGTTAGGTTCGGTATTTATTTTTTGGGCGTTACCCCCTTCTTAGGTCGGGGGTCGGGCTATCCGTTCCAATTCCTCGCACCTCCTATCGTCGGGCTGTGGGATTTCCTCTACTATCCCTAACGCAAATAGGCAAGTGTATACTGATATAAATCATTGTGTTAGTAATGAGATCATCTATCAGAATCTAAAAATAATGGTTATCTTTAATACAAAAAGAGATGCCTTTTTATCACACACTAGGTCAGATACCACCCAAAAGACATACCATCTTTAAGAAACCTGATGGTAGCTTGTATTACGAGCAATTATTCGGTACCATAGGATTTGATGGAATGGCTACGAATTCATACCATCACCACAGACCCACTCAGGTAAAGGCTATCCAAGGCAGTCGTAATGTAGCACCTACCATAGCCATAGATAGCAATATACAGTCCTATAAGTTACATGGATTTCAGGTGACGCCCACAGCAGATTACCTAGCCAGTAGAAAGTGTGTGTTACTCAATCATGCGGTAGCGATAGAACTTGCAGCTCCGCAGCAATCCATGACCTCTTATTTTTATAAAAATGCAGACGCAGACGAACTGCTCTTTGTACATCGTGGATCAGGTACATTACGGACGCACTTGGGGAATATCGATTTTGCTTACGGCGATTATTTGCTGATTCCCAGAGGTACGATCTATGCGTTAGATTTTTCCACTACAGACAATCGATTATTGATTGTAGCATCTAATCGACCTATATACACACCAAAACGGTATAGAAACTGGTTTGGGCAATTGCTAGAACATGCTCCGTATTGCGAGCGAGATTTAAGACCCCCAACGGTATTAGAATCTCATGATCAGGAAGGGGACTTTTTGATCAAAGTCAAAAAACAAGACACACTATTCGATATGGTGTATGCCACACATCCCTTTGATGTAGTAGGCTATGATGGTTATAATTTTCCGTATGCCTTTTCGATACATGATTTCGAGCCGATAACAGGTCGTATTCATCAACCACCACCAGTACACCAGACTTTCGAAACAGATGCATTTGTAGTCTGTTCGTTTGTGCCTAGATTGTACGATTACCATCCGCAGAGTATTCCAGCGCCTTACCATCATAGTAATATCGATAGCGATGAGGTGATTTATTATGTAGATGGAGATTTTATGAGTAGAAACGATATTGCACCCGGTCATCTGTCATTGCATCCAGCAGGGATACCTCACGGACCACACCCTGGAGCAATAGAGCGAAGTATCGGAAAAACGAGTACAGAAGAAATCGCCGTGATGGTCGATACTTTTCAACCGCTAAAAATTACCCAAGAAGGGATGAATATTGCCGATCCGAATTACTATACCTCTTGGCTAGCGTAAATAACACCTCTTATACCTGTGTCTATGAATAGAACTACGATTACTGTACATCAAAGAGCCATGTGGTGACGAACTTATAGCCCAGATACGTGTATTCTATATTAAGTATAGGAATGCGATACACCTGCTTTGTGTAAAAACACTTCATGCCCAGGCCTAGAGATCTATACGTATAAAGCGGGACTAAAGCATTGTTTATATCTGGGAGTCAACTACAGTTATAGGATTACTACGGCATAGGTGCGTACAGGGTATCTATGTGTAGTAGTGCAATTCAATTTTTTGTTTCATCAGTAATTAGTAAACACATGCATGCACATAAAAAATCACAAAAAATAGACAAAATAGTACCAGAGGCAGCAGATTTTTTGCCATTATTAGGTACAGATCACGTAGAGTTATATGTAGGTAATGCCAAGCAAGCCGCCTATTATTATCAGACCGCTTGGGGATTTCGGCCGATTGCCTATGCGGGTTTAGAAACAGGGCTAAAAGACCGTGTTTCGTATGTCTTAGAACAAGGCAAAATTCGATTAGTACTCACGGCACCATTGCAGCCAGATGGTGCGATTAATGCACACATCAATGCACATGGAGATGGTGTAAAAGCCATCGCATTATGGGTAGAAGATGCGACCAAAAGTTATGAAGAAACCATTCGTAGAGGAGCAGTATCCTATTTGTCTCCTACCAAGCGAGAAGACGAACACGGAGCAGTGATTCTATCAGGCATCCATACCTATGGAGAAACAGTGCATATATTCGTAGAACGTACAGCATATGATGGGGTGTTTCTGCCAGGCTATGTCGCGTGGGATAAACCATATCATGCAGCATCCACAGGATTATTGCATATCGATCATATGGTAGGTAATGTAGGGTGGAATGAGATGCATAAATGGTGTGACTTCTATGCGAATGTCATGGGATTTGCACAATTAGTATCATTTGATGATCAAGACATTTCTACAGAATATACTGCCTTGATGAGTAAAGTGATGAGTAATGGCAATGGACGGATTAAATTTCCGATCAATGAGCCTGCAGAGGGCCGTAAAAAATCACAGATCGAAGAATATATCGAATTCTATAACGGAGCGGGAGTACAACATATAGCATTGGCAACTCATGACATCATTGCTACCGTACGCGCATTACAGGAAAGAGGTGTAGCATTTTTAAAAATACCAGCATCTTATTATAAAACAGTATTGGATAGAGTAGGAACCATAGACGAGTCGATTACAGCGCTCCAAGAGTTAGGGATTTTAGTAGATAAGGATGAAGAGGGGTATTTATTACAGATTTTTACTCAGCCTGTATTGGATCGTCCCACGATGTTTTTTGAAATCATTCAGAGAAAAGGGGCGCAATCCTTTGGCAAAGGAAATTTTAAAGCACTGTTTGAAGCCATCGAACGTGCCCAAGCAGAAAGAGGTACGCTCTAGTATAAGGGAATTTTGCGTTAGGGATAGCAATGGAAATCCCACAGCCCGACGGTAGGAGGTGCGAGGAATTGGAATGGATAGCCCGACCCCCGACCTAAGAAGGGGGTAACGCCCTAGCTAGTATGCTCTTTTATAGATAGAAAAGCACTTTTTTTAAGTCCAAAAAGCTTTATCAGAAATAACAATCATCTCAATAAGGAATTGGTTAAAATATTAGAATTATGTAAAAAATCAAGTTATAAATTGAAAACTTTGTTAAAAATGAACTTAAAAAAACGTTTTCGTTTGATAAATATTTAAAAAAAAGATGTACTTTTGTTATTGCAAGTGGAGTGGTTACCACCTGTACCGAAAACAATAATTATTCTCATAATTTAAGTTTTTAGTTGGTTAATAAAAGTAAAAGAGAGCTGTGGTGGCTCTCTTTTTTAGTTTACAATTTTATCATTTCGTAATACGATCCATTTTTTTGTGTTTATATTATATAGTACTTTTGGAATGGCTATTGTAATAGATCTGTATATAACAAGTTAAAATAGGTACTTCTATTACATGGTAGCACGCAAATCACCTACGCTATACAAATGTATATTAGAATAAAACGTCCCCTATTAAATTGAACTGCAAAAAAAGTAAGATGAAAAAAATAACAATTGTACTGCTACTCCTCACAGCAGTAGCTATGGCACAGGATAAACACAGCTCTTTCCAAGCGGGAGAGTGGTTTAAATTCAGAATTCATTATGGCGTATTTACAGCTAGTTATGCGACGCTAGAAGTAAAAAGTGAAACCCTTAATGAACGGCCTGTATACCATATTGTAGGAGAAGGAAAATCATCTGGAATATTGAGCGTATTTTTTAAGGTAGAAGATTATTATGAAACGTACATCGATCGAAAAGAGGTGATACCCTATCGTTTTATTCGCAAGATCAATGAAGGAGGACATATAAAGGATATTGAGATCAATTTTGATCATGAAACGAAGAAAGCACATGTGTTTAATAAAAAGTATAACAAGAAAGAAAGCTTCTCTGTAAAACAGGGGGTTCAGGACATGATGTCGTCTTTTTATTACTTAAGAAATAATATTGATGTATCTTCGCTACAGAAAGGTAATGAGCAATTAGTGAATATGTTTTTTGATAACGAAAACTACTTGTTTAAATTACGTTTTCTAGGAAGAGAAATCATTAAGACAAAGTTTGGAAAAATACGTTGTCTAAAATTTCGTCCGATTGTACAAGCAGATAGAGTATTTAAAGAAGAAGAAAGTCTAACGGTTTGGGTAAGTGATGACGAAAATAGAATGCCTGTAAGAATCAAAGCAGATATTCTAGTAGGATCTATCAAAGCAGACCTAGAAGGCTTCAAAGGGTTAAAACACCCTTTTAAAATAGTTGTAGATTAATATGGATACTCCCATAAAGCCAGAAATTGCTGAAAAAATACGGCAGCTAGAAAAAAAATTTAAAAATTCAGGACAGGATTTAGGTTCTTACCTAGATGGGTTACTCCATGATCGGTATCTCACCTACTGGGACTACATTCATTTAGATACGCTGCTCAGTTTGCAGATTACGCGTACGCGTTTTCCGGATGAAAAAATATTTATCACCTATCATCAAATTACAGAATTGTATTTTAAATTGATCATCCATGAGCTAAAGCAAATTATAGATGATAAACTACAGACCGCTGAGTTTTTTACGACACGCATAGAACGCGTGAACCGTTATTTTAAGGTGCTGATCGATTCTTTTGAGGTGATGATCAAAGGGATGGATAAAGAACAGTTCTTAAAGTATAGAATGTCACTCTTACCAGCAAGTGGATTTCAGTCTGTGCAGTTTAGGATGATCGAGATTTATGCGACTCCTTTGATGCATTTGGTCAATGATGCAGCACGAACCACATTTACAGAAGCCTCGCCACTAGAAGAGGTGTATGAACATCTGTATTGGAAATTCGGAGCTACGGATCTTAAAACAGGCGAAAAAACATTAACACTAAAGCAGTTTGAGTATCGATACACCCCTCGAATGATGCGAATTGCACATCAGGTAAAGCAGAGTACGATCTATCATAAATACTTGGAATTACCAGAAAAAGAGCAAAATAATGTGCACCTTATCAAAGCTTTACGTACTTTTGATGCCAATGTAAATATTAACTGGTTGTTGATGCATATGGGTGCTGCCTATCGATACCTCAATAAAGACAAAGGGCAAGTCCAAGCAACAGGTGGTACGAACTGGAAGAATTTTTTGCCACCAAGTTTTCAGAGAATACAATTTTTTCCTAATCTTTGGAGCGCAGAAGAAAAAGAAAATTGGGGACAACAATGGGTGACCCATCAATTTAATACCACAAAATAAAGTCAGTTGAAGAATATATGTTATATACTACTGGGGGCAGTAGTATTGATTTCATGTCAGAAGCAAAAAAAAGAAATAACAAATCCAGCACCTGTGGCTCCACCTGTAGTCACTCCTACTATTGTGCAGGAATTTGGATACAATCTTAATGAATACACCGTAGTACGAGATACAGTACGGCCTGGGGATAGTTTTGGAGCTATTCTAGATAATCACGGTATTGCCAAAGCTAAAGTATTTGAAATTTCTACAAAAATTAAAGATTCGTTTAATGTAGCAAAGATTGTAGCAGGAAAACCCTACACACTTCTCAAAGCAAAAGATACTACAGAAAAAGCACAGGTATTTGTGTATCAGAATAACTCTATAGATTATACTGTAGTCGATTTTAGAGATAGTATTACTACCCGTAAAAGTGCAAAACCCGTGACACTCGTAGAACGAGTAGCGCACGGTACTATAGAAAGTAACTTGTCACAAACGTTTGATGATTTAGACCTTAGTTTTTTGGTAGCGTATAAAATGGCAGATGTCTATGCTTGGACTATAGATTTTACCCGATTGCAAGCAGGAGATCAGTTTAAAGTAATCTATACCGAAAAATTTATAGACGATACCATTCCTGCTGGAATTGGTGCTATAAAAGCATCCTATTTCGAGCATAGAGGAAAGCCCTTATATGCATTCCGATTCGAAGATGATACGATTCATCATACCAGTGATTATTTTGATGATGAGGCGAATAACCTTAGAAGAGCCTTTCTACGAGCGCCTGTACAGTTTAGTCGTATTTCGTCTAGATACAATCTAAAAAGAAGGATCAAATTGTACGGAAATAAGATACGACCGCACAGAGGAACTGACTTTGCAGCACCTATCGGAACGCCGATTATGACTACTGCCGATGGAATCGTGACCAAATCAGAACGAAAAGGCGGAAATGGAAAATATGTAAAGGTGAGGCATAATGCTACCTACTCTACACAATATTTGCATATGAGCAAGCGAGCCGTAAAGGTGGGGCAATATGTAAAACAAGGAGATGTGATAGGGTATATCGGTATGACAGGAAATACCAGTGGGCCACATGTATGCTACCGTTTTTGGAAAAATGGAAAAGAAGTAGATCCATTCCGACAAGATTTACCCTCTTCAAAACCCCTAGAAGATAGTTTACGACCTGCTTTTTACAAGCATATCGAACCCTTGAAAAAAACCTTAGATAGTATTAAATTTAAACCACAACAAAAAATATTATAACGCGATGGCACTACCAACTATAAACCCTACCACTACTGCGGCATGGAAAGCGCTGCAAAACCATTATGAGCAAATAAAAGATACGCATCTCAAGGAATTGTTTGCTGCAGCTCCTGATCGTGCCGAGACATTTTCTATAGCATGGAATGATTTTTATGTAGATTATTCAAAGAATAGAATTGATGCGACGACCAAAAAATTATTGATTGATTTAGCTACAGAAGTAAAGCTAGACGAGGCTATTAAAGCCTATTTCGGTGGAGCGATTATCAATCAAACAGAAGAAAGAGCAGTGTTGCACAGTGCGCTAAGAGCACCGTCGGATGCTGTGATTACTGTAGATGGGACAAATGTGGTGCCAGAGGTAGCAGCAGTAAAAAATAAAATAAAAGGTTTTTGTGAGCAAGTAATCAGTGGATCACTAAAAGGATATACGGGTAAGCCATTTACGGATATTGTAAATATCGGTATCGGAGGTTCGGATCTAGGGCCTGTAATGATTACGGAATCCCTAGAATACTATAAAAACCATCTGAATGTACATTTTATTTCTAATGTGGATGGAGATCATGTACATCAAAGCTTAAAAGGATTAGATCCAGAAACGACCTTGTTTGTAGTGGTTTCTAAAACCTTTTCTACTCAAGAAACACTGTCTAATGCGACTACAGCTAGAAGTTGGTTCGTAAAACAAGCTTCGAAAGATGCAGTGGGTACTCATTTTGTAGCAGTGTCTAGTAATATCCCGAACGTAACTAAATTTGGAATTGATGAAGCTAATATATTCCCATTATGGGATTGGGTAGGAGGACGTTTCTCTTTATGGAGTGCCGTAGGATTATCAGTAGCACTATCTATAGGATATGAGAATTTCGAAAGCTTACTAGAAGGAGCGCATGAAATGGATGCACATTTTAGTACTGCCGATTTCGAAGATAATATACCTGTGATTTTGGGAATGCTAAGTATTTGGTACAATAATTTCTTTGGAGCAGAGAGTGAGGCGATTATTCCTTATGCACAGTACCTACACCGATTACCAGCGTATTTGCAGCAAGGAATCATGGAGAGTAATGGAAAAAGTGTAGATAGAAATGGCGAAAAGATAGCCTACCAAACAGGAACGATCATTTGGGGAGAACCAGGCACCAATTCACAGCACGCATTTTTTCAATTGATACACCAAGGAACGAAGTTGATTCCAGCAGAGTTTATTGGGTTTAAGAAATCATTGTATGCAGATAAGGATCATCATGATAAGTTGATGGCTAATTTCTTTGCACAGACAGAAGCCTTGATGAATGGTAAAACTGAAGCTGAAGTACAAGCAGAATTAGAGGCTAAGCAATTATCAGAAGATAAATTAAAGCAATTACTGCCGTTTAAAATCTTTGACGGAAATAAGCCTACAACTACCTTATTGATAGAGCAATTAACGCCAAAGAGTTTAGGAGCGTTGGTGTCTATGTATGAGCAACGTATTTTTGTGCAAGGAATTATCTGGAATATCTTTAGTTATGATCAGTGGGGTGTAGAGCTAGGAAAACAATTGGCTACTAATATCCTAGGAGAGATCAATGCATCAAAAATTGTAGCACATGATGCATCTACAAAAAAACTCTTAGAAAAATACATAAAATAAAGCTAAATCGCTTTTTTCTTTAGTGAATTGAGAAGCAATAGGTTAAAAGTGTGCTTTATCTTAAAAACGTTAAAAGAATTATGAAAAAAATTTTAACGTTAAGGTAAAGCACACGTTTACAAAAAATTGTTTTTTTGCGCCAATATTAACTCAATTCATAATAATGAAAAAGATTACATCTCTCGTGGCTGTGCTATTCTGCATGGCTACATTTACTGTCTTTGGTCAAGATGTAGCAGGAACTGTGGTGACAGGTATTGTTACAGATAACCAAGGATCTCTTTTGCCAGGAGCTAATATATTGGTAAAAGGAACTTCCAATGGTACATTAACCGACTTTAATGGTAGATTTTCTGTAGAATCTAAAGAGCAATCAGGAACACTCGTAGTTTCTTATATTGGTTTTGCTGCAAAAGAAGTGCAGTTTGCAGGATCAAAATCTGTAGGAACAATTGTATTAGAGTCTGACTCTTTTGGGTTAGATGAGGTAATGATTGTAGCGTCTGTAGCGGTAGATCGTAAAACACCTGTTGCCGTATCTACATTGAAGGCAGAAGAAATCGCATTAAAATTAGGAACACAAGAATTTCCAGAAGTATTAAAATCTACACCAGGGGTATATGCTACCAAATCTGGAGGTGGTTTTGGTGATGGACGTATCAATCTTAGAGGGTTTAACTCAGAGAATGTGGCTGTAATGATTAATGGAGTACCCATTAATGATATGGAAACCGGACGTGTATTCTGGAGTAACTGGGCAGGTCTGTCGGATGTAACTTCTTCGATGCAGGTACAAAGAGGACTCGGAGCTTCTAAAGTAGCAGTGCCTTCTATTGGTGGAACTATCAATATCGTGACCAGAACTACCGATGTAGAAAAAGGAGGAAATGTTTCGATGTCTACTGGTAATGATGGGTATCAGAAATACGGATTCTCATTATCTACAGGATTAATGGACAATGGATACGCAGTATCCATATCTGGGGCTAAAACATTTGGAGAAGGATATGTAGATGGAACAGAATTCGACGCAGTATCTTATTTTGTAAATATTTCTAAAGAGATCAATGAGCGACATACATTAGCATTATCTGCTTTTGGAGCTAAGCAAACACACGGGCAGCGTCAGTCACGTAGTCGTATCGAAGATTATAGACAAAGTGAACGCGGAAGAAAGTACAATCCAGATTGGGGATTCAAACAAGGACAAGTAACGCATATAGAAAATAATGAGTTTCACAAGCCACAGATCTCTTTAAATCATTACTGGGATATTTCTGATAGAACTGACTTATCTACGGCGATCTATTACTCTAATGGATCTGGAGGTGGTTCTGGAACAGGTGGTGATGAGCGAGATAAGCTAACCAATAATATCCCTGGTGAGGATTACAGAATTGGAGCGTTTGGACCTATTGATTTAGACCGAATTGTAGCAGAGAACAGAGCCAGAGGAGCAAATGGATCTTCAGCAATTATCAGAAAATCTGTAAATAATCATAATTGGTATGGTTTGTTATCTACCTTAAAAACCAGCCTTACAGATCATCTTACCTTATTAGGAGGTGTGGATGTAAGACGCTATAGAGGAATTCATTTTCGGGAAGTGTCTGATCTATTAGGAGGACAGTATTTCTTAGATGATAACGATGTGAATAATCCTAATAAAGCTGCAAGAGTAGGAGATAAGATTGATTTCCATAACGATGGTATCGTTAACTGGGGAGGGTTGTTTACACAATTAGAATATGACAAAGATAATTTAGCCGCTTTTGTATCGGTAAATGCTTCGTATACTGGGTATAAAAGAATTGACTTTTTTGATAAATTAGATAGTGATCCAGCACAAGAAACGGATAGAGAGACATTTATTGGATTTGGTGCTAAAGGAGGTGCAAACTATAACTTTGATGAATACCAAAATGTATTTGTGAATGTAGGATATTTCGAGAGAGCGCCTTTCTTTAGATCCGTTTGGCCTACATTTGATAATGATGCGGTAAATGCTGAGGCTGAAAACCAAAAGATATTCAGTGCAGAGATAGGATATGGATTGCGAACTGAAAAACTAGCGGCAAATATCAATGTATACAGAACCGAATGGAATGATAGAACAGAAGTATTTACATTCCAACAAGCAGACGGTACTCAGGCTTTTGCTAATATATTAGGCGTAAATGCACTGCACCAAGGAGTGGAATTTGATTTTAGTTATAAGCCATTCGATATTCTTACCTTTACAGGGATGGTATCTGTAGGAGATTGGACATGGACAGATGATATAGAGAATGTAAATATCATAAACGAAGAACAAGAGGTTGTAGATACGGTAAATATTTTAATAGAAGACATACCCGTAGCGGATGCGGCACAGTTTACTTCTGCATTAGGAATGCGATTAGAAGTGATGCCAGAAACAACACTGACAGTAGATTATAATTACTACGATAGAATCTATGCAGATTTTGATCCTAGTGATCGTAATACTGCTGATGCATTAGACCCATGGCAAATGCCAAGCTACGGATTGGTAGATGCGGCATTACGACACAATTTTACAATTGGAGATTTTGAGACGACCATTACAGGTAGAATGAATAATGTATTCGATACAGAATATATATCAGATGCACAAGATAGAGGAGGTTTAGCACAAGATGCTTTGGTATGGTTTGGAGCAGGAAGAACCTTTAGCCTTGGAGCAAAAATTAAGTTTTAATCAAACAAAACAAGCGTAAAGATGAAAAAAATACTATACATACTAGCGTTCGTAGGAGTAGCAGTTGCCTCCTGTGATCCATTAGAAGAAACCTTTGAGGAGTTAGACGCTATAAGCAATCCAGATCAAGTAGGAGAGGTAGAAGTCACTATGACAGATGATGATTATGATGAGATTGATAACGAGCTTGTAGCTGCGAATAAGGGATTTGCTGATTTAGATCAAGCAAAAGAGTTATTGCCAGCACTTTTAGCAAGTAAATTTCCGGGGTTAGGAAAACAGTCAACAGGGATTGTAAACTATGGCTTTTTTAAAGGTTTCCCTGCGGCTAGCGTTCCTTTTGATGAAAATTACGAAGTAACTGAAGAAGATTATGAGGCACAAGGAGGAAATGTTGCTAAGTTTGGTAACTTCTCAAGTTTAGAGCAAATAGTAGCATTTTTGAACACACAATTCCCTACTCCTGCAGATGGGTTTTTAGTAGAATTAGAATATGTCTTCTTTGATGGAAATTCTCCTAGAGATAGAGTAGGTTATTTTAGATATACAGCATCTGATTGGACAGAAGAATCTTTTGAGTTAAACGAAAAGTATACAGTAACTGAAGAAGATTATGAGGCACAAGGAGGAAATGTAGCTAATTTTGGTAATTTTTCGGATCAAGAACAAATCAATACTTTTTTAAATTCGAAATTTACAAACGCAGTTCAGCATACAGTTGTTAAGTTGACGTATGATTTTTTTGATGGACAGGTAAATGAACTTACTAATGTTTTTCAGTTTGATGGCGCTAGTACATGGACGCTTAAGGATGGAGCACTGATCTCAATAGATGATTACGAAGCGATGGGAGAGAACTTTCCTAACTTTTCTGATCAGGAAGAAGCAGAAAATAAATTACCAATTTATCTAAAAAATACATTCGATCAATTTGCTGTAGAAGGAGATGTACACGAATTCATTTACGAAGTGTTTAATAGCAGTTTAACGGGGTCTAATAGAACTGAGTATACCTATGTGCATTTAGTGTTTGACGGTAGTCAGTGGAATTTGAGCAGAGACGTATTGCCTACAACATTAAGTTTTGCACACGATGGCACAAAATGGGTGCCTGATAATACAGTGAATTATGATTTTGTTTCAGCTGATTTTGATTTAATAGTAGAGGAGTTAACAGGTGCTGATGGTTTCGAAAATCAAGTAGGTAACTTAGATAATTTCGGAAACTTTAATAGAACAGGAGGTTCTTCTAGCTGGAGTGATGCGCAATTGTTAGAAGCTATTAATATCGTATTATTGGCTAATTTTCCAGATGCTGAGATAGGTCAGAAATATAACGCGTCATTTGCTACTTTTAACAGTGGAGTAGTTGTAGAATCTAAAAAGGTAGTGCTTAACGATAGCGGTCGCTATGAGTTTTTTGACGAAAGTGCAAATTAATAAGCTATACTATTTATCATAATATTCTAAAAACCTCGCGCTACCAGAGCGAGGTTTTTTTATACATTATATGTACCTTTGAGGAGTAAAACACATCATTATGTACGAAGCGATAAAAATTGTGCACTCTTATTGGGCGTATTTGGTAGTACTGGTAGTTACATTGGCTACAGTAAATGCATTAATAGGACTTTTTGGTAAAAAAGAATACAGTCCTAAGGACTTTAGAATCTCATTATTCGGATTGATTGTAACGCATATGCAATTGCTGATCGGGATTATTATCTTTTTTGTATCTCCAACCGTCATGTGGTTTAAGGATGTACCCGTAAAAGAAATCATGGGCGATCCATTGCTTCGATTGTACAATGTAGAGCATCCCACCGTTATGATTCTAACCATTGTGTTTATTACTGTTGGGTACTCAAAGCATAAAAAGAAACTGACTTCTACACCAAAGTTTAAGATACTAGCTATTTTCTACACCATTGCATGGTTGTTAATGCTTTCTAGAATTCCGTGGGCGAATTGGTTTTAATTCCCATAGGCTGTAAGCACTAGTTTACGACTGCCTCCATAATCTCTGTGTTCGCATAGGTAGATGCCCTGCCATGTGCCTACATTGATACGTCCATTGGTAATAGGGATTTGCACAGAAGCTCCCATAAGCGATGCCTTGATGTGTGCAGGCATATCGTCTGGACCTTCGTAGGTATGGATGTAATAAGGAGCATTTTCGGGTACCATGACATTGATATGGCTTTCAAAATCTACCCGTACCGATGGATCAGCGTTTTCATTGATCGTTAGGCTAGCAGAAGTGTGTTTTATAAACACCTGTAATTGTCCTACTTTAATCGTGTTTAGTTCTGGGAACTGAGAGATGATCTCATCGGTTACTAAATGAAATCCCCTAGCATAAGGTTTGAGTCGTATTTCTTTCTGAAAAAAATGCATGAATAGTAATTTTTGGATAACGAAATTAATACAAAATTTACAGCAAGCATAGCGGCTATTGTTTTTATCTCTATACCTTTACTGTTTAAAATAAGATACACTATGGATTTATCTCGGGTAAAAATGATTGTTACCGATATGGACGGGACATTATTAAATACTGAAGGAGCGGTGAGTACTCGGTTTTTCGAACAATTTAAGATCTTACAAGAGCTCGGGATTATTTTTGTAGCCGCTAGTGGTAGACAGTATTACAGCATTGTCCAAAAACTAGATGCGATCCAAGATCAGATCTATGTCATTGCAGAAAACGGTGCTTTGACCATGCACCAAGGTAGGGAACTACAGACCACAGAAATCGACCGAAACACCTATTTAGAGCTACTCGAAGAGACCAAAGGACTAGAAGGGTCTCAGGTAGTGGTTTGCGGGCGTAAAAAAGGCTATATCGAAGATTACGGAGCAGCATTTATAAGCATGTTCTCTGAATACTACGATCGTTTTGAAGTCGTATCGGATTTATCGGCAGTGGTAGAAGATCAATACCTAAAGATAGCGATCTGCAACCAAAAAGGAGCAGAGGCCTATTTATATCCATCCCTAAAGCACCTAGAAGCACGATTGAAAGTAAAAGTATCGGGTGAGATGTGGTTAGACCTATCACATAACAATGCCAATAAAGGATTTGCATTACAGCAGTTACAGCAATCCCTAGGGATAACCTCAGCAGAAACGATGGTGTTTGGTGATTATAACAATGATCTAGAGATGTTGGAGCAAGCTACGTACAGCTTTGCGATGGCGAATGCCCACCCTAATGTAAAGGCTGTAGCTAATTACCAAACTAAAAGCAATAACGAGCGTGGCGTAGAGCATATCATCGATCAGGTGATTGCAGCACACCAAACAATAAAGGCTTAGCGAAATACGCTAAGCCTTATTTTTATATGGTATATATGTTCAGGACTTCAATGAAGTGCTGTGCACTTCAGCCATTAATCACTTAATTTCAGTACTGCCATAAATGCTTCTTGTGGGATTTCTACATTTCCTACCTGTCGCATACGTTTCTTTCCTTTCTTTTGTTTCTCTAGGAGTTTACGTTTACGCGATATATCCCCACCATAACACTTAGCAGTTACGTCTTTTCGCAGTGCTTTTACCGTCTCACGAGCGATGAATTTAGCACCAATAGCCGCTTGGATTGGAATATCAAATTGCTGTCTAGGAATCAATTCTTTTAGCTTTTCGCATATCTTCTTACCGATAGTATATGCATTGTCCTTATGTAATAGTGCCGATAATGCATCTACAATATTTCCATTGAGGAGTACATCTACCTTTACCAATTTAGAAGAACGCATTCCTATAGGTGTATAATCAAAAGAAGCATACCCTTTAGAAACCGTTTTTAGACGGTCGTAGAAGTCAAAAACAATCTCAGCCAATGGCATATCGAAGGTCAGCTCTACCCGTTCTGTAGTAAGATACGTTTGATTGGTAATCTCACCCCGTTTTTCGATACATAATGACATTACGGAACCGACAAAATCGGCTTTGGTAATAATCGTAGCCTTGATATACGGCTCTTCTACGCGATTCATAGAAGAAGGATCAGGTAAATCAGAAGGATTGTTTACTACGATAATATCATCGGGGTGCTTATTCGTAAACGCGTGATAGGATACATTCGGTACCGTAGTAATCACCGTCATATTAAACTCACGTTCTAGACGCTCCTGAATAATTTCCATGTGCAGCATGCCTAAGAATCCACATCGGAATCCAAAACCAAGTGCAGCAGAACTTTCTGGAACAAATACGAGGGATGCATCATTCAACTGTAGTTTTTCCATCGAAGCCCTTAATTCTTCGTAATCCTCAGTATCTACTGGATAAATACCCGCAAATACCATAGGTTTTACGTCTTCAAAACCTTCGATTGCATTTTTAGTAGGTGTTTTGGCATCCGTAATCGTATCTCCTACCTTTATCTCACGAGCATCTTTAATTCCTGTGATTAAGTAGCCTACATCTCCTGTTTTTATTTCTTTTTTGGCAACTTGGTTGAGCTTTAGCGTTCCTACTTCATCTGCAAAGTAGTTTTTTCCAGTAGCCACAAACTTAATTTGCTGTCCTTTTTTAATCTCGCCATTCACCACCTTAAAGTAGGTTTCTACCCCTCTAAAGGAGTTGTAAACAGAATCAAAAATCAATGCCTGTAACGGCTCATCTGGATTTCCAGAAGGCGCCGGTACACGCTCGATAATTGCAGTCAGGATGTCTTCAATTCCGATTCCTGTTTTGGCACTCGCAGGAATTACCTCCTCAGCATCACAGCCCAGTAAATCTACAATATCATCCGTCACTTCTTCTGGATTGGCACTAGGCAAATCTATTTTGTTTAGTACAGGGATGATTTCTAAATCATTCTCTAGCGCTAGGTAAAGATTAGAAATCGTCTGTGCTTGTATACTCTGTGCAGCATCTACGATCAGCAGTGCCCCTTCGCAGGCAGCAATAGAACGCGATACTTCATAAGAAAAATCTACGTGTCCCGGAGTATCAATAAGGTTTAGGATGTAATGCTCTCCGTTATGGATATAATCCATTTGTATGGCATGACTCTTTATCGTAATCCCGCGTTCTCGCTCTAGATCCATATTATCCAGTAATTGAGCCTGCGCCTCTCGTGCAGTTACCGAACCTGTATAATCCAATAAACGATCGGCCAGTGTACTCTTACCATGATCGATGTGTGCAATGATGCAAAAATTTCTTATGTTCTTCATCTATCGTAATTCATTAGTAGAAATAGCGCTATACAAGCGAGTACTTCCTTTTTTCTTTTTCGGCGGCTACAGTAGCACGGTGGTACAAATGATAGCCGTGGCTTGCAAATATAACTGATTTTAGCACCTTATGTAGCATACCTACAGTGATTTTTGAGCCTTAGATAGGGATAGAAGTCTGGGGTATCTGCACATTATTTGTATTTTTGCAAAAAATACGAATTGTTTTGGCAAAAATAGGAGACATAGATGTAGGAGAATTTCCATTGTTATTAGCACCAATGGAAGATGTAAGTGATCCCCCTTTTCGTGCATTGTGCAAGGAGCAGGGAGCGGATGTAGTGTATACCGAATTCATTTCTAGTGAGGGATTGATCAGAGATGCGGCAAAGAGCGTGATGAAATTGGATATTTACGAAAAAGAACGCCCTGTAGGGATTCAGATTTTTGGCGCCAATCTAGATTCGATGCTGCGCTCTATAGAAATTGTAGAAGCCTCAAAACCCGATATTATAGACATCAATTTTGGATGTCCTGTAAAAAAAGTGGTGAGCAAAGGCGCAGGAGCAGGCATCTTAAAAGATATAGACCTTATGGTATCGCTTACCAAAGCGATGGTAGAACACACAAAACTCCCCGTTACGGTCAAAACCCGTTTGGGATGGGATCATGATTCGATACGCATTGTAGAAGTAGCCGAACGTTTACAAGATGTAGGCGCCAAGGCGATCGCGATCCATGGGCGCACCAGAGCGCAGATGTATAAAGGCAATGCCGATTGGAAACCCATCGCCGAGGTAAAAAACAACCCAAGAATGCACATTCCTGTGTTTGGTAATGGCGATGTAGACTCCCCAGAGCGCGCTGTAGAGATGAGAGATCAATATGGACTGGACGGCGCTATGATCGGAAGAGCCAGTATCGGATATCCATGGTTTTTTAGAGAGGTCAAGCACTACTTCAAAACAGGAGAACACCTAGCACCTCCCACACTCCAAGAGCGAGTAACCGCAGCGCGTAGGCACCTAGAGATGTCGATCGATTGGAAAGGCGAAAAATTAGGCGTTTTTGAAACACGTAGGCATTATACCAACTATTTTAAGGGCATTCCACATTTTAAAGAATACCGTATGAAAATGGTGACAAGTGATGATGCAGCCGATGTATTTGCAGCCTTTGACGAGGTAGAGCAGAAGTTCGAAGGGTTTGAGTTCGTGTAGTATGAGGGCGTTACCACAAGGGTCGGGCTATCCGCTGCAATTCCTCACCCCTCCTAAAGGTCGGGGCTGCGGGATTTCCACTGCTATCCCTAACGCAAATAAAAGGCATTGTTAGTATAAACATTACGGTATCACTGATGAAAAAACAGTACATAATTCTAGGGCTATTATTAATTACAGTTAATGCGATCTTTTCACAAGGTCAAAAAATCAATATTGGAGTAACTGCTGGAATCAATTACGCTTCCTTATCATCGTCAGAAAGCGAATCGCTTACTGATTACAAAGGGAAAGTAGGTTTTTTAGTGGGTGGATTTGCAACTATCAGGCTAACAAAAGCAATCGCTATACAGCCAGAATTATTATTTTCATTACAAGGTGCAAATTTTTCAATTGACCCCAATAAAGTTTTTATTAGTGGAGATCCTAGTTCACCAGCATTTTTTTCAGAAATTGAAGGGACAATCAATGAAGCTATGATTTTAGTCCCTGTAACTGTAATTTTTGATTTTAATGATACCATAGAGATGCAGGTCGGTCCACAATTAGGCTATAACATTCATCGAGAAATAATATACAGCACCGATATACAAATGGATGGTGATTTCTTTAAACTAGAGTCAGACTCTAAAAAAGCTGAATTAGGTGCTATTCTAGGGGTTGGATATAATTTTTCTAAGAAATTTTTACTCAGCATGCGTTATGCATATGGTGTAACGAAACGTCAAGATGTAAACACCTCTGTACTGTCATTAATAGCTCAGTATAAGATTTAGAAGTGATTTTTTTGTTGCATAGCATGGCTACGGAACTCAAAAATCACAAAATTTGGGGGCAAAAGATCGTTTTTATAGCAAATTGAAAAAGTTTAAATCACTTCTTAAAAATACAAGTGCATTTCTAATCTTTTTATATACAATTGTAGGGAAGCTAAGAAATCAGTTTTTTATTGATGCGACTAGATGCCAGTAAGGAAGCAATGCATCCGATAACGGTAATCGTTAGGAATACAATCACAAAACTAAAGAAAGAAATACGCGTCGGATACGGTAGGGTAGGTGTAATCATCAATAATCCATATTGCTGTTGGAGTGTGATGATGATAAACCCAATGATCAGCCCGAGTACAGTACCCAAGATCGTCATTAAAGACCCTTGGAATAAGAATACCTTTCGTATATTTTGTAGCGAGGCACCCACATTGTGCAGCGTCTGGATGTTACTTTTCTTATCGATAATCATCATAATGATGGCTCCTGCCACATTGAATAACGCAATGATGGCAATCAGGGTAATAATCAGGTAAGAAGCTAGATTCTCGGTATTGAGCATTCGGTACAAAGTATCATTGAGCTGAATACGGTTTTTTACGATTACCTTTTGATCAAAAATCTTTGTCAGTTTTTGGATTACATCATCTTGGTCTGCATCTGGCGCTAGTTTTAGTTCTAGGTGCGTGACCTTGTCCTTAGACAATTTGAGTAACGAACGGACAAAATTGGTTCTAGCAAAAATATATTTCTTATCTAGTTCTTCATTTACAGCATAGATACCAATATTAATTGCTGTTTTTTTGCGGAAAGCCTTACTAGGGTTTTTAGGAATTCCCTTCCCTGGTTTGGGTACATATATATTTAGAAAATTAGCATAAATCTGCTCGACTCCCATACCGAGTTCTCTACTAATCCCTAATCCCGCGACTACCTGTGCATCATTTTCGGTGAGCCACTGTCCATGGAAAATGATACTATCGGTTTGGATCACTTTTTTATAGGTAGTGTCTACGCCCTTTATATACGCAGTTTTCTGTTTGTCTTTAAAGTCTAATAAAACCCGTTCCTCGATGATTTCTGAGAAATACGCAATTTCCGAGGTTTCTTGTAATTGCTTTTTTTGCTCGGGAGAGATGCTAAATGTTTTTCCATTTTTGGGAAATACTTTTAGATCGGGATCGAAATAAGAAGAAAACTGTAAGCTAAAGTCTTTTAGACCTGCAAATCCACATAGTACAATAAAGAGCGACATCGCTCCGATCACTACACCTGCTGCTGCAATCCCCGTGATAATATTAATGGCATTATTGCTGCCAGGGGAGAATAAATACCGCTTAGCGATGTAGTACGAAAAATTCACTTCTTTTTTCTACGAGGTAATAAGTTAGGGTCTTGGAGTGGATTTTCCTCTCCTTTAATCGCTTTTTCTATATTGTCTATATACTCCAGTGAATCATCAATAAAGAATGACATCTCTGGCATACGTCTTAATTGGTGTTTGGTGCGCTGCGCTACTTGATGTTTGATCTGCGATTGCACCGATTTTACTTCTTCTAATACCTTCTCTCCCTCATGGTGTGGAAATACACTCATATATACTTTGGCAATAGAGAGGTCGGTTGTAACACTTACTTTGGTTACAGAAACTAATATTCCTTGAATTCCTGCGTCACGTAAGGCGTGCTGTATGACATCTGCAATGTCGCGCTGTAATACACCGCCAATTTTTTTCTGTCTGTTTGTTTCCATGCCACAAAAATAGGTAATTCTACACTTACTTATTTTCTTTTGTGCTACTATGCGACTGTAAAAAGCATTTTTTACATCATAAAAATACACTTTTATGTAATGAAGTCGTGTACACTTTTTACAATTTGCTATAAAAACGATCTTTTGCACCCAAATTTTGTAATTTTTGAGTTCCGTAGCGCTGCTATGCAACAAAAAAATTACTCCATTTGGTCACAAAATCTTCGGTTTTCGCTAAAATCGAAAAAGTATACACGACTTCAATGAAGTGGCGCACACTTTTTACAATTTGATAAAAAAGCTGTTTTACACCTTAGTTATTACATTTTTGAACGTTTTTAAAATGTTAGTTATGGTAGGTTAAAAAGAAGCACTCATCTCTTTTTCGCAGACGAGGTACCGCGTTAGGGATAGGAGTGGAAATCCCACAGCTCGACGAGAGGAGAGCGAGGAATTGCAGCGTATAGCCCGACCCTTGGGGAACGCCCTATTTTGTATTTTTACGGTATAACCAAATAGTATATATATGAGTTTGATACAAAAAATTGAACATATCGGTATCGCGGTGCGTGATTTGGAGGCTGCCAATACGCTGTACGAAAAGTTGCTGGGAGTAGCACCATACAAGCAGGAAGCCGTGGCGAGTGAATCGGTGATTACGTCTTTTTTTCGCACGGGGGATCAGAAAATAGAATTACTGGCCAGTACGGATGCCCAAGGGCCTATTGGAAAATTTATCGCCAAACGTGGAGAAGGGATTCATCATATCGCTTTTGAGGTAGCGGATATCCAAGCAGAGTTAAAAAGATTGGAAGCCGAAGGATTCCAATTGATCCACACGAAACCCAAAAAAGGTGCTGATAATAAGTGGGTTGCTTTTATACATCCTAAGAGTACGAATGGGGTGTTGGTAGAGCTATGTCAGGAGATGAATTAAATTAGCAAAAAAATTTGGCGCGTATGTAACAATTACTTAAATTTGCCCTCCGTTTCGGGTCCTATAGCTCAGCTGGTTAGAGCACCTGACTCATAATCAGGGGGTCCATGGTTCGAGCCCATGTGGGACCACATTCGAAATCAAAGAGTTACAATAATATTATTGTAACTCTTTTTGGTTTTAAAACATTGTGCTAAATAAATCCCTTATCCAGTTCTTAAATAAAAAAAGAACCGAATGATTCAATATTGAATACATCCGGCTCTTACATTGGATAAAAACAACGGTTGTTCTTATCTATGACTACTTTAGTTGTATAATTATACAAACTTCTATAAGTGATTATTTACATTTTGCATTATTACCAGTTCCATAAAGCGCTTTGATCGCGATGATGTCTTTTCTACTAAACTTAGCTGTTTTTGCATGTTTAATTGGGTCGGAATCCATCACCGAATTTTTATCATTGGCAGTATTAGGGATAAAGGTGAATTCCCTCTCATTATTATGCGCAAAACCTATAATATGGCCTAATTGATGGGTAAGTACATTCGTCCATTGCGCTTGGGTCAATCTTTTATTGTTATTTATTCTAGAATCTGTAGCTTTGATATCAACAAATATAGCGCGTCCAGGAATACCACTTCTAGCGAACTCTGATTCAGCAAATATTTCACTTAAGTTTTTATCTTTTACGAGTACACCATCTCTAGCATCGCCTTCGTTATTAACTTCTATAAAATTTACACGTACATTAGGGATAGCATTCCATCGTCGTATAGCAGCTGTTAGTGCTTTTCTGATTTTGGTATTAGGAACAGTATTGAAAATTTTAACTTGGTTAACGGTGTTGCAAAAGACAACTGTTCTATATCGTTGTTTAGCGTTTGAAGTTATTTGCTGCAACGATTCCGTAGCGAGGAATATATCTCCTTCTACAGTCACACCCTCTTCATTCCATTTTGGTGCAATTGTGTGCGTATCAAACCCTAGATTTGCTAATTTTTCTGTTGTTTCTAGGGTATTTATTTGAGAATTTGTGTTTTGTTCTAATGAATCATCACTACAACTCATTAATAGAGTGATGCTAACAATGATTGCTGCTGTTATGTGTAATTTCATATTTTTTATTTAGGTTAATGATGAATCTACTTTACGAAGTAGCTGTTTTAGGAATTAGTCTAACACCAAATAAAATTTAAAATCACTAGCTTTCTTTGCACGTTTATTCTCTTAATTGTATAGAAGAAACGATTACTAGGGTATTAGATTGTAAGTTTTATTTGGTGTTATATAACTTGAATGGTTTACACTTTTTCGATTTCAGTGAAAAATGAAGAAAGACTTTTGATTGTAAGAAATCGTTTTTATAGCTAATAATAAAAAGTGTAAACCACTTCTTTTTTAAGAGCAAAGATTACTTTTTGTGCCATAGATAGCTTTTACTACTTTCTTATCATCTTTACTAAGCCCTTTTAGTTTAACTAAATCTTCTACATTGGGAAGCATAATAGATTTTTTATCTTTTGGGTTGCTAGGTGAGATAGATACACCTTCTTGAGTTCCTGTGTGTCGAAAACCAATAATATGCCCTAACTCATGTGCTATGATGCTAGCCCACTCTTCTTTAGTAAGATTTGCACCCCTAGGTGCTCCAGAATCAGGAGCAAAATTCATATTGGCTTTTCGATTAATGGATAACGTTCGCCCTGGTATACCAGCATTTGGGAGTGTTGCGTCTGCAAATACGCTAGAAGGCAAAGAATTATTTATGGTAACCGATACATCTACAGCTTTGTTAGGATCAATAATGAATTTAACCAATGATTTATTAACAGAGTTCCAGTGTGACATGGCTAATCTTATGGCTCCTTTGATTTTTTGGTTCTTAATACCTTGTAGTCTTAGATTTATTTCTTTTACATTAGCGCAATTGACAAGACTCGTATGAAGGCGATGTTTCTGTATTGAACTGAGTGCGTTGAGTTGATCGATATGTAATTTGATGTCTCCTTCTACAACGACATATTGTTTATCTAGAGACCAACGTGCACCTGCTGGATCAAATCCTGCTTTTGTAATTTTGTCCGCTACCGCTTCCGATACAGAATTCTCTTCTGTTACATTTGTTACTACTTCATCGGACTCCGTAGTACATTGAGTCATCATAATTGCTAGTACTACAATAGCTAGTTTTTTAAAATATTGCATAATAAATAAGATTTAGAGTGTTTATATGCTAAAACTAACGAATTGATTATGCTTATTGAGATGAACTTTATAAATGACTGAATTATTCGTACGAACATACCGTTTAATTGTACAAAAAGCATATAACCTCGGTATAGCTAAAGAGAACAAGTAAGAAGAACTAAGATTTATTAGTAGGGCTTTGTGTTTTTTATAACAAAAAAAGCAGTTGCTAGACGAAGCTAACAACTGCCAATTACTACATTTCTAAGGGTATGCGTAACAACGAATATCTTATTGTTTACTGATTTGGTAGGTTGTAGGTTGGTTATTTTGGTTTACGACCAATACATACATACCATTGGCTAAATGCTGCATATCTACTTGATATGTATCAGTAGCTATTCTTTGTATACCTACTTGTACAGGGCGTCCTGCGAGGTCAATGACCTGTAGGTTTTCCATATCCATTCCATGGATAGATAAGATACCATTGGTCGGATTAGGATATGGAGCTAGCAGTGTATTGACTACGTTTTGTACGAAGGATGTCACTAGAAACGCAGGTATTGTATTTCCTGTACTACCTCCATCGGTGATCGTCCAATTATAGGTGTTGATGAGTGTATTTCGGGCATTAGCTGCTGCACTACCCACACTGTATTGGGAATCACCCGCATCGAAGATTACATCGTTTTGCACAATAGGACTTTCTTCTTCTTCTGAGTCTTCATTGGGTGTTAACCAACCTTCTAATAGGCTATCATAATTGGCTGTAGACAATGTTACGCCGCTAAACATATTCTCCATTGTGGTTACATTCTTTACATCCCAATCTCCTAGGTCTTGATCAAAATTTCGTGCGTTATGAAACATATTTTTCATAGAAGTTACATTACTTACGTCCCAAGTACTGATATCTTGGTTAAAGCCTAATGCATTATCAAACATCCCTTCCATGGTAGTCACCTGACTCGTATCCCAGTTTTCGATGCCATTGATGTTGTTGATTTTTTGACAATATGCAAACATATGGTTCATATCTGTAATGTCACTGGTGTCTAAAGTGTCAGTGGCGTTTAAAACAAGGTTGCTACAATTCTTGAAATAACTTCCATCATTACCTAATTGAAGGCTTCCCCAGTTATTGATAGCTAAGATTTTTTGAGCATTACCAGTCCCGCGAAATTGCCAACCTTGTATTAAGCCATCTATTTTTACGGTGTATCTTCCAGCTTCTGAGTAGAGATGACTTCTATTAGATTCGCTATAAGAAGTAATATGCTCTGTAGTACCATCTCCCCAATCTACAATAAAATCATAAGTTCCTGTACTAGTAATTGGTAATGCTATGCTTTTACTGAGATTAAATATAGATTTACCTGTGTTTGAAAGGGAAAAATTAGGAGTAGTAGCCCATACAGAAACAAATGTAGTATCACTAGGAACTGTAGTACTCCCAATGTCAATAATAGTCCAATTAAAGTTGTTTATTAAGGTGTTTCTAGCTATTTGCGCATTGCTATTTACTGTAAATTGAGAGTTTCCTGCATGAAAAACAATATTATTTTTGACTCTAGGAACAGCTTGATTTGTATTTTCATCTAAAATCGGGGTTGCCCAACCTTGTAAAATTGCATCATAGGTAGTTCTAGGAATGACTCCTCCAGCAAACATGTTTTGTAAATTAGTAATGCTTCTAAGATCCCATTCGCCTATGTTTTGATTAAATGAAAGCGCATTAACAAACATAGCTTCCATGGAAGTTACCTTACCTACATTCCATGAATTGATAGGTTGATTAAATAAATTAGCACTAGTAAACATGTATTCCATATTGGTTACATTTGATGTATTCCAATCACTAATATCTTGGTTAAACTGTCTTGCATGTTCAAACATATTTGACATATCGGTTACATGACCCACCTCCCAAGTTTCTATAGTAGGGATCGTAGTAATAGCTCTACAGTTTTTGAACATACGATTCATATTCGTAGTTCCTGATACATCTAGCTGGTCAGTGGCAGTGATTTTTAGCATGTGACAACCATCGAAATAACCTCCTTCGTTTCCTAGCTTAAGGTCACCCCATTCTGTAATTTCTTCTATTCTTCTTGCATAAAAAGAATTATTAAAACTCCATCCATTCAGTACACCTGTAATAGTTACTGTATACGTACCAAAATTCTCATATTCGTGTATGATTTCTGCTTGGTCAAATGATGTAATATGATCTGATGTCTCATCACCCCAATCGACGATGAAATCATACGTACCAGTAGCTACTAAGGGTAGGCTGATTGGCTTAGATCCATTAAAAGATGATGTAGCATTTTTTGTAGTAGGAGGAGACACTGTCCAAACTGACACAAAAGGATTTTGTTCTTCTCCTATAGCACCTCCATCGGTAATCTTCCAACGAAAAAACAAGCTTAGAATATCTTTATTATTCGCTACGTTAGAATCTAGTGTATATTGCGAATTTCCTGCATCGAATACCACATTCTCTTGTACTGGAGGGGTTTCTTCATCTGTCTGTACCAACCATCCAGTAAGGATGCCATCATAATTAGCCGTAGAGAGTGTAACCCCTTGGAACATGCTTTGCATGGTAGTGACTTCATAAATATTCCAGTCGCCTAGGTTCTGATCAAAACTAATCGCATTCCTAAACATGCCATCCATAGTCGTTACTTGTCTTACATCCCAATCGCTAATATCTTGGTTAAATAAGATCGCTCCACTAAATAAATAGCCCATATCTGTTACTTGACTCACATCCCATAGTGCTAGATTAGGAATGGTAGTCAGGCTAGTAGCTCCTGCGAACATAGCTCTTAGAGAGGTAGTCCCTGATAGATCAGGAATATCAGTAGCAGTAATGGTTAGGTTTTCGGCACCAGAGAAATAGCTTCCTTGATTTCCTAACTGGAGTGCACCCCATTGTTTGATTTCCAGTAGTTTTGGAGGCTCAATTCCTTCTTCGTCTAATCCTCCGAAACTCCATCCATTAATAGTACCTGTAATCGTTACAGTATAAGCACCTCCCTCGGCGTATTCGTGTTCCACTTCATCCTGATCGAATGCAGTAATATGATCTGTAGTACCATCTCCCCAATCCACCATAAAATCATACGTTCCTGTACTCACTAGGGGTAATACTATGGAATTATTAGTACCAATAAAAAGTCCTCCTTCAGCGTCTACCGCTGCTCCTGCATTCCATACAGAGATAAAAGGAGTTTGGGGTACTGGGATAGCGCCTCCGTCGGTAATCGTCCAATTATGATTATTGATCAAGCTGTTTCTAGCGATAGACGCATCGCTATTGGGAGTATACTGAGAATTTCCAGCATCAAAAACAATCGCATTAGGAATAACACTTTGTTGTTTGGTGTGTTGGCGCTTAGCAGCAGGGGTATTCGTAACTATTGTACCCCAACCGATTAATAAAGCATCATAATTAGCGGTAGATAGCATAGCTCCTTTGAACATATCTTGCATGTCTACAATACTGCTAATGTCCCAATCACCAAGGTTTTGATCAAAGGCAGTCGCATTCCTAAACATCCATGCTAAGCTTGTGACATTGCTTATTTCCCAATCACTAATATCTTGATTAAAAAACTGAGTAGTTTCAAACATACCTGTCATATCGGTTACACTACTTACGTCCCATCCGTTAAGCTCTTGGTTAAATAAACGAGCGCCAGCAAACATATTTTTCATACTAGTTACACTGCCTACGTTCCAATTATCGATTGCCGAATTAAATAGTTGAGCTTCCCAAAACATCCCTTCCATGGTAGTCACATTACTTACATCCCAATCCTGTATATTAGGAACCTCTGACAGTTTAACACAGTCGAAGAACATATGTGCTAATGAAGTAGTTCCTGATAGATCGAGCGTATCTGTAGCAGTAATGATCAGATTGCGACATCCAGCAAAATATTCGCCAGAATTTCCAAGTTGTAGTACTCCCCAATTACTAATCTCTAGTAGTTTTTGAGCATCTCCTTCTTGGCTATGGAATCGCCATCCATTGATCGTTCCGTTAATGGTTACAGTATATGTACCTGCAGCAGGATAGGTATGTATAACTTCGGGTTGATTAGCAGAAGTGATCTGGTCAGAAGTACCATCTCCCCATTCTACAGTAAAATCATAGATTCCATTGCTGTTGAGGGGTAGTAGGATTTCGTTATTTGATGTTGCCCCCGTGTTATCGGTTTTCCATACGGATACAAAAGGAGTACTACAACTTTCTGCGACACTCCCGCCATCGCTAATGGTCCAGTTATACGTATTGATTAGTGTATCTCTAGCCGCTAGTACTGCTGCACAATCTGCATAAGTAGCAGTGCCTGCACCAAATTGTACATTGTTTTGCAACGTAGCAGTATTGGCCCAACCGATTAATAAGTTATTGTAATTGGTTGTAGAAATTGCAGCTCCAGAAAATAAATTCGTAGCATTGATTAAACTCACTACATTCCAGTCTCCTAAATCTTGGTCAAAGGAGCTAGCACCTCTAAACATCGTTTGTATATGCGTTACATTACTTACATCCCAATTGCCAATCGGTTGGTTAAACGCTTTAGCATTGACAAACATGTTGATCAAACTTTTTACACCACTCACATCCCACTTATCAAGAGGCTGGTTAAAGCGAGTAGCATCAAAGAACATGGTATTCATATCAGTAGCCTTAACTACCTTCCAATCATTGATGTTTTGATCAAATGCTACAGCATTTCTAAACGTAGCTCTGAATAAGGTTACATTTTCAGTATTCCAGTTATCTAATGGCTGATTAAAACGCACAGCATTGTAGAATGTTCTCGACATATTCGTTACGGCACTCACCTCCCAATCGTTGATCGGTTGGTTAAAAGCCGTTGCGTTTTTAAAAGTATCTTCGAGTGTGGTTACCTGTTGTGTATTCCAACCCCCAATCGGTTGGTTAAAACTCGTTGCATTTTCAAACATTCTAGCCAAGTTTTGTACACTTTGTGTATCCCAGTCCCCAATCGGCTGATTAAAACTCGTGGCATTCCAGAGCATGGCCAGCATGCCTCGTACCTGACGTACATCCCAGTTGCCAATCGGTTGGTTAAATACAGTCGCGTGGGCAAATAGCGCACTCATATCAGTCACCTTGCTAACCACCCAATTATCCAGAGGTTGATTAAAAGCCGCTGCACCATAGAATGTTCTCGTCAGTTTCGTTACATTGCTTACATCCCATCCGTTGATATTTTGATTAAATAACTTAGCATTCAAGAACAAATTGGTCATATCAGTCACTTGACTTACGTCCCATGTTTCGATACCAGGAATGGTAGCAAGTGCAGTACAATTGCTAAACATGCTTTTTAGCGAGGTAATTCCTGATAGATCGAGGGTGTCAGTAGCAGTAATGGTCAGGTTGCGACATCCAGAGAAATAATCTCCACGATTTCCCAGTTGCAAGCTTCCCCAATTCACGATCTCTATAATCTTATCTTTATCCCACTTGTTTAAAAATCGCCATCCACTGATCGTTCCGTTGATCGTTACAGTATATGTACCTGCAGCAGGATAGGTATGTACAATTTCAGGTTGATTGTAGCTAATAATTTGGTCCGTACTTCCATCTCCCCAATCTACAGTAAAATCGTAGTTCCCACTACCATCTAGCGGTAGAATAATTTGATTGTTTTGGGAAGCACCTGCGTTGTCCGTTTTCCACTTAGAAATAAATTGTGACGATCCGATAAAGGACATCGAAAAAAATAGTACAAAAAGTAACTTTTTTAAATTCATGATGATGTAGTTTATGTAGTTAATAAAAGTAAAAGGGTTCATTAGTAGGGGTATCTTCTTTGTACTGAAAAGAGCAATGATGCTAAGGGTTACATTTCGGAATATTTGTTCTAGCATTTTTGTGGTTATTTATTGCTCTGTAAGTCAGTGTTTAGTGGTGATTTAAGGCAAAATTAGTGCAATCTTTTTTGAGTCGAGCTGTCAAAAACCCCTGAAAACAGCCTAGTAGGATAAAAAATTTTTACGTATGAGATAGTTACTGATGAGATGTTTTTTTATGCACCAGGCTTGGAATGATACAGCGATGGTATCCTATGGGTATTGCTCCAGCGAAAAGAATTATATTTACTCAGTATAGCGTATATTCAATCAATCAAAATACATCATTCATCATCAAAAATGAGGCATAGTACACTTTTTAAACCAACAGAACAGTACCGATCAACTACATTTAGCATGGTTTAATTGGACACTCAAAAAAAGGAAAAAACCAGCCCTTATAAAAGATCGTGTTAGCTATTACACAATGGAGCAAAACTATGCACCATGATTCGATGCAATAGCCTAAGATGCTCTTACGTACTATTTATAAAGTCCTCGTACAACTGCTTATGTATGCGCAGGGCAGTTGACTTCAGAAAGACCTACAGAAACTCAAGCAGATGTACAAACGGCGAATATCAGTATCCATCATAGTCCCGAGTAACCTAGTGATATCAAGATTCCGATCAGTACAGTAAAGTAATAGATACTTTGGTGTATTTATTGTTTGATTTTTAGTGTTTTATAGTGGATTTAAGAAAATATAACCAGTTTTTTGTGTAAAAATATTTAGGGCGTTCCCCAAGGGTCGGGCTATCCGCTGTATCTTTTTTGGTTTTGCAAAAAACCAAAAAAGGATGCCGCTCCTATCCCTAACGCAGATAGTACAATAGCATCATTTCCGCAAGTACCCATGTGTGATTAAATCATTTTGGGTATGTATAGGGATGAGATGTTGTTGGGTTAGGAGGAGATTGCGATCGGTCACACCCCAGACATCTTGGTAATAATGATCTGTGATGATGATGCCTTTCTCCTTTTTGAGCGTATGGATGAGTGCTGTGATACGTTCTTTATGTATCGGCTGTAGCATAGAAAAAGGCTCATCTAGCAGTAAAAAGGGATGTGGTAAATACCCAATCAATAATACTTCTAGAAAGCGGAGTTCCCCCAGAGAAAGATGACCTACCTTGGTATTCTCTATCCGGTGAATACCTGGTGTATAAAAAATACGATCTTGTAATTCGCCATCTGGGTACATTATAGGTATGATATTGCGCACTTTTTTTTCAGGAGGTAAAAAAGAGTCCTGTGGTAAATAGGCAATCTTTTGTTGTTTCCGTACCTCTTTAGCAGATAGTTGCTCATAGTCAATTTGTAATTGCATATGATCAGGGGAAATCGTACCAAAGATGCATTGTAGCAAGGTAGATTTACCACTACCATTTTTGCCAAAAATGCCCACACATTCTCCTACTTTGAGCTGTAAAGAAACAGTATGTAGTAGTTGCTGACGACCGTACGACTTTTGAAGTCCAGAGAGGTAGAGTCCGTCCATTATGCAAATAGGAGATAAGAAGCTAGTAACAGCAGCGGAGCAGTTAGAACACAATTGCATACCCATACATAACGGATGAGATCTATTTTGGTCAACCCTAAATTGGCATATAATAACCATTCTTGTTTCTTAAAACTATGATAGCCCAGCAATCCTACGCCAATACCTATAGAATTGAATAGAAGTACACTCCATGTAAACCCACTAATGAGACCCATAAACAGGCAGAAAATAAGATTGTAGGTGTTAATATCACAAAAGAATTTAAAAACAGCTCTATAGTAATACATGTATGGGTTGGTTAGTGATGTGGTATCGATGGTTAGCGTATCACTTCTATAAATAATGATACACGAACCGTAATTAGTTCTAATTTTATCCTTATTATTACAACAATAACCTATCCAATCAAGCGGTGTTGCAAAAAAAGCAGCATAAAAAGATCAATAAAAGTCAAAATCTTTAGTTTTGTTGCTATGCGAAGTATCGGTATTGTAGGTTTTTTTCTGTTGATAAGCACTTTTGGTTGGGGGCAGGAAATAGCAATCCCTACGACCAATTATCTAAAAAAGCGTATTGCCAAAATGCTGCTGCTGCTATCTCTAATGCTTTTGTACTTTCGAAGTGATTAAATCTGATTTTTAAAGTTGTAAATACGACACTAGAGAATCGTAATGAAATAATTTTTTGAGTATTTTAATAAAACTTAACATTTTTTTTGGTGACATTTATGGTTAGTCAAACATTGATATGTAACATGTTTAATTAATAACACAATTATGTATTACAAACACATATTTTTTTTGACATTTATTTTTTGTCTTTTTAGTTGTTCTAAAGATGATACTTTAGAAGAAGTTAAAAGTGAACAAATACGTGATAAAGTTAGGCTTAAGTCATCATCATCTAATTATAAATTTGATTATCCAACACCAGATTTTATCCTAGAAAAAAGAAACGATTTAAAATGGGGTATTAATGGGCATCCTTTAAGACCGGATTATGTAGATGAGAATGGTACTTTAGTAGATAGTCCATACAATAATATTTCTTTTAAAGAGCAAGCTACTTTATTAGACGCATTGCACACTGAAATTTATAGATTTGATATTCATGTAAATGATGATGGTTCTTTGTCGAGTGGAGAAAAGGAAGAAGACCTGAATGCTGTATTAAGTTCATTGAATGCAAATAAAATGGAAGCATTGCCAATGATTTACATTAGAGATAATAATTATAATTTAGATAATAATATTTCATTGGATGATCTAATTACTAAAGTAAATAATAGAACGATTAAAGAATTAGATTTATGGACTAATAATTATTCGAAATTTAAACAAAGAGGAGAGAATTTTGCTAAATTTTATAATAATAAAATAAAATATTACCAAGTAGGAAATGAAGGAGCTTATCGAATAATCAGTCGTACTAAGCATCCATTAAATAATAACCCTAATAAATCAAATGTTGATTATTTTTATGAGAAAATTGGATTTGCCTCAAAGAAATCTGACTTTTTTACATCAAAAGATTTATTGAGAAAAGCAATTGCTCTTGCTGCTGCATCACAAGGGTTGATCGATGGGATAAAAAAGTTTGATAATGATGCTGAATTTGTAATCAATGATACTAGGGCGCATTATGGTTACTTAGAATTATTTGAACATTTGGGAGTAAATTATGATATTGTAGGTTGGAATTGGTATAATGATATGGGATTGCTCACAAATACTGTAAATAATAATAAAATAGGTTTAAAAGGCGGGACTAACGTATATTCAAAATTACTTGAAATATCTAATAACAAAGATATTTGGCTTACAGAAATTAATAGAGGTAGAGGAAGTCGAGGCTATGATAAAAAGGGTTTAGAAATGCAATCAAATTCTATTTATAATTCAATGCAAAAAATGTATAAATTAGATAAAGTCAAGGCTTATTTAATATATGAATTATTTGATTATAAATTAGCTGACAAAACAGATTACTTTGGTTTATATAATATTTACGAAAATGATCAATTAAGTGGTTCAAAACCATCTTATAATACGTATAAGTATTCTATAGAAGAACTCAAATATGGGTATCATGATCTAATGTTTTCATACTATAAATTATATACTGGGAGGACTTTAGATATTGAAAATAATACGGACTTAGATTATTGGGCAGACTTGCTAAAATCAGGAAGAGGGGTTGAAGGTATGTTTTATGATCTACTTAAATTAGATGCTAAAGTGTTTGTCAGTGAAGCTTATAAGTTATATTTAGATCGTTCCCCAGATTTAACAGGCGTAAAATATTATGTATCAAAAATACAAAATGAAAATTGGTCTAGAGAAAAAGTAATAAGTGATATTTGTTCTTCAAAGGAATTTTGGGATAGAGCACAAATTAATAATAAAATAAGTTCTAATCCTTCTCTGAACTTTAAAGAAAGAGTTTATAGAAAAATTTTTAATAGAGGTGTACCTTCTTTGTTCATAGAGAATAATTTTAATGATAGAAAGAAGAGACGTGCTTATATCCTTTCGTCTTCGATCTTAGAAAGTGTTGAGTTTAAAAGAAATTTTATAAAAGAAATTTTTGCAAAATTATTAGAAAGAGATGTTATACAAAAAGATATTAATGACATAATTGCTCAATGGGGATCTCAAAATAGAAGAATTGTAGCAATATTAATAAGTAATGAGTTTTGGAGAAAAGCAATCATTAGAGGTTATCAAGAAAGAAAGAGTAATCATTAAAGTTAAAGAATCAATACAATTGAGTAGCTTAATTTGTTTTTAGAGGCAGTTCCAGAAAAATCGAGATTAAAATATTTTAGTCTCGATTTTTGTATTTTTTCTATAGCTAGCTTCTATAAATAATGATACACGAACCGTAATTAGTTCTAATTTTATCCTTATTATTACAACAATAACCTATCCAATCAAGCGGTGTTGCAAAAAAAGCAGCATAAAAAGATCAATAAAAGTCAAAATCTTTAGTTTTGTTGCTATGCGAAGTATCGGTATTGTAGGTTTTTTTCTGTTGATAAGCACTTTTGGTTGGGGGCAGGAAATAGCAATCCCTACGACCAATTATCTAAAAAAGCGTATTGCCGATACAATTCAGATCGATACAGTAAGTATCAATCCCTTAGATTTTGAGTTGCTTTCTACAAAAGGAGCAATAATCGATACTACGCTGTACAAGGTCGATTATCAAAAAGCATTATTGATACCTTCCAAGGCATTGCTTACTACCTATGACTCATTGGCCATTAGGTACAGGAGTTATCCTAGTTTTTTGACAAAAAAATATTTCGAATTTGATCCCTCACTGATTGTCGCAAAACAAGAAAATGCAGTAAAGCTATATCAATTATCCCAGAGCAATACCAAGAAATCATTTATTCCTTTTGATGGATTAACGACCAATGGAAGCATCGCGAGAGGCGTAACAGTGGGGAGCAATCAAAACACAGTACTCAATTCGGAATTGGATTTACAGATTTCTGGAAAAATAAGTGAAAAGATTTCACTGAGGGCTTCTATACAAGATGCCAATGTACCGATACAACAAGGTGGATATTCCCAGAATTTAGATGAATTTGATCAGGTATTTATAGAATTGTATAGTAAGCATTGGAACCTGAGAGCAGGAGATGTACAATTGCAGCAGCAAGAGAGTTATTTTAATCGATTTACCAAAAATGTACAAGGAATTTCGATTCAGGGTACTATCGAGCATCCAGAATCGAGTACCTCGTTATTTGCTGCGGGAGCGCTGGTGCAGGGTGTATTTACACGGAGTCAGTTTACAGGACAAGAAGGGAATCAAGGTCCTTATAAACTGACAGGGCCTAATGGCGAATTATTTATTCTTATTGTCTCAGGGAGTGAACGTGTATATGTAAATGGGCTATTGCTAGAGCGTGGAGAAAATAAAGATTATATCATCGATTATAATGCGGGGGAGGTGCGTTTTAATCCTACTTTTCCTATTACTTCTGCCATGCGTATTTCTATAGAATATCAGACCACAGAGCGTAATTTTTCTAGGATCATAGCCTATGGTGGGGGGCAATATCAGGAAGATACATTTAAGATTGGCGCTTTTGTATATTCCGAGAATGATGCAAAAAACCAGTCTTTGCAACAAAACTTAAATGATGATCAAAAAACCATACTAGCCGATGCAGGAGATGATCCCAGCCAGATGATTGCACCCTCTGCGGTGCCAGATGTATTCAGTGAGAATAAAATTTTATACCGTAGTACAGAGATTGATGGGCAGGAGATATTTGTATTCTCTAATGATCCTGCCGATACCTTGTTTAATGTACGCTTTTCCTTGGTAGGAGCGAATCAGGGAGATTACGTGATAGCGAATGAGACGACCATCAATCGAATTTTTGAATATGTAGCTCCTCTCGATGGAATTCCACAGGGTAATTATGCGCCTGTAGTGCGCTTAGAAGCTCCTGTAAAATTACAAACAGCAGTAGTGCATGGTGCCTATACGCCTAGTGAGAAAACTATAATTGGTTTTGAAGTATCGGGAAGTAAAAATGATCTGAATCTGTTTTCGGATTTAGATGATCGTGATAATGATGGGGTAGCAGCAAGAGTGCAAGTAGCACAACGTATTTTTGCGATGGATAGTAGTTGGTCATTACGCGCATTTGCCAATGGAGATTATGTACAACAGCGATTCCGTAGTATCGAGCGGATTTATAATGTAGAGTTTAATCGCGATTGGAATATCGATAATCCACTGGGTAATCAGCAACTACTGAGTACTGGTTTTGAGCTGCTGCATCCAACCAAGGGAGCTACTCGCTATACATTTCAGCATCTTGCTTTTACAGAGAATTATACGGGGAATCGACATCTACTAGCGAGTGACCTACTGCTCGATAAGTGGCGTGTAGCGATGCATGCAAGTGTATTGAATAGTAAAAATACAACGCTTACATCGCGATTTGTGAGGGTGTATAGCGGAGCAGCATATGGATTTAAAAAAGGATGGATAGGTGCTAAGTGGGCAACAGAAGAGAATAAAGAAACCTTGCGACTACCGCAAACATTTACAGAGAATACACAGCGATTTAGCGCTTATGAAGCATACGGTGGTGTAGGAGACAGTACTAAAATCTATGCGGCAGTAGGCTATAAGTATCGTATAAATGACAGTGTGCGGGAGCAACGATTACAGCGAGTGAATCGCTCACATACCTACTACCTACAGTCTAATTTGATACAGAATGCACAGACACAGTTATCGTTATTTGCCAATTATAGAGTGTTACAGAACGAAGATGCAGGGATAGACGATGAAGAATCTTTGAATACGAGATTCTTATACAATCAGCGTTTTTTTGGAAATAAAGTACATTGGAATACCGTATTCGAAACCAGTAGTGGTACATTGGCACAACAGGAATTTACCTATGTAGAAGTAGATGCAGGCCAAGGTACCTATACATGGAATGATTACAATGCTAATGGGATACAAGAGTTAGAAGAATTTGAGATTGCGCAATTCACGGATCAAGCTACGTATATCAGGGTATTATTGCCTAATCAATTGTTTATCAAAACGCATCAAAATCGATGGAGTCAAACACTGATATTAAATCCTATTACTTGGTCGGGTGCAGAAAGTAGTTGGAAGCGAGTGTTAGCTCGTTTTTACAATCAGACGTCCTATATTGTAGATCGAAAAAATAGAAAAAATGGAGGTTCTTTTGCACTCAACCCGTTTAAAAAAAGTGATGATGAATTGGGGCTGAATCTAAGTGTTCGCAATACATTGTTTTTTAATAGAGGTAAGCAGCGATATACCACTTCGTATACTTTTTTATCATCACGCAATACAAATCTACAAGTCACTGGATTGCAAGAAAATTTAGTAACTACACATCGTCTTCAATTTGCACATAAAATGGCTAAAACATGGTTGGTAGAATTGGGAAATGAATGGAGTGCTACAGAGAGTATTGCGGCTAATTTAGAAAATAGGAATTATGTATTAGAAGGTATCGAAATGACTCCAAAATTATCGTATTTGCTATCACCACAGACTCGTTTTAGTATTTTTTATGCATTTAATGATCGCGATAATGTAACTGGAGACGAAGCATTGAGGCAGCAGCGATTGGGAGGCTCTTTTACAGTAGCTAATGCACAGAAAATAGCCATTAATGGTGAGTTTACCTATTTTGATAATGATTTCGAGGGGAATGCTTTTTCTCCTGTAGGCTATCAGTTATTAGACGGATTGCAAGCAGGGGATAATTTTACGTGGTCTTTGGTAGGACAAAAAAAACTGACGAAGTATCTAGATCTCAACATTACTTATAATGGGCGTACGAGTCAAAACTCACCTACTATTCATACAGGAAGTGTACAGTTACGCGCGTATTTTTAATGAAGTGATTTAAGCTGTTTCGATGTTCGCTAACATCGCAAGGTTTTTTAGTTGCGTTAGGGATAGCAGCGGCATCCTTTTTTGTTTTCCTAAAAAAACAAAAAAGATACAGCGGATAGCCCGACCCTTGGGGAACGCCCTTATACTAGATAAAAAATAACTGAAATTCATATGTATATCGTTACTTTTTTGATCAGTAGCTCCACTATGAATTTTAAGAAGTGGCTTATCCTATCGAATTTCTTCTCATTTTTTCGGTCAAAAACAAAAAGTAAAGACGGGTTCATTATTAGAAATTACTATATCTTAGCATGGAGATGATTTTTACTTTATACTAAAAATCGCCTCATTACTAACTCAATTTGTTGAAACAAAATTTATGAAAAAAATCATATTAGTAGCAGTTATGTTTGTAGTCATTCTTTGTGTAGCGTGTGGAGCGAATGCTGGTAAGGAGCGAGCGCAGCAATCCACTGATACTACAGAAACTATTGCAGCAGAGATGAACGCCAAAGGATTTTCGGAAGGGGTACTAAAGAAAAGTAGTTTTAAGGAGTGTCCTTATATTTTATCGGTTTCTGAGTTTAAAGATCAATTAGACCCAATTAATTTACATGATTTTTTTAAGACAGAAATTCCTGAAAAAGTATGGGTAAAGTATGCAAGCCTGCGTAGGAGTAATCGATGTACTGCTGCTCGTCCTGTATCTATCATCGAAATACAGAAACGATAGGCGTAGGATTCATTTAACGGACTACAAATTTGGCAGATTTTCCAGTTCTATTGCTTCCAAGTTTTACGAAATAGACGCCAGGATTTACATAAGACATGTCTACTGTGTCTACGAATCTGCTATCCGCATCTTTGGGGACACCATTGTTAACATAAATCGTTTTGCCTGAAATATCGTATATTTTAAGACCTAGTAGTGGAGCGGCATTAGGATCGCTCATCGTGAATAAGAAGGTGTTGCTTCCTCCCTGTCGTACTACTATAAGCTCGCGATTTCCATTGGTATTCTCTCCAATAGATACGGTATAATCATGCGTAGTACCATGCTGCATGCCGCCACAAGCATCGTTTAAGAGTGCACCATTATTAATCTTAGTATCGCCTGCTCGTACTCGTAGTATAAAAGAGCCTGTAGGGTCGTCTTCATTAATGGTTACTGCAAAATTTTGATCTGTTTGTTGGACAGGGATAACTTCATTATCAATTAAAAGTTCTGTATTTTCAAAGGTGTTATTTCTATTATAATCTATCCATAGTGATATTTTTTCTGAATTACCATCAGAAAAACCAGCTTGTACAGTTAATACATATACTCCAACAGATTTATCTAGGTTGATCACTTGGTCTGTAAAGTTTTCATATCCTGTTCCACAAGAGATTCCTCTATTTGCTACGTTGGATAACTCGAAAGAAACCAATCCATCGCCAAAATTTTTACAATCAGAAATAGGCGCGCATAATTGGTGTATGATGGTTCTGGTAATACTATCATTAGAAGTATCGCTATCTGTGATGAGTGCAGTACTTATTTGAAAAGTGTAACTGTCAAATGCGGATAAATCTTCTGTGCCACCAAATGTATAGGCAACAGAGGCGCCTGCCGCTAAGGAACCTGTATATACCTCACTAATTGTAGGGCCTCCGTTTAAAGAATATGAAACAGGGATATTGGTTTGAGTAGCTCCCCCAAAATTAGTGATCTCTACGATAATTTCTTTAGGCTCGAATAATGATTCCTTAGTATTAGGACTTATTAAATCTGTAATTCCTACATCATTAGGAGGTAGATTCATCACTTCTTTGGAGGTACAATCATTATCACTATTGTTATCCGTAGAAAGATTTACTGAGGCTGTAATTAATGCGGGTTCACTACCAGTGGCAGATAAATCAGCGGTGGTATTAAATGTGTAAGAAGCTGTATTGCCAGCACCTATAGTACCTGAAAAAGTTTCTTGCACAGGAGTGTCTCCATTAATGCTATAACTTACAGGGATATTGGTTTGCGAACTACTACCAAAGTTCTGTAACGTAATCGATACTTGTTCTGTACTGGATAATGTAGCATCTATTGGACTATCAATACTGATAATAGCAATATCAGCGCTAGGAGTATCGCCAACCTTAAAAACACCTACAATATTTCTAACATTATCACCAGTTCTTTCAAAATATTCTGCAATATGCCAAAATGTTTGATCGTCTCTCGGATCAATACTTAGGTGGGAGTAATCTCCATATCTATTGTTTTGTGTTCTATTAATATCGGAACTTAAGGCAATAGTTTGTTCTGTAAGAGTCATGCTGCCAAGTGGATCATCAGCGAGTCTACCTGTATATCGAATGGCTACAAAAGTATCTATAGCAGCGCCATTTTCTATAGTGCCTACTGTGGTATATGCCATGCCGATATTTCCATACGCATCCATGCCTATACTACCAGACCATGCACTTTTTCCATCGGGAGATCTATAGGTACCTTCTTGGTGTACTGTCCAAGGTTGTCGGTCTCCATTTTGTCGTAACTCATACCACCGGATACCTGCGATTTTATCTGAATTAGCGCGGTTATCAATATCTACTACAAAATTTAGGACTACAGAGTTATAGTTACAAAATCGACGGTAATTGGTAGCATACATAATACCTCCTTGTAATGCATCGAGAAGAGGACCATCTTGAGGTTGTGGAAGGTTTGCGAAAATACCACCTCCATTAAATACGTTGTCAAAAGGACTAACAGGAATTTCTTGGGATTCTACAATGGTCGAGTTCTCTAGATTAACCCAATCTACATTAATCGTCCATAATTTAAGTGCATCTTGTGCTACTCCTAGCCAGGCATCGTCTTGGAAGTATATAATTTGCATATTACCTTCTGGGGGTAAGCTAGGTCCTGTAGCGTTAAAACTTGCAGGACTATAAAATCCACTAATTATAGCTCCAGGAAGTGGAAATCCGATGATCTCTGCACTTTCATCACCTGCTAGCATGGCTTCTCGTTCTAATACATATACGACTTCGCTATTCTGCTGAGAACCTTGATCTTTATTTGCTGTAATATAATAACCATCTGACCAAATAGAGAATTTAGGATAATCAGGAAATGTACCTGTATTAAATCGATAGGTATACCAACCATCATTTACAGGGTCAGGCCCTTTGCATACGGCTACTAACAAACCATTAGGGGTAATGCTAAATTGTGTAATAATGAACCGATCTGCATAACGATCATAAAGTACGATAGGGTCTCCACGCGTTTCTCCAGGAAAAATATTGGCCAATGATGTAGAGGGTACGAGTACATTTCCATTTCTGTCATGAATGGCAAAAGCGGCATTCCGAGCACTTACATAATGATTTGGGCCAATCGCTCCTGTAGGATCACTGGGAGAGAAACTTCTAGAACTTGCTTCAAAGACTAGTAATGGTGGTGTGCTAGCCCGTTGTAGTCCGTTGTTTTTTTGTAAATTAAGTAATGGGTCAATAGTATGAGGTAACCCCTTTCCTGGAACAATTTTATTTAACGTTTTGATCTTGGGGTTCGTATTCTCATCGGGAACCTCTTCAGGAATTAATTGTTTGCCCACTAATGGACCAACCTCTTTCATTTTGGAAGATAAAGAATGAAAGGTAGCTTTTTCTTTTTTTTGAGCCATACCAATAGTGCTCAAAATCCAAAAGCAATAGAAAAAGATCCTTTTTAATGACATGTCTTTACGATGAGGTAGTTATTCCAATTAGGCCTTAAAAATACAACTTATGTCGATAACTTAATAACAGTATATCGATCAATCTATTATGTAATGAGCGTTTTTTTACAACAAAATATTGTTTTGACGTAAAAAAAGTACATATAAACGTGATAACTATTCTTTAATATTGGTCATTGTTGTAAGATATTTCTTTCTTTTTAAGAAACTATAAGTAAGATTAAATCTAGAGGACATACTTTTGGTTTGTTAATTTTATTAAAAAATGTCTTCTGTTGTTGTTTATGTATTAAATTTTAACTTATTATTACAATACTATTAGGGTTTTTTGTGTTTATGTTGTTTAAATTATAGTCAACTGTAAACTCAATTAAGATGAAAGGTAACTTTTTCCTTGTTTTTATACTAGGAAGTATATTTTTTATAGGAATATACGCTCAAGAACAACAAACTGTCAAAGCCAATGGATATTGGGAGTCATCTCCTGTAAAAATTGTAAACCCTTCGGCTTCGAAGGGAATGCTGATTCCCTTTAAAGATAGTGATAAAGAAGCACAAGATGGTCGCTCTAAACGTTCAAAGATTAATCCTATTATAGGTAAAGGCTATAGAGGAGATGATCTTTTGGCAAAAAGAAAAAGTGCACAGCAGAAAACCATACCAGGAAAGTTGCCCAACCTCGTTTTTGATAGTGTAGAGGCAAACGGAAATCCTACAGATCCTTCTATTGCAGTAGGCCCTAATCATGTGATTGCGGTATGGAATACAGGGTATAGAATTTTTGATAAGGAAGGGAACCCGCTTACTATAGAATTATCTCCGAATAATATATTTTCGCCCAATAGTTGTTGTGATCTTACGATTTCTTACGATAATGCTGCTGATAGATGGGTAATGAGTATTTTGTATAGTTCTGATGGTCATGTAGAAGTGGCTGTGTCTAGAGGTTCTGATCCCGTAAATGATGGATGGTCTGTGTATTCTTATGCAGGGATTAATGATTATCAAAAAGTTTCGGTATGGTCTGATGGGTATTATATGACTGCGAATGTAAATCAAAGGTCAGCCCATCTCAAAAATTCAGTGTTTGCCTTAGATAGAAGAGCGATGCTAGCAGGTGAAGAAACTGCCAAAGTAGTTGCTTTTCCATTACCAGGTATTGTAGCTGATAATTTTTATAGTCCACAGGCATTGAATGTAAGTACAGAGAATATTCCTGCCGCAGGAAATGCTCCTATCGTATATTTTCAGGATGATGCCTTTGAGAAGATAGACCAAGATCATCTAAAAATATGGACGATCGATGTAGATTTTGAAACACCTGAGAACTCTACAATTTCGCAACCGACAGAATTGTCCACTACTCCGTTTAACAGTGTGTTTGATGGCGGAGCTTTTTCTAATTTAGCACAACCCAATGGTGGTACGTCTATCGATGTACTCCAATCCACAGTGATGAACCAAGCGCAGTTTAGAAAATTTCCAACACATAACTCAGCCGTTTTTTCTTTTGCGGTAGATGTAGATGGTACTGTTAATAAGTTGGCAGGGATTCGCTGGTATGAATTGCGCCAGACAGCCGATGGTGCACCATGGAATATCTACCAAGAAGGTACCTATACTGCACCAGATGGTAAGCACGCTTGGAACGGTAGTATGATGATGGATGCCGAAGGGAATATCGCCTTAGGGTATTCTGGTATGGGAGGAGATAACCAAGATTTTGTAGGCTCTTATTATACAGGAAGATTAGCTAGTAGTGATTTGGGTACCATGGCTATAAGAGAAACGTTAATAGGAGAAGGAAAAGCCAATATTCCTGATATAAGATACGGAGATTATGCAAAGATGGATATAGACCCCAAAGATGATGTGAGTTTTTGGCATGTAAATGAATATATGAACCCTAGTAGAGCTAATGTAGTAGGGGTGTTTAAAATTGTGGCCGATAAGGCTCTGGATGTGGGGATTTCAGATATTGCTCTTGAAGAAGCTGATTTTTATAGTGCTACAGAGCCTATTGAAATTGCTATTTTTAATTATGGTACGACAGCAGTAAGTAATTTTGAAGTTAGCTACCAGATAGATGGAGCAGCACCAATAATAGAAACCTATACAGGAAGCGTAGCACCTTATACTGAGGTTATGTTTACATTTGCGCAAACTGCTGATTTATCCAAAAGAAATCATGAGTATACGATTGTAGCATCTGCAAACTTAACAGGGGATGAGGATGATAGTAATGATAGTAAAACCTTAATCATACAAACATTACCAGCAAGAGACCTTGGCATTATTGCTATTACCGCTCCGCAGGATGCCAAAGTACTGGGGATGGAAGCTGTAACGGTTACGATCAAAAATTTTGGAATCGAGACAGTTAGTGATTTCGATGTATCGTATACGTTAAATGAAGGAGCTCCTATAGTAGAAAGAGTTACTACTCCTTTAGCATCATTAGCCACTAAATCATATACTTTTAATACAAAAGCAGACCTATCCGAAAAGAAAACACACGAAATTATAGCAAGTACTTTGTTGCCTAATGATGAGTGGCAAGCAAATAATAGTTATACGGCCAATGTTGTTAATTTAATTTGCGGGGCATTAGTAAGTAATACCGAAGAACAGGAAATCACTCCACTTCAACCTACAGAAATATCCTCTACAATTACGATACCAGATGAGGAAGCTATCTTTATAAGCGATATAAATGTAACTGTAAATATAGAACATACATGGGTGAGTGATCTGGTACTTACTCTGACCTCTCCCGCAGGAACAGAAGTGAATTTAGCAGTACGAAAAGGGGAGGAACGAGGCAAAAATTATACAGCTACTATATTTGATGATCAAGCAGCTACACCAATTTCCGAAGGATCTACTCCTTTTACAGGAACTTTTAGACCCGATGGGCAATTATCAGATTTCAAAGCAGAGCGTACAGCAGGGGATTGGGTGTTAACCATTACAGATGTAGTAAAAGATGATGGTGGTGCTTTATTAGATTGGAGTATTGAGTTCTGTGAGCGACCAGAAGGAGTGCCATTAAGTGTAGGAGATAATTTCGAGCAGGCAAACGAATTAGTGATTTTAGACCAAGGAGGAGATCAATTCGATATTAGTCTTATTACCACAGAAATTACAGAAAGACTGACATTACAAATATATGATATGCAGGGGCAGAAATTACTCAATTATACCTTAGATCATGAGAATGGACGCTACCATTATCCTCTAAACATGTCCTATGCGGCTAATGGAGTGTATATTATTGCTATCACTAATGGCGAAAAATCAGCCAAAGGGAAAATAATCAAAAGATAAGATGCTGTTTTCTCATCTCCGATGTATGTAGTAGTATCAACTAGTGAGTGGACGGACATCACTTCTTTATTATAAAAACGAGATCAGCTAGCAAATCATTTGCTAGCTGATCTCGTTTTTGATCTTATATGTGAATCATGGCATTATTTAAGCCAAAATTCAGGAGCTACTTTTTCATCAATAATTGATTTTAGCTCAGCAATAGGGACTCTTTTTTGCTCCATTGTATCTCTATCTCGGATCGTCACCGTTTCGTCCTGTAAGCTATCATGATCTACAGTAATACAGAAAGGAGTTCCATTGGCATCTTGTCTTCTATAACGACGTCCGATAGCATCTTTCTCATCATAGATAACATTAAACGTCCATTTTAGGTCTTCTACAATTTTTTGTGCTACCTCAGGCAATCCATCTTTTTTAACCAATGGAAGAATTGCTGCTTTTACAGGAGCTACAACAGCAGGTAGTTTTAATACAGTTCTGCTAGTGCCATCTTCTAAAGCTTCTTCTTGTAGTGCAGAAGAAAATACGGCTAAGAACATTCTATCGAGCCCTACAGATGTTTCTACTACATAAGGTACATAGCTTTCTTTTAGTTCAGGATCAAAAAACTGTAATTTCTTTCCAGAATATTCTTCGTGTGCTTTTAGGTCAAAATCAGTTCTAGAGTGTATACCCTCTAATTCTTTGAATCCAAAAGGAAAATTAAATTCGATATCAGCTGCTGCATTTGCATAATGCGCTAATTTATCATGGTCATGGAATCGGTATTTATCTTTACCCAATCCTAGTGATAAGTGCCAGTTGAGACGTGTTTCTTTCCAGTATTCATACCATTTCATTTCCTCTCCAGGACGAACAAAGAATTGCATTTCCATTTGCTCGAATTCACGCATTCTAAAAATAAATTGTCTAGCTACAATTTCATTTCTAAATGCCTTACCAGTTTGTGCAATTCCGAATGGAATTTTCATGCGTCCTGTTTTTTGTACATTTAAGAAATTTACAAAAATACCTTGTGCAGTTTCTGGTCGTAGGTATAAATCAGTAGCCGTTTCTGCAGAAGCACCTAGTTTTGTTCCAAACATTAGATTGAACTGGCGAACATCTGTCCAGTTTTTAGAACCCGTATCTGGGTCTGCAATTCCTAGTTCTTCTATTAAAGCTTTTACATCGGCTAGATCCTCTTTATCCAGCGAAGAAGCCAATCGCTTTAGAATGGTTTCTTTCTGAGATAAGTATTTAACCACTCTTGGATTGGTAGTCACAAATTGTGCTTCATCAAAAGCATCGCCAAAACGTTTTTTAGCTTTTGTGATTTCTTTTTGTGCTTTTTGTTCCAGTTTTTCGGCATAATCCTCTACCAATACATCGGCTCTAAATCTTTTTTTAGAATCTTTGTTGTCGATCAATGGATCACTAAAAGCATCTACATGGCCAGAAGCTTTCCAGGTAGTAGGGTGCATAAAAATAGCAGCATCCAGTCCTACAATATTTTGATGCATGTATACCATGCTTTTCCACCAGTACTCTCTAATATTTTTTTTGAGTTCTACACCATTTTGCCCATAATCATAAACAGCACTCAGTCCGTCATAGATTTCACTAGAACCAAAAATATACCCATACTCCTTGGCATGAGCAATTACTTTTTTAAATTTATCTTCTTGATTTGCCATTTCGCAAAAATAATTGAATTTACATGAATTGAAAACGAATTGTCGGTAATTCCAACTTTTAGGGGTTTATTTTTAAATGAACTCATCTTGACTTTTTGTTTTTGACCGAAAATGAGAAGAAATTTGACTGGTATAAGGCGCTTTTTGAAATTCATAGCAGCGCTATGGATAAAGAAAGTAGCGAAATACAGTTGAATTTCAGTCATTTTTTAGGAAAAAGAAAAACTTAAGATGAGTTCAATACCTAAATAAAAAACCACCAAATAGCTAAGCTATGGTGGTTTGTCAATTCGTATAGAAAGTATGTTATTTTAATTCGAACTTGGTATTAGAGATCATTCTAGGACCAGAGAATAAATTCACAACATAACTACCTTTGATCAGTTCTCCGTCGATGGCATCGACTAGGATACAAACATCTAAAGCATCATTTTCATAGAATATTTTGTTACGACCACTATAAGTAAGCACTGCATCGTCAAAATTCACAGCGATCTTGTCTCCAATCAGATTGTTTTCTGGATTGATTACTTGTACAAATAATTCTTTGTCTCCTTTTTCTGTTAATTTGTTTGGAGATAATGTAAAGCAAACTCGTACTTTTTCGGCTCTACTAGAACGAGAAGTAGTCGTAATTTTTCCACTGTTTCGTACACGTACACCTTCTGCTTTGATATTAGAAGCAGTTAATGCAGAACCTCTTTCTACGATTTCAGCTAATTTGTCATTTTGTGTTTTTAACGAATCAGACAGAATGATGCGTTGTGTAAGTGCTACTGATGTGCTGTCTAGATCTGTAGCCAATCGAGCATTTGCAGTAGTAAGACTATCTGCTAACTTAAATAATCTTTCACGTTCCTTCTTTAATCGTCCTACTTGTTTTCTGTATTTGATGATCAAAGCTACATTTGCTTCATTTTCTTTAAGACTGTCTAATAGCATTACAACACGTTGCTTCTCTTTTAATAAGTGATCATCCATTACTTCATTAAGAGCAATAGCACTATCATATTTAGTGATCAATTCGCCTAATTCACTTTCGATAAGGTCTTTTTCTTGTTGTAATTGTGCCTTCTCTCTTTTCTCTTCATTATAGAATTTATATGTAAAAATACCGAGAATTAATAATAGAGCAGCAAGCACACCTATTAGTATCTTAAGAGTCAGGTTATTGTTTTGAGCTGTCATAATAAATTTTATTATTTTGATGGTTCGTTAGATAGTAAATATAATAATTAATGTTAATTCAGTACACAATGCTTAGAGATTTAGCGTATTTATTTTATCCTACTTATTGCGCCGCTTGTCATCAGCCGTTGTATAAGCATGAACAAGTTATATGTACTTCTTGTAGACATAAACTTCCATTAGGTGATTTTCATAATGTAAACGCCAAAAAGATAGAAAAAGTATTGTATGGTCGGGCAAAGGTAGCACATATGACCGCATTATTCCTATTCGAAAAAGATAGTTTGGTGCAGAATTTAATACACAATCTGAAGTATAAAGGGCATGAGCATATAGGAGAAGAATTGGGGAAATGGTTAGGGAATGAGCTAGTTAAGAGTGTTGATTATCAAGGGATTGATTTCGTTGTGCCTGTGCCGTTGCATGCTAAAAGGTTGAAGGAGAGGGGATTTAATCAGGTGGCGAAGTTTGGAGAAGAAATCGCTCAAAAATTAGGAGCCACCTACATCGATTCCATCCTGAAAAAAAAATCCTACAACCAGAAACAATCCCAAAGCGGTCGATTTTCTCGCTGGCAAAACACTGCTGAAACATTTATAGTAGAAGATACGTCTTTGTTAGCAAACAAATATATATTACTCGTGGATGACATCATTACTACAGGCGCAACTTTAGAAGCGTGTGTACAGGCATTCAAAGAAGTACCCAATCTTAAAATAAGTATTGCTACTATGGCAATGACGGTGTAGATTTTTTGTTTGTTATAAATAGTCGTTTATTTGTGTCCTAAAAAAAGTGTTGGAGCTATGTACCAAAGATTCTATACGTTATGGGTGGCTGTTTTTTGTAGCCTATTAGTCAGCAGTTGTGCCAAAAAAGGGAGCATTACAGGAGGTCCAAAAGATGAAGATCCTCCTCAATTCATAAAGGCATTTCCGCCGAACTACTCTACTAATTTTGCCAAAAACGAAATTCGTATTTATTTCGATGAATATATAAAGCTCAAAGACGCTCAGAAACAGATCATGATCTCGCCCCCTATGGATCCCATGCCAGAGATTTCGCCACTCGGAGGTGCAGGTAAGTATGTGAAAATAAAGTTTATCGATACGCTATTGGCCAATACGACATACAGTATTAATTTTGGCGAAAGCATAGAAGACAATAACGAGGGAAATGCCAATTCGTTTTTTAAATACGTATTCTCTACAGGAGATGCCCTAGACTCACTAAGTCTAAAAGGTACAGTATCTGATGCCCTTAAAAAAGCACCAGATTCTTATATTACTGTAGCACTCTATGAAGTAGATGAGAGCTACACAGATTCCTTAGTGTTTAATGAAGTGCCAAGATATATAACCAATACATTAGAAACCAGAGAATTTCAGCTCGATAACCTAAAAGAAGGTACCTATAAACTCATAGCATTAAAAGATAAAAACAGAGATTATAAATACCAGCCTAAGCAAGATAAAATAGGCTATCACGAAGAATTGATTACGCTACCAGTAACAGATACAACACAGCAATTAGATATTCGATTGTTTAAAGAAATACTAGACTATAGGGCTGTAAAACCAAAACAACTATCTAATAACGAATACCTAATAGGTTACGAAGGCGATGGTGATGCAATGCAAGTACGTATGCTAAGCCAAACTCCAGATGATTTCGAAACTAGAATACTAAAAGATCGCCAAAAAGATTCATTACACTACTGGTTTAGACCCTTTTTTGAAGCAGACTCTTTAGTATTTGAAATCACTAATAAGAATGATTATCAAGACACCTTAGTAGGATTGTTTAGAGAAAAATTTAAAGACTCATTGGTGCTAAAGTCTAATGTAACGGGCAATCTTAACTTTGATCAAGAATTAGCCATCAAAGCCAATACCCCTATAGAAGCTATTAACACAGAATTGATCTCCTTTGTAGATAAAGACACACTAGATGTACCCTTTACGACGCAAATAGATACACTAGATAATCGCATAAAAATAGCCTTCGAAACCACCGAAGAAAATGCATATAAAATAGAACTGTTACCAGAAGCAGTCACGGATTTTATAGGGAATGTAAATGATACTATTAACTTTAGTTTCAAAACTAAGAAAAAGACAGACTACGGTACCATCTTCTTTACGGTAGAAGCAGTAGAGAAATATCCTATTCTCTTACAGTTATTAGATGAAAAAGAAAAGGTGATCACTACCAAAACAGTTACCCAAGAAGAAACCACTACTTTTGAGTACCTAGCACCAAGCAACTATATTATTAGAGTAGTCATGGATGCCAATGCCAATGGGATATGGGATACAGGAGATTTTCTAAACAATATCCAGCCAGAAACCGTACATTATTATCCAGACCCTATAGAAGTCAGAGCCAATTGGGAGTTAAAACAAACCTTTGTGTTAGAGGATTGAAAACGCATTCGCATCCGCTAAAAAAGGAAGCTGCTCTCTAGTTTGCTGTATATGTGCAGCCCCTAAAGTAGCATATACAATCGTTTCTTTTTCCATCGGGGTATGGGTGATAGCATGTCCTAATGCGTTATACACCGCAGAATGACCATTGTATGTATAGCCTTTGCCATCCATTCCGATACGATTTACTCCCACGCAATACGATAGATTCTCGATAGCGCGTGCACTGAGTAGGGTGTCCCATGCATGAATCCTAGAAGTTGGCCAACTCGCCACATACAGCAGCACATCATACATAGCCGTATTACGAGCCCATACCGGAAACCGAAGGTCGTAACAGATCTGAGGCTTTATTTTCCACCCCTTATACTCGATCAATACCTCAGTACTACCCGCAGTAAAAACCCGCTCCTCCTTAGCCAACGAAAAAAGATGGTGTTTATCATACCACTGTACATTCCCATCAGGAGTTATAAACAAAAAGCGATTGTAGTACTTGCGCCCCTCTTCGATGATCATACTACCACAGATAGCCGCTTGTTGTGTACTAGCCATCGTCTGCATCCACTGTACCGTAATTCCCTCCATAGATTCAGCCTGTCCATCAGGTTGCATCGTAAATCCAGTCGTAAACATCTCTGGCAATACAATTACATCAGTTTCTGTCGGAGTAGATGCGATTTTTTTGGTAAAACTAGCACGGTTTTGTACGGGGTTTTCCCAAGCCAGATGCGATTGCACTAGCGCTATTTCTAAAGTCGTTTTCATACCCCTAAAAGTAGTAAAATAACACAGTTCATAGCTAAAAAAACAGCGCCAAAATCCTATTGTATGATTAGGGCGTTACCTCCTCCTTGGGTCGGAGGTCGGGCTATCCGCTGTATCTTTTTTGTTTTTTCAGAAAAACAAAAAAGGATGCCGCTCCTATCCCTAACGCAATGCCATTTTTAGGAAACACAGCCTACAACACTAGGATAGGGATTCCCACTATGTTTTGCAAAAAATAGACCCCATAAAAAAGGAATCTCAGATAACCAAATGATCATCAATATTTGAAGGAGGAACGCGTGACATTTTTATAGAAAATCCTTATTTTCGCAGACTTAACAGAAAGAACGATCCAATGAGCACGAAGTTTCCTGAATACAAAGGGCTTGACTTGCCAAAAGTGGCAGACGATATATTAGCATTCTGGCAGCAGAATGAGATTTTTGAAAAGAGTATTTCAGACCGAGAAGGCGCCACCCCTTTCGTATTTTTCGAAGGACCACCTTCTGCTAATGGACTTCCTGGAATTCACCACGTAATGGCACGTGCCATTAAAGATATATTTTGCCGATATAAAACCCAAAAAGGGTATCAGGTAAAGCGTAAGGCAGGATGGGATACCCACGGACTGCCTGTAGAATTAGGAGTAGAAAAAGAACTCGGGATTACCAAAGAAGACATTGGTAAAAAAATAAGCATTACCGAATACAATGAAGCGTGTAAAAAAGCAGTAATGCGCTACACCGATATTTGGAATGACCTTACAGAGAAAATAGGATATTGGGTAGATATGGAAGACCCATATATCACCTATAAATCCAAATACATGGAGTCAGTATGGTGGTTGCTATCAGAAATCTATAAAAAAGGATTGCTGTACAAAGGGTATACCATACAACCCTATTCACCCAAAGCAGGTACAGGACTTAGCTCGCATGAGCTGAACCAGCCAGGTACCTATCAGGATGTAACAGATACGACAGTAGTTGCACAATTTAAGGCGATCAAAGATACATTGCCTACAGCGTTAGCAGCCGTCGATGGAGATATACATTTTCTAGCTTGGACCACTACGCCTTGGACATTGCCTTCCAATACAGCATTAACCGTAGGGCCTAAAATAAGCTACGTATTAGTAAAATCATTTAACCAGTATACCTTTGAGCCGATACAGGTCATTCTAGCCAAAAACTTAGTAACCAAACAATTTGCAGGCAAGTTCTTTGCAGCCGAGGATGCCACAGCTTTTGAAAGCTATACTGCTGGTGATAAAAAAATACCGTATCAAATCCTCGCCGAGTATCAAGGAACAGACTTGGTAGGCATCCGATACGAGCAACTGATCGATTATGTACAACCTTTCGAACACCCAGAAAATGCCTTTAGAGTCATTGCAGGAGATTTCGTAACTACCGAAGACGGAACAGGAATTGTACACACAGCCCCTACCTTTGGAGCAGACGATGCCTTAGTAGCCAAGCAAGCTACCCCAGAAGTGCCTCCAATGTTGGTCAAAGATGCGAATGATAACTTAGTACCACTCGTAGATCTACAAGGAAAATTCACGACGCATGTAGGAGAATTTGCAGGGAAGTATGTAAAAAATGCATATTATCCAGAAGGAGAAGCGCCTGAAAAATCGGTAGATGTAGAAATCGCTATTAAGCTAAAGATAGAAAACAAAGCCTTTAAGGTAGAAAAATATGTACACAGTTATCCAAACTGTTGGCGTACTGATAAACCGATTTTATACTATCCATTAGACTCATGGTTTATCAAAGTTACGGACTTCAAAGACCGTATGCATGAGCTCAATTTAGGGATCAATTGGAAACCCGCCTCTACAGGAGAAGGAAGATTTGGTAATTGGTTAGCCAATGCCAATGATTGGAACCTATCCAGATCCCGTTTCTGGGGAATTCCATTACCGATCTGGCGTACCGAAGATGGCAAAGAAGAATTGATTATCGATTCAGTAGCCACACTAAAATCTGAAATGGAAAAAGCAGTAGCCGCAGGCGTATTAGAAGCAGCAATTTTCCAAGATTTTGTAGTAGGGGATATGAGTGAGGAGAATTATGATAAGATCGATTTGCATAAAAACATAGTCGATACCATTACCCTAGTATCTGCTAGTGGAAAACCAATGAAGCGAGAAAGCGACCTGATTGATGTATGGTTTGATTCAGGTGCTATGCCGTATGCACAATGGCACTATCCGTTCGAAAACAAAGAAAAAGTAGAAGCAGGAGATAAGAAAGCAGATTTCATAGCAGAAGGAGTAGATCAAACACGTGGGTGGTTCTATACGCTTCATGCCATTGGTACGATGATTTTTGACGATGTAGCGTATAAAAATGTAGTATCTAATGGACTTGTACTTGATAAAAACGGACAGAAAATGTCCAAGCGATTGGGCAATGCAGTAGATCCATTCGAAACCCTAAAAGCATACGGACCTGATGCCACTAGATGGTATATGATCAGTAATGCCAATCCGTGGGATAACCTAAAATTTGATGCAGAAGGAATCGCCGAGGTACGACGCAAGTTCTTTGGAACATTATACAATACCTATTCCTTCTTTGTACTATACGCTAATATAGATGGGTTCTCTTATGCAGAAGCAGACATACCATTAGCAGACAGACCAGAAATCGATCGATGGATTCTCAGTGAATTGCATACACTGATTCAAAATGTAGATACGTATTATAATGAGTATGAACCTACAAAAGCTACGAGAGCCATTTCTGATTTTGTACAAGAAAATCTAAGTAACTGGTTTGTACGTTTAAGTAGAAGAAGATTCTGGAAAGGAGATTATCAGCAAGATAAAATATCGGCCTACCAAACACTGTATACGTGTATGCTTACGGTAGCTAAACTAAGTGCGCCAGTAGCACCATTCTTTATGGATCGCTTGTACAAAGATCTGACAGCACATGCTACCAAAGAAACATTCGAAAGTGTGCATTTGGCAGATTTTCCAGTGTTTGATGCAGCATATGTAGATAAAGCCTTAGAACAAAAAATGCAAAAAGCGCAGATAGTATCTTCTTTGGTACTGTCATTACGCCAAAAAGAAAAAATCAAAGTACGTCAGCCATTACAGCGTATTATGATCCCTATTCTAAACGAAACAGAACGCGCAGAGATCAATGACATCGCAGATTTGATCAAAAGCGAGGTGAATGTCAAGGAAATAGAATTGATCGATGATGCATCGGGGATATTAGTGAAGCAAATCAAGCCTAATTTCAAAAATTTAGGGCCACGTTTTGGTAAAGATATGAAGTTGATAGCCAGTGAAATAAAGAGTTTTGGACAAGAAGAAATAAAAATTCTTGAACAAACAGGTAGTTTTGATTTAGAAATTAACGATAAAATTATTACATTAGATACCAACGATGTGGAAATCAGCTCTCAGGACATAGAGGGATGGCTAGTCGCCAACTCTGGTTCTCTTACAGTAGCATTAGACATTACTATTACCCCAGTACTGAAAAAAGAAGGAATTGCCAGAGAACTTGTAAACCGTATTCAGAACATACGTAAGGAAAGCGGATTAGAAGTTACGGATCGAATAGCTATTATTTTCGGGGAAAACGAAATAATACAAGATGCCATCGCCATTAATGAGGACTACATCAAAAATGAAACCTTAACCGAAACCATTGAGTTTACTACAGATGTTGTGGGAGGGACAGCAATCGCCTTTGATGACATCGAGACCCAATTGGTCATTAAAAAACAATAGATTATGGCAGACGATGTAAAAGTAAGGTATAGCGATTCTGATTTGGCAAAGTTCAAACAGATTATACTAGAAAAAGTAGAAAAAGCGAAGAAGGATTTAGAACTTCTAAAAAGTGCTTACAAAAATGATGGGAACAATGGTACAGATGATACCTCTCCTACATTTAAGGCTTTTGAAGAAGGTAGTGAAACCATGTCAAAAGAGGCGAATACTCAATTAGCCATTAGGCAAGAAAAATTCGTGCGCGACCTGAAAAATGCATTGCTGCGTATAGAGAATAAAACCTATGGAGTATGCCGTGTCACGGGGAAGTTAATCAACCCAGAGCGACTAAAGCTAGTGCCACATGCTACATTAAGCATAGAAGCTAAGAACATGCAAAGAAAATAGAGAAGTGGTTTAAACCACCTCAATATGTATAAAAAAACGCTTTCGATCTTTCGAAAGCGTTTTTGTTTTTTATGAGTTCTATAAGTTGGGGATGCTATTATACATGCTTACCTTTTTCCCAACCATGTTTTCCTAAGTATTTTTCTCCAGATTCGATAGCTCCAGTTTCTACAGTAGTTCCCATAGAATCATTCCATCTATTTAGGTAGCCAAATAATGAGATGACACCTAGCATCTCTACAATTTCTCCTTCATCCCAATGTGCATGTAGGGCTTTTTCTATCTCAGCATCTACCGCATTAGGAATGACAGAAGCAGCTAATGAAAAATCCAGCGCGGCACGTTCTGCATCGCTAAAAGCAGGATGTGTTTTATACTCCCAGATATTGTCTAATTGTTCTTGTTCTGCGCCGTAACGTTCTGCTGCTCGTATGGCATGCGCTTGACAATAACGACATCCAGTGGCATTACTACTAACCCATGCAATCATCCTTTTGAGTGCAGAGGAAACTCTACCTTCGTTAGCCATCACGGCTTTGTTTAGGTTAATAAAAGCTTTAGAAATAGCAGGGCGGCGTTGCATGGTTAGTACAGAATTGGGACAAAATCCCAGTGTCTCATTAAAAAATTCAGCCAATTTTTTAGTTTCTTGATCGTAATCAGCTGCTAAGGGAGTTACTAGTGGCATAATATGCGTTGTTTTTTTGAGTTTGAGGATATAGTATCGCCAGAGATTAGTAATCAATATGTATGATACTATTCCATAAAATTGAGTGCTCCAAAATACAAAACTAATGGGAAATAAGAGGGAGGTCAGCTGTTTTTTGTACTTTGCCTCTCTTTTAAAAAATAGAAGTAGTTATAGTAGATGAGATGGACATTACACCCTGTGCCTACCGCCGAAAAAATTGATCATTTAGCCGATGCATTACAAGTAGATACGATCATCGCCTCGCTGTTAGTACAACGAGGTGTAGAAACATTCGAGCAAGCCAAAAAATTCTTTAGGCCTTCTCTTACAGATTTACATGATCCGTTTTTGATGCAAGACATGCAACAAGCAGTAACTAGGATAGAGCAAGCAATAGACACTTCCGAAAATATTATGGTGTATGGAGATTATGATGTAGATGGAACAACTTCTGTAGCTTTAATGTCTACGTATTTAGATACGATCTCTTCTCAGGTTACCACATATATTCCAGATCGTTATGACGAGGGGTATGGGGTGTCGTATCAAGGGATTGATTTTGCTGCTGATAATGACATTACCTTAATCGTGGCATTGGATTGTGGTATAAAAGCCATTGATAAGGTAGCTTATGCCAAGTCCAAAGGCATTGATTTTATCATTTGTGATCACCACAGACCTGGTGATAAAATTCCTGATGCTGTAGCAGTATTAGATCCTAAAAGAGCTGATTGTACGTATCCTTATAAAGAATTATGTGGTTGTGGCGTAGGGTTTAAATTGATACAAGCCCTAGCATATACACGAGGACAAACCATGGAAACCTTACTGCCGTATTTAGATTTAGTGGTAACAGCGATAGCAGCTGATATAGTACCCATCACAGGAGAAAATAGAGTATTGGCATACCATGGGCTACAGATTATTAATGACCAACCTAGAATAGGGATTCAGGCATTATTGGAGCAAGCTAAAAAAGATACGTTTACGATTACTGATGTAGTGTTTATGATAGCGCCGCGAATTAATGCAGCTGGGAGAATGAAACATGGATTACATGCAGTACAGTTGCTCAAAGAAATGGATGTAGCAACCGCATTGCAATATGCCAGTGAGATAGAAGCATATAATAGTGATCGAAAGGAAACCGATAAAAAAATTACAAAAGAAGCACTATTGCAAATCGAAGAAAACCAAGAGCAAGACCGCTATACGACGGTAGTTTTTCAAGAAGATTGGCATAAAGGAGTGATAGGCATTGTAGCTTCTAGGCTGATAGAAACCTATTACAGGCCTACATTAGTCTTTACACAAAGTGGTGATAAGTTAGCTGCGTCTGCTAGATCTGTAAAGGGATTTGATGTGTACAATGCATTGCAGCAATGTGCGGATTATTTAGAACAGTTTGGAGGGCATAAGTATGCAGCAGGACTAACGATGCGACCAGAACAATATCCATTGTTTAAGCAAAAATTCGAAGAAGTCGTCGCAGCTACCATCGATAAAAGATTGCTGACGCCCGAGATACAAATCGACGCTGCTATAGAACTCACGCAAATCACGCCAAAGTTTTTTAGAATCCTGAAACAATTCGGCCCTTTTGGTCCTGGAAATATGCATCCTACATTTATGACAGAGCAGGTGATCGATACAGGCTATGCCAAGTGTGTAGGGGCTGATGAAAAACATCTAAAATGTAGTATACAAAAAGATCATATTACTTTTGGGGCGATAGGTTTTAATCTAGGAGATAAATATACCTTGGTGCAAGACCGACAGCGCTGCCGAGTTGCCTATGCCATAGAAGAAAATGTATGGAATGATCAGGTATCGATACAGCTAAAGTTAAAAGGTATTGCTTAATTAAACTTATTTAGACTAATTATAAATAAATTTAGTATTTTTGATCAAAATCAAATTATGATGAATGCGATTGATCAGATATACAGTAATGAAATAGGAATTTCTTTTTATTGGAAAGAGCTAAAAGCTACATCGTTGCCTAAGGTTCAGTTGGTGTTTAGGGATATGGGATTTTTGCTTACGCTCAATGAATTAAAGGATTTTATGACGGCTTGTTGTATCACGAAAGCATCGGATTGCTATCGCCAGTGTCCATATCAGCATTCTTGTAGGTCTTTATTGCTTAGAACTCCATCGGAGAAAATAGATATTGCAGTGAGTAAGGATGAGCTAGAAGAGATTTATGAGTTGATTAAGGGCACGGTGTTTAAAATCGAGCTAGCGCAGTGGTCTCAGTTTTCTGGATTGAATTAACTGTTTTTTTTGGGGGTTGGTCATGGTTTAGGTACTTACGTATCTATCTGTAATGAATTGCGCTTCTAAAACAGGTGTTTCAAAAAATGCGTTAGGGATAGCAGTGGAAATCCCGCAGCTCGACGAGAGGAGAGCGAGGAATTGCAACGGATAGCCCGACCCTTGGGGAACGCCCTACTAAGTATACTACGGATGCGATTTTAAAAATGATAGCAGGTTCTTAGCTACTGCTGCTCCTTGAGTTTCTTGGATAAAATGTTTTTCGTCTATAAAGTAGATAGCGTCTTTGGCTACTCCTAGTGCTTCGATGATCTTATCTTGTTGTGGTTTCCATTGTAGCATGGTGTCATGGATACCCCAAATGACTCCTACGGGAATCGTAAGGCGTTCATATAAGGCATAGTAATCAGGGAAATGATTACAGGTTTTAGTAAAAAAGTAATACATGCCTCTGGTTTTACCTTCTAATAGTGGTTTTTTATAGCCCTCAATAGCTACTTTGTTCAGGGTATTTTCTTTCAGTCCTTCTTGAAATAGTTTTTTTAGCAATACATTGGTGGTGATTCCATTTCTGTAGGACCACATAGAGATTTTGGCTATTGGCCCAGGTCTAAATCGGATCGGTGGGTGGAATCCTTCTTCTAGTACGAGTGTGTTGAGCATCATGAGTTTTTTGATACGATTGGGGGCTGCTAGAAATAGTTCCCAAGTCCATAAACCACCTGCATCGTGCATTACGTGCGACCAGTGATCGATGTTTAAACCGTCCATCAATTCTAATAAACGTTTGGCATGCTGTTGCTCGCTATAGATTTCATATCCCTTGGGAGAGTCGCTACTACCATAGCCTAGCATGTCGGGTACGATTACTCTATATCCTGCATCGACTATTGGGTCGATCATTGTTCTATACAGCCAGCCCGATGAGGGAACTCCGTGTAGTAATACCACTACGGGACCACTGCCTTTATCGATGTATTTGATAACGCCATCTGTAGTGGTAAATGCTTTTTGGGTAGCTCTAAAATCAGTATATGTTTGTTCTCCGGGTATTATGGTCGTACTTTGATAAGGTTTACAGGCTAGTAGGCAACATCCGATGAGGACTAGTGCTAAAAATTTGTTCATGTGCAGCGCGCTTTTGTGTGATGTACAAGTTACTGAAAATCATTTTGTATGAGGAATAAAAGATCGTTTTTACAAGGTGGTGGTCAATCGATGGCTTCTATACAATAGGTTTTTTGGTTAAAAACAAACGTGTCTCCTGCCGTTTTACCTAGTAATAATTTGCCAAGAGGGGTATTGGCGGCTAGTGCGAAAAAGGTAGTGTCATTAAGATCGATTTGCCCAATAGAGATACTAATAAAATAGTTGCCTTGAGTAGTGTATACAATACTTCCTAGTTTAGCGATTGTAGCGGATGAGGAGCTATCTATTTTGCCTAAAATCTCATGTATTTTTGAAGCTTCGGCGAGTTGTACTCCTGTTTTTTCGCGTTCTAGTTGTAGCATAGCGCGTCCCGTTTCGTGTTTGTCTCCTGCCGTACTTTTGGTTTCTGAGGTTAGGGATTCTTGTATGCTAGTCATACGCGATTGAATGCGTTCGATGCGCTGTTGTGTGTATGCGGTACAATACTCGTATAGCGCTTGTTTTGTTGTGTCCAAAATTTTTATTCCAATATAAGCTAAGGGATTTAATTGTACAAGTGTGTTTTAATACCCTGAAAACAGGGGTGCATTTTCCCTTTTTTAGGTGATTTTTTTTTGTGTTTGCTGTAGTAGTTTTGATCCCAGGTTATGTAATCATTTTGCTGGCTACAACATTTGATATATAAAAAATCAACAAATAGCATGTTGTAGTCAGTAAAATACATGGGAAAAGCATTGCTTGAAAGGAGTTTTGTAATTGGAAGGAACATTAATCACATTTTTAAACATTTATTTTTTATGAGAAAAAGTATTTTAGGGCTTACGCTAGGAATGTTAGTAGGCTTATTTTTATTAGTGTCTTGTGATGCTGAGGAGCAGTCTTTTACAGAAGAAAACGCAGTAGTACCTGCTACAGAGGCTTTAGTAGATGTATCAAAAGCAACGCAGTCGCTCAACATGACTACAGGAGAATTTAGAGCAACACCAGGATCTTGGATAAAAATGGACTATAGTGCTAGCAAAGGCGCAGCGTGTAGTGCGAGAGAAAAACTACGTATCTCTGTATCTGGAGCGAATCCATACATGTCGCCTGTTAATTTTTCTTGGCAATACGCTTTTGGTAGTGGTTCAAAACGATTTAGAATGCCTGCAAGTGGAGTTGTAAAGGTTAGAGCAGAAATGAGAGACAATGGTCAGGGGTGCTCTCGTGTAAGTATCAAGTTTAATCGCTTAAACGAAATTCGATTAGGTACTGGAGGATTTGGAAAACGTAGCTTTCCATAAACAAGATTATAGGTAACCATACTAAATTAAAATAGGATGAACATAAATAATTTTGTAGTAAAACTAAGTATGATAGCTATTGCTTGTTTTCTGTTTTCATGTAGTACAGAGGATGCTACGATGGAAAATACAATGGCTGAGGAGTTGATTGAAGCGTCTAGTAGTAAATCTACTGGCACAGCTACCCTAAACAGAACTACTGGCGAGTATAGGGCTGCGCCAGGGTCGTTAATTAAGATGGAGTATTATGGGGTGAAAAGAGCTCCATGTACAGTGCAAGAACATCTAACGATTTATGTAGGAGGACGACGTAAAGCAAGGTTGACATGGCGTAAAAATTCTTCGAACAGAGGATCTAAAAATTTTAGGATGCCTGCCAGCGGAGTAGTCAAGATCAAAGCTCTTATGAGTACAGATGGTTTAGGGGGGTGCTCTAGTGCTTACATTAGGCTCAATGGAGCGCATCAAATCAATTTAGGAATTGGACAAGGACAACAGATCAATAGCTTTCCATTATAATTATTATTTGCTTGGTGCTGCGAAGCGCTGAGCACACATACAAATCATTTAAATTAAAATCATATGAAAAAAAGTATTTTTATTGCTAAATCATTGTTGGTATCGGCAATGTTGGTATTGGCTTCTTGCCAAACAGAAGACGAAACTGCAGAAGAAGTATTAGTAGCACCTGTAGAGGATGCTGGTATATCGGCTAAAAGTGGGGCTACTTTAGATAGAACTACGGGTATCTATAGAGCGGCGCCAGGTACTTTGGTAAAAGTGGATTACTCAGGACAGCGATATGCTCCATGTCTTACTGGAGAAAATTTGAAGGTAACGGTCTATGGACAAGGTTTGTATAAAAGTCCTACTCCATTAACGTGGACGTATCCGAGAAGCGCTTCTTTTACTTTTAGAATGCCTGCTACTGGGTTTGTGAATGTAGAAGCGGTGCTTAGAAGTAACGATCCTCGAAGAGGAGGATGTTCTAAAGCTAGTGTCAAACTAAATGGAGCGCATGAAATACGTTTAGGTTCTGGTGGATTTGTACAGAAATTTCCATCTACTAGCACGAACATAATTCCATTTTAATTGTAGAAGTTTAAACTACTTCGTAAAAAAAACATGGAAATATAATATGTTTAATAATTACTCTATTCTGTAGGAAGCAAGCTAGTCTATGGTTATTATAAAATTTAATGGAGACCATGACATACGCCTAGGTTCTGGCGGATTTGGAAAAATAAGTTTTCCATAAAAAGTAATGATGAAGTATCATTAAGAGAGCTTGAGAGGCGAGAACTGTACATTGTTTTATGAGTTTTAGATACCAATAAAGGGGTCATTGGGTGTATCGATTACTATATTACAGTAAAGAGTTATCGCTTTTCAGGCTTTTTTTTAGGTATTGTTTGTTTTAAGCTTTGGTTTTTTCGTAAATAGGTCTATAATTGAATGTATTTCTTTTTTAATGCATAGCGTGTTAGTCCTGCTAGGTTACGGACATTGAGTTTGGCGATTAAGTTTTTTCGATAACTCTCTATGGTGTGTTTACTCAGGTACAGTTTGTCAGCGATCTCTTTTGTAGTATATTCTTTGGCAATCAGTGTGATTACATCTATTTCTCTACGTGTGAGTTTGACTTCTTGTTCTTTTTTTTGTGTAAACTTATGATGCGTATAGATGTCTTTGATTTCCTTAGAGAAGTATTTTCCGCCTTTAAGCAATGTTTGTACAGCGAGTAGTAGTTCTTCTTTTTGTGCATTTTTAGATAAATAACCGTCTACATCATGCTCGATCAATGTATCGATGACTTCTGGATCATAATGCATACTTACCACTAGTGTTTTTAGCTGGCTGTCCATCGCTTTGAGTTGGGTGTTTAATGTTACCCCATCGATTTCGGGCATGGATAGGTCGGTAATCACTAAATCGATATGTGATGGTGGATTGGCTTCGACATATTTAATAACAGCAGCAGCGCTTTTGGATGTAAAGCAGATTTGGTAGTCGTTTTCGTGCTCAAATATACTGCGTAAGCCGTCTAAAAACATTTTGTGATCATCGACAATGATGAGGTTGTGTTTCATAGTGTAGGAATATTAGGAATTTCTATGGTAACGATGGTACCGCGTTTGTGATGTGAGTCTATAGAGAGTGTGCCAGACAGTTCATCTATTCTACTTTGAATATTAGACAGTCCAATGCCTCTTTTTTTACTAGTAGGGTCAAATCCTTTGCCATTATCTTCATAGATCAAACAGATTCGTGTATCGATTGCATCTAATTGTATGCTTACTTCTGTAGCCTGTGCATGTTTGATGGTATTAGTAATTAATTCTTGTATGCTCATAAACAACTGATTCTGTACTTGCTCGCTCAATTGGTTGATGACTATTTCGGGATATGCTGTGATCTGTATAGTTAAGACACTAGAATTAGCAATGTTCGTCACATATTCAGTAAGTAACTGTACAAAGTTATGCTGACTGATCTTTTTTGGGATCAGGTTATGTGATAGTGTACGTACTTGTTGGTAGGTTTCGTCTAATTGCTCATAAATAGTGTGTAATGAAGTAGGGTTTTTAGGGAGGTTGCTAAATTGTAGTTTGATGGCTGCTAGATTGCTACCGATGCTATCATGCAGTGTTTGTCCCACTCGTTTTCGTTCTTTGCGTTGTCCATCGATAGAAGCTTTGATCAATTGTAATTCTTGTTCTTGGAATAAGGTATCGATGCGCTGTTGGTTCAGTTGTTTGCTTTGTTTCTGTATTTTTAGAAATACCCAAGTACCTATTAGCAAAAAACCAATGAGCAAGAATACATAAAAAGTATAGAGCTTTTGTCTAAAGTTCGCTTTCTGGATTAACTGCTCTTGTGCTTGTTTTTCCTTTTTGAGGGTTACGATAGCAAGTTGTTTTTTATTGGTATCATAGCGTTTTTCTAGTAGTGCAGTTTTCTCATAAATTTCTTTATTCAGTAATGAATCTTTAAGGCGATGATAAGTCCTAACGCTAGCTAATGCTTTCAGTGGTTGCTGTGTTTTTTCGTAGTAATGGCTATAGATTTCTGCTAATTTTGCCTGATATTCTATAGTGAGGGAGGTGTTTTTGATGGCTTCTAATTCATGAAACAGTTCTTTTATTTTAGTATATTTTTTTTGTGCGTCATACAGTTCGATTAGTGATATAATGCATTGGAATTTAGCTCTTTTTTCTTTGGATAAACCAGCTAATTGATATGCTTTTTTTAAGTAGATTTCTGCTGTATCTAATTGTTTGTAGTTATAAAAATAAAGCAATCCTTTTTCTTTGTAATAGTCAGATTTATATGAGATTAGGTTTGATTTTTCGGCAAAATCTATAGCCGATTCGATGGCTGTTTTAGCTGCTTCATTAAGAGCTAATTGTCGATTGCATTGCGCTAGTTTGTAATATCCTACCATAAGATCTAATTGATGATCGTTTTCGGTATTATGGGCAATGGCTTTTAGGATGTAGTGTTTGGCTTTATCGAATTGTTTCCATTTAAAATAGGAACCTCCGAGGTAGCGGTAGGTCCCACCTAGGTCTTTGGTGTGTCCTGTGCGCTCTTTGATTTCAATTGCTTTGATATAGTTTTCGGTAGATTTTTCATAGTTTCCCAAAAAAGAATAACAAAGGCCTAGATGTTCATAGGTTTCGTGTACTAGATCATGATGATTACTACGTTTTGCTGCTATGATGGTAGAGTCCATATAATCAATAGCCTGATAGTAATCTTCATTCATAAATACGATGTAGGCACTCTGCTCATAATATCGAATCCAACTTTTGCTATTGGGATAGGGCTGTAGCAATTGTTTAGACGCTTTGAGTAATACATGGATTTCGTCATATTTTTCATACTTCATCAGCATTGTGATTTTTCCGTTATAGGCATCAGACAATGCTTCGTCTTCTTCTAGCTCTTTGGCCAGTGCTATAGCAGTATCATAGTAATAATAGGAAGAGTCAGCAATAAGCTTTCGATAAAAAAGTTCGCCTAATTCTATATAGACAGCTACTTTGCATTTTGGGGATACGTTGGGTAAGGTTTGTTTGCAAAATTGAATACCATTTTCTAAATTTTTAACAGTATTCATAGCTGCTCGCCAACGCAGGCAATGTTCTTCTGTATCATTGGCGTGCGAAAAAATTACACAAAAGTGTATACAGAAACAGAGGAAAAGATGTAAAGTTCTCATTTCTAGGGGTCACATTGGTTTACTAAATGTTATGTATCAATAGTACATAATTAGCATGGCTTACCGTGAAAACTAAAGTATTAAAAAAAGTAGGATTTCCCCTTAGTTAAACGATGCGAATTCCTTTTTTTTACGTTAAAAAAGTAAGAATAGTATAATAAATGAAAGAGCTGAGATGTAAAACAGTATTTAATATATGTTAAAACCGTAACTATAAAAAAACAATCTTCTAGAGAGCTGTTTTTAGAGCCTGATAGTATAGTTGTTTGCTTACATTTTATAAAAAAAGCACCTCTTAATTCTAAAATTAGGAGGTGCTAAGTGTTTATAATGCTATGAATTCTTATGTGATAGAATCCTTATATATAATGCGAAGCATTGTTAATGCGCATCCGCAGTTTCTTGCATTTCGAAAGTTTCCATAAACTTAGTAGTGTAGTCACCAGCTACATAATCAGGGTGATCCATTAATTGTCTATGAAAAGGTACTGTAGTTTTAATACCTTCTATGATGAATTCGTCTAATGCTCTTTTCATTTTATTTATCGCTTCTTCCCTAGTTTGAGCAGTAGTGATTAATTTAGCAATCATCGAATCATAGTTAGGAGGGATGATATATCCACTGTATACATGTGTATCTACGCGAACCCCATGCCCACCTGGGATATGAAGATTGGTAATTTTACCTGGCGAAGGTCTAAAATCCTTATAAGGATCTTCGGCATTGATTCTGCATTCTATAGAGTGTAGTTGTGGGAAATAGTTCTTTCCAGATATCGGAATACCAGCAGCTACTAATATTTGTTCTCTGATCAGGTCATAATCCACTACTTGTTCTGTAATCGGGTGCTCTACTTGGATACGTGTATTCATTTCCATAAAGTAGAAGTTACGATGCTTATCTACTAAAAACTCTACCGTACCAGCACCCTCATATTTAATGAACTCTGCTGCTTTTACAGCTGCTTCTCCCATTTTGTTTCTCAATTCATCGGTCATGAATGGAGAAGGCGTTTCTTCGGTAAGTTTTTGGTGTCTTCTTTGTACAGAACAGTCTCTTTCAGATAGGTGGCAAGCACGTCCGTTGCTATCTCCTACTATTTGGATCTCTATATGGCGTGGCTCTTCGATGAGTTTTTCCATATACATCCCATCATTACCAAAGGCAGCAGCAGCTTCTTGTCTAGCGCTATCCCAAGACTTCTTTAAATCATCTTTGCTCCATACGGCTCTCATTCCTTTTCCACCACCACCAGCAGTAGCTTTTAGCATTACTGGGTAGCCCATTTCATCGGCTAGAGTTTCCGTTTCTTCGTAAGAGTCTAGGATTCCTTCGCTACCTGGGATGGTAGGTACTCCAGCAGCTTTCATGGTTGCTTTTGCAGAAGCCTTATCTCCCATTCGTTCGATCATTTCTGCGCTAGCGCCAATAAATTTGATCTCGTGTTCTTCACAGATTTTAGAAAACTTAGCATTTTCAGATAAGAATCCATAACCAGGATGAATTGCATCAGCATTTGTGATTTCTGCTGCAGCGATGATGTTCGACATTTTTAGGTAAGACTCATTACTAGGTGCAGGACCTATACATACAGCCTCATCTGCAAAACGTACGTGTAGGCTTTCTGCATCTGCAGTAGAGTATACTGCTACAGTTCTTATCCCCATTTCTTTGCAGGTACGGATCACACGCATGGCGATCTCACCTCTATTGGCAATTAGTATTTTTTTAAACATAACTATCTAAATTTAAAAGTCTCAAATTCCAAAATTCGCAAGCTATTTTTTTTGAACAGCAGCATGGTATGGTTGAATTGGAATTTTTAAATTGGGTTATGATGGATCAATTAAGAATAATGGCTGATCGAATTCTACAGGAGAAGAGTCGTCTACCAATACTTTTACGATCTTACCAGAAACTTCACTTTCTATTTCATTAAAGAGTTTCATTGCTTCAATGATACAAAGTACATCTCCTTCCTTGATCGTATCGCCTACTTCTACAAAAGTAGGTTTGTCTGGAGATGGTTTTCTGTAGAGTGTTCCTATGATAGGAGATTTGATAGTAATGTATTTAGCATCCTCATCTGCGGGAGCAGCCGGTGCAGCAGCTACAGGAGCCTGAGCGATTGCTTGCGGTTGTACAGCACTGCCTACAGGAATCTGTTGTACAATAGTTGTTTCTTTGTTGTCTTCAGAAGTTGTTTTGATAGTGATTTTTACATCTTCCATCTCTAACTTCACTTCACTGGCACCAGATTTGGCCACGAATTTAATTAAATTTTGAATTTCCTTTAAATCCATAATGTTGGGTATTACGTGTTTTAGTTGTTTAGGAATTGTAGGCCCATTTTAAGTAGATAGACCCCCAAGTAAATCCGCCTCCAAATGAGGCAAAAACAATATTATCACCTTTTTTAAGTTGTTTTTCGAAATCGTTGAGTAGTAATGGTAATGTAGCAGAAGTGGTGTTACCATATTTACTAATATTCATTAAGACTTTAGCGTCGTCAAGTCCCATTCTGTTTGCAGTAGCATCAATGATACGTTTATTAGCTTGGTGTGCTACCAGCCAATTTACATCATCTCCCGTCAGGTTGTTACGTTCCATGATTTTGCTACTAGCATCTGCCATATTTGATACAGCGTATTTAAAGACTGTTTTTCCATCTTGTTTTACAAAATGTTGTCTATTGGCTACAGTTTCTTCTGAGGGAGGGAGTAATGAACCACCTGCTTCGATTCTAAGGAAATCTCTTCCTATGCCATCACTTCGCAAGTACTCATCTTGTAATCCAAAACCTTCTTCATTTGGTTCGAATAGTGCAGCGCCTGCACCATCTCCAAAGATGATACATGTAGTACGGTCTGTATAGTCTATGATGGACGACATTTTATCAGCTCCGATGACTAATACTTTTTTATACCTACCTGCTTCTATATAACTAGCAGCTGTAGACATACCGTATAAAAAACTAGAACATGCTGCTTGTAAGTCGTAAGAGAATGCATTAACAGCTCCTATGCTAGAAGCTACATATGCCGCGGTAGCTGCTACAGGAAGATCGGGAGTCGCAGTAGCAAAGATAACCATGTCGATCTCTGTTGGGTCGAGATTCCTTTTGGCTATTAGGTCTTCTGCTGCTTTAATGCCCAAAAATGAAGTTCCTTTATCCGCATCTTTTAATATTCTACGTTCTTTGATACCGGTACGACTGGTAATCCACTCATCATTGGTATCTACTTTGGTTGCTAACATATCATTAGTTAACACGTAGTCTGGCACATATGCGCCTACAGCGGTAATAGCTGCTGTGATTTTACTCATATTTTGATTTTAGTTTCATTATTAATACGTGTCGTAGTCGACTTCGTACTAAAATGGAATTCGCTAATAACTACTCTACAAGCCTGCAAAGCAGGGATTAACATCAATAAATTAGTGTATTATTCCACTTTTTACAGCGCAAAAAAGCCTAAAAAGCTGTGGAAATTACTAAATTCTGCACAAATATGGTGCAAAAAAACCGTATTTCGATACATATTGAATTAAAAACAAAAAAACTCCCACTTTTGTGAGAGTTTTCTATTCTTTTTAGTGCATATTTATGCTACTTCTTCTTCGGTATTATCGATAACTACCTGACCACGGTAATACAATTTACCTTCGAACCAGTGTGCTCTGTGGTATAAGTGTGCTTCTCCTGTAGTAGGATCTGTAGCAATTTGTGGTACAGAAGCTTTATAATGTGTTCTTCTCTTATCTCTTCTCGTTTTGGAGATTTTTCTCTTAGGATGTGCCATTGCTTAGCTATTATTTATCGTTTAATAAGTTTTTTAATTTATCCCAACGAGGATCTGTTTCCTCATTATCTTTCTTCAATGTTTCTTGTTTTGGACTTAATTCTTCCAACTTTTTGAGTATGTCTGAGTCTAATGTGCCGTCTTCTACGCCTGGATGTACTCTCTTAGAGGGTACACCTAGTACAATGAGCTCATAGATGTATTGCTGTACATTGAGCTCGTATTCGCCATGAGGCAAAATCAACAATTCTTCATTTTCGTCATTGTACGTAGCACCGAATTTTACTACCAGAAAAAAATCATCTTCAATTGGTAATTCAAACGGTTCATTAGTAACATCGCAATTTACATTTACAGTGCCCTTAGCTTCAAAATGAAGTTCAAACAAGGTCGTTTTTTTCGTAAAAGCTAATGCTACCTGTATCTTAGCTGCATTAAATTCTTGATACTCAAAATGCTCAAAGAACGTATTCTCAATCTCATACTCAAACTGATGTAATCCTAGCTTCAGTCCAACAAAAGGAATAGTATACTCTTTAAGTTGTTTCATTTCATAAACAGATTTGAGTCCTTAATCAAATCTGATTAAGGCGGGTGCAAAGATAGTAAAAAAAGTATACTAAATGAGTTTTGTAAATAAAATTATATCAGAAAGTTAACAATTTAACGTATCCGTCTACATGTGATCACGCTTCATCCCATATGTATGACCTGATTTTTTGTCAATACGTATGTTTTGGGCGTTACCCCCTCTTTGGATCGGGGGTCGGGCTATCCGCTATATCTTTTGGCAGCACTAAGGTGCTACCAAAAGGATGCCGCTGCTATCCCTAACGCATAGTTTAGCTATAATATACGTCATAGTTATAGTATGCTTTTACTGCTGTGGGTTGGATTGTTTTTTCTGTGGTTTTTTGGGTTGTTTCTTTAGTGGATTTTTAGAGAGCTCTTTGTATTCTTGACGATGTTTGTAAATTTTTAAGGCAGTAAAAACAGCTTCTTCAAAAGAATTGCTATCGGCTTTGTTTTTTCCAGCGATTTCAAAAGCAGTACCGTGATCTGGAGAGGTTCTAATTTTAGATAATCCTGCGGTGTAATTTACTCCCTTGCCAAAGGATAAGGTTTTAAAAGGAATCAATCCTTGGTCGTGATATGAGGCTACAATAGCATCAAAGGCTTTGTATCCATCGGAACCAAAAAAGCTATCTGCAGCATAGGGGCCAAATACTAATGTGCCATCATCATTCATTTGCTGGATCGTTGGTTTTAACACAGTGTCATCTTCTGTGCCGATGACTCCATTATCGCCACTATGCGGATTGATGCCTAATACGGCTATTTTAGGTTTGTTAATCGCAAAATCTTGCTTCAGTGTCCTGTGAATGGTATTTATTTTTTGCTTGATCAGGGCGGGTGTTATGGTACCTGCTACCTCTTTAATGGCTACATGATCGGTGAGTAGTCCTACTTTTAGGCTATCTGCAACCATGAGCATCATACTGTCTCCTTCTAGCTCCTGCGCTAGGTAGTCTGTATGACCTGGAAATTTAAAATCATCGGATTGCACACTGTGTTTATTGATGGGAGCAGTGACTAATACATCAATTTCATCATTTTGTAGGGCTTCGGTAGCTGCTTTGAGTGATTGGATGGCGTATTTGCCAATTTTTTTATCCTCTTGGCCGAAGTTAATGTTTACACTTTCCTTCCAAACATTAACTACATTGATTTTTGCATCTACAATTTGGCTAGTGCTGTCAATACCGTGCAAATTGGTATTGATCTTGTATTGTTTTTTTAGGAACGAAAGTATTTTTACGGATGCAAAAATCACTGGAGTGCAAAAGTCGAGCATTCTAGCATCTTCAAAAGTTTTGAGAATCACTTCACTTCCAATGCCATTCAGATCTCCAATAGAGATTCCTAATCTTATTTTATGTCCTTGCTTCATTATACGCTTCTTTATAAGTATTTTTGAAACTCAAAACGAATTTCACGTTTTAAAGACACAAATTTAATTAAATATTTTGCATTTATGTTTACAGGAATTATCGAAGCATTAGGTACTGTAGTAAATTTAGAATCCACACAAGAGAATTTGCACATAACAATGCGGGCTAGTTTTACCGAAGAATTAAAAATAGACCAAAGTGTTTCGCATAATGGGGTGTGTCTTACTGTAGTGTCGATTACAGACGATACGTATACTGTAACGGCTATCAAAGAAACCTTAGAAAAGACCAATATTGGTGCGCTTACTGTAGGGGCTGTCGTAAATCTAGAGAGGGGAATGAAGTTAGGAGATCGATTGGATGGTCATATTGTACAGGGGCATGTAGATCAAACGGCAACATGTGTGGCGGTAAGTGAGACAGCGGGTAGTTGGAGTTACACATTTACATATGATCCTGCATTGCATAATATTACGATAGAAAAAGGGTCGGTAACTGTTAATGGGGTGAGTCTAACGGTAGTGAATTCTAAGAAAAATGAGTTTAGCGTAGCGATTATTCCATATACGCATGCACATACTAATTTTCATTTATTCGAGGTAGGCACGGTAGTTAATCTAGAATTTGATGTAATTGGTAAATATGTAAAAAGAATTACGGAACTGTAATAAGATTTAGCGTAGTCTTTTTCAATAGTGTAGTTTGTTAGTGATAGATACTAGTGTGTTCTAAAAATAATGACAAACCACACTATTGTTTGTTTCATGCTGTGTTATGAGACGAATGTTGGTATGGTCTCTACTTTTTCCACTTCATTAAATCGAAATAGTGAATATGTATCATTGTCTATTTTAAGGATTACTCCTCCTAAATCTTTCATGACAGAACACGATTTAAAATCCAATATCCTGCCAAAGTGCTGGCTTTTAGAGTCAATTACTTTATACTGCATAATCACAAATTTTATTGAACGTTTCCCAACTGTTTAAGAAACTATATGAAATAGCTTTTAGTACTATTTATAAGTTTCTCAACAGATTGTAAAAATAAATTTCTTGTCGTTGTAAAAAAAATATTACAGTGTTCTTTTATTAACAAAACTAAACTTTTTTTAAAATATATGTAGACAAACCATTGTTTTGTTGCGGTTTTGTAATAAGAAAATGTTTTCGCTTTTATAAAAATACAATTACTAAGGCTGCTAGGGGGGTGTGTTATATCGGTATATATGTGGTTTGGGTATTTTCCCTCATTCAACGGGGCTGTTCCCTAAGTATATGTTGGTGTAGAGAGGGGGGTAGTGTACTTTTGGTACAAGAAAAAACGATATAATGTTTTTTTTAGTTGTTAGTTGAGTTTAGACGGATGTAATAATGGAGTGATTACATCCGTTTTTTTATTTTTCCTAAAAAATGACTGAAATTCACCTGTATTTCGTTACTTTTTTTACTTGTAGCGCTGCTATGAATTTCAAAAAGTGCCTTATCCAGTCAGATTTCTTCTCATTTTCGGTCAAAAACAAATAGTCAAAATGAGTTCTATTTAAATATGAGTTTCATGACTCTGCGGTATGAGTTTATATTGATCACTACGACTTCGTTTTGGATATCCATCAGTGGATTGAATTCTTCGAGTGCTTTTTGTACACTATTTTCGTCAACATCATTTCTGGCGGCGATTCTTTTGATAGCGATTCTTTTATTTTCTGCGGTCAATTTTTCGTAATAATTGTCTAACATGTGAGTGTATTTGTGTGTATAAAGGTGTTATTTCCCCTAAGATACTATAATTTTGTATAAAAATCAATATTTAGGCAGTATTCTATATGTGAAATGTAAAAAAATAGATAAGGTTTGCTGGGCTATTAGTGTGTGTGCTATGTGATTATTGTGATAATTTTTAGAACTGTTACGAGTAGAGTTTTTTAATTTTGAGATGATAGGGTTATATATCGAAGTTGTGGTCTGTTTTGTTTGCGTCAGCGCGTTAGGGATAGGAGCGGCATCCTTTTTTGGTTTTTTGTAAAACCAAAAAAGATATAGCGGATAGCCCGACCCTTGGGGAACGCCCACAATTTTATAGCCAATTTAGTGTAATAAAAACAATTGAATACGAAAATAATAGTAGAAACAAAATGAAATATACTACGCTACCGAGTACTAAGATCAAAGTAAGTAAGATTTGTTTGGGTACGATGACATGGGGAGAGCAGAATACTGAGGCAGAAGGGCATGAACAGCTGGATTATGCGTTGGATCAAGGAATTAATTTTATAGATACGGCAGAGTTGTATTCAGTGCCTTCTAAGCCAGAGACACAGGGGAGTACTGAGCGTATCATAGGAAGTTGGTTGCAAAAAACGGGCAAGCGTAATGAGATCGTATTGGCATCTAAAATTGTGGGGCCTGCTCCTTTTACGCAACATATCCGAAAGGGGCTTTTTGTAAAAAGTGAACTAGAAGATGCAATTCATAAGAGTCTAAAAAGATTGCAAACGGATTATATAGATTTATATCAATTGCATTGGCCAGAACGACAGACTAATTTTTTTGGAAAATTAGGGTATACGCATGATGTTAATGAGGAGTGGGAGGATAATTTTGCAGAGGTATTGCATCATTTAGAAGGGTTTATGAAACAAGGAAAGATACGTCATATTGGGGTGTCTAATGAGGCTCCATATGGGGTGATGCGTTATGTGGCTGAGCATAAAAAAGGTGCGCCTAAGATGCTAACGGTGCAAAACCCGTATAGTCTACTGAATAGAAAGGATGAAGTGGGATTAACGGAAGTGCTACACAGAGAGCATATAGGGCATTTGCCGTATTCTCCTTTAGGCTTTGGGATGCTTACAGGTAAGTATCTAGAGGGGACTCCAAAAAATTCTAGGGTAGATTTATTTCCGAATTATAATCGCTATATGAATGAGAACTGTTTTAAGGCTACCCGATTGTATAAAGAGATTGCAGATGCGCATGGTTTGAGTCTAACGCACTTGTCATTAGCGTTTGTGAATCAACAGCCTTTTGTGACGAGTACTATTATTGGGGCTACTACCATGGAGCAACTGAAAGAGAATATAGATAGTATAGAAGTTACACTTACAAACGAGATACTAGCTGAGATTGATAAGGTGCATGCTGGTATTCCGAATCCTGCGCCATAATTGTTTGGCGATTATCCGAATAAGTGCTCTACGACGTCTTCTATTTTGGCAATAAGCTGGATTTGAATAGTGGCGTTTTTGAGCGTAATTTTATTGTATTTAGAGAGGAAGATGGTGGAGAAACCTAGTTTCTCTGCTTCTTGTACTCTCTGATCTGCTTTAGTGACAGGACGAATCTCTCCAGAGAGTCCTACTTCTGCTGCAAAACAATAGTCCTTAGGGATAGGGATGTCTTCGTTAGAGGATAGAATGGCGGCTACTACGGCTAGATCTATAGCGGGGTCGTCTACACTAATACCGCCTGTAATATTTAGAAATACATCTTTGGCTCCTAATCGAAAGCCTGCACGTTTTTCGAGTACTGCTAAGAGCATGTGTAGTCTTTTGAGATTGTATCCTGTGGCACTTCGTTGTGGTGTGCCGTATACTGCGGTGCTTACCAAAGCTTGTGTTTCTATGAGTAGTGGACGCATGCCTTCTATGGTGGTGGCAATGGCATTTCCACTGAGTTCTTCTTCTTTTTTAGAGATAAGGATTTCGCTTGGATTGTTCACTTCTCGGAGCCCATTATTTAGCATCTCGTAGATACCTAATTCGGCAGTGGATCCAAAACGGTTTTTGAGTGCTCGTAGGATGCGGTATACATGATTGCGGTCTCCCTCGAATTGTAATACGGTGTCTACCATGTGTTCGAGTATTTTGGGGCCTGCGATATGTCCGTCTTTGGTGATATGTCCTATAAGAATGACTGGGGTGTCGGTCTCCTTGGCAAATTTAATGAGTTCGGTAGTACACTCCTTAATCTGCGAAATACTACCAGCACTACTTTCTATATAGTCGCTATGTAGCGTTTGTATAGAATCGATAATGACGATATCGGGGTTGGTGGCTTCTATTTGCCTAAAGATATTTTGGGTTTTAGTCTCTGTTAGGATAAGGCAGTTGTCTGTTTGTGTGGGAATGCGCTCTGCACGCATTTTGATTTGTTGTTGGCTTTCTTCTCCAGAAACATATAGGGTTTTATAGGGGAGTTTAAGGCTGATTTGTAATAAAAGTGTGCTTTTTCCTATGCCTGGTTCTCCTCCTAATAGCGTGAGTGATCCAGGTACGATGCCTCCTCCTAGGACTCGATTGAGTTCGGAATCATCGGTGATATACCGTTTTTCTTCGCTACTGCGGATTTCTGTTATTTTTAAGGGCTTGGCTACCCGTTTGTTTTTGGAGGATTCTGAGGTGCTTTTCCAATCGTTTTTTGCTGCTTTTTCGATGACTTCTTCCGCAATGGTGTTCCATTCTTTGCAGGAGGTGCATTGTCCTTGCCATTTTGCGTATTGTGCGCCACAGTTTTGGCAGAAAAAAATCGTTTTGGTTTTAGCCATGGGTCAATAATTATCGTATTACGGATTGGTTTTGGGAGATTGCTAAAATACAGAAGATGCATCAAAAAATAGCAGTGCTGTATGCATTTAGTGCTATTTTTTGATGCATCTTCTTTGTTGGTTTTGTATGTTCGATATTACAAAGTGTAGACCACCTCGGTAGCAGTTTTATTAGAAACCGAAATCGTCTTTGATTTTTTGTACTTTATCTAACATGTAATCTTTAGTCAGGAATGCGATTTCAGCTAGTTGGAACCCGTTTTCATAAGCCCTCATTGCTTTTTTAGGCTCTCCTAATTGCTCGTACCCTAAACCGAGATAGTAATAACCTAGCATGGTTTCAGGATGCTCTTTAATGGCCAATTTTCCTAGTGATTCTAATTCTTCCCATCGTTCGTTTTTTTCGATCGCTGTAGAGATAGCGATAAAGTCATTGATCCTGATCTGACGTTTGATACCGTATAGTTTTTCGGTGGTAGAGTAGATGTCTACAAGGTAGTCGTAAAAAGAGGTTTCTAAAGGTAGTATTTCTTCTTTATAGGTTTTTTTGCTAATAGGTCGGTACATTTTGAAAAATGCTTCTAAGGCTTTTGGGATGGCTCTTCCTACTAAGGTGTAGTGCGAAGATTCATCAAAATTGTCAAAGAAATAATTCAGTTCAGGGTTCTCTATTTGGGATAATTTTTCGTCTAATTTGATCAAGTCTTTTTTGATGTTCTCTGCATCGTTAGTGGCTGTAGCTAGGTAGTACCATAGGTCTGATCTGGCAGAAGTAAGTACGTTTTCGATGCGCTCTTTCATCGGTGGTGCTAGTTCTGGACTTAGATTGATGTATCCTTGAAAGATTGGATTGTCTTTAAATAAGAAATAATTGATGAAATTAGCGGTGTAGTCGTGTCCTACGATGATTTTTAGTTCGGCTGTTCTGTAGGTTTCATTGATATAGGGCATTAATTCCTGTCCTATGAATTCAAAAAAATCTGCGCCTTTTTCTGTAGGCAAGTGACTGGCTAATTCGTATCTACAGTCTTCTTCTCTTGTTTTTTTTTGGATAATACCGACTACGATAGATTCTGGCATATCTTCCCAGTAAGAGAAATAATCTACATTTCCTGCTACGGGTTCAAAGAGGTGATCACCGTCTAAAACAAGAATTACAGGATATGTTTTCTTTTCGTTTTTTTCGTAATTTCTGGGTAGTTGGACTTTGATGTCTCTGTTTTGATCTAGTTTTATAGATCGGTATGTTTCGTACTTTACTTGTGCGGTAAGTAGTGTAGTGATAGTACAAAGTATGACAAAAAGTATGTTTTTCTTCATAAGGAGCATGGTTAAGATTTAAGCTTGTAGCAATATATAAATTATTTCACATCTTTAAAATTTATCCCCTACTAATCAGTAGTGATTATTTTTGGTTAGACGTCTTATTCATAATGGGTAAGAGTATAAATGATAACGCTCCAAGTACAATGTTTATTGCTGTTTGTGATCCCCATAGAATCCAGCCAAATGCTTCTCCATTGCTTTTTTCGAAACCAAAAAACACAAATACGGCTCCAACGACGATTGGGAAGGGTAGGATGCCAATGCCTCCATTAGTGGTGGACATCGAAAAAGACCCTACGACAAAAGCAACGAGAATAACCCCTAATGAGGCGTCTTGTAATTCTGGGATAGCAAATTTGATTACATAAAACATTAAAATGTATAAAGACCAAATGGCAAATGTGTGAAAGAGAAATGCCCATTTTTGTTGCATGGTAATGATGCTGCGCATTCCCTCCCAAAGACCTAGGCCAAAATTTCGGATTTTAATAATCATAGGGTGCGAGGATCTCTGTAGGATACGTAATCCTATGTAGCCTGATAGTATGAGAATGCAGGCGAGCGCTAGGGTGATCAATGGGTTGCTATTGCTGTCCTCTAAAAATGTTAAGATATACTCTGTTTGTAATAAGCTGGCAATAGCTGTTACTAAGATAAGCATCAATAAATCGATAACACGCTCTGATACAATGGTGCCAAAAGCTTTTTCAAAAGGTATTTTTTCGTAGGTTCTGAGAGTGATGGCTCTGAGTACTTCTCCAGATCTAGGGATGCCTAGATTGGCTAAATAGCCAATCATCACTGCCATAAAGTTGGTGCTTAATGGGGTTTTGTGAGCTATGGGTTTTAGCAAAAAATTCCATCGATAGGCTCTGGAAAGGTGTGATCCTATGCCTAGGATTAGAGAGACAATGATCCATTTACTGTCTGCCTGAAGGATACTATTTGCTAATTCTTTTCGGTATGCTGGAGTGGCATTGTTGAGGAAATAAGCGATCAAAAAAACTCCCAACAATAGTGGGAGTATAATTTTTAAGGCTTTGATAAGCTTTGGATTCACTTAATTATCGTAGTAAATTGTTAGCTTCATTAGGAAATACTAATGAAGGTTTAAATTCTTTGGCTTCTTTGATGTCCATCATGGCATAAGTAATTAGGATCAATACGTCTCCTTTGGCTACTTTTCTAGCAGCTGCTCCATTGAGCGTAATTTCGCCACTGTTTCTAGGGCCTGGTATTGCATAGGTTTCTAATCGCTCGCCATTATTGTTGTTCACAATCTGTACTTTCTCTCCTTCTACAATATTGGCAGCGTCCATTAAATCTTCGTCTATAGTAATACTACCTATATAGTTTAGGTCTGCGCCTGTGACTTTGACGCGGTGAATTTTTGATTTTACAACGTGTACTAACATGTTACAAAGGTAATTATTTTTAGTTTAGGGCAATATTATCAATCAGTCTCACTTCTCCTGCGAATACAGCAATAAAAGCGCGATACTTCGTGTTCTGTTGTTTTTGTTGCACGGGTTTTAGATCTGCGATATTAGCGATTTCGAAATATTCTAAATCTAATAATTCGTTGTTTTCGAATTGTCGGGCAACCCACTCGTTTAAATCTTCTGCACTTTTTGTGCCAAAGTCGTTTTGTACTTGTTTGAGTGTTTGGTAGATAAGTGGTGCGGCTGCCATTTGGTCATGATTCAGCCGTTTGTTTCGTGAGCTAAGGGCTAATCCGCTTTCTTCGCGGTAGATAGGACAGCCTATAATATTGACAGGCATTTTTTCTATAGCAACCAATTTTCTGACAATCTGTAACTGCTGGAAGTCTTTTTCTCCGAAGTAAGCATTAGTCGGCTGGGTAATTGTAAACAAATGTTTTAATACAGTGCCTACTCCATCGAAATGCCCAGGTCTAAATTTACCTTCCATAGCGTGCTCCAATCCTTCGAAATCATACTTAATAGCGATTGTATCGCTTCCATAAACTTCTTGGGGGGTTGGTGCAAATACGATGATGTCTTTAGAAACATTGCTTAAAAGCATCACATCAGTTTCTAAAGTTCTCGGATAATTAATGAGATCTTCTGTGTTATTGAACTGTGTGGGATTTACAAAAATACTAACAATTACAGTTTGATTTTCGATAAGTGCTTTTTGTATTAGTGCAAGATGACCTTGATGCAATGCTCCCATTGTGGGTACAAATCCAATACTTTTTTTCTGCTTCTGTAAATCTGCAACATATGCTTCAATGTCCAGTCTTTTCTCGTATACCCGCATTTGTTTTTAAATTAAAAGGCGAGCAAAAATAAGATATTACTGGCAGACTACATAAATTTTCGTAATTTTGCAAAAATTTATTCACAAGGAAGACAATAAAGTATCGATTATATGAAAGATAAGAGGATATTGTATGTATCATCAGAAGTAATACCGTATTTGCCAGAGACAGAAATTTCATCTATGTCTTTTGAAGCACCAAGAATGGTGAATAGCAAAGGAGGACAGATTCGAATTTTTATGCCTAGATACGGTAATATTAATGAAAGAAGACATCAATTACATGAGGTAATTAGATTATCAGGAATGAATTTGGTGATCAATGATTTGGATATGCCATTAATCATTAAGGTCGCTTCTATTCCAAAGGAGAGAATGCAGGTCTATTTTATTGATAATGAAGATTATTTCAAACGTAAGGCAACATTGACGGATGAAGAAGGAAATCTTTTTCCGGATAATGACGAAAGGGCGATCTTTTTTGCCAAAGGGGTGATTGAAACTGTAAAAAAACTCAACTGGTCTCCTGATGTAATTCATGTACACGGATGGTTGGCATCATTATTGCCTCTATATTTAAGAGATTATTATGCTAATGAGCCATTATTCAACCACAGTAAGATTGTAACCTCGGTATACGATCATGGGTACTCTGGCACATTGGATATGGATATGCTTAAGAAAGTGAAATTCGATGGCATAGAAGAAGAAAAAATAAAGCATTTGGCAGAACCTACTTATAATAATGTGATGAAAGTAGCGATCGATAATTCAGATGCTATTATCGTTGGTTCTGAGCAAATCCCAGAAGAGTTAGTGCAGCATTTAGAAACGATCCCACAACCTGTTTTGTCTTATAAAAGACCAGAAGAATTTGCAGACGCCTATCAATCTTTTTATCAATCAGAAGTATTGGTGTAGATCAATAGGTATTAAAAATGACTATGAAATTAAAAACTAATTTAATGAAACTTACAGTGCTTGTCACTGTAATGTTTGTTTTTGGCGCTTGTGATGACGATTTCAACACAGTAGGAAGTGAAGTAATAGGAGGTGTAAACTTCGAAGATGAATTGTATAGTAGCTTTCCTGTAGCGTATAACAAGGTGTTCGAAAAAGTAGAAACCAATGCATTGCCAGTAAATTTAATAGGTGCTTATCAAGACCCCCTTTATGGACAAACGAAATATGAAGTTGTATCGCAACTGCGACCACGTTCGTTTAACCCTAATTTTGAAGATGGTGCCGTGCTGGATAGTATTGTATTGAGTATCCCTTATTTTAGTAACGTAGTCAGTACTCAGACGAATGAATCTGGTATCACATCGACCACGTATGCTTTAGATTCTATTTATGGGAATACCCCTATAAATCTAAAGATATATGAGTCTAATTTCTTTTTGCGTGACATCGATGGTGAGCAAGAGCAGAAATATTATTCCGATGATATTAAAAATTTTGGCAATGCGCTAAAAGGTGACTTGCTATTCGAGGTTCCTAATTTTGTACCATCCGCAGAGGAAATAAAACTTAAAGGATTAAACGAAGAGGGGGATGAAGTAAGTTCTAGAATATCGCCCAGATTGCGACTGGTATTAAAAGCTAGTGGAGAAGATGCGAAGCCATTATTGGTTCAAAAATTTCAAGAGCGGTTTATTGATCAGTCACAAAGTATAGTGTTTAGTAATGAAAATAACTTTAATAACTATTTTAGAGGGATTTATTTTCATGTAGATGCTGATGCTGATGCGGACAATTTGATGCTATTTGATATTTCTGATGCACAATTTACCTTGCATTACTCATTTTTAAAAAATGCTGGAGAAGGTGATACAAATGCAAATGCAAATGGTAAAGTAAAAGATTTCAATGATTTTCCTTTTACATTTGCGAATAACATTATAAACAGTATTGATTTTGATTTTAAGTCAGATCTAGTTGGCAAATTAGAAGTGCAAGATACTATAAATGGTGTACAGAATTTATACATCAAAGGAGGTGAAGGTGCTTATGCTGTCTTGGATTTATTTGGCAAGTGTGTGGCTACTGATGCCGATGGAGATTTTATAGTTGACGAAGAAGGAAACCCTATATTTGTAGATTGTACAAATACTGATGCAGATCGTACAGAATTAGATTTTCTGAAAGATGCCGATTGGTTGATTAATGATGCTGCTTTAAAGCTATATGTTAATCAAGAAGAGTTAGGTACTGGTGGTGCAACTGAGCCTGAAAGAATTTATATATTCAATCTAGAAACTGGTACCACATTAGTAGATTATACGGCAGACCCTACTTCTAATGGTACTAGTCCGATAAACTCTGCAGTGAATCACTTAGGAAGATTGGATAGAGGTACGGATGCGCTAGGAGATTTTTATCGCATACGACTGACACAACATATTATAAATATTTTAGATAATACGATAGAAAACACTAAATTAGGCATAGCGGTATCGCAGAATGTGAATGTGATCAATATGACAGAAGGTGTTTTAGAAAAAAATATGCCCCCCGATACTACCCCAATGGAAGAAATCATTCCGGTTTCATCTGTTATTTCCCACGAAGGAACTGTAATTTATGGAAATAACACAGTACCTGAAGAAAAACAACTAAAACTTGATATTTTTTATACCAGATCAAAAAGTAATTAACCAAAAAACAAACAAACAACTATGTGTGGAATAGTAGGCTATATCGGTCATAGAGAAGCATATCCAATCGTCCTAAAAGGGTTAAAGAGATTAGAGTACAGAGGGTATGATTCAGCTGGGATCGCATTATATGATGGGAAAGATATTCAATTGTCTAAAACCAAAGGAAAAGTAGCAGATTTAGAACAACGACTAGAAAGTGAAATTGCTACTGATGGAACTATAGGAATAGGACACACGAGATGGGCAACACACGGGGTCCCAAATGATGTGAACTCACATCCGCATTATTCTAATTCTGGAGATCTGGTGATTATCCATAATGGAATTATAGAAAATTATGAAGCGCTTAAAAAAGAGCTATCAAATAGAGGATATACCTTTACATCAGAAACGGATACGGAAGTATTGGTGAATCTGATAGAAGATGTAAAGACCAAAGAAGGATTAAAATTAGGAAAGGCAGTACAGAAAGCATTGAACCAAACAGTTGGGGCGTATGCTATTGCTGTATTCGATAGAACGAAGCCTAATGAAATTGTAGTAGCTAGACTAGGAAGTCCATTGGCCATTGGGGTTGGTGAAGATGAATACTTTGTAGCTTCTGACGCCTCTCCATTTATTGAGTATACAAACAATGCGATCTATTTAGAGGATGGCGAAATGGCGATCATCAGTCGTAAAAAAGGAGTGAAAGTACGAAAAATACAAGACGATAGTCTAGTAGATCCGTATCTTCAGGAATTGAAAATCAATCTAGAGCAGATTGAAAAAGGCGGATATGATCATTTCATGCTCAAGGAAATTTATGAGCAGCCGAATGCGATTAGTGATACCTATAGAGGTAGGATTAGAGTGGCGGAAGGGATTGTAAAAATGGCTGGAATCGATGATAATTTAGCGAAATTGCTCAATGCGAAGCGTGTGATCATTATAGCATGTGGTACTTCATGGCATGCAGGTCTGGTAGCAGAATATATTTTCGAAGAATTGGTACGATTGCCTGTAGAAGTAGAATATGCTTCTGAGTTCCGTTATAGAAACCCAGTGATTCACCAAGATGACGTAGTGATCGCTATTTCACAAAGTGGAGAAACAGCAGATACCATGGCAGCAATTAAGCTCGCTAAAGAAAGAGGAGCATTTGTATTTGGTGTTTGTAATGTAGTAGGTTCTTCGATCTCTAGAGAGACGCATGCAGGTGCTTATACGCATGCAGGGCCAGAAATAGGAGTGGCTTCTACGAAGGCGTTTACTACGCAAATCACAGTATTAGCATTAATCGCACTGAAATTAGCAGAAAGAAAAGGAACGATTACGAATAGTGATTTCCATTACTATTTGCAGGAATTAGAGCGTGTTCCAGAAAAAGTGAAACAAGCGTTAGAGTCTAACGAGCATATCATGGAAATCGCAGATACTTATAAGGATGCTAAAAACTTTTTGTATTTAGGTCGTGGGTATAACTTCCCTGTGGCACTTGAAGGTGCATTAAAACTTAAAGAGATTTCTTATATCCATGCAGAGGGATATCCAGCAGCTGAAATGAAACACGGACCTATCGCACTAATCGATGAGCAAATGCCAGTAGTAGTAATTGCTACTAAAAAGGGGCATTACGAAAAAGTAGTGAGTAACATCCAAGAGATTAAATCTAGAAAAGGAAAGATTATAGGAATTGTTACTGAGGGAGACGAAACGGTAAAAGCATTAGCAGATCACGTTATCGAAATTCCAGAAACGATAGAGTTTCTGACACCTTTGTTGACTACGATTCCATTACAGTTATTATCGTATCATATAGCAGTAATGTTAGGAAAGAATGTAGATCAGCCTAGAAACTTAGCAAAATCTGTAACTGTAGAATAGTATGCTACAGTTTCTAACATAGTAGTGGTTTAAATCACTACATAATTTATAAAATAGTCATTGTTCTCATATGCTTTTAAATGCTAAGCGTATGAGAACAGTTGTTTTTAAGCAGTATGTTGTTGAGTTGTTTTTGTTATGCTATTTCATTTTTTGCAGTTGCTAGAAAAGAAAACAAAGAACATTTTGTACTAATGAATTGTATTGTTTAGTTATTTGTAATCAAGTGTTTTGTGATGAATATAGGTGTTGTGTTGTTCGTTTGTGTATGCTGTCAAAGTAGTGTATAAATATTCGGAAACCAAACATAAACAGTGGCTGACGATTAGAAATAAAAAACAAATTTCGAGGCAGTTAATTTTTTCATAAGAAAAGCCTATATTTGCAGCCTGAAAAAAGGTCTCGCTTAAAGTGTTGGAGGTTAAGCCTTTTTGAAATAGTTAAATACTAAACATTAAATAGTTATATAATGTCTCAAGTTACGGGTAAAGTATCACAAATTGTAGGGCCAGTAATCGATGTAGAATTCGCTGCTGGAACCGAATTACCAAAAATTTACGATTCGTTAGAAATAAATAAAACAGACGGTAGCAAACTAGTATTAGAGATTCAATCTCATATTGGTGAGGATACTGTACGTACCATCGCAATGGATTCCAGTGATGGGCTGAGTAGAGGAATGGAAGTGGTGGCGACAGGAGCACCAATCCAAATGCCAATTGGAGGAGACGTATATGGACGTTTATTTAACGTAATTGGAGACGCGATTGATGGTCTTGGAAACATACCAAAAGCAGGAGAAAATGGACTTCCAATTCACCGTCAGGCACCAAAATTCGAAGATTTATCAACATCTACAGAAGTACTGTTTACAGGTATTAAAGTAATCGATCTTATTGAGCCGTATGCAAAGGGAGGTAAGATTGGATTATTTGGAGGAGCTGGAGTAGGAAAAACAGTATTGATCCAAGAGTTGATTAACAATATTGCAAAAGGACACGGTGGACTTTCTGTATTCGCAGGAGTAGGAGAAAGAACACGTGAAGGAAATGATTTGCTTCGTGAGATGTTAGAATCTGGAATTATCAAGTACGGAGATGATTTCATGCATTCTATGGAAGCAGGAGGATGGGATCTTTCTAAAGTAGACAAAAAAGTCATGAGAGATTCTAAAGCGACCTTCGTATTCGGACAGATGAATGAGCCACCAGGAGCACGTGCACGAGTAGCACTATCAGGACTAACTATCGCAGAATATTTCCGTGATGGAGCAGGGGATGGACAAGGAAAAGACGTACTTTTCTTCGTAGATAATATTTTCCGTTTTACACAAGCAGGTTCTGAGGTATCGGCACTTTTAGGTCGTATGCCATCGGCAGTAGGGTACCAGCCTACACTTGCTACAGAGATGGGGGTGATGCAAGAGCGTATTACTTCTACAAAGAAGGGATCGATTACTTCTGTACAAGCAGTATACGTACCTGCGGATGACCTTACCGATCCAGCGCCAGCAACTACCTTTGCGCACTTAGATGCAACAACAGTATTATCTCGTAAAATTGCTGAGTTAGGTATCTACCCAGCGGTAGATCCATTAGATTCTACCTCTAGAATCCTTACAGCAGATATCTTAGGAGATGAGCACTATAACTGTGCACAGCGAGTAAAAGAGTTATTACAGCGTTATAAAGAATTACAAGATATCATCGCTATCTTAGGGATGGAAGAATTATCAGAAGAAGATAAATTAGCGGTAGGACGTGCACGTCGTGTACAGCGTTTCTTATCACAGCCATTCCACGTAGCGGAGCAGTTTACAGGAATCCCAGGATGTTTAGTAGATATTAAAGACACGATTAAGGCATTCAATATGATTATGGATGGTGAGTTAGATCACCTGCCAGAAGCAGCATTTAACCTTAAGGGGAGTATCGAAGAAGCGATCGAAGCTGGAGAGAAAATGTTAGCAGAAGCATAATCAAATTCAGAATACTGAATTCATGAGTGCTCATAGATAGCTGTATGAATTCTTAATTCAAAATTGAAACACATGTATTTAGAAATCGTAACTCCAGAAGCCGTATTATTTAGCGGAGATGTTACTTCGGTAGCAGTACCAGGAATCAATGGAGAATTCCAGATGTTAGATAATCACGCTCCTATTGTATCCTTATTAGGACAAGGAAATGTAAAAGTGTATGGTGATATGAAGCTAGACAAAGAAGTAGCTGCCAAGTTTACCAAAGGTGATAACGGAGCTACCCTTTTAGCGATCAATTCAGGCACTATCGAAATGAAAGATAATAAAGTAATCGTATTGGCTGATTAATCATATACGCTACTTTATATAGATATTAAAATCCCTGCTAGACTTCCATTAGCAGGGATTTTTTTATTGAAGAGGTGTAAATTTATTTAGAAAATGCTAGAGATTTTAGTATTTCCTCTAGTTCAGCTCGCTGTTCATCGTTGGCAAATGAGATGACAACATTGATTGAAAAACCATTTTTAATCGTAGAATAATATCTTTGTGTGAGTGCAATTCCTCCTAATGTGGCATGTGCATTCATTTGATAAAACTCTTGATTATTCAGGTCCACTTGTTTAAAATCATCATCTATAGTATGATAATTTATAGTAGTTTGTTGTAAAATTTTTCTAGTATGAAATAGATAATCTCCACCCGTTTTTATTCCTGGTGATAATTTTAAGTTTTCAGCAATGATCATCAGTGAAGGGTTGTAATCTACTGGACTACCAAGTTCGTGTTTAAAGATAGTGAGTAGGTATGCAGAATTTATTTCTGAAGCTTCTAATACTTTCTTTAAATTCTCATTATCCCCTGCAACTATTTTTTTGCCTTTCTCTATCAGGTTGTTAATCTGTTCTTTGTTTTGGATGGACCATGTTGTAGGTATGTCTATCTTGAAATTAAAAAACGCATTAGAATATACGTTATCTTCAATTTTTCCATAATCAAAATCTTTTGATTTTTGACCTTGAGAACAAGACATGGTGCAAATAATCAGTAGTAGTAGGGATAGGATTCTTTTTGTTTTCATGAGTTTGTAATAGTATTTTTTCTAATTAATTGAAGTGGTGTAATTTTTTTGATTTCAGCGAACATTGCAAGATTTTGTGATTAAATAAAGTGATTTTTTAGTTGCATAGCAGCGCTACGGAACTCAAAAATTGCAAAATTTGAGTGTAAAAGATCGTTTTTATAGCAAATTGAAAAAAGTTTTAACCACTTCATTATAACGCTCTATACATATAGTGTCGTAATAGTATAAAATGTTACCCCAGTTAAGGAATTAATTTAGAGTAAAATTATTTCACAAGAAAGTTGCTGAATAGTATGGTATTACGGAATTTTATGAAATTTTTTTGAAAAAATAGGGTAACAAATGCCCGCAAAATGTCATTAATATGTAGAAGATATTTCAACTTTTGTCGATTGTTGGAAAAAAGATGAAATCACTTTATACAGGCGGTAAAAGCTGTTATGTTTTACATACGATGTATCACTTAGTAGATGATGATCTATTACATACAGTTGCTATAGTCTGTAGCAAACAGTACACATACAACTATTACGAAATCAGAAAACAACAAACCAATGACCGCTATTGCCAAACTAATTTTAGATGTTATACTTGATGCCATGTCCTTTATAGCGGATCTACTAACTATTTTCTAAGGAATAAGAACCATTATTGTCCGTCCCATTCCCGATAGAATTGCGTCAGAAAGTTTTCCATAAAAGCATGTCGTTCGGCAGCCATCTTTTTGCCACTTTCTGTATGCATTCGATCGCGGAGGAGGAGTAATTTTTCGTAGAAATGATTAATAGTAGGCGCAGTCGATTTTTTATATTCCTCTCTACTCATATGCAAGTTGGGAGGAATCACAGGATCATATAAAGCTCTATTTTTAAACCCTCCGTAGTTAAAACATCGCGCAATACCGATCGCTCCAATCGCATCTAGTCGATCGGCATCCTGTAGCAAGTGTAATTCAGGAGAGCTAAAATGAGTCGGTTCATTGCCCCCTTTAAAAGAAATATTTTCAATAATCAAAACCACGTGATCAATAACGTCAGTAGCTACTCCTAATTCAGTCAAAAAAGTGCGTGCCACACGTGGCCCTACCGTTTCATCACCATTGTGGAATTTACTATCCGCTATATCGTGTAATAAAGCTCCTAGAGCGACTATATACGTATCTACGGCCTCTGTCTTGGCTAACGTCAGTGCAGTTCTATACACGCGCTCTATATGAAACCAATCATGTCCACCCTCTGCATTGCTCAACTGTTTTTTTACAAAATCAGTCGTAGCACTAATGATTTGATCTTGCGTCATCAATAGTTCAAAAAATAGGGTTATTTAACCATCGCAGGATTTACCCACTTGAACTCAAATATCTTTTCAGGTACAATCAATCGCTCATTGATGCGTTGCATACGCGCAGGAAGTTTCATTACATAATCCCTAGCCTTTTCTGCCTCATCTGTTAGATCTACCAATTTGTCGATTTCCCATTTATCGATCAATCGTTTCATGATGTCTATGTAGTCCTGAGAGGTATAGACACCGATGCGTTGTGCTGCATACGAAAACTCCTCAAATGCACTGCCGATCGAATTACCAGATTCGCGTAGGAAATGTGCAGGCATTACGATTTTGTGTTTCATCATATCACAAAAAGCGATCATCATCTGGCTAGGATCTACCTCGAATATGTTTTTTACAAACTCGCTATAGGCATTGAAATGGCGCATTTCATCCCCCGCAATGATTTTACACATTTTAGCCAATGACTTATTAGAGTATCCCTTTGCTAGTTTAGCCACTCGATTATGCGAAATATTAGTCGCCAATTCTTGGAAACTAGTATATACAAAGTTTTTATAGGGATCGCGATCCGTACCGATGTCAAAACCATCATTGATCAAGTGCTGTGTCGTACGTTCTATCTCGATCATATTTACCCTACCTGATAAGTATAAATATTTATTCAGTGTATCGCCATGTCTATTTTCTTCACTAGTCCAGTAGCGTACCCATCTAGACCAACCATTACCAGGGCCTTTATCATCCGCATGTTGGTTAATTCCTTGTACATCCATCAACCAAGACTCATAGGTAGGTAGCGCTTCTTCTGTGATCGTATCTCCCACCAGTACTACCCAAAAATCATATGGCAATTCTTTGGCGAGTTCTCTCAATTCTTTTACCTCTTCAAAAAACGTATCTTCATTCTGCGAATCAGGTAAAAAATCAGTAGGCTGCCATACCTGATCTACAGGAATCAGAAAACGATCGATATACGATTCGATCTTTTTTTCCAATAACTGCATTACCTCTAATCTAATGTTGTCTATAGCCATCGCTCTTTTTGTTTAAGTATTTATGCTAGCGACTATGCGCTCCTCTACAGTAGCCAATACGTCGTTAGTATTCATTGTATTTAGTTCTATAGGCGGTTGCACCTCTAATGTTAGGTGAATGCCTACTCCCATAGGAAAACTGCCAAAACGGACCAGTTTCCAACTATCATTAATTGTTACAGGAACCACCAATGCATCAGGCGCTTTTTTAAACAAGATTTTTAATCCAGTTGTAGCAAAAGCCTTTGGTTTTCCATTCTTACTTCGTGTGCCTTCTGGAAAAATAACGGAGGCAAAACGATTCTCAGTAATATAAGAAGCAAAATTTGCAATCGTAGGAATCGATTGTTTCGGATTTTTACGATCAATCAATGCATGCCCTCCACGTCGTAAATTAAACGAGATACTCGGAATCCCTTTACCCAGTTCGATTTTAGAAATAAACTTAGGGCTGTGTTTATGCAGGTGCCATGAGATCAGTGGTATGTCGAACATGCTTTGGTGATTAGATACCACGATCTTTGGACGATCTAGCGGTAGTTCGTGTACATTTTTACAACTGATTCGCACCCCTAGTACGTGTAGGCATCGGAGTAAACAAAGGTTCATATAATTAACCACTATCTGGTGCCCTCTAGCTCCTCCTAGTTGCAGTCCTAACCATTGGATAGGATGAAAGATGAGCAATGTACCCCCAAAAAATAAGTAAAAAACGATTGTCAGCGGATAAGAAATGATCTTTTTTACAGCCTCCATATGCACTAGCCAAAAATTTAATAAGTTGCTTTGCTTCTAATTAAGGTGCAAGGTCTGATATTATTTTTAGTTAGCCAATTGTTTGGTCTATAAATTATAGTAGGGCGTTCCCCAAGGGTCGGGCTATCCACTGTATCTTTTTTGTTTTTTTAGGAAAACAAAAAAGGATGCCGTTCCTATCCCTAACGCAGAAGTAATTTCTATTGGAAGATAAATTGTTAGATTGTCTTGTAATCAGTTATCTATAGTAGATAAAAGTTGTTTGACGAATAGAATCAAAATAAATGTATAAATCAATAAACAAGGTTATGTATTCATACATAACCTTGTTTATTGCGTAAGTACAATGTTTTAATTGATTTTTTTTGAGAAAAACAGGTTTTCTTCGCCTATAATAATTCCATTGCTATATGGTTCTGTTAGTGTTAATTCAGAGGTAGTTAATGATATAGCTCCGTTGAAAAAGACTTCTCCATTTTCTTCTATTCCAGCCCCTTCAGTGTTAGACTCATATTCAAATTCAATAAGAGTAAGTTTTTTTTCTTCTTCATCATAAGCCCAGTTTCCTTTGGATTGATAAATCTCATTACGATTATCAAATATCGGGCTACATGCCTCTAAACTATTAGGATAGTCAAGACTTGTAAGAGTTCCGTCTAATACTAAAGAAAAAGTATTGTCAGAGTTTAAATTAATCACATAAGAGTTATGTGTGTAACAATAAGCTTCTTTAATAGTTATTTTTGATCCATCTTTACATGTTATATTACTTTCAGAACAATCATAGGGATCACCTAATTCATAAGTTTCTCCGAGAGCTATTACTTTAGTGAATTCCCAATTGCCTACAAGATTAGGGTTTCCTCCCCAAGCTTCGATTTCTACACATACTTCTATAGGAGCACTAATATTTCCATTAGTATCATAAATACATAAGTTATAACAAAAGGTGCCTGGAGGTATAGTATCTTCAAAGTTTATAGTAATAGCGTCATCATAACTATTCGATTTATTGGATACTTGTTTAGAAATAAAGCTGTTTTTTTTATTGATAGAAGAAACACTAGATTTTTTACCTGCATTCAGGGGAATATCCCAATACTCATCAGCAAAGGTGTCATTGCTATTACTAATTTGTAAATAAGCACCCGCGTAGTTGTCTGGTTTTGTAAAAATGATTTCGAATCCGTTTTTTAAAAAGGCAGAGTTCGAATTCTCATCGGATAACAAAAAAGAAAGTTCTCCCTTTGGTTCAGGGGCATCCCCTTCTTTTTTAGTAGCACCCTCTATTAATAGATTGGTAGATACAGTGTCTGGGTTTAATATCGTTTCTTCTATGGTATTAGAGTCTACGGGATCTGGGACTATTTCATCTGTAGGATCAGGTTCTGTAACCATAATTTCTTCTACAGTAGTATCGTCTTTTTTACAAGCGGTAATACTCATAGTTAACGCAAGAAGCGTAAGGGCATACATTTTTTTCATGGTGTTGATTTTGGTTGTTACTAATAGTAAGTGTCAAAATCAAGTAAAATGTTACCCTAAAATATAAAAAAGATTAATCTTTTTTATATTTGGTTTCAGATGTAAGTTATTAAAGAGTAATTAGAGCATACAAAATCTTCATTTTGTGCTGAAATCAAAAAGTGAAAATAACATTTAATATTCTGAACTTCTTCACGATTATTTTTTTATGACTGAACTCAATTCCTGTTCTTCTACGCAGTAGAAGAGAAAATCATAGAAGTTATTTTCTGTAATAGGTGATAAATCAAAAAATCCACCTATACTTACCATAAGTGGATTTTTAAATATATCATATATATGCCTACTACTCTTTATGAATAGTACTCATTATATGCGTCTTTTAGGTTTTCTGCGATCATATCAGTAAGTCTTCCTTCTATATGATGTCTTTCTAGCATGTGTACCAACTCTCCGTTTTTAAACAAAGCCATAGATGGATAAAACGGAGGGAAAGGAACCATAAATCCACGCGCCTTGTCAGTAGCTTAGTTGTTAAAAGATTTTTGATCAATGTCCCATTCAATCCCCCAAGAGGAGAGATAACTCTCTATTGATTCTAAACCAACTTCTTTTCTTCTTTTATTAACATTAACAGGGTCTTTTATTTTGTAAACTTCCTTTTTTCCAGTATTTTGATTTGTTATTATTTGCGAACCATAAGTTTGAGGCTTGCCGTTTTTCATCAAAATTCTATCTTCCAAAAGAGCCAAATAATGACCTGGTGTAAGTCCATGCCTAACAGATTTCTTTAGAGATGGTAAATATTTCTCTTGAATTTTGATTGGTGCGTGTTGTATAACCAACCAGAGCGCTTTATTACCATTCTTCCCAACCAAATCAGTGCCAACCCAACCATGTTTATCTAAAATATTGACAACTTCAATCTGATTAATACTATCTTGTTTAGAGATTAACTCCCAATAATACTTCATTTTATCGGACTCTTTTCCTAATTTTTGCTCAGCATCTATAAGTAACCATCTTAAAGTTTGATCTTTTACAAAAAGATCATCTAATTTTTTTTAAGAGGTAAATTAAATGATTTTTCATGTTTTATTACATTATCCTTTACAATAGATAGAATACCATTCCATCCTTCAACCGAATGTAATGAAAATAATTTTTTATTTGTTTTAAGATGCTTGAGGTTTTTCCATCCTCTCTCGGCAGAACGACATAAATATTCAATTGATTGAACAGTATCTCCTGCTAAAGCCCATGAGCAAGATGCTTTATAATATTGGGCAGTATTTCCATGTTTAATATCGAAAGCATGACTATACATTTTACCAGATTTTAAATATTCCCCAGATTTATATAACGAGTCTCCTCTCTTTATATAGTTGTTAAATGTCTGTGAATATAAAGATGAAATAAAGAGAAGTAAGCTAATTGTTATTAAAGTTTTCATGTGAATATTTTGAGTATCAAAAATAAGAGTTGAAAAATTATGATTACAATGCATTAAACAACAATATAATCAGTAATGAAGTTGATAAAGTAAATAATAAACTTATGCTGGCGTTTTAGCTTTTCTAATGAAATAACTGCTCTGTCTTCAATAATGTTTTTGTAAAATGCAGGAATTTTTTAAAAGTCGAACAGTTGTAGTTATTGCACACAGATTAAGTATAGTGAAAAACGCAGATAAAATTATAGTTCTAAGGGAAGGACAAGTAATTGAAGAAGGAAAGCATTCATGTCTAGTAGAAAAAAAGAAAACTATTACAACCTAGTAAAAAATCAGTTAGAGTTAGGGAATTAAAATAGAAAAAATCCACCTATATACTTACCATAAGTGGATTTTTAATATATTCTATAGTATGTATACTACTCTTTACGAACAGTATTCATTATATGCGTCTTTTAGGTTTTCTGCGATCATATCTGCAGGTCTTCCTTCTATATGATGTCTTTCTAGCATGTGTACCAATTCTCCGTTTTTAAACAAAGCCATAGATGGAGAAGACGGAGGAAAAGGAACCATAAATCCACGCGCCTTGTCAGTAGCTTCTTTGTCTACCCCTGCAAATACAGTCACTAAGTGATCAGGTTTCTTCTCGTTGGCTAAAGAAGCCTTTGCCCCAGGGCGTGCATTGGCAGCAGCACATCCACATACAGAATTCACTACGACTAGGGTAGTTCCTTCTTTGGCTATGGCAGCTTCTACAGCGGCTGCAGTTTGTAATTCATCAAATCCTATACTAGTTAGGTCCTCGCGCATTGGTTTTACTAATTCTGCTGGATACATATTTCTTAACGATTTTTTGTTTTAATTTTCTCACAAAGGTACAAATAATGTTCCATAGCAGTCGATACTGCCAAGTCGTCGTAAAAACAGACAATTCGCTGTGAACTATTTTTTTGAAGTAACGAAATCGCCAAGATAACTACTAATAGGGTAAGGATGAATCAGTATATAAGGAATTGATATATCTTTGCAACTTTAAAAAAAGTACACAGCGCATGGTGAAATGGATCGCAGTTATAATAGGATATTGGTTTTTTAGATTTCCGGGGGCATTGCTCGGTTTTGTAATCGGTAGTTTATGGGATGCGGGAATGGGTAAGTCATCGAAGGAAGGTAAGAAGACTGTTTTTTCGAGGCAGGAAGAGGTGAGTCCAGGAGATTTTGAGCTGAATTTACTATCGCTTTCGTCGATCGTGATCAAGGCAGATGGGCAAATAAACCAAACGGAATTGGATTATGTACGACAGTATTTCGTAAGTGCGTATGGAAAGGAGCGAGCCAATGCTACGTTTAGAACATTTAATACGGTGATCAAAAACCGAGAAGTATCGGCACAACGCATCAGTATGTTTTTGGCACAACGCACACGCTATGCTGCACGTTTACAAATCATTCATTTCTTATTTGGAATCGCCAATGCAGACGGGCATGTCAGTGAAGCAGAGGCAGCCGAAATACAGCGAATCGCAGGCTATATGCGTATTAGTTTTAGCGAGTTCGAAAGTATAAAGGCGATGTTTTTTAAAACCGCAGATCATGCATATACCATTTTAGAAATCGACAAAACAGCTACAGATGCCGAGGTAAAAAAAGCCTACCGCTCTATGGCTAAAAAATACCACCCAGATAAAGTACAGCACCTCGATGCGGTACATATCAAAGGTGCGGAAGCGAAGTTTAAAGAAGTGCAAAAAGCCTACGAACAGATCCAAAAAGAACGTGGATTAGCATAAGTACTTCTATTTGCGTTAGGGATAGTAGCGGCATCCTTTTTTGTTTCCTTTTAAAAAAACAAAAAAGATATAGCGGATAGCCCGACCCTTGGGGAACGCCCCTGTAATTAGTCATCTACTTTGTGGTGTAATTTATTTTTTTCTTATGGCAGATTTTCCGAAAAAACTAACACAAAAATTAGCAAATCGAGAGCAAGCGAATGCCTTACGCAAGTTGCCAGCGTCTACAGCGGCAGTAGATTTTTCGTCCAATGACTATTTAGGATTTGCCCGTTCTACAGCCATTTTCGAACAGACCCATGCATTGTTAGCTTCCACAGGAATGTGTCAAAACGGTGCAACAGGATCACGACTCTTATCGGGTAATCATAGTTTGTATACACAGACCGAGGCTATAGTAGCAGACATACACCATGCAGAAACCGCACTTTTGTTTAATTCTGGATACGATGCCAATGTTGGTTTTTTTTCGGCAGTACCCCAGCGGGGAGATGTGATTTTTTATGACGAGTGGATTCATGCCTCTATCAGAGATGGGATACAGATGAGTACTGCTAAATCGTATAAGTTTAAGCACAATGATCTAGAAGACTTAGCACGCAGATTGGACCATGAATTGGCTAAAAAGCCGAAAGATGCAGTGATATACGTCGTTACCGAATCGGTATTTTCGATGGATGGCGATACACCAGATATAGCCGCTTTAGTCCGAATGTGTACAGAAAAAGACTGTTATCTGGTGGTCGATGAAGCCCATGCCATCGGTGTTTTTGGGCAGCAAGGAGTTGGATTGTTACAAGAATTGGGAGTAGAGACACAGGTATTTGCTAGGATATACACCTTTGGCAAAGGATTAGGCTGTCATGGAGCAGCCATTTTGGGATCGGCAGTCTTAAGGAGCTATCTGATTAATTTTGCCCGTAGTTTTATCTATACCACAGGACTCTCGCCCCATGCTGTAGCCACCATCGCTACCGCCTATACGGCATTGCAAACCACACCAGCCGTACAGCAATTACGCGATAACATACAGTTTTTTAATGAGCAGTTAGCACAGCACGGATTAGATCAGATATTTATACCCAGTACTACCGCCATTCATTGCTGTGTGTTATCTGGAAATGATACCGTAAAACGAATTGCAACAGTAGTACAGCAAGCTGGTTTTGAGGTCAAACCCATACTATCACCTACAGTGCCAGTAGGGCAAGAACGATTGCGATTTTGTTTACACGCTTATAATTCTACGACAGAAATAGCAGAAGTATTAGCGTTGTTGGCTACCTTTGTGCCTCAAATAAAACATACGCACCCCTAGTGTATCTGAAGAAAATGATACGATGATTGTGGGAGCATACTGTGTGATAGATCAATTATGCGCAAAATATTCATTACTGGTATAGGCACCGACGTGGGGAAGACACTCGTTTCGGCCATAGTAGTCGAAGCACTAGCAGCAGATTATGTAAAGCCGATCCAAGCAGGAGATTTAGACCATTCAGACACCGATAAGGTACAGCGATTGGTCAGTAATACCCATTCCGTATTCCATCCTAATAGTTATGCATTACAGACTCCGATGAGTCCGCATGCGGCAGCTGCCATCGATGGGGTAACTATCGCACTAGACAACATAGTGCTGCCTGTCACGGAACGCGATCTTGTGATCGAAGGCGCAGGAGGATTATTAGTACCGCTGAATGATACCGATACGATCTTAGACCTGATTCAGCCCGATTATAAAGTAATCGTAGTATCTAGGCATTATCTAGGGAGTATCAATCACACTTTGCTAACCATCCAGTTATTACAAAGCAAAGGATTTACGCCAGTACTCATTTTTAGTGGCGATGCACATCCAACTACAGAATCTATTATACAGAAAATGACAGGAGTCACCGTGATCGGTCGCATCGATGATGAGCCGTATATCGATCAGCGAGTAGTCAGCGAATATGCAGCATTGTTTAGCGATTCATTAAAAGCATTATGACCTTACAAGAAAGAGATAAAAAGCACTTATGGCATCCCCTCACACAGCATCAATTGCACCCCGATGCCTTACCGATCGTTCGTGCAGAAGGCGCATTGCTCTACGATGAGCAGGGAAAAAGCTATATAGATGGGATCGCCTCTTGGTATACCGCGATGTATGGACATTGCCATCCACAGATTATCGCCAAGGTACAGCAGCAGATGACCACCTTGGATCATATCGTATTTTCGGGATTTACCCATGCGCCAGCCATCGAATTATCCGAGCAGCTGATTGCGTTGCTGCCAGATAATCAGGATAAAATATTTTTTTCGGATAATGGGTCTACGGCGAATGAAGTCGCTATTAAAATGGCATTGCAGTACCATTTTAATAGAGGAGATCAAAGAACTACTATTATTGCTTTTGAAGATGGTTTTCATGGCGATACCTTTGGAGCGATGTCTGCTTCGGGCTTATCGGTATACAACGGCCCGTTCGAAGACTTTTTTATTGATGTACAGCGCATACCGACACCGACCACAGCTAATATCGAAACCGTAAAGGAGCAACTACAAACACTGATCACCACGCATCGAGTAGCTGCGTTTATCTACGAGCCTTTGGTACAAGGCGCCAATGCCATGCATATGTTTGATGGGGGTTTGTTAGAGCAGCTGTTACAGATCTGCCAAGCACATGGTGTGATCACGATAGCTGATGAGGTGATGACAGGTTTTGGCAAAACAGGCAAGCATTTTGCATCAGAACATCTAGAGACACAGCCAGATATCATCTCTATGTCCAAGGCACTCACTGCGGGATTTGTGCCGATGGGAGTGACCAGTTGTGCGGGATATATCTATGACGCGTTTTTAGACAATTCTATAGGTAAGGCGTTCTTTCATGCACATACCTATTCGGGTACTCCTATTGCTTGTGCCGTAGCACTGGCAGGTATCGAATTGTTGCAATCCGATGCTATTCAGCTTAATATTCAGCGAATTATCCACTCGCATCAGCAATTTGACACCAAGGTGCGCCAGCACCCATTGGTCAAAAGCACACGACAATTGGGAGTGATTTACGCACTGGATCTAGCCATAGACATGGATCGATATGGAAATAAACGCTATGAGATTTTTGATCATTTTATGCGGCAGGGGATATATCTCAGACCGCTGGGCAAAACGATTTACATCCTACCGCCATACGTGATTACAGCACAGCAACTCACCCTTATTTATGATGCTATTACAGCATTGTTAGATCAGTTGTAGTACTATTTTTTAGCGTATTTTATAGATAGCAGAATGAGGGCGTTACCACAAGGGTCGGGCTATCCGTTCCAATTCCTCGCACGCCCTAAGGGTCGTGCTGTGGGATTTCCTCTGCTATCCCTAACGCGATTTTTTTATTGCATAGCAGCGCTACGGAACTTAAAAATTGCAAAATTTGAGTGCAAAAGATCGTTTTTATAGCAAATTGAAAAAAGTTTAAATCACTTCATAGTGTTAAAGAATGAATGTACTTGATAAAGGCATGCTGTTTGGTACATCACTGAAAAAATCAAAAACCATCAAGATTTCACTTTCTGAGATTCGTAAACAAAAATTGGGTGCGTATTTTAAATCACTTCACTGAATAGAGGGGTGATGACTTCATTATGTAGTAGTTTGTTTTGCAGTTTTGTAGCTGTGTTTTTTTAGTCGGGTGTAAACTTTTTTTAAAAAAAGTGGGGAAATAGGGGTAACATTTTGCTTAAAAATGACACTAGTAGATGAGAACAAACTAAAAAGTAATATTTTAAGATGAAGAAAAACATAGTATTATCTGTGATAGCTGCGGCTTTTTTAATGAGTTGTGATAGTGATGATTCAGTAAGTAATGAGTTTACGAATGCCAATGGCAATGTTGCAAAAAAACTAATCGAAAGAGTTGATTACGCAGGCACTACTGCCAAGTCGGATGCGCTAAGCGAATCCATTACTTTTAATTATAATGCGAATAATAAGCTAGTCAGTGCTTCCAATGGAGTAGAAACTACGAATCTAGCCTATAATGATGCTAATGAGCTACAATCCGTATCAGGAGGTGGAGAAGTATTAAGTGTAAGTGGTTTGTATAAAGAGCCTATCGAGATATTCGAAGCAGGAGGGAGTGCTATAGAGTATGATGAAAAAGGAAATCCTGTAAAAATTCTAACAGAAATAGAAACCGGTGAATACAATCAAGAAACAGGTGAATATGTAAGTGCAGAATTTATTGCAAAAATTACTTATGACGATGCGCCAAATCCTTATTTCTACACGCTAGAAGCGGCAGGGGTGATAGAGGCTATGGATAATGTAGACCTACATTTTTCACTAAAGCCAGAGAGTACAGAGGTGTTGCAAGCAAAAGCACTTTTGCCAATGAATAACATAACATCCATAGTGTATGAAAAAGAAGATGGTACAGAAATAGCAAAAGTGAATGTTGCGTATGAATATGATGAGGATACGTATCCGACTTCAGCGACCTATACTGGAGAAACCATTGTAGATGAAGAAGATTCGTTTGTCTATACAGTATCATATACTTATAAGAAGTAATGAGATCTGCATCGGATGGTGTAAATTTGAATTATTGAGTGTTAAAAAGAGCGGTTACTATCTATTGTAGGTAGTAACCGCTCTTTGTTATTTAGAAGTAGTGTACATTTTTTTCGATTTGTTATAAAAACAATCTTTCTGTATCAGCTGAAATCAAAAAAGTGTACATCACTTTTTAGTGCTTCTCTATTCCTGATTCCACAAAAGATCTACTTGCTCATTAGTAGCATCTATAATGACATACACTTCAGAGTAGTTCCATTTCCCCTCTTGTTTACTACCATTGACATATACCGTGCCTGTGCCTTTTGGTCCTTTGATAGGAATAGAAATGGCGGCAGTGCCAACGCTATTTTGCAGTTGTATGCTACCCTGCATAATTCCATTACTTTCTACAGGGTCTCCGAGTTCTTCGATTACATAGGTGTCTGTAGTGGCTTTTGCTAATCCTTCTTGATATGGGGAGCTGCTAGTAAAGGCTTTGGAAATACCAAAAATAGCTCCGCCTACAATCATCACTACGATGATGATCATGGTTAGACATCCTCCCAGAGGTACTACCCAAGGCCAATTACGACGAAACCAACTTTTTTTCTGTACAGTATGCTCCATATTTCTTGTGTTTTATACTTCATAGAATAAGTCTAGCGAATCATGATTTCGTTACACTTTTTAGCTATTGTTAGTAGCTGTTAATTGTTTAGGAGGTATTTTGAATGATGGTGTGTATTGTTTTGCGTTAGGGATAGGAACGGCATCCTTTTGGTAGCACCTTAGTGCTGCCAAAAGATACAGTGGATAGCCCGACCCGATAGGGAAACGCCCTAATCATCAATGGATTTAAGAGAGAGTGTTTGAACAAGAAATAACAAACCCCTACATTTGCCAAAAAAAGGAAAGCATTGTTACAACCGATTTCTATCACTGCGATTGCGTCCATTTCTCCACTGGGGAGTGCTCCTGAAGTTATATGGGACTTATATCAGAAAGAGTTACACAGGATTACATTAGCGTCATTTAGTGGACAAGAGACGCCTGTGGCTAGATTGCCAGAGGAGGCACTGACTGCTATCGATGCCTTAAGAAATGAACATCCGCATTATGAGCCTTTAGACCCATCGGTGTTATATGGATTGTTTGCGGCTAGAAAGGCGGTTAAAGCTGCTGGATGGACGACAGGAAATAATTTTGGGATTAATATCGGTTCTTCTAGAGGGGCTACAGAGTTGTTCGAGAAATACCATGCACAGTTTCTAGCTACTCAGAAGGCAGCTACGCTAAGTTCGCCGACGACGACACTGGGTAATATTTCTTCTTGGGTAGCGCAGGATTTACGGGTACAGGGCCCTGTAATTAGTCATTCGATTACTTGTTCTACCGCCTTGCATTCGGTATTGAATGGGGTGGCTTGGATACAATCGGGATTGGCAGATAGGTTTATGGTGGGGGGTAGTGAAGCACCACTTACTCCATTTACGATCGCGCAGATGAAAGCGCTAAAAATCTATGCGGCGCCTACTGCATCGGCATATCCATGTGAGGCATTGGCATTAGATAAAACACGCAATGCGATGTTCCTAGGAGAGGGGGCTGCTGTGGCGTGCTTAGAAAAAGGAGTGTCGCCTGATGCCAAAGCATTGATTACGGGTATTGGGTATGCTACTGAGCCTTTGAAGCATAATATTTCTATTTCTACAAACGCAGATTGTTTTCAGCAATCAATGCGTATGGCATTGGGTAGATTGCCTCTAGAGGCGGTAGATGTGATTGTGATGCATGCACCTGGTACGATCAAAGGAGATCAAGCAGAATACAATGCTGTGCAAGCTGTTTTTGGAGCCACAATGCCCGCATTGACCACTAATAAATGGAAGATCGGTCATACGTTTGGGGCAAGTGGTATGCTTAGTCTAGAATTGGCAATGCTTATGATACAGCACCAACAATTTATCCCAGTACCGTATTTGCAAGATCAAAAGTTGCCAAATGAGATCAAAAATATAGTGATCAATGCCGTAGGTTTTGGGGGTAATGCTGTGAGCATATTGATCAGTGCTCCTGCGCAGAAATAATATAGGTTAAGAACAGCGGGTTAAGGCATATTATGCAAATGTAAAACCGTTATATAATAAGGATGAAGTATATTGACTTTTTGTGAGAATCAAAAGAGTTGTATGACTTCTATAGTAAAAACTATCGAATTTGATAAAGCTAATTGTGTTTTTTGAATTTAAACAACTACTTTTGAAAATTCACATATGGGTTAATTTATGAGTGATATTAGACACGATTGGACAGCAGAGGAAATTCTAGCGATATACAATAAACCATTGATGGAATTGCTGTATGATGCAGCAACAGTACATAGAAAATACCACGATCCGAATACGGTGCAGGTATCTACTTTATTATCCATTAAGACAGGCGGATGCCCAGAGGATTGTGGATACTGCCCGCAGGCTGCTAGATACCATACAGATATAGAAGGGAATGACTTGATGAGCGTGCAGCAGGTAAAAGCACAGGCACTTAGAGCGAAATCATCTGGAAGTTCTAGAGTATGCATGGGGGCTGCTTGGCGTAATGTAAAAGATGGTCCAGAGTTCGATAATGTATTAGAGATGGTACGTACGATCAATAAGCTGGATATGGAGGTATGTTGTACGCTAGGAATGATTACAGAAAATCAAGCGCAGCGATTGGCAGAGGCTGGATTGTATGCGTATAATCATAACTTAGATACTTCTGAGGAGTATTATAAAGAAGTGATTTCTACTCGTGGTTATGAGGATCGATTGCAAACGATTGATAATGTGCGTAAGACGAATGTAACCGTGTGTAGTGGTGGAATTATCGGTATGGGTGAAGCGGCAGAGGACCGTGCAGGAATGCTCGTAGCACTGGCAAAATTAAGCCCACAACCAGAATCTGTGCCTATCAATGCATTGGTAGCAGTAGATGGTACGCCGATGGAGGATCAGCAACCTGTAGAGATATGGGACATGATCCGAATGGTGGCTACTACTAGAATCGTAATGCCGCAAACACAGGTACGCTTATCTGCAGGACGTACTGAAATGAGTAGAGAGGGGCAATCTATGTGCTTCTTTGCGGGTGCAAATTCAATTTTTGCTGGAGATAAGTTACTAACGACACCTAATCCAGATGTAAATGAAGATATGGAGATGTTTAAAAAATTAGGACTAAATCCTCAGAAACCTTTTGTAAAAAAGGCGCAACCTGAAACGGTAGAGGCAGCAGATTCTAAATTCGAAGCCAAAGGAGAAAAACCGAAGTGGTCTAGACCTAGCCATACCATCGAACAAAACGAACTTGCGAAGCAAAAAGGTAAGAAAGTCTTGTAGGATTAATAAAAGTCGAAAAAAATAGTGTTTTTTAAGCATATGAGTATAGTGCCGTGGGATTACAATTAGAAGAAATACCAAGAGTGCAAACCATTACTAAAGAGCAGTTTCTGAAAGAATACGTGGCAAAACAACGACCCGTAGTGATCGAAAGATTAATAGAGGATTGGCCTGCTTATAAGAAATGGAATTTAGCATATATCAATGAAGTGGCAGGTCATAAGACTGTGCCACTTTTTGATGATAAGCCTATTTCATCAGAGTATAAGTTTAATGAGCCTCATACGAGTATGAAGATGAGTGATTATGTAGCGCTGCTAAAAAGTAAGGCTACCAATTATCGTATTTTCTTGTATAATCTGCTAAAAGAGGTACCGAGTTTACAGAAAGATTTTCAGTATCCATCTGTAGGGCTCAAATTTATGAAGACCATGCCTTTCTTGTTTTTTGGAGGACAGGGTTCTAAGGTGTTTATGCACTATGATATTGATTATGCGAATATTCTGCATTTTCATTTTCATGGAGAGAAACGATGTGTCTTATTTCCGCCGTCAGAAACTAAGTATCTATATAAGATACCACATGCATTGATCTCGCATCAAGAAATTGATTTTTCGAATCCTGATATAGAAAGATGGCCTGCGCTAGCTAAGGCCAAAGGGTGTGTGGCGAATCTAAAACACGGAGAGACATTGTATATGCCAGAGGGGTATTGGCATCATATGACGTACCTTACGGCTGGTTTTTCGATGAGTATTCGTTCTGTACCGAGACGGATTGATCATTTCTTAAAAGCGTCGTATAATGTATTTTTTATGCGTTATTTCGATAATGCGATGCGTAAGATACGAGGCAAGCGCTGGATGGAATATAAAAATCGCTCAGCTATCGCTAGGACACATCGAAAAAACGGAATATCCCGTACTGATAGTTTGTAATGAGAGCTATGCTTCGAATAGTTCGTGTATTTTTTCGAATATTAGATGATGTTCCCAGCCTCGATAGGCTAAATAATCGATTAGTTTTTTTCTTTTTTTATAGCTGTCTTCTGTGGTGGTAAGTGCATTGAACTTCTTTTCTGCAAGTTCATGAAAAGTAGCAATGTAATCGGATTCTGAGATTTCTTTAAGGCCGCTTTTGATATTAAAAGCTGAGATGTTTCTAGATTTGAGTTCTCTAGTAATTCGGATTTTCCCCCATTTTTTGATCGAGAACTTGCCGCGAGCAAAACTTTTAGCAAATCGTTCTTCGTTTAAGAAGTTGTGCTGTAGTAGGTGTAGTATGATTTTTTCTTTGGCAGCGGGTATGAGGCGCATGCTAGCTAATTTAGTTTCTACTTCTTTATGGCATCGCTCTTGGTATGCACAATAGCGTTCCATCTTTTTTAGCGCTTCGGTAACAGTAGTGGGTGTGGGAGGTTGTCGGTACATGCGGTGCAAATATACAAAAACAAAAAACCCAGTTATCGATCGATAACTGGGTTTTGTTTTGTTATTGGATCATTTCCCCATCTTTGTCATGGAAATGATATTCTAAGTACGTGTAAGCGTCTCTAGGTATAACTTTTACCCATCTTTTGTGGTCTAAAAACCACTTAGATCGGGTGGATGGAAATCCTTTGGTTAAAAAAGCAGCTACAAAAGGGTGTGCGCTAAGCGTCAGTTGCTTGTGCTCTTTTTTAATTAATTTTTCTAAATCGACCTTTATTTTATCTACTAAAACTATTGGCGCCTCAACTTCGCCAGTTCCTCCGTTAGGGTTTACCTCACGGGTTTTGATATTCATTTCGGGTCGTACGCGCTGTCGCGTAATCTGAATCAAGCCAAATTTACTTGGCGGTAAAATCTTGTGTTTTGCTCTGTCGTCTTTCATCTCTTCGCGTAATTGGTTGAAGAGTGTTCTGCGGTTGTCGGCATTATTCATATCTATAAAATCGATAACGATAATACCTCCCATGTCTCTAAGACGTAGTTGTCGAGCTACTTCTGCGGCACTAATAAGGTTTACTTCTAGTGCAGTGTCTTCTTGATTTTTGGCTTTATTGGATCTGTTTCCACTATTTACATCGATCACATGCATTGCTTCGGTATGCTCTATTACTAAATAAGCACCTTTGCTCATGGATACAGTTTTGCCAAAACTAGTTTTGATCTGTCGTTCGATTCCGTATTTCTCAAAAACAGGAATTTTAGACGTGTGTAACTTTACAATGGATTCTTTTTTTGGTGCAATTTCTTGCAGATATTCCTTAATCTGATTGTAGAGATCTTCTTCGTCTACAACAATAGATGCGAAGGAGTCGTTGAATACGTCTCTCAATATAGAAGAGGCTCTATTCATTTCGCCTAGTACTTTAGATGGGTGGTGTGCTTTGTATAGTTTTTTACACATCGCTTCCCAGCGTCCTACTAGGTTTTGCAAATCTTTGTCTAGTTCTGCTACTTTTTTGCCTTCAGCTACTGTACGTACAATAATTCCGAATCCTTTTGGTTTGATACTTTTTACGAGTCTTTTTAAGCGTTCTTTTTCTTCAGAAGATTCTATCTTCTGTGATATAGAAACACGACTAGAAAAAGGAACCAAAACGATGTATCTACCTGCGATCGAAAGCTCTGAGCTTATACGAGGGCCTTTGGTGGATATCGGTTCTTTTACAATCTGTACGAGTAGTGATTGATTTGATTTTAATACATCGGTGATTACACCATGTTTATCAATATCATTTTCAAAAGAGAAATTCTTTAGCGAATAATCTCTTGTTTTACCTGTGCTTACACGTTTTATGAATTTAAGTAAAGAAGCTACTTGAGGGCCAAGGTCGTGATAATGCAAAAATGCATCTTTTTCATAGCCTACATTTACGAATGCGGCATTGAGACCTGGAACAGCTTTGCGTATTTTGGCAATAAATATATCGCCAACTGCAAAATTGCTGTCGTCTTCTTCCTTGTGCAATTCAATAAGTTTTCCATCTTTAAGTAAGGCAAAATCTGTAGAGGAACCAGATCTTACGATCAATTCTTTGTTCACTCTGATACGATTTTTATCCACCTCGATTAATTGTCGAGACAGATGGATTAAACAAAATTTTCACAGGAATTTTTTATAATTCCAAATGAAATAAAGCGCTCTTTTGGTAGCAAGAGCTGTCTTTATTTCGATGTCAAAGAACTTTTTTAAAAGAAAAAAGTAGTTAGAAAACTACTTTTTCTTGTGACGGTTAGCTCTTCTTCTTTTTTTACGCTTGTGCGTAGCTACCTTGTGTCTTTTTCTTTTCTTACCACTTGGCATAGTTGACTATTTATTAATTATTATTACTGTTTATTTAACTTCTACGTTGGTCTTAACTCCTTCTACAAATACTTTTGCAGGTTTGAAAGCTGGTATATTGTGTGCAGGAATCTTGATAGTTGTATTCTTAGAAATATTTCTTCCAGTTTTCTCAGCTCTTGTTTTGATGATAAAACTACCGAAACCTCTTAAATATACGTTGTCTCCACTCTCTAAAGAACTCTTTACTTCTTCCATGAATGTTTCTACTGTGGCTTGAACATCTCCTTTTTCAATTCCTAGTTTTTCCGAAATTTTTGCTACAATATCTGCTTTAGTCATTATATTACCTATTTTAGGGGTTTTTTAAATTTTCAAGGGGGCAAATATAATAATTTAAAAACCAAAATATCAATACTTAAGATGAAATTATCATCTTTTAAAGGATTAAGGTTGAAAAACTTAAGTTTTAGCTATGAATTTCTCTAAAAAACTCATTTCGTGGTATTTAGAAAACAAAAGATCAATGCCGTGGAGAACAACAACTGATCCATATCGTATTTGGCTTAGCGAAATTATCCTACAACAGACCCGAGTAGCGCAAGGTTTGCCCTATTATTTGGCATTTACCGAAGCATTTCCGACAGTTTTTGACTTGGCAGATGCAGATGAAGAAAAGGTGCTAAAATTGTGGCAAGGACTCGGATATTATTCTAGAGCTAGAAATTTACATACGACTGCAAAACATGTGGCGTATGAGTTAGAAGGTGTGTTTCCGGATTCTTATAAAGGACTCCTTACATTAAAAGGAGTTGGAGATTATACGGCTAGTGCCATTGCTTCTATATGCTATAATGAAGTAGTGCCTGTAGTAGATGGTAATGTATATAGGGTATTAGCGCGCTATTTAGCAATTGATACTCCTATTAATACAACCCAAGGTGTCAAAGAGTTTAAAATGGCGGCTCAGCAGTTGATCGATACAGAAGAACCTGCAACCTATAACCAAGCAATTATGGAGTTTGGGGCATTACAGTGCAAGCCGCAAAGTCCGTATTGTATCGTATGTCCATTAAATGATAGCTGTGAAGCGTTGCAAAAAGGAACTGTCACTTCATTACCCGTAAAACTGAAAAAGCTAAAGATTAAAAAAAGGTATTTCCATTATTTAATCTTTATTGTTAATGATACGACTACACTGATTAGAAAACGAACAGAAAAAGGAATCTGGCAAAACCTATATGAATTTCCACTCTTAGAAAGTACAAAAGAAATGGATGGTGCTGCTATCGAAGCGGATACTGTTTTTAAAGAAATGATAGCGGGACAATCGTATGAGTTGCTTCCTTTTCAAAAAGGAACAACGGTACACAAATTATCACATCAGCATCTGTATACTCAGTTTTATATTGTAAAAATAAATGCGATGCCTACTTTAATCGCTAATCAAGAAGCTGTGGCTATCTCAGAGGTTGCTCAATATCCAGTACCTATATTATTAGGTAAGTATATGGATCAGTTTTTTTGATACAGAACTCATCTTGACTTTTTCTTTTCCCTAAAAAATGACTGAAATTCACCTGTATTTCGTTACTTTTTTTATCCGTAGCGCTGCTATGAATTTCAAAAAGTGCCTTATCCAGTCAAATTTCTTCTCATTTTCGGTCAAAAATAAAAAGTCAAGATGAGTTCATATTTTAAAAATGATACTTGAAATAAATACTCCTACTTTGTTATTTTAGGGCGTTACCACAAGGGTCGGGCTTTCCGCTACAATTCCTCGCTACTCCTATGGTCGTAGCTGTGGGATTTTCACTGCAATCCCTAACGCAAATCAATACTACTTGCTAAGATGACAAAGTAGGAACAAGACAAAGTTTAAAGTATCTTCTGAAAAAAACGTTGTTTTTGTGGTGACTTTTAATGAATTAAGTTGTAATTTTCCCTTTAATACTTAATTGTGATGAGGTAAACGATTCGTTTGCTATGAATAAAGTCTTTCATTTCCATGCCCTTTAATTTAATAGACTTTATAGATGTCGTGGATACTACAAACTGACATAAGAAGGGTTTTTATTACCATATATAGAAGTAAGCGTTGTTGTGCTGTATCGTCTGTGGATACTGCCTAGAATTGTTTTGGTGATGCAGAGTAATAACTCGTTTCTTAAGTTTATATAATAGCTTCATTTTTGGTCAAGTTTGTAATCGCTTTTTATGCATCATTAATGTGTAACCAATAGACTTTTTAAAACCATAATAATCAATTACGATGAAAAAACAATTAATTAGAATTTCTGCATTTTTGAGTATAGCGATAGGGTTGTACTCTTGTCAAAAACAAACAATCAGTGAGCAAACAGTGGAGCCAACTACATATTTAGTAGATGATGCCTTAGCATTGGAAATAGCGAAGCCTATACTTGGTGAAGTGACAGGGAATGGACAGCTTCAAAAAAACAGTAAAAGTACGGTTAGTACGGTCAGAGATGATCAGGGATTGCCTTATATGCATGTGGTATCAGCTGCTAATCATAAAGATGCTTTTGTGATCATTGCAGGAGATCAAAGAATCTCGCCTGTATTGGCGTATGGTGATACAGGATTTGATCTAAACGATCAGCCAGAACAATTAGAAAGCTGGATGGAGTTGTATACGCGTAAAATTGATCAATTGCGTAGTGAGAATGCTGCCTATGATATACAACAATCAGAAAAATTTATGAAAAAAGCGATACAGGTTACACAGAAAATAACTTCAGAAATACATGCAAAGAATGATGATGTGGTGTTTCCTGTTATCGATACAAGATGGGGACAGGGATGTGTATACAATGGTTTTTCTCCTAGTGCATCTGATGTAGATTGTGCCAATTCATTGCCATGTGGTAAGTTGTATACGGGATGTGTGGCTACATGTTTGGCTCAGATGGTTAATTATTACGAATCTATGGAAGCGTTTAATTATAATTTATTGTTTTCTTCATATACGCAGGATTTTATTGATACAGATGAAGGGGATGAAGTGGCTAGTTTGATGCGGTCAGTAGGAGAAATCATGGAGATGCGATATACCTGCTCTTCTTCATTAGCGTACTCTAATAAAGTGCTTAATGAAAATGTAAGAACGGCTTTAGGTTTTGATGAAAATATAAGGGTAAAATCATTTAGAGATTTTGCTGTTGATGATATAATCAAGGAGCTACGTACAAAAAACCCAATTGTTATCTCAGGAAAAGATTATTCTAATGGTAGACGAGTAGGGCATCTATGGATTTTGGATGGTTATGTACGTTACCCTATGGATACTAGAGACGATGTGGTGTATTTTCATTTTAATCTAGGTTGGGATGGTAAGCATAATGGTTGGTATTTGTATGATGATTTTCAATTAGGTTCTTACAATTTGGCGCAATATCTTAGGTTTTATTATAACTTTAGGAATTAATCATTGAACTCATCTTGACTTTTTCTTTTCCTTAAAAAATGCCTGAAATTTATCTGTATTTCGTTACTTTCTTTATCCGTAGCACTGCTATGAATTTCAAAAAAGTGCCTTATACAGTCAAATTTCCTCTCATTTTCGGTTAAAAACAAACAATCAAGATGAGTTCATTCTTTAAAAGCATTGTGTAATTCATATCGCTTCATTGTATGTTGAACCTTATTAAATATACAATCGCGTGAGACATAAAAAGGTGTATTCTGATATAAGACAGTTCGGATTAGAATTGGTTAGTCAGGATAGGCCTTTTTAATTGTGTTTGTGATCAGTCTGCTAGAAAGTAAAAGCGTATATTTCATAAGTTAATTAATAAGTTATAAGAAAGGATAAAAATCTTACTTCAGGAATTTTTTAGTACTTTTACTTACTAAATTGAAGAGATTATGTCTGGGACATTAAATAAAGTAATGCTGATAGGGCATACAGGTGATGAAGTAAAGATGCACTGGTTTGAAGGAGGAGGATGTATAGGAAGATTTCCATTAGCAACTAATGATTCTTATGTGAATAAAACTACAGGAGAGCGTGTAACTTCTACGGAGTGGCACAACATAGTGGTGCGTAATAAGGCTGCGGAAATCTGTGAGAAGTATTTAAACAAAGGCGATAAAATTTATATAGAAGGTAGGCTTAAAACGAGGAAGTGGCAAGATGACCAAGGAAAAGATCGATACAGTACAGAGATACAATGTATTGATTTTACATTTTTGACCCCTAAATCAGAAAGTCAACAAGCAGAAATGATGGCGCAACCAAAACAACAGCAGTCTGTGCCTAAACCAACAAGTACTCCTGCTGCGCAAGTGCCTACTCCTATGCCAACAAGTACAGAAGAAGACGATGATCTTCCGTTCTAAACGATGTGTAACTAAATTTTGAACATTTGGATTCTGACCCCGAACCTTTACTTCTTTTGCTAACCGCTATTGATATTACACAACTTATCAATATATGTTTGTTGTTATTGTTATTAGTGTGTTCTGCACTTATTTCGGGTAGTGAAGTATCACTGTTTTCGCTTACTGCTTCTGACTTAAAAAAAGATGCAGAAGAGTATACAGCAAATCAAAAGATTATAGCTAGATTGCTCAGTAAACCCAAGAAGTTATTGGCCACTATTTTGGTTGCTAATAATTTTATAAACATCGCTATTGTATTGCTTTTTGATGCTTTGGGGCAAGTATATTTTAGAGGGATAGAGGATATTCGAGTTTTTGGATTGGCTTGGCTGAACCTAAGAGTGATATTAGAAGTGGGGCTTGTAACATTTCTGATTTTGTTATTTGGAGAAATACTGCCTAAAGTATATGCTAGCCGAAACAATATAAAGTTTGCTAATTTTATGGCACGTCCTTTAGGGGTGCTAGATTGGATTATTACTCCTGTTAGTTTACCCATGCGTTGGGTAACTTTGGGGATTCATAATAAGTTAGGGAAGCAAAAGTCAAATATTAGTGTCGATCAATTATCACAGGCTTTAGAGCTCACTTCTGATACAGATACTACTTCCGAAGAAAAGAAAATATTGGAAGGAATTGTATCTTTTGGGAATACAGATACCAAACAGGTGATGCGACCTAGGATTGATATTTTTGCACTCAATCATGCGGCAACTTATGCAGAGATTATACCTGATATTATTGCTAAAGGGTATTCTAGAATACCAGTATACGAGGATAATATCGATAAGGTGGTAGGGATTCTGTATGTAAAAGATCTACTTCCGTATATAAACCAGAAAGATTATGATTGGACAGCACTGGTGAGAACTCCTTATTTTGTGCCTGAAAATAAAAAATTAGATGATTTGCTAAATGATTTTAAGGACAAGAAAAATCATTTAGCGATTGTGGTAGATGAATATGGAGGAACTAGTGGATTGATCTCATTAGAAGATATTATAGAGGAAATTGTAGGGGATATCAGTGATGAGTTTGATGACGAAGATATTGTTTTTTCTAAGTTAGATGAGTTGAACTACGTTTTTGAAGGAAGAACTTCTTTAAAAGATTTCTATAAGGTGATCAAGCTAGAAGATTCAACTCTTTTTGAGCAGAAAAAAGGAGATGCTGAAACAATTGCTGGCTTTTTATTAGAAATTTCAGGTAGTTTTCCGCGTATGAGAGAAGTGATTACTGTAGATCATTATGATTTTACGATAGAATCATTGGATAATAAACGTATTAAAAGAGTGAAACTAACTATCAATGAATAGAAGAAGACTATTAGTATTGATGACGCCCGTTTTTGTAGCCATGTTATTGATGGCTTGTGGAGGAGAAACATTGCCTAAACCGAAAGCAATGCTAAGACTGAGCTATCCAACTGCTACTTATGATACGCTACAAACGGCATGTGCATATGCTTTTGAAAAAAATACATTGGCACGTTTAAGTACGGCTAAATACAATAAAAAATGTTGGTATAATCTGGATTACCCTTCATTAAAGGCTACCATTTATGTGTCGTATCATCCTGTACGTAATAACTTGGATTCATTGCTGAGAGATGCACAAAACCTTACACAAGAGCATGTAGTAAAAGCAGATGAAATCATACAAGAGCCTTATGTAAATCTACAGGATAAGGTATACGGTAGGTTGTATAAAGTAGCTGGTAATGCAGCTTCGCAAGCGCAATTTTATATAACAGATAGTTTGCGGCACTTTGTGTCTGGCTCTGCGTATTTTAAAGTGCGACCTAATTATGATTCGATATTACCTGCTGCCAACTATTTATACAATGATATTAGGCATATTGTAGAGACAATTCAGTGGCAGTAATTGCTAATTGCTTTTATCTCCAAAATCAATTACGGAAACACCTTATAAGTTTTGATGCAAAAGTAAACAACCCATTTTTTAAAACCTTAGATCTAGTTTTATTGTGTTGATATTTAAGGGGTTTTGTTTTTTTGTCTTTTTGGTGTATTATAAATAATACTGGGGAAATTTTAACTTATTTTAGCTGTATATTTACTTGCAGAAGGTCAGTGATTGACTCTGCGGTTATTCATCAAATGCTATTATACAGTGCAAGCGCTAGTTTCAGATTTTAAAAAAGGTTTTCGATTTAAAAAACAGAGTAATGCCAGAGGCATTGGTATCGAATGTGAAATACCTGTAGTAACGCTACAAGGAGAGGTTGTGGGGAAACCGATTATCCAGCAATTATTTGTCCACTTAAAAGAGAAAGGATTTTTATTAAAAAAAGATTCTTTTTCGGGTTTGTATGTGGAAGCAAAACAGCTTAATAAAGATAGTTTAGGGTGTTTTGATTATGTGTTCGATACTATTACTACAGATGTAGGGTATGGGGTTGTGGAAGTGGTTTTGGCGCCTCAGACTCATTTGCAGGCTATAGAAGCTAGATTTGTAGAAATAATGGGGCTATTGGTGTCGTATTTCGATATGCAAAATTGTAAACTTTTGGGGTATGGTATACATCCCAAGACATTCCCATCTTCTAATTTGTTGATGCCTAAGGAAAGATATTGTTTCTTTCAGAAATTTTCAGATACAAACCAAGTAATACCTCCTTCTCAGGGAGTAGATGCACATTTATTGACCATCACTGCATCTAATCAATGTCATATTCAAGTCGACAGGCAAGAAGCTATAAGAGCTACGAATATGCTCAATACGATATCGGGATTACAAATCATGTTACAAGCAAATTCTCCAGTCTGGAATGGAGCGGTGGATTCGCGTTATAAAGCTACAAGAGAGCAATTTTGGGAGCAGTGTTTTGTGAATCGTACGAATCAAGTAGGTGTACCGCCTATTTTTGATTCATTTGGTAGTTATGTAGCATACTTGCTAGATTTTAAACCCTTGTTAGTTATGAGGGAGGGTAGGTATATAAAAATCGAAGGTAAGGATTCATTTAGAGACTACTTATTCGATAGTGATGAGGTGTTAGGTACTACATTACAAGGTGCTGAAGAAAGAGTTGTGCCTATGCGATCAGATCTACAATATTTGATTCCGTTTAGCTGGTTTAATGCTAGGTTGGTGCCTCGCTATGGTACTGTAGAAAACAGAATGTGCTGTCAGCAGCCTCCAGAAGAAACATTAACTACGGTAGCGCTGACGTTAGGTTTGATAGAAAACATGGAAGAAGCAGAGCGATTCGTAGAACGTTTCGAACGTGATTTTTGGATGCAATTACGAGAGAAAGCTATTAAAAACGGAATGACTATTGACTATCCGGGTGTTTCAATACCTGAATTGTTAATCACTATGCTAGACATTGCGCGAACAGGCTTGCAAAAAAGAAAGTTGCGAGAAGAAATTTACTTATTACCCTTATACAAAAGAGTTGCTATTAGAAAATGCCCTGCCGATGAAGCAATTGCTTCTTTTCGACAAGGAGGAATGGCACTTTTTTTAGAAAATTTTTCATTTACAAAAGCACATGTATCTTCTAAACGGCATGATACTGCTGTAAAAACATCAAAGCATAGCATCGTATGATTAATGACGAATTGTATCTAGTTAATACATCTAATAGTGTGTTGAGTGGACAGTGTTTTATACGTAAAATACCTGACGCTACATACCTAGCCTTAGTTGCGGAATTCGAAAAGCTATATCATTTCCAGAATGGGGATCGAATGCAGATAGCTAACTATTATGTGGGTGTCAAAAAGTCTTTAGTGAGGCCTTTTGTAGATTTTATACATCAAGTATATGCTCATAGTATGCAAGGGGTGTTTCCGTCTTATCCATCGCTTACAGGTTTTGATGCGCTGCCAGAAACATTGAATACTGTAGAGAATAACGGAGGATTTACATTTGGTAGTTTTGATATGGCGGTATCGGCACAAGGCCTTCGAAATATAGAATTTCAAGCGGTGGCTACCTATCCAATAAGTGCCGCAAAGATGAGTCAATTACTGATCCAAAAATTAAATAGTAATGCGACTACTTTTGTAGAAGAACCTGAATTAACTTGGAATGATTTTATAGGTATTTACAAGAATATCATACAAGGAGATACATCTTCAGAAACTGTAATTGTAGATATAGAAGCATTGCATCAAAAAACAAATTTTGAGTTTTATGCAACGCAACACGAATTAGGGGGTAAGATTTCGATCGTGGATGCTTCGACTATTTTTGAAAACAACAACAAATTATATTATACTACTGATACTGCTGTACAAGCAAAACAATTACATCGTTTTTATAATAGGATATTGATAGCTGATGCATTATATGCAAAAGGGTATCCAGCGTCCGATTTTTGGAAATTTAGGTTTGATCGTGCTTATGAAGAAGTACGGTTTGTTAATCATCCTAGTAAGCAATTTGATATTTCGAAACGATTAGCGCCCTATGTAGCGCATCCGTTCAATCCAGCATGTTATGAATTGAGTGAAGTGGTAGATCAATTTAGAGAAGGGGTATTACGTTATGAGGACTTCGTTTGGAAACATAAATGGGGTGCAGCAGGGCATGCACTTATTTTGTCTCCTAGTGAAAAGAAACTAATGTCTATATCAGACACTATTGGAGACTATATTGCGCAAAAAAAAGTCAATTTTCATATCTTCAAAACAGAGGATGGTTTGGAAAAAATAGTAGAACTACGTTTTATGACTGCGCAACACGCTAATGGAATTAATATAGTGCCCATGGCTCGTATTGGTAGGGTGGTTAGAAAAAAAGATGGTTCGATCGATTATAAAATCCATTTTGGAGATAATAACCAAATAGGGTACGGTTTTAGCCCTGTACTTGTTTTTGATTGAAAAAGATGATTTTGGTAAAAAATATGGTGTTTTGTGATAAATTATCAAGTGTTTAAGCTGCCTCACTGCTATAATTTGATGATTTTTGTGTTTTAGAGAGAAAAGATGCAACATAAAATGCTAAAGTGGGTATATCTGGTCATACTATCTATAGTGTGGGGGAGTTCTTTTATATTAATCAAAAAATCATTAATTGGTTTGACGCCATTACAGTTAGGGGCGTTAAGGGTTTTATTTGCAGCTGTTTTTTTATTAGCTGTAGGTTTTTCGAGCCTAAAAACAATTCAAAAATCTTCATGGAAGTGGGTAGTGCTCTCTGGTTTTATGGGGACGTTTATTCCTGTTTTTTTATTTGCTTTTGCCGAGACAGAAATCGATAGCGCGATCGCTTCTGTACTCAATGCGACCACACCTTTGATCACACTAATATTAGGGTTAGTGTTATTTTCTATGTCATTTACGAAGCAACAATTGTTGGGGATTATCGTAGGGCTTATTGGGTGTTTAGGATTGATATGGGAAGGAGCTACTATTAATACACACCAAAATTATTGGTATGCATTATTAGTGATTATTGCATCTGCTTGCTATGCAGTCAATGTAAATATCATTAAGAAATATATGCAGGAGATCACGCCGATAGCTATTGCGACTGGTAATTTTGTAACACTGGTTATTCCTTCAGTATTAGTTTTGCTACTATCAGGTTTTTTTGACGCAGAAGTTATAGTGAGTGATACAATGCATACAAGTTTATGGTATGTTGGGATTTTGGCAGTGTTAGGTACAGGTGTGGCTAAGGTGTTATTTAATAAATTAGTGCAGATAAGTACTCCTGTATTCGCTACTTCTGTAACCTATACGATTCCTATTGTAGCCTTTGTGTGGGGAGTGTTGGATGGAGAAATCTTCTCTTTGTATCAATTATTAGCGGCCTGTGTTATTATTCTAGGTGTGTATCTGTCCAATCGAAAAAAGTAATCTGGTATAGTGTTAAATAACTGTTTTGTAATAAATTAACACTTATTTAAGTCGTGTAAGGGGTTATAATTCATACATTTAAGTAGAACGAAAAATAATTGAATTATGAAAAAATCAACAACACCTGTACGATATGGAGTTTTTATAGCGGTAGCATTGATCACTTATTTTTTACTATTATCATTAGTAGGTGTACAAACCAACCCCGTGTTTAGTTTAGGAAATGGATTTATTGTAGCGATAGGGCTCTACAAAGCGATGAAGCATTATAAATTAGAAAAAGGGCAGGCCTATGAATATCAAAAAGGATTCATGGCAGGCTTGTTTACAGGTTTTAATGCTACGTTGATTTTTACTATTTTCTTTGCGATTTATGTAACGCATATACATACCAGCTTTTTGCCGGAGATGCTAGCGAATTGGAGTTCGCATTATCATGTAGGAGTTGGTATTGTGGTGTTTATTGCAGCTATTATGGGGTTCTCGACTACCTTTGTACTAACCCTCTCATTCATGCAATTATTTAAAGAAAGCTGGAATATAAAAAGGAATCGTACTGTCTACTCTGTAGAGACATAAAAATATTTGACATTTAATTAATTAGCTGTATATTTGCATCCGCCTAATTTTTTAGGTGGATGTTATTTTATAATAATTATTTTTAAACGTTACGCTATGTACGCAATTGTAGAGATAGCAGGGCAGCAATTTAAAGTTGCGAAAGACCAAAAAGTATTTGTACACCGTTTAGCAGGACAAGAAGGAGATACAGTCGCTTTTGACAAAGTACTTCTTACTGCAGATGGAGACAATGTTACTTTAGGCGCCCCAGCTATAGATGGAGCTCAAGTAGGAGCAAAAATCACAAGACACCTAAAGGGTGATAAAGTTATTGTTTTCAAAAAGAAAAGACGTAAGGGATACCGTGTAAAGAACGGTCACAGACAGTCGCTTACAGAAATCGTAATTGAAGACATCGTAACTTCTGGAGCTAAGAAAGCAGCTCCAAAGAAAGAGGCGAAAAAAGCAGAAGCACCAGCGGCTCCAAAGAAAGCAGCTCCTAAAAAAGCAGCTAAAGACGATTTAAAGAAAATCGAAGGTATTGGACCAAAAATTGCTGAAACTTTAAACGCTAATGGTATTGTTACTTTTGCTGATTTAGCAAAAGCAGAACCAAGCCAGATTGCAGAATTCATCAAAGACGTTCGTGGAAATCACGTACCAACTACTTGGCCTAAGCAAGCGCAAATGGCTGCTGATGGAAAGTGGGATGAGTTGAAAAAATGGCAAGACGAGTTAGATGGTGGGATTGAAAAATAATCCAACTGATTTTATTCATACTAAAAACTAAAAGAAAATGGCTCACAAAAAAGGAGTTGGTAGTTCGAAAAATGGTAGAGAATCAGAATCGAAACGCTTAGGTGTTAAGATATTTGGAGGACAGGCTGCCATTGCTGGTAACATCATTGTAAGACAAAGAGGTACCGCACACAAACCAGGTGAAAATGTATACGCTGGTAAAGATCATACACTACATGCGAAAGTAGATGGTGTAGTAAAGTTTACGAAAAAGAAAGACAATAAGTCTTATGTTTCTATAGTTCCATTTGAAGCATAAGGGATATTTTCCTTTGTAAATACAATGAAATCCTTTTGAAGCTTTTTGCTCTGAAAGGATTTTTTTTATGGAAAATTATAAGCTAGTTCACTAGATGACAGATTTCGAAGCTTATAAGAATGGGGTAGGTGTAAAAAAGAGGGTATCTGAAAATCAAATACCCTCTTTTTTGTGATAAACGCTAAATATGAGAATATTCAGGTTTTTGTGGTTTAATATCTGTAGTGCTCAGGCTTAAATGGTCCTTCTACAGTTACTCCTATATAGGATGCTTGGTCTTTGCGTAATTCAGTGAGTTCTACACCAATTTTAGCCAAATGAAGTTTCGCTACTTTTTCATCTAAGTGCTTAGGTAGCATGTATACTTCATTTTTGTATTGATCACTATTGTTCCATAATTCGATTTGTGCAAGTGTTTGGTTTGTAAACGAGTTACTCATTACAAAACTTGGATGCCCTGTAGCACATCCTAAATTCACTAGACGTCCTTCTGCCAGGATTACGATGTCATTTCCATTAACATTGTATTTGTCTACTTGTGGTTTGATGGTGTCTTTAGTGTGTCCGTGGTTTTCGTTTAACCAAGCCATGTCTATTTCATTGTCGAAATGTCCAATATTACAAACGATGGCTTTGTCTTTCATTGCTTCGAAGTGACGCCCTTGTACGATATCTTTGTTTCCAGTAGTAGTAATGATGATGTCACTGTTTCCTACTACAGTTTCTAATTTTTTTACTTCAAAACCGTCCATGGCTGCTTGTAGCGCACAAATAGGGTCGATTTCAGTTACGGTTACGATACTTCCTGCGCCTTTAAAAGAAGCAGCCGTACCTTTACCAACATCTCCATATCCACATACAGTAACACGTTTCCCTGCGAGCATAATATCTGTAGCACGACGGATCGCATCTACAGCACTTTCTTTACATCCGTATTTATTATCAAATTTTGATTTGGTTACAGAATCATTTACGTTGATAGCAGGCATTGGTAATGTGCCATTTTTTACTCTTTCGTATAAACGGTGTACTCCTGTTGTAGTTTCTTCGGAAAGTCCTTTGATGTCTGCTACGAGTTCTGGGTACTTGTCCAATACCATATTGGTTAAGTCTCCACCATCATCTAAGATCATGTTTAGTGGTTTACGCTCTTCTCCAAAAAACAAAGTTTGCTCTATACACCAATCAAACTCTTCTTCGTTCATACCTTTCCATGCATATACAGGGATTCCTGCATCAGCGATTGCAGCTGCGGCTTGGTCTTGTGTAGAAAAGATATTACAAGAACTCCATGTAACTTCTGCTCCAAGCGCTTGTAATGTCTCTATTAGTACAGCTGTTTGGATAGTCATATGCAGGCATCCAGCAATACGAGCTCCTTTAAGCGGTTGTTCATCTTTATACTCTTCACGAAGAGACATAAGACCTGGCATCTCTGCTTCGGCTAATTCAATTTCTTTTCTTCCCCAAGCTGCTAGAGAAATATCTTTCACTTTATAAGGAACATAAGGTGCTGTTTTAGTGCTCATAATATCTGTGTTTGTTGTTATGGACAGTAAATACTGTTAGTATTTGGTGCTAAATTATTCTAAATTCGCTAGCTGAAAATCAGTGATTTTACTGCTTATTTTTGGCGGTAAATATACATAATAACTTTAAGACTACACATGCCTCTATATAAAACTATAGCAGTAGATCCCAATACGAATGTATGGATATGGAAGATCGAAGAATCGTATGAAAATTTATGCCAAGGAATCTCACTTACGGAGCATTGTCAGCAACGTGTAACAAGGATGAAATCGGATATTCATAAAAGAGGTTTTATGAGTATTAGGCATTTATTAGCATTGGCAGGGTATACGGATTTTGATCTTTTTTATGATGATTTTGGGAAGCCTCATCTCCAAGATGGAAAGTATATATCCATTACGCATTCTTTTGAATTTGCAGGGATTATTGTTAGTTCAGTACCAGTGGGGATCGATATCGAAAAGCAACGAGAAAAAATAGATAAAATAGCGCATAAGTTTATCGATTCCGAAAAAGAGTTTGTGGCTACTCAGACCGAGCATAAAGTACGGGTGTTAACTGTTATATGGGGCGCAAAAGAAGCGTTGTACAAATTGTATGGTACGGCTGGACTGAGTTTTGAGCAGCATATTCATATCATGCCATTCGAGTTGCCAATGCCGTTTACCTATGGTACAATCGATTATAAAGGTGTGATTGATCATTATGATATTACATTTACAGAATTCGAAGGCTTTACTTGTGTGTATGCACAGCCATACGTCTCATATAATAGGTAATACAACTGTTTTTTTTTGAAAAGTATCTCAGAAAATATCATAATCAATGTGTAAGCTTTGTATATTTGAGAACCTAACTTACCCCATAAAGAATGAATGCCCCATTTTTTTTAGTGAAGATAGCGTATGTTTAGTGCAGCTACTTTTTTGGCTAAAAAAGAATGAAAAGTATTGATTAACTAATAGCGTAAAAAGTGAACATTACCGAACAAGATATAAAACTCATCAAATCAAAAGGATTGACAGTAGAGAAGGTGCTATCGCAGATAGAAACTTTTAAAAATGAAATCCCATTTGTTGCTTTACGTAGTGCAGCTACTTTAGATAATGGAATTCTAAAATTCTCAGAACATTACCAGACGGAGTTAACTAAATTATACGAGTCTAGATCTTCGGATTTAGAAACCATTAAATTTGTACCTGCTTCTGGTGCGGCAACTCGAATGTTTAAGGAGTTGTTTAAATTCTTAGATAACTACGAATACGAAAAAGAAAGCCTGAATTCGTATACCAATCACGAAAAAGCAAATGCAATACGGTTATTTTTGATAGGACTTGAAAAATTTCCTTTCTACTCGGTGGTTATAGAAAAAGTAAAGAGCTCATACCCTAATTTTGATACCTTATCAGAGGGTCGACAGTTGTATATTTTTGTAGAGATGATGCTTAAGGAAAAGGGACTGAATTATGGAGCTTTTCCAAAGGGGTTATTGCCATTTCATAACTATACTGATCATATTTCTACTTCTTTTGAAGAGCACTTATTCGAAGCAGCAGGCTATAATAAGAATGCTACAGGAAATTCGAAGTTGCATTTTACGATTTCTAAAGATCATCTAGAGGCGTTTAAAGATGAATTCGAACGTATCAAAAAGAAAGTAGAAGAAGAAACAGATACTATTTTTGGGATTACCTATTCATTTCAGAAACCTGAGACAGATACGATCGCTGTAACAGAAAAAAATGAATTGTACAGAAAAGAAGACGGCTCTCTATTATTTAGGCCTGGTGGACATGGTGCCTTGATCGAAAATCTAAATGATTTGAACGCAGATATTATCTATATAAAGAATATAGATAACGTAGTGGTACGTAAGTATCAAGACGAAGTGTCTGGGTATAAAAAAGTATTGGCAGGTAAGTTGATAGAGATACAGGATGAGGTATTCCGTATTTTAAATGCCATCGACAAAAAAGCTCCGACAGAGGCAGAATTAAAAGATATTAAGAAATTCTTGGTGCAGCAGCTCAATGTGCGATTGCCCTTAGATTTTGATAAGTTTGCGGAGAAATACAAAATAGAGTTTCTAAAGAAATCAATGAATCGTCCGATTCGTGTTTGCGGAATGGTAATCAATGAAGGAGAGCCTGGAGGAGGACCTTTTTGGGTAAAGAAAGAGAACGGACGTTTGGTATTACAAATTGTAGAAACTCCACAGATCAATAAAAATGATAAGAGGCAGTGCGATATCCTAAAAAGCGCAACTCATTTTAACCCTGTGGATCTAGTATGTGGTGTACGAGATTATAAGGGGAAGAAATTTAATTTACAGCACTATGTAGATCCAGATGCTGGTTTTATTACTAAGAAGTCAATGAATGGTAATATTGTGAAAGCATTAGAATTACCTGGATTATGGAATGGGGGAATGTCGAATTGGATCAGTGTATTTGTAGAAGTGCCTCTCACAACATTTAACCCTGTAAAAACGGTAAATGACTTGCTGAAATCTGCACACCAGGCTAAGTTATTTACATGATTGTAGCGAGTGTTATTAATGAGTTAACGTATAAAGCAGCACGCAGTGCTGGTGCAGGAGGGCAACATGTCAATAAAGTAGCGACTAAAGTAACAGTGTGCTTCGATATAAAAGCATCAAAAGGGATCAATGAGCGAGAAAAATCATTGATCCTTTCTAAGTTAGCTACTAAACTTACCAAATCAGGTGTATTAATCATGTCTTGTGGTAGCTCTAGAAGTCAGCACCGTAATAAAGAAATCGTAACCAATCGATTATTAGGAGTGCTCAAAGCGAGTCTTAAAACGTTACCTCCTAGAAAAGCAAGTAGGCGTACCAAAGCGTCTGTTCAAAAACGATTAGACACCAAAAAAAAGCAATCTCAGAAAAAAGCAAATAGAAAGAAGCCACTGTGGTAGGTATATCACTTCATTGACAAAGCAATTGTGTATAAGTGGTATTCGTCTGTTTTGAAGTGTTTTTAGGGGGGTAAGTCATTGGAAATGAAAGTTGTTTTCAAACATGTACTGTGTTTTTCTTTCTAATAGGTGTTAAAAAGTGTGTAAAATTTCTACACTTTTGTGGGGATTCTACAGTTTCTACACGATCTCTAATCTTATATGTTTTTAGTTATAAGTATGGTTTTCAGTTACTTGTATTGAGTTTCGAGGTGTTTTATTTTTTGGAACAATTCTTCCTATATACTATACAATGAAACGAGTTTATAATTTTATAAACATGAAAAATATACAAATGATCATCGCAGTAGTAGTAAGTATTATATCAGCTCAAGGAGCAGTAGCGCAGGATGAAATGGCTGATAACCAAATGTGGGGCTATAAAGATTATGAATATGAAATGCAGGAGTATGCTGAAATAGGAATTGTAGAATTGCCAATGTCTGTAGAGCATGCTGCCATCAGAGATTATGAGCACTTAAAAATACATAAAACATTTATATCCAAAGACAACACATATAAGATTGTACTAAGAGGCAAAAATAACAACGATACTAAAGTTGTATTTGCTAGTGCAATTGGAGAATGGATTAGGCCAAACGACAAATCTTAAATCTAGGGGTAGAAAAGGATATCGTTTTGCAATCATGTATAGGACGATATAAAGTTGTTTAGTGCTGATAAAAAGAGACCCAATCCCAAGGGTCTCTTTTTTTGTATTTAAAAAGTAACCCTATAAAATCGTTTTCTCTCATGAAATCTGCACATTTTCTGATAATTACTAAAATGTTGTTTCGCCAGAACAATATACACGCTCATTTTAGTGTTTATAGAAAAATGCATCTAATAGAAGTCTGTTTTTTACAAGTGATACTAGTAATTAAACCCATTGAATAGTTACTTGTGAAAAACACTATACGTTATAGTTAATTTTATTATTTTTATAAGACAAGGGGACGCAAAAGTATAAGAATGGATAGATGTATAGTATGAATGTAGATTAGAAAGAGAAAGAAAATATGGCTAGTATTCTTATAGTCGAAGATGATGTTGCATTTTGTAAAATGCTCAAAACGTTTTTAGAAAAAAAGAAACATGATGTGGCTACGGCATTTTCATGCAATGAAGCATTGGCACAGCTTAAGGAAAAGCAATTCGATATTATACTTACAGATGTACGGTTGCCTGACAAGGACGGCATCAGTTTGCTAGATGATGTTAGGGCGCAGAATGCAACGACGCAGGTTATTATTATGACTGGTTATGCAGAAGTGAATATGGCTGTAAAAGCGATCAAACAAGGCGCTTTTGATTATGTAGCGAAGCCGTTTACCCCAGATACCATATTGCAAACCATCCATAAAGCGCTAAAAACTGAAGGTGCTAATGGTGTTACTCAGCAAACTACAGATACCACTACCAGCACCAAAGAAAAACCTGCAGATACGCATACGCCTATAGCGCCTGCTTGTTTTGTACGAGGTATTAGTGATGCTTCTAAAAAACTAAATGAATACGTAGCATTGGTAGCACCGACTAAAATGTCTGTACTGGTCATTGGTGATAGCGGTACGGGAAAAGAGTATGTAGCCAATAGTATTCATAAAGCCAGTAAACGTGCCGATCAGCCCTTTGTAGCTGTAGATTGTGGCGCAATTCCTAAAGAGATTGCTTCTAGTGAGTTTTTCGGACATATCAAAGGTTCTTTTACTGGGGCTGTAAATGATAAAGTAGGGCATTTCGAGGCGGCTAATGGAGGCACCTTATTTCTGGATGAAATAGGGAATCTTAGTTATGAGCTACAGGTGCAATTACTCAGAGCATTACAAGAACGTAAAATTAAACCTGTAGGGAGTAATAAGGAAATAGAAGTGGATATCCGAGTGATAGCTGCTACGAATGAAGATTTATCCAATGCGGTCAAGGAAGGTGAGTTTAGAGAAGATTTGTACCATCGACTCAATGAATTTTCGATTAAAGTACCTCCGCTTAGAGAACGTATCGAAGATTTAATGCTGTTTGCCAGTCATTTTTTAGAAGAGTCTAATGTAGAATTGGATAAAAATGTAGTGGGATTTACCGATGAGGTGCTAGCCACCTTTAAGAAATACGATTGGCCAGGGAATCTACGAGAATTAAAAAATATCGTAAAACGATCCATTCTTTTATCACCCACCGATATGGTGACGATGGAAGTATTGCCTACCGATATCGCTTATGCATCTCATAAAAAGAAGCAAACCTATGGCTTGTTTAAAAACCAAAATGAGCAAGAGTTGATCATTGATGCGCTAGAAAAAGCCAATGGTAATAAAGCGAAAGCAGCTAGAATGCTATCTATCGATAGAAAAACATTATACAACAAATTAAAACAATACGATATCAGCTTATAGCTATAAGTGTCCGTTGTTAGTTACATCATTTCTTTTATAAAAAAACTACTTGCGTTAGGGATAGTAGGGGAAATCCCGCAGCCCGACCTTAGGAGGGTGAGGAATTGGAACGGATAGCCCGACCCCTGTGGTAACGCCCAAAAAATTATAACTCAGAAGCTTTATTGTGGAGTTTAGTGAGTAATACTTCGATTTTAGAAAGTCCAATTTTAGTAAGTGCTAGCACTGTAGTGTCATCTAGCTCATAACGCGTTTGGTGTTCTAGTTTGTCTAAGATAGGGATAATATCATGAGCCTTGATCTGCTTAAACATAGGTAGCATGCGATGTGCTATTTGGTGTATAGCATCCTTGTTATTTTGGTCTAAAGCTGTTTGTAGCGCTACTAAATTCTGCTGTGTACTCTCTATAAAGGTGTCTAAGATAGCGCGTAAGGATTCGGTATCTCCCTGTGCAAAAATCATTAAATCATCTAAAGAATACGAAGGATCATCATTGGCGATCGTAGTTATTGGGGTAGGGTGTTGATCTACAGGAGTGATGTGTAGAATACTAGCTATTAAATTGATCAGGTCTTTGGGGAGATACGGTTTTCGTAGACTGCCAGCAAACCCCTCTTCTAGATATTCATCTGGAGTGACGTCTATTCTACCTGATAATGCAATGACCTGTAGGTGCTGTGTGGCAGGAGTGTTTTGGATCGCTTCTAGGAGTTCGAATCCATCCATACCAGGCATTTGTATGTCGGATAGTACCAGATCATAAGTGTTTTTTTGCAACAATTCTAGGGCTTCTATTCCATTGCGACTTATCTCATAGCTAAGACCTGCCATGGATACAACCTCGCTGGTGAGATCTAATTGGCTAGGGTCATCATCTACGATCAGTACTTTTCTGTTAGAAAAATCCAGCTCATCATCATTGATTGGGCTTTCTTCTGCAATGAGCGAATGCGACATGCGTATCGGAATATGAATCGTAAAGGTGCTTCCTTTTCCAACTTCGCTATCTAGGGTGATTGTGCCATCGAGTAGTTTGATGATTTTTTTAGTGATGGAGAGTCCGAGTCCGAATCCACCGTATTTTTTTTCAGTATCTTCTTCGCCCTGTGAGAACTCCTCGAAGATAAACTGTTGCTGTTCAGTAGTAATACCAATTCCTGTATCCTGAACCGCAATTACCAATTGCTTTTCGGCAAGACCGTTTTCGACGATCTTACTAGTGACAGTGATGCCTCCTTGGTTGGTGAATTTATAGGCGTTATTTACCAAATTGGTCAGTATTTGTTTGATCCGAAAAGGATCGCCTAGAAACTGCTGCTGTAGTTGTAAGGTAGATCGAATGGCGATCTCTAGATTTTTAGGATCGTGAATAGGAATGGTACTAGTTATGGTGTTTTCGATCAGTTTGTGCGGCGAAAAAGGCAATTCCTCGATCACCATTTTTCCAGCCTCTAGTTTGGATAAATCCAATAGATCATTGACCAAGTGCAGGATATAATCCGAAGATTTTTTTAGGTGATCTAAGTAGTGTTTTTGTTTAGCGTTTAGTCCTGTTTTTTCTAATAAATCCGAATACCCAATCACCGTATTCAGAGGAGACCGTAGGTCGTGTGTAACCGTATTGATTAGCGATTCTCTGGTTTTTAGTAGTGATTCTGTATAGGCTTTTTCTTCTTCCAGTTCATTTCTATATTTCTGACTCATCGATACATCTTTGGTGATCAAAAACAGAAAAATAATCGCGATTAATAGACTAATCACCGTAATCAAGATAATGAAATTAGACGTTTTCGATAGCATCATGTCCGAACTACTCAACTTGTCTAGGTATTTATTCCGCTCATTATCCTCGATGGCAGCCATCAGATCACGAAGCTGTCGGGTGATCGTCTGATCATTTTTGAGCAGCTTATTTTCTCGTTCCTTGATCTGCTGTTTATAGCGGGTATCTTTTTTCTCTAAATCCGCCAGTACCTGCTTCACCTTTTGGGCAATAGAATCGATGGTTTGATTCGTTAGTCGTTTGGCATTGTCTTTTTTAGTCAGGTTAATGATGTTTACAATTCTCTTTTTAAACTCTGGAGATAGTTTTCGGAATCGCTTGTCATAATCCGTATCGCCAAAAGACTCATTCGCTTTCTTTAATTCATCGATCGCAGTAGCATACACCCCTTTTTCCTTTTGCTGTTCATAGATTTCGATCAGCTCTTCAAAATTTTGGTTCTTGCTGTCAATCAGTGCCTTGATGCTATCGATTTTTTGAGACTGTAGCGCATCGAAAGACATCCTGCTTACCTGATTGATCGTATTTATGATCGAATCCACCTTGGCTTTGTAGATGCTAAATTTTTCGGTGTCAGAAGTTTGGATAATGTTTCTGGTCAGACTCTCCGCCTCATAAAGCCCTGTGATGGCTTCTCCTACCATGGCTAGTTTCTTATTATTATCATTTTTTCGTTCCGTAATCTCTGAGTAGGAATCCAACTGTTGGTAGATGACCCAAAATGCAATTACGGCCGTGGCTACTGCGAGTAAGTAGCCTGCGACGATTTTTAGCGTAATAGAACGTTTGGTATTTTTCATGAGTTACAGCATTGGATAGCTACAGGTCATACAACTATAGGTTATAGGGTTTGGGGTTCTAAAGTAACCATATTTTCATAACTAACGTTTGATCGCTACAGAATTGTATACAAGTAGTCTATAAATTTGGGCGTTACCACAGGGGTCGGGCTATCCGTTCCAATTCCTCGCCCTCCTAAGGTCGGGCTGTGGGATTTCCTCTACTATCCCTAACGCAGTATTTCGTGTGCGAGTAGCTGATGGATGATAAGATGTAGCAGTATTTATAATTTTACGCAATAGATATGTTTTTTATGGTATTAAGAGTTCAAACCATTTTATAGAGTAGTATATCTATCAGACAAAGCAGGGTCAACAAGCGTTAACTTCGTGAATAGAAAGGCGAAACCCGTTATTTTTTTATATATTTGCTTCCGATAGCTTTAGGGGTGTCCTTAATATATAAGGTCTGAGAAATACCCTTTGAACCTGATGCGGCTCATACCGACGAAGGGAAAAGTTGAAGTGTCATTCTGTTGTATCACGATATAACACTACTTCTACGCCGAGGTGATCCTTAACTTCCTCCTAAAGTTTATAGATTTTATAGAAACACACAAATGACTATAAGCTTAAATAATACACAGCAGCATATCGAAACTGGCATTTCTATAGCCACACTATTACATTCCAAGGCGATTACACGACAAGGAATTGCGATTGCAGTTAATAATACAGTGATCCCCAAAGCCCAATGGGAGCAAACACTATTACAAGAAAATGATCATGTAACCATCATCCAAGCTACGCAAGGAGGGTGATATAACCACACACAGTGCATAGATAAAAAAAATTAAACTCGATTAGTTATGAAAAAACAGGATACAGCTCCTCAGGGAGATATGATTACCAAAAAACCATTCCCTAGTTCCAAAAAAGTATACGTACCAGGTACCATTCATCCGCAGATCAGTGTAGCGATGAGGGAAATTACCTTAGAAGATACTGTAGATAGTTTTTCTGGTAAGAAAACCCCTAATCAACCAGTAACGGTATATGATACCAGTGGTCCATACACAGATCCAGCCAAAGAGATCAATGTACATGATGGATTAGAGCCGATACGAGAGCAATGGGTATTGGATAGAGGAGATGTAGAAGAATTAGACGAGTTTACCTCTACATACTGTAATGAGCGATTGAATGATAAGAGTCTAGATCACCTACGCTTTAATCATAAGCGCAAGCCTAAAAGAGCCAAGGCAGGGAAGAATGTATCGCAGATGCATTATGCAAAGCAAGGAATCATTACACCAGAGATGGAATATGTAGCGATCCGCGAGAATCAAAAAATACAAGAAGCAAAACGCTTATCAAAGCAACATCCGGGACACGATTTTGGAGCGAGCATTCCAGATGTAATCACGCCAGAATTTGTACGAGAAGAAGTAGCTAGAGGACGTGCAGTGATCCCTTCTAATATCAATCACCCAGAAGCAGAGCCGATGATCTTAGGGCGTAACTTCTTAGTAAAGATCAATGCTAATATCGGAAACTCTGCCACTACTTCTAGTATCGAAGAAGAAGTAGAAAAAGCAGTATGGGCATGCCGTTGGGGAGCAGATAATATCATGGATCTTTCTACAGGAAAAAACATACATGAAACCCGTGAGTGGATCGTACGAAACTCTCCAGTACCTATCGGAACAGTACCGATCTATCAAGCCTTAGAAAAAGTAAACGGAAAAGCCGAAGACCTAACTTGGGAAATATTTAGAGATACACTGATCGAACAAGCAGAACAAGGAGTAGACTACTTTACCATTCACGCAGGAGTACGATTAGCGTATGTACCGATGACTGCCAAAAGGATTACAGGTATTGTATCCAGAGGAGGATCGATTATGGCTAAATGGTGTTTAGCACACCACAAAGAAAGTTTCTTATACACACATTTCGAGGAGATTTGTGAGATTCTAAAAGCCTATGACGTAGCCTTTTCATTAGGAGACGGACTACGCCCAGGATGTATTGCAGATGCGAATGACGAAGCACAATTTGCAGAATTAGAAACACTAGGAGAGCTTACGAAAATAGCGTGGAAGCACGATGTACAAACCTTTATCGAAGGACCAGGTCACGTACCAATGCATATGATCAAAGCCAATATGGATAAGCAATTAGAGGCTTGTGGCGAAGCACCATTCTATACATTAGGTCCATTAACTACTGATATAGCACCAGGATATGACCATATTACATCAGGTATTGGAGCAGCCATGATCGGATGGTATGGAACCGCAATGTTATGTTACGTAACACCAAAAGAACATCTAGGATTACCGAATAAAGAGGATGTACGAACAGGAGTGATTACCTATAAGTTAGCAGCACATGCCGCTGATTTAGCAAAAGGACACCCTGGAGCACAACACAGAGATGATGCCTTGAGTAAAGCACGTTTTGAATTCCGATGGGAAGACCAATTCAACCTTGCCTTAGATCCAGAAAGAGCAAGAGAATACCACGATGAAACACTACCAGCAGAAGGTGCCAAAATAGCACATTTCTGTAGTATGTGTGGTCCTAAATTCTGCTCGATGAAAATTTCTCAAGAAGTAAGAGATTATGCAGCAAAAAAAGAAATCGATGCTCAAAATGCTTTGACAGAAGGGATGCAAGAAAAAGCAGAAGAATTCAAAGAAAAAGGAAGCGAAGTTTATTTATAAATAAGTGACCCGTATCAAGTTTCGTAGCGTCGGAGAGATTTGTACTCTTTTACGCTACGAAACTGATGATAGGGTACATTGTATAGTGATATGTTAATTATCCTTACCTCAGAGCGTCCGCTAGTACAAGAAGCGCAGCAAATCAATGCATTGTTTCATGCTGGATTGCAAGTGTTACACTTGCGTAAACCGACGTTTAGTATAGATGGCTATCGTGCATTACTAGATCAGATCGAGCGACAGTATCATGATAGGATTATGATTCATCAATACCCAGAACTTACGATGGAGTACCAGTTACGAGGAATCCATCTGCAAGAACAAGCCAGACTTGATCTAGAAGATGCCTTAGAAGCCACAGTACAAGTTTATAAAAACAAAGGCTTTGCAGTAAGTAGTTCCTTTCATTCCAAGGAAGCTATACAGGATTGTAATGCAGCTTTTGAGTACGTATTATTAAGTCCAGTTTTTGGATCCATTTCTAAAAAAGGGTATGAAGGTAAAGGTTTTGCGGTACATGATATCAAGGCTACTGTGATTGGCATGGGAGGTATTAATGCAGCTACTTTACAAGCTACATATGATCTCGGATACAAAGGAGTAGGTGTCTTAGGAGGCGTGTGGAACACGCCCAATGCGCTAGAGAGTTTTAAAGTTATCCAAGCAGCATTGGACACTGTGCTACAGAAATAAAAACAGTATGAAAAAACGCCCGTATGTACTTACTATAGCAGGATTCGATCCTTCATCTGGAGCAGGAATTACTGCCGATATCAAGACATTCGAGGCATTGAAATGCTATGGATTAGCAGTATGTACTGCCAATACAGTACAGAATGATACTGATTTCGAACACTGCCATTGGGTAGTATTCGATGTGGTTAAGGAGCAGATCGCTGTTTTGTTTAAGAAGTTTACCATAGATGTCGCTAAAATCGGTATTGTACCCAACTGGCATTTTCTAGAAAATATCATCACCTTACTCAAAACTCATAATCCGACTATTAAAATCATTCTAGATCCTGTACTGACCTCTAGTACGGATTTTGATTTCCATATAGCAGAAGGAGTAGGAGCTGTACATGATACGACGACCATCTTAGATCGTGTAGTAGCACAAGTACATCTGATCACCCCTAATATATTGGAGATCGAAAAATTATACCCAGCCAAGGGCATACAGGAAACAATAACACATATGACGAGTGCTACGAATGTATTGCTCAAAGGAGGACATCGTACAACGAGTATAGGCAAAGACGAATTGTATACAACAGATGGGAGCATGTATGTACTTAATCCCAAGATGAAACATTGTACACCCAAGCATGGGAGTGGCTGTGTATTGTCTGCTGCGATTGCAGCACAACTAGCTATGGGGTTTCCATTACTTAAGGCATGCTACCGAGCAAAACGGTATACAGAAAAAGTGCTAGCTTCCAATACATCACTATTGGGCTATCACAAAATATAAGGAATACGTCAGTATATGACCGCTCCTATAATGAAATAAAAAAGATGAGTGAACACGTACTTACAGAAATAGGCGTTCAATACATTTCTCAGGGAGAAACTCCTAGAGACCATTTAGTGAATATTGGTCGTGTGTGTGAAGCAGGAGGAAGGTGGATACAATTACGACTCAAAGAAGTAGATGCAGCTACCTATCTCACTACCGCCCTAAAATGCAGAGAAATCTGTGATCAGTATGGAGCGATTATGATTGTAAATGATCAAGTCAGTATTGCAAAAGCAGCACAAGCAGATGGCGTGCATTTAGGACTCAATGATATGAGTCCCCAAGAAGCACGGAAGATACTAGGCCCGAATTCTATTATTGGAGGTACCGCCAATACGCTAGAAGATTGTTTACAGCATGCAGCGGATGGTGTAGATTACTTAGGAGTAGGACCTTTTCGATACACGACTACTAAGAAAAAGTTGAGCCCAGTATTGGGAGTGCAAGGCTATCGAGCAATCATGACAGCGCTTCAGCAGCACAATATAGCATTGCCAGTGGTAGCTATTGGAGGAATTACAGCGACTGATATCAGAGAGATTATTAGTACAGGAGTTCGGGGAGTGGCGGTCTCAGGGATGCTAACAGCCCAAGAAGAGTTAGAAGAAAAAATAGAAACGATAAAAGCATACATAGCCGAAGGCTATTAGTTAAAATTCAACCAGCATGGATACACTAAAAATAGCAGATAAAGAGTTTTCGTCTCGGTTATTTACAGGAACAGGAAAATTCAGTTCTTCACAATTAATGGAAGCGGCTTTAGTCGCATCAGAAAGTGAGTTGGTAACTGTGGCGTTAAAACGGGTAGATGTAGAAAATGAAAATGATGATATACTCACACATGTATCCCATCAGCATATCAATTTATTACCCAATACTTCGGGAGTACGTGATGCTAAAGAAGCTGTGTTTGCAGCCCAATTGGCTAGAGAGGCACTAGGAACAAATTGGGTAAAATTAGAAATTCATCCAGATCCTAAATATTTATTGCCAGATCCGATAGAAACCTTAAAAGCAGCAGAAATGCTGGTGAAGCAAGGGTTTGTGGTCATGCCGTATATTCATGCAGATCCAGTATTGTGCAAACGATTAGAAGAAGTCGGAGCGCAATGTGTAATGCCATTAGGAGCACCGATAGGGAGTAATAAAGGACTGAAAACGCTAGATTTTCTAGAGATTATTATTGATCAGAGTAATGTGCCTGTGATTGTAGATGCAGGGATTGGCAGTCCGTCGCACGCGGCACATGCCATGGAAATAGGAGCAGATGCAGTGTTAGTGAATACAGCGATTGCAGTGTCACAACAGCCCGTAGCAATGGCAAAAGCCTTTAAAATGGCTGTCGAAGCAGGAAGAATGGCCTATAATGCCAAGCTAGCACCTGTACAACAACATGCTGAGGCAAGTAGTCCACTGACTAGTTTCCTAACAGAAAACTAATAGGAGTTATACAGAGTAATAGTGTACAGATGTAAGATGATGATGTATATGAAGTGCTGTTTATAAAATAATGAGTATAAACCGATGAATAATAAAGATAAACATACGATGCCGTCTCCAACAGAGACGTTACAACCGATAGCGGATGGCTCTTTTAAAGAAGTGTTCGATCAATACGATTGGGACGAAACATTGGCTAGCATTCTTTCTAAAACAGCATCGGATGTAGTGCATGCATTGGGCAAGGAAAAAAGAGATATAGAAGATTTCAAAGCATTGATCTCTCCTGCTGCACGCCCGTACTTAGAACAAATGGCGCAACAGAGCTACCGAATTACCAAAAAGCGATTTGGGAATACCATACAGATGTATGCGCCTATGTATTTGAGTAATGAGTGCCAGAATATCTGTACGTATTGCGGGTTTAGTATGACGAATAAGATACCTCGCAGAACCCTCACAGATGCAGAAATTCTAAAAGAAGTAGCGTACCTAAAGTCTAAGAAGTATGATCATATTCTACTTGTTACAGGTGAAGCAAATAGAACAGTAGGGGTATCGTATATCAATCATGCAATCCAGTTGATTAAATCTCAGTTCTCAAATATTACGATAGAAGTACAGCCGCTGGATCAGCCCGATTATGAGCAATTAATTGATAGTGGATTGTATGCAGTATTGGTATATCAAGAAACCTATCATCGCGCCGAATATAAAAAGCACCATCCCAAAGGACGTAAATCTAATTTTGATTATCGATTAGAAACACCCGATCGATTGGGAAGAGCAGGAGTGCATAAAATTGGTTTAGGTGCTTTATTTGGCTTAGAAGATTGGAGAGCCGATAGCTTTTTTACAGCCTTGCATCTTAAGTATTTGCAAAAAAACTATTGGAAAACCAAGTATTCTATTTCCTTTCCTAGATTACGTCCTCATAGCGGAGGGCTAGAACCTAAGGTAGAAATGACAGATGCAGATCTCGTACAACTGATTTGTGCTTTTCGATTATTAGACGAAGATGTAGAACTATCAATGTCTACTAGAGAGAGTGAAACATTTAGAGAACATATCGTTAATTTAGGGATTACCTCTATCAGCGCAGCTTCTAAAACCAATCCTGGAGGCTATGTAGTAGAACCGCAATCGTTAGAACAATTCGAAATATCAGACGAACGTTCTACCGAGGCCGTAGAAGCGATGCTAAAGAGTAAAGGCCTAGAAGTCGTATGGAAAGATTGGGAACACTTTGGATAATTATTTAGGACAAGTAGATGCTGAGTAATACAGAAAAACAACAATATAACCGCCATATCATCTTAGATGAAATTGGTGTGTCAGGGCAGGAAAAGCTAAAAGCTGCTAAGGTATTAGTGATCGGTGCTGGAGGATTAGGATGCCCTATATTGCAGTATTTAACCGCTGCAGGAGTAGGTACGATTGGTATCGTAGATGATGATGTAGTGGATATGTCTAATTTACAGCGTCAGGTATTGTATACTGTAGCAGATGTCGGCGCATCCAAGGCACAGACAGCCGCCACTAAACTATCTCAATTAAATCCTTTTGTATTTTTTAAAGTCTATACAGAGCGATTGAATACTGAAAATGCCATTGAATTATTCGAAGCCTATGACATAGTGGTGGATGGAAGTGATAATTTTCCAACACGCTATTTAGTCAATGATGCATGTGTACTTACAGACACTCCATTGGTATTTGGCTCTATTTTTAAGTTTCAGGGGCAAGTTTCCGTGTTGAATTATCAAGGTGGCCCTACGTATCGTTGCCTTTTTCCAGATCCGCCTGCTCCAGATGCAGTGCCTAATTGTTCTGATATAGGGGTGCTAGGGGTATTGCCAGGCATTATCGGAAGCCTGCAAGCAAACGAAGTATTAAAGATGATTACAGGAATTGGTACAGTACTCAAGGGTAAATTACTATACCTAGATGCATTAACACTAGAACAGCAAGTGCTTCGATTTACTAAAAACGAAGCCATAGAAGTAACTGCGCTCGAAGATGATTACGCATTTTTCTGTGGTATTCATCCCGAATCGTATGCAGAGATTACAATGGCAGATGTAAAGGAGAATATGGAAGCATACCAATTACTCGATGTACGTACGGCAGCTGAGTTTGAAAAATTTAATATAGGCGGTATGCATATTCCATTAGAAGCGTTATCAGCGCATATAGCCACATTGCCATCAAGCAGGCCTATTGTGGTCTGTTGTCAATCAGGAGTGCGTAGTAAAGTTGCAGCACAATTGATAGCAGAACATCGAAAGGATCTAACCGTGTTTAATTTACAAGGAGGGATTTTTACTATGTAATGTATCCACATAAGAAAAGACACTAATAACGAAATGATCTATTTTTCAAATCGTTATTAGTGTTGGTAGTAGGATGCTTTTTTAAACAGTAGCCTTTTTATTATAATTACAGCTATTTATAAAAATAGCGATTTGTAGAGGCTTTTTTATCGTAATAACATCCTTTAGTGTAAGCTTATTGATTCAAAGAAGCAGGTGAGTTACAAGCACGTACTTTTTTTGTTTTTCCAAGTTCGTTTCTTACATAAATTCGATCTCCATTAGAAGATTGTTTAGCCACTCCTGTTACCGTAAAATGGTTTGGAGCTTTGTTTCTTTCAGAAAATAAAGCATCCCATACATTGATATGTCCTCTTTTATAATTTTTTCCTTCTTTATAGATGTATTGTACATAGCCATCAAACTCCATTTCGTAGCTAAAATCATTTTCTGTCTCAAAATTTCTAGAGAATTCTAGTAATTCTACAGCTCGTTTGGCAGGAGCATTTAGATTAGCTCTATATTGGATAGATTTTGTGTTGGAGGTACTTCCACCACCACCAGCACCAATGGTTACCGTAGCTGTTATTTTAGCAGATGCAATAAAAGGAACTTTTGCAGTTTTTTCTACAGCGAGTGAGAAAGATCCAGACACATTCCAGTTGGTTTCTTTAGTAGTCGTTTCTGTAGTGACAAAAACATCTGATTGTGCTACACTAGTGTTGTTACAGTTTACAGAAGCGCGTCCGATTCGATTCCATTCGTCTACTATAATGCGACTTTTTTCATATCGAATTTGATCAGAAGATAGCCCCCAAAGTGGAAATTCTTTCCCTTTACTTTCTGTTAAGCGTCTAACTTTTAGGGGGATTCTGTTTATTTCGGATGCGTTATTGGATTTTAAGTAGTACACACCGCCTACGTATACAGCACGAATGTCTTTTTGAGTTTTTGATGCTACATTAGACAAAATGAAATTCTTACCTACTTTAGACAATTTAGATACTTCATTAAGATCGAAATGGATCAACATCTTTTTAGGAAAATTGATAGTCTCGGCTTTATTTAAGAAACCTATATCTGCGGGTACATCTTGGACATTTGCAGGAGCGTTAGACTTTGATAGATTGATTTCATCACCTATTGTTTGTTGATTGTTTAGGGGGTCAGCTATATATAGACTACGTAATTCATCTGTAGTTACTGTACTTTTTAATAGGGTTTCAGCGTTTGTAGTAGTAAGAGTGTCTGTACTTTCATCTTGATCGCATGCTGTTACCAATAGCGATGCTGTAGCAAGAAAGGTTACTGCTAAATTTCGATTTGTTTTCATAGTTGAGAAATTAAAAAATTAACTGATTATTATAGTTTTAATCATCAATTATTAGTTGATGATTAAATGTCATTTTTTTATGAAATATGTAAAAAAAATGACGACTGTAAAACTGGTAAACAAAAATCGGAATGTCGTTTTAAGTAAGTGTACAAAAAGTAAACATTGGTTTTTAATCAGTAGATAAAATATACATGAATGATAGTTTTCATGTTTTCAGGTAGTTATTGTGCTAGCTGCAACGGGAAAAATTTACTTTTTTACTATGCCAGAGAGGTCTTAATAAACTGAAGTTTACTTATTGTTTACTTTTAGAAGTATGAAATTAAAAATTTTATTTAACAGAAATAGGGAATACTCTCCTTGTTGTGTTAATGAAATGTGATGTCTTTATTTTTTTGTAAAAAAAGCCTAGAAGATATGAGGGGGTGGTTTTATGCTATGATTGATGTGAATTTTAGATCATAGATAATATGTACATGAGAAATGCTTTCATGCTATAATTTTTAGCACGATATGATATATAGCTGTTATCTGATATTGCTAGTATCTATATAAGTAGGTGTTGTGTTACTCCTTACATAAAGTAATGAATGTAACAAAATAGCATTAATTTCTGTATAAAAATGTGATGCTAAAAAGATATAAGAATGGCTATAGCCTATATGATGAGATTATAATTATAGAGAGAGAAGTGCTGCGTTGTATTATGTACGATTTAATTAGAGATAAAAAGCGTATTCCCATTTCTATTGATACGGTATGCAAACAATGGGAAGCCTCCTTCTCCTTTTAATTGTTGTCCTGTAATGAGACTATATTCATTATCATTGCCACAATTAGATGCTGCATTCGCCCCATTGATGCGTAAAGCAGAGCAATCACTAGGTAGGATATTAGGGTCACTTAATTCAAAAGCAGTATATTGTTCGTTGCCAATATTAAAAATAACAACTCCTTTGATACCAACACCATCATTAGTAATTGTTTCGGAGTTGAAATCAAATTTAAGATCACTGAATTGAGGTAGGTTTAAGTTGACTTCAACCGCAAAATCAAAAGTAGGTAGGTTTGGATTTGATGCACGATTGTCGTCGCTGCTACATGATAGCAGTAGGCATAGCATACAAATAAGGATTATATAATTTTTCATGAGCTGCTTTTTAGAGTACCAAATTAAGCAAAAATGTATTCTCGTGTATTTTTTTAGTATATTTGTTTTAGAGATAAAGTCCCATAGCTATGGGATTTTTTGTATTTATATAAATGATGAAGTTATGAGCAAAGTATCTTATTACACTGCAGACGGGCTAAAAAAATTAAGAGAAGAGTTAAATCAACTCAAAGATATAGAACGACCAAAGGCATCACAGGCAATCGCAGAAGCGAGGGATAAAGGAGACTTAAGTGAAAATGCTGAGTATGATGCAGCAAAAGAAGCACAAGGTTTATTAGAAATGAGGATTTCTAAACTAGAAGAGACGCTATCTGGTGCTCGATTGATCGATGAATCTCAATTGGATACTTCTAAAGCCTTGATTCATTCTACAGTAAAAATAAAAAATCAAATTAACGGAGCAGAGATGACTTATAAGTTGGTAGCGCAAAGCGAAGCTGATTTAAAAACAGGAAAAATATCTGTAGACTCTCCGATAGGTAAAGGTTTGTTAGGAAAAAGTGTAGGAGAAGTAGCAGAAATACAAGTGCCTAGTGGTGTTATGAAGTTCGATGTTGTCGAAATAACTAGAGAATAATACCGTGTATAAAAATATATCGAAACCTTTCTTTAATTTTGTAAGAAAGGTTTTTTTATAGCTTCAGTATGTAAAAGAAATATCCTATATTTCGCTCGCACAACTAATAAAAAAATAAAAAATGCCTACCCTGTTTACTAAGATTATAAATAATGAAATCCCTTCTTATAAGATAGTAGAGGATGCTAATTATTATGCTTTTTTGGATATTAATCCTAATGCAGCAGGGCATACACTATGTATACCCAAAAAAGAAGAAGATAAATTATTCAATTTAGATAAAGAGATGTATGCAGGGCTTATGGAATTTTCTAGAAAAGTAGCGATAGCCCTTGAAAAAGCAGTACCCTGTAAGCGAGTAGGAATGGCTGTTGTAGGATTAGAAGTGCCTCATGTACATGTACATCTGATTCCGATTAATGAAATGAGTGAAATGACATTTCAGAAAAAAATACAAATGAGTAGCGAGGAGTTCGAAGCATTGGCTACTCAGATACAGTCTTATTTATAAACACGTGTAGATGCAGGTTACTGATAATGCATTAACATTACAGCTACGTATCGATTGGAGTGAAATGGATACGTATCAGCATGTAAATAATGTGAATTTCATGAAATACATGCAGAGCGCTCGCGTACAGTTTTGGGATATTACAGGGCTCGCTCAATTATATACAACGAGTAAAAAAGGGCCTATATTGGTGTCTACCCAATGTGATTTTAAACATCCATTGTTCTTTCCAGGAAATGTATTGATCAAAACGAAAGTGGCTTTTACTAAGAATTCAAGTTTTGGTTTGTATCATGAATTGTATAATGACGATCAAGTACTCTGTGCTGTAGGGAATGATGTCGCAGTATGTTTAGATTTTTCTACAAATACTCCGTTTATAATTCCAGATGGGGTGCGTGCGATTATGAAACGCTACCAATAATTAGGTTGCCGGTATCGATTGCATGTATATGTAGCATAGAATACCACCCCCTACTAGGATGCATAATCCCCCAATGACCAGTCCATAAAAAAGTTGTGTAAATTTTTTGCCTGTAGTTGGTAATACGATGGTTTTTTGATGGTATTTATATACTTGTTCTATTTCGTCAGTCCATCTTCCCATAAAAATGTTGCTTCCACATTTAGTGCATTTTAGGTTTCCTACAGCTTCCTTGCTGTGTAGCGTCATAAATTTAGAAGTTGTTTTTTGTTGTGTAAAGGTGAGTATAAGTCCATCATTTGCATAACATTCAGGGCAATTATTGTGTAATGGAGCTTCTTTTAATACAATATGTTCAGTGTTCATGCTTAGGTTTTAAGGTGCAATAGCGCTGTTTCAGCGAACATCGTAAGATTTTGTGACCAAATGCAGTGATTTTTTTGTTGCATAGCAGCGCTACGGAACTCAAAAATTACAAAATTTGGTTGCAAAAGATCGTTTTTATAGCAAATTGAAAAAAGTTTAAAACACTTCATAAATAGTGTAGGTTTTAAGAAACATATGATTTACGCAGTGCGATCTGAAACGTACTTCCTTTTCCAATCTCTGATTTTAGTACTTTAATTTTTCCAGAGTGGTAGTCTTCTATAATTCTTTTGGCTAATGATAACCCCAGTCCCCAACCTCTACTGCGGGAAGTGTATCCAGGTTCAAAAATTTTAGAGAATTTACTTTTTGGGATGCCTCGTCCTGTATCTGTAATATGTATATACACTCGTTTTGTGTCTTGTGTAACATCTACATAAAGATCTCCTTTTCCTCTCATCGCATCGATGGCATTTTTCACTAGATTTTCTATCGTCCAGCTATACAATTGAGAGTTGATATCTACCATGATCGGCTCATTAGGGAGTTGTAACGAGAAATTGATAAGTTTAGAACTTCTGGACTGAAGGTAGGTGTAGGCTTCTCTCGTTTCATTTACAATATTCGTTTCGTCGAGTTTAGGGATAGATCCTATTTTAGAGAAACGTTCGGTAATGACCTTTAATCGAGAAATGTCTTTTTCAATTTCTTTGATGTAATCGGGTTCAATATTTTCAGACTTTAGAATTTCATTCCATCCGACTAACGAGGATAGTGGTGTACCAATTTGGTGTGCTGTTTCTTTGGCCATTCCAGCCCATAATTTATTTTGTTCGCTTGTCTTAGAAGTAGTGAAAAAGAAGTATACCACTCCGATAAGCAAAAATAATATCAAAGCAATCGCAATAGGGTAGTATTTTAACTTATTGAGAATAGAGGAGTTTCCGTAGTAAATCAGTTGTGTAGAGCCCTGCAAGTCCATTGCGATAGGTTCGTTTTCTGATTGCATGTCTTCTAGGTAACTTGCTAGGTCTTCTTCGTTTAGATCATAAGGTAGGTTTTTGAAATAATTTTGATCTAATATTCCCTTACTATTCATAATAAAATCACCGTTTTCATCAGTAATAATAATTGGTATTGTATTATTGGTTTTATTAATAATGTTGGATAATTCGAGATAGTCATCCGAGAGTTCACTGTCTAATGATTGGCTGTCTAGTGCTTTATAACTTTGTGCCCATACTTGCATTTTGGTATTTTCATCTTTTTTTAGTCGTTGTAAAAAAATAGACGTATTCCATAATACGAGCCCTGTAATAACCAGTACTGCAAATACAATAAAATAACCAGCAAGGTGGCGTTCGTCAGAAAAATTCATACAAATATTGTGTTAACGAAACCTAAATATAAATGTTTTTGAATAATTTTGTGTAGAATATTTTTAGAGTCTTCAAATTATAACGAGTTGATAAAAATTAAAGTATCTTTAAGTGACTAAAAAAAAGATAGATGGTATCTATAGACCCAGCCACTATAACTACTGCAAGACTACAAGGTTTGTTACTAGGATCAGTAGGACCTAGACCGATTGCATTGGCCAGTACATTGGATACAGAAGGAGTTCCTAATCTAGCTCCTTTTAGTTTTTTTAACGTATTTAGTGCCAATCCGCCAATCCTTATTTTTTCGCCAGCAAGGCGGATTACTGATCACAGTACTAAGCATACATTAGATAATGCATTGGCTACAGAAGAAGTAGTGATTAATATGGTTAGCTATGCGATGGTACAACAAATGTCATTGAGCAGTGCGCCTTATGCAGCTAAAGTCAATGAATTCGAAAAAGCAGGATTTACGATGGTACCTTCTGTAAAAGTAGCTCCTTATAGAGTGGCAGCATCTCCCGTACAGTTTGAGTGCACTATAGAGAATATACTACCTATGGGTACAAAAGGAGGTGCGGGGAATTTAATCATATGCAAAGTAGTGTTTATGCATATACAAGATACTGTGATGGATGCTTCGGATAAAATAGATCAGCATCAAATAGATGTAGTGGCTCGGATGGGAGGAAATTGGTATACAAGGGCTAGCAAAGGAATGTTCGAGGTCCAAAAACCATTGCATATAGTGGGCATGGGAATCGATGCACTCCCTGAAGTTATTAAAAGTAGTAAGGTGTTTACGGGAAATGATTTAGGTAAATTAGGAGCTATAGCTGAGATACCTTCAAAAACAGAGGCTTTAACGTTTGTTAATAACAATCCTGATATTAAGCATCGAATCGCTACGGCAAAAGAGATAGAAATTCATAAATTTGTACAGCAGTATTTGAATAAAGATGATGTAGGTACTGCATGGAATATTTTAGCAGCAATACAATAATAAATAAGATGGAAGTACAAGGTAAAGTAAAGATGATCGGTGAGACACAAACCTTTGGAAGCAACGGTTTTAGGAAAAGAGAAATTGTAGTCACTACGGAAGAACAGTACCCGCAACATATAATGGTAGAGTTTGTTCAGGATAAGTGTGATTTATTAAACAATTTCCAAGTAGGACATAATGTAAAGATCAGTATTAATCTTAGAGGACGTGAGTGGGTAAATCCACAAGGAGAAACGAAGTACTTCAATTCAATACAAGGATGGAGAATTGAGAGTTTACAGCCAGCAATGCCATCAGGTCCTACATCAGTGCCTCCTCCAGCAGAGGCTTTTGAACCTGCGACTAATTTTCAGGAAGAAGACCACGACGATCTTCCTTTCTAAAAATGATTGCTATATACAATAGTGGTTGTTCTATAAGATGAATTAACGATTAAAAAAGTCCGATACCTCTAAGTGTCGGACTTTTCATATTGTGGTTTTGATGAACCTTTTAATAAAACTCAAAAAAAGCAATGATGAACAAAATTTATCTTAAAAGGTCTTAACAAATATTGGTATTTTTTCAGTAAAATCAAACAACTAATTGATATTTAACTTTGTAGAAACATTTGCTATTTTATGGTGCATTTTCTTACAGATTCTATCGTATTTCCTGCTGTTTCAGAAGCCGAAACAGATGGGTTGCTTGCTGTTGGAGGAGATCTTTCCACCACCAGATTATTAAAGGCTTATCGGAGCGGTGTTTTTCCTTGGTATAATGAAGGGGAACCTATATTGTGGTATAGTCCCGATCCTAGAATGGTGCTTTTTCCGCAAGAATTAAAGGTGAGTAAAAGCATGCGACAACTCATTCGAAAAGATGCTTTTGACGTGACTTTTAATGCAGATTTTAAAAATGTGATACAGAACTGTGCTACTGTTTATAGAAAAGAGCAAGAAGGTACTTGGATTACATCAGCAATGCAACAGGCGTATATGGAGTTACATAGAAAAGGACATGCCATTTCGGTAGAAGTATGGAAAGATGGTGTGCTTGTTGGTGGGTTGTATGGAGTGTGGTTGGAAGACCAAAAAGTATTTTGTGGAGAAAGTATGTTTTCGAGGATGAGTAATGCTTCTAAGTATGGGTTTATCAAACTAGTGGCTTTTTTACAACAAAAAGGGGTGCGTCTGATAGATTGTCAGGTATACACCGCACATTTAGCAAGTCTAGGGGCTGCTGAAATCCCTAGAGATGAATTTATGAGCTACTTGTCGTAGAAATAATATGTACTCAAAGCCACATGTTCTAAATACGATTTTTTATAAAAGAGGTAGCGCTTTCGAGGTGCTATCTCTTTTAGTATAATTCTACTTTGTTATCTTAGGGCGTTACCACAAGGGTCGGGCTTTCCGCTACAATTCCTCGCTACTCCTATGGTCGTAGCTGTGGGATTTTCACTGCAATCCCTAACGCAAATAAATACTACTCGCTAAGATGACAAAATAGGAATAATTACATTTTTAATAGGTAGCAATAATTTCTGAGTATCTAAAACAATCAATAGTATGGTCATTGACCATACCGATGGCTTGCATAAAGGCATAAATGACGGTAGATCCGACGAATTTAAACCCTCTTTTCTTAAGGTCTTTGCTAATGCTGTCTGATAATGGAGTTTTAGCAGGGCAATCCTTATGATCTTTCCATTGGTTTACGATGGGAGTGTGATTGACGAATCCCCATATGTATTGGTCGAAGCTACCGAATTCTTCTTGGATTTTTAAGAATTGCTGTGCGTTGGTAATGGCAGCATTGACTTTTAGTTTATTGCGCACAATACCTGCATCTTGTAGTAGTGCTTCTTTTTTGGTGTCATCGTATTGTGCTACGATACGATAATCGAATTGGTCAAAAGCTTTTCTGAAATTCTCTCTTTTTCGAAGGATGGTGATCCAACTCAATCCCGCCTGAAAAGTTTCCAGTATCAAAAATTCAAATAATTGTTGTTCATCATGTAGGGGAACTCCCCATTCCGTATCGTGGTATGCCTCATATAGTGGGTCTCCAACACACCAAGCGCATCTGTGTTTTTCCATAAGTAATGATTGTGGAGTATAAAGATATACTAGGATATTGAAAAATACCAAAAATAGAATCAAGATTGCTTTTAGGGTTAAAATATGCGGTTTTTACATAAAATAAAGATGTTTTTACAGTAGTTTTGTGTCTCGTTTTTAGAAATAGTAAGTTGTTTGCATTAATAATAAGAAAGTTAATAAAGTGTTAAAAACTATTTTTTAGGGTAACAAAAAGTAATCCTACTTTGTCATCTTAGGTTTTTTGTTTTTTTCGATTCCTTAAGAGCTGACTCATATACCTTTGATGTTGTTCCA